>NZ_CP108043.1:3365000-4617090 GCF_036163995.1 Rhodococcus sp. NBC_00294
AAAACAAAATATTGGCACTGACATTCATCGACACACTGTTGAGTTCTCAAAGAACACGCACACACCACCACCACCCACACGAAGCAGGAGGATCCGGGGCAACCGTTCCAGCCTAGCCAGCCGCACGGAGCCGAGTCAAGACTCGAACTCTTCGGTGACCAGGATGTCAGATGATCTACGGAGCCGGTGATCGAGGCCTTGCGGTCTCGGTCCGTGTCCGTGTCGCTCTGACTCGACAAAAGTTACGCGACGGATAACAGTGCGTCAAATCCGCAGGTCGGCCACACGACGGGCTCGCGACCATGCAGGTCAGCGCGCCGCTCCGGCGCCTCGCGGGCCTTCGAGTGCTCGAACCCCGACTGTGACCCCGCGCACGCGTGGCTCACACCGAGCGCCATACGCCGGCCATGTTCTTCTTACCCCGACGCAGCACCAGCCACTCACCGTGCAGGAAGTCGTCCGCGGAGGGAGTCCAGTCCTCGGCAGCGATCTTCTGGTTGTTCACCGACACTCCCCCCTCCTTCACCACACGACGGGCGGCGCCCTTCGACTCGCACAGCGACGTGTCGACAAGAAGGTCGACGATCGTGCGCTCCTCCCCTGCCGGCAGCTCGGCGACGTCGGTCTCCGACAGCGCGGCCGACAGTGTCCCCGCGTCCAGGTCGCGAAGCTCTCCCCGGCCGAACAGGGCGGAGCTGGCAAGTTCGACGGCCGCGGTGTTGTCCGCGCCGTGCACCAGCGTCGTCATCTCGGCCGCCAGTCGCTTCTGCGCCGCGCGGGCCTGGGGTCGTTCTGCCGTCGCCGCCTCGAGTTCCGCCAGCTCGTCACGATCGAGGAACGTGAACCAGCGCAGGTACTTCACGACGTCGGCGTCGGCCGTGTTCACGAAGTACTGGTACCAGGCGTACGGCGACGTCATCTCGGGGTCGAGCCACAGGCTTCCGCCACCGGTGGACTTACCGAACTTCGTGCCGTCCGCCGCAGTGACCAGAGGAACGGTCAGCCCGTGCACGGCGTCGCCGTCCATACGTCGGGTGAGATCGATACCCGCGACGATGTTGCCCCACTGATCCGATCCGCCGACCTGCAAGGTGCATCCGTGCTGCCGATGCAGGTGCAAGTAGTCCTGCGCTTGCAACAACATGTAGCTGAACTCGGTGTAGGACATCCCGTCCGATTCGAGGCGCTTCTTCACCGTGTCCCGCGCCAACATCACGTTGACGGAGAAGTGCTTGCCGATGTCGCGGAGGAAGTCGATGGCAGACAGCGACGCGGTCCAGTCGAGGTTGTTCGCGATGACCGCACCGCCGGCACCCTCGAAGTCGACGAAGCGAGAGAGCTGACCCTTGATGCGATCGGCCCACTCGGCCACCGTGTCACTCGAGTTCATGACGCGTTCGCCGACGTCACGCGGATCACCGATGAGTCCGGTGGCTCCGCCGGCCAGCACGATCGGACGATGACCCGCACGCTGGAAACGTGACAGGACCAGCAGCGGAACGAGGTGCCCTGCGTGCAAGCTCGGTCCCGTCGGATCGAATCCCGCGTAGAGGGTGATCGGGCCGTCCGCGGTTGTCGCCGCTGTCAGTGCCTCGATGTCTGTCGACTGGGCTATCAGTCCACGCCAGGTCAGGTCCTCGATGATGCTCACACCGCTGATTCTTTCGCATGCACGCACGTCACCCGACGGCGCCCTCAGGCCTCAGTACCGGGCTCCCCGGCGGGGTCTGTCGGAGCTCGCGGGTTCCGTCTATAGGCAGACACGGCCACCGAGGGAATCCAGAAACGCCACGGACGGTCGGGAGCGGTGGACACGCCGACACGAGGACCTGACTGTACCGGTGACGCCGTCTCGTCCGACAGCGTCACCGACACTTCCGCGCTCTCGGCGAAGACACGAACACCGTTGTGGGCCAACGACAGTGCGAGAGCACTCCCGACGTTGCCAGGTCCGCGCGCCATACCGAACTCCGGTGCGCGGGGCCTCCGCGTCCTGGCGACCGCGAGACCGTCGACGACCTCACCCGCGCGGATCAGGACGGCGCCGGCCGTTCCGTCAGGACCACAGACGATGTTCGCGCACAGATGCATCCCGTAGCTGAGATAGACGTACAGGCGACCGGGCGGCCCGAACATGACCGAGTTGCGCGGTGTGGGACCTCGGAACGAGTGCGCCGCGGGGTCGGGCCAGGGTCCGCCGGGATCTCCGCCGTACGCCTCCACCTCGACGATGCGCAGCGTGACGCCCGCGCAGGTCAGACTGGCGCCGAGCAGACGCGTCGCCGCGTCGACGGGAGTCGCGGACCCGAGAAGTCGTTCGGACGGCAGTACGGGGCCGGTCATGTCGGCGATCGACGAGTCGCAGTCGCTCCCGTCACTCCGCGATCGGAGCGGGCGCGGTCGCCCGAGCCAGAATGTCCTCGTGCTCGGCGTCGGTGGCGTCACGCGCATCGTCGATGAGCAGCACCGGAATGCCGTTCTCGATGGGGTAGACACGGCGCAGCCGGGGGTTGTAGAGCAGCTCGTCCTGGATCAGCAGAAGCGGACCCTTGTCCTGCGGGCAGGCGAGAATGCTGTGCAAGCGAGCATCGACGCTCAAGAGGACTCCTCGTTCCGTCGTCGCGTCGGTCTTCCGACGCGGTCTCACCCTACTGATGCGCGGTGAAGCGCTCCGCCGCCACTGCCTTCGTCATGCGCTTGTACTCGCCGGACGTCGACGCCAGATACCAGGTCTTGACCCCCGGACCGGGCAGTCCGGCAGCGCGCAGCGTGTCGTCGAGTGGTCGGAACGCGCGGCTCAGCGGGATGTCCGCGACCACGTGCACGACGTCGGGTCGCTCGGCCGGATCCAACACCAGCAGCGCGTCCGACACCATCGATGCCGTGAGGTTCTGACCCGCCCGCACGGTCACCGCGCACACCGACCACTGGTCACCGTGCTCCCCGATGCCGTACGCCACGGCCAGGTCCACCGGCTCCGCCTCGCCGATCGCGTCGGCTATCGGCTGCGGGTAGACGGGTCCGCGTGCGGTGGTGATCACCGAGCGCTTGTGCCCGAGCAACCAGTAGTCACCGCCCTCGTCCCGGCGGAACAGCAGGTTGGTCGGAGTCCACACGTCGCCGGCACTGAAGACACCACGCATGAACGCGCCGCTGGAGTCGTCCAGTCCGGGGCGGCCGAGCAACAGGCCGGGTTCGCCGGTCTCGCAGTGTCGGACGAATCCCTGCTCGTCCACGAGGTACCGACCCGAGACGGCGTCGTATGCCGCGAGTTCCACCCGTGCACTGCCCGGCAGCGGGCGACCCTTTGCCCCGATCTTCGTTCCCGCCACGTTCGCGAGGACGACGTCGCCCTCGGTGGACGCGTAGAACTCGAGTACCCGCGCAGGTGCCAGTCGTTCGAGCGTGTGCCGCCACAGGTTGGTGGGCATGCCCGATCCGATGAGGAGCCGTACGGCGTGCTGTCCTCGGTGCGGAAGGGACTCCGACGTCAGGATGTCCCGCATCATGGTCCACGTGTAGGACACGACCGTGACGCCGTAGCGCTGCACCTCGTCCGCGAAGCGCTCGGGCTCGACACCGCGCGACAGCGCGATGCGGGACCCGCCCGCCAACGCGCCGCCCACCGCCACGAGCAGTCCGGCCGAATGGTGCAGCGGCGCCAGGCAGTACACGGTGTCGCCGCGGGACAGACCTGCGGAGCTGGCCGTACCGAAGGCCGACAGAGCCCAGCGGTAGTTGGTGATGAACTTGGCATCCAGGGTGTCGTCGTTCCCGCTGAACAGCACGAAGGCGAGTTCCCGTGCGCGCCCGGGGTTGGGGACGTACCACCCCGGCAACTCCACCGTCGACGGGTCGACCTGCTCGAGATCCACGACCAGGTCGGAGTCCTCGATGTCGAGCGAGCGGGACTCGCCGCCGCCCAGGACCAGCACGTCCAGTCCGTGGTCGACGGATCCGGCCAGATTGTCGGGGTCGACGATCAGCAGTTCGACGCGCCCGAGTCGCAGCGACGCCGAGAGATCGCTGGTGGGCTGCAGCATGACGGCCACCGCGCCGATGCGGGACAGTGCGGCGACGGCGGCGAGTGCGCTCGGACGTGTCTCCATCAGCACGCCGACGTGCATCGCGGGGCGTACACCGTTGACGATCAGGCCGCGCACCACGTTGTCGATGCGCTGGTCCACGGCGGCGTAGGAGTACACACGGTCGTCGAACACGAAGCACTCACCGGCACTCGCGCGCCGAGCCTGCTCACCGAGCAGACGACCGAGGGATACCTGCGAATGAGGTTGCAACTGGCCGAGTCTGGCGAGACGGGGCAGTGTGCGAGCGGCCTCGGACGAGATCTCACGAGACCCCTTCACGGCCCCGGCCGCCGCCGAGGCGATGCCGCGACCGAGACCCAGGCCGACCTCGGCGATGGTGGCCGCGGTGTGGACGAGACGATTTCCCACCGACACGCCGCTCTCCGAGGCCGGGTGCTCGTCGTACCCCATGGCGTGCACCTCGACCGGCCGCGGCCCCAGGCCCTCGCGCCACCGGATCCACCCCGCCGTGCTCGGCCACGTCTGCGTGGCCGCGGTGCTCCCCACCACCAGTCCGAAGTGCCCGGCGCGGAGCCCTGCTTCGTACACCTTGGCCCGCGGAGCCGCCTTGCGGATGCCGCGCACCGCGAGCGGTTGGCCGATGTCGTCGACCTCCCCCACGAACGCGAGGATCGGCATGGTCAGTTCCGCGAGCGAGACGACCTTGCCGCGGATGGAGAACCCACCCGTCATCATGCGGTTGTGCACGACGAACTGCGTCAACAGTTCCGCGACCGCCGGGCCCGACCAGGCGACCCACCCGTCCATCGCGAGGAACCGGCGCTGGGACTCGCGGGGCAGGAGCGCGTCCCGGTCGTGGAGCTGGAGCAGGAAGTCGATGCGCGACTTGACGGTCTTGGCCGGGTCGAGCAACTGGAACCCGGTGCGGGCCATCCAGTCGGTCACCGCGAGACGCGTGAACACGTGCTCGGCGAGGAACTCGGCACCCTTGGTGGCAACGTTCGCCGGGATCCCGAGAGGGAGCGCCGCGAGGGTGTCCACCGGACTGCCGAACGTGATGATGCTGGCGATGTCGCGACTCGAGCGGTACGCGGCGGCCTGGTAACAGAACATGCCGCCCTGCGAGTACCCACCGAGATGGACCTCGCGACCCGTCCGCTCGGCGACGATGTCGATGATCTCGCTGATCGCGACGATGTGGTCCGCCAGCGTCCGGTTCCACCCGCCCTCCTCGGTGGCCGGCGAACCGAAGTCGACCACCCAGGGGTCCATCCCCGCCTCGTGCAGGATACCGACGCCGCCCTGGTCGCGGGTGACGTCGTAGACGTCGGCCGACATCATCATCGGCGGTACGAGCACGACGGGCGGACCCGTCTGCTCGGACTCCGGGAAGTACCGACGCAGCCGGTACATACGATCGCGCGCGACCACCGAGAAGGGAGACGGAACGGCATCCGTCTCGAGTCCCCCGAGACGGATGACCTCGAGCCCGTTCTGCGCCGTGGCGACCACACGCCGCAACGACGTCGCGACCGACCCGGTGTCGATTCCCAGCAACTGCACTCCTCGAAGGCGGCATCGATTCGGTCGGTGTGGTCCACGACTCGTCGACCGATGAGGACACAGCGTCTCACACCACTCCGACCGCTCGGATCGGGTCGTCCCGTCAGGCCGTGATCCACGTCCTGAGCTCGGCCGCGGTGCGCTGGACCACGATGATCTGCTCCGCCACCCGCGCGGGCGCGGTACCGCCGCGGCTGTCCCGCGAGCCGATGGATCCGTCGACGGTGAGCACCGAGCGGACCTCCGGCGTGAGCGCCGGGTCGATCGTCGCGAACTCCTCGTCGGTCAGTTCGTCCAGACCCACACCGCGCGACTCCGCACGTCGCACGCAGTCGCCTGCCACCTCGTGGGCGTGCCGGAACGGCACACCGTTGCGGACGAGCCACTCGGCGATGTCCGTCGCCAGCGTGAATCCCGCCGGCGCCAGCTCGCGCAGCCGGTCGGTGTGGAAGGTGAGGGTGGACACCAACCCGGTCAGGGCGGGCAGAAGCATCTCGAGCTGAAGCACCGAGTCGAAGACGGGCTCCTTGTCCTCCTGCAGATCACGGTTGTACGCGAGGGGCTGAGCCTTGAGCGTCGCGAGCAGACCGGTGAGATTGCCGATCAGTCGCCCGGTCTTGCCGCGCGTGAGCTCCGCGACGTCCGGGTTCTTCTTCTGCGGCATGATCGAACTGCCCGTCGACCATGCGTCGGCGAGTGTCACGTAGCCGTACTCCGGGGTGCTCCACGACACGATCTCCTCGGCGAGACGCGACAGGTCCACGGCAGTCATGGCCAGGACGAACGCCGCCTCGGCGGCGAAGTCGCGCGAACTCGTCGCGTCGATCGAGTTCTCCGCGGAACCGTCGAACCCGAGCTCCGCGGCGATCTTCTCCGGGTCGAGTCCGAGCGACGAGCCCGCCAGGGCGCCCGAACCGTAGGGCGACACCGCGGCGCGGCCGTCGAAGTCCCGGAAGCGCTGCACGTCCCGCAGCAGCGGATGGGTGTGTGCGAGCAGATGATGCGCGAGCAGGACCGGCTGCGCGGCCTGCGAGTGCGTCTTGCCCGGCATCGCCGCGTCGGGATGTGCCTGCGCCTGCGCGGTGAGGGCCTCGACCACGTCCAGCACGCCCGCCGACACCCGCCGCACCGCGTCCCGCAGCCACATCCGGAACAGGGTCGCGACCTGGTCGTTGCGCGACCTGCCGGCGCGCAACCTGCCGCCGAGCTCGGGTCCGACCCGGTCGATCAGCCCGCGCTCGAGGGCGCCGTGCACGTCCTCGTCGGACTCGGCGGGACCGAACGCACCCGAGTCGACGTCGGCGGCGAGCTGATCGAGGCCGGTGAGCATCGCCTCGAGATCGCCCGCCGTCAGCAGGCCGGCCGAGTTGAGCACGCGTGCGTGAGCCTTGGAGGCACGGACGTCGTACGGGGCGAGCACCCAGTCGAAGTGGGTCGACTTGCTCAGCGCCGCCATGGCTTCCGCGGGACCCGACGCGAAGCGCCCACCCCAGAGAGCGCCCGCGTTGGTGCCGTGCGCGGGTGACGTCACAGGTCCGACTGTCCCTGCGACGCCACCGCGCCACGGTCACGGCTGGCCGCGATCTTGGACGACAGGCCGTGCAGCTGCACGAAACCCTTGGCCGACGACTGATCGAAGGTGTCGCCCGCGTCGTAAGTCGCGAGATTGAAGTCGTAGAGCGACTCCCCGCTGCGACGACCGTTCACGACGACGGTGCCGGCGTGCAGCACCAGGCGGATCTCACCGGACACGTGCTCCTGGGTGTGCTGGACGAAGGTGTCGAGAGCACCCTTGAGCGGCGAGAACCACAGGCCGTCGTAGACCTGCTCGGCCCACTTCTGGTCCGTGTGCCGCTTGTAGCGGCCGAGCTCGCGTTCGAGGGTGACGTGCTCGAGCTCCTCGTGGGCACGGATGAGGACCATGGCGCCGGGAGCCTCGTAGACCTCACGGCTCTTGATACCGACGAGCCGGTCCTCGACCACGTCGAGGCGGCCGACACCCTGCTTGCCCGCACGGGTGTTCAGTTCCTGGATCGCCTGCAGCACCGAGACCGGGCGGCCGTCGATGGCGATCGGGCGTCCCTTGTCGAACGTGATGACCAGCTCGTCCGGCGCGTTGAAGTTGGCCGTCGGATCCTCGGTGTAGTCGTAGACGTCCTTGGTCGGGGCGTTCCACAGATCCTCGAGGAACCCGGTCTCCACGGCGCGACCCCACACGTTCTGGTCGATCGAGAACGGCGACTTCTTGGTGACGTTGATCGGGATGCTGTTCTCCTCGGCGAAGGCGATAGCCTTCTCGCGGGTCCAGGCGTAGTCGCGCACCGGGGCCAGCACCTCGAGCTCGGGCGCGAGCGTGTTGAAGCCGACCTCGAAGCGGACCTGGTCGTTGCCCTTGCCGGTGCACCCGTGAGCCACGACGGTGCCGCCGTGCGAGCGCGCATTCTCGACGAGGTGCTTGACGATGAGGGGACGGCTGATGGCCGACACCAGCGGGTAGCGGTCCATGTAGAGGGCGTTCGACTGGATGGTCGGGAGGCAGTACTCGTCCGCGAACTCGTCCCGGGCGTCCACGACGACGGCCTCGACAGCGCCGCAGTCGAGTGCGCGCTGCCGGATGACCTCCATGTCCTCGCCACCCTGGCCGAGGTCGATCGCCACGGCGACCACCTCCTTGCCGGTCTCGCGGCCGATCCAGCTGATGGCGACAGAGGTGTCGAGACCGCCGGAGTAGGCGAGGATGACGCGTTCGGCCATGGGGTGTGTGCTCCTTCGTGTGATTCTGACGTTCTGGGATTCGGTCTGGTGGTTCAGCGCGCGAGATTCTCGATGCGGTCGGCGAGCTCGCGTCCGGACAGCGGATCGCGGGCGATCACGAAGATGGTGTCATCCCCCGCGACCGTTCCCACAATCTCGGGCAGTGCCGCCCGGTCCAGTGCACTGGCGAGATAGTGCGCGGCTCCGGGCGGCGTGCGGAGAACCGCCATCGTGGAGCTGGCGTCGGTGGAGACGAGCAACTCGCCGAGCAGCCGGGAGAGCCGATCGGTGCCGCCCGCGACCCCTCGGACCGGGCTGCCGTCCTCGGGAACGACGTAGACGCCCGCACCGCCGTCGGCGGCGCGAAGTTTGACGGCGCCCAACTCGTCGAGGTCGCGGGAGAGAGTGGCCTGGGTGGCCTCGATCCCCTCCGCCGCGAGCAGCGACTGGAGTTCCTGTTGCGACCGGACCTGGTGGGTGGAGAGCAGGGCCACGACGCGCGCCTGGCGCCCGGCGCGCGTCGACGACGTCACCGGGCCCTGCGACTCGGCGGTCACGGCGTCCGTCGTCCCGATGCCGCCTGCTCGAGCAGCCACACCAGGACGGCCTTCTGTGCGTGCAACCGGTTCTCGGCCTCGTCCCACACGACGCTGCGAGGGCCGTCGAGCACCGTGTCGCTGATCTCCTCGCCGCGGTGGGCCGGGAGGCAGTGCAGAACGAGAGCCTCCGAGTCGGCACGGTCGAGCAGCGACTCGTTGATCTGGAACGGGCGCAGGGGTCCGACGCGGTCGAGGCCGTCGTTCTCCTGCCCCATCGACGTCCACGTGTCGGTGACCAGCACGTCGGCTCCGGTCGCGGCGGCGATCGGATCGTTCGTGACGGTCACGCTCGCTCCCGTCCGCTCACCGCGCTCCTGCGTGGCGGCCAGCACCGACGGATCCGGCACGAAGCCCTCCGGGGCGGCGATCGTGACATCGACGCCGGCGGTGACGGCGCCGAGCATGAGGGAATGCGCCATGTTGTTCGCGCCGTCACCGAAGTAAGAGAGGCGCAGACCTCTCAACGATCCCTTGCGCTCGGCGAGCGTCTGGAGATCGGCCAGCACCTGGCAGGGGTGGAAATCGTCGGACAGCGCGTTGACGATGGGCACGCTCGCCCCCGTCGCCATCTGCTCGAGGCGCTTCTGCCCGAACGTACGCCACACGACGGCGTCGACGTAGCGGGACAGCACGCGCCCGGTGTCCTGCAGCGTCTCCTCGCGTCCGAGCTGCGTGCTGCGGCCGTCGACGACCACTGCGTGGCCGCCGAGCTGCGCGATGCCCATCTCGAACGAGAAGCGGGTGCGCGTCGAGTTCTTCTCGAAGATGACGCCGACGCCGCGCGGACCCTCCAACGGGCGCCGCGAGAACGGCGCCTTCTTGAGTTCGGCTGCGAGAGCGAGGATCTCGGCCTGCTCCTCGGGGGAGAGATCGTCGTCTCGAAGGAAGTGCCGCAGTGTCACGAGGTCGCCTCTGCTGTCGGCCGCGCCTCGTCGAGGACCGCGGGAAGTGCACGGACGAACGATGCTGCCTGCTCGTCCGTGATGATCAGGGGCGGCGCCAGACGCAGGACGTTCGCCTGCGCCGCGTTCACCAGGAAGCCTGCGTGGCGGGCCGCGGTCTCGACATCGGCCGCCACCGGCTCGGTGAGGACGATGCCCAGCAGAAGGCCCGCACCCCGTACGTGATCGACGAGGGGATGTCCGAGCGCCTCGATGTCGTGTCGCAGGATCTTGCCCAGCCGGTCGGCGTGCGAGAGCAGATCCTCGGACGCGAGAGTGCGCAGCACCGCCAGGGCCGCCGCCGAACACACCGGGTTGCCACCGAATGTGGTCCCGTGCTTCCCCGGGGTGAGCATGGCGGCTGCCGGGCCGATGCCGATGCAGGCGCCGATGGGCAGTCCCCCGCCCAGCCCCTTCGCGAGGGTGATGACGTCCGGGACGATGCCGAACCGCTGATGGGCGTAGAACCACCCCGTACGGCCGATGCCCGTCTGGACCTCGTCGAGGATCAGCAGGGCGCCGTGGCGCGCAGTGATCTCGCGCGCTGCGGGCAGATAGCCCTCCGGCGGGACGACGACTCCGCCCTCACCCATGATCGGTTCGAGGAAGACGGCGGCCGTGTTCTCGTCGACCGCCGCCTCGAGCGCGGCGATGTCGCCGTAGGGAACGTGCGACACACCGGCGGGCATGGGCTCGAACGGAGCCCGCTTGTCCGCCTGCCCCGTGAGCGCGAGGGCTCCCATGGTCCGACCGTGGAACGCGTTCTCCGCCGCGATGATGTTCGGTCGACCCGTGAGACGCGCGATCTTGAAGGCGGCCTCGTTCGCCTCGGTGCCGGAGTTGCAGAGGAACACCCGAGCATCGCCGCCGGCCGCGTGACCGAGGTGCTCGAGGAGGTGCTCCGCCAGTTCGATCGACGGCGGCGCCGCGTAGAGGTTGGACGTGTGGCCCAGCGTCGTCAGCTGGGCGGAGACCGCCTCGACGACGGCAGGATGTCCGTGGCCGAGGATGTTGACCGCGATCCCGGCGAGGAGATCGAGGTACTCCTTGCCGTCGGCGTCCGTCACCACGGCTCCCGAACCGCCGACCAGCGCCACGCGCGGCACGCCGTAGTTGTTCATCAGCGCATTCGAGAAGCGTTGCTGCAGTTGCTCCGTGCTGGTCATGCCCGTCCTCTCGTACTGCCGTCGTGCACCATCGTGCCGATGCCCTCGCCGGTGAACAGTTCCAGGAGCACGGAGTGCTCGAGTCGACCGTCGATGACATGGGCGCTGGGAACTCCCCCGCGCACCGCGCGCAGACACGCCTCCATCTTGGGGACCATGCCGGCGTCCAGGCCGGGCAGCAGTTCGGCGAGGACGTCCGCCTCGATCTCCGAGACGAGCGACCCGCGGTCCGGCCAGTTCGTGTAGAGCCCCTCGACGTCGGTGAGGACGACGAGCTTCTGCGCGCCGAGCGCCTCCGCGAGGGCCGCGGCCGCGGTGTCCGCATTGATGTTGTGCACGACGCCGTCCGCGTCGGGAGCGATGGTCGAGACGACCGGGATGCGCCCGGCCTCGATGAGGTCGTGCACCGCTGCGGGATTCACCGTCGTCACGTCCCCCACCAGACCGATGTCGGTGGCGACACCGTCGACGGTCACGGTGCGTCGAGTCGCCGTGAACAGGTGCGCGTCCTCGCCGGAGATGCCGACAGCGTAGGGGCCGTGCGCGTTGATCAGTCCGACCAGCTCGCGACCGACCTGCCCGAACAGGACCATGCGCACGACGTCCATCACTTCGGGCGTCGTCACGCGGAAGCCGCCGCGGAACTCCCCCACCAGTCCGAGTCGAGTGAGCATGGCGGTGATCTGAGGACCGCCGCCGTGCACGACCACCGGGTGGATACCGACGGTGCGCAGGAACGCCATGTCGGCCGCGAACGCGGCCTTGAGTCGATCGTCGATCATGGCGTTGCCGCCGTACTTGACCACGACGACCTTGCCCGTCCACTGCTGGAGCCACGTGAGGGCGCCGGCGAGGATGCGTGCGGTGTCGTGTGCGGACACGGGCTCGGACGACGTCATGACGAGTACGCCGAGTTCTCTTCGACGTAGGCGTGCGACAGATCCGTGGTCCTGATCGACGCCGACGCGGAGCCGACACCGAGGTCCACCTCGACCGTGATGTCGACGGCCGAGAGATCGACCTCACGAGCGCCGGGCACACCCATGCTGTCGACGCACACGGGATCGCCGTTGAACGACACGACGATGCGATCGGGATCGAGCGCGACCGGCGCAATGCCCACAGCGGCGAGAACGCGGCCCCAGTTGGGATCGGAGCCGAACAGCGCCGTCTTGACGAGGGAATCGCGTGCGATGGTTCGCGCCGCCACGAGTGCGTCCTGTTCGGACTCGGCACCACCGACCCTGACGATGATCCGCTTGGTCACGCCCTCCGCATCGGCCATCAGCTGATCCGCGAGGTCGTCGCACACCGCGAGGACAGCGGCGTCGAGTTCCTCCTGTGTCGCCTCGATGCCGCTGGCACCGGACGCGAGGAGCAGCACCGTGTCGTTCGTGGAGGTCGCGCCGTCCACGTCGAGTCGGTCGAAGGACTGTGCCGTCGCGTGTCGGAGGGCGCGATCGAGCTGATCGGCGCTCGCCACGGCGTCCGTGGTGACGACACACAGCATTGTCGCCAGCGAGGGCGCCAGCATGCCGGCGCCCTTGGCCATGCCGCCCACGTTCCAGCCGTTCCCGTGGTGGATCGCGGCCTGCTTCGGCCGGGTGTCGGTCGTCATGATCGCGTAGGCCGCATCGGTGCCGCCGGAGATGCCTCCGGCGAGCTCGTGCACCACCTCGGTGACACCGCCGAGCACCTTGTCCATGGGCAACCGGTCGCCGATCAGTCCGGTCGAACACACGGCGATCTCGCCGGCGCCCGTCTCGGTTCCCCAGTCGCTGAGGGTCGATGCGAGGTGATCGGCGGTACGGTGCGTGTCCTGGAATCCGGGCGCACCGGTGCAGGCGTTGGCGCCGCCCGAGTTCAGGACGACGGCGCGGAGCCGACCGGAGGTCAGCACCTGCTGCGACCACAGGACGGGCGCAGCCTTGATCTTGTTCAGGGTGAAGACACCGGCCGCTGCCAGATCGGGGCCCTCGTTGACCACGAGGGCGACGTCGAGGCCCCCCTTGGCCCGGAGACCGGCCTCGACCCCGGCGGCCCGGAATCCCGCTGCCGACGTCACACCCTGTGTGCGGACGAGAACCCCGGGAGCGCGCGTGGGGGCGCCGGGAGAGGACTGGGTGTGGTCGGTCATGGTGCTGTTCCCACCGTGGAGAGTCCGGCGCTCTCGGGGAGTCCGAGAGCGATGTTCATCGACTGCACCGCGGCACCGGCGGTGCCCTTCGTCAGATTGTCGATGGCGGCGAGGACCACCAGCAAGCCCGCGTCCTCGTCGACCGCCACCTGCAGGTGGACCGCGTTGGACCCGAGCACCGACCCCGTCTGCGGCAGCTGCCCCTCCGGGAGAAGGTGAAGGAAAGGTTCGTCGGAGCAGTACTTCTCGTAGACCGCACGCGCCTCGGAGGCCGACACTGTCGTCGGAGCGGTGCACGTCGCCAGGATGCCGCGCGGCATCGGAGCCAGCACAGGAGTGAACGACACGATCACGTCGGTGCCGGCGATGGCGGAGAGGTTCTGCGTGATCTCCGGCGTGTGGCGATGCGCGCCGGCGATGCCGTAGGCACGGACCGACCCCATGACCTCGGAACCCAGCAGGTCCGGCTTCGCCGCGCGACCGGCGCCGGAGGTGCCGCTCACGGCCACCACGGTCACGCGGGGCTCGACCATGCCGGCAGCGAACGCGGGCGCCAGAGCCAGCGACGAGGCGGTGGGATAACACCCCGGGACCGCGATGCGCGTCGCTCCGACCAGGGCGTCCCGACCACCGGGCAACTCGGGCATGCCGTAGGGCCAGTGTCCGGCGTGCTCCCCGCCGTACCAGCGATCCCAGGCGGCGGCGTCGGTCAACCGGAAGTCGGCACCGCAGTCGATGATCAGCGTGGAGTCCGACAGCTGTTCGGCGAGGGCGGCGGACTTCCCGTGCGGGAGCCCGAGGAACACGACGTCGTGCCCCTCCAGGGCCGCGGCGTCCGTGTCCACCAGCACGCGGTCCGCGAGCGGAACGAGATGCGGATGGTGTTGCCCCAGCGTGGTTCCGGCGTTTCCACCGGCCGTCAGGGCGCCGATGGTCATCCGGCCGTCGAGCACTGCCGGGTGTCCGAGCAGCAGACGCAGGATCTCGCCACCCGCGTAGCCACTGGCGCCCGCGACGGCCACCCGGGTGCCCGTCGATGTCGATGCACTGTCCATACGATGATTATGCATGACGGTGCAAGCTCATTCAAAAGCGGCGCACCGTCAGTGTCGGAGTTCGGCTCCCACCGCCGTCGCCGCTGCCGCGACGGCGGCATCGCGAGCGGCACTCGCCTCGTCCTCGGTCAACGTACGGTCGGCCGCTCGGAACCGCAGGGCGAAAGCCAGCGACTTCCGGCCGGCACCGACCTGATCGCCGGAGAACACGTCGAAGACACGAATGTCCTCGAGGAGTGGGCCCGCCCCCGACACCAGAGCCGACTGCACGGCGGCGGCCGGGACGGACTCGTCGACGACGACCGCGACGTCCTGCAGCACGGCGGGGAACGGCGAGATGGACGGCGACGGCAGCGGCTCGCGGGTGGGAACGAGATCGAGGTCGATCTCCACCGCGCAGGTCCGCGGCGGCAGACCGGCGCGCTCGAGGACACCGGGATGCAGCTCACCCGCGTGCCCGACCACGACACCGTCGACAACGACTTCGGCACACCGGCCCGGATGCCACGGAAGGTACTGGGCGGACCGGAGTTCCACCTCGACGCCGGACGCGCTCGCGATCGTCCTCGCTGCGCTGAAGGCATCGGTGGCGTCGGCAGGACGGCCGGCGCCCCACGGCCCGGGTGCCGTGACCGCACCGGTCAGCACGACGGCGGCGTGCAGCGGCTGCACCGGCAACGACTGCTTCAGAGCGTCGATCTCGTCCTCGGTGGGACGACGGTCGACGGCGAGCGCATCGATCGGGCGCGTGCCCTCGCCCGGTTCGACGACCTGCGCGACGGCGAACAGCGCCAGATCCCGCTGTCCGCGCGAGACGTTGCGCTGGGCGATCTCCAGGAGACCGGGGACGAGAGTGGTCGCCAGTTCGGGTCGGTCCGCCTCCAACGGATTGAGCACCCGCGTGGTCACCCGGCGCGGATCGTCCGCGTCGAGTCCCCAGACGTCGAAGACCCCGGCCGGCAGGAACACGGGCGCGAGGACCTCGACGTGCCCTGTGTAGGCCAGTGCCCGACCCACCGCCCGGCGACGACGCTGAGCGGCGGTGAGTCCGCGGCCCGCGGGAGCGCGCGGCAGGACGGACGGAATGGACTCCAGTCCCTCGAGTCGCAGCACCTCCTCGACCAGGTCGGCGGCCTGACGGAGGTCGGGACGCCACGTCGGCGGCGTCACGACGGCCACCCCGCGCCCGGCCTCGGACACGTCCACGACGACGTCGCACCCGACCTGCGTGAGGCGGCGCACCGCGGTTCCGCTCGGATAGGTCACACCCGCCACCCGGTCCGGCAGGTCGAGATCCATGGTCACGGTCTCGGACACAGTCGGTGCACCGATGTCGGTGAGCAGCGGCTCCACCCGGCCGCCCGCGATCGAGGCCAGCAGTGCGGCGGCACGGTCGAGCGCGCGCACCGGGAGAGCGGAGTCCACCACACGTTCGTAGCGACGGCTCGCCTCACTGGGCAGCCGGTGACGGCGCGCGGTGCGGAACACGGCGAGCGGGCTCCAGATGGCCGCCTCGAGCAGGATGTCGGTGGTCTCGTCGCCCACCTCGGTGGACGCGCCACCCATGACACCGGCCAACGAGACCACGCCGGACTCGTCCGCAATGACGACGTCCTCCGGGTCGAGGGTGCGCACGGTGTCGTCGAGGGTGCGGAGCGTCTCCCCCGCCTCGGCCCGGCGGACCACCAACCCGCCCGACAGCGCGGAGGCGTCGAACGCGTGGAGTGGTTGGCCCAGCTCGAGCATGACGTAGTTGGTGACGTCGACCGCGGGCGAGATGGGTCGCACCCCGGACAGCAGCAGCCGTCGCTGGATCGTCCAGGGGGTCACCGCGGCCGGATCGATGCCCACGACGCGGCGCGCGGCGAAACGGGTGGCACCCGACTCGGAACGGACGTCGACGGGCCACGCCTCGCCCTCGGAGGCGGCCGCGGACACGACTGGCTGCGGGGCGTCGGCGGGATCGACGAAGCCCAGGTCGAAACCGCACGCCAGTTCGCGGCCGAGACCGCGCACGCTCAGGGCGTAACCGCGATCGGGCGTCACATTGACGTCGAACACGGTGTCGTCCATGCCCAGAACGGCGAGTGCGTCGTCGCCGGGCTCGGCCGTGCCGACAGGCAGCACGAGAATGCCGGAGTGATCCGAACCGAGACCGAGCTCGGACACCGAGCAGATCATGCCGTCGGACGTGCGCCCGTACGTGGACCGCGCGGCGATGGCGAACCCGCCGGGCAGAACACTGCCGGGAAGTGCGGCCACGATGAGGTCGCCCTCCGCGAAGTTCCTTGCACCGCAAACGATTCCGCGGGGCTCAGCCTCGCCCACCTCGACCAGGCAGAAGCGGATCGGCTTCTTGAACTCGGTCAACTCCTCGATGGACTGCACACGGCCGACGACCAACGGGCCCGTGATCTCCGGAAGGGGGATGACGTCCTCGATCTCGAAGCCGACGGACACGAACCCCGCGTCGAGCTCGTCAGCAGTGACGCTCCACTCAGGAGCGGCCTTCCGGACGACCTCGGTCAACCAGGACTGGGGCACTCGCACGACTTCTCCACTCTCTCTGTCTGAATGCTTGTCTGCAGGGGCCGAGCGTCAGCCGGCCACGCCGAAGGGCAGGCTGAACCGCACGTCGCCCTCGACGATGTCGCGCATGTCGGGAATGTCGTTGCGGAACTGCAGCGTTCGCTCGAGGCCCATACCGAAGGCGAACCCGCTGTAGATCTCCGGGTCGACGCCACAGGCGCGCAGCACGTTCGGATTCACCATGCCGCAGCCACCCCACTCGACCCAGCCCGCTCCACCCTTCTTGCGGGGGAACCACACGTCCACCTCCGCGGACGGCTCGGTGAACGGGAAGTAGTTGGGGCGCATACGGGTCCGCGTCTCCGGGCCGAACAGCGCACGCGCGAACGCGTCGAGCGTGCCGCGGAGATTGGCGAGCGTGAGCCCCTTGTCCACGGCGAGTCCCTCGACCTGATGAAAGACGGGCGTGTGCGTCGCGTCGAGTTCGTCCGTACGGAACGTACGCCCGGGGCACACCACGTAGATCGGCAGGTCGCGCTCGAGCATCGACCGCACCTGCACCGGCGAGGTGTGCGTGCGCAGCACCTGACGAGACCCCTCGGGCGCGACGTGGAACGTGTCCTGCATCGTCCGCGCGGGATGGTCGGGCAGGAAGTTGAGCGCGTCGAAGTTGAAGTGCTCGGTCTCCACCTCCGGGCCCTCGGCCACCTCCCACCCCATCGCCACGAAGACGTCGGCGACCTGATCGGCGATGACGGTGATGGGATGGCGGGCACCCACCGGGCGGCGGACGGACGGCAGGGTCACGTCGATCGCCTCGGCGACGAGCACGGCCGCGTCACGTTCGGCGAGCAGCACCTCACGACGATCGTCGAACGCGATCCGCACGCGGTCACGCGCCACCTTGACCCGCTTGCCGGCGTCGGCCCGCTCGGTCTTCGGCAGCGAGCCCAACGCGCGCTGTGCGAGCGCGAGGGGCGCCTTGTTCCCGATGTGGTGGATCTTGGCCTCGGACAGAGCGTCGATGTCGGACGCGGCGGCGAAGGCGGACTCGGCCTCGGTGACGGCTGCGTCCAGCGCCGCGTCGGTCAGCGCCTCCGCGTCGGCAGCGGCCTGATCGGCCTGCGCTTCACCCTCGTTGCGCTCCACGTCCACACACTCCATCGTCTCGATCGGCGAGCACCTCTGTCGCGATGCTCCTCACGGTCGCCGGGCAGAACCCGGCGGGGAAAGCCTAGGCGGTGCCCCCGCGGCGCTGCACCCGCGCACCGGCGTACAGACACACGGCGGCCGCGGTGGCGAGGTTGAGACTCTCGGCGCGGCCATGGATGGGAATGCGCACCCGGTGATCCGCAGCGGCCGCGACCTCGCGGGACAGCCCGTGCGCCTCGTTGCCGAACACCCAGGCGGTGGGCCCGGCCAGCGCGTCGTCGGCGTCGTCGAGGTCCAGTTCACCGTCGACGGTCGTCGCCAGCAGACTGGCGCCGGTCGCACGGACCGCGTCGAGTACCGCCGTCACCGAACGCTCCCGTGCGACGGGGAGATGGAAGAGACTTCCGGCGGACGCGCGGACGCTCTTGCCGTTCAGCGGATCGACACTGTCCCCGGCGAAGATCACCGCGCCGGCGCCGGCGGCGTCCGAGACGCGCAGGATGGTGCCCGCGTTGCCCGGCTCGGAGATGTCGACGACGACCGTCACGAGTGACGGGTTCGCGGCCAACGCCTCGGCCAGGGAGACGACGACGGACGTGCACACGGCCACGATTCCCGGCGGCGTCACGGTGTCCGACAGCGATTTCGCCGCGCGCTCGGTCATCAGCTGCGGCTGCGCACCGGCCGCGGCCGACGCCTCGAGCAGTCCGCGGTGCTCGTCGAACCAGCGCTCGGTGGCGAACACCTCGCGCACGACACCGGCGGCGACCGCCTCGGTCACCGCGTTCTCTCCCTCCGCGAGGAAGAGGCCGGTTCGCCGACGTTCGACGCCGCGCTGCAGCTTGACAGCCGAAACGACCCGCGGAGTCCGCTCGGTGAGCGGCGCCGCGGGTCGTGACGGAGTGTCGTCGAAGCGCCTGATCAGGCTGCTTCTCCGGCCGGTGCGTTGATGTCGGCAGGCAGTGCCGCCTTGGCGATCTCGACGAGTGCGGTGAACGCCGCAGCGTCGGAGACCGCGAGCTCGGCGAGGATCTTGCGGTCGACCTCGACCTCGGCGATCTTCAGACCCTGCACGAAACGGTTGTACGTGATGTCGTTCGCCCGAGCTGCCGCGTTGATACGCGTGATCCACAGCTTGCGGAAGTCACCCTTGCGAGCGCGGCGATCGCGGTACGCGTAGGTGAGCGAGTGGAGCTGCTGCTCCTTCGCCTTGGTGTAGAGACGCGAACGCTGCCCGCGGTATCCGCTGGACGCCTCGAGAATCGAACGACGCTTCTTCTGGGCGTTGACCGCCCTTTTCACGCGTGCCACTGGTGAATCCTGTCGTAGAGGGGCCTAGGGCCCGGGTGGGAAAGAGATCAGAGACCGAGAAGCCGCTTGACGCGGGGAACGTCGTTGGGGCTGACGACGGCCTTGCCGTCGAGGCGACGCGTCACGCG
Organism: Rhodococcus sp. NBC_00294; assembly: GCF_036163995.1. Classification (NCBI taxonomy): domain Bacteria; kingdom Bacillati; phylum Actinomycetota; class Actinomycetes; order Mycobacteriales; family Nocardiaceae; genus Rhodococcus; species Rhodococcus sp. NBC_00294. The sequence goes on from NZ_CP108043.1 coordinate 3,384,385, forward strand.
CGAGGACTTGTGCTCGAGCAGGTGGCGGCGGCCGGCCTTCTGGCGCAGGATCTTTCCGCTACCGGACACCTTGAATCGCTTCGCGGTGCCGCTGTGAGTCTTCGACTTGGGCATGAGTCCTCAGTTCTGTTACTTCGGTCGGTGGTGCTGGTGGATCCGAGCGCTCAGGCGCTCGGTGTGGCTGGTGCCTGCGGCGTCGCCGGCGTCTGCGGAGCAGCGGGTGCCGGCGGTGTCGCCTCGGCGGCGGGTGCAGCAGTCGGCGCGGAGGCCGGCGGCGGCACGGTGGCGCGCGGTGCGTTGGACGCCTCCGCTGCCTTCGCCCTGGTCTTGGCGCCCTTGTGCGGAGCCAGGACCATCGTCATGTTGCGGCCGTCCTGCTTGGCCGAGGTCTCGACGAAGCCGTGCTCGGCGACGTCGGCGCCCAGGCGCTGCAGGAGGCGGTAACCGAGTTCGGGCCGCGACTGCTCGCGTCCACGGAACATGATGGTCACCTTGACCTTGGACCCGGCCTCGAGGAAGCGGACGACATGGCCCTTCTTCGTCTCGTAGTCGTGGTCGTCGATCTTGGGACGAAGCTTCTGCTCCTTGATGACCGTGAGCGTCTGGTTCTTACGCGACTCACGAGCCTTCTGCGCGGCTTCGTACTTGAACTTGCCGTAGTCCATGATCTTGCAGACCGGCGGACGGGCGTCGGGTGCGACCTCGACGAGGTCGAGATCGGCTTCGACAGCCAGGCGGAGTGCATCTTCAACACGCACGATCCCCACCTGTTCACCGCCAGGTCCGACGAGTCGGACTTCGGGAACTCGGATGCGATCGTTGATGCGGGTCTCAGTGCTGATGGGGCCTCCTCGGTAGTGCGGTGACGGATGGTGGTGCTCGACCCGATGCGGTGCGCCGTCCTACGCGCTCCACACCGGCGCTCGTGCTCTCCGTCTACCTCGACACCGTGGCCACCCGATTTGTTCCCGCGGGAACCTTCCGAACGACGAAAACCCCGTCGCTCACGATCGAGATCGCGAGCAGCGGGGTCCGGTACCGACCGGTCGACGGATGTCACCATCCGCGGGCCACCTCGTCTCGTCGACGAAGCGCACCACTTCCCGATGTGGCTGGGAAGGACCGGAACCACTGCCCGGCGAACCGTGCGGTGGTGGGAGTCGGACTCCACTTGCTGCCTCCGGGTTCCGCATCCGTGCCCGGCACTTGCGCGCCGACACGGACACACCTGAAGGCGGTCGTGGAAAGAAGAATAACACCAGGTGCCCTCGCGGACCGAATCCGTCCGGTCACGCACCGGGCGGGGACGTCGGTGTCGGCGCATCGTGGCATCGTCTGATGTCATGACGACCCCCGATGATGCCGTTCAGGCCGGTGCTCCACAGGTGGAGGGCGATGCGCCGCAGCTCGAGCCGGACGTGCGTGAACTGGCCGACGTCCCTGCGATCGAGGTCATCAGCCGCGCCGCGGTGATGCTCATGAGCTCCGCCGCCGAGAAGCTGGGACTCTCCGACGCGGATCCGTCCGACAGCCCCCACCTCGACCTCGACGAGGCGCGACGCGTGATCACCGCACTCGCCGGACTGGTCACGGCCTCCGTGGAGTACCTGGGACCGCACGCCGGCCCCATCCGCGAAGGGCTGCAGGCACTGCAGAAGGCGTTCCGCGAGCAGTCGGCGCACCCGGACGCGCCCGGCGCCGGGCCCGGCGAGAAGTACACCGGGCCCGTCCACTGACCGTCACGCGACGGCCCGGTCAGGAGACCGCGACAGGCTTGCGCTTGCGGGTCCGCTTGACCGGGACCGGTGGGGTCGAGGCGGCGTCGAGAGACTCCTGCAGGAACTTGCCGGTGTAGCTCTCGGGCACGGCGGCGATCTGCTCGGGAGTGCCCTCGGCCACCATCGTTCCGCCGCCGGATCCGCCCTCGGGTCCCATGTCGATGACCCAGTCGGACGTCTTGATGACGTCCAGGTTGTGCTCGATGACGATGACGGTGTTGCCCTTGTCCACCAGACCGTTGATCACCAGCAACAGCTTGCGGATGTCCTCGAAGTGCAGACCCGTGGTCGGCTCGTCGAGGATGTACACCGTGCGTCCCATGGAGCGCTTCTGCAGCTCTGCGGCCAGCTTCACACGCTGCGCCTCGCCGCCGGACAGCGTGGTGGCCGGCTGCCCCAGACGGACATAGCCCAGGCCCACCTCGTTCAGCGTCTTGAGGTACCGGTGGATCGAGGTGATCGGTTCGAAGAAGTCGGCCGCCTCCTCGATGGGCATGTTCAGCACCTCGGCGATGGTCTTGCCCTTGTAGTGGACCTCGAGCGTCTCCCGGTTGTACCGGGCACCGTGGCACACCTCGCACGGCACGTAGACGTCCGGCAGGAAGTTCATCTCGATCTTCAGGGTGCCGTCACCCGAGCACGCCTCGCACCGGCCGCCCTTCACGTTGAAGGAGAACCGACCCGGCTGGTAGCCACGGATCTTGGCCTCGGTCGTCGCGGCGAACAGTGTCCTGATCTTGTCGAACACCCCGGTGTAGGTGGCCGCGTTGGACCGCGGCGTACGGCCGATGGGTGACTGGTCGACCCGGACCAGCTTGTCCAGCTGGTCGAGGCCGTTGACGCGGGTGTGCCGACCGGGTACCTGACGAGCGCCGTTGAGCTTGTTCGCCATCACCGTCGCCAGGATGTCGTTGACCAGCGTGGACTTGCCCGATCCCGACACGCCCGTCACGGAGGTGAGCACTCCCAGCGGGAAGCTGACGTCGATGTCCTGCAGGTTGTGCTCCCGGGCACCGATCACGGAGATCTTGCGCTTGGGATCGATCGGGCGACGTACCGCCGGGACATCGATGGCCGAGCGACCCGAGAGGTACGCCCCGGTGAGGCTCTCCGCGTTGGTGAGAAGCGTCTCGTAGGTTCCGCTGTGCACGACACGTCCGCCGCGCTCACCGGCGAGCGGGCCGATGTCGACGACCCAGTCGGACGTGCGAATGGTGTCCTCGTCGTGCTCGACGACGATGAGCGTGTTGCCGAGGTTGCGCAGCCGCGTGAGCGTGTCGATGAGCCGGCGGTTGTCCCGCTGGTGGAGGCCGATGGACGGCTCGTCCAGCACGTACAGGACTCCGACGAGACCACTGCCGATCTGCGTCGCCAGGCGGATGCGCTGCGCCTCGCCGCCCGACAGCGTTCCTGCCGCGCGCGACAGCGTGAGGTACTCGAGTCCCACGTCCAGCAGGAAGCCGAGGCGGGCCTGGATCTCCTTGAGCACCTGGCCGGCGATGGCCTCCTCACGCGGACCGAGCGTCAGCGTGTTGAGGAAGTTCGAGCACTCCGAGATGGACAGTGCACACACGTCGGCGATGGACTTGTCCCCGAAATCGCCCGCGGCGATGGTCACGGACAGGATCTCGGGGCGCAGGCGGGCACCCTCGCACACCGGGCAGTCGACCTCCCGCATGTAGCCGTCGTAGCGCTCCTTCATCTGCTCCGACTCGGTCTGATCCATCCGACGGTGCAGGAAGGGCATGACGCCCTCGAACTCGGCGTAGTAGGACCGGGTGCGTCCGTACCGGTTCTTGTAGCGGACGTGCACCTGATGCTCGCTGCCCTCGAGGACGGCACGCTTCACCTTGGCCGGCAGCTTCCGCCACGGTGTGTCGATGTCGAAGCCCATGGCGTCGGCGAGCCCGGACAGCAGCCGGCCGAAGTACTCGGACGTCTGGCCCATGGACCACGGCGCGATGGCGCCGTCCGCCAGGCTCAGATCGGGGTCCGGAACCACCAGTTCGGGGTCGACCTCCTTGCGGATGCCGAGTCCCGCACACTCGGGGCACGCGCCGTAGGGCGAGTTGAACGAGAACGCGCGGGGTTCGAGTTCGTCGACGGACAGCGGGTGCCCGTTGGGGCACGCCAGACGCTCGGAGAACCGGCGCTCACGGTCGGCGGCGTTCTCCTCGCGGTCGACGAAGTCGAGCACCAGGATGCCGTCGGCGAGGCGCAGCGCGGTCTCCACCGAGTCGGTGAGCCGCTGCTTGGACGACGCCTTGACGGTCAGGCGGTCGACCACCACCTCGATGTCGTGCTTGTCCTGCTTCTTCAGCTTGGGCGGATCGGTGAGCTGGTGCACGGTGCCGTCGACGCGGATACGCGAGTAACCCTGCGTGTTGAGCTGCTCGAAGAGATCGACGAACTCGCCCTTGCGGGTGCGCACGACGGGAGCGAGCACCTGGAAACGCAGGCCCTCCTCCATCGCGAGCACCTGGTCGACGATCTGCTGGGGCGACTGCTTGGCGATGCGCTCACCGCACTGCGGGCAGTGCGCCGTGCCGGCGCGTGCGTAGAGCAGGCGCAGGTAGTCGTAGACCTCGGTGATGGTGCCGACCGTGGACCGCGGGTTGCGGTTGGTCGACTTCTGATCGATCGAGACCGCGGGCGAGAGGCCCTCGATGAAGTCGACGTCCGGCTTGTCCATCTGGCCCAGGAACTGGCGCGCGTAGGCCGAGAGCGACTCGACGTAGCGGCGCTGACCCTCGGCGAAGATGGTGTCGAACGCCAGGCTCGACTTGCCCGACCCGGACAGACCGGTGAACACGATGAGACTGTCCCGGGGCAGATCGATGTCGACGCCCTTGAGATTGTGTTCGCGTGCGCCCTGCACTACCAGGCGATCCGCCACGGTTGTCCTCTCCTTCGTCACGGCCCACGGCCGTGCAACGTGCTGCGTCGACTCTCTCGTCGACCGCGTGAACTGCCCACTCTTCGTCGGACATGTCGTGTTCGGACACGACAGGCTTCGACGACCATATGCCCGAGGTCCGACAGACTCGACCGGCCGACGGGCTCCGCGCCCGGCTCACGACCGGTCGTCGTGGGTAATCTCACGCTCATGACCGAGAATGCACCGACGATCTCCGACGACTACACCGGCGAGGTGTCCGTGGGGACGGGCTCGCAGCGCCGGACCCTGTCGCACGCCACGATCGTGAAGACCTCGGTGGGCCCGATGGACAACAACGCCTACCTCGTCATCTGTTCCCGGACGGGCCGATCGCTGCTCGTCGACGCCGCGAACGACGCTCCGACGCTGCGCGCCGTCGTCGACCACGTGGCACCCGAGGTCTCGCTGATCGTCACGACGCACCAGCACTTCGACCACTGGCAGGCGCTCGAGGACGTCGCGTCGGCGACGGGCGCCCCGTCGGCGGCACATCCGCTCGATGCGGAACCGCTCCCCGTCGCCCCCACCCGCCTGCTCGACGACGGCGACTCCGTGCAGGTCGGCGACGTCACCCTCGACGTGATCCACCTCCGCGGCCACACTCCCGGGTCGATCGCGCTGGCGCTCACGGACCCCGAGAGCGGCGTCGTGCACCTGTTCACCGGCGACTCGCTCTTCCCCGGCGGCGTCGGCAAGACCGACGGAGAGGCGAATTTCGTGTCGCTGCTGGACGACGTGGAATCGCGGATCTTCGGTCGCTACGACGATCGAACGGTCGTCTACCCGGGCCACGGCAAGGACACGACGCTGGGCTCGGAACGTCCTCACCTCCACGAATGGCGGACCCGCGGCTGGTGATCCGTCACCACGATCCGGTCCCCCGCCCGCCCGCGATTCAATCGCCGGGGCGGGGGGTATGGATACAGTTCGAGAGCGTCACATGCATGTCATGGGCGTGAACAACCGCACTCGTGCAGCCAGAGCAGTCCCCCACACCACAGCCGCAACGCAGGAGGCTCAGTGATTGTCCGCCGGATCGCCCGACCGATGCTCGCATCCATCTTCATCGCAGGAGGCGTGGATGCGCTGCGCAACCCCGCCGGAAGGGCTCAGGCCGCGAAGCCTCTGATCGAGAAGAGCCAGGACGCCCTTCCCGACGAGGTGACGCAGAACGTTCCCTCCGACCCCGAGACGCTGGTCAAGATCAACGCCGCGGTGCAGATCGGCGGCGGATTCCTTCTCGCGACCGGTCGGGCGCCGCGCCTCGCGTCCACCGTGCTCGCGGGCAGCCTCGTCCCGACGACCCTCGCAGGTCACTCCTTCTGGAACGAGACGGACCCGCAGGCGAAGGCGCTGCAGCGCACCCAGTTCATCAAGAACGTCAGCCTCCTCGGCGGCCTGCTCATCGCCGCCGTCGACACCGAGGGCAAGCCGTCCGTAGCCTGGCGCGGTCGCAAGGCGGCCAAGTCGGCCAAGGTCGCCGTCGCCGGCGCCCTCCCGCTGGTGTCCTCCTCGGACAGCTCCGAGACACTCGCCCACGCCGGCGAGCGCGCCAAGGAGCTCGCGGGCGTCGCCGCCGAGCGCGCACAGCCGCTCGTCGAGATCGCCTCGCAGCGTGGCGCCGAGCTGGCGGACGTCGCCCAGGATCGCGGCGGCAAGCTCGCCGAGCTGGCGAAGGAGCGCAGTGCCAAGTGGGCCGATCTGGCCGCTGCACGCGCATCCGAGTTCGCCGACGTCGCCCAGGATCGCGGCAGCAAGTACGCCGAGATCGCCGCGTCCCGCGGTGCCGAGCTGGCCGAGAAGGCCAAGGCCGACGGCAGCGATCTGGCGGAGAAGTACGGCAAGAAGGCCCGCAAGCAGGCCAAGAAGTCCGGCAAGGACGCGCGCAAGCAGTTCGACGCAGCGCGCAAGGAGTACAAGAAGCAGTACAAGTCCACCAGCAAGGACGCGCAGAAGCAGTTGCAGGCCTCGCTCGAGGACGCCGAGAAGCGCGCCAAGGAGGCACGGGCCCGCGTCGAGGGCACGGTGCACCAGTACCTCTGATCTTTTCCCCGCAGCACACGGCCGGTGTTCCCGAGAGATCGGGGGCACCGGCCGTTGCCGTCGGGAGCCCGTAGACTTTTCTGGCGCTTCCGTGCGCCGCCGAGAGGTGCACGACCGCCCTCGTCACCCCGCCCCACTCGCGTACAGGAGACCATGTGCCGGATCAGGGCACCCCGACAGATCTGCACGACGCCGACCTCGATCAGGAACAACAGCGCGTCACCCTGCTCTACGACCGCCTCGACGCTCTGCGGACCTATGCACGGTCCCGGCTGAGCGCCGTCCTGCTCCAGACGGGCGGGACACCGCAGGCGCGCAGCGAACGCGAGTCCTACTCGGCTCTCTACAACGACGACATCGCGAAGTACGACGCGTCCGAGAACGGTCTGTGCTTCGGCCGGATCGACGTCGAGGACGACGCGCCGCGCTACATCGGCCGTGTCGGCATCCTCGACGAGGACGACGACTACCAGTCGTTGCTCTACGACTGGCGCGCCCCGCTGGCCCGCCCGTTCTATCTCGCCACGCCCGCCGCCCCCGAGGGCGTCGTACGTCGTCGCCACATCCGGACGCGCAGTCGTCGCGTCACCGGGGTGGCGGACGAGTACCTGGACCTCCGGACGGCGCAGGACGCCGGCGTCGCCACCGGATCGGACGGTGTCGCTGGAGAGAGCGCTCTGCTGTCCGCGCTCAACGCCGCACGCACGGGACAGATGAACGACATCGTCGAGACCATCCAGCGCGAGCAGGACGACATCATCCGGTCCACGCATCGCAGCGTCCTGGTGGTGCAGGGTGGTCCCGGCACCGGCAAGACGGCGGTGGCCCTGCATCGCGCCGCCTACCTGCTGTACACGTACCGCAAGCAGCTGGACAAGAGCGGCGTGCTGATCATCGGACCGAACAGCACCTTCCTGGACTACATCGGCCAGGTGCTGCCCTCCCTGGGCGAGACGGGGGTGCTGCTGTCGACCATCGGGGATCTGTACCCGGGTGTCGACGCGAGCCGCGAGGACTCCGCGCGCGCGGCGGAACTCAAGGGCTCCCTCGACATCGTCGACGTCCTGATCGCCGCCGTGCGCGACCGTCAGGAACTTCCGTCGGAGCCGGTGTCGGTCGACTTCGACACCTACACATTGCGGATCGACCGCAAGATGGTCACGCGCGCACGGGGACGAGCGCGGTCCTCGCGTCGACCCCACAACCTCGCTCGACCGATCTTCGTGTCCACCATGATCGATCTGCTCGCCGACCAGTTCGCCGCCATCGTGGGCGGTGACGTGCTCGACGGGTCGAATCTGCTGAGCCGTGACGACATAGCCGACATCCGCGACGAGATGCGGGAGAGCCCCGAACTGATGGGTGCGATCGGCGCACTGTGGCCGGAGCTGTCCGCCCAGGACGTTCTCGCCGGACTGCTGGCCTCGGCCGAACGGCTGCGGACGGCCGCACCGGGGTGGGACCCCGAGGACCGTGCCGCCCTCGAACGGTCGGACGACGGACGCTTCAGCGGTGCCGACGCTCCCCTGCTCGACGAGCTCGCCGAGCTCCTGGGTATCGACGACGCTGCGGAACGCGAACGGGAACAGCGTCGCTGGCGCGCCCAGATCGAGGACGCCCAGGGCGCTCTCGACATCCTGACCGGATCGGCACCGCAGGATCTCGAGGACGAACTCGATCCGGAGATCCTCATGGCGTACGACCTCATCGACGCCGACAGACTCGCCCAGCGTCAGGGGCACGGACGCCGGTTGACGGCGGCCGAACGCGCGGCCGGCGACCGCACGTGGACCTACGGCCACGTCATCGTCGACGAGGCGCAGGAACTCTCGCAGATGGCGTGGCGGATGGTCATGCGCCGCATACCCAATCGATGGATGACCCTCGTGGGCGACGTGGCCCAGACGGGCGACACGGCGGGTGCCTCGTCCTGGCAGGACGTCCTGGGCCCCTATGTGGCGCAACGGTGGAAGCTGACCGAACTCACCGTGAACTACCGCACCCCCGCGGCGATCATGGAGATCGCCCGGCGAGTTCTCTCGACGCTCGACCCGGCCGCATCGATCCCGCGGTCGGTGCGGGACAACGGTGAGACGCCGTGGGCGCATCGAGTCACGGAGGACGATCTGGTGTCGGCGGTCGAACGCCACGTCGCCGCGCATCCGCGCCCGGGGATGTCGGCGGTGCTGGCACCCGCGGACATCGCCGCGCGGCTCGCACACCTGGGGGCCGACGACGTCCGGGTGTGCACGGTGCGCGACGCGAAGGGACTCGAGTTCGACTCGGTGCTCATCGTGGAACCCGCACGGATCGTGGACGACTCGGCCCGCGGCCTGAACGATCTGTACGTCGCGCTCACGCGCGCGACACAGCGGCTGGGAATCGTCCACACATCGCCGCTACCGGACGTGATGGGACCCATCGCCCCCCTGACGCAGTGATGCCGTCACGGCACGAACGGATCGTGCCGTGACGGCATCCAGCGGTGGTTCGAGCGTCAGTGCGTGGTGTGCACGATCAACACGTCGCAGCGCGCCTTGCGAGCCGCATCGGACGGAACCGAGCCGAGCAGGCGGCCGGTGAGCGAGTTCAGTCCACGGTTTCCCACCACGAGCAGATCCGCCTTCACCTCGCCGACGAGCTCGAGCAGCGAATCGACGGGGTTGCCCACCACGGGACGCTCCTCGATCGACGAGGCGCCGGCCGCCACCGCACGCTCCCGCGCGACACGCAGAATCTCCTGTGTCGGAGCGGATCCCGTGATCTGGTACGCGTCGTCCTTCAGTGCGTCCGCGTCCTGCGAGGACGCCTTCGAGTCCGCCGGGTAGTACGCACACGCGATGTAGAGCGTCGCGGCGGAATCGCCCGACAGCGCTGCCGCCTTCTCCACGGCCCGCAGTGACGAATCGGAGCCATCGGTTCCGACGACGACGTTGCGGTAAGCGCTCATACATTCCTCCAGTGGTCATGTCCCGACGATCATCGAGTGTCGATTCGAGACATTAGTCGCAGCGGCGACCGCCCGACGCGGCTTCCGGTCGAAAGCACGTGTCTCTCCCCTCGCATACATTGAAGTAATGCCACGACCCCGATTCCGGTTGCCCGGACGCGCCTCGACGCTCGGACGACCGGTGATCGTCGTCGTCGCGGTGCTCGTCGTCCTCGCCCTCGCCGTGGCGTCTTTCGCACTTCTGCGCGACTCGAACGGTTCCGCGTCGTCGGTGCGGACCGAGGACGCCGTCCGCACACTGCCGGAGAGTCCGGGCAGCAGTGCCACCGTCGACATCGACACGACGCTGTACCTGCCGGACACGGACGGGCCCGCGCCGGCGGTGTTGTTGGCCCACGGCTTCGGCGGCGACAAGAACTCGGTGGCCGCCCAGGCACGGGATCTCGCGTCGCGAGGGCTCGTCGTCCTCGCGTACAGCGCGCGCGGCTTCGGCCTCAGCACCGGCAGCATCGGCCTCAACGATCCCGATCGTGAGGTGGCCGACGCTCGCGGGCTGATCGACTACCTGGCCACTCGCCCCGAGGTGCAACTCGATTCCCCGGGTGACCCTCGGGTCGGCGTCGCCGGTGGTTCCTACGGCGGCGCGCTCGCGCTCATGGCGGCCGGAACCGATCCTCGCATCGACGCGGACGCCGCCTCGATCACGTGGAACGACCTAAACCAGTCCCTCTTTCCCAACTACTCGGTGGCCGAGCCGTCGTCGCAGGCACCGACACCCGCCGTGTCCGAGGGCAGCGACGCCGGCGTCCTGAAGCGCGGCTGGGCCGGCATCTTCTTCGGCGCCGGTGCGGCCCCCGCTCCCGGTGGAGCCGGCGACGCTCCGACATCGACCGCCCCCGCTGGAGCATGCGGCCGGTTCGCCCTCCAGGTGTGTCTCGCGTACGCGGAGTCCGCGGTGAGCGGACAACCGTCCGAGGCCACCAGCGAACTGCTGCGTGCGCGCTCGCCCCGGTCGTTCGCCTCCTCGATCACCGCACCCACCCTGCTCGTGCAGGGCCAGCGCGACACCCTCTTCGGACTCGACCAGGCCGACGCCACCGCGCGGCAGATCGCGGCGGCCGGTGGCTCGGTCCAGGTGCGGTGGTTCGACGGCGGCCACGATGCCGGCGGGACCGACGCCACCGCGGACGGTGCGGTCGCGGACTTCCTGGTGCAGCATCTGATCGGGGACGGGACCGACTCCCCGCGCGCCGATTCGGCGTTCACGTACGCGTTGGCGGGCGATCCGACCGACCAGGGCGATCGGGCTCGCGAGCTCACCGCCGCCGCGTATCCGGGGCTCTCGGACGCCACTCCGACCGAACGCCAGGACTTCCCGCTCACCTCGGCCACCGGCAACGACACTCAGACCGTCGTCCGGCCGCCCGGTGGGTCCCCGGCTGCTCTCACGTCTCTGCCCGGGGTCGGCTCCGCCTCGGTCCTCGGCGGCGCCGCGGCCGGGCTCGGCGGGGCCGCGAGCGCACTCCTGACGGGCGACATCCCGGGACAGACCGCGTCGTTCGTCACGGAGCCGCTCGACTCGTCGTACACGATCGTCGGTACGTCGTCGGTGTCCGTCACCGTCGGTCCGACCACCTCGCCGAGCGGCACCGTGCTCTTCGCCAAGCTGTACGACGTGTCCGACGACGGTCGACGCACTCTGCCCAACGGCCTGGTGTCCGCGGTGCGGGTCCCCCCGTCCGACCAGCCCTCCACGGTGAGCGTCACGTTGCCGGGCATGGCATACCAGGTCGCCGCCGGGAATCGCGTCGAGGTGGCGTTCTCCACCACCGACCAGGCCTACGCCGTCCCGCTCGAGCCCGCGGCGGTGTCGGTCACACTCTCCGACGCCACGCTCGCGCTGCCCGAGGTACCCGCCGAGAACGCGGAGTCGACGTTCCCGTGGGTCCCCGTCGTGGGCATCGCGGGTCTCGCCGTGCTGGTCGCCGCCCTCGTCGCTCTCGCATCGTTCATCTCCCGGCGTCGCACCGTCGCCGAGGTGGACGAGTCGCTGGTGGACGTCCCGCTGGTGATCACCGATCTCGCGAAGAGCTACTCCAACGGCTTCCGCGCGGTGGACGGCGTGTCGTTCCGCGTCGGCGCGGGGCAGGTGCTCGGGCTCCTCGGCCCCAACGGCGCCGGCAAGACCACCACGCTGCGCATGCTGATGGGCCTCATCACGCCCTCCAGCGGCGAGATCCGGGTCTTCGGGCACCTGGTCTCTCCGGGGGCGCCGGTCCTGTCCCGACTCGGTTCCTTCGTCGAGGGGTCCGGATTCCTTCCCCATCTCTCGGGGATGGAGAACCTGGACCTGTACTGGAAGGCGACCGGCCGACCGGCGGAGGACGCCCATCTCGAGGAGGCACTCGAGATCGCCGACCTCGGCACGGCGATCCACCGCAAGGTCCGGTCGTACAGCCAGGGCATGCGGCAACGACTCGCCATCGCGCAGGCGATGCTCGGACTCCCGGACCTCATGGTCCTGGACGAACCCACCAACGGGCTCGACCCGCCCCAGATCCGCACCATGCGCGACGTCCTCATCCGCTACGCGCAGACGGGCCGCACGGTCCTGGTCAGCAGCCACCTGCTGGCGGAGGTCGAGCAGACCTGCACGCACGTCGTCGTCATGAACAAGGGCGTCGTCATCAGCTCCGGGACGGTCGACGATCTGATCGGCGCGAGCGGTCCTCTGGAGTTCCGTGTCGATCGGCCCGCCGATGCCGTCTCGGTGCTGCGAGGCATCGACGGCATGGGCGAGGTCGTCGAGGCGGAACCGGAGGGCGCGATCAAGGCGCAGCTCGGAGTGCTCGATCCCGCAATGGTGGTGCGGACGTTGGTGGGCGCCGGTATCGGCGTCTCCTCCGCGTCGCGATCGACACGACTCGAGGACGTCTTCCTCGACCTCGTGCACGACGACACCGACCGACTCCGTCATGCGGCGGAAGCATCCTCGGGGAACGGAACGACCACATGAGCGCCGACAGTCGACCGACGACCACCACCGCGGCGCATCCGGACGGCCGGGTCGCGGGGTACACCCCCGCGGGCACGCTGTCGCTACGGACCGAGCTGACGCGGCAGTTCACGCGGCGGAGAACCCAGTTGTCCCTGGGCTTCCTCGCGTTGCTGCCCGTCATCATGGCAATCGCGTTCACGGTGGGCGGGTCGGACTCCGACACCGCCAGCGGGAGCCTCATCGACCTGGGCACGCAGAGCGGGGTGAACTTTCTCGTCTTCGCTCTGTTCGTGTCGGTGGGATTCCTGCTGATCGTGGTGGTGGCGCTGTTCTTCGGCGACGCGATCGCCAGCGAGGCATCGTGGTCGAGTCTGCGCTACCTGCTCGCGGTTCCTGTTCCGCGAGGTCGGCTGCTGCGACAGAAGGCCCTGGTGTCGGCGATCCTGTCGCTCGCCGCGCTGCTCACGCTCGTGGGGGTGTCGCTCATCCTGGGCAGCGTGCTGTACGGCCTGGGGTCGCTGGTGTCACCCTTCGGCGATGCCCTGTCGTTCGGGCTGTCGATCGGGCGGCTCGCGATCGGCGTCGTCTTCATCGCGATCAATCTGACGTGGGTGGCCGGGCTGGCACTCGCCCTGTCGGTGTCCACCGACGCGCCCCTGGGCGCGGTCGGCGGCACGGTGATGGTGTCCATCGTGGCCCAGATCCTCGATCAGATCACGGCACTGGGATCACTGCGCAACCTGTTGCCCGGCCACTACTCGACGTCGTGGACGGGCGTGCTGTCACCGACGCTGTCGTGGAACGACCTGCTCGACGGCGCCTTCTCCTCGCTCGCGTACGCCACGATCTTCGGCATCATCGCGTGGCGACGATTCGCGACGAAGGACATCACGAGCTGACGACGAGGCCCGGCACCGTGTCCGTCGGTGCCGGGCCTTCTCGTGTGCGAGGACGGGTCAGGACAGGCCCGCGGCGTCCATCCCGCGCAGCTCCTTCTTGAGGTCCTGGATCTCGTCGCGCAGACGGCCTGCCAGCTCGAACTGAAGTTCGCGCGCCGCGTTCATCATCTGATCGGTGAGCTGCTTGACCAGGTCTGCCAGCTCGGCGCGCGGCATGGTCGAGACGTCGCGCCCCTCCACGACACCGCTGCTGCCGGCTCGTCCCGCCTCGCCGGGCGCCCGCCGGCCACGGCTCGCGTTGCGGCCCGATCCACCGATGTCCACGGTGGCCTCGGTGTCCTCCGCCTCCTCGTACACCTGGTCGAGGATGTCGGCGATCTTCTTGCGCAGCGGCTGCGGATCCACACCCATCTTCTCGTTGTAGGCGATCTGCTTGGCGCGGCGACGCTCGGTCTCCTCCATGGCGTACTGCATCGAGTCGGTGATCTTGTCGGCGTACATGTGCACCTGGCCGGACACGTTTCGGGCCGCACGGCCGATGGTCTGCACCAGGCTGGTCCCGCTGCGCAGGAAGCCCTCCTTGTCGGCGTCCAGGATCGCGACGAGGGAGACCTCCGGGAGGTCCAGACCCTCACGGAGCAGGTTGATGCCGATGAGCACGTCGTACTCGCCGAGCCGGAGCTGACGTAGCAGCTCGACGCGTCGGAGAGTGTCGATGTCGGAGTGCAGGTAGCGCACCCGGATACCGAGCTCGAGGAGGTAGTCGGTGAGATCCTCCGCCATCTTCTTGGTCAGCGTGGTGACCAGGATGCGCTCGTCCTTCTCGGTGCGCTGGCGGATCTCGTGCACGAGGTCGTCGATCTGGCCCTTGGTGGGCTTGACGACGATCTCGGGGTCGACCAGGCCGGTCGGGCGGATGACCTGCTCGACGACCTCACCGCCGCTCTGTCCCAGCTCGTACTTGCCGGGGGTGGCCGACAGGTACACCGTCTGCCCGATGCGCTGCGTGAACTCCTCCCACGTCAGGGGGCGATTGTCGGTGGCCGACGGCAGCCGGAAGCCGAACTCCACGAGGTTGCGCTTGCGCGACATGTCCCCCTCGTACATGGCACCGATCTGGGGCACCGTCACGTGGGACTCGTCGATGACGAGCAGGAAGTCGTCCGGGAAGTAGTCGATGAGTGTGGCCGGCGCAGTCCCGGCAGGTCGCCCGTCGATGTGGCGCGAGTAGTTCTCGATGCCGGAGCAGAAGCCGACCTGCTTGATCATCTCCAGGTCGTACTGCGTACGCATGCGCAACCGCTGGGCCTCGAGCAGCTTGCCCTTGCCCTCCAGGTCGGCGAGCCGCTCCTCGAGCTCGGCCTCGATGTCCCGCACCGCACGCTCCATGCGCTCGGGCCCGGCGACGTAGTGGGTCGCCGGGAAGATGCGCACGCTGTCGACCTGGCGCACCACGTCGCCGGTGAGCGGATGGAGGAAGTACAGCGCCTCGATCTCGTCGCCGAAGAACTCGATCCGGACGGCGAGTTCCTCGTAGGACGGGATGATCTCGACGGTGTCGCCGCGCACACGGAACGATCCGCGGGTGAACGCCATGTCGTTGCGGGTGTATTGCACGTCGACCAGCAGCCGGAGGAACTTGTCTCGCGGGACCTCCTGCCCCACCTCGAGATGCACCGAGCGGTCCACGTAGGACTGCGGCGTGCCGAGACCGTAGATGCACGACACCGAGGCGACCACCACGACGTCGCGACGGGACAGCAGGTTTGCCGTTGCCGAGTGACGGAGCCGCTCGACGTCGTCGTTGACCGACGAGTCCTTCTCGATGTAGGTGTCGGTCTGCGCGATGTACGCCTCGGGCTGGTAGTAGTCGTAGTACGAGACGAAGTACTCGACGGAGTTGTTGGGCAACATCTCTCGCAGTTCGTTGGCCAACTGCGCAGCCAACGTCTTGTTGGGCGCCATGAGCAACGTGGGCCGTTGCACCTGCTCGATCAACCACGCGGTGGTGGCCGACTTTCCGGTGCCGGTGGCGCCCAGGAGCACGATGTCCTTCTCGCCCGCCTGGACCCGCTTGGTCAGCTCCGCGATGGCCGTCGGCTGATCGCCCGCAGGGCTGTACTCGCTGACCACCTCGAAGGGACGATCGCTGCGCTCGATGTCGCCCACGGGACGGAACTCGGAGTGCGCCAGGACGGGTTGTTCAGCTGCAAAAGCCATACCACCAGAGTAGGCCCGACCACCGACACAGTCGCCGTTCGGCGGGTCACACGACCCGGCCGCGGGTACACCGACCGTCGCTGTCGGACCTGCGCGTCACAATGGGCCCATGCTGCTCGCACGCGTCGTCGAGACCTCGGCCACGGTGGCCGCCACCCGGTCCCGCAAGGCCAAGGTCGTGGCGCTCGCCGCGCTGCTGTCCGAGTGCACTCCCGAGGAGGTCGCCCTGGTGACGCTCTACGCGTCCGGCACTCTGCGTCAACGTCGTACCGGCCTGGGGTGGCGCAGCGTCGCCACTCTTCCCCCGGCCGCCGACGCACCGACACTGACGGTCGCCGCCGTCGACGCGGCGTTCGACGCCGTCTCGACGATGGCGGGTCCGGGATCGCAGGCAGCACGCGCGGCGGCGGTGTCCGCTCTGTTCGGCAGCGCCACCGACACGGAACAGACCTGGCTGCGCGGCGTGGTCACCGGTGAGGTCCGTCAGGGTGCGCTCGACGCGCTGGTCCAGGAAGCCGTGGCGGCCGCGGCCGACGTCCCGCTCCCCGAGGTGCGCCGGGCCGCGATGCTGTCGGGATCCACGGTGACGGCCGCGACGGCCGCGTTCACCGGCGGGTCTGCGGCACTCGCGGAGCTGGGACTGACCGTGGGCCGAGCAGTGCTCCCCATGTTGGCCTCCAGCGCCCCCACCGTGGCCGAGGGTGTGGCGAAGGCGGCCGGTGGCGCCGCCGGCGCCGTGGCGCTCGACACCAAGCTGGACGGCATCCGTGTGCAGGTCCACCGTCGCGGTGAGGACGTCTCGGTCAGCACCCGCAGTCTCGACGACATCACCGCACGCCTGCCCGAGGTCGTCGAGTTCGTGCGCGCCCTGCCGCTCACCTCCGTGGTGCTCGACGGCGAGGCACTGGCCCTGGACGAACATGGACGTCCGCGGGCCTTCCAGGAGACGGCGTCCCGCACGGCGCAGTCGACGGGTGTGGCCGTGACGCCTTTCTTCTTCGACATCCTGCACCTGGACGGTGAGGACCTGCTGGACCGTGCGCTGCACGAGCGGCTGGCCGTTCTCGACGCTCTGATCCCGGAGGGCAACAGGGTGCCGCGGCTGGTGACGGCCGACCTCGAGGCCGCGGACTCGTTCGCGGCGTCGGCGGTCGCGTCCGGTCACGAGGGTGTGGTCGTCAAGAACCTCGATGCGCCGTACGACGCGGGACGGCGCGGCGCCGCCTGGGTCAAGGTGAAGCCGGTGCACACGCTCGACCTGGTGGTGCTCGCAGTCGAGTGGGGATCCGGCCGCCGGTCCGGTCTGCTGTCCAACATCCACCTGGGCGCAGTGGATCCTGCCGGCGGGTTCGTGATGCTGGGCAAGACCTTCAAGGGCATGACCGACGAGATGCTCGCCTGGCAGACGGAGCGGTTCCTGGCTCTCGAGACGGGACGGACCTCGCACGTGGTGCACGTGCGACCCGAGCAGGTCGTCGAGATCGCGGTCGACGGACTGCAGCGTTCCTCCCGCTATCCGGGCGGCATCGCACTCCGATTCGCGCGCGTGGTCCGCTACCGCGACGACAAGGTGGCTGCGGACGCCGACACGCTCGACGGCGTGCGCAGCATGTTCGCGCCGCCCGCTCCGTGACGGTGCGCGGTACGGTGCGGACCATGACGGGTCTGGCACACGTGCACCCACCGAAGGTCGAGGTGTTCGACGTCGCGGGACGCACCAACACCGATCCGAAAGGTGTCGTCCGCCCGGTCGACGTGTACGAGACGACCGACTGGGGGCTCTACATGGCCCGTCCGTCGGACCATCCGTCCTTCGACTACCTGGAGTCGTGGATCGTCCCCAGCCTGGGTATCCGCGCGTCGATCTTCCACTACCTGCCCACGCATGTCCGCGACCAGAATCACTACGTCGACATCGGCGAGTTCGTCCGCGACGGGAACGTGTGGCGCTCGGTCGACCACTACCTCGACATCGTCGTCCGTACCGGCCGCGACGCCGAGCTCCTGGACGTCGACGAGTTGCTCGTCGCGCACAGCACCGGGTTGCTCGACGCGCGGACGACGGAGGCCGCCATCCGTCGGGCGTCCGACGCCGTGGACGGAATCGCGGCGGCGAACCACGACGTCGACGGATGGCTCGCCGCTCTCGGCATGACGACCCACTGGGCGGATCGCTGAGGAGCGATCAGTCGGCTTTCCACCCCGTCCGAGCCGCCCATTCCACGACCTCGGGATACACAGTGTCGAAGTACGGCGCCTTCTCCCCCACGTACGCCTCGATGGCCTCCACGTACTCGCCGTGTTCCGCGGCTCGCGAGGCAGCACGGGTCTTCACGTCGAGGTACGCCTCCCGAGCGGCGGGGTCGGCGCGAAGCCGGTCTCGGAACATGAGCGCGAAGACCTGTCCGGGGTACCCGTCGACCCGGAGGTGGATGTTCACCGGTCTGCCCGGGTCGGCTGCGCCGTGCAGACGCTTCTCCCACAGTGCAGGATCGGCTTCCCCCGGCACCGCCGACGGCTTCGGGTCGTCGGCCGTGATGTGTTCGATGCGCGGAAAGGTGGCCGCCGTCAACGGATCGCGCAGTGCGTCCGCGGTGGCGAGATCCGCCACCGTCACCTGGATGTCGAGGACGTCCTTCGCCGGGAAGTCGGGAACCGCGGTGGATCCGATGTGGTCGATCCGTAGCGCTCGGTCGCCGCAGGCGAGACGCACACGATCCATCACGCGCTGTGCCTCGGCGGGCCACATCGGGTCGGCCGGCACCACGCGGGGGGCGGTCCGGGCCACGGTCTCCGAGCGGAGGTTGGCCGCGAAGAGCTCGAGACGATCGGCCCACAGTTCACGGACGGTGGCCTCCAACGCTTCCGGTGTCCCGGAGTTGTCGAGCCACACGTCGGCGGCGGCGCGGCGCTGCTCGTCCGTCGCTTGGGCTGCGATGCGGGCGCGGGCGTCGTCCTCGTTCAGCCCACGCGACGCCACCAGCCGTCGCACCCTCTCCTCCGCCTCGACGTGGACGACCACGACGAGGTGAAAGGCTGCGGCGGTGCGAGATTCGACGAGCAACGGGATGTCGTGCACCAGGACGCAGTCCGGCGGAGCGCTGTTCACGAGCTCGGTCGTGCGCTGCCCGATCAAGGGGTGCAGGATGCCGTTCAGGGCGAGGCGGGATTCCTCGTCCCCGAAGGCCTTGGCCGCCAACGCCGGTCGATTCAGGCTGCCGTCGTCAGCCAGGATGTCCCCGCCGAAGCGCTCGACGAGAGCGGCCAGTCCGGGCGTGCCCGGCTCCACGACCTCGCGCGCGATCTTGTCGGCGTCCACCACCACGGCGCCGAGGTCGGCGACGGTGCGTGACACCGTCGACTTCCCCGCGCCCATTCCACCGGTCAATCCGATTCTCAACACGCACCCAGTGTGGCCGAGTCCGGCGCGCAGCGCATCAACACGCCGCGAATCACCAGTCTCAAATGCACCATGTTTCCCAACCTGTCGGTTATCTTCGAGGCGCACAACAGGCTTTCGTATTTTCTCCGGAAGGCTCCGCGAGACGGTACTCGACAGGTAAAGGACGGGCATGAACACCATTGCGGGAGAGGGAGTCGGTCGGATGCAGTCCGGACGGCACCGCCTGGGCATGTCCGACGGCGTCCACTGCATCCTGATCCCTCAGGTCGCCGATGCGCTGGCGGAACATCGCCGCAACTGGTTCACCTCGCTCATCAGCCCTGCCCGCCACAGCTTCGCGTCCATGCGCAAGCGCGGCGTGCAGATGGGCACCGGCTGGAGTGCAGCCGCAGCGAGCTGACCCACCGCACCACCGACCACACGAGAGAAGGCCCGATCCTGCGCGGATCGGGCCTTCTCTCGTGTGTGGAGCCGGTCGGGTGCCGGTGCCACGAACGGGAGAAGCCCCGAACCTGTGCGGTTCGGGGCTTCTCTCGTTCAGCGGTCGATCAGCGGATCATGCTCCGCCGGGTCGGCGAATCAGGCTCCGCCGGGTCGGCGAATCAGGCTCCGCCGGACAGCTTCTCGCGCAGAGCGGCGAGCTGAGCGTCACTGGCGAGCGATCCGCCGGTGGACTCGGGAGCTGCTGCCGCCGGTGCACCCTGTGCGGACGGGGTACCGGTCTCCGAGGAGTAGCCGGCCGCTGCGTTGGCAGCTTCCTGCGCCTCGTCGGCTGCGGTCTTCTCCATCTGCGCGGTGTGCATCTTGTGGCGACGCTCCGCCTCGGCGTAGCGGCCTTCCCACTCCTCGCGCTGCTTGTCGAAGCCCTCGAGCCATTCGTTGGTCTCGGGATCGAAGCCCTCGGGGAAGACGTAGTTGCCCTGCTCGTCGTACGAGTCGGCCATGCCGTACTTGGACGGATCGAACTCGGCGCTGTAGTCCTCGTTGGCCTGCTTCAGCGACAGCGAGATGCGGCGACGCTCGAGGTCGATGTCGATGACCTTGACGAGCGCGTCGTCGCCCACGGTGACGACCTGGTCCGGGACCTCCACGTGGCGCTCGGCCAGCTCGGAGATGTGGACCAGGCCCTCGATGCCCTCTTCGACGCGCACGAACGCACCGAAGGGAACCAGCTTGGTGACCTTGCCCGGGACGATCTGACCGATCGCATGGGTACGGGCGAACTGACGCCACGGGTCTTCCTGCGTCGCCTTGAGCGACAGGGAGACACGTTCGCGGTCCAGGTCGACGTCGAGAACCTCGACCGTGACCTCGGTGCCGACCTCGACGACCTCGGACGGGTGGTCGATGTGCTTCCAGGACAGCTCGGACACGTGGACCAGGCCGTCGACTCCGCCGAGATCGACGAACGCGCCGAAGTTGACGATGGAGGACACGACGCCCTTGCGGACCTGGCCCTTCTGGAGCTGGTGCAGGAACTCGCTGCGCACCTCGGACTGCGTCTGCTCGAGCCATGCACGGCGCGAGAGGACGACGTTGTTGCGGTTCTTGTCGAGCTCGATGATCTTGGCCTCGATCTCCTTGCCGACGTACGGCTGGAGATCGCGGACACGACGCATCTCGACGAGCGACGCGGGAAGGAAGCCACGGAGACCGATGTCGAGGATGAGTCCACCCTTGACGACCTCGATGACGGTGCCCTTGACGGCCTCGTCCTTCTCCTTGAGCTCCTCGATGGTGCCCCAGGCGCGCTCGTACTGTGCGCGCTTCTTCGACAGGATCAGACGACCCTCTTTGTCCTCCTTGGTGAGGACGAGAGCTTCGACCTCATCGCCCACGGAGACGACCTCGTTGGGGTCGACGTCGTGCTTGATGGAGAGCTCGCGAGAGGGGATGACGCCTTCGGTCTTGTAACCGATGTCGAGCAGGACCTCGTCACGGTCGACCTTGACGATCGTGCCCTCGACGATGTCGCCATCGTTGAAGTACTTGATCGTCGCGTCGATCGCGGCGAGAAAATCCTCGGCGGAGCCGATGTCGTTGACGGCTACCTGCGGCGAGGTGACGGTGGATGAGGCCATGTGGTGAGTTGCTCCGGACGGGTTGGGGTCGGTGGATGGATGTTCGGTCGGACAGACTCGTTCTTCCTGCGGACAGGACACGCGTGCTGCCGTATCTTGAGCGCTGGGAGACGAGACACGACGCAGTCCCCCCGGACACGCCACGGACCCTCGCTGACGAGCGGGAGTCCGACCACGTGCACGCGAAGACAGACATTCGCGTATCGAAGACTACTCGGTGCCCCGCGCACCGAGCAAACCCGGTTACCGTGTTGCGCGTGTCCACAGAAACCCCCGGCGATCTCGGTGTTCCGGCACGTCCGACCGGGTCCACGCCCGGCCACGCTCCCGCTGCCGACGCGGCCCCCGCGGAGCCGCTGCCCGGTCGCCGCCGCGTCGACTCCCGATCCTCCGAGCGGGCGTCCCGGTCCTGGTGGGACCAGGATTCCGACGAGTACCACCGCACCCACGGCGACTTCCTCGGCGTGACGAGCGAGGCCGGCGAGTTCGTGTGGTGCCCCGAGGGTCTGCACGAGGGTGACGTGCACCTGCTCGGTGACGTCGAGGGGCGCGACGTGCTCGAGATCGGATGCGGATCCGCACCCTGCTCGCGCTGGTTGGCCAGTCACGGTGCCCGCGCGACGGGCCTCGACATCTCGGCCGGAATGCTGGCGCACGGCGCTGCGGCGATCGCGGCCCGCGAGGCATCGTCCCCCGGCAGTGCGTCACCCGCACTGATCCAGGCCTCCGCGGAGAACCTGCCGTTCGCCGACGCGTCCTTCGACGTGGTGTGCTCGGCCTTCGGCGCGATCCCGTTCGTCGCCGACTCCGCCGGAGTCATGCGTGAGGTCCGGCGCGTGTTGCGCCCCGGCGGACGGTGGGTGTTCTCGGTCAACCACCCGATGCGGTGGATCTTCCCGGACGATCCGGGCCCGGCCGGGCTGACCGCCACCATCCCCTACTTCGACCGCACGCCGTACGCCGAGTTCAGTCCTGACGGCACCGCCACCTACGTCGAACACCATCGCACGGTGGGCGACCGCGTTCGCGAGATCGTCGCCGCCGGGCTGACTCTGGTCGACATCGTCGAACCCGACTGGCCGGAGTGGCTCGATCGCGAGTGGGGTCAGTGGTCGCCGTTGCGTGGAGTGCTCTTCCCCGGCACCGCGATCTTCTGCTGCACCGCCTGACCTGTCAGAGACCACGCACCACGTGGGCGTCGACCGTCTCGAGGAACTCGCTCGTGGACGCGAGTCCCCCGATGTCCGCGGTACCGACTCCCGAGGCGATCGTCGCCTCGACCGCCGCGCGGATCCGCTCACCCACCCGTGCGTGATCGGCGGGCCCGGGTCCCGCCGCGAGGTGCTCGAGCATCGCGGCCACCGACAGCAGCAGCGCCGTCGGGTTGGCGCGGTTGCGGCCCGCGATGTCGGGGGCCGCGCCGTGGGCGGCCTGAGCCATCACCTTGGTGTCCGAGGCATTGATCGACGGTGCCGTCCCGAGCGACCCCGCCAACTCGCCGGTGAGGTCGGACAAAATGTCTCCGAACATGTTCTCGGCCACCAGGACGTCGAAGGTCTCCCCCGACCGCACGAGCTTCGCCGTGAGGGCGTCGATGTGCTCGTGGTCCACCTCGACGTCCGGGTGCCGCTCGGCCACCTCCATGCACACGTCCTTGAACAGCCCCGTCGTCAATCGCAACACGTTCGTCTTGTGCACCACGGTCACGTGACGCCGACGAGTCTCCGCGAGGGCGAACGCCTGCTCGGCGATGCGTTCGCACGCTCGACGGGTGAACACCGCCACGGCCAGGGCGACGTCGGGAGTGGGCATGAACTCCCCGGATCCGACGGCCATGTTGCGGTCGGCGTAGAAGCCCTCGGTGTTCTCCCGGACGACGACCAGGTCCATGTCCGGACTCGTCGCCCGCACGCCCGGCAACGCGCGTGCCGGTCGGATGTTCGCGTACAGATCGAACTCCTTGCGGATGCGACCACCCGGCGTCAGCTGCCCCCGCGTCTCCTCGGGGTAGGACGCGCTGTCGTGCGGTCCGAGGATCCAGGCGTCCAACTCTGCCAACGCGCTCAGGGTGCGCGGCGGTACCGCGTCGCCGAACTCGTCGAGTGCCGCACGACCGAAGGGCAGCTCCACCCACTCGACGGGCGTGGCACCCAGGGCCTGCACGGCCGCATCGACGATCTGTACGGTCCCGGGTACGATCTCGGTGCCGATGCCGTCGCCGTGCAGGACACCGATGCGGTGCGGTGCGCGGCGCGAACCGGCACCGGACTCGTCGGACTGTGAGGCCCCGGGATGCGCTGCACTCGTCATGGCCGCCATCATTACCCATCATGGTGCAGTCGGTGGAACTCCTCCTGGACGAGCGCAGCGACGATGCGATTCGGCGCGAGTGGAACTACCTCGCCGAGCTGGGCCTGCCGAGTCAGGCTCGGCACGCGGGGGCGTCCAACCGTCCGCACGTCACCATCGCGGTCGCGTCGAGGATCGACGACGTCGCCGAGCGCCGGCTCGCCGCTCTGATCGCCGACGGACGAGACGCCGGGTCGTGGCGGTTCCCCGAGTCGGTACGCCTCGGCGGGTTGGTGGTCTTCGGCGGATCGCGGGCGGTCCTGGCCCGCTCCGTCGTGCCGACCGCGGCTCTCCTGGATCTGCACGCGCGGGTGTACGAGGCGCTCGCCGACTCGCCCGGCATTCCCCCGCATCTCGAACCCGGGCACTGGACTCCGCACGTGACCCTGGCGATGCGCGCGCGTCCCGAGGACATCGGTTCCGCAGCATCGCATCTCGTGACCGATCTTCAGGACGTCGACGCCGAGGTGTCGGCCGTCCGTCGCTGGGACGGCGACGCGAGAGCCGACTGGCTCATCGGGTGACAGGCGGCGCGGCCACCGAGGCGGCTCGGCGCCTCGTCGTGACCACCACCCCGACGATGATGAGCGCGGTACCGAGCACCGCGTTCGCGGTGACCGACTCGTCGAGCACGAGGGCGCCGAGCGCGATGCCGACGACGGGACTGAGGTACGTCACGGTCGACGCGGCGGACGGTCCCCATCCCGTCACGACGTTGGTGTTCCACAGGAAGGCCAGCCCGGTGCCGGCACAGCCGAGCGCGAGCATCGACGCGACGACGGGCACGTCGAGACGCACCGCGTCGCTCGCCACCACGGGTGCCGCGACCAGCATCATCATCGCGGCGAGACCGATCTGCATCGTCGCCACCGCCAACGACGGCACACCCAGCGGGATGACGAACCGACGCAGGTACACCAGCGCGACACCGTAGGACGCGGTGGCGCCGAGGCACGCCAGCTGCGCACGCGGGCTGCCACTCAGACCGCTCTCCCACGGCGCGAACACCACGACGATGCCGGCGAAGCCGATCAGGAGGCCCGCGGCGCGCAGCAGAGTCGGCCGTTCGGCGGGAAGAACGGCGAAGGCCAGCACCGTCGTCATGAGCGGCGTCGTCGCGTTGACGATGGATGCCGTGGCCGAGTCGATCTCCTGCTCCGCCCACGCGAACAGCAGCCACGGGAGGATGCACTGCACCACCGCGAGGAACGTCGAGTGGAGCCACACGACTCCTCGCCGCGGGAGTCGAACATGCATGGGACGCGACAGGATCAGCAGTGTGGCCGCACCGAGGACGAGTCGCGCCAGCACCACCTGGACGAAGCTCAGCCCCTCGAGGCCCACCTTCATGAACAGGAAGCTCGCGCCCCACACCGCTGCGGTGGCCAGGAACTGCAGTACGAGCACGATCAGAAACGGTAGTCGCCGTGGCGGGTCACCTCGGCATGGGTGTCGGGTGTCCGATCCGCGAGTGCGAGGGCGGCCAGGACAGTGAGGAGGAGCAGGACTGTCGCGAGAACGAGGAAGAAGGTCATGCGAGAAATACTCCGTCGCAGCGGATTCCACCAACAGTGGCAGTAATGACATATTTCGTCGTTTTCCTGCCATACTGGGCGACATGCTGACGAAGGTGGTCGTCCCGCTCCTGCCGTTGACCGAGGCGTTCGAACTGGGTGTCGCGTGCGAGGTCTTCGGATTCGACCGGTCGGACGACGGACTGCCGGTCTACGACTTCTCGCTGATCGCGGCCGTCCCCGACCCGATCCGCACTCGGTTCGGCTACTCCATCGACGTCCCGTACGACCTCGATCGACTCGACGACGCGGATCTGATCATCATGTCCGCGGGTGGTACCGCGACGGCGCCGGACGGCACGTTCGCCTGCGGCACCGGTGACGGCCACGACCTCGAGCCGCTGGCCGAGAAGTTGCGCGCTGCCGTGGCGAGAGGCGCGCGCGTCGCGAGCCTGTGCACCGGCGCCTTCGTTCTCGGCGAGGCGGGACTGCTGGACGGACGTCGGTGCACGACCCACTGGCGCCATGCGGCGCGCCTGGCCGAGCGCTTTCCCGGCGCCACGGTCGACTCGAACGTGCTCTACGTCCAGGACGGCAACGTCTACACCAGCGCGGGAACCGCTGCCGGGATCGACCTGTGCCTGCACATCGTGCGGTCCACACAGGGCGCCGCGGTGGCCAACGGCATCGCACGACGCATGGTGGTGCCCCCGCACCGTGACGGCGGCCAGGCCCAGTACGTCGCGGTGCCCGTCCCCACCTGCGACTCGGACACCCTCGCCCCGCTCATCGACTGGATCGCCGAGAACCTGCGCGAGGACCTCACCGTGGACGTCCTGGCAGCACGCGTCTCGATGTCGCCCCGCACCTTCGCTCGCCGATTCCAGGCGGAGACGGGCACGACCCCGGCACGCTGGATCAGCGATCAGCGCGTTCTCGAGGCGCAGCGACTCCTCGAGTCAAGTGACCTGTCGGTGGACGCCGTCGCGGACACCGTGGGATTCGGTTCCGCGGCGGTGTTGCGCCAGCACTTCCTGCGGCTACGCCGCACCACACCGCAGTCCTACCGGCGCACCTTCCGGGCGGCGCCCGTCTCGGTCTGATCGAATTCGGGAATGACGGCGCGGGTCCGCCTGTTGACGGTGGACAGAACACCATGCCGGAGCCCACACGAGGTGGGTCGGCACTCACGACGAAAGGATCCTCGTGGCAACGCAGACCCTCACCCAGCAGAACTTCGACGAGACCGTCACCGGTAACGACGTCGTTCTGGTCGACTTCTGGGCCGACTGGTGCGGACCGTGCAAGCAGTTCGCCCCGACGTTCGAGAAGTCCTCGGAGCAGCACCCCGACGTCGTGTTCGGCAAGGTCGACACCGAGGCGGAGCAGGGACTCGCCGCCGCCGCGAACATCCGCTCGATTCCCACGCTCATGGCGTTCCGAGAGGGCGTCCTCGTCTTCGCGCAGCCCGGCGCACTTCCGCAGGCGGCGCTCGAGGACCTGGTCGGCCAGATCAAGGGCCTGGACATGGACGACGTCCGCAAGCAGATCGCGGAGCAGCAGGCCGCGGCCGAGTGACCACCGCGGGCTGACACCCGCACCACGACGGCGGGCGACGGAAGAGATTCCGTCGCCCGCCGTCGTCGTCGTGTGGTCGCCTCAGTGTGCGGCGTCGTCCCAGGTGCGACCCGTTCCCACGGAGACGTCGAGCGGCACCGACAGCTCGATGGCGTGCGCCATCTTGTCTCGGACCAACGCCTCGACCTCGGCGCGTTCGGACTCGACGACCTCGAGCACCAGTTCGTCGTGCACCTGGAGGAGCATCCGCGAGGTGAGCCCGGCCTCGACCAGTCCGAGCTGGACGTCGATCATCGCGACCTTGATGATGTCGGCCGCGGTGCCCTGGATGGGGGCGTTGAGGGCCGCGCGCTCGGCGACCTCGCGGCGCTGACGATTGTCGCTCGTCAGATCCGGCAGGTAGCGGCGACGTCCGTAGAGAGTCGAGGTGTAGCCGACCTTGCGCGCCGCCTCCACGACCTCGTGCAGATAGTCGCGCACCCCACCGAACCGGGAGAAGTACGCCTCCATCTGCTCCTTGGCCTCCTCGGTGGAGATCTTGAGCTGCTGGGAGAGGCCGTAGGCACTGAGCCCGTACGCCAGTCCGTACGACATCGCCTTGACCCGGCGGCGCAACTCCGGCGTCACCTCGTCGATGGGCACCCCGAAAGCGCGCGACCCGACGAAGCTGTGCAGATCCTCGCCGGTGTTGAAGGCCTCGATGAGCCCCTCGTCCTTGGAGACGTGCGCCATGATCCGCATCTCGATCTGGCTGTAGTCCGCCGTCATCAGCGAGTCGTAAGCCTCGCCGACGACGAAGCCCTCCCTGATGCGACGGCCCGCGGACGTCTTGACCGGAATGTTCTGCAGGTTGGGCTCGGTGGAGGACAGCCGACCCGTCGCGGCGATGGTCTGGTTGAACGTGGTGTGGATGCGCCCGTCGTCGCTGACCGACTTGAGCAGACCGTCGACCGTCACCTTGAGCCGCGTGGCGTCCCGGTGATCGAGCAGGTGCCGGAGGAAGGGATGCTCGGTCTTCTCGAACATCGACTGCAGCGCTTCGGCATCGGTGGTGTAGCCGGTCTTGGTGCGCTTGGTCTTGGGCATGTCGAGCTCGTCGAACAGGACCACCTGCAACTGCTTGGGTGACCCGAGGTTGATCTGCTTGCCGATCACCGCGTAGGCCGCCTCGGCGGCGACGCTCACCTCCCCGGCGAACTGGCTCTGCAGGTCGTGCAGATGATCGAGATCGATTGCGATACCGGTGTTCTCGACGGTGGCGAGCACGCCGAGCAGCGGCAGCTCCATGTCCGAGAGCAGCGGCGCGGACTCGATCTCGTCGAGCTCACGGTCCAGCGCGTCCGCGAGATCCAGCACCGCCTGCGCTCGCAGGATCTCCCCCTCGGCCACCGCTGCCTGCGTCTCGTCCTCGCTGTCGAGCAGGGACAGCTGGGCGTCGCCCGCGTCCTCGATGCGCAACTCGCGCTTGAGGTACCGCAGCGACAGGTCGTCGAGCGCGAAGCTCCGCTGCCCCGGTCGGACCAGGTAGGCCGCGAGTGCGGTGTCGCTGGTCAGCCCCGCGACGGGCCATCCGCGACCGCGCAGCGCATGCAACGCCCACTTGGCCTCGTGGAGAGCCTTGGGCCGCGACTCGTTCGCGAACCAGGCCGCGAGTGCCTGCTCGTCCTCGGCGGTGAGCCCGATGGTCTCGACGTAGGCGCCCTCCCCGTCCGCCGACGCGAACGCGACGGCCGACGCGTCACCGTCGAACGGGGACCGCGTCCCCACGACGGAGAGCCCAGTGCGGACACCGTCCTGAGTGTGCGCCTCGAGCCACTCGGCGAGCTCGCCCGGTTCGAGCGCGCGGCCCCGCACCTCGAAGCCCTCCTCCGCCTCCGGCTCGGTCGACGAAAGGGTGGCGAAGAGCCGATCGCGCAACACACGGAACTCGAGATCGTCGAACAGCGCGTGCACGCGTTCGCGGTCCCACGGCGCCAGCTGCAGCTGATCCGGTGTGTACGGCAGAGGGACGTCGCGCACCATCTCGGTGAGCTGGCGATTGAGGACGACGCTGGAGAGATTGGCGCGCAGCGCGTCGCCGACCTTGCCGCGCACGGTGTCGACCTTGTCGACCAGGTCCTCGAGGCTGCCGTACTCCCGGATCCACTTGGTGGCGGTCTTCTCCCCCACCCCCGGGATGCCGGGAAGATTGTCGCTGGGGTCTCCGCGCAGCGCCGCGAAGTCCGGATACTGGGCCGGGGTGAGTCCGTACTTGCTCTCGACCTCCGCCGGCGTGAACCGCGTCAGGTCGGAGACGCCCTTGCGCGGGTAGAGGACGGTCACCTGGTCGTTGACCAACTGCAGCGAGTCCCGGTCGCCGGTGACCACCAGCACCCGGTACCCCGCCGCGACCGCCTGCGTGGTGAGGGTGGCGATGATGTCGTCCGCCTCGAAGCCCGGCTCCGCCATCACCGGGATGCCCAGTGCTCCGAGGACGTCCTTGGTGATGTCGATCTGGCCCGCGAACTCGTCGGGGGTCTTGATGCGATTGGCCTTGTACTCCGGGAACTTGTCCGCCCGGAAGGTCTGGCGAGAGACGTCGAAGGCCGCGCCGACGTGCGTGGGCGACTCGTCCCGCAGCAGGTTGATGAGCATGGAGGTGAACCCGTACACCGCGTTGGTGGTCTGCCCGCTGGTGGTCTTGAAGTTCTCGGCGGGCAGGGCGTAGAAGGCGCGGTACGCCACCGAGTGACCGTCGATCAGCATCAGGAGGGGCGAGGACTCGGTTACTGGACTCACGCAGGTCAGTCTAGGGAGGCGTACCGACACGGGCGTGGTCGGCGGTCGACCGCTTCGAAACAAGACTGAAACATCGAAGAAATCGAAGCGGCCGTTCTCGATACCCGGAGCCCGATAGAGTCCGACAATTGCAAGCAGAGCCGAGATTCCTCGGCGTTAGTCGACCGTCCGAGAGGACCCCCGTGCCCCCCTCGAGTCCTCGACGGCCCGGACGAACGACGGCCACCGCCGCCCTCGTCCGCGCGCTCGTCGTCGTACTCCTCGGCCTCATCGCCGCAGCCACCTTCGGTGGAACGGCCCTGGCCCAGGAACCCACTCCGTCCCCCACTCCGAGCTCGAGCTCCCCACCCGCGAGCGGCTCCGAGTCCGACTCCGCTCCACCCGCCGACGCGGTGAACGTCAGCGGCAGCCTGAACAACGCCGGTGAACGCCTCGTCGGCGTCGACGTCGTGGCCCTCGACTCCGGAGAGTCCGAGGTGGCTCGCACCACGTCGGAAACCGGTGGGCGATGGACACTTCCGGTCTCACCCGGCAGTTACACGTTCCGCGTCGACCCCGAGACCCTGCCCGACGGTGTCTCCGTGCAGGGCGACGTCGAACGCACCGTGGAGGCAGGTCGCGCCAACACCGTCATCTTCAGTTTCGGTGAGGAACGCAGCGCCACGGTCGTCCCGTTCTACGAGAAGTTCCTGCGCACCACCATCGACGGGCTGCGCTTCGGACTGGTCATCGCGCTCGCCGCGATCGGTCTGAGCCTCATCTTCGGCACCACCGGGCTCACCAACTTCGCCCACGGCGAGTTGGTCACGCTCGGCGCCGTCGCGGCATGGGTCTTCAACCAGAAGCTCGGGATCCAGCTGATCCCGGCGACCGTCCTGGCGGTGATCGTCGGTGTGGCGGTCGGCTGGGCGAACAACGCCGGACTCTGGAGACCGCTGCGCAGACGCAAGACCGGCCTCATCGGCCAACTCGTCGTCTCGATCGGTCTCGCGATCGCCCTGCGGTACCTGATCCTCATCTTCTTCTCCGACCGCGCCGAGCCCTACAAGGACTATCAGGCGCAGGTGCAGCGTGAGTGGGGGCCGTTCGCCATCACCGACGTCAACCTCGCCTGCATCGTCATCAGCGTCGTGGTGCTCGTGCTCGTCGCGCTCATGCTGCAGAAGACCCGTATCGGCAAGGCCATGCGCGCCGTCGCCGACAACCGCGATCTCGCCGCGTCGTCCGGCATCAACGTCGAGCGCGTCGTGACCTTCGTCTGGTGCATGGGTGGCGGTCTCGCCGCTCTGGGCGGCGTGCTGTTCGGGCTCTCCGAGCTCGGCGGACGCGTCCAGTGGGAGATGGGCTTCAAGCTCCTCCTGCTCATGTTCGCCGGCATCACCCTCGGTGGCCTCGGTACGGCGTACGGCGCCCTGCTCGGCTGTGTCATCGTCGGTCTGCTGGTGCAGTGGTCGACGCTCGTGATCAACCCCGACCTCAAATACATCGGAGGATTGCTCGTCTTGATCGTCATCCTCATCGTCCGGCCGCAAGGCATCCTGGGCTCGCGGCAAAGGATCGGCTGACCATGGACATCATCGGAGCAATCCAGGTATCGCTGGCCCAGCTCGTCGGGCCCTCCGCGATCTTCTACGCACTTCTCGCCATCGGACTGAACCTGCACTTCGGCTACGCAGGACTGCTCAACTTCGGTCAGATCGGCTTCGCCCTGCTGGGCGGATACGGCGTCGGCATCATGACCATCACGTACGAACAGCCGCTGTGGCTCGGCATCCTCGTCGGACTCGCGGCAGCCGGTCTCCTCGCGCTCGTGCTCGGTATCCCCACCCTGCGACTGCGGGCGGACTATCTCGCCATCGTCACCATCGCGGCGTCGGAGATCCTGCGACTGGTCTTCCGGTCCACCGCGTCGAACGGTGTCACCGGATCGACCAACGGCCTCTTCGGTTTCGCCGATCCGTTCACCAACCTCAGCCCGTTCGACTCGGGCAAGCAGTACTCGTTCGTCGGCGTGAAGTTCTACGGCGACGACCTGTGGGCCATGGTGGTCGGATGGTCACTGGTGCTGATCCTGTGCGGACTCGTGTACCTGCTCACGCACAGCCCCTGGGGACGCGTCCTCAAGGCGGTGCGCGAGGACGAGGACGCCGCCCGCTCGCTGGGCAAGAACGTCTTCGTCTACAAGATGCAGGCCCTCGTCCTCGGTGGCGTCATCGGCGGTATGGGCGGCGTGTTCAACGCTCTGCAGACCAAGTCGATCAACCCCGACTTCTACTCGACGGCGCAGACCTTCTTCGCCTTCGGCGCGCTGATCCTCGGCGGTGCGGCCACGGTCTTCGGTCCGGTCGTCGGAGCCATGCTCTTCTGGTTCTTCCTGTCGATCCCCGACGTGCTGCTGCGTCAGGCCGCCGCCGGCGACGACCCGCTCATTCCGATGACCGAACAGCAGGTCGGCGCCACACGATTCGTCCTCCTCGGCATCCTCATCGCGGTGCTGATGATCTTCCGCCCGCAGGGACTGCTGGGCAACAAGCGGGAGGTACAGCTCGATGCCAAGTAACACCATCGCGGCACGCAAGCCGCTCAGCGCCGAGGTGCGCGCGGCGTTGTTCGCCGACGTCGCGAACACCCCCGGCGTCGCCAAGCCCGACCCGACCATGGTGGTCGACGGCGTGTCCCGGACCTTCGGTGGCCTCAAGGCCGTCGACGTGGCACACCTCGAGATCCAGCGTGGCTGCATCACCGGTCTGATCGGCCCGAACGGCGCCGGCAAGACGACCTTGTTCAACCTGCTCACCGGGTTCGACCAGCCGGACACCGGGTCCTGGTCGATGGACGGCAAGTCGCTGGGCAGGATGACGCCGCACCAGGTGGCGCGCCACGGTGTGGTGCGCACGTTCCAGCTGACGAAGGCACTGTCGAAGCTGACCGTGCTGGACAACGTCCGGCTCGGTGCCACGGGACAGAAGGGTGAGCGGATCTTCAACACGCTCATGCCGTGGACGTGGAAGGCGCAGGAGCGGGAGGTCACCGAGCGTGCGCGGGAACTGCTCGCGCGATTCAAACTCGACGCGAAGTCCGAGGACCTCGCGGGATCCCTCTCCGGCGGACAGCGCAAGCTGCTCGAGATGGCGCGAGCGCTCATGACCGATCCCGCCGTCGTCATGCTCGACGAGCCCATGGCCGGCGTGAATCCCGCACTGACGCAGAGCCTTCTGGGCCACATCAAGTCGCTGCGCGACGACGGCATGACCGTCGTCTTCGTCGAGCACGACATGGACGTCATCCGCGACATCAGTGACTGGGTCGTGGTCATGGCTCAGGGCAGCGTCATCGCCGAGTCCGCGCCCGCGCAGTTGGCGGACAACGAGGCCGTCGTCGACGCGTACCTGGGAAGCCACCACGATCAGGCGCTCGAGTTCGACGCCGACGGAAATCCTGTGGGCGCCACGGCAGAACTGGCCGAGGCGCTCGAGCAGGCCGAGGTCGAGACACTCGAGTCGGGCGGAGATCTCTCCGCGGCCGAACCCGAGATCGGGACGGACAAGAGGACCACGACATGACCGAATCCGGAGCGACCACATCCGGGGGAACCGGGCTCACCGCAGCAGAATTCGCGGCGACACCGGACGAACACCGCCGCCTGGCCACCGACGCGCTCGTGCGTGCCGACGACCTGGTGGCCGGATACATCCCCGGCGTGAACATCCTGAAGGACTGCAACTTCTATCTGAACGACGGCGAGATCGTCGGCATCATCGGCCCCAACGGTGCCGGCAAGTCGACGTTGCTCAAGGCACTCTTCGGTCTCATCCCGATCCGCAGCGGATCCGTCACGCTGCGCGGCGACACCATCACGTCCGCCGAGGCGCACGTGCTGGTGACCAAGGGTGTCGGCTACGTTCCGCAGACGCAGAACGTGTTCCCCTCGCTCACCATCGAGGAGAACCTCGAGATGGGGATCTACCTGCGGCCGAAGAAGTTCCAGGAGCGGTTCGACTTCGTCAGCGAACTGTTCCCGCTGCTCTCCGAGCGTCGCAAGATCAAGGCGGGCGCACTGTCCGGCGGTGAGCGCCAGATGGTGGCCATGGGCCGCGCCCTGATGATGGAACCGTCCGTGCTGCTGCTCGACGAGCCGTCGGCGGGCCTGTCCCCCATGTTCCAGGACGAGGTGTTCATTCGCTGCAAGAAGATCAACGCGGCGGGCGTCTCCATCATCATGGTGGAGCAGAATGCTCGCCGGTGCCTCCAGATCTGTGACCGCGGCTACGTGCTGGATC
This sequence comes from Rhodococcus sp. NBC_00294, assembly GCF_036163995.1. Taxonomy (NCBI): domain Bacteria; kingdom Bacillati; phylum Actinomycetota; class Actinomycetes; order Mycobacteriales; family Nocardiaceae; genus Rhodococcus; species Rhodococcus sp. NBC_00294. The sequence goes on from NZ_CP108043.1 coordinate 3,418,194, forward strand.
AGGGCAAGAATGCGTACACCGACACCGGCACGAACCTGATGAACGACCCCAAGGTCATCGAGCTGTACCTCGGCACGTTGGCGGGGAGCAAAGAGAAGAAGTAGTACCCGCGCACACCGACAGGGGCGCTCCGAGTTCGCTCGGGGCGCCCTTCTCGCTGTCTGCGGCCCCTCACCCTCGGCGAGTACGTCCGAAGTGCCGTGCGACGAGCCGTATTCACAACACTGTCGACGTACTCGCGGACGGGGAGCCCCGAGCACGACAGCAGAACGGGCCCGACTCCAGTGGAGTCGGGCCCGTTCCGGGCTACTGCAGATCAGCCGCCGACGACGATGTAGTCCTCGGTGGTGAGCTTGTTGTCCGGTCCGAAGACCAGCTTGCCGTACGAGCCGACGGACGGCTCACCGCCGTCGGTGAACGCGAGCTCACCGGTGACACCGTCGTAGTCGATGTCGGTTCCGGCCTTCACCAGCGGCAGGCACTCCTGGAACGTGGTGCACTTCGTTCCGTCCTTGGTGACGGAGTTGATGTTCGCCGCGATGTCGACACCCGCGGTGGACTTCGCCTGCTCCGCGGCCAGGGCGGAGATCACGACGGCGTCGTAGGACTCACCGGCGTAGTTGAAGTCGACCAGAGCTGGGTTGACGGCCTTGAGACGGTCCTGGAAGCCGGCGCCCACGTCGGTGAGCGGCGTGGTGCCACGCATGGTGTCGAGCAGGCCGGGTCCGACCGACTCGCCGAGGGCGTTGCCCATGTTGCCGTCGACGCCGTAGACGGCGGTGCCGTCCGACGGTCCGATGCCGATCTCGTGCATACGGGTGATGATCTTCGCCGACTCCTCGAAGCCGATGATGGCGACGGCGTCCGGGTTGAAGTTCTTCACCTGGTCCACCTCGGCGTTGAACGACTGCGCGTTGGGGTCGTAGATGATCTTCTGGATCTGGTCGGACGCGATGCCGGCGTCCTCGAGGTTGGTGACAGTGTTGCTCGCCAGGCCCGTACCGTACGGGTCGTTGAGCGCGAGGATGGAGACGCGCTGGCCGCCGTCCTCGGCGATGAGCTGCGAGAGCGCCTGTGCCTGAAGCACATCGGTCGGTGCCGTGCGGAAGTACTGGCCCTTGTCCGCGTAGCAGACGAACTGGTCGGAGGTGTTGGCCGGCGAGATCTGCACGACGCCGGCGCTGGCGATCTTGTCGATGACCTTGAGGGACACCGAGGACGACGCTGCACCCAGGATGACACTGACGCCGGCCGCGAGCTCGCGGTCGACGGTGCTGTTCGCGGTGTCCGTGGTGGTGTCGCCCGAGTCGCCGGGGATGAGCTCCATCGGCTGGTCGAGAACGCCACCGGCGCCGTTGACGTCGTTGACTGCGAGCTGCACGCCGGCGACCTCGGGCGGGCCGAGGAAGGCGAGGCTACCGGTCTCGGGAAGCAGTGTGCCGAGCTTGAGCGGAGTGGTCACCGGCGTCGCGCCGGCAGTTGCCTGCTCGGGTGTGCAGTCGGTGTCCACGGTGGCCTCCGCAGCTGCGGAAGAGCCGCCGGCAGCGCTGGTTTCGCTGCCGGAACTCGAATCGTCGCTCGAGGAACAGCCGAACAGGGCGAGCGAAGCGACGCTCACCACCGCAGCCGTCCGAACGATGGTTCGTCTTGCCATCTGTCGTCTCCTAGAAATATGTGCGTCACGCACCCGATACCGTGACGCTCGTGAAGGAGAACCTATCGCTCCCCGACGGTTCGCGACCCGTGGAACAAGCCCTGTGACCTTACTGTGACGTCTACGCAGCCAGTTTTAACGCAGCCGTAGCCTGGCACAGTCTTCGAGGCCGGATCACGGCACTCGGTGTCACGCGACGGGGGCGTCTCCGAGCGTCTCGATGACGACGGAGGCGACCGCTTTCATGGTGGTGCGGCGGTCCATCGCGGCCCGCTGGATCCACGTGAAGGCCTCCGGCTCGGAGAGCGACTGGGACGTCATCAGCAGACCCTTGGCGCGCTCGATGAGTTTGCGCGTGTCGAGGCGGTCGTGGAGATCCGCGATCTCGGTCTCCAGCGCGGAGATCTCGGTGAACCGGCTGGCGGCCAGTTCCACGGCGGGCACCAGGTCCGCCTTCGTGAAGGGCTTCACCAGATACGCCATGGCGCCGGCGTCGCGGGCCCTCTCGACGAGTTCGCGCTGGCTGAAGGCCGTCAGGATCACGACCGGAGCCAACCGAGCCGCGGCGATCTCGGAGGCCGCGTCGATACCGTCTCGACGCGGCATCTTCACGTCCATGATCACCAGATCCGGAACCAGGGCGCGGACGAGGTCCACCGCTTCCTGACCGTCCGCGGCCTCGCCGACGACGTCGTACCCCTCCTCGCGCAACATCTCCACGAGGTCCAGCCGAATGAGTGACTCGTCCTCCGCGACCACCACACGACGTGGCTGCGACGGTGCCGGTGTGTTCACGCTGACTCGCCCTCCCTCGATGCACTGCTCCCCCGCGGCGGCGCCGTTCTCGACGCTGCGCCCGGGCCGTCGTCAGGGTACCGGTGCACCGCATCCGGCACCGATCTTCTACACTCGGTGACCGCACCAGCTCGCCCCGCGAGCGGTTCGCCCTCGTATCCCAATTGGCAGAGGAAACGGATTCAAAACCCGTGCAGTGTGAGTTCGAGTCTCACCGAGGGCACCAGTACATCTCCCCCGCAGCCGCTCAGGCCATCGATCGAACGTCCAGCGAGAGCGCGAATCCCGGATCGGCCGGCCCCGTCGTCAGGCGCAGCACGTGGCGCCCCACCCGTCGGCATGCGAAGGAGATCGGGAACGCCACAGCCTGCTGCTCCCCCTCGAGGTGACCGGCGACGGGCAGTTCGAACACGTGCAGAGGCTCGTCCTCGCCGTCCGTGATCTCCACCCGTACCCGCTCACCCGACACGTCGTCGGGGCCACGCTGCAGCAGGACCACCAGGTAGGCCTCGACGGGCTGCGCGAGGGACGGGAGCACACACCAGTCCCAGATGCCGCCGAGCACGTCGAGCTTCTGGTCCGACTGGCGCGCGTAGTCGGCGAAGAAGGCACTCGTGACGATCATCGGACGACCCCGGCGGTGGGCACCGTGATCTGATGGGACGACAGAACCGCCGCATCATCGAAAGGCTCCGTCGTGTCCGTTCTGCTCTCCGCCGCCGTCGTCGCGGCGGGTGTCGGTTCCGCTGCGGTGGCCGGCGTCCTGCTGGCCTTCTCCATCGCCGTGATGCCGGCGCTGGGCGTACAGCCCGCGTCCGCCGCCACGGCGGTGATGACGCGCGTGAACGTGGTCATCGTCGCTCCCGTCTTCATGGTCCTGCTGTTCGGTACCGCGGCGGCATCGGTCCTCGCCGCCGTCACCGCGTTCCTCGAGCCTGGCACACCCGCCGTTCTCGTCGCAGCGGCGGCGGCGCTCTACGTCGCGGGCTGCCTCGGCGTGACCGTCGCCGTCAACGTGCCGCTCAACGATCGGCTCGCTGCCGCGGAGGACGTGTGGCCCGAGTACCTCACTCGGTGGACCCGGTGGAACCACGTCCGCGTGATCGCGGGACTGGGTGCGTCGGTGCTGTTCGTCGTCGCCGGTGTCGCAGCATGACGGTGGTGCACGGCTTCGCCCCGCTCGTCGGCGACTCGCCGCACACGCTGGTGCTCGGTTCCATGCCGGGGGTCGCGTCGCTGACAGCCGAGCAGTATTACGCCCATCCGCGGAACGCGTTCTGGCCCATCATGACTCACCTCTTCCACCTACCCGGGGATGCCGGTTACGCGGAGCGCGTGCGCGCACTCACGGCCGCGGGCGTCGCGGTGTGGGACGTTCTCGAACTGTGCACTCGCGAGGGCAGTCTCGACTCGGCCATCGAGAGCGACACGGTGGTGCCGAACGACATCGACGCGCTGCTCACGGCCCACCCCACCCTCGACCGCATCGTGTTCAACGGCGCTGCGGCGGCGCGGCTGTTCGCTCGCCACGTGGCGCTCTCCCGTCCCGTCGAGTCGTTCCGGCTGCCGTCCACCAGCCCCGCCCATGCCGCCCTGAGCACGGCGGCGAAGGTCGACGCCTGGCGCATCGTCGCGAGGGACGACCGGTGACCGCGACGGCCTCGAGTCTGCGCTTCGCGCTCCTCGTCACCGCCGCGAGCGGGTTCCTCGATGCCTACACCTACGTCAGCCGAGGCGGCGTCTTCGCCAACGCGCAGACGGGCAACGTCATCTTCCTGGCGATCGAGGTGTCGCGGACGCACTGGCGGGACGCGGCCCAACACCTGTGGCCGATCCTCGCGTTCGTGGTCGGTGTCTCGATCGCCAAGGTCATCAAGACGGTACGGGCCGAACGCCGAGTGCACCGGCCGATCCGGTGGTCCATCGCGGCGCAGGCAGGCATCCTCGCCGTGGTGGGCTTCGTACCCGCCACTGTGCCGAATGCGCTGGTCACCGTGCCGATCTCGTTCATCGCCGCGCTGCAGATCGCCCTGTTCCGGAACATCGGCGATCTCAATTACATCGCGATCGCGATGACCGGAAATCTGATGCGCGTGAACGAGGCCGGCTTCGCTGCGATCGTCGACCGCGACTCCGCCGGCCGACGGGCGTTCGGTGTCTACAGCGCCGTGATCGCCGTGTTCGTCCTCGGCGCACTCGCCGGCGCCGCCGCGACCGGGTCCGTCGGCGTCCGCGCCGCGTGGATACCGGCCGCGGTGTTGGCGGCGACGCTCGCGATCTTCGTCATCGACGAGCGCACGCCCTGAACACCCCGGTCAGTCGTGGCTCACCGGTGACCCCGATGCGACCATGCCCCGCGCCAGCTCGAGTCGACGTCGGACGGCCGTGATCAACTCGTCGTCCGTCAGCGCGGCGGCGCTGGCGGCCAACTCGATCGACGCGTCGACTTCTCGAGGCTCGAGGTAGCGCGCGACGACGAGCGCCTCCACCGGATTCCGACCGAAGTGCCGTGCGACCGCGATCACGCGATCCGCACTCGGCGTGTTCTTCCCCAGTTTCCATCTCGAGACCGACGCGGGGTCCACCCCTGCAGCCCGCGCGATCTCCACTTGTGATGCTCTGTCTGTGACGCGGTTCAGATACTCCCACCACGTCTCCCCCACCCCGGACGTCTGATCCATGGCGCGAACACTACTGACACGGACGCAAGTTCACGCGCAGTGTGTCGATTGCCCGCCCGCCAGTGCATGTGTACCTTTCGTCTCGTGCGCGCAACGAGCGCGACACGATCGATCACCGGGGGGAATCGATGGCGAATCTCGAGCTGGACCGCGACGGGCTGGAACGACTACGGCGCTTCGCTCACATCACGACCGACGGGCAACTGGCCGAACGCATCGGGGTCGACCCGGCCACGGTCTCCCGCATTCTCAGCGGGAAGTGCGCGCCCGGAACGAAATTCATCGCCGGCCTGCTCTCGGAGTTCGGGACCGACCGCTTCGACGACGTCTTCGTGGTGACCGACGACCGCGTCATCGTGCCGGGAAATGGCGGATGAGCCCTTCCTGCACCACGGTCGCCACCAATTCTCCTCCGCGCGAGAAGAATCGGCCGGTGGCCAGTCCGCGGGACCCCGCGGCGACCGGCGACTCGGTGGCGTAGAGCATCCACTCGTCGAAGCGGAACGGACGGTGGAACCAGATGGAATGGTTCACTGTCGCGGCCACGATGCGGTCGAAACCCCAGGACAGACCGTGTGTGGTGATGATCGAGTCGAGCACCGTCGTGTCCGACGCGTATCCCATCGTGGCGACGTGCAGAGCGGGATCGTCGGGCAACGGTCCGTCGGACTTCATCCATACCCTGTTGTGGTTCGACCGTTCTCCGGTGCCCTTCATGATCCAGGCCGGATCATTGGCGTACCGCATGTCGATCGGCTTCAGCGCGTCCACGAACATCTTCAGACGGTCCTCGTACCCGTCGAAGTGGTTGCCCAGCGGCGGCAGCGATTCCGGGTACTCCACCTCGGGCCACTCGACGCTGTGCTCGAGGCCGCCGCGCGAGTCCTGGTAGGCGGCGAGCATGACGAACAGCTCCTCGTCACCCTGGTAAGCCGTCACCTGACGGTTGGCGAAGGCGCGGCCGTCACGATGACGTTCCACGCGGAAAGTGATGTCTCGCTTGACATCTCCGCCGCGAATGAAGTGTGCGTTGATGGCGTGGATCGGCCTCGCCCCGCTGACGGTGCGGCCGGCCGCGACCAGCGCCTGGGCGACCAGCTGTCCGCCGAACGTTCTGCTCCCGACCTCTGCCGGGTGACGGCCGACGTAGGTGTTCTCGTCGACCTCCGTGAGGTCGAGGATGTCCAGCAACACGTCGAGGTCGCGTGAGCGCCCCGCCGTGGCGATCGGCGCGTCCCCCCGACGCGCCGATTCCGGTCTGTCGACCGTTCCCCCCAGTTCGGTCACTTACCGGTCCTCTTCTCCGATTCGGTGCACGTGGATCAAGTTGGTGGAGCCTACAGTGCCGGGAGGCGCACCGGCGACGATCACGACCTGGTCGCCGCGGTGATAACGGTCGAGCTCGAGCAACGACTTGTCGACCTCACGCACCATGCCGTCGGTGGTGTCGACGAACGGCACCAGGAACGTCTCGGTGCCCCAGGTCAGAGCGAGCTGACTGCGCACCTCGGGGATGGACGTGAAGGCCAGCAGCGGCAGCCGCGAATGCAGACGCGCCATGCGCCGCACGGTGTCACCGGACTGCGTGAAGGCAACGAGAGCGCGTGCGTCGAGCCGCTCTCCGATGTCGCGAGCCGCGTAGGAGATGACGCCGCGCTTGGTGCGCGGAGTGTGGGTGAGCGCCGGAACCGCGTCGCCCTCCATCTCGACGGTCTCCACGATGCGTGCCATCGTGCGCACCGTCTCCATGACGAACTTGCCGACGGAGGTCTCGCCGGACAGCATGACGGCGTCGGTGCCGTCAAGCACCGCGTTCGCGACGTCGGACGCCTCCGCGCGGGTGGGACGCGAGTTCTCGATCATCGACTCGAGCATCTGCGTGGCGACGATGACAGGCTTGGCGTTGGCGCGCGCGATCTGGATGGCGCGCTTCTGCACCAGCGGCACCTGCTCGAGCGGGAGCTCGACACCGAGGTCACCACGCGCGACCATCACCGCGTCGAACGCGAGGACGATGGCCTCGAGGTTGTCGACCGCTTCCGGCTTCTCGATCTTGGCGATGACGGGGACCCGGCGGCCCACCCGGTCCATGATCGCGTGCACCAGCTCGACGTCGGCCGGCGACCGCACGAACGACAGTGCGATGAAGTCGACTCCCAGGGCCAGAGCGAACTCGAGATCCTCGGTGTCCTTGTCCGACATGGCGGGAACCGACACGTCCATGCCGGGGAGGGACACGCCCTTGTTGTTGCTGACTGGGCCGCCCTCGGTCACGCGGCAGAGGACGTCGTTGCCCTCGACACCGGTGACGACCAGACCGACCTTGCCGTCGTCGACGAGGAGGCGATCGCCTTCCTTGGCGTCCTGCGCGAGTTCCTTGTAGGTCGTGGAGACCCGATCGTGGGTGCCCTCGCACTCCTCGACCGTGATGCGAATCAGCTCACCGTTGGCCCAGGTGGTCTTGCCCTCCTTGAACCGGCCGAGCCGGATCTTCGGACCCTGCAGGTCGGCGAGGATGCCCACGGCCTTCCCGGTGGCGTTCGACGCCGCACGCACCCGCTTGTAGTTCGCCTCGTGGTCGGGGTAGTCGCCGTGGCTGAAATTCAGCCGAGCCACATCCATTCCGCTCTCGACGAGTTCCTTGATTCTCTCGTCGGTGGCAGTCGCCGGTCCCAGGGTGCATACGATCTTCGTCCGTCGGGTCACGGGCGCAAGCCTAGTCCCCGCCGGACCCGATTCCTATCGACGACGCCGCTCTATGTCCTGACAATTGGGCTACTGGCCAGTAGTTAACCGGGAGGTCGTTCAGGGTTTGAGAAGTCGGCCGTTCCCGTCGCGGACCTTGCTCACGAGCATCACGATGCCGTCGACGAGGCACCACAGCCAGACGGCCGCGTAGAGCGGGATACCGATCAACGCGCCGATGATCGTCACGGTCAGCAGGACGCTCACGATGAACGACACGAGCTGCGCGACGCCGAGCACCGTCGAGCCGATGTAGAACCGGCCGATGCCGAGCGGCAGACCGAAGAGCAGCGGGGCCAACTGGAGAACACCTGCCGTCACCTTCGACTTGTCGCCGAACGGTTCACCCGTCCCCATGTCTCGACCGAACGGCGCCATCGGATCGACGCCGTGGCCGCCCGCGAACGGTGGCTGCCCGTACTGCGGCTGCTGACCGTACTGGGGCTGCCCGTACTGCGGCTGGGCGTACTGCGGCTGGGCGTACGGGGTGTCCGCGGCCGGCCGTGCGGACCAGTCCGTCGACTCGGGCTCACGATTCCAGGAGCCGTACTCGCCGACCGGGTAGCCGAAGGCAGCCGTGTCACCGGCCGACGGTTCGGGGTACGTCCCCGGCGACGGGTAGGACGGGTAGGCGCCGGAACCCGGACCCTCGCCGAAACTGGCGTTGGTGTTCCACCCCGGACCGGGAGTGCTCCCGGTGACGTCGTCGGACCCCACGGGGTCCGAGCCGGTCGACTTCTTCGTCAGGTCAGGCTTGTCCGGATCGGTCACGTCCCTCGTCCTCACTCGTCGTCGGGGTGGTCACCTCGTCGGTGGATCGGTCCTCGTCCTTCGCCGGAGCCTCGGCGTCCGCCTCGTCCGTCACCTCACCGTCAGGCTCGACCTCGTCGGTCCGGGTGCGCAGCGTGGCCGGTTCCTCACGACCCTTGGGCGCGAGGACGACGTACGCCAGCGCGAGCAGGAAGACGATGCCGGAGGTGAACGAGTTGACGCGGATGCCGCCGATCAGCGTCGCGAAGTCGCTGCGCATCAGCTCGATGACGAAGCGTCCGGCGCAGTAGCCCGCGACGTACAGGGCGAAGATGCGGCCGTGTCCGAGGCGGAAGCGACGGTCGACCAGCACCAGGAGCACGACGACGACGACGTTCCACAACAGTTCGTACAGGAACGTCGGATGCACGACCCGCTCGACGATCCCGGTGGAGACGCCGGCGAGGGAGTCGACCCGACCGTTGGCGTCGACGCGTTCGTAGATCTCGAGGCCCCACGGCAGGGTGGTGTCGCGTCCGTAGAGCTCCTGGTTGAAGTAGTTGCCGATGCGGCCGATGGCCTGCGCGAGGAGGATGCCCGGCGCGACGGCGTCGCCGAAGGCCGGGAGCGGTATCCCGCGTCGCCTGCAGGCGATCCACGCGCCGACACCACCCAGGAAGACGGCGCCCCAGATGCCGAGACCGCCCTGCCAGATCTTGAGGGCGTCGATCGGATTGCCACCCTCGCCGAAGTACGTCGGCGCGTCGGTGATGACGTGGTAGAGCCGGCCGCCGATGAGACCGAACGGCACGGCCCACACGGCGACGTCGAGGACGGTCCCCTTGTCGCCGCCGCGGGCGACCCAGCGGCGGTCACCCCACACGATCGCGACGACGATGCCGACGATGATGAAGAAGGCGTACGCCCGCAGTGCGAGCGGCCCGACGTACCAGACGCCCTGCGGCGGACTGGGGATGTAGGCGAGCACGGCGGTGTTCGCCGCGAGCATCACGACGCGGCCTTCGCCGACCGCACGCCCTCGGCGAGTTCGGCGGTGAGCGCGGAGACGGCGCCGACACCCTGGTCGACGGCGGAGACGAGCGCGGATCCGACGATGACGGCGTCGGCGTACGCGGCGATCTCCGCGGCCTGGGCACCGGAACGCACCCCGAGGCCGATGCCGATGGGGATGTCGGAGTGCACGCGGATGCGGGACACCAGTGCGGGCGCGGCCGAGGACACCGCGTCGCGGGCACCCGTCACGCCCATGGTCGACGCAGCGTAGACGAAACCGCTGCTCGACTGCACGGTGCGCGAGAGACGCTCCTCCGTCGACGACGGTGCGACGAGGAAGATGCGATCGAGCCCGTGCTCCTCGGAGGCGCCGAGCCAGTCGCCGGCCTCGTCGGGGATCAGGTCCGGCGTGATCATGCCGAGGCCGCCTGCCGACGCGAGATTCGCGGCGAACTCGGTCACGCCGTACTTCATGACCGGGTTCCAGTACGTCATGACGACGGCCTTGCCACCGGCGTCGGCGATGGCCTCGACCACGGTGAAGACGTCGCGGACGCGGGCGCCGTTGGCCAGGGCGCGCCCTGCGGCGGCCGCGATGGTGGGGCCGTCCATGACGGGATCGGAGTACGGGACGCCGACCTCGATGATGTCGCATCCGCTGTCGACGAGCGCGCGCACGGCGTCGATCGACTCGGGCACCGTCGGGAACCCGGCGGGCAGGTAGCCGACGAGGGCGGCGCGGTGCTCACCGCGGGTGTGGTCGAAGACCGGGCCCAACCGCGACGGACCGGAGTGCACCGGGATGGGGGTGGGGGTGCTCACGTCACGTTGCCCTTCTCGTCCAGGATGCCGAACCACTTCGCGGCGGTGTCGACGTCCTTGTCTCCGCGACCGGAGAGGTTGACCAGGATCATGGCGCCGTCACCGAGTTCACGACCGAGCTTCACGGCACCCGCGATGGCGTGCGCGGACTCGATCGCCGGGATGATGCCCTCGGTCTTGCACAGCAGAGTGAAGGCCTCCATGGCCTCCGTGTCGGTGATGGGTCGGTACTCGGCTCGCCCGATGTCGTTGAGGTACGAGTGCTCCGGTCCGACGCCCGGGTAGTCGAGCCCGGCGGAGATGGAGTGCGAGTCGATGGTCTGACCGTCCTCGTCCTGCAGCAGGTACGAGAAGGCGCCGTGGAGGGCGCCGGGCGAGCCCGCACCGATGGTCGCGGCGTGGCGACCCGTCTCGATGCCGTCGCCGGCTGCCTCGTACCCGATCAGCCGGACGTCCGCGTCGTCGATGAAGGCGTGGAAGATGCCGATGGCGTTCGACCCGCCGCCGACGCACGCGGCGATGGCGTCGGGAAGCCGGCCGTGATCGTGCAGCATCTGTGCGCGTGCCTCCATGCCGATGATGCGCTGGAAATCGCGGACCATCATGGGGAACGGGTGCGGTCCGGCGACGGTGCCGAAGCAGTAGTAGGTCTCGTCCGCGTTGGTCACCCAGTCGCGCAGCGCCTCGTTGATGGCGTCCTTGAGTGTGCGCGAGCCGGACGTCACCGCGACGACGTCGGAACCGAGGAGCTTCATCCGGGCGACGTTGAGGGCCTGACGCTCGGTGTCCACCTCGCCCATGTAGACGAGGCACTCGAGGCCGAGCAGCGCACAGGCCGTGGCCGTGGCGACGCCGTGCTGGCCGGCGCCCGTCTCGGCGATGACGCGGGTCTTGCCCATCCGCTTGGCGAGCAGCACCTGGCCCAGCACGTTGTTGATCTTGTGCGAACCGGTGTGGTTGAGGTCCTCGCGCTTGAGGAAGATGCGGGCCCCACCGGCCTGCTTCGACAGATTCGCCGCCTCGAAGATCGGCGACGGGCGACCGGTGTAGTCGCGCTGCAGACGATCGAGCTCGTCGAGGAAGTCTCGATCTCCGCGCGCCTTGGCGTACTCGGTGGTGACTTCCTCGATGACGCCCATGAGCGCCTCGGGCACGTAGCGGCCGCCGTACTTACCGAAGTGTCCGCCGAGGTCGGGGTCGTGATCGGTGCGATCGGTGATGCCGTCGCTCGAGTTCGGAAGATAGCTGGTAGTCACGGTGTCGAGTCTGCCCGATGACACACCGGGACGACGAGCCGGGTGGAGCCTGAAATCAGCGCGCAGGCTTCGGGCAGGAGGGGTGCGTTCCGGCCGCGACCAGGTCACGCACCGCGGACCGCGGGTCGCCGCTGGTGACCAGTCCCTCACCGACGAGAACCGCGTCGGCACCCGCTCCGGCGTAGGCCAGGAGATCGGCGGTGCCGCGGACGCCGGACTCGGCGACCCGGATGATGTCCGACGGCAGGCCGGGCGCGATGCGGGAGAAGGTGTCCGGGTCGACTTCGAGTGTCTTGAGGTTGCGGGCGTTGACGCCGATGACCTTGGCGCCGGCCTCGAGCGCGCGGTCCGCTTCCTCCTCGGTGTGCACCTCGACCAGCGGGGTCATGCCGAGCGACTCGGTGCGGTCGAGCAGGGACGCGAGGGCGTCCTGCTCCAGAGCCGCGACGATCAGCAGGATCATGTCGGCGCCGTGGGCGCGAGCCTCGTGGATCTGGTACGGCCCGACGATGAAGTCCTTGCGCAGCACGGGGATCTCGACGGCGCGACGCACGGCGTCGAGATCGTCCAGCGATCCGCGGAAGCGGCGCTCCTCGGTGAGCACGCTGATGACGCGCGCTCCGCCCGACTCGTAGGCACCCGCGAGCACGGCGGGGTCCGGAATGTCGGCCAGCGCACCCTTGGAAGGGCTGGCGCGCTTGACCTCTGCGATGACGGCGATGCCCGGCTCGATGAGCGCGGCGGCGGCGTCGAGAGCCGGCCGCGCGGCGGCGGCGGCCTTCTTGACGGAGGCGAAGTCCACCACGGATTCACGGGCCTGCGTGTCGGCCCGTACACCGTCGAGGATCGAATCGAGAACGGTCATCGGTGTCCCCCGCGTCCTTCCGCCAGAGTGGTGAATGTCTGCTCGACATCGCAGTGGATGTGTGGCGCTGCTCATCCGGTGCGCTCAGAGTAGAGGCCGGAGCAACACCACCGACTAGCGGGTCTCACCGCCGCGGGGTCGGTCGTCGACACCGGTGGCGTCGTCGGTCACGGTCGGGTCGGCGCCGGAGTCCAGCGCGTCCCAGATGGCCCGCTCGCTCGGTTCCTCGTCGGCGTCCACTGCAGCAGACCGAACGTCCTGTTCGGCGCGCTCACGGCGCACCGCGGGACTGTCGTACCGGGCCGACAGACCGGCCTTCGAGCGGGACGTGCGCGCGACCACGACGGCGGCGGCCAGCGCGAGCAGACCGCCCAGGAGCGCGAGTGCGGCGGGCGCGCGGCTCGCCTCCGCGGAGAGGACCTCGGCACGACCGGGTAGTTCCGCCAGCGCGCCGGCGCGCTCCGGATCCACGCCCGAGACGATCAACTGCACCGCGGGAACGGCGGCTCCGACACCGACGAGCGCGACGAGCACCGCGAGCAGCACCGTCCACCGTCCGCGGATCGCGAACAGGGCCGCCACCGCAGCGATGGCCGCGATGGCCAACGGCGTGGTCGCCGCGGCCCACGTACCCCCGACGAGCGAGGACGTCTGCTGCTCCCCCAGCCCGTCCGAGCTGACGACCCGGACCCAGGTCATCCGCGACGACGCCCACAGCGCCAGCGCCGCGAGAGCCAGGAGCAGCGCGGCGAGACCGACGCCCCCGCGTTTCACTCGGCGCCTCCGACGGTGGTCACCGTCTCCGCTGCGGCCACCGCGCTGAGCACCGCCATCGCCTTGTTGCGCGCCTCGGTGTCCTCGTACTCGGCGACCGAGTCGGCCACCACGCCGGCACCCGCCTGGACGTACGCGGTGCCGTTCTTGATGAGGGCGGAGCGGATGCAGATCGCCGTGTCGGCGTCGCCGTCGAAGTCGAGGTATCCGACGATGCCGCCGTAGACGCCGCGGCGGGTCGGTTCGAGTTCCTCGATGAGCTCCATCGCCCGCACCTTGGGAGCGCCCGAGAGCGTGCCCGCCGGGAAGCAGGCGCGGACGGCGTCGAGTGCGTGCCTGCCCTCGTCGAGCCGACCCGTCACCGTCGACACCAGGTGCATGACGTGGCTGTAGCGCTCGACGTGGCGGTACTCGGTGACCTTGACCGTGCCCGGCTCGCAGACCCGCCCGAGATCGTTGCGTCCGAGGTCCACCAGCATGAGGTGCTCGGAGTTCTCCTTCTCGTCCACGAGGAGGTCCTTCTCGAGCAAGAGGTCGTCCTCCTCGGTGGCGCCGCGCCACCGGGTCCCGGCGATCGGGTGCGTCGTCGCGACACCGTCGGCGACCGTCACGAGGGACTCGGGGCTCGACCCGACGATCGAGAACGCGGTCTCGCCGTCCGCGCCGGGGACGTGCATCAGGTACATGTACGGGCTGGGATTGGAGCGTCGGAGCATGCGATAGACGTCGAGCGGCGTCGCGGTGGTCTCCATCTCGAAACGCTGGGACAGCACCACCTGGAACGCCTCGCCCGCCTCGATCTCCTCGACCAGGCGGTGCACGTCGGCGCCGAACCCCTCGGAGGTCCGCTGGCGCCGGAACTGCGGCTCGGGTCTCGAGAACGACGCCACCGTGGACTCCGCGGCGGACGACAGTGCGAGGGTCATGCGGTCGAGCCGTGCCACGGCGTCGTCGTACGCCTCGTCGACCCGCTCGTCGGTGCCGTTCCAGTTCACCGCGTTGGCGATGAGGGTGATCGCACCCTCGTGGTGGTCCACCGCGGCCAGATCGGTCGCGAGGAGCATCACCATCTCGGGGATCTGCAGATCGTCCTCGGTGAGGTCGGGCAGTCTCTCGATGTGGCGCACCGCGTCGTAGCCGAGATACCCCACCATCCCGCCGGTGAGCGGGGGCAGGTCCGGCAACCGTTCGGAGCGGAGCAGCTCGATGGTGGCTCCGAGTGCGTCCAGCGGATGGCCACCCGACGGGGCACCCGCCGGCGTCTCCCCCATCCACGCGGCCTCGCCGTCCACGACCGTGAGCGCACTGGGGCTGCCCGCACCGATGAACGACCACCGGGACCACGACCGCCCGTTCTCGGCGGATTCGAGCAGGAACGTGCCGGGCCGGTCACCGGCGAGCTTGCGGTACGCCGACAGCGGAGTCTCGGAGTCCGCGAGGACCTTGCGGACGACGGGGACCACGCGATGGACGGCGGCCAGTTGGCGGAACTGCTCCCGGGTGGTGGTTCCGGGTGCCGGGTCCTTCTGCGAATCCATGGGTGTCATCTTCCCGGGTGCCGTCCCGCCGGGTTCGGGAGGTGCCGAACGCGGTGGTCGCACGGGCGGTGGGACACTCGACGAGTCGGAAACCGAACTGGTCGGTCGTGATCCGGCACGAGGAGAGGAACGCGCACCCGATGACCGCGACACCGCCGTCCGAGACACTGCCGGACGAGATGCGCTGGCTCACACCGGCACAGCAGGACGCCTGGCGCGTGCTGGTCGCCTTCGTGACCCGGTTGCCCGCCGCACTGGACACTCAGTTGCAGCGTGACTCCGGACTGACGCACTTCGACTACTTCGTGCTGGCGACGCTGTCCGAGGCTCCGGATCGTCGGCTGCGCCTACGCGAGCTCGCGGACTTCGCCAACGCGTCGCTGTCCCGGCTGTCGCACGTGATGACCAAGCTCGAGCGCGCCGGATGGGCCCGGCGGGAGAGCATCAGCGGCGGCCGCGGCTCCCACGCCGTTCTCACGGACGAGGGGTACGCGAAGGTGGTCGCCACGGCTCCCGGCCACGTCTCCACGGTGCGGTCACTCGTGTTCGACGGGCTGGACGACGAGCAGGTCGAGACGATGCGGGCGCTCGCCGAGGTCATGGTCACCAACCTCGACGCCGGCATCGCCCGCGACGGCGGTGGCTGACCGCCGGTACTCAGGCGGTCGGGGGCTCGCTCAGCAACACGTCGGCGTCGAAGCACGAGTGATCACCGGTGTGGCACGCGCCGCCGGTCTGATCGACCGTCAGCAGGATCGTGTCACCGTCGCAGTCGAGGCGGACCTCGTGGACGTACTGTGCGTGTCCGGACGACTCGCCCTTGACCCAGTACTCCTGCCGTGACCGCGACCAGTACGTGCCCTTGCGCGTCGCGAGCGTCATGGCCAGGGCCGTGTCGTCCATCCACGCGACCATGAGCACGTCACCGGTGCCGCGTTCCTGCGCGACGGCGCACACCAGTCCGTCGTCGGTGCGCTTGAGACGGTCGGCGATCGCCGGATCGAGAACGGGGGCGCTCATCGAACCTCCACACCGTCCGCGCGCAGAGCGCCCTTGACGTCGCCGATGGTCATCTCGCCGAAGTGGAAGACGCTGGCCGCGAGAACGGCATCGGCACCCGCGGCCACGGCAGGCGCGAAGTGCT
The DNA here is from genome assembly GCF_036163995.1 of Rhodococcus sp. NBC_00294. Classification (NCBI taxonomy): domain Bacteria; kingdom Bacillati; phylum Actinomycetota; class Actinomycetes; order Mycobacteriales; family Nocardiaceae; genus Rhodococcus; species Rhodococcus sp. NBC_00294. The sequence goes on from NZ_CP108043.1 coordinate 3,434,232, forward strand.
CGACGGCGCCGGCGCCGCCACTGGCGATGACCGGGACCCGGACGGCCGCGCGGACAGCGGTGATCATGGCGATGTCGAAGCCGGCCTTCGTGCCGTCCGCGTCCATCGAGTTGAGCAGGATCTCGCCCACCCCGAGATCGGCCCCGCGGTGTGCCCACTCCACGGCGTCGACGCCGGTACCGCGGCGGCCGCCGTGCGTGGTCACCTCCCAACCGGACGCCGTCGGCGCCTCGCCCTCGGGCACCGTCCGGGCGTCGACCGACAGCACGATGCACTGCGATCCGAATCGAGAGCTCAACTCGCGCAACAACTCCGGTCGCGCGAGCGCTGCTGTGTTGACGGACACCTTGTCGGCGCCCGCTCGCAGGAGCGTGTCCACGTCCTGCACGGTGCGGACACCGCCGCCCACGGTGAGCGGAATGAACACCTGCTCCGCGGTGCGGGTCACCACGTCGAGCATCGTGGCGCGACCACCGGACGACGCGGTGACGTCGAGGAAGGTCAACTCGTCTGCACCCTCGGCGTCGTACTTCGCGGCGAGCTCGACGGGATCACCGGCGTCGCGCAGATCGGCGAAGTTGACGCCCTTGACGACGCGGCCCGCGTCGACGTCCAGGCACGGGATGACGCGTACGGCGACACTCATCTCCGGACTCCTTCCCGCGCGCGCGATGTCGGTGTGTACGAGGACGGCTCGCCGACTCCGGCGAGCACCTGCAGCAGTTCCTCGTGCACGCCGGGGGCTGCGGCGAGCACCGACGTCGAGGTCACCGTCCACGGCTCGCCCGCCAGATCGGTGACGATCCCGCCGCCGGCGCGGACCAGCATCGCTCCCGCGGCGTTGTCCCACGCATGGTGACCGAACACGATCGACGCACCGAGTGTTCCCGCCGCGGTGTACGCGAGGTCCAGCCCGGTCGACCCGTGCATGCGGATCCGTGAGGAGACGCGGCTGATGTCCGAGAGCACCTGCACCCGGTAGGCGCCGGGCAACCGGCCGCGGCTGTCGATGTTGAACGCACCGAATCCGACGATGGAGGAGGCGAGTGCGGAGGTGGGCAGCGCGGGGAGCGCCTCCCCGTCACGATGCACGGGTCCGCCCTCCACCGCCCAGAAGCGTTGGCCGATCAGGGGAAGCCACGTCAGGCCGATGACCGGGCGCCCGTCGACGAGCAGCGACAGCAGGGTGCCCGCCGTGGGCAGCCCGAACGAGTAGTTGAAGGTCCCGTCGATCGGATCGAGCACCCACACGGTGCCGGACTCGACGGGTGGCCCGCCGAACTCCTCGCCGTGCACGGGGATCTGGGTCTGCTCCTGCAGTTCCTCGACCAGCCGACGTTCGAGCTCGAGGTCGACCGCGGTGGCGAAGTCGTCCGGCCCCTTGGCCACGGCGCTGGGCGCGCCCGCGCCCGCGACGAACCGCTCGTGGGTGCCGTCGAGCAGGGTGCGCGCGGTGGCCGCGAGAGCGTCCAGGTCCACGGCGGTCATGTCGCCGACGGTGCGCTGTCCGCGACGGCGGCGAGGGCCTCCGGCAGCGTGAAGCGGCCGGCGTAGAGGGCCTTGCCGACGATGGAACCCTCGACGCCCTTGTCGGTCAGCGTGGCGATGGCGACCAGATCCGCGACGGTGGACACTCCGCCGGACGCGATGACCGGCGCCTCGGTGACAGCGCAGACCTGTTCGAGCAGTTCGAGATTGGGGCCGGTGAGGGTGCCGTCCCGCGTGACGTCGGTGACCACGTACCGCGAGCACCCGTCGCGGTCGAGCCGCTCCAGCACCTCCCACAGATCGCCGCCGTCACTCACCCAGCCGCGTCCGCGCAGGCGGTGCTCACCGTCGACGATGCGCACGTCCAGTCCCACGGCGACACGATCGCCGTACTCACCGATGGCGCGGCGGCACCATTCCGGATCCTCGAGTGCAGCGGTGCCGAGGTTGACGCGCGCGCAGCCCGTCGCGAGCGCTGCCCGCAGGCTCTCGTCGTCGCGGATGCCACCGGACAGCTCGACCTTCACGTCGAGTTCCCCCACCACGCTCGCGAGGAGGTCGCGGTTCGAACCGCGGCCGAAGGCGGCGTCCAGATCTACCAGATGCACCCACTCGGCGCCGTCGTTCTGCCAGGCCAGCGCGGCGTCGCGCGGAGAGCCGTAGGCGGTCTCGCTGCCTGCCTCTCCCTGCACGAGACGAACAGCTTGACCATCGGCGACATCGACTGCGGGGAGAAGTACCAGGCTCACGTTCGACGAGGTTACCGGCACGATCCGCGGCGACACCGGGCAGGGCGGCGCGTCAGTCGGACGGCTCGGACCCGTCGGTCTCCTCGCCGAAGGATCGGCGAACGGACGCCTTCGCCACCAGCGACGCGCAGACGCCTGTGGCGACGAGTCCGACGGCCACCACCAGCAGCCCCACCGGACCACTCGGCTGCAGCAGCCAGAGGACGAGCGTGGTCGCGGCGAGCATCAGGGTCGCCGCACCGAGGACGAGCCCGGTGTGGCGACCCAGTGAGAACTCGCGGGGCTCGCTCATCCGAGGGTGCGGAGCCAGTTCTCGAGCAGCGTGGCGCCGGCGTCGCCGGACTTCTCCGGGTGGAACTGTGTCGCGGACAGAGGGCCGTTCTCCACCGCCGCGAGGAACTCGCCGCCGTGATCGGCCCACGTGAGAACCGGAGCGGCGAGCGACTCGCTCGGTGCCATCTCCCAGTCCTGCACGCCGTACGAGTGCACGAAGTAGAAGCGCGTGTCGGGGTCCATGCCCGCGAACAGCACCGAGTCCTCGCCCGGGCGCACCGTGTTCCAGCCCATGTGCGGGAGCACCTCGGCCTGCAGCTTCTCCACGGTGCCGGGCCACTGGCCGCAGCCGGTGGCGGGCACGTCGAACTCGACGCCGCGGTCGAACAAGATCTGCATGCCGACGCAGATGCCGAGCACGGGGCGGCCCCCGGCGAGCCGCTTGTCGACGAGCTCGTCGCCGCGCACCGACAGCAGACCGTCCATGCATGCGCCGAACGCGCCGACACCGGGCACGACCAGTCCGTCGGCCTGCAGCGCGACGCGGTGGTCGGACGTCACCGTGACGTCGGCGCCCACACGTTCGAGTGCGCGCTGCGCCGAGTGCAGATTCCCCGAACCGTAATCCAGCAACGCGACAGACTTGCTGCTCACAAGCTTCCCTTCGTCGACGGCACTCCCGAGACCCGCGGATCGGGCTCGACGGCCGCGCGGAGGGCGCGAGCGACGGCCTTGAACTCGGCCTCGGTGATGTGGTGCTGGTCGCGTCCGTACAGCACCCGGACGTGCAGTGCGATACGCGCGTTGGACGCGATCGACTCGAAGACGTGGCGGTTGATCACCGTGGCGTACGGGGTTCCCGGGTAGCCGCCGATGATCGCGTGCAGCATGTGCTCCGGTTCCCCGGTGTGCACGCAGTACGGCCGACCGGACACGTCGACCGAGGCGTGTGCCAGCGTCTCGTCCATCGGGACGAACGCGTCACCGAAGCGGCGGATTCCCTTCTTGTCACCGAGAGCCTGCGCGAGCGCCTGACCGAGCACGATGGCCGTGTCCTCCACGGTGTGGTGCGCCTCGATCTCGATGTCGCCCTTCGCGTGCACCGTGAGGTCGAAACTCGCGTGCGTCCCGAGCGCGGTGAGCATGTGGTCGAAGAACGGCACACCGGTGGACACGTCGACGATGCCGTTGCCGTCGAGATTCAGCTCCACCGTGATGGACGACTCCTTGGTGGTCCGCTCGATGCGCGCGATGCGGTTCGGGGTCATGATGCTGCTCACTGGTCGGATCCTCTGCTGGGGTTCAGGTGGCGGGGGCGGACGAGTGGACGACGTCCTCGGACAGGTCGGCGCTGACGTCGAGGAACCGATCGTTCTCGGCCACGGTGCCGATGGTGACGCGGAGATGCCCCGCGATGCCGACGTCGCGGATGAGCACACCCTGATCGAGGTACCGAGACCACACCGCGGGCGCATCGTCGAACAGGCCGAACAGCACGAAGTTGGCGCTGCTGGGCACCACTCGGTAGCCCAGGACGGCGAGCCGGGCGACGACGCGATCACGCTCGGCCGCCAGCTCGGCCACCGAGGCCAGCGTGTCGTCGGCATGGCGCAGTGCGGCGCGCGCAGCAGCCTGCGTGAGCACCGACAGGTGGTACGGCAGCCGCACCAGGAGCAGTGCGTCCACGACGGCCGGAGCGGCCACCAGGTACCCGAGTCGCCCACCCGCGAACGCGAAGGCCTTGCTCATGGTCCGGCTGACGACGACTCGGCTGGGGAACTCGTCGATGAGGTCGACCGCGCTGGGCGCCGCCGAGAACTCGCCGTACGCCTCGTCGACGACGAGGATCCCGGTGGTCGCGGAGGCGAGACGCCGGAGGTCGTCGAGCGAGAGACTGTGTCCCGTCGGGTTGTTGGGGCTGGTGACGAACACGACGTCCGGCGTCATCGACTCGATCGCGGCCACGGCCGCGTCGACGTCCAGCGAGAAGTCGTCACGCCGATGCAGATCGAGGAACTCGGTCTGGGTGCCCGCCGAGATGATGGGGTGCATCGAGTACGACGGCACGAATCCCAGCGCCGTGCGTCCCGGCCCCCCGAATGCCTGCAGCAGTTGCTGCAGGATCTCGTTCGATCCGTTCGCGGCCCACAGGTTGTCGACGGTGACGGGCACCCCCGTACGGGCCGCCACGTACGCGGCGAGATCCGTGCGCAGTGCGACGGCGTCCCGATCGGGATAGCGGTGCAGCGACGCTGCCGCCTCCCGCACGGAGCGGGCGACGTCCTCCACGAGCGCTGCCGACGGTGGGTGCGGGTTCTCGTTGGTGTTGAGCTGCACCGGCACCTCGAGCTGCGGCGCACCGTACGGAGACTTCCCGACGAGCGAGTCGCGCAGCGGCAGGTCCGACAGTGCGGTCCCGGCGCCGGGCGCGGCCGTCACGATCGGCTCTCGAACCGCACGCGGACGGCATCACCGTGCGCCGGCAGATCCTCCGCGTTCGCGAGGGCGACGACGTGCTTCGCGACGCCGTCGAGAGCGTCGCGCGAGTAGTCGACGATGTGGATGCCGCGCAGGAAGGTCTGCACCGACAACCCGGACGAGTGACGGGCGCATCCGGCCGTCGGCAGGACGTGGTTCGACCCGGCGCAGTAGTCGCCGAGGCTCACCGGCGACCACGGTCCGACGAACACCGCTCCGGCGCTGCGGATGCGGCCCGCCACCTCGGAGGCGTTCTCGGTCTGAATCTCGAGGTGTTCCGCGGCGTAGGCGTCGACCGTGCGGATGCCGTCGGCCACCGTGTCCACCAGCACGATGCCCGACTGCTCACCGGACAGCGCCGTCGCGACGCGTTCGGAGTGCTTGGTGGTGAGCGTGCGCTCGGCGACCTCGCGCGTGACGGCGTCCGCCAGGGCGACCGAGGTGGTGACGAGCACGCTCGCCGCCAGCACGTCGTGTTCGGCCTGCGAGATCAGATCGGCGGCGACGTGCACCGGGTCGGCGGTGTCGTCGGCCAGGATGGCGATCTCGGTGGGCCCGGCCTCGGAGTCGATGCCCACCGCTCCACGGCACAGCCGCTTCGCCGCGGTGACGTAGATGTTGCCCGGGCCGGTGATCATGTCTACGGGCTCGAGCGGCGCACCGTCGGTGTCCACGCCGCCGTAGGTGAGCAGTGCGACGCCCTGGGCACCGCCGACCGCCCAGACCTCGTCCACGCCGAGCAACGCTGCCGCCGCCAGGATGGTGGGGTGCGGGAGGCCGCCGAAATCCGCCTGCGGCGGCGAGGCGACGACGAGGCTGCCGACGCCGGCGACCTGCGCGGGGACGACGTTCATGACGACGGACGACGGGTACACGGCGTTGCCGCCCGGTACGTACAGTCCGACTCGCTCGACCGGGACCCACTTCTCGGTGACGGTTCCACCGGGGACGACGGTGGTCACGGTCTCCGACCGACGCTGATCCTCGTGCACGATGCGCGAACGCTCGATGGACACCTCGAGTGCCGCCCGCACGTCGGGATCGAGCTGGTCCAGAGCCTTCTCGAGCTCGGCGGCCGGGACTCGCACGGAGTCGGGACGCACGCGGTCGAAGGTCTCGCTGTACTCGAGCGCCGCGTCGGCGCCGCGCTCACGCACCGCCTCGACCACCGGGGTGACCAGATGCAGCACCGAGTTCACGTCCACTCCACCGCGCGGGAGAACCGCGCGCAGCTCGGCGGTGGACGGAGAGCTGCCGCGTAGATCCACGCGTCGCAACTCGGTGCGGGCAGTCATGGGTGATCCTCTCGGGTCGAGCAAGGGCGCGCCGGTCGGCGCACGTCGATTATCGCTCGAGCCCCGACCGGCGCCCCGAGGGGGACGATCCACCTGGTCCCACCGACCAGCCTCCGGCCTGCCCGCACCATGGTCTCAGGAGTAGCGGGCCGCCAGCTTCTCCAGCGTCTTCGTGATGCCGTTCGCGTTCTGTGCCGTCTGCTTGGTCACCTCGAGCATCTTCGGGATCTTCGCCGTTCCGTAGACGAACGATTCCGTCACCTCGGTGGACGAGGGGCCCACCGCGACGAACTCCCAGCGCCACTTGTGGCCCAGCGGGTGCTGCCACTCGATCACCTTGGTGTCCCCGGTGTCGGTGAACTCCGTGACGGTGCTGGTGATGCGGTAGGGCACGCCGAACTGCTTCATGCCCACGGAGAACTTCGCTCCGCGCGAGAGCGTCGTCGGACCCTTCACCGTGTCCTTCACCGTTCCGGAGCCGTCCAGCTCGCCGTGCCGGTGCGGATCCGCCACCTGAGCGAAGAGGTCGTCGGCAGGGGCGTTCACGGTCACGCGGCGGGCGATGACGCGATCGCCGCGGTCCACAGTGCTCACAGATGTCATGTGCCGTCCTGTGCCCGGATCCCGCTCACGCGAAACGTCACTCGAAGTCGAGCCCCAGGTCGAGCACCGTCACGGAGTGGGTGAGCGCGCCGACCGCGAGGAAGTCCACACCGGTGCCCGCGTACTCGGCGGCCGAGTCCAGGGACAGCCCGCCGGACGATTCGAGCTTCGTCGCGGGAGCTGCTCGATCCCTACGTTGCACCGCCATCTGCGTCTGCCACAGCGGGAAGTTGTCGAGCAGCACCAGGTCGACGCCCTCGGCCAGCACGTCGTCGAGCTGCTCGAGAGTGTCCACCTCGACCTCGCACGCGATGTCCGGCGCCGCGGCTCGGACGGCGCGCAGAGCCGCCACCACCGAGCCCGCGGCGACCACGTGGTTGTCCTTGATCAGTGCCGCGTCGCCGAGGCCCATGCGGTGGTTCTGCCCGCCGCCGGCACGCACGGCGTACTTCTGCAGTGCACGTAGCCCGGGCAAGGTCTTGCGACTGTCCCGTACGACGCATCCCGTGCCGGACACCGCGTCGACCCACGCCGCGGTCGCGGTCGCGATGCCGGACAGGTGGCAGAGAATGTTGAGCATCGTCCGCTCCGCGGTGAGCAGGGCCCTGGTCGGTGCCTCCACCGACAGCACCACATCACCCGGCTCGACCCGGGTGCCGTCGGCGATCCGGGAGAGCACGACGTGGTCGCCGATCACCTCGTCGAGCACCGCCAGCGCGGCGTCGAGGCCCGCCACGACGCCGTGTGCCCGCGAGACGACCGCGGCGCGGGTGCGCGCGCCCTCGGGCACCGTGGCGAGGCTCGTCACATCAGGCCCGTATCGAAGGTCCTCCTCCAGCGCGCGGCGCACGACGAGGAGGATCTCGTCCCGATCGACGGGGTCGAGAGCAGCGGCGGGTGTGGTCATGAGACTCCTATCGGGCCGACCTGGTCGGCGCTGCGGGCATTCCGCACGATCGCGAGGCTGCCGTCGTCGGCCAGCCGGAAGACGGTGCTGCGGCGCTGTGCGTCGTCGGACCGGGGGTGATCGGCGCGGGTGTGCGCACCCCGCGTCTCGGTGCGGGCGAGAGCTGCCGAGGCGGTCGCGGACGCCAGCAGTGTCAGTGCGGCGTCCTCGACGTCGTGGGTCGACGTGAGCTCGCGCGGGACAGCGGCTCCCACGATCGCCGCTGCCTCGCGCAGACCTGTGTCGTCGCGGACGACGCCGACGTGACGGGTCATCGCGGACTGGAGGACGTCCCTGTCGAGCCGGGGCGCCCGGTGTCGCGCAGACGGATCGCCGGACGTCAGGGAGCGGACGGACACCCGGTCTCGGGCGCTGCGAGCCACTCGGGTCCCCAGCACCACGCCCTCGAGCAGCGAGTTCGACGCGAGACGGTTCGCTCCGTGCAGTCCTGTGCGGGCCACCTCGCCCGCGGCGTGGAGCCCGGCGACGCAGGTGCGGCCGTACTCGTCTGTGACGACACCGCCGCATGCATAGTGCGCTGCGGGGGCCACCGGGATCGGCTGCTCCGTCGGGTCCACGTCCTGAGCGAGGCAGGCCGCGGTGACGGTGGGGAAACGCAGGGCCATGTCGGGCACGGACCGCGCGTCGAGAAAGACGTGATCGGCGCCGCTCTCGGCCAGCCGAGCGGCGATCGCCCGGGACACGACGTCGCGGGGAGCGAGATCACCCAGCGGGTGCACGCCCGCCATGATCGAGCGGCCGTCGGCGTCGACGAGACGCGCGCCCTCACCGCGGACCGCCTCGCTGACCAACGGGAGCCGCCCGCGGCCGCCGGGGCGGAACAGCACGGTCGGGTGGAACTGCACGAACTCGACGTCCGCCACGTCCGCGCCCGCCCGCAGTGCGAGAGCGAGGCCGTCGGCCGTGGCGCCGGACGGGTTCGTGCTGGCCGAGTACAGCATTCCGGTGCCACCGGTGGCGATCAGCACGGCGGGTGCGTGCACCACGCCGAGGTTCGCGTGGAGATCGTCCGGCGAGAGCGAGACGAGCACGCCCGCCACACCGCGGTCGCCGACCAGGACGTCGAGCACGGTCGCGCCGTTCACCGTCGCGGGCGCCGCGGACGACAGAGCGCGCTGGATCTCCCGCCCCGTGGCGTCGCCGCCCGCGTGCACGATGCGGCCGACCGAGTGGCCGCCCTCACGGGTGCGGGCCATGGAGCCGTCCGCGCCGCTGTCGAACCGAGCACCGATGCCGGTGAGCACACTCAGCGCGTCGGCGCCGGCCCCGACGATCGAGCGCACCGCGGCCTCGTCGCACAGACCGGCGCCCGCGACGATCGTGTCGCGCACGTGGGCCTCGATGTCCTCGCCGATCGCGACGGCCATGCCGCCCTGGGCGTACTGCGTCGCCGTACCCGCCGCGTCCTTGCTCAGCACCAGCACGCTCAGCCCGGACCGGGTCGCCTCGATCGCCGCGGCGAGACCGGCGACTCCCCCGCCGACCACGACGAGATCGGCCGCGGCCTCCCAGCCCGGAGCGACACTTCCGCCCGGAGCGGCAGCGACACGTGCGCCCGGAGTGGCCGCAGTGGTCACTCGCCGCCGCCGGGCGAGCCGATGGCGATCATCCGCTCGACGGACGCGCGTGCGCGTTCGGCCGTCGCGACGTCGACGTGCACCTCGTCCTTGCCCTCCGTGAGGCACCGGAGCAGCGCCGCGGGGGTGATCATCTTCATGTACGGGCAGGACGCGCGGTCGTTCACGGCCTGGAAGTCGACACCGGGCGCTGCCTTGCGCAGCTGGTGCAGCATACCGATCTCGGTGGCGACGAGAACCTGCTTCGCACCCGTGGTGCGCGCCGCGTCGAGCATGCCGCCGGTCGAGAGGATCTTGACGCGGTCCTCGGGCACGAATCCCTCGCCGGCGAGGTAGAGCGCGGACGTCGCGCAGCCGCACTCGGGGTGGACGTAGAGCTCGGCCTCGGGGTACGCCTGCGACCGTGCGGTGAGCTCGTCGCCGTTGATGCCGGCGTGGACGTGGCACTCACCGGCCCAGATGTGCATGTTGGTGCGACCGGTCTGCCGACGGACGTGGGCCCCGAGGAACTGGTCCGGCAGGAAGAGCACCTCGCGGTCCGGGTCGATGGACTGCACGACCTCGACCGCGTTGGACGAGGTGCAGCAGATGTCCGTCAGTCCCTTCACCTCGGCGGTGGTGTTCACGTACGACACGACGACGGCGTCCGGGTGCTCGGCCTTCCACTCGCGCAGCTGGGCCGCGTCGATGGAGTCGGCGAGAGAGCAGCCCGCCCGCTCGTCGGGAATGAGGACCGTCTTGGACGGCGCGAGGATCTTGGCCGTCTCGGCCATGAAGTGCACGCCGCAGAAGACGATGGTCTCCTCCTGCGCCTCGGCGGCGATGCGCGAGAGCGCGAGCGAGTCGCCGACGTGGTGGGCGATGTCCTGGATGGCGGGCAGCTGATAGTTGTGCGCCAGGATCGTCGCGTTCTTCGCCTCTGCCAGGCGCAGGATCTCCTCGGCCCACTCCGGGCCGGCATCGACGCCGGCGTAACCCGTCGGTCCGTCGAAGACCGCGGAGTTCCCGCCGAATCGCGTGGTGGTGATCGCCATGTCGTGCTCCTCGCGTGCGTCCAGCGCTCGCGTGCGCCGGTGCCGATCCGCCGGAATGGACCCGACGGGGTTTTCGACTTATGATCGAAAACGTGATTCATCGTAGCACCGCCGCCGACGGACCGACCGGAAGTGCCCCCGATCCGGCCACCCGACCGGTGCACGAAGTGCTGTCCGTCGTCTTCCAGGTGCGCGAGCTGCAGCCCCGCGAGCCTGCCGAACTGTGCGTGCTGCTGTGGCAGCGCGCACTCGCCCCGGCACGCGGAACCTGGTCACTCCCCGGCGGGCTCCTCCGGGACGACGAGAACCTGACCGACTCCGCGCGACGTCAGCTGGCGGAGAAGGTCGACGTGCGCGAGGTACGCCACCTCGAGCAGCTGTCCGTCTTCTCCGATCCCGGGCGCGTCCCCGGCGATCGCCGCATCGCCTCGACGTTCCTCGGTCTGGTCCCCATCGTCGGGGACCCGCGACTTCCCGTCGACACTGCGTGGCACCCGGTCGCGACGCTCCCCGAGACCGCGTTCGATCACGGCACGATGGTGGCGCACGCCCGCGCGAGACTGGCGGCCAAACTGTCGTACACCAACATCGCCTTCGCGCTCGCGCCCGTCGAGTTCAGCCTGTCGACCTTGCGCGACATCTACTGCGCCGCACTGGGTTACCAAGTCGACACCACCAATCTCCAACGGGTGCTCACTCGGCGGGGCGTCATCGAGTCCACCGGCCACACCGCTCCCCCGGGCCCGTCCGGAGGACGTCCCGCCGCGCTGTACCGCTTCCGGGACAGCGCACTACGTGTGACCGACGAGTTCGCCGCGCTCCGACCACCTACGTGAGAGTGCCGTAGCCGACGACGGCATCGCCGCCGTCCGCCTTGGCGGAATACATCGCTCGATCGGCACAGATGAGAAGCACCTCCACGTCGTGCGAGGTGACGACCCGCTCCTCGCGAGCGACCCCGATGCTGAGACTTGACTCGTGGTCCGACCGCGCCGTGTAGGCGCTGCGCAGCCGCCGCGCCCGGTCGAGCACCTCGTCCATCGGCAGCGCGGTCACGACGGCGAACTCCTCCCCGCCGGTGCGGGCCGTGATCGACGGAGACGGGAACATCTCGTCGATGGTGTCCGCCGTCCGACGGATGACGAGGTCACCGTGGTGGTGTCCGAAGCGGTCGTTGATCGACTTGAAGCGGTCGATGTCGATGACCACCGCGACGAGACCGTTCCGGGTGCCGAGCAGTTCGCCCGCCGCGACGGTGAGTCCCCGCCGGTTGCGCAGGCCGGTCAGCGGATCCACGTACGCGGCGGTGACGTCGCCGCGTTGCAGGAACTGCAGGCGGTAGATGGAGATCGGTGCGAGGAAGAGAACCATCACGATGAGCAATCCGTAGGTGACGGCGAGCGAGGTGCGCGCCGCTCCGAGCACGGACTCCGAGCCGATCGCTCGGACGAACAACCCGACGCAGATCACCACGGTGAGGGAATGGTGGACGGCGAACACCCGCGGCGTGTGGAACGTCGCCACGTAACTGCTCGCGACGCCGAACAGGATCGTGCAGGGCAGCACGGCGAGCGGGTCGGACAGCGAGAGGAGCACCACGGAGAGTCCGACATCCGCGTACACGACGAAGGCCGTCGACATCCTCCGTGAGGGCCACGGTCCGCGGATCCACGCGAGCCCGACGCCGGCGGTTCCCACCGCGTTCACGAGCACGACCGTCAGCGCTGCTCCCGTCGGAGCGGTGGGCGGGGCGAGTCCGGCGACGACGTACAGGACGGAGAACAGGAGGCAGGACAGACCGATGAGGACGCGGGTCGAGCCGAGCGCGGTGTTCGTCTCGAAGTAGTGGACGGTCCACGCGTAATCGACGGGTCTGGTCAACCACCGCCGAATGGTGTTCGCCACGTCCTGGAGACCCTCGCCGTTCGAAGAGGTCGGCCCCCGCCCGCGGCCCGTCGTGGGCCGCCCTGAGAGCGCTCATTCAAGCAGACGAACCCGGCGTCCGAGACCCGAACGGATCACTCCCCGGGGGACTCGTCCCGACCCAGATCGTCCGACGGCGACAGCGCCGTGACGAGAACGAGCGTGACCGCCGCAGCCAGAGGTTGCGCGAGCAGAGCCAGCCACGTCGAGACACCGGGGGCGAGTGCGACGACATCGCCGCGAACGGCGCCGTCGGCACTCGGATACCGCACCGCGCCCACGGCGAGGCCGGCACCGATCGCCGCGGCGGACGCCAGCGCCGACGCCACCACGATGTCGAGGACCAGACGCGGCCCTCGCTCGGCCACGCGAGCCCAGACGGCGACCGTGGTCAGCACCCCGGCCGCGGCGGTCACGCAGAGGAACAGAGCGAGTGCGTCGAAGCGATGATCGCTCTCGCCGGTCAACACGATCGCGCGGCCGTCACCGACGGCAGCGACGTGCTCCACGGGCGCGAGCAGAGCCCACAGGATCCCGAGGACGGCACCGACCATCGCGGTCGCGAGCACGATCCGGATCGAACGCCGGGTGAACGCGCCGCGCGACGGCCGACCCGCATCGCCGATCCCGGGTGCGGTCGAGGCAAACCCCGTCGTGTCGACATCACTCACGTCGGCCAGCCTAGGCTGTCGCTGCGTGGCCGACGGGCCCGCGACACGAGTCGGGAGAGGTGCGGAATGCAGTTGCGCAGAGACGACGTCGTCGACGGCGCACTGACCATTCTCGACGACTACGGTCTCGCCGACCTCACGATGCGCCGATTGGCCGGCTCGCTCGGTGTGGCGCCCGGCGCGCTGTATTGGCACGTCGCGAACAAGCAGGCGCTGCTCGGCGCGGTGTCCGATCGCATCCTGAGCCGCCTCGACGCCGTACCCGCTGCCGTCACCTCCGATGTGCTGGACGCCGTGCGCGGCCGCGCTCACGGACTTCGAGACGCTCTCCTGGCTCACCGGGACGGCGCCGAGGTGGTCGCCTCCAGCCTGTCCGCCCGCACGGTGACGCACCCCGTGCGGACCACGGTCGTCGACGATCTCCGCGCCACCGGGCTGACCCCGGAGGACGCCGGACACGCCGCGGACGCCCTGCTCTACTACGTGCTGGGTGCGACGAGCGACGAACAGTCCCGGCTGCAGATGGAGTCCGCGGGTGCGCTGGCCGCGGATCGACACCCCGACGACGGTGACCTCGATCGAGATGCCACCGCTCGGTTCGATTTCGGCCTCGAACTCTTCGTCGACGGCGTCCGGAGCCGCGTCCGTACGCTGAACGAGTGACCTCCTCGACCTCTCCCGTCACCGTCCTCGGGGCCGGTATCGCCGGTGCCGCGTGCGTTCGCGTGCTCCGCGACGCCGGTGTCCCGTTCGTGCTGCGTGACCGGGGCCGCGCCGTCGGCGGTCGAATGTCGTCCCCCGAGTTGCACGGACGCCGAGTCGATGTGGGCGCCGGCTACTTCACCGTCCGCGACGACGGGTTCCGGGACGTCGTGTCCGACTGGGCCTCTCGCGGTCTCGTGCACGAGTGGACAGACACCTTCACGGTGGTGCGGGCCGGGGCGGAGCCGGAACAGAAATCGGGACCCACGCGGTGGGGAACGCCGGCGGGCCTGCGATCTCTGGTCAAGGACCTGCTGTCCGGCATCCCTGTCGACGCCACCGAGGCTCGGGCGTTGCCCGACGGACACGTGGTCCTGGCCATGCCCGACCCGCAGGCCTCCCGCCTGGTGACCGTGCCCGACGCCGTCGACTACGACCCCGTCGTCGCGGTGGTCCTCGGGCTCACCGACGACGACGCCGCCGGACTCCCCTTCCCCGACGCCGCCTTCGTGTCCGACGACGCGGACGTCGAGTTCCTCGCGCGCGACGGCGCACGCCGGGGCGACGGAGCCGCGGTCCTGGTCGCCCACACGTCCGCGCAGCGCGCCCGGCGACACCTCGACGATCCCGCCGGTGCGATCCCCGCCGTCGTCGACGCCGTCGCCGCGCTCACGGGCATCGGCACTCCGATCTGGACGCACGCCCACCGCTGGACCTTCGCCAAGCCCGCCTCCCAGCACGACGCAAGCCACGACATCGTCTCGCACGGAGACCGTCTGGTCGGCTTCGCCGGGGATCAGTGGTGCCCGGAGGGCTCGCCCCGCGTCGAGAGCGCCTGGCGATCGGGCACCGACCTCGGGCACGCGCTGATCGCACGACTGGGCTGAGCCCGGGCGGCCGACGCTCCGGCCTGCGACGGACCTCGCCGACAGGTGTCCTTCGCCGCTGCCGGGATAGGGTTCCGAGCATGTCCGTCGACCATGCACACGAACCATCGATCCAGGTATGGCCCGGCAGCGCGTATCCCCTGGGCGCCACCTACGACGGCGCCGGAACCAATTTCGCGCTCTTCTCCGAGGTCGCCGAGGCCGTCGATCTCTGCCTCATCGACGCCGACGGTCACGAGACCCGCGTCCGCCTCGAAGAGGTCGACGGGTACGTCTGGCACGCCTACATCCCCCAGGTCCAGCCCGGCCAGCGGTACGGCTACCGCGTGCACGGCCCGTGGAATCCCGGAGCGGGACAGCGGTGCGACGCGAGCAAGCTGCTGCTCGACCCCTACGGCAAGGCGTTCGTCGGATCGTTCGACGGTGACCGCTCGCTCTTCAGTTACGACATCGACATCCCCGAACGTCCCGTGCCCGCAGCGCAGGAGAACGACGACGCCGTGCATCCCGGCGAGGCGCACGTCGCCGGCCCCGCGGGATCGGCCACCGCGTCGCGCACCGTCGACGCGACCCGCGCCAACGTCGCGACTGCCAGAACCGTTGCACCCGAGCCTGATCCAGAGCCCGAGCCCGAGTCCGAGAACCACTTCCCCCAGCACGACTCGCTGGGGCACACGATGACGACGGTCGTCGTCAACCCGTTCTTCGACTGGCAGAACGACCGCTCGCCGCGTCGCCCCTACAACGAGACCGTCATCTACGAGGCCCACGTCAAGGGCATGACGATGACCCACCCGGACATCCCGGAGGATCTGCGCGGTACGTACGCCGGTCTCGGCCATCCGGCCGTGATCAGCCACCTGGAGAAGCTCGGCGTCACCGCCATCGAACTGATGCCGGTGCATCAGTTCATGCAGGATCAGACACTGGTGGACAAGGGACTTCGCAACTACTGGGGCTACAACTCGTTCGGTTTCATGGCCCCGCACAACGAGTACGCGTCCTCCCCCATGGCCGGTTCGGCCGTGTCGGAGTTCAAGACGATGGTGCGCTCGTTCCACGAAGCCGGCATCGAGGTGATCCTCGACGTGGTCTACAACCACACCGCCGAGGGCAACCACATGGGTCCGACCATCGCGTTCCGCGGCATCGACAACGCCGCGTACTACCGGTTGGTCGACGACGACCCGTATTTCTACATGGACTACACGGGCACGGGTAACAGCCTGAACGTCCGTCACCCGCACACCCTGCAGCTGATCATGGACTCCCTGCGCTACTGGGTCACCGAGATGCACGTCGACGGCTTCCGCTTCGACCTGGCATCGACCCTGGCCCGCGAACTGCACGACGTGGACAAGCTGAGCGCGTTCTTCGACCTGGTCCAGCAGGACCCGGTGGTGAGCCAGGTCAAGCTGATCGCCGAGCCGTGGGACGTCGGTGAGGGCGGCTACCAGGTCGGCAACTTCCCCGGTCTCTGGACCGAGTGGAACGGCATGTACCGCGACACCGTCCGCGACTACTGGCGCGGTGAGCCGGCGACACTCGGCGAGTTCGCGTCGCGGCTCACCGGATCCTCCGACCTCTACGAGGCGACGGGTCGCCGCCCCGGTGCGAGCATCAACTTCGTCATCGCGCACGACGGCTTCACGATGCACGATCTGGTGTCCTACAACGACAAGCACAACGAGGCCAACGGCGAGGACAACAACGACGGCGAGAGCCACAACCGGTCCTGGAACTGCGGTGTCGAGGGGCCGACGGACGACCCCGAGGTGCTGTCGCTGCGCGCCCGTCAGATCCGCAACATGCTGGCGACGCTCATGCTGAGCCAGGGCACGCCGATGCTCGCGCACGGCGACGAGATGGGCCGGACCCAGCAGGGCAACAACAACGTCTACTGCCAGGACTCCGAACTGGCCTGGATGGACTGGTCGCTGGCGGAGACGAACGCCGATCTGGTCGAGTTCACGTCCCGCGTGATCGCACTCCGCAACGACCACCCGGTGTTCCGTCGACGACGCTTCTTCGAGGGCCGGCCGATCCGCAAGGCGGAGCAGACGCGCGACATCGCGTGGCTCACCCCGACCGGCGAGGAGATGACCGAGGAGGACTGGGACAGCGGCTTCGGCAAGTCGCTGGCGGTGTTCCTCAACGGCGAGAACATCCCCGAGCCCGACAACCGGGGCAACCGGGTCGTCGACGACACGTTCTACCTGTGCTTCAACGCCCATCACGAGCCGATCGACTTCACCACACTGGACGGCAAGTACGCCGACGAGTGGACCGTCGCGCTCGACACCGCCTCGGCCACCGGAGCCGACGATCGAGTCATCGTCGCCGGCACCGCTGTCGAGGTGCAAGCACGGTCACTGTTGGTGCTACGGAAAACGGGGTAAGGAAGCGACATGAGCCACGCGATCACCTCGACCTATCGATTCCAGCTACGGGGTGATCGCTTCACTCTCCGCGATGCCGCGTCGCTGGTTCCCTATCTCGCCGAACTCGGTGTCTCCCACGTCTATCTGTCGCCGATCCTGACGGCGGCCGAGGGCTCCACCCACGGGTACGACGTCACCGATCCGCGCACCGTCTCCGAGGCACTCGGTGGTCGAGCCGCTCTCGAGGACCTCGTCGCCGAGTGCCGGTCCCACGGCCTGGGCGTCGTGGTCGACATCGTGCCCAACCACCTCGGTGTGGCCACGGCGCGGGAGAACCCGTTCT
This sequence comes from Rhodococcus sp. NBC_00294, assembly GCF_036163995.1. NCBI lineage: Bacteria > Bacillati > Actinomycetota > Actinomycetes > Mycobacteriales > Nocardiaceae > Rhodococcus > Rhodococcus sp. NBC_00294. The sequence continues at coordinate 3,451,603 of NZ_CP108043.1, forward strand.
GGTGGGACGTGCTGAGACACGGACGCGCATCGCAGTACGCCTCGTGGTTCGACATCGACTGGGCCGGTGCGGAGCGCATCGCGCTCCCCGTGCTGGGCGACGATGCCGACGTGAACGAACTCTCGGTCGACCGGTCGGGAGACGAGGCCACGCTGGCCTACTACGAGAACCGCTTCCCGGTGGACCCTGCGACCGACGACGGCGGGGACGACGCGAAAGCACTGCACGACAAGCAGTCCTACGAACTGGTCGGATGGCGCTCCGGGCGCATCGGGTACCGCCGGTTCTTCTCCGTCAGCGACCTGGCCGGTCTCCGTCAGGAGGACCCCGCGGTCTTCGACGCGACGCACGCCGAGGTCGGCAGCTGGTTCCGGGACGGTCTCGTCGACGGTGTGCGCGTCGACCATCCGGACGGGCTCACCGCACCGGCCGAGTATCTCGCTCGCTTGCGGGGCGTCGTCGGACCCGACTCGTGGCTCGTCGTCGAGAAGATCCTCACCGCCGAGGAGCCGCTCGACGTCACCCTTCCCGTCGACGGAACCACCGGGTACGACGCTCTCGCCGATCTCGGTGGGGTGTTCCTCGACCCGTCGGGCGAGGAGCCGCTGACGCGACTGTCGTCGGACGTCACCGGCCACGCGGGGGACGCACACTGGGTGCACGAGGCCGAGCGGACCATCAAGGCCGACACGGCGAGCACACAGCTCGCTCCCGAGGTGCGGCGCCTGCTAGCGGCGATCGCCCGCGACACCGGAACGTCGTTCGACGCCGACCTCGCCCGCGAGGCCGTGACCGAGATCGTCGCCCGCATGCCGGTGTACCGCTCCGACTACGCGCCGCTGGCCGGCATGCTGCCCCGCCTGCTCGGCGACGTCGCCGCGGATCGCCCCGAACTGGTTCCCGCCCTCGATGTCGTCGCGGCCGCCGTGGCCGCACGCGGCGAGGCGTCGGGACGTCTGCAGCAGGTCGCGGGCGCCGTGATGGCGAAGAGCGTCGAGGACTGCATGTTCTACCGCACGTCGCGGCTGGTCTCGCTCCAGGAGGTCGGCGGTGACCCGTCCCGCTTCGGTCGGTCGGTGCCGGAGTTCCACCTCCGCCTGTCCGAGCGGGCCCGGCTGTGGCCTGCCGCGATGACGACCCTCTCGACACACGACACCAAGCGCGGCGAGGACGTCCGGGCGCGCATCGGCGTGCTGTCTCAGGTGCCCGACCTGTGGCGCGCGTGCCTGAGCGACTGGGAGGAGCTGGCTCCGTCGCCCAACGGGTCCACCGGACTCTTCTTGTGGCAGAACATCGTCGGCACCTGGCCGACCGACGGCGTGGTCACGGACGAGTACCGCGAGCGACTGCACGCCTACGCCGAGAAGGCCATCCGCGAGGCGGGCTCGTACACCGGCTGGAACGACGTGGACGAGGACTTCGAGTCTGCCGTCCACACGTGGATCGACGGCATCGTCGACGGAGCGGTGGCTCCCTCGCTCACGACGTTCGTCCAGCAGATCGCTCCGCACGCATGGAGCGATTCGCTCGGACAGAAGCTCCTCCACCTGGCGGGTCCCGGCATCCCGGACATCTACCAGGGCACGGAGCTGTGGGAGGACTCTCTCGTCGACCCCGACAACCGCCGGGACGTGGACTACGACGCCCGCAAGGCTCTCCTGGACATCGACGGGACGCCGGCGCTCGACGCGAGCGGCGCCGCCAAGTTCCACGTGACCCGGTGTGCCGCACGGCTGCGCCGCGACCGTCCGGACAGCTTCGTGGGCGGGTCCTACGTTCCGGTGTTCGCGACCGGCGCCGCCGCCGACCACGTCGTGGCGTTCGGTCGTGGACCCGCCGACGGTGACGCCGACGTCGTCGCCGTCGCCACGCGGTGGTCGATGCGCCTCGGCGAGGCCGGATGGGGTGACACATCGCTGGCGTTGCCGGACGGTGAGTGGACCGACCTCGTGAATGGTGGGTCGTTCAGCGGAACGGTCACCGTGTCCTCACTGCTCTCCGCGCTCCCGGTCGCGCTCCTCGTCCGACGGTGACCTGATCTCGAGGTGAACCGGTCACGCGCGCAGACCACCCCTCCTCGGGGCTGCGTGCGTGACCGGAAGTCGGGCCCGCTCAGGCCTTGCGGGGCGGGAGCGGAACGAAGTAGCTGGTGCGCTGCTGGTACTCGCGATATCCGGGCCGCTCCGCCATGTGCTGCTCGAGCAGCCGCGCACCCGTCGCGAACACGAGGAAGTACGTCATGGCAACCGGCGAGAGGACGGTCAGCACACCGGGCCAGTGCGCCGCGGAGACCAGGAAGATGCCCCACCAGACACAGGCATCACCGAAGTAGTTGGGGTGGCGCGTGTACCGCCACAAGCCCCGGTCCATGATGGTGCCCTTGCGGGACGCGTCCGCCTTGAAGGCGTCCATCTGACGATCCCCCACCGTCTCGAAGACGATGCCCAGGACCCACAGAGCGACGCCCACCGCAGAGACGACGCCGAACGATCCGTCGGACACGGCGGCGACCTGCACCGGCAGCGACACGAACCACAGCGCGACACCCTGCGTGAGATAGATCTTGCGGATCGCGTACACAGCGGGGCTGCCCGGCGCGTTCGACAGCATCTTCTCGTACCGCGGGTCCTCGCCCTTGCCCCGTGAGCGGCGGAACATCGAGACCGCGAGACGGGTGCCCCAGGCTCCGACGAGCACCAGCATCAGCACTCGCCGCCACCCGTCGCCGGACCCGGCCAGTGCCGCGGCGATCGCCACCGCGACGAAGCCTGCCCCCCAGCTCACGTCGACCACGTTGTGCCGATCGATACGGAAGCCGACGACCGCGGTGACGGTGAGGACAACCGCCACCGCCAGCAGGGAGAACGCCGACACGACGGCGAGATCGGACCAGGAGAAGTCCGTCATCCGTGCGTCCGCACCAGCGGCATCGAGGACACGCCGCGGTCGTCGGGGCGGACGGACAGGATCTGGTCGACACCCATCCGGCCGTCGCGGAACGCCATTCCGCCGCCCACGAGGTACAGACGCCACACCCGCGCCACCTCGTCTCCGACGAGTGCGACCAGATCGTCCCAGCGGCTCTCGAAGGTCGCGTACCAGGCGTCGACGGTGCGGACGTAGTGCTCGCGCAGGGCGTGCACGTCGCGGACCTCGAGACCCGACTCCTCGATCATGGCGACCGTCGCGCCCACGGGCCGCATGTACATGTCGGGGGCGATGAACGACTCGATGAAGGCACCGCCGCCAGGGTTGTCCCCCGCCTTGCGCGACATCTGCTGCACCAGCACCCGGCCGCCGGGCACCACGTTGTCGTGCAGCGCCTTCGCGTAGATCGGATAGTTCTTCTCGCCGACGTGCTCGCCCATCTCGATGGACGCGACGGCGTCGAAGGGGCCGTCGGGCACCTCTCGGTAGTCCTGGATGCGGATCTCCACCCGGTCCTGCAGGCCGCGGTCCGCGATGCGCTTGTCGATGAAGGCCTTCTGCTCGCGGGAGATGGTGACGCCGACGACCTGCGCGTCGAAATGTTCCGCCGCGTGCAGGCTCAGCGACCCCCATCCGCACCCGACGTCGAGGAACCGCATTCCGGGGCGGCCGAGGCCGATCTTGCGGCACACGAGGTCGAGCTTGTCGCGCTGCGCGTCCTCGAGGCCGTAGTCGGGCGAGTCCGACGTCCAGTAGCCGCTCGAGTACGCCATCTGCGGGTCGAGCACCATCTCGTAGAACTCGTTCGACAGGTCGTAGTGGTGGCTGATCGCCGCGCGATCGCGCACCAGCGAGTGCAGCCGACCCTTGATGACCGCCTGCGAGGCGGGGGCGGGAAGAGGGCGGGCCTGCTTCACCCCGACGACACCGAGCGACGCCGCGGTGCGGACGAGCTCGACGATCGCCTTCGGGCTGGGCCGCACGGCCGTCAGCCGACGGGTGCGCACCACGTCCCACACGTGCGTCAGCGCCTCGTCGAGGTCACCTTCCACGTCGAGTTCACCGGTGACGTACGCCTGAGCAGCACCCAGTTCCCCCGGGCTCCACAGCAACCGTCGCAGGACGTTCGGGCTGTACAGCGTCACCTTCGGCGCGTCGGTGGGGCCGGCGGTCGAGCCGTCCCACGCAGTCAGGTGCACCGGCAGCGCGCCGCCGACGAAGGGGGCGATCAGGTCTTCGAGCCGTGCGGCCACGGTGGGGGTGCCGGTCATCGGTCGCTCCTTCGTTCGAGCAGGATCTGCTGGACATCGATGTAGCCGGAGCCGAAACCGGCCTCGGAATAGCAGAGGTAGAAGTGCCACATGCGGGCGAACACGTCGTCGAAGCCCAGCATCCGGGCCTCCTCGGCGTGCGCGTGGAAGCGCTCGTCCCACAGGCGCAGGGTGCGGGCGTAGTGGTCGCCGATGGACAGACGCTCTCGCACGCGCAGCGTCGTCTCCTTCTCGGTGATGCTCTCGATCGCGCGGATCGACGGGAGGAACCCGCCGGGGAAGATGTACTTGTGTACCCACGTGTACGTGTTGCGCGTGGCCAGCATGCGCTCGTGCGGCATGGTGATGGCCTGGATCGCCACCTTGCCTCCGGGGGCGAGCAACGAGTCGATGGTGCGGAAGTACTCGCCCCAGTACTGGTGTCCCACGGCCTCGATCATCTCGACGGACACGATCGCGTCGTACTCGCCGTCGACCAGCCGGTAGTCCAGGAGATCGACCTGGACCCGGTCGGCGTGGCCGGCGGCGTCGATGCGCTTGCACGCGAGTTCCAGTTGCTCGGTGGACAGGGTCACCGACCGCACCGTGGCACCGCGTTCGGCGGCGCGGATGGCGAGTTCGCCCCAGCCCGTGCCGATCTCCAGAACGCGTGTTCCCGCGGTCACCCCCGCGCGATCGAGCAGTCGATCGATCTTGGACCGCTGCGCGGCGGCGATGTCGTCCCATCCGGGCTGCGGGGTCAGCGACGGGAACAGCGCACTCGAGTAGGTCATGGTCTCGTCCAGGAACAGTTCGAACATCTCGTTCGACAGGTCGTAGTGGCGCGAGATGTTCGAGCGCGTGTTGCTCGTGGTGTTGGTCTCGGAGACCGGCTGCTTGGGGATGTACAGGCCGCGCAGGCGTTGCAACCACTTCGGGATGAGGGTCGCCATGCGTTCGGCGAAGACACCGAGTGCCGCCGTGAGGTCGGGCGCGTCCCAGTCGCCGGCCATGTAGGCCTCACCGAATCCGATGAGCCCACTCTCCCCCACGCGCGCCGCGAAGTCGCGTGGGCGGTGGATCGTCATCACCGGGGCGGTGGGATCGTTCGCGCCACCTCCGATGACGACGCCGTTCGGCATCTCGACCCGGATCGCGAGATGTTCTGCCGCTCTGCGGAAGAGAGCGTCGGCGACGGGCGCGGCGAGGCGCGCCTTGACGGTGACCGGCGCCGTCGCGATGGAGGGCCAACGTTCGGCGTCGACGGTCGATGCCACGGCGTACTGAGTCATCCTGGTGCCTTCTGATCGAGGGGGTACTGCCGGGCCGAGCGGAGTGGAGAGCGGACCGTGCCGGTCCACCACGGCGGGTACGTCGCCGCGCACCGGCGGACGCGGAACCGTGCGGAGTCCACGCGCCCACAACCCGATCCCCTGACGCCGGATGCGCGCGGTGACCACGTGCGGGGCGAGGGGGGCTCGTGCGAGAACGCCCAGGACGCGGCCCGTCGTCGCGGAGCGTCCGGTGCCGGACATGACCGCGACGAACGGGGGGTGCCCGTCCCGGAGCAGCGTGATCGACAGGGCGAGGGAGCCATCGGGCTCCGGGAGCCGCATCGCATACTCCCCGCTGACGTCGTTGAACGGCGAGACGTAGAACTCCTTGGACGTGCGCGCCGCCCCGCGCGCGTCCGTGTCCAGCAGGTAGCGGTGACGTTCGCCGTAGGTGTTGTGCACCTCGGCGACCACGTGCTCGACGTTGTCGGCGCCATCGTGCAGCCAGTAGACCGTCAGGGGGTTGAAGACGTACCCGAGAACACGAGCGTTGGTCAGCATCGTGATCCGCCCCGCGACGGGTACCCGGCCGTGTGCCCGGAGGAAGTCGTCGAGATTGGCCCGCAGCGTCGCCGACGGATCGCCCACGTGGTCGGCGGCGTCGATCTTCGCGAACGGCGCGAGCGGGCCGGGCAGCGACGGGAGTGCGTCGATGTCGACGAACCACGAGTAGCTGCGATACGTGAACTCGTTCTCGATCGGCTCGCGCCGCACGTGCCTGATGGAGGTCTCGTAGATCATGGCGGTGCGAGTACCGGCCGCGGCGCGGGTGTCGACGGCGGTCATGCCCAGACCCCGCCGAGACGTTCCGCCGCGCGCAGGCCCGAGGCCGCACCGTCCTCGTGGAAGCCCCACCCGTGGTAGGCGCCCGCGAAGGCGACCAGGTCGGTGTCGAGCTCCCCGAGTCGCGCCTGCGCGGCGACCGACTCGGACGTGTAGAGGGGATGCTCGTACCGCATCGTCTCGAGCACGGCGGACGGGTCGAGTGCGGCACCCTCGGCCGCGGGATCGTCCTCGTCGCCCAATGTCACGAGGTACCGGGAGCCGGTGTCGGGCAGCCGCTGCAGCCGTGACATGTCATAGGTGACCACCACTCCGCCCGGCGCCGCATCGCACGCCGGCATGCGGTAGTTCCACGAGGCGCGGGCACGCCGCAGACGCGGGAGCACGCTCTCGTCGGTGTGGAGCCGAGCCACGTTGGGCGAGTACGGCATGGCACCGAGAACGAGGTGCTCCGTCGAGGTGGGCTCGGCGAGCATCTTCAGCGCCTGCTGGGGATGCGTCGCGACGACGACGGCATCGACCGTCTCCGTGTGCCCGGAGGCGTCCTCGATCTCGACCGACCGGTCGCCCCGACGGATGGCGGCCACCGGTGTGCCCGAACGGATGTCGGCGATCGTCTCGGCGACACGCTCGACGTAGCGGGCGGATCCACCGGTCACGGTGCGCCAGGTCGGCGAACCTCCGACGCCGAGCATCCCGTGATGCTCGAGGAACGAGAAGAGGTACCGGGCCGGGTAGTCCAGGGCCCGTGACGGCTCGCACGACCACACGGCGGACACGAGGGGCGTCATGAAGTGCGATTCGAAGTACTGCGAGAACTCGTGCCGGGCAAGCACATCGGCGACCGTCGCATCGTCGTCGCCGGACGCGAGCAGCGCACGGGCGACACGGTGGAAGCGGGTGACCTCGAGCAGCATCCGCAGGTAGCGACCGCGGACCACGCTGCCGGGGCCGGGGATCAGCCCGGAGAGGCCCTGCCCACCCGAGTACTCGAGCCCGCATCCGTCGCAGCGGATCGACATGCTCATGTCCGATTCCTGTGTCGGAATGTCCAATTCGCGAAACAGTCGCTGCAGTGTCGGGTATGTCCGGTCGTTGTGGACGATGAAGCCCGTGTCCACGGGCAGATCACCCTGCGGGGTGGACACGACGTGGGTGTCCGCGTGACCGCCGAGACGGCCGTCGGCCTCGTACAGCGTGACGCGAGCAGTCTTCGACAGCACATACGCTGCCGTGAGGCCGGCGACGCCGGCGCCGACCACGGCGATGCGCCGGTCGGTGTGAGCATCGTGAGCCATGTGTCTTCTCCCTACGTGATGCGATCGGCCGGCCGCTGTGCGTCGGACCGCTCGCAGTGTCACTCGGGTTTCGTAGACGACACCTCGCGCGATTGGTCGACGACGAACTCCCGTACCCGCCGCGACCATGTCCGCGGTGATCGAAGCATGAAGTGACCCGCTCCCGCCATCGGAACGAACGAGGCGTCGACACCGCGCGCGGCGGCGCGTTCGGTCGCGGCGCGGGACGCGACGGGGTCGGTCCACCGGTCGACGGTGCCGTGCAGGACCAACAGGCGCTGATCGGCGCGCAGGGTGTCGGTCTCCCTGCCATCGGGCCACCACGGCGCCAGCGCGACGAGAGCCACCACGTCGGGGTGTCCCGCGATCGCTGCTGCCGTGCGACCGCCCATGGAGTGACCGAGCACGGTGATGGGAGTCCCCGGTCCGTACGTGTCGCGGATCTGCTCGCACGCCCACCACGCGTCCGCGACGGGACTGCGGTCGGCGCCGTTCCAGCCGCGGTACCGGTACTGCAACTGGGTCACCGCGACCGATGGCCCCGTCGCGCGCCGGAGCATGCGCGTGAAGGGGACCATGCGCAGGGCCGACAGCTGCCACGGACGGGCACGGTCGTGGCTGGTCACCTTGCCGCCGTGCAGAACCAGCACCGCGGAGTCTGCGGGCCCGGACCGGAGCCCGTGCAGAGTCGGGGCCGCGACGTCGTCAACAATCATGGTTCTTGATTCGGGGCGCTCCGGCCGCTGGATGCCTGGCAGTGGCGAACGTCGCGCCCTCACTGCCGGACGTCAGGGGGGGGTGACACGACGACGGCCGGACACCTGATGGTGTCCGGCCGTTCGGTGGAGCTGCCGGGAATCGAACCCGGGTCCTGTGTCGGTTTGCCAGGGCTTCTCCGTGCGCAGTCTGCTAAGCCTCTACTCGGATCTCCAGATCTCGCAGACAAGCCTGGATGACGATCCCAGCCACTGTTTGATGTCCCACATCACTCCGTGACCGAGTGACCAGGTGAGCCCTCTAGCTGATGCCAGTACCCGACCCGAGGGCAAGATCGGACTGACAGACACGCAGTCGCTACTTAGGCAGCGAGTGCGTAGTCGCGCTGATTGGAATCGGCGCTTATATTTTTGCGATGACGCTTGCGGTGGTCTCTCGCCTGCACCGGCACGCTTCCCCTGACTAGACGCACACAGTCGAAACCGTTCAGCCCCTTTCCTCCGCTGTGGCGAAGTCTCGTTCCACCGGTCTTCCCGGTGGACACGTCAGTCTAACGTCATCCGACGCGGGTTTCATCCCGTTTGTCACCGGTGTCGGCCGCGCGTTCGGCCTTGCCCGTGATGTTCTCGAGCATTCCGCGGAAGATCACACCGTGGAACGGCATGATGGCGAACCAGTACAGCCGTCCGCCCAGCCCCCGCGGGAAGAAGATCGCGCGCTGCTCGTAGCGGGAGCGGGTCCCGCCGTCGCGCGGAAGGACGCGCAGTTCCAGCCAGGCACCGCCCGGCGCCTTCATCTCGGCGCGCAGACGCAACAGCGACCCGCGCTCGATCTCCTCGACGCGCCACCAGTCGAGCGCCTCGCCGTTGACCAACCGACGTGGATCCCGACGGCCGCGCTTGAGTCCCACGCCCCCGACGATCTTGTCCATCCAGCCGCGGATGACCCAGGCAGCGGGGAACGAGTACCACCCGTTCTCACCACCGATGCCCTCGACGACGTCCCACAGCAGTTCCGGTGGCGCGTTGCAGTCCTGCGCACGTTCGTCGACGTACACCACCTCGCCGGCCCAGTCCGGGTCCGACGGCAGCGGATCGGAGGGGGCGCCGGCATCGGTCGCGTTGGACCACGTGGTCTCCACCTCCCCGTCCTCGATGCGCCGCAGCGCGAGGTGCACGGAATCGGCGAATGTGGTCAATCCACCCTCCGGCGGAGGGACGACCGTGTCGATGTCCTGTTCGTGGGCGATGGCGTCGTACTGCAGTGACTCGATGAGGGGCATGGCCAGTCCGCGTGGGATCGGCGTGACCAACCCGATCCAGTGACCGGCGAGTCGGGGAGTCAGCACCGGCAACACCAGCATGCGACGCTTGCGCAGACCCGCCACACTCGCGTACTCGTTCATCATCTCGCCGTACTGCAGGACGTCCGGCCCACCGATGTCCCAGGTACGGGACGTCTCGAACGGAGCGGTCGCCGACTCGATCAGGTAGTGCAGCACGTCGCGGACGGCGATCGGCTGGATCTGGTTGTGCACCCACTTGGGGGTCGTCATGACGGGCAGTCGATTGGTGAGGTGCCGGATCATCTCGAACGACGCGGATCCGGAGCCGATGACGACACCCGCCTGCAGCACCACGGTGAAGACGCCGGACTCGATGAGGATCCGGCCCACCTCGGCACGAGATTCGAGGTGCGGGGACAACGCGCCGGTCACCGGGTGGAGGCCGCCGAGATACACGATGCGCTGCACCCCGGCGGCCTTCGCCGCTTCGGCCACGTTCTCCGCACTCCGACGCTCCGCCTCGGCGAAGTGGTCGGATCCCCCCATGGAGTGGACGAGGTAGTAGACGACGTCGACGTCCCGGAACGCGTCGTCCAGCGACTCGCGATCACTCAGATCGCCCTGCACCACCTCGACGTCCGCAGCCCACGGCACGTCGCGAAGCTTCTGAGGCGACCGGGCGAGGACGCGAACCCGGTAGCCGGCCTCCGTCAGTCGCGGGGCGAGTCGACCGCCGATGTAGCCCGTCGCTCCGGTGACCACGACACGGGCGCCTGCTTCGGTGTTCATGCACTCCATTCGTAGCAGAGGAGCACCTCGAGTGTGGCGCCCACCCGGAGCGAAGCTACCGCCAGGTGGTCAGGCACCCGCGGTGATCAGCCCGACCGCGCCCAGGGCGATGACCATGCCGACGATCTGCACCGTGGCCACCCGCTCCCCCAGCATCACCATGGCCAGCAGCACGGTCGCGGCGGGATACAGCGAGGCGATCACGCTGACGAGGGACAGCAGCCCACCCTGGAAGGCATAGAGCAACGCGGCGTTGGCGGCGACGTCCAGAAGAGCGATCCAGGCGGCCAGCTTCAGAACGCCGCCACGGGGGAACGAGAACATGCCGGTGCCGAGGGCGACCGCCCACACGAGGGCGGTGGCGGTGACCCGGTTTGCCAGCAACGGCCACAGACCCGCGTCGTCCTCCCCGGCCCGGTCGAGAAAGATGAACGTCAACGCGAATGCCAGACCGGAACCGACGGTCAGCCATGCCACCCGGGGCGTGAATCGCAGAGTCCGTCCGCCGGCCACGTCACCTGCGGCGTCGTCGGGTGATTCCTTGCTGACCATGAGCACAGCCACCAGCGCCAGCGCGATGCCGATGTATGCCAGGACGCCGGGTCGCTCGCCCAGGACCAGCCCGACGCCGACCGGTACACCGGCCACCAGAACGGCCGTGATCGGCGACACGACAGCCATCGGCCCGGCGGCGAGTGCCAGGTAGAACCACCACACGGCGACACCGCCGGCCAGTCCGGACAACGCACCCCACACCACGGACGACGCGGTGAGAGTGCCTCCGACGAACGGCATCACCGCCGCCACGACGAGTACCGAGACCGGGTACGAGACGATCACCACGCGCAGCGCGGCGACGCGTCGGGACGCGACTCCTCCGACGAAGTCGCTGACGCCGTACCCGAGCGCCGCGATCAGCGCGAGGACGATCGCGGTCAGCGCATTCCCTTTATGCGACGACCGAGTTCACGGGTGACCTCGCGTTCCGCCGTTCGGCGAGCCAGGTCCTGACGCTTGTCGTAGTCCTGCTTGCCCTTCGCCAGGGCCAGCTCGACCTTCACCTTGCCCTCGTTGAAGTACATGGAGAGCGGTACCAGCGTCATGTTGCCCTCACGCGTCTTGCCGATGAGGGCCTCGATCTCCCGCTTGTGCAGCAGGAGCTTGCGGTTGCGCCGCGGCGCGTGGTTGGTCCAGCTTCCCGCCATGTACTCGGGAATGTGCAGGCCGCGCAGCCACACCTCGCCGTCGTCGACCGTGGCGAAGGCATCGGCCAGCGACGCCTTCCCGTCACGCAGGCTCTTGACCTCGGTGCCGACGAGGGCGACTCCGGCCTCGTAGACGTCGAGGATCGTGTAGTTGTGTCGCGCTTTGCGATTGGTCGCAATCGCCTTGCGACCTTTCTCCTTCACAGCTGGAACTCCTTCGGGCGCGGGTGGACGTGACTTCTGACAACCATAAGGACTCCGTCCACCCGTTTGTTCCGGGTGCCGGGCGCGCTACTGCCGGACGTACAGGCGCAGGGTGATGTAGGAGGTGATCGTGGCCATGCCGACGCCGACCAGAAGCAGGATCGGCGAGACCAACAGGACGTCGCTCGTCGTCACCCGAGCCAGGATGTTGGCCTGGTACAGGTCGTCCAGCACCGAGTCGATGAACGCCGCCTTGGCGGTGAACAGTCCGGCGATGGCGAGCACCGCACCCACCAGCGATGCCGCGATGGCCTCGAGCAGGAAGGGCAGCTGCGTGTACCACCGCGTGGCGCCGACCAGGCGCATGATGCCCACCTCGGTCCGACGGGTGAACGCGGCGATCTGCACCATGTTGGCGATCAGCAGGACCGCCGCGACGGCCTGGACCACAGCCACCGCGAACGCGGCGTTGCGGACGCCCGCGAGGACACTGAACAGCCGGTCGACCAGTTCGCGTTGGTTGAGCACGCTCTGCACACCCGGCCGCGCCCCGAACTCGTCGTTGATCACGCCGAACCGCTCGGGATCGCTGAGCTTCACCTTGAACGACGCGGGGAAGCTCTCGGGTGACACCAGGGACGCCAGCTCCGGCTGATCCTTGAAGACGCGATCGGTGGCGTCGGCGACGGCGTCCTCCCGGTTGAGGTACTGCACCGACACCACGGACGGCGTCGATTCGAGGTCCGTGCGGAGGCCGGCGCAGATGCCCGAGGTGCAGTCCGGGTCGGTGGTCGAGATGTCGTCGGTCAGGAAGATCTGGACCTCGACGCGATCCAGGAAGATCTGTTGCGTCTTCCCCGCCATCTGCACGACCAGCAGGCCACCACCGAACAGACCGAGGGAGATGGCGGTGGTCAGCACCATCGCGATGGTCATCGTGATGTTGCGGCGCAGTCCGGTGAGAACTTCGCCGAGAAGGAAACTAGCGCGCACGGTTCACACACTTTCTTCGAGAGGTCGTTGCGCCGAGGCGCGAGCAGGGGACGGAGCCGAGAGCGGGATCTAACGACCCACGCCGTACACCCCTCGTGCCTCGTCGCGGACCACCCGGCCGTTGTCGAGCTCGACGACGCGGCGACGCATCGAGTCGACGATGTGGTTGTCATGAGTGGCCATGAGGATGGTGGTGCCCGTGCGGTTGATGCGCTCGAGCAACAACATGATGTCCTGGCTGGTGTCGGGGTCCAGGTTGCCGGTGGGCTCGTCCGCGAGCAGCACGAGCGGCCGGTTCACGAAGGCGCGGGCCACGGCGACTCGCTGCTGCTCACCGCCGGACAGCTCGGACGGGAGACGATCCGCCTTGCCGGACAGGCCGACCAGCTCGAGCACCTCCGGCACCGTCCGCTCGATCACCCCGCGCGGCTTGCCGATCACCTCGAGGGCGAACGCGACGTTCTCCGACACCGACTTGTTCTGCAGCAGGCGGAAGTCCTGGAAGACGCATCCCATGCTCTGCCGCAGCTTCGGCACGCGCCGCCCGGCGAGCTTGTTCACGTGGAAGTCCGCCACCGTGATGTCGCCCGAGGTCGGCATCTCCTCGCGCAGGAGCAGGCGCATGAAGGTCGACTTGCCCGAGCCCGACGGCCCGATGAGGAAGACGAACTCGCCCTTCTCCACCTTCACCGACACCTTGTCCAGCGCGGGTCGAGTCGAGGACTTGTAGGACTTCGAGACGTTCTCCACGCTGATCACGGGTCGCCAGTGTAGCCGCGCGTCCCGACGGTGCCGCTACAGCGACGCGCGGGTCAGTTCGTTCCGCTCGGCAACGGCAGACCGGGGATGGTCGGCAGCTGGAACCCGGGCGCGCGTGTCGTCGTGCCGGTGGTGGTCGTGGGCGCCGGCGCGGTCGTCGTGACACCGTCCTGCGGCGAGGCCGGATCGGTCGTGGTCGGCACGGGCGTCGTGGTCGACCGGAACGTGGTGGTCGTCGGGGCGTAGGTCTCCGCCGGGGGCGGCGCCTCGGACGACGACGGTGCGGGCGGGACGTACACCGGCGAGTTCTCGTTGAGGGTCGGGTCGAAGCGCACGTTGTTCCACAGCACCAGTACTGCCAGGAAGGCGAGCACCATCACCACGGTGGTCGTGCGGAAACGGCCGAGGATGCGCGCCGGTATGCGCGACATCCACCCGGGGCGGAACGTCGATCGCGGAGCGTCCGGGTGCTCGGTCGCCGGGCTCTCGGGTTCGTTCGAGGTCACTGTTCGCCTCCCACGGGACGGTCGGCGGAGAGTTCGGGCGAGACGGTGATGCCGTCGTTACGCAGTGTCAGAGCGATGCGCGCGCGGAGCTCGCGTCCCACCTCGAACTGCTTTCCCGGCAGGGTGCGGGCGACGAGGCGCAGGTTGACCTGGTCCACCTCGATGCTCTCGACACCCATGACGGTGGGCTCGTCGAGCAGCAACTCGGTGAGCCGACCGTCGCGGTAGGCCTCCTCGCCCACCGACTTCAGCAGCTCGGTGACGCGCGAGAGATCCGCGGACGGCGGCACCGGCACGTCGATGACCGCGCGCGCCCAGTCCTTCGACAGGTTGACCGCCTTGACGATCTGCCCGTTGGGCACGGTGATCACCTCGCCCTCGGCCGACCGCACCCGCGTGACGCGCAGCGTCACGTCCTCGACGGTGCCGATCGCGTCGCCCGCGGTGCCGGTGATCGCGAGCTGGACCACGTCGCCGTACCCGTACTGACGCTCGGTGATGATGAAGAACCCGGACAGGATGTCCTGGACGATGCGCTGGGCACCGAAACCGAGCGCGGCACCGAGCACGGTCGCCGGAGCCACGAGGCTGGTGATCGGGAAGCCGAGGCGCTGCAGGACCCGGATGGCGACCAGCACGTAGATGAGTGCCACGACCACCCAGGTGACGACCTGCGCCACCGAGTGGCGGTGTTTCGCCGCCTCGGTGCGCACGAGCGCGTCGGTCTGCTGGTAGGTCCGGTCGATGCGGCCGGTGATCTTGCCGCCGGCCCACCCCACCGCCCGCGCTGCGAGCATGCCGCCGAGGATCCACAGGATCATCTCGAGGAAGTTGTTCTGGAGCCAGAAGACGAAATCGGGAGGCAGTGGCCAGAAGGCGCTCACCTGTTACTCCTGCTCTGCACGCATACGCCAGCGGATGCCCGACTCGATGAAGCCGTCGATGTCACCGTCGAGCACCGAGGACGGGTTGTTGACCTCGTACTCGGTCCGGAGATCCTTCACCATCTGGTACGGGTGCAGGACGTACGAGCGCATCTGGTTA
The DNA here is from genome assembly GCF_036163995.1 of Rhodococcus sp. NBC_00294. Lineage (NCBI taxonomy): Bacteria > Bacillati > Actinomycetota > Actinomycetes > Mycobacteriales > Nocardiaceae > Rhodococcus > Rhodococcus sp. NBC_00294. Next base: position 3,466,698 of record NZ_CP108043.1, read on the forward strand.
CCCCAGGAGCTGCCGCCGTCGCCCTTGAGGGCATCCATCTCGGCGCGCTCCTCCTTGCGCTTGACCTCGAGCAGCTTGGCCTGCAGCACGCGCATGGCGGACACCTTGTTCTGCAGCTGCGACTTCTCGTTCTGGCAGGTGACGACGATGCCGGTCGGAATGTGGGTAAGCCGCACGGCGGAGTCGGTGGTGTTGACGGACTGACCACCCGGCCCCGACGAGCGGTACACGTCGACACGGATGTCGTTCTCGGGGATCTCGATGTGATCGGTGGTCTCGACGACCGGCAGCACCTCGACCTCGGCGAAGGACGTCTGGCGGCGACCCTGGTTGTCGAAGGGGCTGATGCGCACGAGACGATGCGTGCCCTGCTCGATCGACAGAGTTCCGTAACTGTAGGGCGCCTTCACCGCGAAGGTGGCGCTCTTGATGCCGGCCTCCTCGGCGTACGAGGTGTCGTAGACCTCCACGCCGTACCCGTGCTTCTCGGCCCAGCGGATGTACATGCGCATCAGCATCTCGGCCCAGTCCGCGGCGTCGATCCCGCCGGCGCCGGAGCGGATGTTGACCAGCGCGTCACGCTTGTCGTACTCACCCGACAGCAGGGTCCGCACCTCGAGCAGCTCTACGTCGGTGTGCAGGGAGACGCGCTCGGCGTCCGCCTCCGCGAGCGCCTCGGCGGCGGCCTCGCCCTCTTCCGCCTCGGCGAGTTCGTACAGCACCGGAAGATCGTCGAGCCGCTGGCGCAGCGCCTCGACCCGCCGCAACTCGGTCTGCGCGTGCGACAACGCGCTGGTCACCTGCTGGGCGTGGTCCTGGTCGTTCCACAGCTCGGGGTCGGCAGCCTGGTGTTCGAGCTCGTCGATCCGGCGACGGAGTTCCTCGATGTCGAGCACCGACTCCACGGTCTTGAGGGTGGTGTCGAGTTCGGCGATGTCAGCGGATACGTCAGGATGCACGCGCCCGAGGTTACCGGCAACGACCGACGGGCCCGCACCGCAGTAACGTCCTGTGCCGTGACCGACCTCGCCGACGATCTCACCCTCGCCCTCCGTCTCGCGGACGCGGCCGACGCCATCACCACGGCGCGATTCCTGGCCGTGGACCTGCGCATCGAGGACAAGCCGGATCTCACCCCCGTCTCGGACGCGGATCTGGCCGTCGAGACCGAGATCCGGCGGCTGCTCGGCGAGGTCCGACCGGGCGATGCGGTGTTGGGCGAGGAGTTCGGCGGCGACGCCGTCCTCTCCGGGCGTCAGTGGGTGCTCGATCCCATCGACGGCACCAAGAGCTTCGTCCGCGGTGTGCCGATCTGGGCGACGCTGGTCGCGCTGCTCTCCGACGGCGTGCCGGTCGTGGGAGTGGTCAGCGCTCCCGCTCTCGCGCGGCGATGGTGGGCGGCCGACGGGCTGGGAGCGTTCGCACGCTTCGGTGCCGGCGAGCCGCGACGGTTGTCGGTGTCGTCGGTGGCGTCTCCGTCTTCGGCGAGCCTGGGATTCTCCAGCCTCAGCGGGTGGAGGGACGCCGGTCTGCGAGAGAACTTCCTGGATCTGACCGACGAGGTGTGGCGCGTCCGCGGCTACGGCGACTTCCTCTCGTACTGCCTGGTCGCCGAAGGATCGATCGATGTGGCCGCCGAGCCCGAAGTATCACTGTGGGACCTGGCTCCGCTCGACGTGCTGGTACGGGAGGCGGGCGGCCGTTTCACCGCTCTCGACGGTGCGGCGGGGCCGCACGGAGGCAGTGCGGTGGCGTCGAACGCGCTTCTGCACGACGCCGTCCTCGGGCGCCTGACGCGCCGACCTTACTCGACGGTAGACACCGAACTTACCGACGAGTAAGATAGGTCTCGTCCACGACCGAACACCGAGAACAGCTGGGTGATCATGACGAAGAACGACAGCGCCCCCACGACCAAGACCGATGCGTCTCGGCGCCCGGTGCGCGACACGTCAGCGGTCGGTCTCAACCCGATCCGACGCGACGCCATCGGAACCGCGATGCGCGTGCTCACCAAGCTCTCCGGCTCCGACCTGGCCGAGAAGTACAACCTGCGCCAGACGATCGACCGTGTCACGTACGAGAGCACGAAGACCGGCTTCAAGACGCTCGGTGCCGCCACCCGGACCTTTTCCAAGGTGTCCGGCGGAGGCAAGCCCGAGCGTCTGCCCGAGTCCTCCACCAAGGGACTCGACTACTTCGACCTGACTCCCGACGACGAGCAGAAGATGATCGTCGAGACGGTGCTCGAGTTCGCCGAGGAGATCATGCGCCCGGCAGCGCACGACGCCGACGAGGCCGCGGCATCGCCGGACGACCTCGTCGCTCGCGCCGCCGAACTGGGCATCACCCTCATCAACGTCCCCGAGAACCTCGAGGGCGCGGCCAGTGAGCGCGGCGCCGTCACCAACGCCCTCGTCGCCGAGGCGCTCGCGTACGGGGACATGGGCCTGGCCCTGCCGATCCTCGCCCCCAGCGGCGTGGCGGTGGCGCTCACGCAGTGGGGCACCGAGACTCAGCAGAAGACGTACCTGCCGTCCTTCACGGGTGAGAAGGTGCCCAGTGCAGCTCTCGTCGTGAACGAGCCGCGCGCGCTCTTCGACCCGTTCGCGCTGCAGACCAAGGCGGTCCGCTCCCCCAGCGGCTACAAGCTCACGGGCGTCAAGAGCCTCGTGCCGTCGGCCGCCGCCTGCGAGCTGTTCATCGTCGCCGCCGAACTCGACGGCCGTCCCGCTCTCTTCATCGTCGAGTCGGACAGCGCCGGGTTGAGTGTCGAGGCGGACCCCAGCATGGGCTTGCGTGCAGCGGGCATCGGCCGACTGCATCTCGACGGCGTCGCCGTACCCGAGGCCAACCTGCTGGGCGACGGCGACGCCGACGCCCACGTGTCCGACTACACCGACGCCATCCGGCTCGCGCGTCTCGGCTGGGCGTCCATGGCCGCCGGCACGTCGAAGGCCGTCCTGGACTACGTGGTCCCCTACGTCAACGACCGCACCGCGTTCGGCGAGCCGATCAGCAACCGTCAGGCCGTCGCCTTCATGGTGGCCAACATCGCGATCGAGCTCGACGGTCTGCGCCTGGTCATCCAGCGTGGAGCGTCCCGTGCGGAGCAGGGACTGTCCTTCGCACGCGAGGCCTCGCTCGCCCGTCGACTCGCGACGGACAAGGGCATGCAGATCGGCCTCGACGGTGTCCAGCTTCTCGGCGGACACGGTTTCACCAAGGAGCACCCGGTCGAGCGCTGGTACCGCGATCTCCGCGCCGTCGGCGTTGCCGAGGGCATCGTCCTGATCTGATCCGACACCCCACCTTTCGATTGGAACTCTCATGATCAATCTCGAACTTCCTCGCAAGCTCAGGGCGTCGGCCAACCAGGCTCACCAGGTCGCGGCCGAGATCATGCGCCCCGTGTCGCGCAAGTACGACCTGGCGGAGCACGCCTACCCGGTCGAGCTCGACACCATGGCCGCCATGATCGAGGGCATGAGCGACGCCGGCGGTGAGATCGGCGGCGCCAAGGGCGGCCGTGAGGCCAAGGGCGACGCTCCGAAGCCGAGCAAGACCGCAAATGCCAACGGCGGCAACATGTCCGCTCTGGTCAACGTCATCGAGACCTGCTGGGGCGACGTGGGTCTGACCCTGTCCATCCCGTACCAGGGCCTCGGCAACTCCGCCATCGCCGCCGTCGCCACCGACGAGCAGCTCGAGCGCTTCGGCAAGGTGTGGGCCTCGATGGCCATCACCGAGCCCTCGTTCGGTTCCGACTCGGCCGCCGTGAGCACCACCGCGGTACTCGACGGTGACGAGTGGGTCCTCAACGGCGAGAAGATCTACGTCACGGCCGGCGAGCGCTCCACGCACATCGTCGTGTGGGCCACCGTCGACAAGACCAAGGGCCGCGCCGCGATCAAGTCCTTCGTCGTCCCGCGGGACGCGCCGGGCCTGTCCGTCGCACGCCTCGAGCACAAGCTGGGCATCAAGGCGTCCGACACCGCAGCCCTGCTCCTCGACAACTGCCGCATCCCGAAGGACAACCTCCTGGGTTCCCCGGACGTCGACACGGACAAGGGCTTCGCCGGCGTCATGCAGACGTTCGACAACACCCGTCCTCTGGTCGCCGGCATGGCCATCGGAGTCGCCCGTGCAGCGCTCGAGGAGCTCCGGTCGATCCTGACCGACGCCGGAGTGGTCATCGATTACGACGCTGCCACCTACAGCCAGTCGGCCGCTGCTGCGGAGTACATCCGGCTCGAGGCCGACTGGGAGGCTGCTTACCTGCTCGCTCTCCGCGCTGCGTGGATGGCGGACAACAAGGAGCCCAACTCGCTGCAGGCGTCGATGTCCAAGGCGAAGGCAGGCCGTAGCGCCACCGACATCACACTCAAGGCGGTGGAACTGGCCGGCACGCTCGGCTTCTCCGAGCACCTGCTGCTCGAGAAGTGGTCACGCGACTCGAAGATCCTCGACATCTTCGAGGGCACCCAGCAGATCCAGCAGCTGATCGTGGCTCGCCGCGTGCTCGGGAAGACGTCCGCCGAGCTGAAGTGACGCTCACGCGACCCTGAGAAAGGCCCGGCACGTGTGCCGGGCCTTTCTGCTGTTCTGGCAAGCTGGAACGGACGAAGCACGGCGAACACGAGGGAGACTGCCATGTCGGACTGGGCGAAGAAGATCGAGGACAAAGCCAAGGGCCTCGTCGCGGAGGCCGAGGTGGGCCTCACCCACCTCGAGGGTGCGGACGCCGTCGATCTGGACGAGACGGACGACTCGGGGGACCGTACGGACGCCGGCGGGGACGTCGACGAGAACGACGCGCCCAGCACGGGCATGACGTCGGCGGATCCCGACATCTCTCACTGAGCACCGGGCACCGACGTCGCTCTGATCCGATCGAGTCGACGCCGGTGCCTGCGGCTACGCGAAAGGCCCGACAGTCTGAGACTGTCGGGCCTTTCGTAGTGGTAGCGGGGACAGGATTTGAACCTGCGACCTCTGGGTTATGAGCCCAGCGAGCTACCGAGCTGCTCCACCCCGCGTCAGCGTCGAGAACCTTTCGGCTCCGTCTGCGGTGCAAGCTGTACTGCGTTCTTGCTGAACAAGAAGTTACCGGACGGCGTTGGTGAATTGCAAATCGCCTGCTGAGCAACGAGATCGAGCCTCGGAGGGTGACCGCGGTCTCTTTTCGCCCGTGTTCCCCCTCACATAACGATGGGGTCACGAAGAGGACACGAGACGGTTGTCATCCGTCATGACCTGCAGAGATGTCACGAACCCACCATCTCGCCCGTTTCCGACCTCGCCAGAGGGCCGGGTGACGGCTCGTGATTGTTTCGTTACCGTCGCGCTCGGCCCGAAACAAGGGCCAGGCCGACCCGCCGCTGGATTCTTCTGCCCCGCGGGATCGGAGACCCGACTCGATGGGGGCAGGGATTCGAGCGAATGCAGGCGTCACTCGCCTGCTCGCTCACGTCGACCAGCGCTGAGAGGATCTACCCCGCATGACCACTGCACGTAACTTCACCACCCGCGCGCTCGGATGGGCCGCCGTCACCGGCGCCGTCGTCGCCGCACCGCTCGTCCTGAGCACCGGAACCGCCTCCGCAGCACCCGCCCACAACTGGGACGGCGTCGCACAGTGCGAGAGCGGCGGCAACTGGGGCATCAACACCGGCAACGGCTACTACGGTGGCCTGCAGTTCTCGCAGAGCACCTGGGCGGCCAACGGCGGCTCCGGCACCGCGTCCAGCGCCTCCAAGGCCGAGCAGATCCGCGTCGCCGAGAACGTTCTCGCGACCCAGGGCGTCGGCGCATGGCCCACCTGCGGCCAGTACCTCTCGTCGGGCACCACGTCGGTCGCCGAGGCGCCCGCGCCGGCACCCGCTCCCGCGCCTGCTGCACCCGCCGCACCGGCACCCGTGCAGTCCGTCGTCGAGCAGGGCGCAGCACTGGCCCAGCAGTACGGCGTCGGCCAGCAGTACCAGGACTTCGTGGCCGCCAACTCCGGCGTCCTCGCGGGCCTCGCTCGCTAGAGCATCCTCTCGAACGTCCGAAGCGGGCGCACCCGATCATCGGGTGCGCCCGCTTCGTCGTGTGCGGGGCGTCTGCTGGGGCCCTGGTGTCCCCGCACCGGCCCCGCGACGCGATCTGCACCCTGTGCTCGGGGCTCACACCCCCTCCAGCAGGCGGGAAGGGGTGCGGGGTGCTGGAATCCGTGCGGGTCGACGCGGCGGCTCCCCCACACCCGGCCACGCCCCGGCCCCGTCGTCGGCGCAGGCGATCCGCACACGTTTACTTAGCCGCGCACCCCCACCCGCCGGTGACAACGCGTGCGGGGCGCTGGAACCCGTGCGGGTCGACGCAGCGGCTCCCCCGCAACCCGGCTCCCCGATACCACCACTGCCATCCGCACACGTCGCACAAGCCGCACACCCCCACCCGCCTGCGGCAACGCGTGCGGGGCGCTGGAACCCGCGCGCAACGACCCGAACACAACGACCCGCGCTCACGACGAAGCCCCGCCACTCGTGACGAGTGACGGGGCTTCGGTCGTGACTACCGGGCCGACTATCCCCCGGTGCTGTTGTACTGGTCGATCGCGCGCTGCAGGTTGTCGAACGCGGTACCGAGCTGGGCGAAGTCACCCGACTGCTGCGCGGTCCGCACTGCTGCCAGCGCACTGTTGAGGTTGTTCACCGCGGCCGTCCGGTCGACGGGCGCAGCGGGTGCGGCCGACGTGGACGGAGGCGTGGTGGCAGACCCCTCGGTGGGTGCCGGGGTGGTGCCGGTCGACGAGCCGTTGTCCGGCTGCGGCTCTGTCGCCTCACCGCCCGGCGCGGTCGCCACGCTGCCCGTACCGGAACCGAACACCTGGTCCAGTGCCTCGGCCAGCGTCGCCGCGTACCCGACGCGGACACCGCCGCCCGCACCCGGCTCGCGATAGCTCACGAGTACGCGGGACAACTGCGGGAACGTGGAGGTGTTCGTCGTGTTGCGCTCGGTGTACAGCGGCTCGACGTACAGGATTCCGCCGTTGGCGATGGGCAGTGTCAGCAGGTTGCCGTACTGGATCCTGTTGGACTGCTGCAGCAGCGTTCGGTCCGACGCCACACGGGTGTCCGACGTCATCGAGTTCTGCGCCTGCTGCGGACCCTGAGTCTGCGTGTCGGTGGGCAACTGCAGCACCGTGAACTCGCCGTAACCCTCCGGATCGGAGCGCACGGAGATGTACGCGGACAACAGCTCTCGGTTGAAGCCCACCATCGCACTGGTCAACCTGAACGACGGCTGGCCCGTGTCCGGATCACCGATCAGGACGTAGTACGGCGGCTGGTTGAGGTTGGTGCCACCCTCGACGGTCGGGTCGCTGGGGACCGACCAGAACGCGTTGTTGGTGAAGAACTCGCCGGGATCGTTGACGTGGTACTTGGCGAGCATCTCGCGCTGGACCTTGAACAGGTCCTCGGGGTAGCGGAAGTGCTGACGCAGTTCGTCGGAGATCGCCGACTCGGGCTGGACCGCACCCGGGAACGCGCCCATCCACGCGGCGAGGACGGGATCGTTGTCGTCCACCTGGTACAGGTTCACCGACCCGTCGTAGGCGTCGACGGTGGCCTTGACCGAGTTGCGGATGTAGGACACCTCGTCACGCGGAAGCAGTCGACCGGTGTTGGCGTCGATGCTGTCCTGCACCAGTCCCTCGAGCGAACTGCGCTGCGCGTAGGGGTACTGGTCCAGCGTGGTGTACGCGTCGACGATCCAGACGATCTTTCCACCGACCACGGCCGGGTAGGAGTTGCCGTCCGCGGTCAGCCACGGTGCGACCTTCTGCACGCGCTCACGAGGATCGCGGTTGAAGATGATCTTCGAGTCGTCGCCGATGGCGCCCGAGAAGAGGATGTTGCGTTCGGTGTACTTCGCCGCGAACGCCAACCGGTTGAACCAGTTGCCGATGCTGACGCCACCCGAACCGGTGTAGGTGTAGCGCGAGGTGTCGGTGTCGTACTCGCGGCCGTCCGAGCCTTCGCTGCCACCGACGATGGCGTAGTCGGGGTTGGACGACGCGATGACCTCGCCGTAGTAGATGCGGGGCTGCTCCACCGGGATGACCTGGTCGTCCGCGGCCTGCGACGCGAGGTCGCTGACGGTGTAGATCGGGTACCCGGAGTTGCTGTTCGACTCGGTGCTCGTCGCGTCCTGCACGGCGGCGTTCACGCGGTTGGCCGGGGCCGCCACGAAACCGTTGCCGTGCGTGTACACCGTGTGGCGGTTGATCCAGTCGGTCTGGTTGCCGGTGAGGCTGTTGGGAGACAGCTCACGCGCCGCGACGATGTAGTCCTGGAGCTGCCCGTCGATCTCGTAGCGGTCGACGTCCAACGTGGACGGGAACCCGTAGAAGTTCTTGAGCTGCTGCTGCTGGGTGAAGGTGCGCGAGAGCACGTTCGGATCGAGCAGACGGGTGTTGGCGATGGTGGTCTGGTCCGCGGGGACGTCCCGAGGCGACGCGGAACCGACGCCCGTGTAGTCCTCGTAGGTCACGGTGTCGTCCGTGATGCCGTAGGCGGCTCGGGTGGCCTCGATGTTCCGTTCGATGTACGCCCGCTCCTTGTCGGCAGCGTTGGGGCGCACCGAGAACTGCTCGACGACCAACGGCCAGACGGCGCCGACGAGAATCGACGACAGGACGAGAAGCGCGGTGGCGAGTGCCGGGATCCGCAGATCGCGCAGGAAGATCGCCGCGAAGAAGGCACCCGCACAGATGACAGCGATGGCCAGCAGGATGAGCTTCGCGGGCAGGACGGCGTTGATGTCGGTGAAGCCGGGGCCCGTGAACGTGGGCTCCTTACGGCTGCTCGACAACAGTGCGTAACGATCGAACCAGTACGCCACCGCCTTGAGGACGACGAAGGTGCCGGCGAGCACGGCCAACTGGATGCGCGCCGACTTGGTCAGCGCACCCTCGCGGCCGCTGAGGCGCAGGCCGCCGAAGATGTAGTGCGTGACCAGTGCCGCGAAGAAGGCGATGACGACGGCGACGAAGAGCCAGTTGAGGATCGACCGGTAGAACGGCAGATCGAAGGCGTAGAAGCCGACGTCCAGGTTGAACTGCGGATCCTGCACGCCGAAGGATCCACCGTGCAGGAACATCTGCACCGTGACCCAATTGCCCTGTGCGACAAGGCCGGAGAGCAGGCCGATGACGACCGGGATGCCGATACCGAACACGCGCAGACGCGACATGACGGTGGTGCGGTAGCGAGCGATGGGATCGTTCGGTCCGGCCGTGGGTACGAAGACCGGACGCGACCGGTAGGCGACGGTGAGAGCACCGAACACCGTGCCGCCCACCAGCAGAGCGACGACGAGGAACGTGATCACGCGAGTGAGGAGCACCGTCGTGAAGACGTTGCGGAAGCCGACCTCCCCGAACCACAACCAGTCCGTGTACGTGTCCACCAACCGGGGACCGATGAGCAACAGCGCGGCCAGAACCAACGCCAGGACCAGTAACGTACGGCTCCGTCTCGACAACGACGGTAAACCGGTTGGGGGCCTCATGCCCACGTGCCACACTCCAAGATCTCGCGCGCCGTCGCCTCGTGACACCACCGTGACGACACCACATGTCCGTTTTCGACCACTGTACGGACACCCTCGAACGCGAAGTGTCCCGCCGTGGCGACGTCCACGACTCTAGCCCTCGATGCGAGGATGGAGCGGTGAGTGACAACGAGGATGCATCGTGACCGGGAGCGAGTGGTTCGATCCCGAATCCGGGGACGCCCGCGCCGAACGCGCCCTCGCCCGCTGCGTGCGCGAGGTCGTCGACTACGTGGACGCCGGCGGGTGGGACCAGGGGCCTCAGTTGTTCGCGTTGGTCCCGACCGAGGATCTGGCGGCCGCGGAGCCCAGCCTGCTCGACCAGCTCGAGGACGGCGCCGACCTGACCCCTGTCGCCCAGGAGCGGCTGCCCGCCGACGTCGCGGGCGGATCGCACGCGCTCGACGAGTTCCTCGGCACGACCACCTGGCCGGCCTCGGTCGCCGGGTGCGCACTGGTCGAGGAGATCGTCGTTCTGCCGCCCGAGGCCGAATCGGATCTCGACAGCGCCCTCGCTCCGCTCCTGGCGGATCGCGACGCGGCGGACCAGGCCGCGCGCCTCACGGCCGAGGAGCACCCCGACCGGCGCGACGGGCGGCTCATCGTCGCCGTACTTCGGGACGGTCCGTCCATCGCCCTGCTGCAGCTGCGTCCCGAGAACGAGGACGACAGCAGTTTCGACGAGGCGCCGGAGCTACTGACCTACGAGAACCTGGCGCCGAACGTCGTCGCGGCGCTGCACGCCACGCTCGACGCGGATCCCGAGGACGAGGACTACTGACGTTCGCACCCGGATCGTCACGAGCAGGACGGGGCGTCTCCCCCACCGGCCAGAGCGTCGAGCGACCCGATCGCATCGTCCAGGCTCGTGACCTTCACCAGGCGTAGCCCCTCCGGCGTCCGCGGCGCCGCCTCGGCGCAGTTGTCCGCGGGAACGAGGAAGATCGACGCGCCGGCCTCGCGTGCGGCGACCAACTTGTACGGAATCCCGCCGATGGGACCCACCACGCCGTCGGCGTCGATCGTTCCCGTGCCGGCGACGAAGGCACCGCCGCTGAGGTCGCCGGGACTGAGCTTGTCCACCACCGCCAGCGAGAACATCAGTCCGGCGGACGGGCCGCCGACGTCGGCGAGATTGAACTCCACGGTGAACGGCACGTCCGGTGTCTCCTCCGGGGTGATGCCGAGATAGCCGCGCTCGGCGTCGTCCGGACGGGCGGCGACGGTGACGTTCTCCGTCGTCGTCGCGCCGTCGCGCGTGACGTCCACCGAGATGGTCGTGCCGGGATTCACGGCACCGACAGCCTTCTGGACGTCGGCCACAGTGGACACGGGCGCGCCGTCGATCGCGGTCACTCGGTCACCCTCCTCGAGGACGCCCGCCGCGGGGCTGTCGTCGCCGATCTGCGCGACCGTGAGCACCGTGGGCAGTCCGAGGTGATCCAGGGCTGCGAGTTCCGCACTGTCCTCGGATTCCGCGAAGTCGGCCTGGTTGGCGTTCTCGACCTCTTCTCGGCTGCGATCGGGCGGGTAGATCTCGTCGCGCGGGACCAACCCCTGCCTGCCGCTGAGCCAGAGGCCGAGGGCGTCGAACACCGTCAACTCGTCCCGCACCGCCACGGTCGTCATGTTCAGGTGGCCGGACGGCCGATCGACGTCGGTGCCCTGGACGTCCACGACGGGCTTGCCGTCCACCTCACCGAGGGTGTCGAACGTCGGTCCGGGCCCGAGGGCCGCGAACGGAACGGTGACCGCAGATCCCAGAACTCCGAGGACGACCACCGGCAACAGAGCGACCAGGAGCGTCGCGATCCTTCGATTCACGTCACCACAGTAGAGAACGACACCGTCAACGCTGTCGGGGAGACGCGTCGACGTCGCCCGCGGCGTCGCTGTGTTCGCGCTCGGCGCACTCGGCATCGCCGCCGAACCCGTGTTCGGCTTGTACCGTTGAACCATGACCAACACGCCTTTCGGATTCTCCAATTCCGACGACGACCCGGACAAGAACGAGGGGTCGAGCGGCGGCTCCGGCACGCCCGGAGGTGGTGCCGGCGGATTCGGTTTCGGCGCCGAGGGTTTCGATCCGGCGGCGCTCGGCCAGATGTTCACGCAGATGGGTCAGATGTTCAGCGGGATGGGATCCGGTGCCACGTCCGGACCGGTGAACTACGACCTGGCGAAGAAGCTGGCCCTCCAGCAGATCGGGTCCACCACCCCCGTGCGGGAGGGATCGAAGTCCGCCGTCGTCGACGCGGCGCACCTGGCGGAGCAGTGGCTGAACGAGGCCACCATCCTCCCGGCCGGCGCGGTACGCACCGAGGCGTGGACTCCGCAGGAATGGTTGGACAACACGCTCGACACGTGGAAGCGGTTGTGCGATCCCGTCGCCGAGCAGATCTCCGGCATGTGGACCTCCGCGTTGCCGCCGGAGGCGCAACAGATGGTCGGTCCGATGATCGGCATGCTCGGTCAGATGGGCGGTATGGCGTTCGGCTCACAGCTGGGCCAGGCCCTGGGCCAGCTCGCCAAGGAGGTCCTCACCTCGACCGACATCGGCCTGCCGCTCGGCCCCTCGGACACTGCGGCGCTGCTTCCCGACGCCGTCGCGGTGTTCAGCGAGGGCACCGAGCTGCCCGAGCGCGAGGTGCTGGTGTTCCTGGCCGCGCGCGAGGTCGCCCACCACCGTCTCTACTCGCACGTGCCGTGGCTGCGTCAGCGCGTTCTGGCCACCGTCGAGGAGTACGCGCGCGGCATTCGGATGGACTTCGGTGCCATCGAGGAGGCGGCCCGCGGTATCGATCCGTCCGCGCTCACCGACCCGAGCCAGCTGGAGAAGATCCTGCAGCAGGGTGCGTTCGAGCCGCAGACGACCCCGGAGCAGAAGGCGGCCCTGGAGCGCCTCGAGACACTGCTGGCCCTCGTCGAGGGGTGGGTGGACACGGTGGTGACCACCGCTCTGGGCGAGCGGCTGCCGGGAGCGTCCGCGCTGTCGGAGACGATGCGGCGCCGTCGCGCGTCCGGCGGCCCGGCCGAGCAGACCTTCGCGACGCTCATCGGCCTCGAACTGCGGCCGCGCAAGGTGCGTGAAGCAGCCGATCTGTGGCGTCGACTGACCGACGCTGCGGGTATCGACGGCCGCGACGGTGTGTGGGCCCACCCCGATCTGCTGCCCGACACCGCGGACCTCGACGACTCGTCGTCCTTCATCGATCGCATCGTGGGCGGGGACACCGGTTCCTTCGACGACCCCATCGCTCAGCTCGAGGAGTTCGAGCGCAAGCGCGCGGCCGAGAAGAAGGCCGAGGGAGACGACGAGGGCCCCGCCCCCGTCTGATTCCGCCGACCTGGGACTTCCCGACGCCCGCGTGACTGCGTCGCAGGTCGGAGCGCCGTAAGCCTGTGGACAAGCGGCGCGGGACACCCCCGTCCGCAGTGTGGGGCGTGCCATCGTCTGCGCATGACGGAGACACGCCACGCGAGCTCGCCCGAGATCGCCCGCACGCGCGCCGACCGGGACGGCCTCCCGCACCTGGCCGAGTCGGTCACGCTCCTCGTGCGCCGAGACGGTCGGCTGCAGGTCGGCTGGCATCCCGAGCGCCGGGTGGTCCTCACCCCGCCGGACGGCGTGACACCGGCCGTCATGGCCTCGGTGCTGCGTCTCCTGGACGGACGACGGTCGATACCCGACGTCTACTGGCGTGCAGCCGAACTCGGCGTGGACGCGGCAGTGCTCACCGCGGTGCAGGCCGAACTCGAACGACTGGGCGTGCTCGGACGTCGTCGTCCGCGGTCGTCCGCCGTCCGCACGGTCCTCGTTCTGGGACGCGGTCCCCTGTCGGATGCGGTGTCCATCGGGTTGTCCCCGACGGGCCGCGTCCAGCGCCGGCACGTGTCGCTCCCCCACAGACACGCGGACGTCGACTGCGTGGTCGTGGCGGACACCGTGCTCTGTGCTCCCGAGGTCTCCCGGGTGCTCATGGACGACGGCATCCCGCACCTTCCCGTGCGGCTGCGCGACGGCGTCGGCGTGGTGGGTCCGCTCGTCCTGCCCGGACACACGCCCTGCCTCGAGTGCGTCGAGCTGACGCGGTGCGACTACGACCGGGAATGGCCGCACCTCGCCGCGCAGCTACTCGGCACCGTCGGGTCCGCGAGCGGCGCCACCATCGCCGCCACCGCGGCGTTCGCGGTCGCGCAGGTCACCGAGTTCCTCGACGCACACGCGGACTCGCCCGCACCGATGACCGTCGGGCACAGCCTGGAGGTGGACCTCGTCGCCGCGGCCACCCGCCGTCGACGATGGCCGCGTCACCTGTTGTGCACCTGCGCTCGTCGGTGACGGACGGTGTGACGTGTCACGGATGCGCGGCCGGGTCTCGGCCGTCGCGGCGCGTCGGCCGATCGTCAGACATGATGGAGTCATGCCCGACATCCCCCGCAGCAGTTCCGCCCGGACAGCCAAGCTGGCCAGCATCCCCCTCGGGATGGCAGGCCGCGCAGCGATGGGCTTCGGACGCAAACTCGCGGGCGGAAATCGTGCGGAGATCGACGCCGAACTCAGCGCCAAGGCCGCCCAGCAGATGTTCGCCGTCCTCGGCGAACTCAAGGGCGGAGCGATGAAGTTGGGTCAGGCTCTCAGCGTCATGGAGGCGGCCGTACCCGAGGAGATGGCAGAGCCCTACCGCGAGGCGCTGACCAAGCTGCAGGCCGAGGCGCCCCCGATGCCGATCGCGACGGTCCATCGGGTGATGGATCAACAGCTCGGCACCGGGTGGCGCTCGCGCATCTCCGACTTCGACGACACGGCCACCGCGTCGGCCTCCATCGGGCAGGTGCACCGAGCGACCTGGTCCGACGGTCGCGACGTGGCGGTCAAGATCCAGTACCCGGGTGCGGACGAGGCGCTGAAGGCCGACCTCAAGACGCTGTCGCGTTTCGTCGGCATCCTCGGCACCATCGTGCCGGGTACCGACGTGAAGGCCGTCCTCGACGAGATGTCGGCGCGCACGGAGGAGGAACTCGACTACCGGATCGAAGGCGAGAACCAGCGTGCGTTCGCCGCGGTCTATGACGGGGACGAGAGATTCGCCGTGCCTCGTGTCGTGGCGAGTGCTCCCAAGGTGGTCATCACGGAGTGGATGGAAGGAACGTCCCTCTCCTCCGTCATCGCCACCGGAACCGCGGAGCAGCGCAACACCGCCGGCGAGAACCTGGCCCGTTTCCACTTCGAATCGGCGGAGCGCGTCCGCCGCATCCACGGCGATCCGCACCCCGGCAACTTCAAGTTGCTCGCCGACGGCAGGCTCGGCGTCATCGACTTCGGTGCGTGCCTCACTCTCCCCGACGGTCTGCCCCCGGAACTCGGTCGCATGGTGCGACTCTCGCGCGACGAGGAGTTCGACGAGCTGACGGAACTGCTGCGCGAGACGGGATTCGTGATTCCCGGCCGCGAGGTCACCGAGCAGGAGATCGCCGACTATCTCCGCCCCTTCACCGATCCGATCAAGACCGACTCGTTCCACTTCACTCGAAAGTGGCTGCAGGGCACGGCAGGCAAGGCCGCGGACTTCAACGGTCCGCAGTTCCGTACGGCCCGGTCCCTCAATCTGCCGCCGCGGTACGCGGTGATCTTCCGCGTTCTCCTGGGATCGGTGGGCATCTGCGCCCAGCTCGACGCAAATGCTCCGTACATGGCGATTCTCACCGAGTGGATGCCCGGGTTCGCCGAGTAGCCGGGCGACACCCGCACCGACCGTCAAGCACAGACGACGGACGGTGCGGGTGTGACCGGGTTCTTGCGGGGACGGCCGCGAGACCGCTTGCGCGCGATGACGACTCCCTGATCGAAGATCTCGCCGCCCCACACTCCCCACGGCTCGGCACGGTCGAGCGCCGCGTCGAGGCACCCCGACCTGATGGGGCAGTGTGCGCACAGCTGCTTGGCGCGTTCGAGACGGTCGGGCGACTCGGCGAACCAGAGATCCGGATCGGCTCGCCGGCACGGCAACTGATCTGCGACGAAGTCGTCGATGGCGGCCACGGACCGATCGGTCGTGGTGTCGTCGGTGCGGCATGTCGTCCGGGTGGTGGCGGGTGACACGTCGTTCTCCTCTTCTGCTGCGATTCACGGTGGTGTCGAACTCGACAGATCTGGCGAGATCCGTGAACGGCGTCGAGGGGTGTCCCACGACGAAGGCCACGGTTCGCAGGTGCGAATCCGTGGCCTTCGACGAAGGAATGCTGTGCGGTGCCTATCGAGTGATGTCCCGATCGACTCCGGTGCCCACGGATGCGCGATGCGCCCAGCGCTCGCGGTGACGGCGCGGCAAGGGTGCCACTCCGAAACCGTTCGTGCTCAGTGCGATTGCTTCGGCGACTGCGCCTGCGCCGGCTTTGTTCATGCCGGTGCTGCAGACGGCAGACTTCTGCTGCAGAAGCGCTGCGGTGGTGTAGATCTCCACGGGTGACACCTCCTTCGGCGGCGAGTCGGAATCGAGCAGGTCACGCACCGGAAACCCTCACGGGGCGCGCGGTACGAAATACACAGTAAACGGCTGCCTCAGACCGCACAACCCTTTTTCGACCTGCGGAGATGCGCTCACTCGGTGGCGGAGAGACGGGCGTCGACGAGCGCCAAGACGTCGGCTCCGAACCGCTCGAGCTTCTTCGCCCCGATACCCGGGATCGCGACGAGCCCGCGATCGTCGCGTGGCCGTTGCTCCGCGATGGCGGTCAGCGTGTTGTCGCTGAAGACCACGTAGGCAGGAACCTTGAGCGCCTTCGACGTCTCCGACCGCCAGGTCCGCAGGGATTCGAGCAGAGCGATGTCGACGTCGGACGGGCAGTTCTCACACCGCCCGAGCATGGTGGCCACCGTGCCGATGACGGGCTTGCCGCACACACGGCAGACCGGCCGCTTCTTGTGGACGGTGGGTGCGGCGATGCGCGATGCGGGCGACGACTCGGGAACCAGGTCGACCAGGAACCGCGAACGCCGACGCGACTTGCGACCGCCCTCGTTGCGGGCCAGCGCCCAGGACAGTTCGAGGTGTTCCCTGGCGCGCGTCACACCCACGTACAACAGGCGACGCTCCTCCTCCACCGCGGCCTCGTCGGGCGACGAGTTGTTGTCTCCCAGAGCGTGACTGATGGGCAGCGTGCCGTCGGTGAGACCGACGAGGAAGACCGCGTCCCATTCGAGTCCCTTGGCGGCGTGCAGTGACGCCAGCGTCACCCCCTCCACCACCGGAGGGTGCCGAGCCTCCGCGCGCATCGCGAACTCACGCACCAGTCCCTCGAGATCGAGATCGGGTACCTGGACGACGAGATCCTCGGTCAGCGCGACGAGAGCCCGCAACGCAGCCCACTTCTCCCGCGCCTGAGCACCGTTGGGTTCCGTCGCCGACAGTCCCAGGGGAGCCAGCACCGCCTCCACGAGCCGCGGCAGGCCGGCCCCGCTGCGTGCGTCGGACGGCAGGTCGTCCCGGGCGGCGCTCGATCGAACGGCGGCGACGGCCGACCGGACGTCCTGCCGCTGGAAGAAGCTCTCGCCGCCGCGGATCTGATACGGAATTGCCAGATCCGTCAGCGCCTTCTCGTGCGCCTCGGAATGAGCGTTGATGCGATAGAGCACAGCGATCTCGGACGGCGCCGTGCCGGTACGGATCAACCGTTGAATGGTGCGCGCGACTCCCGCTGCCTCGGACACCTCGTCGTCGTACTCCACGAAGGTGGGGTCCGGTCCCGCCGCGCGCTGTCCGATGAGCTGGAGCCGTGTCCCCGCGATGCGCCCCTTCGCCGCGCCGATGACCTTGTTGGCGAGCCCGACGACCTCCGGAGTGGACCGGTAGTCGCGCTCCAGGCGCACCACCGTCGCCTCCGGGAACCGCCGCGAGAAGTCCAGTAGGAACCGCGGTGTGGCCCCGGTGAAGGAGTAGATGGTCTGGTTGGCGTCGCCGACCACCGTCAGGTCGTCCCGATCGCCCAGCCAGGCGTCCAACACACGCTGCTGCAGTGGAGTGACGTCCTGGTACTCGTCCACGACGAAGCACCGGTACCGCTCGCGGAACTCCTGTGCGACGGACGGGCTGTTCTCGAGCGCCGCCGCCGTGTGCAGCAGCAGATCGTCGAAGTCGAGGAGCACAAAATCGGGATCGCGGTTCTTGAGTTCCTCGTAACCCTCGTAGACTGCGGCGACACGATCCGCGTCGGTCGGTGTGTCACGGTGCAGCCGTGCGGCGGCGACCGGATAGTCCTCGGGCGCGATCAGCGAGGCCTTGGCCCACTCGATCTCACCCGCCAGGTCGCGGACACTGTCGGTGGACGTCGAGACGCCGGCAGCGGAGGCGGCCTGCCCGACGACGCCGAACTTGCGATCCAGCAGACGCCAGTCCGTGTTTCCCACGACCTGCGGCCAGAAGTACTTGAGCTGCCGCATCGCGGCGGCATGGAACGTGCGCGCCTGCACCTGCCCGTCGGACGACTGCCCCCGGATACCGAGGACGCGGAGCCGTTCGCGCATCTCCCCCGCAGCTCGCGCGGTGAACGTGACGGCGAGGACCTGACTCGGCTTGACGTGCCCGTCCGCGACGAGGTGGGCGATGCGACGGGTGATCGTCCTGGTCTTGCCGGTTCCTGCACCCGCGAGCACACACACGGGGCCTCGCGGAGCGAGCACGGCGGCCGACTGTTCGGGGTCGAGACCCTCCACCGCATCCCTGTCGTTCACGTGGCCATCATGTCAGCCCGCACCGACACCGCCGGCGCGCCCACCGCCCGATCGGAACAACCGTCGATGACTCCGCGTTGAGTGTTCCGTGACCACAGCACAGCAGAAAGACACAGCCCACGTGCCCGCAGTGACGATGTACTCGACGACCTGGTGCGGCTACTGCCGACGTCTCAAGACGCAGCTCGACGAGAACGGCATCGCCTACACGGAGATCGACATCGAGAAGGATCCCGCGTCCGCCGAGTTCGTCGGGAGCGTCAACAACGGAAACCACGTGGTGCCGACTCTGAAGTACGCCGACGGTTCCACTGCGACCAATCCCAGCCTCGCGCAGGTCAAGAAGGCCATCGGCCTGAACTGAGCCGTGGGCGCTCGCGTTCGTCAGGACTCGAGCGCCGCCCACGACTCCACCATCGCGCGGGCGATGGAGATACTTCCCGGAAGCAGGAGCGGAGCGTCCTCCGAGGCGCTCCAGTCCCCGGCGGCGAGGGCGGTGCGTACCTCGGCGCGGGTGAACCATCGCGCCTCCGCGATCTCACCGTCGTTGAACGACAGCGGTTGTGCAGCGTTCGCGCGCGCCGCGAACCCGATCATCACCGAGCGCGGGAACGGCCAGGGTTGACTGCCGAGATAGGTGATGTCGGACACGTCGAGACCGACCTCCTCGCCCACCTCGCGGCTCACGCACGTCTCGAGCGACTCCCCCGCCTCCACGAAACCGGCGAGCACCGACATCCGACGCTCCGGCCACATCGGCTGGCGTGCGAGGAGGACGCGGTCCGCCCCGTCGTGAACGAGGACGATGATCGCCGGGTCGGACCGAGGCCACTCCTCGTGGCCCGTGAGCGTGCTGGTGCGGGACCACCCCGCCGACGAGAGCACGGTCGGTGATCCGTCGCGCGCACTGAACGCGGCTGCCCGGTGCCAGTTCAACAACGCCACCGCCGTCACGACCAGCCCCGCCGACGACTCCGTGAGGACGTCGCCGAACGACCGCAGATCCGTCACCTCGCCGGCGAGTGCGGCGACGGAGACCGCCCAGACGTGGTGGTCGTCGACGACTCCCAGGAACACCGCGTCCTCAGGCGGCGAGTCCGACGTGTCGACGGCCGGTACGAGCGCCACTCGACCGTTCTCGACCGGCACGCGACCCTGACTGTCCACGCGCAACAGCCGTGCGGTGGGCCACCCTGCTGCGAGTGCCGCGTCGTCGCGACGCAATTCCTCGGCGCGGTCGATCGGGGAACGCGAGAGCATGGGCTCGGACAGAAGTCGGAAGGACACGTCACGACCCTACTGACCGGGTCCGACGGCGGCAGATCCGGTGCACCGCAGTGCGGCTGGTCAGTTGGAGACGCGTCGGATGTAGAGCAGTCTGTCGTCCGCCTCGATCGCATCGACCTCGGGCGAACCGACCCGCACCAGGCGACCGTCACGGACCACACCGAGCACGATGTCCGACAGGTGGCGGGGCGATCCGCCGACCTCGTCGCGTTCGACCTCGCGCTCGGCGATCGCGAAGCCCGCCTCGGGGGTCAGCAGATCCTCCATCATCTCGACGACGCTCGGCGTGGTCGTCGCGATACCCAGCAGTCGCCCGGCGGTCTCCGAGGAGACCACCACGGAATCGGCGCCCGACTGGCGCAGGAGATGCACGTTCTCCGCCTCGCGCACCGCGGCCACGATCTTCGCCTTGGGCGCGATCTCCCGCGCCGTGAGCGTCACCAGCACGGCGGTGTCGTCCCGGTTGGTCGCGACGATGATCGACGCGGCGTACTGAGCACCGGTCAGGCGCAGGACATCCGACCGGGTGGCCGAGCCCTGCACGGTCACCAGCCCCAGGTTGCTCGCCGCGTCCAGGGACGACTGATCGGTGTCGACGACCACGATGTCCGAGGCCGACACCCCGTCTCCGAGCATCGCGGCGATCGCGGTGCGACCCTTCGTGCCGTACCCGACGACCACGGTGTGATTGCGCACGTTGCGCCTCCATCGCTGAATCTTGAACGCCTGGCGCGAACGTTCGGTGAGCACTGACAGGGTGGTGCCGACGAGCAGGATCAGGAAGAAGACGCGCAGCGGCGTGATGACCAGGATGTTCACCAGGCGCGCGGACGGGGTGATGGGCGCGATGTCGCCGTAGCCGGTGGTCGACAGCGACACGGTCGTGTAATAGAAAGCGTCGAGGAAGGACAGCTGATTGTCCTGGTTGTCGGCGTACCCGTCCCGGTCCACGTAGACGACCATGGCGGCCACGAAGAGCGTGGCGAGCGCGATGATGATGCGCTGGTAGATCGCCCGCCAGGGGCTCTGCTCGAACTCCGGGATCCGCAGGACACCCACCAGTGCGAAGTCGGGGCGATCCGTGAGTCCGGTGTCGGTGTTCAGCAGCCGATTCCGCAACCGTCCTGCCATGAATGTGGTCCTCGTCCGTCGCTCGTGGTCGTCGATCCGCCTCGTCGGCTGCCGTGACTGTATCGGAGCATCGAGCCGCGGACCCCCATCAGTCGCTGCAGAACTCCGGTGCTCCACCGTCCTGTTGGCAACGAGCAGACGATGGTGCAGGCTGCGACCATGACGCTCCGTACCCTGCCGCTGCTCGATTCCGTTCGACTCCCGTCGCGCCGACGGGCGGCGGACAGGGCGGCGCAGCGACTCGCGGTCCTCCTCGGCGGAGCCGGTGTCCTGCACTTCGTCACACCGGCGCCGTTCGATTCCCAGGTGCCGCACGTGCTCCCCGGATCACCGCGGACGTACACGTACGTGTCGGGAGTGGCGGAGCTCGGACTGGCGGCCGGACTGATCGTTCCCCGCACTCGTCGCCTGGCCGGCGCCGCGGCCGCCGCCTTCTTCGTGGCCGTGTTCCCGGCCAACCTGCAGATGGCCGCGTCGTGGTTGCAGAGCGAGAAGACCTCGACCGCGATGAAGGTGGGGGTCGTGGCTCGACTGCCGCTGCAGATCCCGCTGATCACGCAGTCCTGGAGGGTGTACCGCGACGCGCGCTGATCACGTCGCCGGGTCCGCGCCCGCCGTGGAGATGATCTCCGCCAACCGTTCCGCGTCCGGGAGATCCGTCGGAGACACGGTGACTCCCGATCGCACGTAGTGGAAGGCCGCCCGCACCGTGGTGAGGGGCACCGGCTCGGAGCGGGTCGCCGACATCAGCTCCGCCCAGGCGAGTCGGTAGGCGGCGAGCTGGATCGCCACCGCACGTTCCTCGGCCGGTGTCGGCTGCGCGCCGGTCTTCCAGTCCACCACCGTCCAGCCACCGTCGGAGTCCGCGAACACGGCGTCCATCCGTCCCCGCAACACGACTCCACCGACCGACGTCTCGAACGGGACCTCCACCTCGACGGGACTGCGCAACGCCCACGGTGACGCGTCGAACGCACGCTGCAGCTCCTCGAGGTCCGTGTCGGCGGCCGAGGCGCCGTCCGCCGCGCCGGGCAGCTCGTCCAGGTCGAGCAGGCGGGTCGCCCCGAAGCGTCGTTCGACCCAGGCGTGGAACGCGGTGCCGCGACGCGCCAAGGGGTTGGGCGCGAACGGGACCGGTCGCCGCAGCGTCGATGCCAGGGCGTCCGGATCCGCGACGAGGTGGACCACCTGGCTCACCGACATGGTGTCGGGCACGACGACGTCGGTTTCCGGCCGCGACACCGCATCACGTTCGGCGAGAAGCAGTTCGACGTCACGCGCCCACCCGTCGGGATCGTCGTCGTCCGGATTCTCGGACGACGATTCCTCGACCGATGCCGACTCGACGAGTGCGGCGCGCACGGCTGCAGACCCCATGATCACGTCCTCACGACGGGCACCCAGCGGATCGGCCGGCCAGAGTGCCGTCAGTTCGACTGTCGCGTAGGGGTTGTCGGCTCCGTCCGGCGGAGTGGGTTCCCAGTGCTGCACGGTCCCGATCTCCGCGCCGCCGATCGCCGAGGTGGTCTCGACGAGGCCGTGCAGTTCGGCGAGGAACGACGAGGGACCCTTCGGCGACGAGGCGCCGGGAGCCCAGTGGTGCGCCGAGACCAGCAACACCCGCTCGGTGCGCGTGAGGGCGACGTAGAACAACCGTCGGTCCTCGTCGAGTCGGCGACGTGCGAGCGCAGCCTTGTGTTCGGTGACGGCGTCGGCGATGTCGCCGCGGTGCGTCGCGCCCTCGAGATCGAGAACGGGGACGCCCCCGGCGTCGTCACCCGGAATCGCCCTGTCACCGCGCAGGGACGGCGGTAGCTCGGCCACCGAGCCCAACCAGGACGCGGACGACCTGGTGGACGGGAACACGCTCTCGCAGACGTGCGGTACCGCCACGACCTCCCACTCCAGACCCTTGGCGGAGTGCACGGTGAGCACCTGCACCCGGTGCGGGTCGACGTCGACCTCGCCGGGCGCGAGGCCGTCCTCCACGGACTCGGCGGCGGACAGGAAGGACAGCAGCCCGGTGAGAGTCGCCGTCTGCTGATCGCCGTACTCCGCGACCACCTCGGCGAAGGCGTCGAGATGCTCGCGCCCGCCCGCGTCCCCCGACGGACGACGTGCCCCCGCCTCCACGTCGATCCCGAGCACTCGCTCGACGTCGGCGACCAGATCGGGAAGTGGCTGACCGAGCCGGTGGCGCAGTGACTGCAGTTCCCCGCCGAGGGCGAGGATGCGCCGATGTCCCGCCTCGGAGTAGCGCGACGGGTCGCCCGGATCCGCCAGGGCGTCCACCAGCCCGGACTGTTCCGATCGCTCCCCGGGCATGCCGTCCTCGAGCGCGCGCCCCAACTCCTCGGCGTCGGTGACCGTGCCCGTCCGCCCGCGGCCGGTGTGCGCCGCGATCTCCCGCGCTCGCCTCCACAGGGCACGCAGATCGGCGGCACCCAGTTGCCAGCGCGAGCCGGTGAGAACGCGCATGGCGGCGCTGCCGGCCAGCGGGTCGCTCACCAGCCGCAGCATCGCCACGAGGTCGGCGACCTCGGGCGTCCGGAGCAGCCCACCGAGTCCGACGACCTCGACGGGCAGGCCTGCGCCGCGCAGAACCTCGGCCATCGGCCCCGCATCGGCGTTGCGCCGCACCAGGACCGCCGCGGTGGGCGGAGTGCGCCCGTCCTCCCGCGCCGTGCGGTACTCCCGCGCGATCGCCTCGGCGATCCACCGGCGCTCGTCGTCCACCGTGGTGGTCAGCGCGAGCCGGACATCGCCGGGCACCGCACCGGGACGCGCGCGCAACTCGTCCACCGCGACACCGCGCATGCGCAACGGGGCAGCCACCGCATTGGCCAGCGCGAGCGCCTCGGGCGGGTTGCGCCAGCTGGTCGACAACTGACGCACCGGGGCCGGGTAGCGCGCCGAGCGTGGGAAGTCGGTAGCGAACCGGGGAAGGTTCGCGGCGGACGCACCGCGCCAGCCGTAGATCGACTGCATCGGGTCGCCGACGGCCGTCACCGTCAGAGTGGAGTCACGGCCACCCCCGAACAGCGAGGACAGCAGGACGCGCTGCGCGTGACCGGTGTCCTGGTACTCGTCCAGCAGCACCAGCCGGCACCGCGTGCGCTCGTCGCGGCCCACGTCCGGGTGGTCCGCCGCGACACGGGCGGCCAGGGACATCTGCCGCCCGAAGTCGAGCAGTCCGTCACGGGTCATGACCTCGTGGAGCCGCGCCACCAGGGGCAGCAGATCGAGCCGGTGTTCCTGCACCTGCAGTATGCCCAGCAGGTCCTTGGTGGGACCGCCGCTCTTCTGCTTCGGGCCCGGTGGCAGATGGTGGATCAGCTTCTCGAGCTCGGTGTGGGCCTCACCCAGGTCGCCCGGTTCGACCAGGTGCTCGGCGAGCTGACCGGACAGGGCGAGCACGGATTCCGTGATCGACGCCGGTGCCCGGTCCAGTGGGACGTCGCCGTCCCATGCGGCCACCACGCGGTGGGCCAGCTGCCACAGCTCGGTCTCCGACACGAGAGTCGTGGACGGTTCGAGCGGCAGCACCATGCCGTGGCGTTGGAGCAGTCGGCCCGCGTACGAGTGGTACGTGCTCACCTCGGGCTCGCCCGACAGGACGGTGCGCCGCAGCTCACCGGACGGATCGAGACGCCGCAGCAGGTCGGACCCGGCCAATCGGGCCAGCCGTTGGCGAATGCGCGTGGTGAGCTGCTGGGCGGCCTTGCGCGTGAAGGTCAGGCCCAGCACCTCCTCCGGCCGGACCAGACCGTTGGCCACCATCCAGACCACTCGCGCCGCCATGGTCTCCGTCTTGCCGGCACCGGCGCCGGCGACGACCAGCAACGGACCGCGCGGAGCCGCGATGATCTCCGACTGCTCGTCGGTGGGCGGGAACTGGCCGAGAGCGACGGCGACCTCGGCGGGGCTCACTCGGGCCACGTCTCTCATCCTTCGGTCACCTGCCTGCCTCTGTCCTGTGCCGGGCAGGACGACGCTATCGGGCAGTGCCGACAGCCGTCGTTGACGCGAGCCTCGAACACCGGGCCCCGCGTGGCACGCGCCGCGTCGACGACGACGGTGCGCCACTGCTCGAGGGTCTCCCCCGTGAGTGCTGCCTGCGCTCGTTCGGTGGCACCGGTCCTGGTGTGCGGCTTGGCGACGTAGACCAACCGCCCGCCGCCGGGACTGCCGGCCGGTTCGCCCTCGACCGCACCGGCGGCGAGTGCCACCTGATACGTCGCGAGCTGCGCGTGCTCGGCCGTCGCCGCGGCCGTCGCCGCGTTCTTACCGGTCTTGACGTCGACGACCACGGGTCGTCCGTCGGGGTCACGTTCGAGCCGATCGATCCGTCCGCGCAGCGCGACGGCGGGCTCGTCCGGCGTGCGCGGTTCCAACACCCCGTCCACCGGCACCTCGACACCGGCCTCCGTCAGCTCGCCGCGTGAGCGTGACATCCACTCCTGAAACGTCTCGATCATGGTGGCGGTACGTGCGAGCTCCTTGCGCGAGAACCACGCAGATCCGAGATCGACTGCCACCCAGGCTTTCTCCAGCTCTCTGCGCACCTCGTCCGGCGGCACCCGACCGGCCACTGCCTGCACCAGCGTGTGCACCAGCGTTCCGGTGACCGCGTGCACGGTGTCACCGTCGGTGCCCCCGTTGCGTTCGAGCGCCCACCGCAGCGGGCACGCGGTGAGCACCTCCACCGTGGACGGCGACAACGACACCGGCCCGTCCGCCGGATCCCACAGCGGCATCTCGGTACTGGTTCCGGACAGCCCGTACCACTCGTCCGGGTGGGCGCCGCGCACCCCTTCCCGCGCCAGTCGCGCCAGGTGCCGTGCGGCGCGCGCACGGCGGTCGGGGTCGTTCTCCGCGACACGACGGTCGCACACGACCGCACGCAGCTCGGCGACCAGAGCGGGCAACGCGAGCACCCGGCCGAGAGGCGCGGTGGGGCCGGCACCGGAGTCGCTCTCGTCGACGTCCGAGTACCGCACGGCATCGGACGCGAGCAGGTCGTCCACGAACCTCGACCGCACGGTGTCCGCGCCACCGGTCACCGAGTCGACGGCGGTGACGAGCAGGCTCGACCGTGCGCGGCTGCACGCCACCAGAAACAGGCGACGTTCCTCCGCGAGCAACGGTGCGGTCCGCGAGACCCGATCGTCCAACTCGCGATCGCCGTCGGAGACACCCGCGGCGAGATCCACCAGGGCCTCGACCCCGAGCAGCGATCCGCGCGGGCGCAGCGCGGGCCACAGTCCCTCCTGTACGCCCGCCACCGCGACGACGTCCCACTCGCGCCCGACCGCGGCATGGGCACTCAGAATCCGCACCGCGTCGGGAACGATCGCGGGACGCCGCCCGTCGCCCACGGGAACCTCCTGGTCGGTGACGTACTCGACGAACCCCTCCAGGGTGCCGCGCGGGAGTGCGTCGACGTACGCGGCCGCGGCGTCGAACAACGCGACGACGCTGTCCAGATCCCGATCTGCCTGCACGCCGAGAGGCCCACCCCGGGCGGACGACGCCACCCACCGGCGTTCGAGCCTGGTGGCACGCCACCCGGCCCATAGTGCGTCCTCGACGCGGCGACCGGCCGGGCCCACTGCCTTCGCGATGGCCGTGACCACGGCACGGACGCGGGTGAGCGGTGCCTTCTCGACGTCGGACAGACGTGCGACGAGCGGGTCGACCGAGGAGCCGATCATCGCGGCGCGCAGCAGCACGGACGAGTCCCGCTCGCCGCCCTCGGCCACGTCGCCCCGCCGTAGCCCACGACGCAGTCTGCGGACGGCGAGCGGATCCGCCCCTCCGATGGGACCTTCGAGCAATGCCAACGCAGCGTCGTCGGAGAACACCGCCGCCGACCGCTCGGGTGCGCACCGGGCAGCGGCGACCGCACGCATCGCGAGCAGTAGGGCAGCCGCACCACGGTGCCGATGCAGGGGCACGGCCGTGGCGGACGACACCACCGGCACCCCCGCGGCGTGCAGCGCGCGACGCAGGGACGGCAGCGACCGCGGAACGGAGCGGACGACGACGGCCATCTCCGACCAGGGCACGCCGTCGGCGAGATGCGCGCGGCGGAACGTGTCGGCAATGGCGGTGGCCTCCTTCGCCGTCGAGGACGCGACGACCACCCGCACCGGCGGAACCGCGCGGGTCTCCTCCTCGGCCGACGGGTGTTCGTCCTCCGCCCTGTCGTCGCGGAACTGCGTGCCGACACGGTGTGCGACCCGACCGGACAGGTGCGCGGTGATCGCCCGCTGCACCGAGCCGACACCGGAGTCCGAACGGTGGTTGCGGGACAACACGACGCGACGACCACTGTGCCCGTCGTCCAGATCGGTGAGGAAGTGTGCGTCCGCGCCGCGGAAGGAGAAGACCGCCTGATCGGGATCGCCGGCGACGACGGTGGACGACGCACCGGCGGAGAGCAGCCGCACCAGCTGGGCCGCCTGCGGATCGAGGTGCTGGGCATCGTCCACCAGCACGTGGCGGATGCGGCGGCGTTCGGAGACGAGCAGGTCCGGATCCGTCGCGAACGCCGTGAGCGCTGCACCCACGAGCTCGGCCGCGTCCAGCCCGGGCGACGTGGCCTCCGGAGTCTCGACGCCGACCGATCCTCGAAGCAACATCGCCTGTTCGTACTGTGCGGCGAACTTGCCCGCAGCGACCCACTCGGGCCGAGAGTGCTTTCGCCCCCACGCGATCAAGTCCTCCGGACCGAGCCCGCGTTCCGCGGCGCGCAGGACGAGATCACGGAGCTCGGACGCGAAGCCCACCAGTCCGAGCGCCGGGCGCACGCGCTCCGGCCACCGGGCGGCGCCGTCCGCGATCTCACCGCGGAGCATCTCGCGGATCACGGAGTCCTGCTCCGCGTTGGTGAGGAGACGCGGCGGCGGATTGCCGTAGGCGGACGCCTGCAACCGCAGCACGGCGAAGGCGTACGAGTGCACCGTGCGTACGAGTGGCTCGCGTGTCGCGCGGGGCTCGGAGGACACGCCCAACAGCCCGGCGGTGATCTGCTCGCGCATGTCGACGGCCGCCTGACGCGAGTGCGTGAGCACCAGGACCGACTCCGGATCGCTTCCCGGCGCCGTCATCCGCGCCACCGCCACATCGGCGACGAGCGCGGTCTTCCCGGTGCCCGGACCGCCCAGAACCTGCCACGGCCGGGAGTCGCCGGGCTCACTCGGCGCGACCAGCGGCGCACACTCCTGCGGCCACGTGCGCACCTGCGCGACACGGTGCGTCCGGCGCACCAGCCGGATACCGCCACGGGTGACAGCCGCGTCTCCGGTGGTGCCCGCGCCGTCGTCGTTCATGAGGCGCATTGCATCATGGGAGTCCGACACAGCCCCAGATCCCACACAGCCCACTCTCCGACACCGACTCGGTTCCGCCACCGCGTCGACACTCGACCGCTCAGGAGACCCCATGCCGACGACCTCCGAATCCTCCGCCTCCACGACGGATGCCGACGACGTCGCCGTGTACGGCCCGGCGTCCGGACCGGTGGTCCTGGCGATCCACGGCATGACCGGCCACGGCAGGCGCTGGCATCGGTGGAGCGAGCACCTGCCCGAGGCCCGCGTCGTCGCTCCGGACCTGGTGGGTCACGGCAGGGCACCGTGGACTCCGCCGTGGTCGATCGAGCGCCAGGTCGATCGGCTGGCCGACGTCCTACGGGCCCACTCGGCCGGGCCCGTCGTCGTGGTCGGCCACTCCTACGGGGGCGCGCTCGCGATCCATCTCGCGAGGTCGTTCCCGTCGCTCGTCGCGGGACTGGTGCTGCTCGATCCCGCCATCGGCCTGTCGCCGGACTCGATGCTGGAGACGGCGCAGTCGACGGTGCTGTACGACGACTACACCGATGCCGCGGAGGCACGCTCGGAGAAGCTCCACGGCGCGTGGTCCGACGTCCACCCGGCTCTCGTCGACGAGGAGATCGCCGAACACCTGGTGGACACCGACGACGGGCGAGTGCGATGGCGGACGTCGACGGCCGCGGTCGTCGCGTCGTGGGGCGAGCTCGCGCGCCCGTTCGTGCTGCCGCCCAGTGACATTCCGGTCACCGTCGTGCGCGCCGCGCGGGTGGACCCGCCGTACCTCACACCGGAGTTCCGGGACGCACTCGTCCGCTCGTCGCCGGACGTGCGGATCGTCGACCTGGACTGCGACCACATGGTGCCGCAGGCGAAGGGTCCCGAATCGGCCGCTCTGGTCGACGAGATGATCCGACGCGTGACGACGTCATGAGCCGCATCACCGACGAACAGGTCGAGGCCGTGCGCGCCGTCGTGGCCGCAGTCCCCCCGGGCAGTGTCACCACGTACGGCGACATCGCCCGGGTCGTCGGACTGCCCAGCCCACGCATCGTCGCGTGGATCATGCGGACGGACTCCTCCGATCTGCCGTGGCACCGGGTCATCCGTGCCGACGGCCGCCCGGCTCCCCACCTCGTGACACGTCAGCTCGCGGCGCTGGCCGAGGAGGGGGTGTCGTCCGTCGACGGCCGCATCGCTCTGGCCTCGGTCCGGTACCGCCACGAGCCCTGATCGAGTGTCAGACCATCGCTTCGGGGACGGCGTGCGACGGAACGCTCTCGCGGGGCCCGGCATCGACTCCCGCTCCCACCAGTTCCGCCAGGACGGCGACCGCGTCCTCGATCTCCTCGGGGCTGCGGGAGAACGGGATGCGTTGGCACTCGTCGAAGGCGTATCCCGTCCCGAAGCGTGACCCGGGGGCGAGCAGCAGTCCGCGCCCGCGGGCCGATTCCACCAGGTCCGTCGACCGGACACCCGGTGGCAATGTGCACCACAGCGACAGTCCGCCGCGCGGCCGGTGGAAGGTCCAGCCCGGCAGCGACCGCGTCACGGCCGCCATCGCCGCGTCGCGACCCGCCCGCAGCTGATCGGCGCGGTGCGTCACCACCGCGTCGTACTCGCCGAACAGTTCCACGGCCGTGTACTGATCCATCATCGACACCGAGAGCTGCCGCCTCGCGTAGGTCGTGGCCACGCGCGCCAGGTGCACCGGGTCCGCGCGCACCCACCCCACCCGCAGCCCGCCCCAGACGGTCTTGCTCAACGATCCGACCGTGATGCAGGCGCGGTCCGGGACCGGTGCGCCGAACGGCTCGACGTCGGCGTCGCCGTCGAGACGGAGGTCGGCCGACGCCTCGTCCACCACGGTCACCACGGCGTGCCGATGCAGCGTGGCCGCGAGCCGACGCCGGGACGTCTCGGGCAACACCGCTCCGGACGGGTTGGAGTGGTCGGGCATCAGGTAGGCCAGTACCGGATCATGTTGCCGCGCAGCCCTGTCCATGTTCTCCACGAACGTGTCGGGATCATCCGGATCGATGGCCACCGGAACACACTTGCCACCCACGGCTCGCACCATGTCGATGGCGCCCGGGTAGGTCGGGTGTTCGGTCAGCACACGATTGCCCTGTTCGACGAAGGTGTCGATCACGGCGTGCAATGCATCGCTGGCGCCAGCGGTCACGAGAATCTGGTCGGCGCTGGTGGGGAGCCCGCGAGCGGAGTAGTACCGGGCGATCGCCTCGCGCAGTCGGCCCACACCGGTGGGCACGTAGCCGACGTGCAGGCCCGTCGTGCTCAGCGCGCGGGCAGCAGCGTCGTAAGCGGGTCCCAGCAGGGCCGAGGCCGGCGGCGCGGCGTTGACGAATTCGAGCACGCCCGGTTGGGTGCCGCGCAGGATGCCGCCCCACGGCTGACTGTCCCCGCGCGGAACGACGAAGGTGCCTGCCCCGTGCACCGACACCGCGATGCCGTGCTCACGGAGTTCGCGATAGGCCGACGCGACCGTCACACGGCTGACCCCCAGCACCGACGCGAGGACGCGCTCCGCGGGCAGGCGGGCATCGGCGGCCACCGCGCCTTCCTCGACGAGACGGTGCAGTTCCTGCGCGAGTCCGAGGTACAGGGACCGACTGTCCCGCGCGACGGCGGTCATGTCGATCGCGGCGGCGAGTGCGCGCGCCGACAACCCGTCGCGCAGCCGTGCGGGAGTGGATGCCATGCCGCCACTATGCCACAGTCCACTCGAGTCCAGTGGACTGCTCCACCAGGCCTCTCGCCGGTCGAGACTCTGTCCATGATCGTCATCGGAACACTTCTGGCCCTGTCCACTCTCAGCATCGGGTTCGGCGCCGTCGCCGTCGCGGGCGGCGGTCGCCACTCTCTCGAGGGCCCACCGCGCAGTCGGCCCGTGTCCACCACCGGTCGATGAGGCTGCCGCGTCGCCTCCACTACTGTGGATCACATGTCGGGACGCACAGCGCGCACGGACGCGCTGATACTCGCCGGCGGACGCAGCTCACGGATGCAGGGAACCACCAAGCCGACGGCACTCGTCGACGGTGTCACCCTCGTCGATCGGGTGGTGGCAGCGACATCGTTCTGCACCGTCACCGTCGTCGTCGGACCGGACAGCGCGACCTCGGGGACCACGACGCCGAACCCTCCCGGACCGAGGCGTGTCCGCCGCACCCGCGAGGACCCGCCGTTCGGAGGCCCGGTACGTGCGTTGGCGGCCGGGCTGGCCGTCACCGTCGACGACGGTGACGGTCCGCGGGAGAACGACGTCGTGTTGACCCTGTCCGCCGACCTGCCGTACATCACCGAGCCTGCACTCCGACTGCTCGTGCGAGAACTGCTGCGAGACACGACAGTCGAAGCAGTGTTCGGAACCGACTCGACCGGTCGCACCCAGTACCTCGTGGGCGCCTGGCGTCGCGACGCCCTCGTTCGAGGCGTCACCGCCGCGCTCGCACGCTGTCCGGCGGACGCCGAGCGCGGCCCGTCCATCCGCGACGCCCTGCCGGACGTCGTGGGCACCGTGGCGCTCACCGGCATCGACGACGTGGACACGCCCACCGAACTCGCGGCCGTCCGCACCGCGTCGAGACGCCCCTCCGTCGAGGTGGCGCGCGTCCTCGTGGGGAGCAGACTCACCGCGATCACACCTCGTACCGCGTCCCTGGCCGACAGCCTCGGCGGCACGCTCGCGGAGCCGCTGATCGCCGCACGCCCGTTTCCGAGCTTCGTCACGTCCGCGATGGACGGCTACGCCGTGCGCGGCGACGGACCCTGGCACGTCGACGACGCCGTGGTGGTCGCCGGCGCCACCGACGACGTCGTCCTCGACACCGGCCACGCGGTGCGCATCGCCACCGGCGCAGCGGTTCCGGCGGAGGCGGGCGTGGTACGCGACGAGTTCGTCGTTCTCGACGACGACGGTCTGCTCCACCGGTCGGACGGCGCACCCGTGCGCGACGACGCCCGCAGTGTCGCCGAGGACTGGGACGGCGGAAGCGAACTCGCGCCGGCGGGCACCGTCATCTCCCCCGCCGTCGTGTCGGCCGCGCTCTCTGCCGGCGTGATCCGGGCGTCGACGCGCCCCGCACCGACCGTCCGACTCGTCCTCACGGGCGACGAGATCGGCGACGACACCGCGCCGGTGGCCGGGCGCATCCGCGACACCATCGGGCCGGTCATGCCGACGTACCTACGGTCGTGCGGGTTCGCACTCGCCGACGTCGCGCACTGCGCCGACACCGACGATGCCTTCGACGCGGCGATCCACGGCGGTGCGGACTCCGCACCGCCGGACGTCGTCGTCATCATCGGCGCGACCGGCGGCGGCGCCGCGGATCGACTGGACGACGCACTTCGACGTGCCGGAGCACACCGTGTCGTCGACGGACTCGCCTGTCGCCCCGGCGGTTCCGCCTCCGTCTCGGAGCTGCCCGATCATCGCGTGGTCCTGGGTGTCCCGGGCAATCCGTATGCCGCCGTCACCACGGTGATGCTGCTCGGGCCCGCCATCGCCGCGGCCTTGACCGGACGGTCCGTCCCGATACCGCTGACCGGAACACTGGCCACCGAGGTCGATGCCGGTGACGTCACTCGAGCCCTGCCCGCGTCCTACCTCGGTGCGGGTACCTGGCGGTGCGAGAGCTCTGTGCGTACAGCACATCTCGCCGCGCTGGTGGGCCGTGACGGCATCGCCGTCGTCACTGCAGGCCGGAGTCCGGGCGCTCCCGTCGAGATCGTGCCGCTGCCGCAGAGATGACGTCGGCACCCTCGCGGTAGCGATCGACGAGCAGCTGCACCACTCCCCCGTGCAGCCCCAGCGGTTCGGTGACACCGTCCGCTCCAGCGGACTGCAACCTCGTGTGAAAGAGGCCGGGCGCCAACAGGTACGAGGCGACGAAGACCTTCTCCCCGGTGGCCTTCAGAGTGGGGACCAGGTCCGCCGCGCGCGGCTCGCCCGTGGCGACGTAGGCGACGGTGACCGCCGATCCGGTGACGGCGGCGAGCTGATCCGCCGCGGTGTGCACGTCGTCGAGGGCCCGCACGTCGGAGGAGCCCGCCGCGGCGAGGACGATGCGATCGCCGGTCGTCCATCCGATCTGCTCGAGCCTGTCACGCAGTACCCGCGCGAGGTCGAGATCCGGGCCCAGTGCGCGGGTGACGTGGACGTCGTCGTGACCGCTCTCGGCGATTTCGCGGGGCACGTCCGCGTGCACGTGATAGCCCGAGGCCAGGAAGGCGGGCACGACCACGACGGGACCGTCGACATCGCGCAGAACCTCCGACGGAGTGGGTCCGAGCACGTCGACGAAGGCGACCCGCACCGGGCCCACGTGCGGAGCCACGGCGTCGGCCAGCGCGGCGATCACCTCGACGCCGGCGGGGTTGCGCGTGCCGTGCGCGACGAGGACCAGTCGAGGATCGCTCACGACGCCTCCCCCGTCCGGCCGAGGCCGCCGCCCGGAACACTCGACACGGCGTCGATCAGGTCGTCCGCGCTGTCGTCGACGGCGAGGCGGTATCCCCGCTTGACGACGGTCTGGATCGCTCTGGGTGCGCCGAGCGCGGACCGCACTCGCGCCATGGCCGTCTCGACGGCATGGGTGTCGCCGCCCCCACCCGGCAGAGCGGCGAGCAGGTCCTCGCGGGAGACCACCTGTCCGGGACGGCGAGCGAGAGTCTTCAGCACGGCCATGCCCGCGGGTGACAGAGCCTTGGGTGTGCCGTCGACGACGACGCACGCGCCGAGAACGCGCAACTCGTGACCGCCGGCCCGGACGATGCCCGCTCGACGCGGAAGTTCGTCGGCGACGTGGCGCACGAGAGCTCCGACACGCGCCCGCGCGGGCGCCGTCGTGGGAACACCCAGTACGTCGAGCGGAGCAGAGGTCACGGGCCCGACGCACACGGCGAGCACCCGATCGCGGAACGACTGCAGCATCGGTTCCAGCACACCGTTCTCTTTGGCGCGCATCAACATCGAGGCCACGGCGGGGGCACTGGTGAAGGTCACCGCATCGAGGTCACCACACAGCACGGCCTCGATCATGCGGTCCATCGGTGCCGAGTCGTCGGGTTGCACCCAGCGGTAGACCGGAACCGGGATGACCGTCGCGCCGGCCTGCCGCAGCACCTCGCAGAAGTCCGGAACCGGCTCCCACTCGGTGGTGGCGCCGTGCAGTTGCACCGCGACGCGGACGCCGTCCACGCCCTCCGCCAAAAGATGTTCCAGCACCTCCGCGGACGACTCGGACTCCGGTGACCACTCCTCGCGCAGACCTGCTGCACGGATGGCTCCCTTGGCCTTCGGTCCACGGGCGAGGATGCGGGTGCCCTCGAGAGCGCGAGTGAGCTCCTCGGCGTCACCCCACCCGTCGGCGGCCTCCATCCAGCCACGGAAACCGATGCCCGTGGTGGCCACGGTGACAGCCGGCGGAGACTCGATGATCTCGCGGGTACGACGACCGAGCTCCGCATCGTCCGACAGCGGAATGATCCTGATCGCCGGGGCGTGCACGACGTTCGCTCCGCGCCGTACCAGCAGCGAGGCCAGTTCGTCGGCGCGTCGAGCCGCGGTGACGCCCACGGTGAACCCCGCGAGGGGAGCGTCGGACGAGGTCGGCTGATCGATCACGGGGATGTCGTCTCCGTTCCACTTCTCGGCCGGACGGATGTGCCCGAGGTCTGGGTCGATGCGCCCGAGGGCTGGGCGGACACTGCGACGACGCCGTCGATCACGGTGACCTCGTGTACCGCCAAGGTCGTGTCCGGATCGTCGAGGCAACGGCCGTCCACCAGCGAGAATACCTGCTTGAGCAACGGCGACGCGACGGTCGGCTCGCCGCCGCGGTCCCCGACCAGTCCGCGCGACATCACGGCGGCCCGTCCGAAGGGGTCGATGTTGCTCACGGCGAACAGCTCCTCGTCGCCGGTGCGGAACAACGCCACCTGCGCCCCGGAGGGCAGCAACACGGCGACTCCCCGACCCGGGGTGAGTTCCGAGAGTGCGAGCGCGGTGATCCACTCGTCGGTGTCGCCGCTGGTCATGGTCGTGGAATGGCGAGGTGCTGAGTCGATGACAGTCATGATGGTCCTCCCTGGGGACAGTTCTACGGGGCTGGTGTTACTCGGCCGTTACGGCGACATGACGGGCCACATCTCGGCCGGCCTCCGGCCTTCCCGGCCACTCACCCGACCGGAACGGACGGCATCCCCATCAGGACCGGAACCTTGCGGGCACCGGACTCGTCGAACGAGACGGTGGGGTCGGACTCCTCCGGGGCGTTGACGAACGAGACGAAGCGCGCGAGCTTGGTCTCGTCCTCCAACACACCCCGCCACTCGTCCCTGTAGCCCTCGACGTGCGACGCCATCGCGGCCTCGAGGTCCGCGGCGATACCCAGGCTGTCCTCGCACACGACGGCGCGCAGGTGGTCGAGTCCGCCCTCGAGACTCTCGACCCACGGCGCCGTGCGCTGCAGGCGGTCCGCCGTGCGCACGTAGAACATGAGGTACCGGTCGATGTACCGGACGAGAGTGGTGTCGTCCAACCCCGACGCGAGGAGTTGCGCGTGCTTCGGCGACTGCCCGCCGTTGCCGCCGACGTACAGGTTCCAGCCACTCTCGGTGGCGATGATGCCGACGTCCTTGCCGCGCGCCTCGGCGCATTCGCGGGCGCAGCCGGACACACCGAACTTGATCTTGTGCGGGGACCGCAGACCCCGGTAGCGCTTCTCGAGGTCGACGGCCATGCCCACGGAGTCCTGCACGCCGTAGCGGCACCACGTGGACCCGACGCAACTCTTCACGGTGCGCAACGACTTCCCGTAGGCCTGACCCGACTCCATGCCGGCGTCGACCAATCGCTTCCAGATGGCGGGGAGCTGCTCCACGCGCGCGCCGAACATGTCGATGCGCTGACCACCCGTCACCTTGGTGTACAGACCGAAGTCGCGTGCCACCTCACCGATGACGATCAATTGTTCGGGAGTGCACTCTCCACCCGGCATCCGCGGCACGACGGAGTAGGTGCCGTTCTTCTGGATGTTGGCGAGGAAGTGATCGTTGGTGTCCTGCAGGGCAGCCTGCTCACCGTCGAGGATGTGTTCCGAGGACGTGGACGCCAGGATCGAGGCCACGACCGGCTTGCAGATGTCGCAACCGGCGCCGCGGCCGTGAGCGGCGACGAGACCGGAGAACGTGCGGATGCCCGCGCCGGCGACGATCTCGAACAACTCGCGCCTCGACTGGGAGAAGTGCTCGCACAGGGCCTTCGACATGACCACGCCCGACGCGGCGAGCAACTGCTTGATCGTGGGGAGACAGCCACCGCACGTGGTGCCGGCGTCGGTGCAGGACTTGACCGAGGCGATGTCGCAGGCGCCCGCAGCGATGGCCGAGCAGATGGTCCCCTTGTCCACACCGTTGCACGAGCACACCTCGGCATCGTCGGGAAGCGCTCCGGCGCCGAGCTTCTCGCCGCT
This sequence comes from Rhodococcus sp. NBC_00294, assembly GCF_036163995.1. Lineage (NCBI taxonomy): Bacteria > Bacillati > Actinomycetota > Actinomycetes > Mycobacteriales > Nocardiaceae > Rhodococcus > Rhodococcus sp. NBC_00294. The sequence continues at coordinate 3,503,282 of NZ_CP108043.1, forward strand.
CGGCGAGATCAGTGCAGCCGGATCGCCCGGGAGTTCGCGGCCGACGAGCGGGCGCAGCGTCGCGTACGCCGACGCGTCCCCCACGAGGATGCCGCCGAGCAGAGTCCTCGCGTCGTCCGACAGCACGAGCTTGGCGTAGGTGCCCTTCGCGGCATCGTTGAGCACCACCTCGAGTGCGCCCTCGGTGGCGCCCATCGCGTCCCCGAAACTGGCGACGTCGACACCGAGCAGTTTGAGCTTGGTCGAGAGGTCCGCGCCCGGGAACTCGGCGGTACCGCCGACGAGCCGATCGGCGACGACCTCCGCGCTGGAGTACCCCGGAGCGACGAGGCCGTAGCACCGGCCCTCGATGGCCGCACACTCGCCGATGGCATAGATCGCGGGATCCTCGGTACGGCAACCGATGTCGGTGAGGATGCCACCACGCTCGCCGACCGGGAGGCCGCTTGTACGGGCGAGAGCGTCCTGCGGGCGGACACCCGCCGAGAACACCAGCAGGGCGGCGTCGATGACGCTGCCGTCCGCCAGAGTGACGTCGATGCCGTGATCGTTCTCGGCGATGGCCGAGGTGCCGACACCGGCGTGGACGGTGACACCGAGCTCGGTGACGAGCTTCGCCAGGACCGCACCGCCGCCCTCGTCGACCTGCAGCGGCATCAGTCGCGGCGCGAATTCCACCACGTGCGGCGTCATGCCCATCTGCTTCAGGGCGTTCGCGGCCTCGAGACCGAGCAGGCCGCCGCCGACGACCACTCCCACCGCGCCGGGGCCGGCCGCGTCGGCGCAGGTGCGGATGCGATCCAGGTCGTCGATCGTGCGATAGACGAAGCAGCGATCGAGGTCGTGCCCCGCGATGGGCGGGACGAACGGGTAGGACCCCGTGGCCATGACCAGCGCGTCGTACGGCACCACCGCACCGTCCGAGGTGGTGACCACCCGAGCGTCGCGGTCGATCGACTCGGCCCGCACGCCGGTACGCAGGGTCACCGCGGTGTCCCCGACATAGTCGTTGCCCGCCAACGCGAGTTCCTTGTGGTCCCAGGCGCCGACGTAGGACGAGAGCCCGACGCGGTCGTAGGCGGGGAGGGCCTCCTCGCAGAGGACGGTGACGGACCACTCGCCGGCCGTGTCGCGTGCGCGCAGCGCCTCGACGAACCGGTGGCCCACCATTCCGTGTCCCACTACCACGACTGTGCGGTGAGCGGTCTGGTCGGTCATGAGAATCTCCTCGGGAAACGGTGAACGGGTGGTGTGACTCGGGTCGGTCATGCGGTGACCGGGAAGGCCGGAGGCCGGTCGTTGTCGGGGACCGGGAAGGCCGGAGGCCGGTCGTTGTCGGGGACCGGGAAGGCCGGAGGCCGGCCGTTGTCGGGGACGGGATCCGCTCGGTGCAGCCAGTCGCAAAGGCCGTCGACGACGCCCACGCAGCTACCGCAACCGGTGGTGGCGCGGGTCTTCTCGGCCATGGCCTCGGGGGTGTGGGCACCGCCGCGCCACGCGCTGACCAAGTGCTTCTTGGTGACGGTGTTGCAGCGGCAGATCACGGCTGCGTCGGGCATGGTCGACGGGTTGGCGCTCTCGGTGGGTCCACCGACGAGGTGCCCGAGCAGCAGGGTCATACGGTCGACGGGGACCAGCGATCCGCCGTCGAAGTACTGGCTGAGCGTTCCGACGACTTCCGGGTTGCCGAGCATCACCGCGCCGACCAGGCGGTCCTTGCGGACGACGACCTTCGCGTACCGGCCGCGGGTGGGGTCGCTCATGACGAGGACCTCGGACTCGGTGTCGTTCGGGTCGACGTCGATCTCGCCCATCGAGGCGAGGTCGACGTCGTGCGCCTTGAGGCGGGTGATCTGCGCGGTGCCGTGGTACTCGGCGCGGGACGCGCTGCCGCACAGCTGGTCCGCGACCACCCCGGCCATCTCCCAGGCGGGCTGGACCAGGCCGTAGACCTCACCGCGGTGCTGGGCGCACTCGCCGATCGCGCGGATGTGCGGGTCGGAGGTGCGCAGGTCGTCGTCGACGACGACAGCGCGGTCGACGTCGAGCCCGGCCGCGACGGCGAGGTCGATGTTCGGACGGATCCCGGCCGCGACGACGACCAGGTCGGCGGGCAACGCGCTGCCGTCGGACAACACGAGTTCGCGCGCGCCGTCGGGCGCGGTACGCAGAGCCTCGGCCCGAGCGCCCAGCGCCACGTCCATCCCCAGCTCTCGCAACACTCGGGTCAGTACGGCGCCGCCACCGGCGTCCATCTGCTTCTCCATCGGATACGCGCGGGGGTGGACGATGGTGACGTCCGATCCGCGCATGAGGGCGCCGCGTGCGGCTTCGATGCCGAGAAGCCCGGCGCCGATCACGACGACGCGGGAACCGGGTCCCGTTGCTGCGGTGATGGCGTCGCAGTCGGCGAGAGTGCGGAACGCCACCACACCGTCCGCGGGGTGACCGTCCGCGTCGGTCATGCCGGGCGCGGGCGGCAGGAAGGACCGCGAGCCGGTGGCGAGGACGAGCGTGTCGTAGGTGTCCGTGGACCCGTCCGAGCGCGTGATCGTGCGCCGCTCGCGATCGATCGACGTGACCGCGACCCCGATGTGCGTCTCCAGACCGTTGCGCTCGCACCAGTTCTCGGGCTTGATTCGAGTGTCCCTCGGGGTCAGGTGCCCGGCGACCACGTTGGAGAGCAGGATGCGGTTGTACGCGGCGTGATTCTCGTCGCCGTAGACGACCACCTGGACGCGGGCCGCATCCGCGTCGCGTCGGTGGATCTCCTCCTGCAACCGGGCACCGGCGAGGCCGTTCCCGACCACGACGACGCGATGAGGTGCACTCATGCCGTCTCCCCGTCCGTCGCGCCGACCAGGTGCGCGGCGATGCGCACCGCGCAGACCTTGAACTCGGGCATCCGGCTGGTGGGATCGAGTGCCGGGTTGGTCACGAGGTTGGCGCGCGCCGCATCGGCGAAGTGGAACGGCAGGAACACCGTGTCGAGCCGCATCGACGCGTCGCACCGCACGCGGGCGACGACCGTTCCGCGGCGCGAGACGACGTCCGCGTCGTCGCCGTCCTCGAGCCCCGCGCGACCGGCGGTGTCCGGGTGGACCTGGACGAACATCGGGCCTGCCGCCTCCGACAGGGACGGCACGCGCCGGGTCTGCGCACCGGACTGGTAGTGCGTGAGCACCCGCCCCGTCGTCGCGAGGAGAGGAAAGTCGGCGTCGGTGGGTTCTGCGGGCCCGACCTGGTCGACCGTGACGAAACGCGCTCGCCCGGTGGGTGTCTCGAAACGATCGAGGAACAGTCTCGGTGTGCCGCCGTGCGTCTCCGACGGTACCGGCCAGTGCAGCGCATCCCCGGCGTCGAGACGCTCGTAGGTCACGCCCGAGTAGTCGGCGATGCCACCGCGGGACGCTCGGCGCAACTCCTCGAACACCGTCCGTGCGTCGCGGGGGAAGCGGTCGGCGGGCTGGCCCAGGCGAACGGCGAGATCGGCGAGGATGTCGAGCTCCCCGCGCGCGCCCTCGGGAGCGTCCACGGCCCTGCGCCGGCGCAGGATGCGGCCCTCGAGAGAGGTCATGGTGCCCTCCTCCTCGGCCCACTGCAGCGTCGGCAGCACCACGTCGGCCATCGCGGCAGTCTCGGAGAGCACGAAATCGGTGACGACGAGCATCTCGAGTGAGGCGAGCCGATCGACGACGTGACCGGCCCGCGGGGCCGAGACGGCGATGTTCGAGCCGTGCACCATGAGCGCGCGGGGACCACCGGGGGTGCCGAGGGCGTCGAGCAGTTCATAGGCGCTCAGTCCCGCACCCGGGAGTGCGGACTCCTCGATACCCCAGAGGGCGGAGATGTGTTCACGCGCTGCGGGATCGGTGATCTTGCGGTATCCGGGAAGCTGGTCCGCCTTCTGCCCGTGCTCGCGTCCGCCCTGTCCGTTGCCCTGGCCGGTGATGCAGCCGTATCCGGTTCCGTGTCGTCCGCACAGCCCCAGCACGAGAGAGAGTCCGATGACGGCCGAGACCGTGTCGGTTCCGGACGCGTGCTGTTCGGCTCCACGGGCGGTGAGCACGTAGGCGCCCGTACCCGCGTCCCGTGACTGCGCCAGCAACCGCACCGTCTCCCGCAGGCGAGCGACGGGAACGCCGGTGACGCGCTCGGTCCGCTCCGGCCACCACTGCGCCGCCGCCGTCCAGAACTCGTCGAAACCCTCGGTGCGTGAGTCGATGTAGTCGCGATCGGCGTACCCCTCGACCACCGCCAGATGCACCAGGCCCAGCGCGAGTGCCAGGTCGGTGCCCGGCGACAGTTGCAGGTGCACTCCGCCGGCGGACAGCGCCCGGTCCACCGTCGCGGTGCGCCGTGGGTCGGCGACGATGAGCCCGCCCGCGTCGGCGGCGGTCCGGAGATGCTGCACGAAGGGGGGCATCGTCTCCGCGACGTTGCCGCCCAGCACCAGCACGGCCCGCGCGGAACCGATGTCCGCCAACGGGAACGGCAGTCCTCGGTCGATTCCGAACGACTTGTTGCCGGCGGCCGCGGCCGACGACATGCAGAACCGCCCGTTGTAGTCGATGTTCGACGTGCCCAGCGCGACACGGGCGAACTTGCCGAGCATGTAGGACTTCTCGTTGGTCAGCCCGCCCGCCCCGAAGATCCCGACCGCGTCGGCGCCGTGCTCGGCCCGGACGCGTCGAAGCGTCGTGGCCACCGCGTCGAGTGCGGCGTCCCAGGTCGTCGGGACGAGTTCCCCGTCGACACGCACCAGTGGTGCGGTGAGCCTGCCGGGCACTCGCAGCACCTCGGCGGCGGTCCACCCCTTCTGGCAGAGACCACCCTTGTTGGTCGGGAACTGGCGGGCCTCGATCCCGGCGCTCGCTGCATCCGTGCCGGTGACGGTCATCGCGCACTGCAGCCCGCAGTACGGGCAGTGCGTCGCCGTTCCTGCTCGGGTGGCCGGTGGCCGAAGGGTCTCCGGCACGGATGCAGCGACGGTCATACGGTGACCACGTCCTGCTCGTTCGCGGTACGCGCGCCGGATCGGCGGAGGTACACGGCCCACGTGGCCGCGGCGCAGAGGACGTAGAAGACGAGGAAGACCCAGAAGGCGGACGTCGCCGACTTCTCCGCGCCCGAGTACGACGCGCGCAGGACCAGGTTGATGCCCACTCCACCGAGCGCGCCGATCGCACCGGCGATACCGATGAGCGCACCGGACATCCGGCGGGACCACGCGGCCTGCTCGGTGGCCGACATCCCCACCAGCAACGTCGACTTCGACGCGAAGATCGCCGGAATCATCTTGTAGACGGAGCCGTTACCGAGCCCCGAGAGCACGAACAGCAGGATGAAGCCGACGACGTAGAACACCATCATCGATCCGGTCGCCGCTCCTGCCGTGGCGTCGTCCGTCATCGACGTCGCGACCAGGATGCCGGCGGAGAAGATCATCGCGACGAAGGTGTACATCGTGATGCGGCCGCCGCCGACGCGGTCGGCGAACTTGCCGCCGATCGGTCGGGACAGGGAACCGAGGAGCGGGCCGATGAACGCGATCTGAGCGGCGTGCAGGGAGGCCTGTGCCTGCATGGCCGGGGTGACCGCACCCCCGTCGGCCAGACCGGCGAGGAAGTTGATCTGCAGGATCTGCCCGAACGCGAAGCTGTAGCCGATGAACGACCCGAACGTGCCGATGTAGAGGAACGCGATCCACCACGAGTCGGAGAAGCGCAGCACGTCGATCATGGAGCGGCCGTTGGTCTTCTGGTTGTCCAGGTTGTCCATGTACAGGGCCGCGCCGACGGCGGCGACCGCGATCAGGACGAGGTAGACGGCGCACACGATCTCGGGTGCGGTGTTGCCCACCGTCGCGATGACGAGGAGCCCGATGAGTTGGATGACGGGGACACCGATGTTGCCGCCGCCTGCGTTCAGTCCGAGAGCCCACCCCTTCTCACGCTGGGGATAGAAGGCGTTGATGTTGGTCATCGAGGAGGCGAAGTTGCCGCCGCCCAGACCCGCGAACGCGGCCACGACGAGATACGTCGTGTACGAGGCGGGATTCATCATGAAGTACAACGTCAGCACGGTCGGGATCAGCAGCACGAGGGCGCTGAAGATCGTCCAGTTACGGCCGCCGAACTTCGCGGTGGCGAACGTGTACGGGATCCGCAGGATGGCGCCGACCAATGTCGGCACGGCCACCAGGAAGAACTTCCCGGCCGGGTCGATGCCGTACTGCGCCATCGGCATGAAGAGCACCATCACGGACCAGATGGACCAGATGGAGAAGCCGACGTGCTCCGCGACGACGGACCAGATCAGGTTGCGGCGGGCGATGTGCTTGCCGCCGGCCTCCCAGGCCTCGACGTCCTCCGCGTCCCAGTTCGTGATGTGGTGCTTACGAGCGACTGCACCGGGGGCACCGGTGGGCGCCGTGGCAGCGCCGGTATCCGACAAGCTGGTCACGAGTGGCCTCCTGATCTCTGGGGAAGCCCAAAGATAGGAAAACCATGTTGCGGGGGCGCTGCACGCTGTGACCCGTGCGTGAACTTGACCTCACGTCCGTGTTTCCGGGTTGGTGAGGGTCTGCTTCGTGAGGGTCAGGGTCGCGACTGAGCCTGGCGGACGGGCCCGTCCTCGAGGACGCGCGGACGGCAGGCGGCCTTGGCGGCGACCAGCAGCACGGCGATGCCGCACGTGAGGAACGCGAACGACCACTCCCAGCCCCCGGTGTTCTCGTGCAGCACACCGAAGAGAATGGGGCCGGCGCAGGCGATGGTGTACCCGACTCCCTGCGTGAAGCCGGACAGGGATGCCGAGCCGACGGCCGTGCGCGTGCGCAGATTGATGAGCGTGAGCGACATCGGGAACGTCGTCGGACCTGCACCGACCAGGATCAGCCACAGCACCGTGCCCGTCGCGGGCGCCCACAGCAGGCCCGCGAAGCCTGCGAGATAGCAGACCGCGCAGCCGATGACGATGGGATAGGGGTCGACCATCCGACTGGTGAAGGACGGCGCGAGCAGGGAACCTGCGAGACCGACCGCGGCGAACACCCCGAGCGAGGCACCGGCGGCACCCTCGCTGATGCCGGCCTCGACCAGGAGGGAGGGCAGCCACGTCAGCATCGAGTACGTGACCATGGACGTCATCGCGAACATGCCGGCCATCCCCCAGCCGAGCGAGGTGCGCCAGACCGGGACGGGCGGCGCCACCGGCTGGGCCGACGGCTCGGTGAGCGGCCCGTCGAGCTCGGCCTCCACGGCGGCGTCCTGCGCCGGAGCCTCCGCACCGCGCACCGCGGGGGCGGCGGGGCGAGTGCGTCGCGTCAGCACGATGGCGGTCCACGGCACCACGGCGGCGACGGCGGCCACACCCCACATCGCGAGCGACCAGCGCCACCCGACCGCGTCGGCGACGGGGACCGCCGTGAGCGACGGGACGATCGTGCCCAGCTGCAGGAGGCAGATGTAGACGGTGCTCATCATGGCGAGCCGGTCGGAGAAGTAGCGCTTGACCAGCGGCGGGATGACCACGTTGCCGATACCCATACCGGCCAGGGCGACCGCCGAGAGCAGCGCCAGCGACCCGAGCCCGGGGGCGAACGCCCGCGCGAAGATGCCGACACCGGTCAGAGCCGCCGCGGCGAGTGCCGTCCGCTCGAGTCCGAGACGAGTCGCGATGACCGGGGTGAGCACGCCGAACAGCGCGAACATCGCGGTCGGGAGCATCCCGAGGAGCCCGATGGCGCCGGCGCCGAACCCGAGGTCGTCGCCGATCCGGGGGAACAGCGGCGACACCGAGGTGACCGCTGCCCGAAGTGTGAACGCGGACAGGATGAGTGCCGCGAACACCAACAGCCGGCCCTGCAGTGTCGAGCGTGACCCGGGCTCGGCAGTGGTGGCGGTCGCAGTCATGGGACGAATCATAGGATGATCCGACCTGTCTGGCAAAGGACTATTAGACTGGCCGAGACCGACACCACACGAGAGAAAGACACTGACGTGCAACCCGTACGCCGACAGAGCCTCATCGGGCAGGTCACCGACCAGTTACGAGGCGAGATCGAGTCCGGGACGTGGGCCGTCGGTACGCGGATACCCACAGAACCGGAGTTGACCGAGCTGACCGGCACGGGACGCAACACCGTTCGCGAGGCCGTCCAGGCGCTGGTGCACGCGGGCATGCTCGAGCGGCGCCAGGGATCGGGCACCTACGTGCTCGCGTCGTCGGAGATGCCGTCGGCCCTCGGCAAGTACTTCTCGTCCGCGCGGCGACGCGACGTCCTGGAGCTGCGGCGGGCGCTCGACATCACCGCGGCCACACTGGCCGCCGAGCGGCGGACCGACGAGGACGTCCGGATGCTCGAGGACACCCTGGCGCATCGGACCGCACTGTGGGACGTCGACCGCACCCGGGCCCTGCATCTCGACGTGTCCCTGCACCGTGCCATCGTCGCGGCCAGCCACAACAGCATCTACCTGGAGGTCTACGACTTCCTGCTCCCCAGTATCGAGGAAACCATCCTCGACCACGACGCCGATTCCGACCGTGCGTTCCACGAGGAGCACGCGGCCCTGGTCCGAGCGGTCGTGTCCGGGGACGCCGACGCGGCGGCCACCGCCGCACGCTGCTTCTTCACCGAGCTCGCCGCGGACGGTGCCGATGATCGGGACTCCGGCGCACTGCCGACCGACTAGAGGATCAGGCGCACCAGATCGGCGGTACGGGCCAGACCGGGAAACGCCTCGGCGGTCGAGCGCGGATGCAGAGCGTGCACCGCGAGGCGGAACATCACCGCCCGCAACAACATCTGCGGCCACTCGGGGAGATCCTCCCAGCGGCCGATGAGCCCGTCGTCCGCGCCGCCCCAGGAGAGCGCGTCGACGACCACCACGGCCGCGGCCCACGACGCGGGGCGCCAGTACGGGGTGATGTCGGTGATACCGGGAGCCTGCACGCCGTCGAACAGCACCGTGCCGAACAGATCTCCGTGCACCAACTGGTCGGGCTCGCGCACCGGCCGACGCAGGGTGGCCAGCTGACCGATCACCTCGACACTGCGCACACCGTCCGGCGACGTCGGCTCCACCGCTCCCCCGGCACGCGCGGAGCGGAACGGAACCTGTTCCCACGCAGCACGATCAGCGGCGACGAACACGTCCACGTCACTCCACGGCGCGACCGGCGTCTGGGTCAGGAACCGCGGCTTCTCGAGCTGCGACGTCGCGACGTGCAGCCGGGTCGCCAGCGAGACGACCTCGTCGTGGCGGGGTTCGGGAACCCCCTCGATGTACGTGTCCGCGCGCCATCCGGACACGACGTAGCGGCCGTCGGTCGACCGCACCGGCCGTGCGAGCCGAACCCCCTCCACCGCAAGGGTTTCGCGCACCTTCGCCGACCAGGCACCGCGGGCGTGATCGGCCACCGGGGACAGGACGACGTCACCGAGACGCCAACCGCCGTCCCAGTCCGCTCCCAGAGCCACCGGCGCGACGTCTCGGAGCCCGAACGTGCCGATGACGTGCTGGGGAGGTTCCGCCGATGTCATGACGGCCACCGTACCGCCGCCGCGGTGCGAGTCCGCAGACCCCGGTGAGCGCGTGTCCCGGCACGCGTGACCGAACCCGGTGTCAGTACGTCGGGACGGTGGGGTCGACGTCGCGCGCCCACGCCTCGAGTCCGCCGCGCAGGTGGTGGACGTCGGCCATGCCGGCGGACCGCAGGACCGCGAGTGCCTCGGCTGAGCGGACACCCGTCTTGCAGTAGAGCACCACCGGCCGGTCCGTCGGCAGCGACGCGACCGCGTCACCGGCCAACACCGTCGGCAGAGGCATCAGCGTTGCGCCGTCGAGGTGCACGATGTCCCACTCGACCGGATCCCGCACGTCGATCAGTGCCACCGGGGCACCGCCGTCCAGCAGCGCGCGCACGGCCGCCGGATCGAGGTCGCCGTCCACCGAGTCCACCGACGGCAGGGGCGAGGCCACACCGCAGGACACCTCGTAGTCCTCCTCCACCTCGGACACCCGCACGCGACCGGGGTCCCGGCGCAGGGTGACCGTGCGGAAGGTCATGGTGCGCGCGTCGTAGACCAGCAGACGCCCGAGCAGCGTGTCGCCCATGCCCGTCACCAGCTTGACGGCCTCGGTCGCCATGATCGAGCCCACGACCCCGCAGAGCACGCCCAGCACGCCGGCCTCCGAACACGACGGCACAGTGCCCGGCGCGGGCGGATCCGGGTAGAGGTCCCGGTAGTCGACGCCGAGACCGCCGGGTGCGGCATCCCAGAACACGGACACCTGCCCGTCGAAGCGATAGATGGATCCCCACACGTACGGGATGCCGGCGACGGCGGCCGCGTCGTTGACGAGGTACCGCGTCGCGAAGTTGTCGGTGCCGTCCACCAGCAGGTCGTACTGGCGGAAGAGGTTCACCGCGTTGCGGGGCTCGAGCCGGACCTGGTGCAGCCGGACCTCGATGGTGGAGTCCACAGCCCGGATCGACTCGCGGGCGCTGACCGACTTCGGCCGACCGATGTCGGCCTCGCCGTGGATGATCTGTCGCTGCAGGTTGGAGGCGTCCACGTCGTCGAACTCGACGATGCCGAGGGTGCCCACGCCCGCCGAGGCGAGATACAGCAGCACGGGCGAACCCAAGCCGCCGGCACCGATCACCAGGATTCTCGCGTTGCGTAGACGCCGCTGGCCCAGCACTCCGACATCGGGTAGCAGCAGGTGTCTGCTGTACCGAGCGACCTGCTCGCGGCTCAGCTCCGGGCCCGGTTCCACCACCGGGTCGACGATCGTCATGCTCCTCGTACCTCCCCGGTCAGGCCCTGGGGTACGGCCAGGGGTTGAAGCGACAGGTCTTGCCGTCCATCGGCACCACGCCCGCAGGATCGAGTACCGCGATGTCGTCGTTCGCCGTGCCGAAGGTCTGCTGCATCATGATCGGGGCCAGGCCACCGTCGGTCTCGCAGGGCTGGTGCGCCTGGTACCCGATCGCGTGGCCTACCTCGTGGTTGATCTGGTACTGCCGATACGACCCGATGTCGCCCTGGAACGCCACGGCGCCGCGCACCCAGCGCGGCTCGTTGAGCACCACCCTGCCGATACCGGGGTTGTAGCAGGACACCTCGAGCTGGATGTCGTACCCACACGCGTCGCGGATGGTCATCTGCGACGTCAGCGAAACCCGGAAGTCCGGATCACCGGTGTCGACGCGGCGGAAGGCGAAACGCTGATCATTCGTCCAGCTCTTGGGATTGGCGAGAGTCTGGTCGACGAGGCGACCGAACGACTCGTCGCCTCCGAAGCCCGTCGTGTCCACGCCGTCCTCGATCTCGACGGTGTAGGTGAACGTGCGTTCGGTGCCCTGGCCCACCTGGTCGGTGACTCCCGGCACCACGCGCCACGTGCCTGCGCCCTGCACCGCGAACTGACCGCCGTCGGGCAGCTGACCGCTGGACACCGTCTCGGCGAAGTTCCCGTCGGCCTGCGGCGGGACACCGATGATGCCGGTGTCGTCGGTCGTGTTGCTCAGCGCGGGGAATCCGGGTGCCGAGTCCGTCGTGGACGCGGTTCCGGGATCGCGTATCGCGTCGACGACCACGAGTACCGTCACGACCGCGAGGATCGGGATCGCGTAGGCGCGCCAACCGTAGGTCGACGTGAACCGCCCCAGCCGGCTCTGCTTCCGGGCGCTGCGCTCCGGCCGTGCGGCGCGTGTGCGTCCGGGATCGACCGCGGTGGGATCCCACTGGGCGCGCAGAGGCTGATGCGAGCGTCGCGCACGGTCGTCACGCGTCGCAGGCTCTCTCTGCGGTTGCCGTCGGTCACTCACCGATCCAGGTTCTCACACGCGTCTGCGGCCTCCGGTCGGCGCGCCGGGGTATCGTCGTCACGATCCGGAAGAACTTTCATGCCGCGTAGTTCCGATGTCTGAGTGATCCTCGTCCACCGGTGTCGCGGCGGATGGGACACACGAAACACATGACAGACGTCGCCGACCGAAGCTCCTCCGTGGGCGGGACCGGGAGTGGCCGGCGCAGTGCTCGACTGCCCCGTGATGCACGCCGCGCCCAACTCCTCGCCGCTGCCGGGGAGATCTTCGTCGCCCGCGGGTACCACGCCGCGGGGATGGACGAGATCGCGGAATGCGCGGGCGTCAGCAAACCTGTTCTGTACCAGCACTTCCCCGGCAAGCTCGACCTCTACGTCGCGGTGCTGCAGAACTACGTCGACAGCCTCATCTCGGGTCTGCGCCAGGCGCTGCGGTCGACGACGGACAACCACAAGCGCGTCCGGGCCGCCGTGCTCGCGTTCTACGACTTCGTCGACAACGACAGCCAGGGATTCCGCCTGGTGTTCGAGTCGGACCTCATGGGCGATCCTCAGGTGCAGAGCCGCGTCGATCAGGCCACCGAGGCCTGCGTCGACGCCGTGTTCGACCTCGTCAGCCACGACTCCGGACTCGACCCGCACCGTGCCCGCATCCTCGCCGTCGGCCTCGTGGGCGCGAGCCAGTTCACCGCCCGCTACTGGCTCGAGGCGGATCGTCCCATCACCAAGGAGGAAGCGGTGGACACCACCGTCACCCTCGCCTGGGGTGGTCTCTCGCACGTCCCCCTGCAGTCCCAGTAGGCGACGCACCCCGGTCTCACGACCACGACGGCCCCGCACCAGCAGGTGCGGGGCCGTTCCTCGTGCGCGGTGGGCGCGTCGGTCAGGCGGTGCCGGACGACGCGAAACCGACCCGACGACTGTCGGACGGACCGATCTCCACGTACGCGAGCTTGCCCGCGGGCACCAGGAACTTGCGGCCCTTCTCGTCCACCAACGACAGCACACCCTCGCCGCCGAAGGCCTTCGAGACCAGGGTCTCCACCTCGTCGGGCGTCTGCGCGCTGTTGATGACCAATTCCCGTGGGCTGTCCGAAATTCCGATCTTGACCTCCACGGCCGACCTCCGAAACGTTGTCGCGAACCTGCTGTCCACTTCAGGTTAGAGCAGCACCGGCCGCCGGTGAGTGCGTGACGCACACGCCCACAGCGAACACCGACACGAGTCAGACGAGGCCGAGAATCGCCATCCGCTCGGAATGCCGGACCTGCATGCGGTCGAACAGCGCCACGATGCCATTGAAATCGCCCGACGCCGTCATGACCAGTTCGGTCAGCTCCTCGCGCTGCGCCAGGACGAACTGCGCCTGGGTGATGGCCTCCCCGAGCAGGCGGCGTCCCCAGAGCATCAACCGGTCCTTGTCCGCGGCACTCGCCGCGACACGCGCCACCACCTCGGTGACGACGAACTCCGAGTGGCCCGTCTCGGCGAGCACCTCGCGCACGGTGGCGGCGATGTCGTCCGGGAGGCTGTGCGCGATCTCGCGGTAGAAATCGGCGGCGAGGCCGTCGGCGACGTAGGTCTTGACGAGCACCTCCATCCACGTCGAGGGCAGCGTCGAGGCATGGTAGGCGTCGAGAGCGGCGGCGAAAGGCTCGGTGACCGACAGGACGTCCCGCCCGCGCTCCGCGAGGGCCGCCTCGAGCACCTCGAAGTGGTTCATCTCGGCGGCCGCCATGCTCGCCATGGCGATGCGGTCGCCGAGCGTCGGAGCCATCCGAGCGTCGTCGACCAACCGGTAGAACGCCGAGATCTCGCCGTACGCGAGAACGCCCAGGAGACTGATGATTCCGGGGTGATCACCCGGCACGGTTCCCCCGGTCGCAAGGCCCTCGTCGGACCCGGACGGGACGTTCGGAGTGGACCCGCCGTGCTGTGGATCCGAATCTGTTCGCATGGCTGCCGAGACTACCGTCGACACGGCTCGCGCGAGCGGAACCGCGGCGTCGGGTGCCGACCAGGTAGAATAGGTCGCGAGCACGCTCCACCGGTGCCGGCAGCAGGGACCGAGACGGTCCGCACGCCGGCCCGACGCACCGTGGTCACCTCCGTCGGAGGCGATCGCGGCGAGCACCGGGAGCCGTGCTCACGACATTGTGCGCGCACCTGATTCGTGTCTGCCGCCGATCGTGTCGCCGCATCTGCGGCCGACCCCGATCGCGCCTGTCGACGAATCGAGGGTTTCGACACCGGCCGCGGAGCGGCCTGGCCCTCGTCGTGCGTGCGAGGCGAGAGACGAGAAAGGCCGAAACACTGAGCAAGATCACTGTGGACCACGAGACCGACGACGTGGCGGAGACCACCGTCTCGGCCACCCTGGACACCACCCACACTCCCCCGACCTTCGCCGAGCTGGGCGTTCACCCCGAGATCGTCCGTGGGTTGACCGACATCGGCATCGAGCGCACGTTCGCGATCCAGGAACTCACGCTTCCCCTGGCACTCGCGGGCGACGACCTCATCGGCCAGGCCCGCACCGGCATGGGCAAGACGTTCGGCTTCGGCGTCCCGCTGCTGCACCGTCTCGCCACCGGTCCGGCCGACGGCTCGGGCACCACGGTCCTGGACGGCACCCCGCGTGCGCTGATCATCGTTCCCACGCGCGAGCTGTGCGTCCAGGTCACCTCCGACCTGGAGAACGCGTCGAAGCACCTGCACTCGGCCAACGGTCGCGTGAAGGTCATGTCGATCTACGGCGGACGGCCCTACGAGGCTCAGATCGAGACCCTGCGGACCGGCGTCGACGTCGTCGTCGGCACCCCCGGACGACTTCTCGACCTGGCCAAACAGGGCCACCTCGTCCTGGGCAAGGTCGGCGTCCTGGTGCTCGACGAGGCCGACGAGATGCTGGACCTGGGCTTCCTCCCCGACATCGAGCGCCTCATGAGCATGGTGCCGGAGAAGCGTCAGACCATGCTGTTCTCGGCGACCATGCCCGGGCCGATCATCACGCTCGCCCGCACGTTCCTCACTCGGCCGACGCACATCCGTGCCGAGGAGGCCGAGTCCTCCGCGATCCACGAGCGCACTGCCCAGCACGTCTACCGGGCACACGCACTGGACAAGGCGGAGATGGTCGCGCGGGTGCTGCAGGCCGAGGGCCGCGGCGCCACGATGATCTTCACGCGCACCAAACGCACTGCCCAGAAGGTCGCCGACGATCTGGCCGAGCGCGGATTCTCCGTCGGCGCCGTCCACGGTGATCTCGGGCAGGTCGCCCGCGAGAAGTCGCTCGCAGCGTTCCGCTCCGGCAAGATCGACGTGCTCGTCGCCACCGACGTCGCGGCGCGCGGTATCGACATCGACGACGTCACCCACGTCATCAACTATCAGTGCCCCGAGGACGAGAAGACGTACGTCCACCGCATCGGACGTACGGGTCGTGCGGGCCGCACCGGTATCGCCGTCACGCTGGTCGACTGGGACGACATCCCCCGCTGGCAGCTGATCGACAAGGCCCTCGGCCTCGACATCCCCGACCCGGTGGAGACGTACTCCAGCTCCGAGCACCTGTACGCGGAGCTGAACATCCCGCACGGCACCACGGGCAGCATCGCGAAGCGGCGCGCCGAGACTCCCGCCGCCGAGAAGACGGACACCCGCTCGAGCCGGAGCGAGAACTCCGGCCAGGCGTCGGACGGCGAGGCCACCACCACGTCGCGCCGGAGCCGGTCGCGTCGCCGCACCCGCGGCGGGGGCCACGCCGACACTGCCGCCACCGCGGACAGTTCGGCCACGACAGGCCCCGCCGAGGCGTCCGGTGACGGATCCACGTCGGACAAGCCCCGTCGTCGACGTCGTCGCCGGTCGTCCGCCGGTTCCGCGGCGCACGCCGGTGAGAACGGCGCGTCGGCGGAGGCCTCGTCGTCCGCCGGTACGTCCGACTGACCGTCACGTACCTGACGTGCTCGCTCCCGAACGGCGCACCCGCGTCGACGTGATCGCCGCTGTGGTGATCGTCGTGGTCGTCCTCGTGGGCGCCTCGGTGATCTGGTTCCGCAGCGACGCTCGCGGCACCACGTCCGTGGTCGCCGACGTGCCTCTCACCGCCCCGGCGTCGGCATTGTCGGTGCCCGAGTCGTTCTCGGAGATCTGGCGCGCCGACGACACCGGAACCGGGGCACCGACCACCGTCGGCGGAGCCGTCGTCGTCTCCACCGGCGACGCGGTGACCGGACTCGATCCCGCCACCGGCTCGCCGTCCTGGTCCTACACGCGTGACCGGGCCCTCTGCTCGGTCGTGGGGGCGTGGGACGCGGCGGTGGCGGTGTTCCGGGACGGCCGGGGATGCGGCCAGGTCACCGAGCTCGACGGGTCCACCGGAGCGCGCGAGGACCAGCGCACCAACGACGCCGACGACCCGGTCCGGTTGTCGTTCGACGGCACGTACGTGACCGAACTCGGCGCCACGCGCCTCGAACTCTGGCGCTCCGACCTCGTGCGCACACTCGAGTACGGGCGTGTCGACGCCCCGGTCAACCCGCGCAGCCAACCCCGCACCGGATGCGACCTCGTGTCGAGCGCGTCCGCGAGCACCCGCCTCGCCGTGCTGGAACGGTGTCCCGGTGAGGAAGGCCTGCGCCTGACGTCGATGAACCCCGCACCGAAGGACAACACGGTGCCCGACGTGTACGGCTCGACCATCCTGGCCGACGTCCCCGCGGACGCAGCGGCAGCACGCGTCCTCGCGGTGGTCGGGGATCGCCTCGCGGTCTACCTCCCCCCGGCCGGGAGCGAGGTCGCCCGGGTGGCACTCTTCGACGGGTCCGCCAACTTCGTCTCCGCGCAGGCCGTGACCGCCGACGTCACCACACCGTCCGCCGACGCCCTCGCATCCGACATCGTGCGTACCGGTTCCGTCGTCTCCTGGTGGACGGGCGCCGACACCGTCGGCTTCACGCAGTCCGATCTGTCACAGCGCTGGGTTCTCGCCGGAACTCTCGGCGCGGGTGCTGTGATGGCCGGTCAGCTCCTCGTCCCGGTTCCCGGCGGTATCGCGGTGGTGGATCCGGAGAACGGCGTCGCCTCCCGCACGATCGCGGTGGACCGCGGCGAGTACACCGGACCGGTCGCACTGTCCGTCCTCGGCACCAGCGTGTTCGAGCGCCGCGGTGCCGAGACCGTCGCCCTGGGCTGAGCCTCAGGCGTCGGCGTCGTACGTGGCCAGGGGTGCGCCCTCGGTCCAGTGCGCGGCCAGGTTGTCGGCGAGGTCGCGGTACGCCTGAGCGCCCTTGTTCTTACGTCCCGCGATCACCGAGGTGCCGGACGCCGACGCTTCCGCGAACCGCACGGTGCGCGGGATCGGCGGCGCGAGCACCGGGATGTCGTACCGACCGGACACGTCCGCGAGGACGTCACGGCTGTGCGTGGTGCGGGCGTCGTACAGGGTCGCGAGAGCGCCCAGGAGTGTCAGATCGGGGTTGGTGATCTGCTGGACCTCACTGACGGTGCGCAACAGCTGACCCACACCGCGGTGAGCGAGCGTCTCACACTGCAGCGGGATCAGCACGCTCGTCGCGGCCGTCAGCCCGTTCAGGGTGAGCACGCCCAGTGAGGGCGGGCAGTCCAGCACGATGACGTCGTAGTTCTCGAGGAGGGGCGCGAGGGCGCGTTTGAGGGTGTACTCGCGGCCTGGACGCATGAGCAACAGCGCCTCGGCGCCGGCCAGGTCGATGGTCGCCGGGAGCAGGTCCACACCCTCGTCCGTGCCGAGCACGGCGTCGCCCACGGGAACCCCGGCGGTGAGGACCTCGTGGATCGAGGTCTCCAGCTTGTCGGGGTTGTGCCCCAGCGAGAAGGTCAGACTTCCCTGCGGGTCGAGGTCCACCACGAGTACTCGTCGGCCCAGAGCGACGAGCGCCGCTCCCAGCGATGCCACGGTGGTCGTCTTGGCGACGCCACCCTTCTGGTTGGCCACTGCCAGGATCGTCGTCACAGCACGATCTTGGCATCACTCGGTGTGTCGAGCGACGTTCGGCCCGGCGTGGCGTGATGCCGCACCGGGCCGAACGGGGTGGACCGGAGGCCGAGCTCAGTGCAGCAACGCACCGCGCGCGACGGCGTCACCCTGGTCTGCACGCTGGAACTTCTTGCGCGGCAACAGGAGTGCGGGCACGAAGGTGAACGCGACGATGATCGTGGCCACCAGGAAGGTGCCGCCGAACGCGTCGGCTGCCTGCGCCAGTCCGGCCTGCACGGCATTCGGCCCGATCTGCTCGGCGATCGCCGGGTCACGCTGTGCCGCGATGGCGGGTCCCGCAGCCGCCCGGTCGAGCAACTGGTTGGTGAGCACCACCGAGATCACGGCCGTACCGATCGACCCGGCCGACTGCTGGATGATGTTCATCAGCGACGAACCGCGGGCGACGGACGCGTCGTCCAACGTCTGGAGCGCGGCGGTCATGATCGGCATCATCGTCGCGCCGAGTCCCAACCCCATGACGAACAGGGCGCCGAGCAGGACGACGTACGAGGTCGAGGATCCCACCTGCGTGAAGACGGCCATGCCCAGCGTCACGAACACCATGCCGGTGATCACGATCTTGCCCGGCCCGATCTTGTCGGCGAGCTGTCCGGCGATGGGCATCGACACCATCGCCCCGAGTCCCTGCGGGGCGAGCAGCAGGCCGGCCATGAGCGTGGTCTCCCCGCGGACCTGCAGGAAGTAGCTCGGGAAGATCAGGCCCGCGCCGAAGAACGCGATGGCGAACAGGCTCATCGCGATCACCGCGACGGACAGGTGACGGTTGGCGAACAGCCGGAGGTCGATCAGCGGGTGCTCGGTCCGCAGGGCGTGGCGCACGAACGCCGCGACCAGGACGAGCCCCACGACGGCGGAGACCAGTACGCGAGCCGACATCACCGTTCCGGTCTCGGGGATCGAGGAGACGCCGAACAGGAAGAGCGCGAGGCCCGGCGACAGCAGCAGCATGCCGACGAAGTCGAAGGACTGCGAGGGCTCGGGTGCGTCCTTCGGGAGGATGACCCACGCGGCCACCAGCGCCACGGCGCCGATGGGCACGTTGATCAGGAAGATCCAGTGCCAGCTCGCCGCGTCGATGAGCCACCCGCCGAGGATCGGGCCCGCGATCGGACCGAGCAGCATCGGTACGCCCAGGACGGCCATGACACGACCGATGCGCTCGGGACCGGCGGCGCGGGTCAGGATCGTCATGCCGAGCGGCATGAGCATGCCGCCGCCGAAGCCCTGCAGGACGCGGAACACGATCAGCGACGTGATGTCCCACGCGACGCTGCACAGCATCGATCCGGCGACGAACAGGATCAGCGCCAGGATGTAGAGGCGTTTGGTACCGAACCGGTCCGCGGCCCAGCCGGTCAGCGGGATGACGGTCGCGAGAGCGAGGGTGTAGCCGGTCATGGTCCAGGCGACGTTGGCGTAGGACGTCTGGAATTCGAAGGCGAAGGTCGGCAGCGCCACGCTCACGACGGTCACGTCGAGGATCGACATGATGGCGCCGATGACGATGACGGCCGCGATCTTGAGGACGGCCGCGTCCAACCCCTGACCGGTGTCGACACCACCCTGCCCGGGGGTGTTCGGGGACCCCTGCGCGCCCTGCTCGGTGCTCTGATCGGTCATGCGGAGTCTCCTGGCTGATCTGTAGCCGCCGGCATCGAGGCCGGGTGTCGCGTGATCGGACCAAGGAAGTAAACACCCCACCGGCGGCGATCACCAGCGGATTTCGCGAGACCTCCGTCACCGGGACGACCTCCGTCATCGACGCGGCGCGACCCGGGAGCATGATCGAGCCATGGCAGACCCCGACCCCCGTGACCCGGCACCCGCATCGTCCGGAGGGTCCGGGACGTCGCCGCGGCGCTCCGACGCCAGACTCGTGTTGATCCGTCACGGTCAGACGGAGTGGGCGGCGAGCGGTCGACACACCGGACGGACGGACATCGCTCTCACCGCCGACGGGGAGGACCAGGCCCGCGCCGCCGGGGACCGCATCGCGGCGCTCGGGCTCGAACGTCCCCTGGTGGTCAGCAGCCCCCGATCGCGGGCGCTGCGGACGGCGGAGCTGGCCGGACTCACCGTCGATCGGGTGTGGGACGCGCTGGTCGAGTGGGACTACGGCGACTACGAGGGCCTGACCACTCCGCAGATCCGGGAGACCGCGCCGCACTGGACCGTCTGGACGCATCCGTCACCGTCCGGCGAGACCATCGACGCCGTGTCCGCACGGGCCGATCTCGTCCTGTCCGTCGTCGTTCCCACCCTCGCCGAGCGCGACGTCGTGCTCGTCGGGCACGGCCACTTCTCCAGGTCGGTCATCGCGCGGTGGGTCGAGCAACCGGTGACAGAGGGAAAGCGCTTCGCGCTGGCGCCCGCCGGCTTCACCGTGCTGGGGTACGAGCACGAGTACCGGCAGATCCACACCCACAACGTGGATCCTCGCCTCGGTTCCTGAGCTGCCCGGCGTCGGTCGGAGAGCCGCTCAGGCGTCGTCGGTCTCGACGTAGTCGTCGGCGAGCCACCTCGTGGCGGGGCCGCTGAACAGACAGACCAGGACGCCGATGACGACGATGCCGAGCAACGAGCCCAGCACGGGCCGCCCGGAATCGGTGAGGAGCGACCAGACCACCGGGAGCAACAACAGCTGCGCGACGATCGCGATGGCGCGGCCCCAGCGGTGCCCGAGGATCAGGGCGATGCCACCGGTGAGCACGGCGCCCCCGAGTGCGGCGAACCAGATCGCGGTGCCGAAACCGTTGATGACGCTCTCGTCGGCGCCGGCGGCGCCGCGGATCACCAGGACGAGTGCCACCACGACCGCCGTGGCGCCCTGCACGGACACCAACAGGCCCGCGGCGCGCACCGGTGCCGGAACACCGGAATCGGGCAGCTTCGGACGCACCAGGCCACCCTAGAGCACACGCGCGAGGTGACCGACGGTCACGCGCCGGTGGTCGTGAGCCGCCGCCGCTCGCGTCTACTCTGAGTGATCGTGCGAGCCATCCTCATCGTCAACCCGAACGCCACGTCCACCACGGCTGCCGGCCGAGACCTGGTGGCGCATGCGCTCGCGAGCAGGGTGTCGCTCAGAGTGCTCCACACCACGCACCGTGGACACGCGAGCGAACTCGCGACCGAGGCCCGCCGGGCCGGTATCGATCTGGTGATCGTGCACGGCGGCGACGGAACGGTGAACGAGGTGGTGAACGGACTTCTCGGTGTTCCTGCCCCGACCTCCATGCAGTCGGTCACCGTGGGACCCGTGCCGCTGCTGGCGGTCGTCCCGGGCGGATCCGCCAACGTGTTCGCTCGCTCGCTGGGCATCGCGAGGGACCCGGTCGAGGCCACCAACCAGCTCATCGATCTGCTGGAGTCGGGAACGAGCAGGCGCATCGGCCTGGGGCACTGCGACAAGACATGGTTCCTGTTCAACGCCGGCCTCGGATGGGACGCGGACGTGTGCGACGCGATCGATCGAGGCCGCAAGGGCGGCGAGGCGGTCACGCCCTCGCGCTACGTCCGGACCGCGGTCACCACGTTCTTCCGCCGCAAGCGCCGCGACCCGCACCTCACCGTGGAGACCGACACCGGCGAGGCCGTGACGGGCGTTCACTTCGCGTTCGTGACCAACTCCGATCCGTGGACGTTCCTCGACGCACGCCCGGTCCGGACGAACCCCGGCACCTCGTTCGACAGCGGACTCGGCATATTCGCAATGCGATCCACGAAGGTATTCACGACGTTGCGAGTGGTCGTGCAAATGCTGTCCGGAACGTCCGGTCCGCATTCTCGGGCGCTTCTCCGAGAGGACGACGTGAAATGGATTCGCGTGCGTTCGGTGGAACCGACCGGCCTGCAGGTCGACGGCGACTACCTGGGAGAACGCACCGAGGTCGAATTCGCGTCCGCACCGGACGCCCTCGCCGTCGTGGCGCCTTTACCTGGCGATACCCCGTAGGCCAAGCTACTGTGTTTCACATCTCCCGATCCGGGTACCAGACGTCGGGTGTGAAACCAAATCGGGTCCAGTGAGCTTGGCCACCCGCACCGCGTCATCTCTTGACTTCTGCTTGGTTCGTGAAAGCATTCACAAGTAACAGTGCGGAAACATTGGTTGCCGCGCTCGCGAACTGCAGGACAACAAGCCCACGATCCGGACGTGAGTCCAGGATCAGTTATTCGACAGCGCCGTCGTGCGCTCAGTGAGGAGTAAGAGGATGGATTGGCGCCACAAGGCTATCTGTCGCGACGAGGACCCGGAACTGTTCTTCCCGGTGGGAAACAGCGGCCCGGCACTCGCACAGATCGCTGATGCCAAGGTCGTGTGCAACCGGTGCCCCGTCACCGCGGACTGCCTGTCCTGGGCTCTCGAGTCCGGTCAGGACGCGGGCGTCTGGGGCGGCCTGAGCGAGGACGAGCGTCGCGCGCTGAAGCGTCGTAACGCGCGTACCCGCGCACGCTCGGCGGTCTGACACAGCTAGTGAGACGCACGCAGGCCCGGCACCGCATGGTGCCGGGCCTTTTGTGTGTCCGACGGGGCAGCCAGTGTCAGCCGCGTGGTTCTCGGCGTCCGAGCGGGACGCGGAGCTCGGCAGCGGTTCCCCCGTCCGGCCCGGCCGCGACGCTGATGGTGCCGCCCAACTCCACCGTGACGAGTGTCGAGACGATCTGCAGTCCCAGCCGGTCGGACGCCGACGCGTCGAAGTCGTCGGAGACTCCACGGCCGTCGTCGCGCACGGTGACCTCCAGCATGCGGGAGGACCGTCGGGACTCGATGGTCACACGGCCTCGCGCACCCGGATCGAACCCGTGCTCGAGCGAGTTCTGGACCAGCTCGGTGAGCACCATGACCAGCGGGGTCGCCCGTTCGGCCGGGAACACACCCAGGCTGCCCTCGCGACCGACGGTGACGTCCGCGGACAGCGAGCCGATGTCGACCATGACGGGAACCAGGCGGTCGACCACCTCGTCCAGGTCGACGACCTCGTCCACCGACGTCGACAGCACGTCGTGGACGAGGGCGATGGAGGTGACCCGGCGGACCGACTCGCTCAGCGCGACCTTGGCCTCGTCGTTGTCGGTCCGGCGAGCTTGCAGACGCAGGAGAGCAGCGACGGTCTGCAAGTTGTTCTTGACCCGGTGATGGATCTCGCGGATGGTCGCGTCCTTGCTCAGCAGCGCGCGATCGCGACGCTTCACCTCGGTGACGTCCCGGACCAGCACCAGAGCGCCCACGGACGTGCCGGCCGGGCGCAGCGGAACCGTGCGCAGCAGCACGGTGGCACCGCGAGCGTCCACCTCCATCCGTCGTCCCCCGGCGGACGTGACGGCCGCTCCGATGGTGGCGGCGATCTCTTCCGCGTCGAAGGGATCGGTGACGAGCGACCGGGTCGACGCAGCGAGGTCGTGGCCGGGGAGATCTGCCGTCAACCCCATCCGGTGGTAGGCGGACACCGCGTTGGGGCTCGCGTAGGTGACCATGCCGGCGGTGTCGAGGCGGATGAACCCGTCGCCGACGCGTGGGCTCGAGTTGACGTCCGTCTTCTCGGACGGCGAGGGGAACGACCCCTCCGCGATCATGTCGGAGAGGTGGTGGGCGCAGTCGCGGTACGCGGCCTCCAGCAAGCTCGGCGGTCGGCCGGAGACCGGCGCGGAGTCACGCGTCAGCACGGCGACCACGCGGCCGTCGACGCGCACGGGAACGGCGTCGTGGGGCGGACCCTGATCGTCGGGGAGGCGACCACCGCCGCGCACGATCGACGCCGTGCGCAGGCACTCCGCGACCTCGGGATGTTCGGTCTCCCCGACCACCGCACCGACCGTGTCCGACGGGATCACCGTGGGGGCCGTCGTCGGACGACACTGCGCGACGCACACCACCGTCGCCGTGTCCGACGACGTCACCGCACGCGATCCGGGATGGTCGACGGGCACCCAGAGCAGCAGGTCCGCGAAGGAGATGTCCGCGAGGATCTGCCACTCCCCCACGACGCGTTGCAGATGATCGACCGCCGTACCCGGCAGGTCGGTGTGCTCGGCGAGCATCTCGGACAGCGTGGACACGACGAATCACCCTGTCCCGGTGCGGCGTCGGCTGATCAGAGTGGTGACCGGATCAGGAGATGACGGCGATCAGGTCGCCCTGCTGGATGACGTCGCCCACGGCGACTCCGATGGACGTCACGGTGCCCGCGGACTCGGCGAGCACGGGAATCTCCATCTTCATCGACTCGAGCACCACCACGGCGTCGCCCTCGTTCACGTGATCGCCCTCGGCGACGACGATCTGGAACACCGTCGACACCATCTCGGCTCGGACGTCCTCGGCCATCACGGTCCCCCTGTTCCGTTCCGCTCGTCTGCACGCGCGTGTCGACTCGTTCGGTGAACGGACCACGCCGGAGGCACGGCCGCTCGTCGTACAGCCAACCACACGTGAGAAACTGGGTGGAACAGGAAGGAGATCCACCATGGGCAAGCGAGGACGCAAGAAGCGCAGCCGTAAGGGAAATGCAGCCAACCACGGCAAGCGCCCCAACAGCTGATCACGAGCACCACACGACGAAGGGCCGGGACGCCCAGCGTCCCGGCCCTTCGTCGTGTAGGCGGTCAGTCCTCGGTGGCGGTGATGGTCACCGACCGCCGGATCTCCAGCGTCAGGCGCTCCCGCAGGCCTTCCGGAGCCCGCTCGCCGCCGCACTTGCGGCCGACCAGAGACTTGATCTTCTCCTCGATGCCGTACTGCGCGAGGCACGAACCGCAACTGTCGAGGTGACGCTGCACGCGCTGCCTGCTGGCCTCGTCGCACTCGTTGTCGAGCAACGTCCACACGTCGGCGATGACGGCCGAGCAGTCCAGGTCCTCGAACTCGTTGCCGCTCATCGTGCTACCTCCTCGGTCGCCGCGGCGGACCGGTTGAATCCACGGTCGCGAGCGACCTCCGCCAGTTCGTTGCGCAGTTGCTTGCGGCCGCGGTGCAACCGCGACATCACGGTGCCGATGGGCGTGCCCATGATCTCGGCGATCTCCTTGTACGGGAATCCCTCGACGTCGGCGTAGTACACCGCCATGCGGAACTCCTCGGGCAACGCCTGCAGCGCCGCCTTGATGTCGTCGTCGGGCAGGGCGTCCAGCGCCTCGACCTCGGCCGACCGTAGACCGGTGGACGAGTGCTCAGCGGTGGCCGCGAGCTGCCAGTCGGTGATCTCGTCCGTCGGGTACTGCGCCGGCTGGCGCTGCTTCTTCCGGTACGAGTTGATGTAGGTGTTGGTCAGAATCCGGTAGAGCCACGCCTTGAGGTTCGTGCCCTCGCGGAAGCTCTTGAACGCCGTGTACGCCTTGACGTACGTCTCCTGGACCAGGTCCTCGGCATCGGACGGGTTCCGCGTCATCCGCAGGGCCGCGCCGTACAGCTGGTCGAGCAGCGGGAGCGCGTCACGCTCGAACCGCGCCGTCAGATCCGCAGCGTTCTCCCGCGAGCGGATGCCGTCCTCCGTCTCGAGGATCGCAGGATCGACGGCGCCCGTCGTGGTGCCGGTCTCGGTCTGTGGCTGATCCGTCACGCTGGCCCCTCTCGTGTGCCCCGCGGCGACCGCCCCGTCCTCCGAGGTGTCGACCTCGGACGTCCGGGAACCGGTGAGCTCACCGTGGTCGTCCGGACTCCACTTTACCGATGGGATCACCACCACATTCGTCAGCGTCGCCGAGAGCCTCTCGGCTCCGGAGCGCTCCGGTGCAACGACGTTCACACGCCCTCCTCCGTCGAGCGGCGGCGCACAGTGCGCGCCGTCCTGATGCTGCGTGCAACAGCCGTGGCCGCCGTCGTGTTCCCCCCGCTGCCGGACCGTCTCCGCGAGTACGGCCAGAATGTCGTGTACCAGCAGCCGATCACGACGTTCTCGACGTACTCGCGGGGCGGGTGATCACGGTGGGAAGGGACCACGACGCCATGGCCGGATCGGCTACTCCCGCGACGACGATGCTGACGCGGCTCGGAATCGAGTTCACCGTCCACGCCTACGAGCACGACCGCGGCACCGAGCAGTACGGCGACGAGGCGGTCGACGCACTGTCCGGCGGCCTCGGTGTGTCGGCGGATCGGGTGTTCAAGACCCTGGTCGTGTCGACGGGCTCCTCGTTGGCGGTCGCGGTTCTTCCCGTGCCGGACAAGCTCGCCGTGAAGTCCGTCGCCGCTGCCCTCGGGGCGAGCAAGGTGTCGATGGCCGATCCCGCAGCCGTGCGCCGGTCGACGGGCTACGTCCTGGGGGGCGTCTCCCCGCTCGGTCAGCGCACGCCCCTGCCCACGGTCGTCGACACGTCGGCACTCGGGCACTCGACCCTCTTCTGCAGCGGCGGTCGGCGCGGTCTGGAGATCGAACTCTCCGCACAGGATCTCGTCCGGGCCACCGCCGCGACCGTCGCGGACATCCGACGCGCGTCCGCCAGTGAGAGACTGTGACCGTGACGTCCTGGATCGCGCCCCTCGCCCCGCAGCCCGTCCGTGCGACCGTCGACCTCCCGGGGTCGAAGTCGATCACCAATCGCGCCCTGATCCTCGCGGCGCTCGCGGACGGACCGTCGACGGTGACCGGCGCTCTGCGCAGCCGTGACACCGATCTGATGATCGATGCGCTGCGCACCCTGGGTGCTGTCGTGCAGTCCCCCGACGACGACGGGACGACGGTGCGGGTCACCCCCGGACCCGGCCGCGGCGGCGACGTGGACTGCGGGCTGGCCGGCACCGTCATGCGCTTCGTTCCCCCCGTGGCCGCGCTGGCCACCGGTCGCTCGCGCTTCGACGGCGACGAGCACGCCCGCTCGCGCCCGCAGCAGACCATTCTCGACGCGCTCCGCGCCCTCGGTGTTCCCGTGAGCGGGGACCGGTTGCCGTTCGTCGTCGACGGCACGGGCCGGGTCCGCGGGGGCACGGTCCGACTGGACGCGTCCGGGTCGTCCCAGTTCGTTTCGGGGCTCCTGCTCTCGGCGGCGCGGTTCGACGAGGGCCTCGTCGTCGAGCACGTCGGTCCCCCGGTGCCGTCGATGCCTCACATCGACATGACGGTGGAGATGCTGCGCGAGAGCGGGATCGAGGTGGAGACTCCCGAGGACTCGGGCGTTCCGAACCGGTGGCGCGTGCATCCCGGCGCCGTGGCTCCGGTCGACCGTGTCGTGGAACCGGACCTGTCCAACGCGACCCCGTTCCTCGCCGCGGCGGCCGTCACGGGCGGTGAGGTGACCGTGCCCCGGTGGCCTGCCCGGACGACGCAGCCCGGTGACGCGTTCCGCGACATCCTCACGTCGATGGGGGCCGAGGTGTTGCTCACTGCCGAGTCGCTCACGGCGCGGGGGCCCGAGAAGCTCGAGGGCGTCGACGTGGACCTGCACGACATCGGCGAGCTGACCCCCACGGTCGCGGCGATGGCGGCCCTGGCCGGGTCCCCCTCGCGCCTGCGCGGGATCGCCCATCTGCGCGGGCACGAGACGGATCGGCTCGCCGCACTCACGGCGGAACTCGGTGCTCTGGGCTGCGGTGTCGAGGAGACCGAGGACGGCCTGATCATCGAGCCGGCGCCGCTGCACGGCGGACCCTGGCGGGCGTACGCCGACCATCGCATGGCCACGGCGGGCGCCGTGATCGGTCTGGTCGTCCCGAGCGTCGAGGTCGACGACATCGACTCCACCGCCAAGACGCTGCCGGGGTTCGCGACCCTCTGGAGCGCCATGCTGGCCGGAGGTGGTGCACGCTGATCCGGCGGGTGTACGACGAGTCGGACGTCCGCGTCCGGCCGGGCAAGGGCACGCGCCCACGAACGAAGACGCGGCCCACCCACGCCGATGCCTCGGACGCGATGGTGGTGTCGGTGGATCGCGGCCGGTGGGGTTGCGTGATCGACAACGATCCCGAGCGCCTCGTGGTCGCCATGCGAGCGCGCGAGCTGGGCCGGACCCCGATCGTCGTCGGTGACGCGGTGGGCATCGTCGGCGACGTCTCGGGACGCGTCGACGCCCTGGCCCGCATCGTCCGCGTGGACGAACGACGAACGGTGCTGCGGCGCACCGCCGACGACACGGATCCGTACGAGCGTGTCGTGGTGGCCAACGCGGACCAGCTGCTGATCGTGGTGGCGTTGGCCGACCCGCCACCCCGCTCGGGCTTCGTCGAGCGCGCGATGGTGGCAGCGTTCGTGGGTGGTCTCCGACCCGTGCTGTGTCTGACGAAGGACGACTTGGCGTCGTCCGACGAGTTCGCCGCCGTCTTCGCCGACCTCGACGTGCCGGTGGTGATGGTGGGCCGGGACCGTCCGCTGGACGAGCTCCTGGCGATGATCACCGGGAAGTCGTCCGCGCTGATCGGCCACTCGGGGGTGGGCAAGTCGACCTTGGTGAACCGGCTGGTGCCGGAGGCACATCGCGCCGTCGGCATCGTCTCCGGCGTCGGCAAGGGACGGCACACGTCGACTCAGTCGGTGTCGCTGCATCTTCCGGGTGGAGGCTGGGTCATCGACACTCCCGGTATCCGGTCCTTCGGGCTGGCCCACATCTCGCCGGAGGATGTCGTCGCGGCGTTCTCGGACCTCGCCGTCACCATCGAGGACTGCCCGCGCGGCTGCACACACCTCGGGCCGCCGGCCGACCCGGAGTGCGCTCTGGACACCCTGACAGGACAGCAGGCGAACCGCGTCGCCGCGGTTCGCCTGCTGTTGGTGGCCGTGATGTCGAACGACTCCTACTGACGGAGCTCCGACCGATCGATCAGCGCGAGAGCAGCTTTCGCAGTCCCGTGCCGCCCTTACCCTGCTTGATCGCGCTCAGCAGACCGGAACGACGTCCGGTCACCGGGTCGACCGTCGAGGTGACGTTGCCCCCGAACTTGCGCTCGGATGCCGTCTCCGGTGCGTCGTCCGCCGTGGCCTTGAGGTACTTGTCGGGGAGCGACAGCTTCGCGATGGTGCGCCAGGACTTGCCGTACTGGGCGAGGAAAGGCCCTGTGGTGTACGGCAGGTCGTACTTCTCGCACAGTTCGCGGACCCGCACACTGATCGCGGCGAGCCGGTTGCTCGGCAGATCGGGGAACACGTGGTGCTCGATCTGGTAGCAGAGGTTGCCTGACATGAAGGCGAGGGTCGGTCCGGCGTGGAAGTTGGCGCTGCCCAACATCTGTCGGAGGTACCACTGCCCCTGCGTCTCGTCCTGGAGGTCGTGGCGCGTGAACTTCTCCGCACCGTCCGGGAAGTGACCACAGAAGATGACGG
This sequence comes from Rhodococcus sp. NBC_00294, assembly GCF_036163995.1. NCBI lineage: Bacteria > Bacillati > Actinomycetota > Actinomycetes > Mycobacteriales > Nocardiaceae > Rhodococcus > Rhodococcus sp. NBC_00294. The sequence goes on from NZ_CP108043.1 coordinate 3,532,418, forward strand.
CGTTCGTCCAGATGTTACGGATGACGTTCGCCATGATGTTGGCGGTCAACGTCTTTCGGTAGGACGCGGCGGGCGACAGCGACGTGATGGCCGGCGTGATCGCATAGTCCTTCAGCATCTGGCGGCCGACCTTGTCGCCGACCTCCTTCAGCTTGCGTCGCGTCTCCTCCTTGGGCACACGGCCTTTCACGGCCTTGCCCAGCTCGAGATGCTGTACCGCCACGCCGTACTCGAACAGGAGCATCAGCAGCGTGTTGTACACGAGGTTGCCGGCATTGAACGGGACCCACTTGCGGTCACGCGTGACGCGGATGAGGCCGTAGCCCACGTCGTCGTCCATGCCCAGCACGTTGGTGTACTTGTGATGGATGTAGTTGTGGGTCTGCTTCCAGTGCTCGGACGGACCGGTGTTGTCCCATTCCCACGAGGTGGAATGGATCTCCGGGTCGTTCATCCAGTCCCACTGGCCGTGCATGACGTTGTGGCCGAGCTCCATGTTCTCGACGATCTTCGAGACACCGAGCATCGCGCTACCGGCCCACCACGCGGCGCGGTGGTTGCTGGCGAGCATCGTGGTGCGGCCGAGGGCCTCGAGGGAGCGCTGGAAACGGATGGTGTTGCGGATGTACCGCGCATCCTTCTCGCCGCGCGACTCTTCGATCTCCCGACGCAACGCGTCGAGTTCATGGCCCAGCGCCTCGACGTCGGCCTCGGTGAGGTGGGCATATTCCTTGACGTCGGAAATCGCCATGTGGTCACTCCTCGGCAGGTGGTCGATGCCCGTGTGGGCCTGACCGTGGTTACTCTACCGGAAGTTACGCACCCGTAGGTTACGCCGTCGTATCTGTGACCCGCTTCACTGCCTGACGCGCCTCGAGCCGCGCCTCGTGCAGGGCCGACCGCAGTCCGCGCTTGCGACCGGTGACCGGATCGAACCGCACCCGGTCCACGACGGAGGAGCCGGGGCTCTGGAAACGGCGCTCCGAACTGGTCTCCGGCGCATCGTCCGACGTGCGACGAAGCAGCTGGTCGGGCAGCGACAGCTTGAAGATGGTGCGCAGCGCCTTCCAGTACTGGGTCGCCAGGTTGCCGGTGGTGTACGGCAGGTCGTACTTGTCGCACAGCGCGCGCACCCGGACGGCCACCTCGGCGTACCGATTGCTCGGCAGGTCCGGGAACAGGTGATGCTCGATCTGGTAGCAGAGGTTGCCGCTCATGAAGGCCATCGTGGGGCCGGCCGTGAAGTTGGCGCTGCCGAGCATCTGCCGGAGGTACCACTCCTCGTGGGTCTCCGTCTCGAACTGGCCCATCGTGAACTTCTCGGCGCCGTCCGGGAAGTGACCGCAGAAGATCACGGCGTACGCCCACAGGTTCCGCACCACGTTGGCGGTGAGGTTCGCCCCGAGTGCACGACGCCACGCCGGACCCGCGAGCAGCGGGAAGAGCACGAAATCCTTGCCGACCTGCGACGCGACCTTCCGAGCGAACTCCTTGTTCGGCTCCGAGAGCAGCTGCGTCGCGGGAACACCGGCCTCGAGCTTCGCCGCGTCCAGGTCGTGCAGAGCGATGCCCCACTCGAACGTCAGTGCCAGCACCAGGTTGCCCAGGGGCTGCACCAGGTTGCGTGGCCGCCACTTCTCGTCGCGGGTCATCCGGAGGATCCCGAAGCCCACGTCGTGGTCCATGCCGACGATGTTGGTGTACGTGTGATGCGAGTAGTTGTGCGCACGCTTCCAGTGCGCGGACGGACCGGTCTGGTCCCACTCCCACGAGGTGGAGTGGATCTCCGGATCGTTCATCCAGTCCCACTGACCGTGAGAGACGTTGTGGCCCAACTCCATGTTCTCGATGATCTTGCTGGCCGCCAGCAGACCTGCGCCCACCAGCGCGGCCGAGCGCCAGCGGGAACCCATGATCGCGAGCCGTCCGCCGACCTCGAGCGCGCGCTGCAGCGCGATGGTGCGGCGGATGTACTCCGCGTCCTTGCGTCCTCGGGTGTCCTCGACGTCCCGACGGATGGCATCGAGTTCACGACCGAGGGACTCGATGTCCTCGTCGGTCAGATGTGCGAACTCCAAGATGTCCGTGATGGCCATGCTGGTCTACTCCCCGGATCGCGGTATGCCGTTCCTCGCACCGATTCGGTATCGGCGGGCAGGCCTTTCCGAGAATAGCGGACGAGCCTGTGCGCAGGGTGTGTGTGCGATCACCCCTGCGGCGCGACCCGGGGCCGACGGAGTCAGAGTTCGAGCGTGCAGTCCCCGGCAGCCGCGGAGATGCACGTCTGGATCCGCTCGCCGTGCGCATGCTCCTTGCCCGAGCGCAGATCTCGGACGTGACCGTCGGTCAGCGGCACCACGCACGTCTGGCAGATACCCATGCGGCAGCCGAAAGGCATTCGCACACCTGCCTTCTCACCGGCCTCCAACAACGTGGTGGCGCCGTCCACCGCCACCGTGCGGTCGGAGACGGAGAACGTGACCGTGCCGCCGTCGCTCGGCGCGCCGGTGCGCACGATCTCGAAACGCTCGGTGTGCAGGTTCTCCGAGATGCCTGCCTCCCGCCACACCCTCTCGATGTCGTCGAGCATCGCCGCCGGACCGCACGCCCACGTCTGACGCTCGCGCCAGTCCGGGTAGTGCTCGTCGAGCGAGCCCAGATCGAACTTGCCGTCCGAACGGGTGTGCTGCACGTGGGACACGACCGAGTCGTACTTCGCGTCGAGCGCCGCCAACTCCGAGGCGAACATCACGTCGTCCGCCGTGGGAGCCGAGTGCACGTGCACCACGTCGGGCATGTGGCCGCGCGAGTCGAGACTGCGCAGCATGCCGATCACCGGTGTGATGCCGCTGCCGGCCGTGACGAACATGATCTTGGCGGGTGGCGGCTCCGGAAGGGCGAAGTTCCCCTTCGGCGCGGCGAGCCGCACGATCGTGCCCGACGGCACACCGCCGACGAGATGCGAGGACAGGAAACCTTCCGGCATCGCCTTGACGGCGATGGAGATCTGCTTGTCCTTCCAGTCGGGCGGCGACGTCAGGGAGTACGACCGCCAGTGCCACCGACCGTCGACGTGGAGGCCGATGCCGATGTACTGCCCCGGCCGGTAGTCGAAGTCGAAGCCCCATCCGGGCTTGATGACGATGGTCGCGGCGTCGCCGGTCACCTTCTCGATCCGCACGATGCGGCCGCGCAATTCGCGCGCGGACCACAGCGGATTGGCCAGGTGCAGGTAGTCGTCGGGAATCAACGGCGTGGTGATGCGCGCGAACGCACCGCGCACCACGTTCAGCGACGGCCGCCGCGGGGACGACACACTCGCGGCCGGGGCTTCGAGCCAGTCCTTGATTCCCATGTCACATCTCCTCGGTCGAGCGGCCACCACGGACGCAGTCGACGACTGCGACGAAACAGGGCGGTGTCAGAGCAGTTCCGGTGTCAGAGCAGTTCCAGGAGAAACGGTATCTCCTGCGGTGCGTACCAGGCGAGTTCGTGATCCTCGACGTCGCCCAGCACGAACTCGGCGTCGGGATCCCCCAGGTCGGCCGCGTCCACCGCGGCGACAGCGGCGCTCACGGCGGACTCGGCCGCCGCGAGATCGACGTGGACCGCCGCCACCTCCGTCAGGGAGAGCGGCGCCGGCAGGCGGACCACGGCGTCGTCGAGATCGGGACGCAGGGTCACCGGATCGACGTCGGCGGCGATGACGACGCGGCGGAAGCTCGGAGTGGCGTCGGCGACCTCGTCGGCGTCCCCGTCATCGTCGGAGTCGAGTTCCGGCTCACCGCCGATCAGGCGCAGCGACGCCCGCGCGGCCTCCCGCAGCGCGACGTCGGCCAACTCGTCGTCGTCACCGGCGACGTACGCCTCCCGCAACGTCGGCGTCACGGCGAAGGCCGTCCGACTGATAGGCGAGAACTCACCCTCGTCCACCAGTGTCTGCAACATCCGCATGGTCGCCGGAACGAACACCCTCACCTGCGCCTCATTCCCTCACCGTCGTCAGCGGACGTTCTTGTCGTCGCGCGCCGCGTCGACCAGTTCCTCGAGTGCCTCGTGCAGCAACGTGGTGATCACGTCGATGTCCGGCATCGCTGCCCGGTCCGCGTTCACACCGTAGTAGACGTTGCCGTCGTACGACGTCAGGCCGATGCTGAGCGCCTGATTGCGCACGAGCGGCGGCACCGGATACATCTCGAGCATGCGTGCACCGCCCGCGTAGAGCGGGAACTGGGGGCCGGGGGCGTTGGTGACGATGATGTTGAACATGCGCTGCGACAGGCTCGACCCGACGCGCGCACCCATCGCGTGCAGCGTGGCCGGCGCGAACCCGGACAGCGTGATGAGGGTCGACGCCGTCACACCGCGACTCTGTCCCAGGTGAGCCTCCGTCGCGTGCGACACGTGGGACAACCGCACCACGGCGTTCGGTTCGCCCACGGGCAGATCGATGAGGAAGGACTCGACCTCGTTGGGCGGCACGTCGCCCTCGTCGCCCGTCCCCGTGGCGGCCGCGTGCACCGACAGGGGCACCATCGCGCGCACCGTCGTGTACGGGCCGATGGGCTCACCGCGCGAGAGCAACCAGTTCCGCAGAGCACCGGACACGACCGTGAGCACGACGTCGTTGACCGTCCCCCCGAACTTCGACCGCACCATCCGGTAGTCGTCGAGATCGGTCTTGGCCACCGAGTACCGGCGGTTGCGGGAGATGGTCGTGTTCAGTGGACTCGTCGGTGCCGTCTGCGCCGCGGTGCGGACCACCGCCGCGAACTTGCCCACGGCGCGTACCGCCTCGCCGGCGGCGCGGGTGACGTCACCGACGGCTCCGCGCACCGCCTCCACGCCCTCCCCCGGCCGCGACACCATCTCGGCGAGCGCCCCGGCGACGAGCGCCTTCTCCGACGGTTCCCGCGCGGGCATCCACAGCTCCTCGGCCATCGGAGTCGGAGCCTTGGTGGCGTCCAGGATGACCTGACTGATCTCGAGCGCCTTGTCGCCGTCCACGATCGACGAGTGCGACTTGGTGAAGATCGCGAACCGGTTCCGTGCCAGACCCTCGACCAGGTACATCTCCCACAGCGGACGCGTGCGATCGAGAGGGCGTGAGGTGAGTCGCGCGACCAGGTCGTGCAGCTGTTCGGTGGATCCCGGCTTGGGCAGCGCGGAACGCCGGATGTGGTACGTGATGTCGAAGTCGCGGTCGTCGACCCACACGGGGCGAGCCAGGCCGAAGGCCACCTCGCGCACCTTCTGGCGATAGCGCGGAACGAGAGCGAGCCGGCTCTCGACGAGGGTGAGCAGTTCGTCGTAACTGAAGCCCCCGCGCGGGAGCCGGAAGATGGCGAGCGACCCCACGTGCATGGGAGTCGTACTGGCCTCCAGGAAGTAGAAGGACGCGTCCTGAGTGGTGAGTCTGGTGGCCAACGCGCGAATCCCCTCGGTCGAGTGTGACGGGTCCCAGTCTCGCACGACAGATGAGACCGACCACGCTCACGATCGTCCTGGCGGTCCGCGCCGTGTCGGTTCCCCGTCGTCCTCGTCGGAATTCACCGACCCTGACGGGCTGCGGTGTGACGACGCCCCGCGTCTGCCTCGACGGGCCGGAACCGCGTCCGTGCGTGCGACACTCGCCGCACACCGGCCGTGGCCGCACAGGTACGAGCATGGAGGGGAACGCATGACATCGGAGGTCGTTCACGTGGCGCGGTTGCCGAGATCCGAGCCACCCGAGGTCGGCGCGACTCCCACGCGTGCACGCCCGACGACCCGGTCCGCGGGCCGAGCGCTCTCGTCGCCGCGCCCCGGCCCGCACTCGGGACGATCGACCTCGCGACCGACCCGGCCCGTCGTCGGACCGTCGGAGGCCGACGCGCGCACCGCCGCCGCGGCGCGGCACGTCGCCGATCGCGTCCTGCGTCTGACACTCGAGGTGGTGGACCGTCGCCGACCCGCGGCGTCCCTGCGCGCGGTGCTGTCACCGGCCATGGTCGGAATGGCGACGGCCCTGTCGACGGCGGCCGTGCCGGGCCGAACACTCGGTGTCGCCGTCGTCCGGACCGTGCACGTGCGCGCCGCCGGTCCGGTGCCAGACGGCGCCGGGCACGGCGACGTCGAGGTCTTCGGCACCTACTCGCGTGGTGACCGCGTGTTCGCCGTCGCGGCACGACTGACGGCACGGCGCAACACCACCGGTCCGGCCTGGGTGCTCACGAGCCTGCGCCTGTCCTGAGGCGGCGGTCGCCGCCCCCGGACGAGCAGATCACTTGCGCCGCTTGGCCTTCGGTGCGCGCTTGACCGGCTTGACCCCGGCCCGAGCCGCCTCGCGGCGCTCGCGTCGAGTGCCGGAGCTCGACTCGCCCGTCGGCGACCCCGACCCGGCGCGGCGGACCGAGGTGCCGCCCGTCTCGTCGGGACCGGAATAGGTCAGGCGACCGGTCGACTCGTCGTCCAACCCCTTGGCGCGCAGCGCGGCAGGTGCGGCGGGCCGCGGTTCGGGCGCCGATTCCGGCGTGGGTGCGGGTCGACGCTGCGCCGGCGCCGCGGGGGCGGCCTGCGCTGCGGGGGCGGCCTGCGCTGCCGGCGCCGGTCGGGCTGCGACGGGCGACTGCAGTCCCGCGCCCACCTGCAGGCCCGCGGAGGCCGCGGGGCTCGGCGCCGCCGCCTCGACCTGCAGGTTGAAGAGGAACCCGACGGACTCCTCCTTCAACCCGTCGAGCATGCCGGTGAACATGTCGTAGCCCTCGCGCTGGTACTCGACGAGGGGATCGCGCTGCGCCATCGCGCGCAGACCGATGCCCTCCTTGAGGTAGTCCATCTCGTAGAGGTGCTCACGCCACTTGCGGTCGAGCACGGACAGCAGCACCCGTCGTTCGAGCTCGCGCATACCGCCCTCGCCCGCGATCTCGTTGATCTCCGCCTCACGCGTGGCGTAGGCCGCGCGGGCGTCCTCGAGCAGCGCCTCGCGCAGGTCGTCCCGCGACAGGTCGCCCTTCTCGCCGAACTCGTTCTCCGCCGCGAGGTCGGTGTGCTGCACGCCCACCGGGTAGAGCGTCTTCAGCGCGGTCCACAGCTGTTCGAGGTCCCAGTCCTCGACGTAGCCCTCCGAGGTGGCGCCGTCGACGTACGCGGTGACCACGTCGGTGATCATCTGCTCGACCTGGCCCTCCATGTCCTCTCCGCGGAGGATGCGGCGACGCTCCTCGTAGATGACGGTGCGCTGCTGGTTCATCACCTCGTCGTACTTGAGGACGTTCTTGCGGATCTCGAAGTTCTGCTGCTCGACCTGCGTCTGCGCGCTCTTGATGGCCTTGGATACCATCTTGGCCTCGATCGGGACGTCGTCCGGGAGGTTGAGTCGCGTCATGATCGACTCGAGAGCGGCACCGTTGAATCGGCGCATCAGCTCGTCGCCGAGCGACAGGTAGAACCGGCTCTCCCCCGGGTCGCCCTGACGACCCGAGCGTCCTCGCAACTGGTTGTCGATACGGCGCGAGTCGTGCCGCTCGGTACCGAGGACGTAGAGACCGCCCGCGTCGCGGACCTTGTCCGCGTCCTCGCGGACCTGGTCCTTGACCTTCTCCAGCGTGGGCTCCCACGCCGCCTCGTACTCCTCCGGCGACTCGACGGGATCGAGCCCCTGCCCGCGCAGCGCGAGGTCCGCGATGATGTCCGGGTTGCCGCCGAGCACCACGTCGGTTCCTCGACCCGCCATGTTGGTGGCCACCGTCACCGCGCCGGACCGGCCGGCCTCGGCGATGATGGTCGCCTCCTGCTCGTGGAACTTGGCGTTGAGCACGTTGTGCGCGACACCGCGCTTGGTGAACTGCTTGGACAGGTACTCCGAGCGCTCGACACTGGTGGTACCGATCAGAACCGGCTGACCCTTCTCGTGCCGCTCGACGACGTCGTCGACGACGGCACTGAACTTGGCTTCCTCGCTCTTGTAGATGAGGTCGCCGTTGTCCACACGCACCATCGGGCGGTTGGTGGGAATGGGGATGACACCGAGCGAGTACGTCTGGTGCAGCTCGGCCGCCTCGGTCTCGGCGGTACCGGTCATGCCGGAGAGCTTGTCGTACAGACGGAAGTAGTTCTGCAGCGTGATCGTGGCGAGGGTCTGGTTCTCGGCCTTGATCTCCACCTTCTCCTTGGCCTCGATGGCCTGGTGCATGCCCTCGTTGTAGCGGCGCCCCACCAGGATGCGGCCGGTGAACTCGTCGACGATGATGACGTCGCCGTCTCGGACGATGTAGTCCTTGTCGCGCTGGTAGAGCTCCTTCGCCTTGATGGCGTTGTTCAGGTAGCTCACCAGCGGCGAGTTGGCGGCCTCGTACAGGTTGTCGATGCCCAGCTGGTCCTCGACGAACTCGACGCCCGCCTCGTGCACACCCACCGTGCGCTTCTTGATGTCCACCTCGTAGTGGACGTCCTTCTTCATCATGGGGGCGATGCGGGCGAACTCCGGGTACCACTTCGACGACGCGTCCGCGGGGCCCGAGATGATCAGCGGGGTACGGGCCTCGTCGATGAGGATCGAGTCCACCTCGTCCACCACGGCGAAGTTGTGTCCGCGCTGGACCAGGTCGTCCAGCGAGTGCGTCATGTTGTCGCGGAGGTAGTCGAAACCGAACTCGTTGTTGGTGCCGTACGTGATGTCGGCCGCGTAGGCGGCACGCCGCTCGGCGGGCGTCATGCCCGAGAGGATCACGTCCACGCTCAGTCCGAGGAAGCGGTGAACGCGGCCCATCCACTCCGAGTCACGCTTGGCCAGGTAGTCGTTGACCGTGACGACGTGGACGCCGTCACCGGACAGCGCGTTCAGGTACGCCGGGAGGACGCAGGTGAGGGTCTTGCCCTCACCGGTCTTCATCTCGGCGACGTTGCCGAAGTGCAGCGCGGCGCCGCCCATGACCTGGACGTCGAAGTGGCGCTGGGACAGCACCCGCTTGGACGCCTCGCGGGCGACCGCGAACGCCTCGGGCAGCAGTTCGTCGAGGCTCTCGCCGTCCTGGTGCCGCTTCGTGAACTCGTCGGTCTTCGCACGCAGTTCGGCGTCCGACAGGGACTCGACGTCCGGCGACAGGGACGACACGTGGTCGGCGATGTGCTTCAGCCGCTTGACCATGCGACCTTCACCGACACGGAGCAACTTGGACAACGACAACGTCGGCACGGGCTATTCGTCCTCAATATCGGGTACGTGGGGCGTGAACCGAGCCCGTCCACACGGGGGGCGCAGTTCGATGCGAAGAGACCTCGTCGGTCTCCCGGCGGAACCATCGTAGGCGTCGAGCCTGACAGCGCGCTGTGAGGCACACCGGATGTTCCGTGCACGACACCGGGCGCCCGCCGGAGCGGACGCCCGATGTGGTCGGCGCGGCGGTGCGAGCGTCAGGACAGACGCAGCAGTCCGTAGTCGAACGCGTGGCGGCGATAGACGACCGACGGCCGGTCGGACTCCTTGTCGTGGAACAGGAAGAAGTCGTGGCCCACGAGTTCCATCTCGTACAGGGCGTCGTCGACGGTCATCGGCACGGCCGGGTGTTCCTTGACGCGCACCACGGTGCCCGGGCCCTCGGTGGCGTGGTCGTCGACGGCGGGCGCCTCCTCGACGGGGGCAGTGACGGCCTCCTCGACGAGTGCGGCGGTCGCCTCGGCCACCGACACGGGCCGCTTCTCCCCGTAGTGGACCTTGCGGCGGTCCTTCGTCCGTCGGAGACGGCTCTCGAGCTTGGTGGTCGCCGACTCGAGGGCGGCGTAGAAACTGTCCGCGCAGGCCTCGGCACGCGCGACGGGCCCCTTGCCCCGCACGGTGATCTCGACTCGCTGGCAACTCTTGGACTGACGACGGTTGCGTTCGTGGAACAGCTCGACGTCGAACAGGTGGATGGTGGGATCGAAGCGCTCGAGGCGAGCGAGCTTCTCGGAGACGTACAGGCGGAAGTGGTCGGGTATCTCGACGTTGCGACCCTTGACCACGACCTCGGCGGCGGGTTCGGCGCTCGAGCTGTCGTCGGCCGGGACGGCACTGGGTGCATCGTCGAAGTAGACGGAATCCGCAGTGGTGTCGGTCGAGTCGAGGGCCGTGGAGTCGTTCTGCTCCGGACCATGGGCGTGAGCTTCGCGGGGATGCGCGTGCACCCGGTGGGTGCTCGTGTGTGCAGTCGTCACTGGTGACGTTGTCGTCATACGTACCTCCCGATAGAGGCCGCGCCGAGATCGCTTCTGGCGCAGCGGAAGAACGGTGACACCGGAGCGCGGACCGCCCGGCGCCTTCGGTGGTGAGGCATCACCTCCAGACCCGGTAGCGAGGATCGATCGTGGCCCTGACCGTAGTCGCTCCCCGGGTGGTCTGCCACTGTTCACGGGATATTCACGGGACCTTTTCAGGCTCCCTTTCCGGCACCGGGACAGGTACTGCGACGTCAGCGCACGGCGGCGAGAACGAGCACCGCGTCGACACCGACACCGGACCGTCGCAGTGCCGCCACCGACTCCGCGGCGGTGGTTCCGGTGGTCACCACGTCGTCGACGAGCAGCACCGGTCCGCGACCGATCGCGGCGATGCCCCCGCTCCGGACACGGACCCGCCCCCGCAGGTTGTCCGCACGCTCGTCGGCGGTGAGACCGACGGAGTCACGCACCTGCGCGTCCACCCGCAGCACCGACACGACGCGCACGTCCTCCGGTGCGAGCACCCGCGCGACACGGCGGCAGGTACGCAGGATCGGATCACCACCGCGCGCCCGTGCCGCGCGGCGTCGGGACGGGGCCGGGACCAGCACGAGGGGCGACAGCTCGGGTGGATCGATCTCCCCGGCGTCGCGCAGGCGCGTCACGGCGGCGGCGAGGGCGACCCCGAGCGGTGCCGCGAGATCCCGTCGACCGCGTTCCTTCATCGCCAGGATCGACGCACGGTGCGGGCCGGCGTACGGGCCGAGCGCCCAGCACGGCACCCCGGGATCGACACGCGGCCGCACCGACCCCGGCGCCGCGTCGAGCGCGCAGGCGCAGGCGGGGCACCACGAGGCGTCGACACGGGCGCAGCCGCCGCACTCGCGGGGCAGGATGAGGTCCAGCAGGGTCGTCGGCACCGGGACACTGTGTCGCGGGGCTCCGACAGAGTTCGCCGCTCGTCAGCCCGGTAGGACGGGCACGGACTTCGTGCCGGTCAGGCCGGGCACCTCGCGCCAGTAGCGGTCACTCGCCGGGTCGCTGTCGTCGATCTGGAACACGGCGCGCGAATCGGCCACGTAGGTGCTCGACGCGGAGGCGTCGACGGACACGACGGGAGCGGTGAGGTTGCGGCTGGGCAGCCCGTCGAGACGTGAGCCGTCGACCGCCACCTGCACGATCGGGATGTCGGTCGCCGCTCGGGCCACGACCACCGTGTCACCGGTGCTCCAGTCCAGGGACAGCGCCGCGCTCGCCAGACCGTTGGCCACCGCCTCGGGCTCGCGGAGTGCGTAGGTGCCGTCGGCGCGCCGCACCACCACCGCCACGTAGACGGCGCCGTCCACGATGAGAGCCGCTCGCACCCCGTCGCGGGAGAGCCGCAGTTCGGTGATCTGGCCGCCGAGCTCGGCGATGTCGGCGGAATCGACGTCCACCACCGACACCTGTCCGGTGGCCGGGTCGCGGACGGCGCGCTTGACCACGGTGCCGTCCACGACGGCCCACACGGCGTCGCGGTCGGGACCCCAGGTTGGCCGGGTGATCGAGCCACCCTCCGCGACCGGGAAGGCGTTGCCGCCGTAGGAGCCGATGAGCAGCGCGTCGGGCGGCTGCGGCGCCGCACGACCGGTGTCCGACACGGCCGCCACGAGCGTTCCGTCGCTGGACAACGAGATGGACCGCATGTTGTTGACGGTGCCGAAGTAGCCGGGAACCGGTGTCACGCCGTCGGTTCCGATGCGGACGAGCCCGCCGTTGCGCAGTGCGTGCAGGCCCACGTCGGCACCCGTCACCGCCAACGGATCGAATTCTGCGACCTCGGCGGTGGTCCAGCCGTCCGGATAGTTCGGGTCCAACGGCGCGCCGTCCGAGAGCAGGACGTAGGGACCCGACACCTCGGCCTCGGCCAGTGTCCAGATGATCTGCGCAGCAAGTAGTTCGCGGGTCGCGCGGTCCAGCGCACCGGCGCCCCGGAAGTCGATGCGGACACCGCCGAGACCGATGCCGACGGCCGAGGTACGCCCGTCGGCTTTCGTGATGGGACCGGCCGTGGTGACACCGTTGAACACGTTGCGCACCGCCGGCTCCAGCGACAGTCGCGGACCCGCCTGCAGCAGTGCTGTCAGGGTCTCTGTCATCCGGTCCTGCGTGGTGTTCACCCAACGCTGATCGGGCACCAGTTCGGTGCCGGTGGGATCGACGAAGTACAGCGACTTGCGCTGGTACGAGGTGAGGAACTGGGTGCGGTCCATGACGACTCCGGACGGCAGCTCGTCGATCCGCCACTCGCCGTCCTCGCGGGCCAGCGTCACCTGGGTCTCGAACGATCCCTGCTCGGCGCGGTACTGCCCACCCTGATCGAGCTGCCCCACCCGGTTGGCTCGGATCGTGTACTGCGCGGCGTCACTCGACCGGGAGTCCTCGAGGACGTCCACCTTGTCCACGACGATCGCGCTGGCGCCGTCGTTCCACTCCGAGGCGGCGTTCGCCGTCAGGAACTGACGTGCACCCGCGTGGTCGTCCGCCGGATCGGTGCTGGCCTTCACGAAGTCGCGGACCAGAAGATTGGGTTCACGACCGGCGGCGGGAACGGGGAGTTCCTGCTCGACGGGCCCGCGCGCGACGGTGCCGATGGCCTGCGGCGCTGACGACGCGGGCAACGACGCGCATCCGGACGCGACGAGCGCGAGCGCGGCCACGCACGCCACGAGGGCGGCTCGTCGCCGCGGCACGGTGCGGTCTCTCACGGTCGCTGCTCCCCCGCCGTGGCGCCGACACTCGTCGGGCGCGCCGCCGGAAGCGGCTGTCCCTGTGCGTACCTGCGGCCCGCGGGTCGCAGCGGCAGGGGACTGGACACGACCTTGCGACCACGCACGCGCGGCAGCGTGAAGCGGAACCAGGCGCCCTGGCCCGGTTCGCCCCAGGCCTCGAGCTTGCCGTCGTGCAGGCGGGCGTCCTCGAGACTGATGGCGAGCCCCAGGCCTGTACCGCCCGAACGTCGCACGCGGGACGGATCCGACCGCCAGAAGCGGTTGAACACGAGCTTCTCCTCACCGGGGCGCAGTCCCACACCCTGGTCCCGCACGACGAAGGCGGCGGCGTCGTCGTCCGCGCGCAGGCGCAGCAGGACGGGCTTGCCCTCCCCGTGGTCGAGAGCGTTCGCCAACAGGTTGCGCAGCACGCGTTCGACACGGCGCGGGTCCACCTCGGCGTTGACCGGCTCGTCGGGCATGTCGACGATCAGCTCGGTGCCCGTCTCGCGGGCGAGGTGCCGCACGGTGGACACCGCGGCGCGGGCGCACATACGGAGATCGAGTTGCTCCGACGCCAGTTCGGCGACGCCCGCGTCGTGGCGGGAGATCTCGAGCAGATCGTTGAGCAGTGTCTCGAAACGGTCCAGCTCGGCGACCAGCAACTCGGACGAGCGCTTGAGCAGCGGATCGAGACTCTCACTGGCGTCGTGGATGAGCTCGGCGGCCATGCGGACGGTGGTGAGCGGCGTTCGCAGCTCGTGCGAGACGTCGGACGTGAACTGGCGCTGCAGGTTTCCGAACTCCTCGAGCTGGGTGATCTGCTTCGACAGGCTCTCGGCCATCTCGTTGAACGACATGGCGAGCCGGGCGATGTCGTCCTCGCCGCGCACCGGCATCCGTTCCTTGAGCCGGCCGTCCGCGAAGCGCACCGCGATGCGCGACGCCGATCTGATGGGGACCACCACCTGCCGGGCGACCAGCATCGAGATGGCCGCGAGCAGCACCAGCAGGACCGCACCGCCGATGAGCAGGGTTCCGCGCACGAGGGCGAGGCTGCGATCCTCTCCCGCGAGGGGGAACACCAGGTACAGCTCGAGGGTGGAGAGGTCCGACGCGGTGGGACTGCCGACGATGAGGGCCGGACCCGAGTAGCCGTCCGGTTCCGACACGGTCGCGTACTGGTAGCTCACCTGGCCGGCCTGGACGAACGAGCGCAACGTCTGCGGGATCTGGTCGGCGGGACCGGTGAACAGCTCGTCGCGGGCTCCGTCGCCGGGGACGATGAGCACGGGGTCGAACGTGCCGGCGGACGTGCTGTCCGCGCCGCTCTCGGTGTCCCGGCTCGTCAGACCGGACCGAGCGAGCTCCAGACGGTTCGAGATCGACGTCGAGTCGTCGCCCGCCAATTGGCTCTCGACGGACGCACGCGCGCGATCGAGCTCCTTCGTGGCGGCGTCGATCTTGGTGTCGAGAAGTCGATCCGTGATCTGACTCGTGAGCACGACGCCGAGGATCGTGATGACGATGAGGGAGAGCGTCAGCGTCGACACGACGACGCGCAACTGCAGCGACCGACGCCATGCGTGACCGGCGGCAGCCCACATGGACCGGGACCATCGCACCAGAGGCGAGAAGGTTCCGTTGATGCGTCGACGGGAGCGGGACGTGAAGATCACCGACCGTCCCGCAGTCGATCGGCTCCGATCACGGCGGGCCGGCCTTGTACCCGACACCGCGCACGGTGAGAACCACCTCGGGGTTCTCCGGATCCGTCTCCACCTTGGCGCGCAGTCGCTGGACGTGCACGTTCACGAGGCGGGTGTCGGCGGCGTGCCGGTATCCCCACACCTGTTCGAGCAGCACCTCGCGGGTGAAGACCTGACGAGGCTTGCGGGCCAGCGCCACCAACAGGTCGAACTCGAGCGGCGTCAGCGAGATGAGCGAGCCGTCGCGGGTGACCTTGTGCGCCGGAACATCGATGACGACGTCGCCGATCGACAGGAGCTCGGCCGGCTCCTCCTCGGTGCGTCGCAGGCGCGCACGGACGCGCGCCACGAGCTCCTTCGGCTTGAAGGGCTTCATGATGTAGTCGTCGGCGCCGGACTCGAGTCCCAGCACGACGTCGACCGTGTCGGTCTTGGCGGTGAGCATCACGATCGGCACACCGGAGTCCGCCCGCAGCACGCGGCAGACGTCGATGCCGTTCATACCGGGGAGCATCAGGTCGAGCAGCACCAGATCCGGTCGGTTCTCCCGGACGGCGGACAGCGCCTGGGTGCCGTCTCCCACCACGAACGGCTCGAATCCCTCACCGCGCAACACGATGGTGAGCATCTCGGCAAGAGCCGTATCGTCGTCGACGACCAGAATTCGTGGCTTCATGACGACTATCGTGTCATCCCGTCGTACTCCGCAGTCTGATTGAGAAGTTCGGCGGCGAGTCTCGTCACGTCGACCTGCTCACCGTCCGCCTGCGCGCCGTTCACGACGAACCACGGCGACATCCACGACGAGGCCGCGAGTCCCGCGTAGACCGCCGCGGTACGGGCCTGGAGACCACCGTCGCGCTCGTACGCGTCGCGGGCCCGCGACGGATCCTCCTGCTCCCGACCACGCGCGCGATGCTCCGCGACCTCGACCGGAACGTCGAGGAGGATCTGGGCGGAGGGACGCGGCAGGACGAGGCGATCGAACTCGAGCGCGCGCACCCACTCGACCATCGCACCGTCCGCGTCCTGGTGGACCCGCGCGGCGGAGTACGCCGCGTTGGACGCGACGTAGCGATCGAGCAGAACGACGTCGTGCCGGTGCAGCATCCGACGGAGGTCGGACACCGCACCGGCACGATCGAGGGCGAACAGCACTGCCATCGAGTTCACCCCGGCGGCGAGATCGCCGTGCTCACCGGCCAGCGCCTCGGCGGCCAGGTCGGCGTGGATCGACTCCCCGTAGCGGGGGAAGCCGACGCGGACGGCGTCCACCCCGGCGGCCTCCCACGCGTGCGTGAGGCGGGACGAGAGCGTGAACTTGCCTGCTCCGTCGACGCCCTCGATCGCGATGAGAGTGCCCATCGACTCCACTCCTGCCTGTCGAGGCCTACGGGACCGAGTGTCAGTACCGGTAGTGCTCGGGCTTGTACGGGCCCTCGACGTCGACACCGATGTACTCGGCCTGCTCCTTGCTGAGCTTGGTCAGCGTGCCACCGAGAGCCTCGACGTGGATCTTGGCGACCTTCTCGTCGAGGTGCTTCGGCAGGCGGTAGACCTCGTTGTCGTACTCGTCGGGCTTCGTCCACAGCTCGATCTGCGCGATGACCTGGTTCGAGAAGCTGTTGCTCATGACGAACGACGGGTGACCGGTGGCGTTGCCGAGGTTCAGCAGACGACCCTCCGAGAGGACGACGATCGACTTGCCGCTGGAGAAGATCCACTGATCGACCTGCGGCTTGATGTTGATGCGTGTCGAACCGGACCGCTCGAGACCGGCCATGTCGATCTCGTTGTCGAAGTGGCCGATGTTGCCGAGGATGGCCTTGTCCTTCATCGACCGCATGTGGTCGAGCGTGATGATGTCCTTGTTGCCCGTCGCGGTGATGACGATGTCGGCCTTGCCGATCGCCTCGTCCACCGTGACGACGTCGAACCCGTCCATGAGCGCCTGGAGCGCGTTGATCGGGTCGACCTCGGTGACCTGGACGCGCGCGCCCTGGCCGGCCAACGACTCGGCACTGCCCTTGCCCACGTCGCCGTAGCCGCAGATCAGGACCTTCTTGCCACCGATCAGCACGTCGGTGCCGCGGTTGATGCCGTCGATCAGCGAGTGACGGGTGCCGTAGGTGTTGTCGAACTTGCTCTTGGTGACCGAGTCGTTGACGTTGATCGCCGGGAAGGTCAGCTCGCCGGCCGCGGCGAACTGGTACAGGCGCAGCACGCCGGTGGTGGTCTCCTCGGTGACACCCTTGACCGACTCGGCGATGCTCGTCCACTTGGTGGCGTCCTGCGCGAGCGACTCGCGGAGCAGTCCGAGGAAGACCTTGTACTCGTCGGAGTCGCGGTCCTCGTCGACGGGCGGCACGACGCCGGCCTTCTCGAACTGCGCACCGCGCAGCACCAGCATCGTGGCGTCTCCGCCGTCGTCGAGGATCATGTTGGCGTGGCGGGGAGTGCCGTCCTCGGCGACCGGCCAGGTCAGCATCTTCTCGGCGGCCCACCAGTACTCGGCCAGCGATTCGCCCTTCCAGGCGAACACCGGGATTCCCTGCGGATCCTCGGGCGTGCCGTGGGGTCCGACGACGATCGCGGCGGCGGCGTGATCCTGGGTGGAGAAGATGTTGCACGATGCCCACCGCACCTCGGCTCCGAGCGAGACCAGCGTCTCGATCAGGACGGCGGTCTGGACCGTCATGTGCAGCGACCCGGAGATCCGTGCACCCTTCAGCGGCTGCACGTCGGCGTACTCGCGACGCAGGGACATGAGGCCGGGCATCTCGTGCTCCGCGAGGCCGATCTCCTTGCGGCCGTACTCAGCCAGCGAGAGATCCGCGACCTTGAACTCGATGCCACCGCGGATGTCCGCCTGCAGCGCCTCGGTGCTCGAAATGTCGGGGGATGTCGATGTCGTCATTGTGTGATGCCACTCCTGTCGGCTGATGATCGGCTTCCAGGCTATCGGCTCACGGCTGCCCGCGGGTGGGTCGGGGCCACGACGTGTCCGGTTCCGTCGTCTCGCGCCGACGGGTCAGGCGGCGGCGGCGCGTTCGGGAACGGTCGCCCAGCGCCGTTCCAGTCGAGCGCGGGCGCTCGGCTGCAGGTTCGCGCGGGTGACGTCGCCGTCGTAGTGCGCGACGACCCTGGGGTCCATCACGCGACGCCACAGGGGCGGGACGGCCGCGAGGACGACCATCGTCGCGTAGCCGGCCGGCAGTTGCGGCGCCTCGTCGAAGGTGCGCAACGTCTGGAACCGGCGGCCCGGGTTCGCATGATGGTCGCTGTGCCGCTGCAGGTGGTACAGGAAGATGTTGGTGACGATCCGATCGCTGTTCCAGCTGTGCCGCGGCGCGCACCGCTCGTACCGGCCCGTGGGTGTCCGTCCCCGGAGCAGCCCGTAGTGCTCGATGTAGTTGACGGACTCGAGGGTCATCACGCCGACCACCGCCTGGAGCACGAGGAACGGCAGGATGCCGACGCCGAAGACGGCGACCAGGACACCGAAGAGTGCAGCGGACATCGCCCACGCGTTGAGCACGTTGTTGCGGATCGTCCACACGCCGCTGCCCTTGCGCTCGAGACGCTGCTTCTCCAGCTCCCAGGAGGACACGAGGCCGCCGCTGACACTGCGGGACAGGAACCGGTAGAGGGACTCGCCCATGCGCGCGCTGGCCGGGTCGGCGGGCGTCGCGACACGCGCATGGTGTCCGCGGTTGTGTTCGACGTGAAAATGGCCGTACAGGCTCTGCGCCAGAGCGATCTTGGCCAGCCAGCGCTCGGTGCTCTCCACCCGATGACCGAGCTCGTGCGCCGCGTTGATCCCGATGCCGGCGACGAGACCGACACTGACCGCGTACCCGATCTTGTCGACGGCGGACAGGGTGCCGAAGGTGACGAGGTAGCACGCGACACCGAGCCCCGCGTACTGCACCGGAAGGAACAGGAACGTGCACCACCGGTAGAAACGGTCGTGCTGCAGGTCCTGCACCTGCGCGTCGGACGGATTGTTGCCGTCCTCCCCCGCCAGCGCGTCGACCACGGGGATGACCAGGAAGAACAGCATCGCGCCGCTCCACCAGAAGGCCGACACCCCCGTGTGCAGAACCAGTTGGGACGGCAGCAGTGCCGAGGCGGGCGCCAAGATCCCCAGTAGCCAGAGCAGCTTCTTCGGGTCGTGCCACCGCCGCGCCATACGTCAACTCCTCGACATCGAGTGGACTCCGTGGCGGACTCGTGCCCACCGCAGAAACAAACTTCCGGTCTCGAATCCGAGTGTAGAGCAAGTAGCGCGACGGTCCGACGATCCGAATGGTGAGATCGGTCCGTTATCGGCGCGAAATATGGTGACTAGTGGGTGTCGTCCGCATGCTGCCGGGCTCCGAGCACCGAGTGGCGGCGGCTGTAGCCGAAGTACACCACGACTCCGAGCGCCATCCAGACGACGAACCGCAGCCACGTCTCCACCGACAGGTTCAGCATCAGCCACACGCAGGCCAGCACGGCGAGGATCGGCACCAGCGGAACCAGGGGGACGCGGAAGCCGCGCTTCAGGTCGGGACGGGTTCGACGCAGGACGACGACACCGATGGAGACCAGGACGAAGGCGAACAGGGTGCCGATGTTGACCATCTCCTCGAGCGTCCCGATGGGGAAGAACGCCGCGAGAAGGCCGACCACGATGCCGACGAGCACGGTGATGCGCACCGGGGTGCCACGGCTCCCCGTCTTCGCGAGACGACGCGGCATCAGACCGTCGCGCGACATCGCGAAGAGCACGCGCGACTGTCCCAGCATGAGCACCATGACCACGGTCGTGAGTCCGGCCAGCGCACCGAAGGAGATCACCTTCGACGCCCAGGTGATGCCGTTAAGTTCGAACGCCGTGGCCAGGGTCGCGCCCTCGCCACCGAGTTCGGTGTACTTCACCATTCCGGTCAGCACCAGGGTGACCGCGACGTACAGGATCGTGACGATCAGGAGCGAGCCCAGGATTCCGCGCGGCAGGGCCTTCTGCGGATCGGACGCCTCCTCGGCCGTGGTGGCCACCACGTCGAAGCCGATGAACGCGAAGAACACGAGACTCGCGGCGGCCAGGAGTCCGTACCAGCCGAAGTTGCTGCCCTCGGCGCCGGTGACGAAGGAGAACAGCGACTGGGTGAGGCCCGACTCCTTCTCGGCGGGGACGGCGGGCGGGATGTAGGGCGAGTAGTTCGCCGCTTTGATGTAGAACGCTCCGACCACGACGATGAGCAGCACGACGCCCACCTTGATCGCGGTGATGACGAGGGAGACGCGCGAGGAGATCTTCACACCCGTCGCGAGCAGGACGGTGAGCACCGCGACGATGACCAGGGCACCCCAGTCGACGTCGAGTCCGCCGATGGACACCACGGGCGACGACGTCCCGAGTACCTCACCGAGGTACAGGGACCAGCCCTTCGCCACGACGGCCGACGCGAGGGCGAACTCCAGGATCAGGTCCCAGCCGATGATCCACGCGACGAACTCTCCGAAAGTGGCGTACGAGAACGTGTACGCGCTGCCCGCGACCGGCACCGTCGAGGCGAACTCGGCGTAGCAGAGCGCGGCGAGTCCGCACGCGACCGCGGCGAACACGAAAGCGAGCGAGACGGACGGGCCCGCGACGTTCCCGGCGGTGCGCGCCGTCAGGGTGAAGATGCCCGCACCCACGGCGACCGCGACACCGAAGACGGTGAGATCCCACGATGACAGGCTCTTGCGAAGTTTCGTGTCCGGCTCGTCCGTGTCGCGCATCGACTGCTCGATGGACTTCGTTCTGCGCAGACCGGTGTTGCGCGAACCGGGTGCGTCCTTGCCGTCGATGGTCACCGTCGAAACTCCTCACGTCCTCCGGGCGGCCGTCGACCGCCCGAGGTCATCGTCACACGAACAGTGAACTAGGCGGGACGTATCCGCCAGCGTGTCGGGGCCGTCAGATCCCGCCGACGCCCGCCACGAACACGCGAGCCGAGTCGGTGAGAGCACACAGCTGCGGGTCCGGATCGGACGCGGCGATCCAGACGGCACTTCCCCGCTCCACGACCAGGGTGGACTCACCCGAGGAGACCTGTACCCGACCGTCGACACACAGGACGATGCGCGGCGCGGCGTCACCGTCGTGCGCGAGCGTCCACGGCTCACCGTCGCCGGACGCCGCGGACAATTCGACACCGACGAGTGCGAACTCCGGTGCCGGCGTGGGATAGCGCACCACGTGCGGACGGCTGGTGTCGGCGACGAGGACCGGTGAGTCGAGCGGCTCGAAGTCGAGCACCCGCAACAGTTCCGGGACGTCGACGTGCTTGGGTGTGAGTCCCCCACGCAACACGTTGTCCGAGTTGGCCATGATCTCCACCGCGGTTCCGCGCAGGTACGCGTGGAGGTTTCCGGCGTCCAGGTACAGAGCTTCGCCCGGCTGCAGCGTGACCCGGTTGAGCAGCAACGCCGCGAGCACGCCCGCATCGCCGGGGTAGTACTCCCCCAATTCCAGTGCGGTGCGCAGTTCCGGCACGAAGGTGCGGTCCCCGGTCTTCTCGGCACGTTCGAGAGCGCGGACGCACGCGTCCAGAACGGCCGGCAGCACGGAGTCCAACGCCCGCTGCGGCAGAGTGATCCACGAGGTGAAGAGGGTGCGCAGGCCGCTCGAATCCGGTTGCGCGGCAAGCATCTCGGTGTAGGGACGCAGCTCGTCCGCATCGAGCCGACCGAACAGCTCCACCGTCTCGGCGGGACTGCGGAACCCGGCGAGCGCGTCGAACTCCGTCAGGGCGACCACGAGCTCGGGCTTGTGGCTGGCGTCCTTGTAGTTCCGGACGGAGGCGTCGAGGGGCACGCCCGCGGCGTTCTCCCGTCGGAAACCCTCGCGCGCCTGGTCCGAGGAGGGGTGAGCCTGCAGCGACAGCGGCTCCTCGGCCGCCAGGAACTTCACGAGGAACGGCAGGCGCGGACCGTGCCGCTCCACCACACCGGTTCCGAGCAGTCCGGTCGGATCGGAGTCGATGGCCTCGAGCAGCGAGACCCGACCGCGCGGCGTGACGAGATGCGCCGGGTCGCCCGGATGAGCACCGAACCACAACTCCGCCTCGGGATGCCGGGTGGGTGCGGGCACGCCGCGCAGTTCGGCGAGAGCCGTGCGCGAACCCCACGCGTAGGACCGTGCTGTTCCGTCGAGGAGATTCACCGACCACCACCTGCCGTCGTCATCGCTGCGAACCCGGACACGGCTGGGGTCACTCCCTGCCTCCCGAGGCCTGAGAATTCGAGAGTTGGAGATAGGCCGCCGCGGCCTCGATCCGCACCGCCAGGACGAGCGCCCTGCGCAGCGACGCCCCGACCGGCGTCGTGGGACCGGGCACCGCGGCGGGCGCGGGCGCCTCCAGATCCGTGCGGGGACCACCGTCGTCGTCGGCGCGCACCACGTCGACCTCACCCAGGACGGCCACCCGCCGGCGGACCAGACTGTCGTCGGGGTCGGTCGACACGGTGAACACCCGAACGGGATCGGCCGGGGGCGGACCGTCGAGTTGGTCGTCGTGGAACAGCGGGTCGTAGTCGACACTGCCGCTCTCGGCGGAGTCCCCACCGATCGCGCCGAGGTCGTGGATCACACCGACGGCATCGGAGAGTTCGGTGGCCGCCGCCACGACGCCCGCGGCCCGCAGAAGGGACGCGGCTCCGTGCCGGGCCACCTCGGTCGCCACCACGCCGTCACCGGTCATGAGGACCCGACGACCCGCCATCCGGGACGCCAGACCTTTCGCGGGATTCTGGAACACCTCGACGGACGCGTGGTGCCGCATGGCCTCCGCGTCCACCGCGTCGGCCACCGCGTCGAGGTCACCGACCGACGACGCCGGGTCCACCGCAGCGAGTACCGCGGCCATCACCGCGACGTGCCGGGCGTAGGAGTTGCGATCGAGGACACGGACTCGCGGCGGGAAGGACACCACCCGGCCGGCACCGGCGTCCGCGACAGGACCCTCGTCCGGTACGGCCACCACGACCTCGGCGCGCCGACGTACCCCGGCGGCGACGGACTCCGCGATGGCCGGATCGCCGGCGTCGTCGCCGGCCACGACCACGACGTCCAGGGGTCCGACCCACGGCGGGGTCGCGGGGAGCGAGACGACCGGCACGCCGGCGGTCGGAGCGAGGACCGCGGCGACCAGCGCCGACGCCCTCCGGGCGGGACCGGACGCGGCGACGAGCACGACACTGCGGGGACGCAGACCGTCCAGCGGCGCCAGCAGGCCCTCGCGGACGGCGGACGCGGTGGCGCGGATCTGTGCGCCGGCCAGCGCGGCGGAGTGCAGTGCGCCCAACGAGTCCGCAGCCAGTATCGCGCTCGCGTCGTCGAGATCGACGTACGCCGAAGGAGCAGTCATGGGCACCTCACCCGCCTCTCTCGTTCCGTATCCCCCACTATGTCAGTCCGCAACCGTCACGCGCGGACGATGCTCAGGATCTCCGTCGTCAGGCGGTCCACGTCCTCGGGGGTGCGTGCCTCGACATTGAGTCGGAGCAGGGGCTCGGTGTTGGAGGCGCGGAGGTTGAACCACGCGCTGTCACCGAGATCGACCGTCACACCGTCCAGTTCGTCGGTGGAGACGGTGCGATCGGCGAACGCCGCGACCACCGCGGCGGTGCGCTCACGAGCGTCGGCCACCGTCGAGTTGATCTCGCCCGATGCCGCGTACACCTCGTACTTGCGCATCAGGGCGGACAACGGCTCGTCCTGTGTCCCGAGCGCGGCGAGCACGTGCAGCGCTGCGAGCATGCCCGAATCGGCGCCCCAGAAGTCGCGGAAGTAGTAGTGCGCCGAGTGCTCGCCGCCGAACACCGCGCCGGTCTCGGCCATCAGTGCCTTGATGAACGAGTGGCCGACCCGGGTGCGCACGGCGGTACCGCCGAGCAGCTCCACCAACTCGGGCACCGACCGTGAGGTGATGAGGTTGTGGATGATGGTCGAGGAGGGGTGCTTGCCCAGCTCCCGCTCGGCCACCAGCGCGGTGATCGCGGACGGTGAGACGGGCTCGCCGCGCTCGTCCACCACGAAGCAGCGGTCCGCGTCGCCGTCGAACGCGAGGCCGATGTCCGCGCCCGTCTCGGTGACGAACTTCTGCAGATCGACGAGGTTCGCCGGCTCCAGCGGGTTCGCCTCGTGGTTGGGGAACGTGCCGTCGAGTTCGAAGTACAGGGGGTGCACGGTCACCGACGTCGGGTCCAGGACCGCGGGCACCGTGTGCCCGCCCATGCCGTTGCCGGCGTCCACCGCGACCGACAGCGGACGGATGTCGCTGATGTCCACGAGGTCGCGCACGAACGTGGCGTAGTCCGCGAGCACGTCCTGCTCGCTGATCGTGCCCGGCGCACCGTCGAACGTCGGGACGCCGTCGATGATCTCGGCAGAGATGGTGGCGAGTCCCGAGTCCTGGCCGACGGGCTTCGCGCCGGCCCGGCACAGCTTGATCCCGTTGTACTTCGCCGGGTTGTGGCTGGCCGTGAACATCGCACCGGGGCAGTCGAGCCGACCGGAGGCGAAGTAGAGCTGGTCGGTCGACGCGAGGCCGATGAGAACGACGTCGAGACCCTGTGAGGTCACCCCTCGCGCGAAGGCGG
This sequence comes from Rhodococcus sp. NBC_00294, assembly GCF_036163995.1. Lineage (NCBI taxonomy): Bacteria > Bacillati > Actinomycetota > Actinomycetes > Mycobacteriales > Nocardiaceae > Rhodococcus > Rhodococcus sp. NBC_00294. The sequence continues at coordinate 3,556,692 of NZ_CP108043.1, forward strand.
CCGACAGTGCGGGAGACGAGTCGCGCATGTCGTGCCCGACCACGACGCGCTGCGAGACGCCCTCGCCGCGTACGAGTCTCGCGAAGGCGGCCCCCACGTCGGCGACGAAGTCCTCGTCGATCTGCTCTCCGACGACACCGCGCACGTCGTACGCCTTGATGACGCTGTGAACCAGGTCAGCTGGTCGGGCCACTGCACACTCCTGCATCTGGGACGAACCGGACGGATCACGCACGACGACGAGTCGGCGAGACCATGCTGGGAGCCTAGTGCCCGGGGGCGACGCGCGAGCAGTCCTGCAGCCCGACGCCGCGCGCAGGAACAGTCGTTCAGCTGGTGGGGTCGGGAAGAACGCGCAGATGTCCGCGTCGACCCGTGCGTGTCGGCGCGGCGGCCGGTACGTCGGCGGAGGTGCGCGTGTCGAACGACGAACCACGTCGACCGAGGGACGGAGCGGGACGCTCACGCGCACCGGCCTCGCGGACGGCCTCGGCGAGTGCGGTCAGATCGTCGTCGTCGGGGCTGGACGTGGAGAACCCACCCTCGTAGCGCACCATCTCCCACCCCTTGGGGGCGGTGATCGACGAACCGTGCACCTCGCACAGATCCCAGGAATGGGGCTCGTCCACGGTGGCGAGAGGTCCGACGACGGCGGTCGAGTCGGAGTACACGTACGTCAACGTCGCGACGGCCGGTCTCTTGCATCCCGGTCGGCAGCATCCCCGCACAGCTCTCACAGGTCGAACCCTAGCGCGTGTCCTCCGGCGTGCCTCGCAGGACACGGTCGTAGCATGGGCGCGTGTCGTTCACCGGATCCTCTCAACCCCGCGGCCGCGCCGGCGGCCGTCCCGGACGGGAACATCGGGCGTCCAGCTCCCGGTCCGCGGCGCGGCGGGGTCGCGGAATGCGCGGCACCCTGTTCCCCGACACGGTGCCCGCACGCAGGTCTCGCGCCGAGAAGTTCGATGCGGCGGTGCTGGACGCGTTCGCCGAGATCGACCGCAAGTGGCACGACCGGCTGACGAAACTGGACATCGCCGTCGACGACGTGCCGAAGATCCGTGCGGTGGACCCTGAATCGGTGAACTGGCCACCCGAGGTCGTGGCCGAGGGCCCGGTGCCGCTGTCGAGACTCGTTCCGGCGGGAGTGGACACGCGCGGAGCGACGACGCGGGCTCGGATCGTGCTGTTCCGTCGGCCCCTCGAGCGGAGAGCACACGACTCGCTGGAGCTGACGGACCTGGTGCACGACGTGTTGGTGGAGCAGGTGGCGACCTACCTGGGGGTCACGCCCGAGGTGGTCGACCCCGACACCGAGGACGACTGACACCCCGGCGCCTGCAGCGCGTCGTTCGGCGGCTGCGGTGACGCGACGCGTCAGATGATGCCGCGCTTGAGGCGGCGACGTTCGCGCTCGGACAGCCCACCCCAGATGCCGAACCGCTCGTCGTGCGCCAAGGCGTACTCGAGGCAGTCGTCCTTCACCTCGCACCCGAGGCAGATGCGCTTGGCCTCGCGCGTCGAGCCGCCCTTCTCCGGGAAGAACGCCTCGGGATCGGTCTGAGCGCACAGAGCGCGCTCCTGCCACTGATCCTCGAGCGGATCCATGTCGCCCGGCACCAGACTCAGATGCAGTGCGGGCGCAGGCATTCCGAGGCTCGTGAGCGGCGGGTCGACGTCGTCGACCGAGACGTCCTCCGGGTCGATCCCGTCCACGGGGTCCGCCGGGGCGTCCTCCGTCACGGCATCCACGTGCAGTACGTCGTCGAGTTCCCCGACGGGGGACTCCTGTCGACCGAGGTCGTGGTGTTGTTCCGGCATCACGTCCGCCTCCTCACCTGTTCGAGCGCAGTTGTTGTCGGTCACTTGTGTCGATGATCGACCGCGAAGCCGGATCGAAGAGCGAAGCCTCGTGTCACCATGGGACGTGACGCTGCGGAACGCAGCGCGCGAACTCGTGTCGACTCATGGGAACACGTGTTCGAACGGTGGTTCGCTACAAGCGATTCCGCTGTTCGAACCGTTAATGACATGACTGTGATTAGACACGCCGCGGTGTGTCGCGGTCAAGCGGACCGCTCGATTTGCAATACCATCCGATCTCCGGTTTTCCCGGAAGGCGAGACTTCCCCGGTGTTTCGCGTCGGACACGCCGTGGTTCGCGCCCACCGGCCCGATCGCGCCGACGGCGACCGCCTAGGGTCGAGGGTCATGAAGGTGACTGTGGTGGTGGGCGGCGTCGGTGGCGCGCGGTTCCTCCAGGGGGTTCGAGAACTGCTGGGGCCGGACGGCGACGTCACGGCCGTGGTGAACGTCGGTGACGACGTCTGGATGCACGGCCTGCGCATCACACCCGACCTCGACACCTGCATGTACACGCTCGGCGACGGCATCGACACCGAGCGCGGCTGGGGTCGACGCGACGAGACGTGGAGCGTCAAGGAGGAACTCGCGGCGTACGGAGCCCACCCGGACTGGTTCGGGCTCGGGGACCGCGACATCGCGACGCATCTGATCCGGACGCGCATGCTCCGCACCGGGTACCCGCTGTCCGCAGTCGTGGAGGCCCTGTGCGACAGGTGGTCTCCGGGTGTCCGCCTGCTGCCCGTCACGGACGACCGCAGCGAGACCCACGTGGTGATCACCGATCCCGACGACGGCACCGACAAGGCCGTTCATTTCCAGGAGTGGTGGGTGCGCTACCGCGCTGCTGTGACGACTCACAGTTTCGCGTACGTCGGAGCGGACAAGGCGACCCCGGCGGACGGCGTCGTCGAGGCGATCGAGACCGCGGACGCGGTACTGCTCGCACCGTCCAACCCGGTGGTCAGCATCGGCGCCGTCCTGGCGGTGCCCGGCATCCGCTCCGCACTGCGCACCACACCCGCGAAGGTCGTCGGGCTCTCCCCCGTCATCGACGGCAAGCCGTTGCGCGGCATGGCCGACGAGTGCCTGTCCGTCATCGGTGTGGAGACGACGGCCGAGGCCATCGGCCGCCACTACGGCGCCCGCTCGGCGGCGGGCATCCTCGACGCCTGGCTGATCCACGAGACCGACACCGCCGACGTTCCCGGCGTGGACGTGCGCGCGGTACCTCTGCTCATGACCGAGCCCGCGGTGACCGCACGGATGGCGCGCGCCGCGCTCGAGGCAGCGGGCGTCCTGTGACCCGATCCGACGGTCCCGGCGATCATGCACCGGGCGGTTCGATCGAGGTGATTCCCGTCGCGGGACTCCCCGAGTTCCGGCCGGGCGACGACCTGGTGGCAGCAGTCGCCACGGCAGCACCGTGGCTCGCCGACGGCGATGTCCTGGTGGTCACGAGCAAGATCGTCTCCAAGGTCGAGGGACGCCTGGTGCCCGCGCCGACCGACCCGGAGGCGCGGGACGCACTGCGCCGCATCCTCGTCGAGCAGGAGGCCGTGCGCGTCCTCGCCCAGCGCGGTCGCACGCTCATCACCGAGAACCGCCTCGGCATCGTGCAGGCCGCGTCCGGCATCGACGGATCCAACGTGTCGACGGACGAGTTGGCCCTGCTCCCCGAGGATCCCGACGCGTCCGCCCGGGCATTGCGCGACGGTGTACGCCGTTCGCTGGGCGTGGCCGTCGCCGTCGTCGTCACCGACACGATGGGCCGCGCGTGGCGGAACGGCCAGACGGACAACGCGATCGGATCGGCCGGGTTGCCCGTCCTGCACGCGTACGCCGGTGGTCGCGACGCGCAGGGCAACGAACTGATGGTCACCGAGGTCGCGCTCGCGGACGAGCTGGCGTCCGCTGGGGATCTGGTGAAGGGCAAGCTCGGCTCGGTTCCCGTCGCCGTGGTCCGGGGTCTGCACTACGCCGACGACGGCTCCTCCGCCCGCGATCTGGTGCGTCCGGGCGAGGACGACCTCTTCTGGTTGGGAACGCAGGAGGCGCTGCGACGAGGTGCACTCGGCGCGGTACCCGCCCGTCGCTCGGTACGCGAGTTCGACTCGGCCCCGGTCGATCCCGCCGTCGTCGAGGCCGCCGTGGCGGACGCCGTCACCGCGCCGGCTCCCCATCACTCTCACCCGGTGCGCTATGTCGCCGTCCGGACGCCGGCGGTGCGCACCGCACTGCTCGATGCGATGGCAACGCGGTGGCGCGCCGATCTCGAACGAGACGGACGGACCGCGGACTCGATCGAGGCCCGTCTGGCACGCGGTGATCTGCTGCGCACCGCGCCGGAACTGATTCTGGCGTTCGCGGTGCTCGACGAGGCGCACGACTATCCGGACGCGGAACGGCAGTCCGCGGAGACCGTCATGTTCACGGTGGCGGCGGGCGCGTCGGTACAGGCGTTCCTGGTGTCCCTCGCGGCGCGCGGCCTCGGCAGTTGCTGGGTCGGGTCGACCATCTTCGCCGCCGACACCGTGCGCGAGACGCTCGATCTACCCGCCGACTGGCATCCCGTCGGGGCCGTCGCCGTCGGGCACCCGCTCGCTCCCCCGTCGCCCCGCGCGCCGACGCCGCCCGGCTCCGCGTTCCGAGAACTGTGAGGAACCGTCCGTGAGCGCCGAGAGCCTCCACGAATCCGCGAGAGAACTGCTCCGTTCCTGGTCGACCACCGAGCCGCACGACGACTCGATGCGCCACACGATGCTGGCGTTCCTCGACAGTGCGCCGCGTGGCTGTCTCCGCGAGAACGTGGCCGGTCACGTCACCGCGTCGGCGCTGGTGCTCGATCGGAGTGGGTGCCACGTACTCCTGACGCTGCACCCGCGGGTCGGACGATGGCTCCAACTGGGCGGACACTGCGAGGTCGACGACGAGACCGTCCGGGACGCGGCACTCCGCGAGGCGCGTGAGGAGAGCGGCATCGACGACCTGGTTCTCGAGCCGGAGCTGCTCTCCATTCACACGCACCCGATCACGTGTTCGCTCGGCGAGCCGACGCGCCATCTCGACCTGCGCTTCGTCGTACGCGCTGCGGACGGTGCACACATCGTCCGCAGCGCGGAGTCGAACGACCTGCGGTGGTGGCCCGTCGACGACCTCCCCGACGGGGAGGCGGGCGCCGAACGAGACGCGTTGCAGGACATGATCTCCCGCGCGGCGGCTCGCTGAGCCTCGGGCGCCCTGGATTCTCGGAAGCCCTGGATTCTCGGACGCCCTGGATCCTCAGACGTCGGTCGAGAAGCGCACTCCACCGTCGGGCAGCGTCACTCCGGGCCACACCCGGGCGCCGCGGAGCAGCTCGCACCGCGCGCCGATGTTGGCTCCGTCGCCGATGACGGCGTCGCGCACGAGTGCCCGCGGTCCGATGCGCGCACCGAATCCGAGGATCGATCGTTCGACCACCGCGCCGGCCTCGACCACAGCACCGTCGAAGAGGACGGCACCGTCGAGACGGGCGCCCGCTCCCACCTCGGCGCCGCGTCCGACGACCGTGCCGCCGATCAGCAGCGCACCGGGAGCGACGCCCGCGCCGGGATGGACCAGCGACTCGCCCCGCGTCCCCGTCAGCGCAGGCGACGGTGCGATTCCGCGCACGAGGTCGGCGGAGCCCTTCACGAAGTCCTCCGGCGTACCCATGTCGCGCCAGTAGGCGGCGTCGACGTGTCCGAAGACTCGCTTGTCCTCGGCCAGCAGTGCGGGGAACACCTCACGCTCGACGGACACCGGACGATCGGACGGGATCTTCTCGATGATCTCCCGCTTGAACACGTAGCAGCCGGCGTTGATCTGGTCCGTCGGCGGATCCTGGGTCTTCTCGAGAAACGCGGTGACGCGGCCGGACTCGTCGGTGGGCACGCAGCCGAACGCACGCGGGTCACCGACGCGGACGAGGTGCAGGGTGACGTCCGCCTCGGTGGTGCGGTGGGTGTCGAGCACGCCGCGCAGATCGGTACCGCCCAGCACGTCACCGTTGAAGACCATGACGTTGTCGGCGCGGAGCCGGGGCAGGACGTTGCGGATGCCGCCGCCGGTGCCCATCGGCTCCTCCTCGAACACGTACTCGAGCTCGAGGCCGAGTGCGCTGCCGTCACCGAAGTGCTGCTCGAACACCTCCGACTTGAAGGACGTGCCGAGCACCACGTGGTCGATCCCGGCGTCCTTGATGCGCGCCAGGAGATGGGTGAGGAACGGCAGACCTGCCGTGGGCAGCATCGGCTTGGGGGCGGAGAGCGTGAGCGGACGCAGTCGCGTGCCCTTTCCTCCGACCAGAACTACGGCATCGGTCGCCGGAGCAGTCATCGCGTATCGCCTTTCTCAGAAACTTCTCACGAGCTCGAACCTGACCCGACCGTGTCGTCGCGTTGCCGCAGTGCAGCAGTCACGACCACCCTGGACCGCAACGCCAGTCCGGCGCGCAACGTCCACCGGAGAGGAGCTTGCCATCTCCGCGGGTGTCTATCAGCTTGGAAGCGGTAGGCGCTGCGGTGGTGCGCCGGCAGCATCGACTCCGGATGACGCCCCGCGGCATGACCTTTGGCGTGCGTCACGACGGCCGTGGGCACGTAGATGTTGGTCCAGCCCGCTCGTCCGAGGCGATCTCCGAGATCGACGTCCTCCATGTACATGAAATACCGGGAATCGAACCCGTCCACCGAGTCGAACGCGGCACGGCGCAGCAACAGACACGAGCCGGACAGCCACCCGACCGACCGCTCGCTGACCTCGTCGTTGTCCTGCCGGTAGCGCTGCGTCCACGGATTCGACGGCCACACCGAACCGAGCAGTGCGTGCAGCGACCCGGACGTGAGATCGGGAACGCGGCGGGCTGACGGGTAGCGCGAACCGTCCGGCTCGAGGATGAGGGGCCCGAGCGACCCGGCCCGCGGATGCCGTTCGGCGGCCGCCAGCAGCTCGTCGATCGACCCGGGGCCGAACTGGACGTCGGGATTGACGACCATGACGAACTCGGTGGCCGGATCCACCTCGGCGACAGCGCGATTGGCGGCGCCGCCGTAGCCGATGTTCGCTCCGGTGCGCAGCAATCGGACGTTGTCGTACGCGGCCTCGGCCGCCTCGGGCGCGCCGTCGGTGGACCCGTTGTCCGCGAGAATCACCGACACCGGCCGCGTCGTCGCATCCCGCAGGGACTCGAGGAATGCGTCGAGGTGCTCGCCGGGCGAATAGGTCACCGTCACGACGGCCAGGGGGGCACTCACGCCGGTCACCCTACTGGGCGGCTCCGGGCGGGTCCGCGACCGCCCGAGCCGCCAGCGCGGCCGTCAGGGCGTCGCGCCAGGGCCGCAGCGGGGTCAGCCCGGCACCCTTCCAGGCCGCGGGCGAGAGCACCGAGTAGGCGGGACGCGGCGCCGGCCGCACGTAGCGATCACTGCCGCACGGGTGAACACGGTCGGGATCGGCGCCCACGGTCTCGAAGGTCGCCCGAGCGAGGTCGAACCAGGACGCCGTCCCGGCGTTGGTGGCGTGCAGGATCTGCGGCAGCGCTCGCGGCGACGTCGCCGCCTCGAGGAGCGCGTCCGCGAGATCACCCGAGTACGTCGGCGAACCCACCTGGTCGTTCACGACGTCGAGGGTCTCCCGCTCGGCCTCGAGCCGGAGCATCGTGGCGACGAAGTCGGAGCCGGTGCCGGTGTAGACCCACGCGGTCCGCACGATCGTCGCGGACGGCAACGCCTCCAGGACGGCCCGTTCCCCCGCCAGCTTGGTGCGCCCGTAGGCGGTCGCCGGCGCGGTGGGATCGTCGGGTTCGTACGGGGTCCGCGCGTCTCCGGCGAACACGTAGTCGGTCGAGACGTGCACGAGACCTGCACCGACCTCGGCGCACCGCTCGGCGAGCAGGCGCGGTCCCACCTCGTTCAGCAGTGCGGCGCGGTCCTCCTCGGTCTCCGCCGCGTCGACCGCCGTGTGCGCTGCGCAGTTGATCACCACGGTGCCCGGCACCACGGCGGCGGCGATCGACTCCGGATCCGTGATGTCGAGGTCGGCCGATCCGAAGCCGAGCACGCGGGCCCCGCGGTACCCGTCCCGCGCGCGGTCGACGAGTCGGCGACCGAGCTGACCTCCGGCTCCGGTCACCACGATCGTCCTGTCCGAACTCTGCTCTGCGTCGGTGGTCACAGCGACAGAGTGTGGCACGCCGTGGCGGGTTGCGCGGAGCACGGCGACCCTGCCGTTAGCCTGGGGATCGTGACGGATTCTGTGACGGGCCCCGGGACACCGCGCGATCCGTACAGACCTCGGACACAGCGCGGTGCGCAGCGGCGACCCGATTCTCGCGAGTCGGAACCGGGTGCGCGGCGCTCCTCCACCCGCTCCGACCGGGGGCGTCGACCTCCGACCAGCCACCGCCCCTCGCGGACACCGGGGCACTCCAACGCCGGCCGGATCGCCGTCGCACTGTTCTCCGCCGGCGCGTTTCTGGTGACGGGTGTGGCATGGCAGAGCATCGACTCGCTGCGCAGCAACCTCGCGACGGTGTCGAACCTCGATCTCGGCGACGGGGCCGACGGTGCGGTCGACATCCTGCTCGTGGGCACCGACAGCAGGACCGACGCGCACGGCAACGCGCTCTCGCAGAACGAGCTCGACTCGCTCCGCGCCGGCGACGAGGTGGCCAACAACACCGACACCATCATTCTGATCCGCGTTCCCAACGACGGATCGTCCGCGTCGGCGATCTCCATCCCGCGCGACGCGTACGTGAACGTGCCCGGCATCGGCGACAGCAAGATCAACGCCGCGTACGGAGCCACCAAGGAGGAGAAGCGCCTCGAACTCGTCGAGAGCGGGGTGCCCGACGCCGAAGCCGACAGCGAATCGACGCTCGCGGGCCGCAAGGCGCTCATCGACTCCGTCGCGGGCCTCACCGGCGTGACGGTCGATCACTACGCCGAGGTCGGGCTGCTCGGCTTCGTCCTGCTCACCGATGCCGTCGGCGGCGTCGACGTGTGTCTGAACGCGCCGGTCGACGAGCCCCTCTCCGGCGCGCGCTTCGCGGCCGGGCAGCAGACGCTCTCGGGTGCCGACGCCCTCAGCTTCGTGCGCCAGCGCCACGATCTCCCCCGTGGCGATCTCGACCGCATCGTCCGTCAGCAGGTGTTCATGGCGTCGCTGGTCCGCAAGGTGCTCAGCGCCCGCACGCTCAGCAACCCCGGCACGTTGGGGCAGCTCGGGTCGGCCGTGCAGCGCTCCGTCACCATCGACGACGACTGGGACGTCCTCGATTTCGCCACGAAGTTGCAGGACGTCGCCGGCGGCGCGGTCACCTTCGACACCATTCCCGTCGCGGACATCAACGGCGTCACCGACTACGGCGAGTCGATCGTCGCGGTCGACCCCGTCGAGGTGCAGACGTGGGTGCGAGGCCTCATCGGCGACGCGGCGCCGTCCGAGAGCGTGACGCCGACGCCCACCGTTCCCGACATCGACGCCTCGAGTGTCACGGTGGACGTCGCGAACGACAGCGGCGTCGACGGTCTGGCGTCCTCGGTCTCCGACACTCTGTCGGGCGAGGGCTTCGTTCCGGGCGAGGTCGGCAACAACGAGGGTGCGAGCGTCGACCGGACCACCGTGTACGCCGCGTCGTCGGACGGTGATGCCGCGGCGGCCGTCGCCGCGCGGGTCGGCACCGACCGGACCGAGACCGACGACTCGCTGCCGTCCGGGACCGTGCGCGTCGTGCTGGCCTCCGACTACTCCGCTCCCGCAGCGGCGGGATCGCTTCCGGCCGGTGTCTCGCCCGCAGGCGACACCGCCACCCCGGCTCCTGCGGCCGCGGACCCGATCGACGCCGGGTCCACGGGCCCCCAGTGCGTCAACTGATCGGGCCCGTTCGGAAGAATGTCGTCGATGACCTCAGGTGGCACGACGCTCACGGACGCGCTTCTCGGACCCATCCTCGCGGCGGACGCGGCGGGACCGCGCATCACCTACTACGACGACTCGACCGGTGAGCGCATCGAGTTGTCCGCGCTGACTCTGGCCAACTGGGCCGCGAAGACGGCCAACTTCCTCAGAGACGAGCTCGGTGTGTCGCCCGGCGACGTCGTCAGCGTCGTGCTCCCCGCGCACTGGCAGACCGCCTCGGTGCTGCTCGGCGCGTGGTGGGCCGGCGCCGAGGTGACTCTCCGGCCCGATCCGGACGCGGCGGTCGCCCTGGTGACCGCCGCGGGTGTGGAGACCGCCGACGCCGGTGAGGTGGCCGCACTGTCGCTCGACCCGTTCGGTCGGCCCGTCGACGACCTCCCCCTCGGAGTCACCGACTACGCGACGTCGGTTCGCGTGCACGGCGATCAGTTCGTTCCCGTCGGCGCCGGTCCGGCCCTGGAGGGTCGCTCCGTCCAGGACGTCCTGACCGATGCACAGGGCCGCGCCGCAGCGCGCGGACTGTCGGCGACGGACCGGGTTCTCGCGACCGGGTCTTGGGACGACGCCGACGGAATGCTCGACGGTCTCGTCGCGGTGCTCGCGGCCGGCGCGTCACTGGTTCAGGTGACCGCGCTGGACCCGGCGGCACTCGATCGCCGCGTCGCCACGGAGAAGGTCACGACGGTCCTCGAGTGAGATAGCCCCCGTCGCCGAGTCCGGCCTCCACCTCGAAGCGGTTGGCGGCGCCCGGCCGGCGCATCTCCTCCACCAGGTACCGGATCGCGAACGAGAACCCGTGGCGGGCCCACTGGTCGGCGTGCACGGACTCGTGGCGCAGCATCGCCCGCCGTCGACGGGGATCGACGAGCGCGTGTCCGGTGAGGAACGCTCCGCCGAAACACGTTCCGCCGCGGGCGTATCCGCCTCGCATCGCCTCGCACACGATCAGGTTCGACGACGCGTCGTACGAGATCCGCGAGCGCCACAGACGAGCCCAGGTGAGCGCCGTGGCCGTGACGACGAGCGACTGGATGCTGCCGCGCGACACCCGTCGCAGCGGGCTCGACCCCCGCGGACCGGAGGACGTCACACCGAGCTCCCACCCGACGCCGCCCACACGAGAGCCAGTCCACCGGCGCAGGCCAGGACGGAGGCGATCACGGTGGTCCCCGCGTTCGCCGCGGCCGCCCGGTGCCGACCCTCCTGCACGAGTCGGACCGTCTGCACGCTCGCGTTGCTGAACGTGGTGTACCCGCCGCAGAACCCGGTGCCGGCGACGGCCTGCCACTCGGCGGGCCGGCCGGCGAACAGCACGAGCCCGGCCAGGATGCCGAGAAGGAACGACCCACTGACGTTGACGATCAGAGTCCCCAGGGGGAACGGCCGACCGAAACGAGCCGTCACCTCGCCGTCGACGACGAAGCGGACCACCGCCCCGAGCGCACCCGCGAGCAGCACCGCGGCGACCGTCATGTGCGTGGCCTCCGATGGAGGGTGCCACCGGTCACGATGCCCGCCCAGGCACAGATCAGTCCCGCCACGACTCCGACGGCGGCGTAGGTCAGTGCAGTCGTCGGTGCGCCGTCCCGGACGAGCTCGACCGTCTCGAGGGCGAACGTGCTGTAGGTCGTGAACGCGCCACAGAAGCCGGTGCCCGCCACCAGGCGCACCCACCGACGCCGCCCGACGTCCGGTCCCGAGCGCGCCAACGCTTCCAGCAGCAGACCGAGGACGAACGCACCGCTCAGGTTGATCAGGAACGTGGCCCACGGCCATCCCGTTCCGGAGTGCGGCACCCAGGACTCCCCCGCGTAGCGGGCACCCGTCCCCGCGGCACCGCCGACGACGACCGCGGCCAGGGCAGCGGGCGTGCGGTGCAGAGGACGGACCGAGTCCGCGGACGCGGTCATTCCAGCAGACTGCGACGCAGCGCCTCGTCCTTGTCCAGCACCATCTGCTCGAGTCCGCGCTGGAACTCGGCCATCCGTCCACGCAGCTGCGGATCGGCGGCACCGAGAATACGCACGGCGAGCAGACCGGCGTTGCGTGCGCCGCCGATGGAGACCGTCGCGACGGGCACCCCCGCCGGCATCTGGACGATCGACAGGAGCGAGTCCATCCCGTCGAGGTACTTCAGGGGAACCGGGACACCGATGACGGGGAGCGGCGTCGCGGAGGCCACCATGCCCGGCAGGTGAGCGGCACCGCCGGCGCCGGCGATGATCACCTCGATTCCGCGGTCCGCCGCGTCCCGCGCGTAGTCGAGCATGCGCTGCGGCGTCCGGTGCGCGGAGACCACGCCCACCTCGAAGCGGACGCCGAACTCGGCGACCGCCAGGGCGGCGGCCTCCATCACCGGCCAGTCCGAGTCGCTGCCCATGATGATGCCGACCCGGACGGCCGTGCTGTTGCTGTTCTCATCCATGATGCGGATCCCATCCGTCGGTCCAGACGCCGTGCGAGAGCCAGTGCGCGGCACGCTCGGCACGCTCCCGGACCTCGGCGACGTGCTCGGCATCGGACGCGGAGCCGTTCCGCGGGCCCACGATGTTGACGTGGCCGATCTTGCGGTCCTTGCGCTCACCCTTGTCGTAGAGGTGCACCTTGGCGTCGGGCATCCGCGCGAACAGGTGATGCACCCGCTCGTCCATGGTCGAGGACGGCTGCTCCTCGGCGCCGAGGACGTTGGCCATGACGGACACCGGCGCGAGAGGCGCGCAGTCACCGAGGGGATAGTCGAGCACCGCGCGCAGGTGCTGCTCGAACTGCGAGGTCCGGGCACCGTCCTGCGTCCAGTGGCCCGAGTTGTGCGGGCGCATGGCGAGTTCGTTGATCGACAGGGTGCCGTCGACCTTCTCGAACAGCTCCACGGCCATGACTCCCACCACACCCAGCTCGGACGCGATGCGGAGCGCGATGTGCTCGGCGTCCGCAGCCAGGTCCTCGGACAGGCCGGGGGCGGGTGCGATGACGACGGCGCACTGTCCGGACCGCTGCACGGTCTCGACGACGGGCCAGGTCGCTCCCTGCCCGAACGGGGACCGCGCGACCATCGCCGAGAGTTCGCGCGCCATGTCGACACGCTGTTCCGCCATCAGCGGCACTCCGGCGGCGAGCTGGTCGGACACCACGGTGCGCGCCTCGTCGGCGTCGTCGGGCATCCAGACGCCGCGACCGTCGTAGCCGCCGCGCACGGCCTTGATCACGATGCGCCAGTCGTGGGCGTCACCGAAGGCGACGACGTCCTCGACGGACGCCACCTCCGTGAAATCCGGTACCGGTAGTCCCAGTTCCCGCAGGCGAACGCGCATCCGCAGCTTGTCCTGCGCGAAGATCAGCGCCTCGGGAGGCGGCTGGACGTTGACGCCCTCGGCGACGAGGACGTCGAGATGCTCGGTGGGGACGTGTTCGTGATCGAACGTCAGCGCGTCGGCACCGGCGGCGACCGCACGCAGTGCCGCGAGATCGGTGTGCTCGCCGAGCACCACGTCGGCGCTCACCCGAGCCGCCGGATCGTTCTCCCCGGCCGCGAGCACGCGCAGGGTCTGACCCAGCTCGATCGCGGCCTGGTGGGTCATCCGTGCGAGCTGTCCTCCGCCGACCATCGCGACGACGGGCAGGGACGAGGTGCGCTGCCGCGGCGGGTCGGTGCGCGGGGTCTGCTGGGGGATGTCCGAATTCACGGTGTCTCCTGCTGTCACGTCGCTCATCGTGTCACGAGTCCGATTAGTGTTTGGTCACTGCTCTTCGTAAAGTGGGTCACCGTGCCTCTGATCGACCGTGTGGTTGCCGGTATCCCGCAGCCGTTCCGAAGCATCGCCCTCCGCCACTCCGAACTGATCAAGTTCGCGATCGTCGGCGCGACCACGATGGTGTTCGACCTCGCGATCTTCTACTCACTGAGCCTCACCGTGCTCGAGTCGAAGCCCGTCGTCGCCAAGATCTTCTCCGGCGTGATGGCGACGATTCTCAGCTACATCCTCAACCGCGAGTGGTCGTTCAAGAACCGTGGTGGCCGCGAGCGTCATCACGAGGCACTGTTGTTCTTCACCATCAGTGGCATCGGCGTCATCCTCGCCGCCGCTCCGCTCTGGATCGCGAACAACGTCTTCGACATCCGCGAGGGACAGACAACCCTCACCGCGTTGATCATCATCGACTTCGTCCTCAACTACGTCATCGGCAATCTGCTGCAGATGGTCTTCCGATTCTGGGCACTGCGTCGCTTCGCGTTCCCGGACGAGAACGGCCGCGGGATCATCGCGACTTCGCTGATCGAGGACGAGCCGGACCCCGATCTCGATCCCGACGTCGACCCGGACGACGAGCAGACGCAGTTCATGGGTCACAGCTGACGCGACGCGTCAGGCCCCCTCTCCTCACTCACCCGGCGACGGGCCGCTGGTGCGCTGCCGCTCAGCGGCGACAATACGTCGACTATTGTCATCTTCGGATACACATGGTTTAGTTCTGTCATCCCACTCGTCAGAACCATCCCAGCACCGAGGCGGTAGTCGTCATTAGCGTTCGCGACACGATCATCACGAGAACACAGGCACTGGTCCCGATGGAGCGTCAGATCCAGGGACTGCATCTGTGGCAGCGCGCGAAGAGGCTCGTGGTGAGCGACGGGCAGCCACACTTCCGTGAGTCCGCGATCCCCGACGTGGCGGAGCTGGATCTGACCGAGATCGATGTCAGCAACCCGTTCCTGTGGCGGCAGGGATCGTGGGAGGCCTATTTCCGGAGACTGCGAGACGAGTCGCCCGTGCACTTCCGGGCCGACAGCGCGTTCGGGCCGTTCTGGTCCGTCACGCGCTACGACGACATCGTCGCAGTCGACCGGGATTTCGAGACGTTCTCGGCGGAACCGCAGATCATCCTGGGCACACCGCCGGAGGGTCTCGACATCGAAATGTTCATCGCGATGGACCCGCCGCGCCACGATCAGCAGCGCGCCGCGGTGCAAGGCGTCGTCGCACCTCGGAATCTGGAGGAGATGGAGGGTCTCATCCGCTCGCGGGTCGCGGAGGTCCTCGACGAGCTCCCGGTGGGCGAGCCCTTCGACTGGGTCGACCGGGTCAGCATCGAGTTGACCTCGCGGATGCTCGCGACGCTGCTCGACTTCCCGTACGAGGAACGTCGGAAGTTGGTCGAGTGGACCGATCTGGTGGCCGCGAGCGCGTCGGCCACCGGCGGGTCCACCGACACGGACGCGGCGTATCGGGCCGCGGCGGAAGCAGCGCGCAGTTTCAGTGCGCTGTGGCACGACAAGGCGGCGCGCCTCGCAGCCGGCGAGAAGCCCGGGTACGACCTCATCACCCTCATGCAGCTCTCCGAGGACACGAAGGACCTGATCGACTGCCCGATGGAGTTCCTGGGCAACATCGTCCTGCTCGTCGTGGGCGGAAACGACACCACCCGCAATTCGATGACGGGCGGACTGCTGGCCCTGAACCAGTTCCCGGAGCAGTTCGATCGCCTGCGCGCCGATCCGGGCCTGGTACCGAAGATGGTCCACGAGATCCTGCGGTGGCAGACGCCCCTCGCCTACATGCGCCGCATCGCGACTCGAGACACCGTCCTGAACGGTCAGTTCGTCCGCGAGGGCGACAAGGTCGTCATGTGGTACGCCTCGGCCAACCGCGACGAGCGCACGTTCGACGACCCGGACAGCTTCGTGATCGACCGGCGCAACGCACGGCATCACCTCGCGTTCGGCATCGGCACCCACCGCTGCATGGGCAGTCGGCTCGCGGAGATGCAGCTGCGGATCCTCTGGGAGGAGCTGCTGACGCGCTTCGACGACATCGAGGTCCTCGCGGAGCCGACGCGCGTGCAGTCCAACTTCGTTCGTGGCTACAGCTCCATGATGGTGACGACGACACCGAAGGGCGGGGAGCGTCGACGGCACGGCACCTACCGCACCGACCGGAAGGCCGCCGGCGCCGCTCCCGTGGTGGACACGTCCACCGTCACGCCCCCTCGGCAGCGCCGCGACGGCGACGGAGCAGAGCGGACGCAGCTCGATGTGCGGGTCGCACACCGGCGTACCGCGGCGGAGGGCGTCGTCGAACTCGTCCTCACCGATGCCGCCGGCGGGTCGCTGCCGTCCTGGACGCCCGGCGCGCACGTCGAACTGATGCTGCGCCCCGACCTGGTCAGGCACTACTCACTCTGTGGAGACACCGCCGACGAGTCCTCGTGGACGATCGCTGTCCTGCGTGAGCCGGACGGCCGCGGCGGCTCGGCGCACGTGCACGACCACCTGCCGGAGGGAGCCACTCTGCGAGCACGAGGGCCGCTCAACCACTTCGCACTCGATCCCGCACCGAGCTATCTCTTCATCGCCGGCGGGATCGGCATCACACCGATCCGCGCCATGATCGCCGCTGCCCGAGCCGACGGCGCCGAGTGGAACCTGTTGTACGCCGGTCGATCTCGTTCGTCGATGGCGTTCCTCGACGAGTTCGACGGCGACGACCGCGTGACGGTCTGGGCCAAGGACGAACGCGGCGAGCGTGTCGATCTCGACACCGTGCTGGGTGAGCCCCGGCCCGAGACCCTGGTCTACTGCTGCGGGCCCGGCCCACTCCTCGATGCCGTGGAGAACGCGTGCGCGGCGTGGCCGGACGGGGGCCTGCGCCTGGAGCGTTTCGCGGCCGAGACCGTCGAGGCACCCGACGACGCGCTCGACTCGTTCGAGGTCGAGTGCGCGCGCTCGGGGGTGACCGTCACCGTCCCCGACGGCACGTCGATCTTCGACGCCGTCGAGAAGGCCGGTGCCGACGTCATCGGGTCGTGCATGGAAGGCATCTGCGGGACGTGCGAGGCCGACGTCCTGAGCGGCACTCCCGACCACCGCGACTCCGTGCTGTCCCGTCGCGAACGCGAACGCGGGGACACGGTCATGATGTGTGTCTCGCGATCGCTGTCGTCGAAGCTGGTGCTCGACCTGTAGTGCGCCGGGCCGGTGGGACCGAGCCGAGTCCGCTCAGGCGAACCCGCGGACCACCCGGTCGATGCGATCCACCGCCTCGTCCACGTCCACGGACGGTTGCACCAGATGGCTCAGCGTCAGTCGAACCACGCAGTCCACCAACGCGTCCGGCGCTCTCTCGCCCACCAACGCACCGACGGCACTGTTCGCGTGGCCCAACACGGCGTCGGGGTGGACCGTGACCAGGGCGAGCAGACCCGAATCGTGCCCCGGCCGCAGAACGGCTGCGAGAGCGACATTGGCCCGACCGTGTTCGAGCACGCCCCGAACGGCAGCGGAGATGCCGTCCTCGAAGCTGTCGGGATGCGCTGCCAGCCCGGTGCGCACCTGCTCCAGGAATCGCTCGACCTCGCGGTCCACGACGGCGCGACCGAGGTCGTCCTTGGTACCCACCTCCTTGTAGAGGCTCTGCCGGGGCACCCCGGAACGCTTCGCGACCTCGGTCATGCTCAAGCCGTCCCACCCGCGGTCGGCGATGATCTCCACCCCGGCGTCGAGCACCCGCTCGAGTCGCAGAGTCCGCAGTTCGGAATAGAAGTCGGGCGCAGTCACGTCGCGAGCCTAGGTGAGTCGAGCCGGTCAGCGCGGTTCGGACATCCCGGCCGGGATCACCTGGTCCACGCGTGCCGCGGGCAGGAACACCGCGAAGAGCGCCGGACGTCGGCGCTGCAGTTCGAGTCGTCCCCCGTCCGCCTCGACCAGCGCGCGGGCGAGGGCGAGGCCCACCCCGGTGGATCCGGCGCCGGAGAAGCCACGGTCGAAGATGTGCGGCGCGAGTTCGTCTTTGACACCGGTTCCCTCGTCGGAGACCTCCACGACCACGGGCGGCCGTGGTCCGTCCTGCGCGGGTGCACGCGACTCCCCCACGAGGCGCACCGTGACGACGCAGCGCCCGCCGCCGTGGTCCAGCGCGTTGTGCAGCAGCACCGACACCGCCTCGCGGAGCCGGGAACCCGTGACCAGGGCGGTGACCGACGAGTCGCCGCGCAGCTCGAGGTCGCGCCCGGCATCGGCGAACGGCCCGCGCCAGTCGTCGATGACGGGTTCGAGTTCGCCGCGTACGCGCACGGTCGAGGCGTCGGCCGCGCCGTCACTGCGGGACGATCGCACGAGGTCGTCGATCGCGGTGGTGAGCCGGTCCACCTGGGCCATCGCCTCGTTGGCCTCGGTGACCACCTCGGGATCGGGGTGGCCGGACAGCTCGTCGAGACGCAGGCGCACCGCGGTGAGACGGCTGCGCAACTGGTGGGAGACGTCCGCGACGAGGGAGTGTTCGCGTTGCAGGCGCCCCACGATCTCCACCGATGCGGAGTCCAGCACGTCGGACACCCGGTCGAGTTCGGGAATGCCGTGGCGGGTGGGGTCCTTCCGGAAATCGCCCTCGGCCAGCCGGGCGGCCCGCCCCGCGACGTGCTGCAGGGGCGTGGAGAGTCGACGGGACGTGAGGACGGCGACGACGGTGCCGGCCGCGATCGAGGCCAGGACGACGAGCGCCACCGCGCCGACGGCCTGCTTCTGGGCGGTGCGCATCTCGTCGGACGGCACTTCGAGGAGCAGCGACCCGGAGGTGCCCATCGAGAGGGACTCCTCGATCGGATCCTCGACGGACGGTGCGCCGATGTCCATGCGGGACGCCGGGTTCTCGGGGGTGGGGTAGACGACGACGAGGCGCCCGCCCATGGGCACGACGAGACGCAGCGAGGCGGTGTCGAGGCCGCCGTCCACGCGGCCGTCCCCGCCCTCCTGATCGATGATCTCGGACGCCATGCGCTCGAGCCGGGTGCGCAGGTCGCCGCGAGTGAAGTCCTCGACCCACAGCCAGGCGGTGTAGGTCAACGGGATGCCGAGCAGCATGCCGGTGAGGATGACGACCGCGAGGATCGACTGCAGGATCCGACGCCTCATGCGGTGGCCCGGTCAGTCCGTGTTGATCCGGAAGCCGACGCCGCGCACGGTCGCGATGCGTCGTTCGGCCACCGAGCCCTCGTCGCCGATCTTGCGGCGCAGCCAGGACATGTGCATGTCCAGCGTCTTCGAGCCGCGCAGCTCGGCGTCGCCCCACACCTCGCGCAGAATGGTCTCGCGCGAGACCACCTGACCGGCATGGTCGAGCAGGATCTTGAGAAGTTCGTACTCCTTGTTGGCCAGGGGGATCTCGTGGCCGTCGAGCAGGACGCGCCGTGCGGCGGGTTCGAGGCGCAGGCCGCCCACCTCGATGGTGCCGTCCTCGGAGGCCGCGCCGCGGCGCCGGAGCAGGGCCCGGACCCGCGCCATGAGCTCGGCGACGCGGAAGGGCTTGCTCACGTAGTCGTCGGCTCCCGCGTCGAGACCGACGACGAAGTCGACCTCGTCGGTGCGTGCGGTGAGCATCAGGACGGCGAGGTCGGACCTGGTGGCGCGGATCTGCCGGCACACCTCGAGGCCGTCCATCCCGGGGAGCCCGAGATCGAGGATCAGGAGATCGAACGAGCCTTCCAGGGCGCGCGCGAGCGCTGCCGGACCGGTCTGCTCGACCGTCACCGTGTACCCCTCTCGTCCGAGTGCGCGGGACAGCGGGGTCGCGATGGCTTCATCGTCTTCGGCGAGCAGGACTTCGGTCACCGGACCACCCTACGTAGTGCGCGCGGGACCGAGATCGTCTCCGTCGTCCCAGCCGTGATTCTGGGAGTCGAAGACCTGGTGGTACAGCAGGGAGTGGACCCGCTCGACGTCGGGGATGTCGTCGAACTCGAGGGGGTCGTCGGAGCTCGCCACAATCACCAGGGTGCCGGTCTTCAGGAGCCGGTCGAGAAGACCGTGACGGAACTGCACGTTGGACACCCGGCGTACCGGGATGTCGATGCCCGAGTGCGACAGCACACCCTGGCGGACGAGGACGCGTCGGTCGGTCACGACGAAATGTGTGGATCGCCAACGCAGTACGGGGACAGCGGTGCGCCAGGCGATCAGCCCGACCCACACCACCGCGACGGCGATCAGCGCGGCGGACCGCGCCGTGGACTCCAGCGACCGTCCGATCAGACCCACGAGGAAGCCCGCGAGAAGCGTCGCGACGAGGAACGTCAGCACCGGCAGCACGAGCATCTTCCAGTGCGGGTGCCGATGCAGGATCAGGTCCTCCTCGTGCCCCAGTGCGTCCTGCGGAAACGACATGCGATTCTCCTGTGGGGAAGGGGCGGTCAGGCGTCGAGCGCGCGGAGGTGAGTGACGTCGCCCGCCGAGACGGCGACCGGCGTGGTGTCCCCCGACTCGGGCACGATCACCACCCGACCGTGCTCGTCGATGTCGGTCGCGACGCCCACCAGCTCGGTGTCGCCCGGCATCGTGACCCGCACGCGGCGGCCGAGAGTATCGCACCGGGAGCGGTACAGCTCCGCGATCGGCGCGGTGTCCCACCCCGACTCCCGCCACTCGTCCAGTGCCGAACCCACGGCCCGCAGGAAGGCGCGCACCACGGTGCCGCGATCGATCACCGCCGCGCCGGCCAGTTGCAGGGACGTCGCCGTCGGGACGGGCAGCTCCGCCTCGGTGAGGCTGACGTTGATGCCGACTCCGGACACCGCCGTCACGACGGGATGGGTCGAGGCCACCTCCACCAGGATGCCCGCCACCTTGCCTCCGGCGTAGCCGGACGACTCGTCGCCGCGGATGAGGACGTCGTTGGGCCACTTGAGCACCGCGTCGACCTCGGTGACGGTGCGCAGCACGTCGACCACCGCGACACCGGTGAGCAGCGGGAGCCACCCCACCGATCCGGGCGGCACGCCGGGCAGCTTGACCAGCGCCGACACGATGACCTGCGACCGCGCGGGAGCGGTGAACGACCGCGAGTGCCGTCCGCGGCCCGCGTCCTGGACGTCGGCGATCAGCGCAGTGCGGTCACCGGCGGTGTCGGCGACGGCCAACAGGTCCGCGTTGGTCGATCCGGTCCGCGCCACGACGTCGACACGCGACCACGATCCGCGGGGTCCCTCGACGAGTGCGCGGGTGAGCGCACGCCCGTCGAGCGGCGGTCTGTCCAGGTTCTCCCACATGGGGCCGAGCATAGAGACGCGGCCGACGCACCACCCCTGCCACGTCCGGCGGCGCGGCGTCGATACAGTGCTGGTCTATGACGAGTGTTCAGGATGCGTCCGCGCAGGAATCAGTGGCTCGAGAAGAGACGGGGGCTGCCGCACCCGACATCCACACCACTGCCGGAAAGCTGGCCGAGCTCGCCGCCCGCCAGGCCCAGGCCGAGAAGCCCATGGGCGAGGCGGCTGTGGAGAAGGTGCACGCCAAGGGCAAGCTCACCGCCCGCGAACGCATCACCGCGCTCCTCGACGAGGGCTCGTTCGTCGAACTCGACGCCCTCGCCCGCCACCGCTCCGTCAACTTCGGCCTCGCCGACAACCGCCCCTTCGGCGACGGCGTCGTCACCGGCTACGGCACCGTCGACGGCCGCGACGTGTGCGTGTTCTCCCAGGACGCCACCGTCTTCGGCGGCAGCCTCGGCGAGATCTACGGCGAGAAGATCGTCAAGGTCATGGACCTCGCCCTCAAGACCGGACGTCCCCTCGTCGGCATCAACGAGGGCGCCGGCGCCCGTATCCAGGAAGGCGTCGTCTCCCTCGGCCTCTACGGCGAGATCTTCCACCGCAACGTCCGCATGTCCGGCGTCGTCCCCCAGATCTCGCTGATTATGGGACCGGCCGCGGGCGGGCACGTCTACTCCCCCGCCCTCACCGACTTCGTCGTCATGGTCGACAAGACCTCCCAGATGTTCGTCACCGGACCCGACGTCATCAAGACCGTCACCGGCGAGAACGTCACCATGGAGGACCTCGGCGGCGCCCACACCCACATGGAGAAGTCCGGCGTCGCCCACTACGTCGCCTCCGGCGAGCAGGACGCCCTCGACTACGTCCGCGAACTCCTGGGCTACCTCCCCTCGAACAACCAGGCCACCGCGCCCCGCCTTGCCCCCTCGGACCCCATCGACGGGGCCATCGCCGACTCCCTCACCGCCGAGGATCTGGAACTCGACACCCTGATCCCGGACTCGCCGAACACCCCGTACGACATGCACGAGGTCATCCGCCGCATCCTCGACGACGACGAGTTCCTCGAGGTGCAGGAAGGGCGGGCCCGCAACATCATCGTCGGGTTCGGCCGCGTCGACGGGCGCAGCGTCGGCATCGTCGCCAACCAGCCCACCGCGTTCGCCGGCACCCTCGACATCGACGCCTCCGAGAAGGCCGCCCGGTTCGTGCGCACCTGCGACTGCTTCAACATCCCGATCATCACCCTCGTCGACGTCCCCGGCTTCCTGCCGGGCACCGATCAGGAGTTCAACGGCATCATCCGCCGCGGCGCGAAACTGCTCTACGCCTACGGCGAGGCCACCGTCGGCAAGATCACCGTCATCACCCGC
The DNA here is from genome assembly GCF_036163995.1 of Rhodococcus sp. NBC_00294. Classification (NCBI taxonomy): domain Bacteria; kingdom Bacillati; phylum Actinomycetota; class Actinomycetes; order Mycobacteriales; family Nocardiaceae; genus Rhodococcus; species Rhodococcus sp. NBC_00294. The sequence continues at coordinate 3,578,912 of NZ_CP108043.1, forward strand.
AAGGCCTACGGCGGCGCGTACGACGTGATGGGGTCCAAGCACATGGGCGCCGATCTCAACCTCGCGTGGCCCACCGCGCAGATCGCCGTCATGGGCGCATCCGGCGCCGTCGGCTTCGTCTACCGCAAACGCCTCCTCGAGGCCGCCAAGAACGGTGACGACGTCGACGCACTGCGCCTCGAGCTGCAGAACGAGTACGAGGACACCCTCGTCAACCCGTACGTCGCCGCCGAACGCGGCTACGTCGACGCGGTGATCCCCCCGAGCCACACCCGCGGACAGATCGTCACCGCACTGCGCCTGCTCGAACGCAAGATGGTCACCCTGCCTCCGAAGAAGCACGGCAACATCCCGCTCTAGACCTCACCAGAACGAGTGCTCGAGTGACCACCGGTCGAGCTCCGCGGACACCGTCTCGCGGAGCCGGCCGGTGTCTCCCGCGTACTCGGGGTGGATGCCGAACACGGTGACCGTCACCTTGTCGCCGTACTCCACCGCCCACGCGGCGATCGCCGGTCCCTGTCGACGCCGGGCGGCCGCGTCGCGGCCCTGCATGATCGCGCGGATACCGAACGACTCCGCGACCTGATCACCGAGTTCGAGGGCGCTCTGCGGCGCGGCGCCCAGGTTCGACACCGTGGTGTCCGGCCCGGCGATGGACGTCATCATCCGCCCGAGCACCCGGTCCGGAAGCAACCTGGCCACCGCCTGCAGGTGGTCGGTGACCGCGTCGTCCGTGGTCGCGTACTTCGCGAACGCCGCCTTGCTCAGCGCGCGGATCTCGCCGAGCCCCACCTCGGGTCCGATCGGCCCGGGCACCCGGATCCACACGCCCCCGGACGCATTCGCTCTGTCGTCGCCGTCGGCGCGGTTGCTCACCGCGATGCAGATGCGCGTGCCCTCGGGACCCGTCGGATGGCCGGACGCACGCAGAACCCCGCCCATGACGGCCGTGAAGAGGCTGTTCGGCGTACCACCGTGCTCGGCCGCGCGGTCGACCCACTCGCGGCGATCGAGATCCACCACGGCGAGAGTGGTGTCGGACTCGGTCGGAGTGGGTTCGTCCGCGCGAGCCGCGACCGGCGCGGCAGTCGGGGCAGTCTCGTCGGATCGCGTGATCGCCGTCCGCAGCGCCGTCGCGCCGGCCGTCGCCGCCGCCTTCCCGATCACCGCGAGAGCCCGCGCCACCGCCGGAATCTGCGCCCCCGCGTCACGGAGATCGCCCCGCACGCCGGCCCACCCGGCGACGTCACGCCCGGTGGGCAGTGCCGAGCGCGTCGGCCCCCGGCGAGCCGCATCGAGCGCCGCGTACACGGCCTGGCCATCGGCGATCATGTGCGAGACCAGCAGTGCCAGAACGGTTCTCCCGGTATCGGTGTGCGCGCACTCGAGCGTGAAACCGCGTCCGGCAGACGGGTCGAGATCGGCCGCACGGAGCCGCGCATCGACCCAGTCCCCCACGGCGTCGTCCGCGATGGTTCCGGGTTCGGTGTACACCGTGGCGGGGCGCTCGGCCCGCACCCATCGGTCGTGGCCGAACGGCACGGAGGTGGGGACCACCCGGCGGTCGAACGATCCCGACGCGAGCCGGTCGGCGAGCGTCGCGACGGCGTCCGCACCCGGGTCGGCCGGGAAGATCCACAGGTACTGGATCGGCGCCGTCCATCCGAAGAGTCGCTCCGCCAACGCGTACGACTCGTCGGCACCCGCCACGCGGTCTGCCGGGCGGACCTGAGCAGTGGTCACGTCACCAGAACTCATGCGGCACATCCCATCCGGTGAGCTCCGCGGACAGGGCTGCCGTCAGCGCCTCCGCGGAACCCACGCGTGTCTCGTCGAACCCGGCCACGGCGAAGGTCGCCGCACCGTCCGTCTCCAGGTACCAGGACTGCACGCCCTCGCCGAAGCGTTGCGTGCCGGCGGGGTCGACGTGGTGCGCTGTTCCCCGGAAGGCGACGTCCGTGGCGGTACGGCCGCCGACCCGGCGGAGACCGTCGAAGGACCCGAGATTCGACGCGACCACGTCGGGCATACCGGACCCGCCGCCCGTCACCACGGACGTCACGACGGACAGCGGGAGTACCTGGAGCAGTGGCTGCAGATGAATCATCGCCGGCCGGCGTCCGGCGGACAGCGCCGTGAACGCGTCCCGGCACAGCGCGCGGACACCGCCCAGATCGGAGCCCGGAACCACGCGCTCGGCGAGTGAGATCGACACGCCCCCGGTGGCGTTGCTGCGCTGATCGTCGTCACCCCGGCGCAGACTCATCGGGATGCCGACCTTCACGGGCAGCCCGTCGTCTGCGTAGCCGGTGGCGACGAGCGCACCGGCGAGTACCGCGACGAACAACGAGTTCCGTGTCCCGCCGTGACGCTGCGCGACGGCGTCCCACTCCGCCACCGGCACCGTGACCGTCGCCCAGGACGGACGAGCCAGCGGCGCACGGGTGTGTGCGGGGGTGCGCGGGGTGACGGAGGCCGGACGTGCGACGCCGGAGTCGGTCGAGCGGAGATCGGACACCACCGCGACGGCGGTCCGTGCCACGCCGGCCACGGCTCCGACCACCTGACGTGCTGCGTCGCCGACGTCCCCGACGAGTGCGGACGGCCCGGTCGGCGCGGCGCCGATGTCGTCGCGCACCCCGGCCGTGTCGGCGACGGCGGCCACAGCGGCCGCCGTCATCGCTCGGCCGTCCGCGACGAGGTGCAGGCAGGTGAGAGACAGCGCCGATCCACCGGTGGTCGTCCGGGTGGACCGCAGCGCCCAGCAGCGACCCTCGTCGGCGTCGAGGTCGACGGTCTCGAGATCGCGCGTCGCCCAGTCGAGGACCTCGTCCGGTGTCACAGACTCGTCGTCGAGCCGAACGGCGGGATCCCGGTCGGACCGGACCCAGCCCGGGCGGGCGACGGGAATCGACGGTCGCACGATGCGTCGATGCAGTGCTCCGCGCGCGAGTCCCACCGCCATCGCCGTCACGTCGGCGTCCGGCACCGCGTCGTCGAAGCGCCACACGAGTTGCAGGACCACGTCCCACCCGAACGCCTCGGAGAGGAACCAGTAGGTGAAGTCCTGATCCTGAAGCCGCGCCGTCATGCGACCACCGCGTCCGTCGGTGCGGGGCGGGCCGACTCCACGAGGTCGGACGCGCGGCGGACCGCCTCCGCGGGACTCGTCATGGCGGCGGCCACGGCGGCTGCGCCCGCGGCCGCCTCGGGCGTCAGAGCGAGGCGCAACGCCTTCTCCAACGACTGCGCCGTGATGTCGGAGGCGGACATCGCGGCGCCGCACGACAGGGCGACGACCCGCCGACCCCAGAAGGGCTGATCGGACGACACCGAGCACACCACCGTCGGCCGTCCGGCCCGCAGTCCCGCCGCGGTGGTCCCCGCGCCGCCGTGGTGCACGACGGCGCGGCACCGGGGGAAGACCGCGGCGTGGTCGACGGCGCCGGTCACACGGACGTGATCACCGAGCGCGTCGGCGGAGTCGACGTCGTTCCAGCCGGCGCACAGCAGAACCCGTTCGCCCACGCGCGCCGCGGCATCTGCGACGGCGGCCAGGACGGCCGCCGGGTTCGTCACCGGCATGGATCCGAAGCCGACGTAGACGGGCGGGGGGCCGTCGTCGATCCACTCGTCCAGGGACGGGTCGGACGGCTGCGGATCCATCCGTGCCCGCAGCTCCGGGGACACCTCGAGGAAACCTGTGAGGGGACGCGTGCCGTCCCAGTCGACGGCGAGTTCGGGGCAGAACACCCGGTCGTAGGCCTGGATCTCGACGGTCCGGCGACGGGCCATGCGACCGGGAAGCGGTGACGACACCGTGGGGATGCCCAGGGAGCGGCGCAGCGTGTTCTCGCGCCGCCGGGTCGCCGTCCACAGGACATGGTCCAGCACGGTCCAGGCAAGTCCGACGACCGCAGCCGGCGCACCGTCGATGCCGGGCACAGGTGAGTACCGCGGGTTGGCGCGCACCGGCGCGTGATGCAGTGCGACGAGACCGATCCCGCGCGCCTCGGCGAGGGGCAGCGCGATCTGTTCGGTGGTGATGCCGGTGAGCAGCACGTCCGGCGCCGTGGTGTCGACGACGTCGCGCAATTCCGTCACCATCTGGTCCCACCCGAAGTTCCACAGTGCGGCGAGCGCCCGCGCACGGTCGGCGACCGACCCGCGGGACAGGCCGTGACGGACCAGGTCCGAGTTCATGTGCTCGCGGGTGTCGTACCCGAACGGCACCGTCTCGAGTCCGACCCCGCGGGCCAGGTGCACGAGGTTGGGCGGAACTGCCATGACCACGTGGTGGCCCCGGCCCGCCAGATCCGAACCCAGGACGACGGCAGGTTGTACGTCGCCTCGCGTTCCGCTGACGGCCATGACGATGCGCACGACTCGATTCCCCCTCGGACATACCTGATGTGGAGCGCGCCGGAAATGGCGTCTCGTCCGCTTGTGTCACTTGTTCGTACCATTCGACGCACGGGACGGCATGTCGTGTGCCGATCCGAGAACTGGACCACGGACAGACCTCGAGGTCGGGAACGCACGCTGGTCACAAGCAGTGCCGCAGTCGACTTGTCAAGGCTGACAGCAGAATACGCCGAACAAGGAGGTCGGGTCGGCGCAGCGGCGTGGGATGTCACGACGGGCCCGATCGCAACTCGGACAGCGAGACACTCGTCACCCTGGCGTGTCGGTGTGGCGTAGGACGTCACGATTGGCGGAGTCCCACCATGTCTGCAATGGTCGTTCCGGAACAGTTCGCGGAGGTCATCAGTTGCGGACGCTCGGCGCGCGGGGGTCGCGGAGCAACGCTCGAGGGGGTGAGACATGCAGGTCACGTTGGCATTTCAGGGAAGTAGAGGCGACGTGCAGCCCGGCGTCGTCCTGGCCACCGAGCTGGAACGACGTGGACACCGTGTGGTGCTCGCCGTTCCGCCGAACCTCGTCGCCTTCGCCGCGTCCGCCGGACTCGATGCTCGCCCGTGCGGTGTGGACACCGCGGAGCTGCTCACCTCGCCCCTCGTGACCCGAGACATGGCCTCGCGCAACCCGCGCCGCCGGCTGGCAGCCGTCACAGCCGTCACCGTCGCGGGAGGTCGCGCCGCGCGAGCCGCGCTGACCGACCTGGCCGCCGGCAGCGATGTCCTCGTGGGGTCGTCCGTCGGTCAGGAGAGCGCGTACGACGTGGCCGAGGTGCACTCGATCCCCTACGTACCCCTGCACTTCTGCCCGGTTCGCAGCAACGGCGTCGCCTCCGTCGTCCCGGTACCGTCGGCCCTGCCGGGGTTCGTGCACCGCGCGGCGTGGTGGGCGCTCGACACCACACTGTGGCGCGCCTCCCGCGGTGCGCACACCACCCTCCGAGCAGAACTCGGACTTCCGCCCATGACATCCAGTGTCGCTGGGGCGCTGGCGCGTTCCGGCGTCACCGAAATCCAGGCGTACGACGCGGCGCTGTTCCCCGGGCTCACGGAGGAATGGGGCCCGGCGCGACCTCTCACCGGTTTCCTGCATCCCGACGCCCGCACTCGCGCCGCGGTGCAGCGAGCTGCCCCGGTCACCGACGGTCTCGATTCCTGGCTCCGCGCGGGCACACCACCGGTGTACATCGGGTTCGGCAGCATGACGGTCCCCGGCGGCGCGGCTCTTCTCGACGAACTCGTCGCTGCCGTTCGGCGTGCCGGGAGACGCGTTCTGCTCGTCGGCGGCTGGGACGACCGGCTGCTGCGCGAGAACGCCCCCGGTTCCAGCGAGTTCGGGCACGATGTCCTCTCGGTGTCGGCCGTCGACCACACCGCGGTGCTCCCGCAGTGCGAGGCCGTCGTCCACCACGGCGGCGCCGGGTCCACCGCCGCCGGTCTGCGCGCCGGTCGACCCACCCTCGTGTGTCACGTCGGTGCCGATCAACCCCTGTGGGGACGACGCGTCGTCGCCTCGCGAGTCGGCGCGAGCGTCGCCGCACGATCGGCGTCCTCCGCCTCGCTCGATGCCGCTCTGGCCCGGGTGCTCCACCCACGGACACGTTCTGCTGCAGAGCGTCTCGCGGATTCCCTCGTCTCGCCCACCGGTGCGGTCCGGCGGTGCGCCGACCTCGTCGAGGCGGCAGCGCAGCGCCGCACGGCCCCGCTGCACCCGACCGCCTCGCGAACGGAGACCTCCCGATGAACCGACTGTCCCTGTCCGTCGTCGTCCCGGCATTCGACGAGGAGGAGTGCATCGGCGCGTGCCTGGACCTGCTGTGCACCCAGCTCGACTGCATCACCGAGATCATCGTCGTGGACAACAACTCCGCGGACGGCACCCGTGACATCGTGCGACGACATGCCACGGACCACCCCGAGATCCGCGTGGTGACCGAGAAGCAGCAGGGTCTCGTCTTCGCCCGGAACGCCGGTATGGATGCGGCGTCCGGGGATCTCGTCGCCCGGATCGATGCCGACACCCGCGTGCCCGATGACTGGGCGGCAACGATTCTCGACTTCTTCGCCGCCGACGTCGATCAGCACTGGGCCGCCGCGTGCGGACGCGGTGAGGCGTACGAGCTGCCCTACGGCGACGCGGCCGCCCGCATCAAGGCGCGGTGGTCACCGCTCGCCCGGCGGTCGCCGTCCACGCCGGAGGTCCGCGACGTTCCGGTCCTGTACGGCTCCAACATGATCCTGCGCCGCGAGACGTGGAAGCTGATCCGCGAGGACGTCTCGCTGCGCCGCGACGTCTTCGAGGACGTCGACATGGGACTCTGCGTCCAGGAGTCGGGTGGGCGCAACGCCTTTCTGCCCTCCCTCACCGTGGGAGTGTCGCCGCGCCGAATGGAATCGGGAATGCGGTCCTTCGTCCGCTACATGGCGTGCCTCCCCCGAACCCTACGACTGCATCGACGCCACGCGCTCGCGGCGGCAGCGCTCGTGCTGTACGTGCCGGGGGTGTCCGTGCTCCACGCCTGCCGACTCGTGATGATCCGCGCCTACGACAGCGACAGCGGATCCATCTCCGCGCGACATCTCCTGCGCCCCCGCACCGATCGCGGAATGCCCTGAGCGCACCGCTCCACTTCCCGACCCTGCGATCTCGACCCGAACGGACGTGAGACCGAAGATGGAATTCACCGAGCTCGCCGATCACCCGCTCCCCCGGGGCGTGGTGACCGAGTGGATCCCCACCGTCACCGCGACCGACCGCTGGTATCGGGACGACCGACCACTGGCCTACACGCACGAGGAACATTGCCGTCACAGCCTCGCCAAGGCTGCCACGGGATCCTCGGACGAGATCGGCGCCGCCTGGATCGGGGCGGTGTTCGAGATCCACGACCGGTACGACGCCGAGGCGCTGCGTCGTGCTCTGCGCGCGTGGACCTCTCGCCACGAGACCTTCCGCTCGACGGTCACGACGGACGGCGTCGACGCCGACGGCGGCGCCCGTCTCGCCCGCTCCACCGTCCCGGAAGATGCGGTGGACGTGGTTCCGCGTGTACTCGGGCGTCGGCGCACGGGATCCGACGTGCACGCCGACGTCTCGGACTTCTTCGCCCGCACCCTGTCGCCGTTCCGGTGGCCGCACTGCGTGGTCGCCACGGTCGAGGACATCGCCCCGAGTTCGTCGACCGAGGAGGACGACGAGACGGACCGGTTCCTGCTCATCTTCGGAGCCGATCACTCCGTCATGGACGCCTACTCGATGCTGTTGGCCGTCAGCGAACTCCGCCGGCTGTACGAGTTCGAGATCCACGCGCGCGATCCACGGCTGGCGGCGATCGGCAGTCATCTCGACTTCAGCGTCGTCGACCGGGAGACCGGTGACTGCCTGACCCCCGACCACGAGGTGGTCCGCACCTGGTCGTCCTTCCTCTCCGACGGCAGCTTCCCCCCGTTCCCCCTCCCGGTCGGCGCCGACGACGAGCACGGTCCCGAGCGGCAGAGCAGTCTCTCCCGCTACCTGTTGAGTGCGGCGGACACCGACGCGCTCGCCGCACACACCCGCGCGCGGGGTGCGTCCATGACCGCGGCCGTGGTCGGTGCGCTGGCACTGACCTCCCGCGACCTCGCTGGTGAACGCCGACTGCGTGTGACCATGCCCATGCACACGCGCTTCGAGCCCCAGTACGCCGAATCGGTCGGCTGGTACGTGGGAGTGGTGCCGGTCGACGTCCACGTCGACCCCGGCTCGGACGTGGACGACGCCGTGCGCCGCGCCGCCGCCGGCCTGGACGCCGTCAAGGGCTATGCACGCCAGCCGTACTCCCGTGTCGCGCGGCTGCTGAACGTGGACTCGGTGCCGCAGTTCGTGGTGTCCTATCTCGATCTGCGGCACACCCCCGATGCCGAGTCGTGGCCGCTGTGGAACACGCGCACACTCCGCAGTGCCACCGCCTCCCGCGACGAGGTCTACTTCTGGATTCTCCGCACGCCGCTCGGCCTCAGCATCGCTGCCCGGTTCCCCGGCCACGAGGAGGCGGTCCGCAACGTGCACGCCTACCTCGCCCGATTCCAGGAGGTGTTGCGCGAGTCCGCCGGCGCCGTCGTCGAGAGCGGGGCGGACAGGACGGTGCACGCATGATCATCACGGCGATGCGCAACTGGAAACCCGCACCCGGCCAACTGCTCGAGTGGCATCCGGTCGACGACGCACGGCCGCTCGTCGAGTCCGCACCGGTCGATCCCACCCCGCCGTCGTTTCTGCAGGAGAACCATGTTCGCGGTGTGCGCGCGGTGGCGGACCGGGGAGGCACGCACACCGCGTACCTCGGCTCCGCGACCGAGGTCGCCGGAGATCTCGACGTCGCCGCGTTGACCCTCGCCTTCGAGCAGTTCCTCCTGCGCCACGAGGGACTGCAGACGTGGTTCGAGACGGACGGCGGCGCGGTCGTGCGGCGCCGCGTTCCCCCGGCGGCCGCGCGCCTGCGGGCCGTCTCCGCGGGCGAGTGCTCGGCGCCCGACCAGTTCCTCGACTACGTGCGCGATCGGCTCTCGCGGGACGCCACACCCCTGAGTTGGCCCGCCGTGGCGTTCGGGACGGTGGCGCGACCGGGGGGATTCACGCTCTATTACGGTGCGGACCACGCGTTCTCCGACGGCGCCTCTCAGGTCCTGGTCCTGGCGGAGCTGATCGATCTCTATCGCGCGGCGCAGTCGAACCGTGCACCCACCGACATCTCGGCGTGGACCGGAAGCTTCCTCGAGCACGTCGCGATCGAGAACGAGAGGGCCGAGGCCGTCGACGCCGACTCCCCCGAGCTGGCCGAGTGGATCGACGTCGTGCGAGCCCACGGCGGCGCGATGCCGTCCTTCCCGCTCGACCTCGGACTCGCACCGGGTGAGACCGCTCCCGTCGAACCGATCGAGATGGACCTGCTGGGCGCGGACGACACCGCGGCCTTCGACGCCGCGTGCCGGGAGGCGGGTGGGAAGTTCGTCACGGGCCTGTTCGCCGCGGTCGCGATCACCGATCACGAGCTCGCGGGCCGAGACGACTACGCCGGCATCACCGTGCTCGGTACCCGCCACCTCGGGGACTTCGCCCTGTCCCAGGGCTGGTTCTGCAATTTCGCGCCCGTGACGTTCCCCGTGGCGGGCGCCGGCGACTTCCGCACCCTCGTCGGTCGGGCGAGCGAGGCCTACGCCCGCACGAAGGCCACCGCGGCAGCGCCGATCGGGAAGGTGCTGCAGCTGCTCTTCGAGTCCGGTGTCGGCGGCGCCGGACTGGCATCGAGCCCGCACCTTTTGTCCTACATCGATTTCCGCTGGTTCCCCGGCCACGGCTCCGAGGCCGACGACGACGCGATCCTGTTCACCGGGGAGGGCCGCACCGCGAACGCGTCCATGTGGTTCAACCGGGACGATCGCCACTTCTATCTCGGGTCGCAGACTCCCGCGACGCCCGAGGCGCAGCGGCAGGTGGCGCGATACCACCAGCACCTGCGGGAGGTCCTGCAGACGGTCGCGCGGGACGGGAACCGCGTCGTCGGTGGTGGCGCGTGCACGTGATCGGAGTGGACGCCTGGGCCCCGCGCCCCGGCGTCGTCCTGCAGTGGCTCGTGCGTTCCGACGCCGAACCCGTCCCGTCGACGGTCCCGCCGTCGTTCAACCAGAGTGCGCACCTCGCCGACGTCGACGACGGCAGCACGTGGCTCGCAGCATCGTTCGACGTCCCGGGGCCGCTGGACACCGATGCCCTGGAGCGTTCTCTCGAGCGGTTGGTCGCACGCCACGGTTCGCTCCGGACCGGGTTCGTGCGGTCCGACTCCGGTCCGTCACGCGTGAACCATCCGCAGGGTGCGCTCACCCTCCGACGACGACCGGACATCGCGGTCCCCTCCGTCCCGGAGGCCCACCGCGTCGTGCGCGGCGCGCTCGACGCCGCGTGCGCTCCCTTCTCCGCACCGGCCTACACCTTCCTCGCCATCGATCGTCCGGACGTCTCCACGGTGGTGTGCGGGTTCGATCACGCGCACGTCGACGCGTATTCGCTGGCGGTCGTCATCGACGACGTCCGTCGGGGCTATCTCGGCGAGCCGGAGACCGCGCCGGATCCGGGTGACTTCGTCGACTACTGCGCAGCCGAGTCCGCGGGCACGCCGATCGACCTCGAGGACGACCGGCTCCGCACGTGGGTCGACTTCCTGCACGCGGGCGCCGGCGCTCCGCCGCAGTTCCCTCTCGATCTCGGAGTCCCGCACGGGCGCACGGACCGCTGTGCGGTCCGCGTCGACACCCTGCTCACCGCACCGGAGGCCGACGCGGCCGAGACCGGGTGCCGGGCCGACGGGGCCAGCCTCTACGCCGGTGTGCTCGCGGCCATGGCGCACGCGGTACGCGACCTCGGTGGTGGCGCCACGGTTCCCCTGCTGTTCCCGCTGCACACCCGTCGATCCGCGGCGTGGCGGTCGTCCGTCGGCTGGTTCGTCACCAACGCGCCGCTCGAGGTCGTCACCGAGAGCGACCTGAGGGCCACGATCCGCTCGACCGGTCCGGCAGTGCGACGCGCGGTCGCGCTGGGCGAGGTGCCCATCGCCCGCGTGGTCGAGGCCGCGGGCGGACTCCGGCGCCCGCGCAAGGACGTCTTCATGGTGTCCTACGTCGACTACCGGTCGGCCCCCGGACACGACCTGCTGCGCAGCATCGACGCCCACCACATCTCCAACGTCACCGTCTCCGACGACGCGCAGTTCTGGATCTCCCGCACCGCGGACGGTCTCGCACTGCGGAGCCGGTTCCCCGACAACCCGACCGCCCGCACCACGATCGAGGCCTTCGTGGCCGCCGTCACGGACCACCTCGCACTCGTCGCCCAGCCGTGCGAGGCCGCCCTACGGTTCGCGGTGGACACCCGGACCGCGGCCGACGCGCCGGTCACCGTCCCCTAGAGTTCGGGGAACACCTGCACCTGGAGGAGACGCTTCGTGACATCAGCCGACGACCGGACCGAGTCCGGTACGGACGAGACCGCTCCCTCGGCGCCCTTCCTGCGCGTCGAGTCGGGCAACCCGACCGACGAGGAGATCGCCGCCCTCGTGGCCGTCCTGTCCGCCGCCACGGCCGACGCCGGGCCGACCGAGATCCCCGTGCTCGATCACTGGGGTCGCCCGTCCACCATGCACCGCGCGGGCATGGCCTTCTCGCCCTACTCGTTCACCACCGGGGTCACCGGACCGCGGTGACGGTCCGGTTCGTACTCGCGTCCCGCTCGCCCGCCCGCCTGGCCGTGTTGCGGGCAGCCGGGGTGGATCCGATCGTCCGGGTCTCGGACGTCGACGAGGACGCGGTCGCCGCAGCACTGCCCTCCGACTCCCCGCACGAGGTGGTGGTCACCGAGCTGGCCGCGGCCAAGGCGGCCGTGATCGCAGAGGCTTGCGCCCACGATCCGGAGCTGTCGACCGGCACCGTCGTCGTCGTGGGCTGCGACTCCATGCTGTCGATCGGCGGCGACCTCGTGGGCAAACCACGAGACGTCGCCGTCGCTCGCGAACGATGGGCGGCGATGGCCGGTGCGAGCGGTGACCTGCTCACCGGTCACTGCGTCCTACGGCTCGACGACGGCCGGGTGACCGCACGCGGCGTTGCCCACTGCGGGACCACGGTGCACTTCTCCTCACCGACCGAGCGGGACCTCGAGGCCTACCTTCGCTCGGGCGAGCCACTCGCCGTCGCGGGCGCGTTCACCCTCGACGGTCTCGGTGGCTGGTTCGTCGACGGCATCGAGGGTGACCCGTCGTCCGTCATCGGCATCGGGCTGCCGCTGGTACGCCGGTTGCTCGCCGAGGTGGGTGTCGGCATCGCCGACCTCTGGGAGAGCGCCGCGGCGCATCGTGACGGGATCGACGACACCAGCGTCTGACGCCGTCCCGACGCGCGCCCTAGGATCGTGTGGTCACGCACAATCAGTTCGACCCCCCGTCTGACAACCTCAGGAGACGCACGTGTCCGTCGCGCCAGATCCCCACCCCGCCTTCGCGTCGTTCGCGCACCCCGAACGACTCGTCACGACGCAGTGGCTCTCCGCCAACATCGGCACACCCGGACTCAAGGTCGTCGAGTCCGACGAGGACGTGCTCCTCTACGACGTCGGCCACATCCCCGGCGCGGTCAAGATCGACTGGCATCTCGACCTGAACGACCCCGTCACGCGCGACTACGTCGACGGCGAGAAGTTCGCCGACCTGATGAACCGCAAGGGCATCTCGCGCGACGACACCGTCGTCATCTACGGCGACAAGAGCAACTGGTGGGCCGCCTACGCGCTGTGGGTCTTCACCCTGTTCGGCCACGAGGACGTGCGCCTGCTGGACGGTGGACGCGACGCCTGGCTCGCCGAGAACCGCGACACCACACTCGACGTCCCCGACATCTCCGGGGCGGACTACCCCGTCGTCGAGCGCGACGACGCCGCAATCCGTGCGTTCAAGGACGACGTCCTCGCACACCTCGGATCCGGCCCGCTGGTCGATGTGCGGTCCCCCGCCGAGTACACCGGCGAGCGCACCCACATGCCCGACTACCCCGACGAGGGCGCGCTGCGCGGTGGACACATCCCGACAGCGCTGAGCATCCCGTGGGCGAAGGCCGCGGCACCCGACGGCCGGTTCAAGTCCCGCACCGAGCTCGACGAGGTCTACGGGGACGTGTCCTCCGACGCCGACGTCATCGCGTACTGCCGCATCGGCGAGCGGTCGTCGCACACGTGGTTCGTGCTGACGCATCTGCTCGGCTACGAGAACGTCCGGAACTACGACGGTTCCTGGACCGAGTGGGGCAACGCCGTGCGCACACCGATCGCGCGCGGCGAGGAGCCCGGAGCCCTGCAATGAGCGGAACACTGCCCGCGCCGCTGGCCGAGATCGTCGACGACTTCGCGGCCGTCGAGGGCCAGGACAAGATCACGATGCTGCTCGAGTTCAGCAAGGAGCTGCCGGCCTTGCCCGCAGGTCTCGAGCAGGCCGCGATGGAGCCCGTCCCGGAGTGCCAGTCACCGCTGTTCCTGTCGGTGGACTCGTCCGACCGGTCTGCGGTGCGCCTGTACTTCAGCGCCCCGCCGGAGGCACCGACCACGCGCGGCTTCGCGTCGATCCTGGCGCAGGGGCTCGACGGTCTTCCCGCCGACGACATCCTCGACGTCCCGGACGACTTCTACACCGAGCTGGGACTCGCGGCGGCCGTGAGTCCGCTACGGCTGCGCGGGATGTCGGCGATGCTCAGCCGCGTCAAACAGCACCTGCGGTCCTGACTCGCCGCTTTGTTCGGACAATGTCGCTCTCAGCGGTAGACTGAGGTACCGAGAGCGGCGTCCGGACGGGGCGTCGCGCCGGTGTGGAAGGACAGCCGAATCGTGGAGTTCACCGAACTGGTCGACTACCCGATTCCGGCAGGCACCCTCACCGAATGGATCCCGAGTGTCGGTCCGCACGCATCGACGCCGGAGGACGCGGGGTGGCTGCCCGACGATCGGCCCACCTCCTACGTGCACGAGGCGCACCTGCGTCGCACCCTGGCCAGGCCGTCCGCAGGTCGCGAGTCGTGGCTCGGCACCGCGTTCGACATCGCGGGCCCGCTCGACACCGCCGCGTTCCGGCGCGCGGTGCTGGCGTGGATCGACCGGCACGAGGGCATGCGGTCCAACGCCACCGTCGACCCCGACACGGGCCTGCTCTCGCGCGTGACGGCCCCGGTCGGTGCCACCGACATCTGGGTCATCCAGCAGGACGCGTGCACGCAGGCCGGCGAGGTGTACCAGCATCTTCAGCACCTGTTCGACGAGTACACGTCGCCGCTGGTGTGGCCGTCGTACGCGTTCGTCACTCTCGAACCCACCGGACACTCCGGCGGCGACGCAGCGCCGGACCACTTCACCGTGTTCTTCGCCGCCGATCACTCGATCATCGACGGGCTGTCCATCGTGCTCATCGCGCACGAACTCACCCGCCTCTACGAGCAGGAGACCACCGGCGCCCCGGCAGGTCTCTTCCCCACCGGCAGTTACCTCGATTTCGGCGAACTCGAGCGCACCCTCTGCAGCGGGGTCGACCGGACGCACGACGCCGCCGTGGAGTGGGCGAACTTCCTCGCCGAGGACGGGGGACGATTCCCGTCCTTCCCGCTCGACATAGGACCTGTCCCGGAGGTGCCGATCCCGCAGGCCGGACTGTCCGCGTGGGTCCTCTCGCCCGAGGAGGCGGACGCGTTCACCGTGGCGTGCCGCCGCGCCGGTCCGGGCTTCTCCGCCGGCCTCATGGCCTCGATGGGCGCTGCGGCGGCTGCCGTGTCCGGTGCCGGGCGCTTCCGCGCGGTCACCCCGATGCACACCCGTCACGACCCGTCGTGGGCCGCGTCCCTCGGCTGGTTCGTCGGCGTGGCTCCCCTCGCGTTCGACGTCGCGGACGGCGAGTCGTTCGGAGACGTCGTCGTGCGCGCCGGAGCCGAGATCGCACGCACTCGTCCGATCTCGCGCGTCCCCCTCGATCTCGTCGCCGAGGCGATCGACCTGCACGACACCCCGCGTTTCGTCGTCTCCTTCATGGACGTGCGCTTCGCACCCGACGCGCGGACGTGGCCCGACGTCAACGCGCGCGCACTGCGGAGCAGGAAGTACGACCACGACGTCTACCTGTGGGTGCATCGCACTCCGCAGGGCGTCAACATCTCGGCCCGGTTCCCCAGCAGCGAGGTCGCCACCGCTGCCGTCCACCGGTTCGTGGCAGAACTGCGGACCGTGCTCAGCGACGTCGTGACCACCGGGACACACCTCGTGCGGGCCCGGAGTGAGCTCACCCCTACACTCCGAAACTAGGATGACCAACCGATGGCGCGGGCGAAGGCCCGTGCTCGTCCGCCGGAGCGACACCACGCGACGGCCCACCCGACCTCACAGGAGGCTTCGTGCCCAGCCACGCCACTGCCCGCATCAGCAAGGTTCTCGTCGCGAACCGCGGTGAGATAGCGGTACGTGTGATCCGCGCAGCGGCCGACGCCGGCTACACCTCCGTCGCGGTCTACGCCGAACCCGACGCCGACGCGCCCTTCGTCCGCCTCGCCGACGAAGCCTTCACCCTCGGCGGTCAGACCTCCGCCGAGTCCTACCTCGCGATCGACAAGATCATCGACGCCGCCGCCAAGTCCGGCGCCGACGCGATCCACCCCGGCTACGGCTTCCTCTCCGAGAACGCCGACTTCGCCCAGGCCGTCCTCGACGCCGGCCTGATCTGGATCGGACCGTCCCCGCAGTCCATCCGCGACCTCGGCGACAAGGTCACCGCCCGCCACATCGCCACCCGCGCGAAGGCCCCCTCCGTGCCCGGCACGTCCGAACCAGTCAAGGACGCCGACGAGATCCTCGCCTTCGCCGACGAGCACGGCCTCCCCATCGCCATCAAGGCCGCCTTCGGCGGCGGCGGACGCGGCATGAAGGTCGCCCGCACCCGCGAGGAGATCCCCGAGCTCTTCGACTCCGCCACCCGCGAGGCCGTCTCCGCCTTCGGCCGCGGCGAGTGCTTCGTCGAGCGCTACCTCGACAAGCCCCGCCACGTCGAAGCGCAGGTCATCGCCGACCAACACGGCAACGTCGTCGTCGCCGGCACCCGCGACTGCTCCCTGCAGCGCCGCTTCCAGAAGCTCGTCGAAGAAGCCCCCGCACCGTTCCTCACCGACGACCAGCGCGCCGAGATCCACGCCTCCGCCAAGGCCATCTGCAAGGAAGCCGGCTACTACGGCGCCGGCACCGTCGAGTACCTCGTCGGACAGGACGGACTCGTCTCCTTCCTCGAGGTCAACACCCGCCTGCAGGTCGAACACCCCGTCACCGAGGAGACCTCCGGCATCGACCTGGTGCTGCAGCAGTTCCGCATCGCCAACGGCGACGAACTCTCCATCACCGAGGACCCGGCACCGCGCGGACACTCCTTCGAGTTCCGCATCAACGGTGAGGACGCCGGCCGCGGCTTCCTCCCCGCCCCCGGACCGGTCACCACCTTCGTCGCCCCCGAGGGCCCCGGCGTGCGCGTCGACTCCGGTGTCGAGTCCGGCTCCGTCATCGGCGGCCAGTTCGACTCCATGCTCGCCAAGCTCATCGTCACCGGCGCCACCCGCGAGGAAGCCCTCGCCCGCTCCCGCCGCGCCCTCGCCGAGTTCCGCGTCGAGGGCCTCGCCACCGTCATCCCGTTCCACCGCGCCGTCGTCTCCGACCCCGCCTTCATCGGCGACGGTCAGTCCTTCGACGTCCACACACGGTGGATCGAGACCGAGTGGGACAACACCGTCGAACCGTTCACCGCCGGCGCCCCCATCGAGGACGACGAGAACGGACCTCGACAGAACGTCGTCGTCGAGGTCGGTGGGCGCCGTGTCGAGGTGTCCCTGCCCGGCCAGTTCTCGCTCGGCGGCAACGCTGCTGCCGGTGGCAACGTCATTCGTCGCAAGCCCAAGGCGCGCACCCGCGGCGGCGCCGGCGGCGCAGCCGCGTCAGGTGACGCCGTCACCGCACCCATGCAGGGCACCGTCGTCAAGGTCGCCGTCACCGAGGGCCAGGAAGTCGTCGCCGGCGACCTCATCGCCGTCCTCGAGGCCATGAAGATGGAAAACCCCGTCACCGCCCACAAGGACGGCGTCGTCACCGGACTCGCCGTCGAGCCCGGCTCCGCCATCACCCAGGGAACCGTTCTCGCAGAACTGAAGTGAGCCGGCCGGACGCCCGCCCCCGTTACGCTCCTCTCATGGCCGACGACAGTCCGCACGTGAGAACCGATCGACGAGGGCGGGCGTTCCCGTCTCCCGGCTCGTACGGGCACGCGTCGTGACAGAAGTCCGGGCCGCTCTCTTCGACGTGTTCGGCACCGTCGTCGACTGGCGCGGGGGTATCGCCGAGGAGGTGCGGCGCTGGCTGGAGGAGTACGCCCCGGAACGCGACGACATCGATCCGGGCGACTTCGCGGACCGGTGGCGTGCGAGGTACCAGCCCTCGATGCAACCGATCCGGACCGGTGAGCGCCCCTTCACCAAGCTCGACGCGCTGCACCGCGAGAGTCTCGTGGAACTGCTGGCGGAGTACGTGCTCCCCACCGAGGCGGTCGACGATCTGACTCTGGCGTGGCACCGGTTGCCGCCGTGGCCGGACTCGGTCGCCGGTATCGCAGCCGTCCGCGAGTCCGTCATCGTGGCACCCCTGTCCAACGGCAACGTGTCGTTGCTCCTCGACATGGCCAAGCGTGCCGGCATCCCCTGGGACGCGGTGCTCGGCGCGGAGGTGGTGCAGGCCTACAAGCCGACTCCCGAGTCGTATCTGCGGACGGCGGAGTTGCTCGATCTCGCTCCCGGCCAGTGCCTGATGGTCGCGACACACAACGATGATCTCGCCGCCGCCCGTGGGTGCGGACTACAGACCGCCTTCGTGCGCCGCCCGCACGAGCACGGACCGCAGCAGACCGAGTCCGAACCCACCGACGACTGGGAGTTCGTCGTCGACGACCTCGAGGAACTGGGCAGGCTTCTCCGGTCCGGTCAGGCGAGCAGTCGTTCGTAGACGCCGACCTCGGACCCGAGTTCCCAGGCGCCGATGCCCTCGAAGGAGGACAGCACGCGCTCGTGATTCCAGTCCTCGTCGACGTGGATCTCGTGCGGATTGCCCTCGATCTCGTGCTGCGGGTAGTGGACGATCGGGATCGACAGGTACGCCGCCCGCGTCGCGGCCGCACAGCACTTGGCCCACAGCGCCACCGCGTCGGCCTCGGTCATGTGCTCTGCCACGTCGCCGATGATCACCACGTCCGCCGTCGGCAGGTCCACCGTGCGCGCGTCACCGAGGATGATCTCGTCGTAGTACTCGTGGAGGCGGTAGGTCTCCACGTACGGCTCCCAGATCTCGACACCGGTGATGCGGGAGAGCTGCGGCCCTGCAAGCAGTTTCGCGTAGGTCCCCACCCCCGGTCCGATGTCGAGCACGGAGACGGGTCGCTCGGACCCCAGGGCGTGGACACGGTCGCGGGTCCAGGACTTACCTTCGGACGAACTCATCGGCATGACTGTCCTGTGCCCAGCCGGGCCTCGGCGTAATCGTCAGGGGCTCGGGCGGTCGTGATCGCGACCCGTCGCGAGGTCCCCGCACTCGACGGTGATCACGTCGGGGTTGCCGCGGAGGAAGGTGCGGGCGCCCTGATCCCCCGTCGCCGCCTCCGCGACCTCCGCCCACCACCGGCGCGCGAGCACCACGGGGTGACCGGGAGTGTCATCGAAGGTGGCCCGCGCGATTCCAGTGCTCGCGGCGTGGTCGAGAACCCGCCCCACCACCTCGGCGCCGATGTCGGGGGTGTCCACCAGGTGCAGCACCGCGAGGTCGGCGTCGGTCGTCTCACATGCCTGCAGGCCCACCCGCACCGAGCTGCCCATGCCGGTGCGCCACTCGTCGTTCACCACGGCCTGCGCGCCGGGAGGCATCTCCGGCGCCGCGGCACCCACGACGACCAGGACCTCGTCGCACCCGCCCTCGCGCAGCGCCCGCACCGCCAGGTCCAACCAGAGCCCGTCGTGCGCCAGGATCTTGGGGGCGCCGTACCGGGTGCCCGCACCCGCCGCGAGCACCACGCCGACCGTCGTCATGCGACCACCCTGCACGGGCTGCGTCCCCGGCGCCAGTGCGCGTCGAGCACCTCCCGGGCGCCACGTCCCACTTTTCGCACCCACTCGCGGGAACCCGCCCCCAGCGCCCGCGAGTGGAACACCCCACGCACGTGACGCTCCGCTCGACGCGGAATGGCGCGGGATCCCGCCCCATCCGCCGCCGAGGGGACCAGAAACTCCACCTCCCGGGCGCCACGTCCCACTTTTCGCACCCACGCGCGGGAACCCGCCCCCACTGGCCGCGAGTGGAACACCCCGCCCCACGCCTACTCCAGCCGCGCCTCGAGCTCCGCGATGCGGTCGAGCAGCACCTTCTCCCGCGCCGCAGCGTCACGCTCGTAGAGCGCCCCCATCCGGCTCACGTAGTCCTGGTCGTAGCGCGGGATGATGCTGCGGGTGCAGTTCCAGTCGATCGCCTCGACGGAGATCACGACGCTGCGCTCGCACCGCGACTCGACGGTGCCGCCGGGCACCTGCCGAAGTCGCTCGAGCAACGCCGGGTCCGCACTTCCCTCGACCACCGTCGCGCGCCCGTAGATCTTCACGCGCTGGCGGCGCGGGTAGTCCACGACGATCAGCGCCACGCGGTCGTTCGCGTCGAGATTGCCGGCCGTCACGTACTGGTTGTTCCCGGCGAAGTCGGCGAACGCCAGTGTGTGGTCGTCGAGCACCTGCAGGAACCCGGCCGGCCCGCTGCGGTACTGGACGTAGGGCCATCCGGTCTCGGTGACCGTCGACAGGTAGAACTGGTCCGCGGCGCGGATGATCACCTTCTCGCGGCCGTCGAGTTCCTCGGGTCCGTCGTCGCCGCGTTCCGTCTGCGCACCGTAGGCCGTGTAGCTGCCCTTCGCGCGCTGCCGCGCCAGCGCCGAGGGTCCGAACACCAGGTGGTGATAGTGGTTGCTCATCGCCCCTCACTCTTCACCACCTGTTGGCGGATCACCCAACGACCAGCGCGGACCGGTGCCCCGACTTTGTGCGGTCTCGACTGGCGGGGTGGCCCCGCATGGCGGAGTCTGATCGCACCGCACTCCGGTCACTCGCCGCCCTGCACCGTCGCAGGGCACCGCCTCAGGCCTTTTCGGCCCTCGCCTGGAACCAGGTCCACTCATGACTGTTCGCTCCGCCGTCACGCGGCGTCACCCCGTCGACGAGGTTCTCCCCGCCCACAAGCTGGCGGCCTACGGGTTCCAGCACGTCGTCGCCTTCTACGCCGGGGCGGTGCTGGTCCCGATCATCATCGGTGGGGCCATCGGCCTCACCAACGAGCAGTTGATCCACCTGATCAACGCCGACCTCTTCACGTGTGGCATCGCCTCGATCATCCAGGCGGTCGGCTTCCGGAAGATCGGTGTGAAGCTGCCGCTCCTGCAGGGCGTCACCTTCGCCGGTGTCAGCCCGGTCATCGCGATCGCGATGGCGAACGGCGGCGGGACCGAGGGCCTGCTGTACGTGTACGGCGCCGTCATCGTGGCGGGCCTCTTCACGTTTCTCATCGCCCCCTGGTTCAGCAGGCTGCTGAGGTTCTTCCCGCCGGTGGTGACCGGAACGGTCATCGCCATCATCGGTATCGCGCTGCTGCCGGTGGCCGTCAACGACGCCGTCACCAATCCTGCGACGCACGAGCAGGATCCGACGAACGGTCGCTGGATGGCCTACGCGATCGGCACCCTGGTGATCATCGTGCTGATCCAACGATTCTTCCGCGGCTTCACCGCCACCATCGCCGTGCTGCTGGGACTCGTCATCGGCAGCACCACCGCGTACGTGTTGGGCGACATGACGTTCGACGGTGTCTCCGAGGCGTCGTGGGTAGGGTTCACGCAGCCGTTCCTGTTCGGCGCGCCCAAGTTCAGTGTCATCGCCATCATCTCGATGATCGTGGTCCTGATGATCACGGCGGTCGAGTCGACGGGCAGCGTCTTCGCGACGGGTGAGATCGTCGGCAAGCGGATCACGAAGGACGACATCGCCGCCACCCTGCGTGCCGACGGCGTGGCCACCGTGATCGGCGGCTCCTTCAACTCGTTCCCGTACACGGCGTTCTCGGAGAACGTGGGCCTGGTGCGCCTGACTCGCGTGCGCAGCCGGTGGGTGGTCGCCGCCGCCGGTGCCATCATGATCGTCCTGGGCCTGCTGCCGAAGACGGCGGCGGTGGTCGCGTCCATTCCGTCACCCGTCCTGGGCGGCGCCGCGTTGGCGCTCTTCGCCACCGTGGCGGTCGTGGGCATCCAGACCCTGTCCAAGGTGGACTTCACCGACCACCGCAACCTCATCATCGTCGCGACGAGTCTCGGTCTGGCCCTGCTGGTCACGATCCAGCCGACCGTCTCGGAGGGTGTCCCGAGCTGGCTCGAGCTGCTGTTCTCGAGCGGCATCGTGCTGGGTGCGTTCACCGCGATCGTCCTCAACATCCTGTTCTTCCACGTGGGCGGCTCGCGCGGGGCGACGGTGGCGGGCTCCCCCGGCGACTCGATCACCCTCGACGCCGTCAACGAGATGAGCCTCGACGAGTTCTCGACGACGTTCGGCGACGTGGTGCAGGGATCGGACTGGGTGGTGCGTCGCGCGTACGAGCAGCGGCCCTACGCGGATGCTCATGCACTGCGGGAGGCATTCCAGGATTCCCTGCTCGCAGGCACCACGGAGGAGCAGGTCGAGCTGATCAGCGCCTTCCCCGATCTGGGCAGCGAGGACGACACCGGCACCGCGTTCGCCAAGGACCACGTCTCGCTCGCGCACCTCGGCGACGAGGAGCATCGCTCGGTTGTCGACCTCGCTACCGCCTACCGCGATCACTTCGGCTTCCCCCTCGTCATCTGCGCGGCCGAGACCAAGCACTACGACCGGGTGCTCGCCAACGGGTGGTCGCGGATGGAGAACTCACCGGGTGCGGAGCGGTCGTTCGCCATGATCGAGGTCGCGAAGATCGCGAACCACCGGTTCGACCACCTGGTCGCCGATGCGAATCCCATCGCCGCGGCGCGTTTCGGCAGACTGAACGACCTGTCCTGATCCCCACCACAGAAGGGAACGCTCGTGTTCCTGCACGAAGCACTCGGGCTCGACGGATTCAATCGGCTGTCCGATCGCGCCGCGATGCACGCCTTGTTCGAGTGCTGCTCGTCGTCCATCTGGGCGCGCCGGGTGGCCGTCGGTCGCCCCTTCGACAGCGCCGAGGCCCTCCTGGAACGCGCCGACAGCGAGTTGGCGGAACTGTCCGAGACGGAGATCGACCGCGCACTCGACGGTCATCCACGTATCGGTGCCTCGGTGACCGCCGGCTCGTCGTCACAGCGCGAGCAAGCGGCCGTGAGCGCGGCGGACCAGGGCGTCAAGGACGCGCTCGCGACTGGGAATCGGACCTACGAGGAGAAGTTCGGCCACGTCTACCTGGTGTGTGCGACGGGCCGCCCTGCGACGGAGCTTCTCGCTATCCTCACCGAGAGGCTCGACAACGATCGGGAGACGGAGAGGCGCGTGATGAGAACCGAACTGGCGAAGATCAATCGAATCAGGTTGACCCGCATGCTGACCGAGCGGACCGAACAGTGAGCGTCAGCACCCACGTCCTCGACGCGGTGCACGGGACACCGGCGACAGGGGTGGGTCTCGCGGTGGTCGACGAGCACGGCGACGTGGTCACCACCGGCATCACCGACGAGGAGGGACGCGCCAAGGAACTGCTCCCGGACGACGCCGTTGCCGGTGTCTACACTCTCGTGTTCGACACCGCCGCGTACTTCGAGCAGTCCGGGACGCAGACCTTCTACCCCGAGGTGTCCATCACCTTCACCGTCCTCGATGTCGATGCGCACCACCATGTTCCGCTGCTGCTGTCCCCGTTCGCGTACTCCACCTATCGAGGAAGCTGACCCCATGACCGATCTGACCGGGAACATCGTCCTGGGAGCCAACCAGTACGGCAAGGCCGAGAACCGAGTGGTGCGCATCTACCGCGACACCGCCCGCCACGAGATCCGGGACATCTCCGTGTCCTCGGCACTGCGGGGCGACTTCTCCGCCGCCCATCTCGTCGGTGACCAGGGCGCGGTCCTGCCGACGGACACCCAGAAGCAGACCGCGTACGCCTACGCGAAGGAGAAGGGCCTGCTGCATCTCGAGTCGTACGGCCTGGATCTGGCACGGCATTTCGTCGACGACGTCGAGCCGGTGACGGAGGCGCGGATCGAACTCGAGGAGTACGCGTGGGAGCGCGTCACCGTGGACGGCCGCCCCCACGATCACACGTGGGTGCGCAAGGGCCAGGAGACGCGGGTCGCCTCGGTCACCGTGGGCGGCTCCGGAGCGGAGCAGAAGACCTGGGTCACCGCGGGTTTCACGGATCTGATCATCCTGAAGTCGACGGGCTCCGAGTTCGCCGGCTTCCTCGAGGACTCCTACACCGTGCTCGCCCCGACTCATGACCGCGTCATGGCCACCTCGCTCGAGGCCCGGTGGCGCTACACCACCACCGACGTCGACTGGGACGAGGTGTACGCCGGCGTCAAGGCAGTGATGATCGAGCAGTTCGCCACACTCCAGTCGCTCGCGTTGCAACAGACACTGTTCGCGATGGGACGCGCTGCGCTGGAGGCATTCCCGTTCATCGCGGAGCTCCGGATGAGTGCACCGAACAAGCACCACTTCCTGTACGACCTCGACCGGTTCGGTGTCGAGAACAACGGCGAGGTGTTCCACGCCGACGACCGTCCCTACGGGCTCATCCAGGCGACCGTCGAACGCGAGGACGCCCCCGACGCGGGATCCGCCTGGCGGGGTTACAGCGTCGTCGGCTGAGGCCCGAGCACGGCCAACGCGACGAAGACGTCGGTGCGGTCCTCCGTCGTCCCCAGGTCTCGGTCCGTCAGCGCCTCCACCCGACCGATGCGGTACCGCACCGTGTTGACATGCACGTGCAGCGCGTCGGCCGTGCGACTCCATGAACCGTCGTGGTCGAGGTAGGCCCGCAGCGTGTCCAGAAGGCCTGCGTCCGTCCGGGTATCGTGGTCGATCACCGCGCCGAGCACCCGCCGGGCGTAGGCGGCGCGCAGTCCGTCCGGGACCACCGAGAGCAGGACGGCGGCCGATCCGGTGTCCGCGCTGGTCCGCACGGCGATCCGGTCGGCCGATGCCGCCGCCACCTCACGCGCATGCTGTGCCGACCGCACACATCCGACGAGGGCCGCGGCCTCCACCGCCGTACCCACGCCCACGGCGATCCGTCCGGTCACGGTGTCCTCGAGTCGACGCAGCGCAAGGGCGAGATCGGCGGCCATGCGGGTGGACGTCCGACCGGAAGGTAGCCCGACGACGCCGATCACGAGGTCCCCGCCGGTGACTCCCACACTCACCGCACCGTCGACCGATTCCCGCACCGCGTCGGTGAGCACCGCGGCCAGGACCTCGACAGGCATATCCGCGGTGGCGGCCAGCGCGACGACGTCTCCTGTCACGTCGACGCCGATCTGTCGAATGCGTTCCAGCGCCTGCTCTCCGGATCCGTCGACGAGGAGTTCGGCCGCGCGGTCGGCCATGGTGCGCAGCACCCGCGCGCCGTCGTCCACGCGCACGCGATCGAGGGCCGCGATGCTCGCCAGCTGACCGAGCGCATCGAGAACCTGCCCGTCCAGGCACTCGTGGTCACCGTCCACGACGAGGTACCACGCAGTCGCACGGTGACCGAAACTCGATCCGACGGGCAGCACGGACCGCACCGTGTTCTCGGTGAGCACGCGGCACGGAAGACTCTGCGCCGCAGTGCGGACGAGAGCGTCCACCACCTCCGTGGCCAACGGCTCGGCGGACACCACGGGCCGGCCCACCGCGGTGATGATCCGGCAGGTCACGCCCGTGTCCCGCGCCGTCTCGTGCGTGAGGTCCGCGAGCGCGCGTCCGTCGGTGACCGCGGTGAGCAATCGGTGCTGGCGGGCCAGACTGGCGGAGAGCCGCGCCACCCGATCGCCGGTCACCCGGCTGGTGACGGCCGCGATGACGTCCGCGAACGCGACCGCCGAGGGCACCGCGAGCAGCGGTAGCGAGTACTTCTCGCACGCATTCACCACGTCGTCGGGGACGGAACCGAACACTTCGTCGCCCGCCGCGAGCGCCACAGCGCCCGCCGCGACGACCGACGCCACGAAGGCATCGCTGTCCTCCGGCGCGCGGCGCCACACCATGCCGGTGACGACCAGCTCGCCGCCCACGATGTAGCGCGACGGGTCCGGCAGATCGGTCGCGAAGGCCCACCGCACGGTCCGACCGAGTTGGTCGTCGGTGCCGACGAGGCGCCGCAGCGCGAGTTCCGGTACGTCGAGCACGTCCTGGATCAGCACACCCGTTCACCCGCCCGCATCGTCGTTGGAGGATCCGACAGTAGGCGGCGCTCGTTTCGGACACGTTTCGTCGGCGCGCGCCCTGCGCGGGTGGCCGACACGGTGTTGACTCGGTGACACAGCGAGGACAGGAGTACGACGTGCCGGACCGCATTCTCATCACGGGCGCCCACGTGATC
This sequence comes from Rhodococcus sp. NBC_00294, assembly GCF_036163995.1. Lineage (NCBI taxonomy): Bacteria > Bacillati > Actinomycetota > Actinomycetes > Mycobacteriales > Nocardiaceae > Rhodococcus > Rhodococcus sp. NBC_00294. The sequence goes on from NZ_CP108043.1 coordinate 3,604,523, forward strand.
ACCGTGGATCCCGCCCGCTCCGAGTGGGCGGCGGGCTGGGTCCTGATCGAGGACGGGCTCATCGCGGCGCTCGGCGACGGGACACCGCCGCCGCGTCCCGACGGTCCGGAGGTCACCGTCATCGACGGCCGCGGTTGCGTCCTGACTCCCGGCCTCGTGAACACGCACCACCATCTCTATCAGTGGATCACCCGCGGTCTGGCCGCGGACTCGACGCTCTTCGAGTGGTTGACGACGCTGTATCCCGTGTGGGCCGGCATCGACGCCGACTCGGTCCGCGTCGCAGCGACGGGTGGGCTCGCTCGGTTGGCCGCGACCGGATGCACCACCACCACCGACCACCTCTACGTCTTCCCCCACGACGGCGGCGACGTGTTGGGCGCAGAGATCGACGCCGCGAGGACGGTCGGTCTGCGGTTCCACCCGACGCGGGGATCGATGGACCTGGGACACAGTCAGGGTGGTCTGCCGCCGGACAGCGTCGTGGAGTCGCTCGATGCGATCCTGGCCGCGAGCAGCGCCGCGGTCGACCGCTGGCACGACCCGTCCTTCGGATCGATGCTGCGCATCGCTCTCGCACCGTGCTCGCCGTTCTCCGTCACCGGTGACCTCCTTCGCGAATCGGCGACGCTGGCGCGCGAGCTGGGCGTCCGGTTGCACACACACCTCGCCGAGACCCTGGACGAGGAGGAGTTCTGCCGCAGCAACTTCGGCATGACTCCCGTGCAGTACATGGAATCGGTCGGCTGGGTCGGCGACGACGTCTGGTACGCGCACGCCGTGCATCTCGACGACGCCGCGATCGCGACCATGGCGGCCACCGGAACCGGGGCGGCCCACTGCCCCACGTCCAACGCGCGGCTGGGCGCCGGTATCGCCCGAGCGCGCGATCTGATCGACGCGCGGGTTCCCCTGGGGCTCGGCGTCGACGGTGCCGCCAGCAACGAGTCCTGCAGCATGCTCGAGGAGGCGCACCACGCGGCACTGTTCGCACGGGCCCGCGGCGGACCCCGCGCCATGACCGTGCGCGAGAGCCTCGACCTCGCGACACTCGGCGGTGCCCGAGTCCTCGGGCGCGAGAACGAGATCGGCTCGCTGGAGGTGGGCAAGCTCGCCGATCTGGCGCTGTGGCGCATCGACGGCGCCGCCCACGCCGGCATCACCGACCCCGTCGCCGCGTTGGTACTGGGCGACCGGCCGCCCCTCGAACGGCTCCTCGTGCACGGGCGGGTGGTGGTCGAGAACGGGGTGGTCATGACCGTCGACGAGGAGACGGTGGCCCGGGACGTGGCGGCGGCGCACACGGCGCTGCTCACGAAGGCCGGGCGGTGATTCCGTGGACCTGAACACCGTGCGCGAGGTCGTCCGGGCTCGTACGCGGGGCGATCTCTCGGTCATCGACGGCGGCACCGCCGTGGTGGCAGGTGGGACGTGGGTCTTCTCGGAACCGCAGGTGGGGGTGCACCGACTGGTCGATCTGACGGACCTCGGCTGGGAACCCGTCGTCGTCGGTGAGGGGCTGGAGATCGCCGCGACGTGCACCGTGGACACGCTGCGTCGGATGTCGTGGCCGCCGCGGTGGCCGGACCTCGAGTCGGTGGTGGCCCTCTGCTCCGACGCGTTGCTCGCGTCGTTCAAGGTGCAGCAGTTCGCCACGGTCGGTGGGAACATCGCCCTCGGACTTCCCGCGGGATCCATGACCTCGCTCTGTTCGGCGCTCGACGGCGTCGCGGTGATCTGGACCCCCGACGGTCACGAACGGCGCATGCCCGTCGCGGCGCTGGTCACCGGACCCCAGCGCACGTCGCTCGCACCGGGCGAGGTGATACGCAGCATCGAGATCGACGACGCCGTTCTGCGCTCCCGATTCGCCTGCCGCAGAATGTCCTTGGCACCTCGCGGGCGCTCCGGCGCCGTCGTGATCGGTCGCCGGGACGCCGACGGATCGTGCGTCCTCACCGTCACCGCATCGACGTGCCGCCCACACCAGCTGCGACTCGAGGCAGTGCCGCACGCCGAGGACGTGGCCGCGCTGCTGGACGCCGCGATACCCGCCGACCAGTGGTACGACGACGTGCACGGGGCGCCGGACTGGCGACGCCACGTGAGCGGCGTTCTGGCACAGCAGATCTGCGAGGAGCTGGCATGAGAGTGGGAGTCAACGGGGAGACCGTGGAGATGTCGCCGCGACCGGGCCAGTGCCTGCGCACGGCCCTGCGCGACATCGGACGGTTCGAGGTGAAAAAGGGGTGCGACGCGGGCGACTGCGGCGCGTGCTCGGTGCTGCTGGACGGTGCCGCCGTCCAGTCGTGCATCGTTCCGGCCTACCGCGCCGAAGGTCGGGAGGTCACCACGGTGGCCGGGCTGGGCACGCCGGACGACCTGCATCCGATGCAGCAGCGATTCGTCGACGCCGCCGGATTCCAGTGCGGCTTCTGCACGGCCGGCATGATCGTCACCGCCGCCGCCCTCACCGACGAGCAGACCGAGGATCTGGACACCTCGCTCAAGGGAAACCTGTGTCGCTGCACCGGGTATCGGGCGATCACCGACGCGGTCACGGGTGTGCGCACCATCGAGAAGTCCACCGAGGGACCGGCGTGCGGATGCTCCGTCGCCGCGCCGGCCAGCGCTCGCGTCGTCACGGGAACGGAGCCCTACACGCTCGACGTCGCGATGCCGGGTCTACTGCATCTGTCGGTGCTGGGGAGCCCCCACGCCCGTGCGCGCATCGTCTCGATCGACACGTCGGCCGCGCTGGCCGTCGAGGGCGTGGTCGCGGTGCTCACCCACGAGGACGCGCCGCCCGTCGCCTTCTCCACCGCACGCCACGAGTTACGGGACGACGATCCCGACGACACACTCGTTCTGGATCGCGAGCTCCGCTACGTCGGGCAGCGGGTGGCGGCCGTGATCGCCGAGTCGGTGGCCGCCGCGGAGGAGGGCAGACGGCGCCTCCTCGTCGAGTACGAGGTGCTGCCCGCCGTGCTGCATCCCGCGGACGCGCTCGCACCGGGAGCCCCGATCGTCCACGCCGGCAAGGGTCCCGAGGCCAGGATCGCGGACGTCGAGCGCAATGTCGTGGCCGAGGTGAGCGGTACGACCGGCGACGTCCAGGCGGGCCTGGCGGCCGCGGACGCCGTGGTGACCGGAACGTGGCGCACCGCCCGCGTGCAGCACACTCACCTCGAGACGCACGGTGCGATCGCCTGGTTCGCCGAGGACGGGCGCCTGACCGTCCGCACGAGCTCGCAGGTCCCGTTCCTCGTACGGGACGAGCTGTGTCACATCTTCGACCTCGATCCGGACACCGTGCGGGTGTTCACGACGCGGGTCGGTGGCGGGTTCGGCGCCAAACAGGAGATGCTCACCGAGGATCTCGTGACGCTCGCCGCTCTGACGGTGCGTCGACCGGTACAGCTCGAGTTCTCCCGTGCCGACCAGTTCACCGTCGCGCCCTGTCGGCATCCCATGGAGGTGTCGGTCACCGCAGCCGCCACGGCCGACGGCACGCTCACCGCGCTGACCCTCGACGTGCTGAGCGATGCCGGCGCCTACGGCAACCACAGTCCCGGTGTGCTGCACCATTCCACCGACTCGATCGCCCTCTACCGCTGCGCGGCCAAGCGCGTCGAGGCGAGAGCGGTGTACACGAACACGATTCCGTCCGGCGCGTTCCGCGGATACGGCGTCGGGCAGACCGGTTTCGCCGTCGAGTCGGCGCTCGACGAGTTGGCGCACCGATTGCACATCGATCCGATCGAGTTCCGGCGTCGCAACGTCGTCGTGCCGGGTGATCCGTTCGTCGCCGCGCACGTCCTCGACGGCGACCTCCTGTTCGGCAGTTACGGACTCGACCAGTGCCTAGATCTCGTGGACGAGGCACTCGCCGAGTCCGGATCGCCGGCGCCCGACGGATGGCAGGTGGGCGTCGGCGTGGCCATCGGCATGAATGCCACCGTGCCGCCGCGCGGCCACGTCTCCGACGCGTCGATCACCGCTCTGCCCGGAGCGCGCTACCTGGTGCGCGTCGGCACCGCCGAGTTCGGTAACGGCACCACGACGGTGCACGGTCAGATCGCGGCGTCGATCCTGAACACGACCGTCGACCGCATCGAGATCGCACAGTCGGACACCGACGTCACCTCCCACGACACGGGCGCCTTCGGGTCGGCGGGCACGGTGGTCGCCGGCAAGGCTGTCGCACTCGCCGCGGAGTCGTTGCGCGAAAGAATCATCGGTGCCGCATCGAGCCTGACCGGATCGCTGCCGGCGCAGGGCGTGCTCGGTCCGGAGGGCGTCACGGTGGACGGCGCACTGTGCTCCCTCGACGAGATCGTCGCGGCCCACGACGGACCGTTGGCGGCGGACGGGTACCACGGCGGATCGCCTCGCTCGGTGGTGTTCAACGTCCACGGGTTTCGGGTCGCGGTCGACCCCGGGAGCGGCCGCGTCGCGATCCTGGACTCCGTGCAGGCCGTCGACGCCGGCACGGTCATGAATCCGGTGCAGTGCCGTGGGCAAGTGGAAGGTGGTGTGGCGCAAGCGCTGGGCGCAGCGCTCTACGAGGAGATGCGGCTCGACGAGACGGGGCACGTGACCACAGCGTCGCTACGGAACTACCACATCCCGCAACTCGCCGACGTTCCGACGACCCGAGTGTTGTTCGCGGACACCTATGACGCGCTCGGGCCGCTGGGTGCCAAGTCGATGAGCGAGTCTCCGTACAACCCCGTCGCACCGGCGTTGGCCAATGCCGTCACGGACGCCGTCGGCGTACGGCCGCACGCACTGCCGATGTCGGCGGACCGCGTCTGGAGAATGCTGCAGCGCGATCAGGAGTCGTAGAAGGTCTGCAGAATGATGGTACTGCGGGTCTGCACGTTGGCAGTGGTCCGGATCTGCTGCAGGAGTCGCTCGAGATCCCGCGGTGACGCGACGCGGACCAGCAGCACATAGCTGTCCTCCCCCGCCACGGAATGGCACGCCTGCACCTCGGGCAGTGGCCGCAGACGCGCGGGCGCGTCGTCGGGCGCCGTCGGATCCAAGGGGGTGATGGCCACGAACGCCGACAGTGGCTGGCCGATGGCCTCCCGATCGACGCGCGCGGTGTATCCGAGGATCACCCCGGACGACTCGAGCCTGCGCACTCGTGACTGCACGGCCGAGACCGAGAGACCCGCCCGCTCCGCGAGGTGAGCGAGAGTCGCGCGGCCGTCGGTGATCAGTTCCTCCACCAGCACGCGATCGGTGGCGTCCAGATCGTCCGAGCGGACGGACTTGCCTCGTGCACCGGTCATGGGCGCTACCCTGCCACGTCCCGATCGGGGAGCGTCAGGCGAACAGTGGTGGCATGGCGAAGACCATGACCGTCGACCACGCGACGTGCGTCAGGATCGGCGCGAGAATGCCGCCGGACGCCCGGCGTTCGAGTCCCAGCACGAAACCGAGGGTGATGGCGGCGAAGCCGAGCATCGGGTTGCCCGTGGCCAGAGTGGCGATGGTGTAGACGATCGTCGAGATGACGACCGGCCGCTTCACGCCGATGGCCGAGAACAGAGCGCCGCGGAAGAAGATCTCCTCGGCGACCCCGTTGAACAACGTGATGAAGACGATGAGCGCGAGCGGTCCGACGCGCGCGTGATCGAGGACGTTGGCCGTGAAGTCCCGCAGCGGCGGGATCTCCCGCACGACGAGTGCGCCGAGGATGAACACGCCACCTGCGGCCAGACCGATCGCGATCGGCGTGATGATCGGTCGCCGCAGGGTCCCGCGGAAGTTGATGCGACCGAGGTGCAGTGGCCCGGACAGGAACCCGCCGACGATCCACACCAATGCCAGCGCGATGGTCAGCGTGTAGAACATGGGGTCGCCGGGCTCGGTCGACAGCGACACTCCCAGCAGCGTCGCGCCCACGACGAGCACGACCGCCACGATGATGCGCCGCCGTAGGAAGGCGCGATCGGTCTCGTGATGGTCGCGGTCGACCTTGTCCACCAGCGCGTTGCGCACGATGGATTCGGCCCTCATCTGCCAGGACACCATGAAGTACTCCTCCGGCTCGTCGAACCTGTCGGTCGTGTCGGAACTTGCGGTCTGTGAACGAGAGACCGACTAGAACTTCAGAAGAGACCGTACCCGGGACGAGACCGCGGCAACCACGTCCAGATTGGTCCGGACGACCGGAGCGACGGGCCACGAGTAGAGCACCGCGCCGATGCCGAGTGCCTCGGCGAGCTTCCACCCGTCCTCGCTCAGCAGTTCGGCGCCGCGGCGGCGAATGCTGCGGACGTCGCCGCCGGTCCACTCCGCGTCCGAGGACACCAGGCGCAGCGAGTCGGGCGTCGTGGCCAGGCCGCGGGTGGCGCTCGCGCCGAGCAGGCTTCGGCGCATGGCGTCGTCGACGTCGGTGAGACCGCCCTCGGGCTCGGGGACGAACTCCGAGATGCGGTTCTCCGAGGCGGTCATCGAGTTCACGAGAGACTGCACCAGGTCGTCGGCGAGCAGTCCCGGAACCGGGATCAGTCGGCCGATCACGAGAGCCGCGAGCTTGGTCGGGATGCCCGGGGTGGGCACACCCAAACGATGCAGCTCGGCGGCGCGGACGTAGGCGAAGACGAGGTCCTTGTACGGAAGGATCTCGGGGCCCGCGATGTCGTACGCGTCGGCGGGCACGTCGGGTGACGCGCACGCGAGGAGATAGTGCACGACGTCGTCGACGGCGATCGGCTGAACCGGCTTGCTCAACCAGCTCGGGAGCGGCAGCACAGGCAGCCGGTCCGCGAGGTACCGGATCATCTCGAAGGACGTCGATCCGGCGCCGATGACGATGGCGGCGCGCAGCCACACCACCTCGATGCCGTCGATGGTGAGCGCCTCGCCCACCTCGGCGCGGCTCGCGAGGTGCTCGGACAGCTTCTCGCCCTCGGGGACGAAGCCACCGAGGTAGACGATGCGGCGGACACCCGCGGCGCGTGCCGCCTCGGCGAAGTGCCGCGCGGACGCGAGGTCGGTGGCCCGGTAGCCGGATTCCCCGATGGCGTGCACCAGGTAGTACGCGACGTCGATGTCCTCCGCGGACAGCGCCTCGGCGCACGAGTCGGCGTCGGTCACATCGAGTCGCACCGCCCGCACGTCGTCGTGCCAGTCGAAGGCGGTCAGCCTCTCCGGCGTGCGCGAGCCCACGACGACGCTCTCGTCGGCCGACACGAGCGCGTCGACGAGGCGAGAACCGATGTAGCCGCTGGCCCCGGTCACGAAAGCAGTCATGTTCTCGACATTACGGGTGCGGTGCGCTCGCATACCGCCGCGTGAGGGGCGTCACCGTGCACACTGTGCTCATGGCCGACGTGGATCGACACCGAGCACCCGACAACGATCTGTCGGTGCGCACCGTCCGGCTGCCCGTACCGTCACTCGGCAACATGCTCGGACTCGCACGCGGCACCGTGCTCTGGTCGCTCGACACCGTCGCGTTCGTCGCCCAGCTGCCCCGGCGCATCGACGACCTGTTCGTGCGTGTCGACGAGGTGATCGCCGCCATCGAGCGCATCACCGACCAAGCTCAGACCGTCATCGGCAAGGTCTCGGCCACCACCGAGGACGCGCAGGGCGTCATCGTCGGGGCGGAGTCGGCCTCGTCCAAGGCGCTGGCGATGATCTCGGAGCTCGAACCGATCACCGAGCGCGCGATTCCGCTGGGCCGCACCTTCGTGGACAACTTCTCCGAGGCCGAGGTTCAGGCGGCCGTGAAGCTCGTGGACCAGCTGCCGGAGCTGGTGCAGCGGATGGAGGGCATCATGCCGATCCTCGCGACGCTCGACACGGTCTCCCCCGAGATCCACGAACTGCTCGAGGTGACCAAGGACGTGCGCAAGGCCGTCATCGGAATCCCGGGGTTCAAGTTCTTCCGCAATCGCGGCGAGGAACGCCTGCACGACTGATCGTCGCGCCGCCACACCTCGCGAGTACGTCCAGAGTGCTGTGATCCCGGCCTTCTCAGCGACGTTATCGACGTACTCGCGGCGGGGTGGGACCACGCACGGCGACCGTGTCGGTGGGTCCGTGCACTATGGAGAGGTGAAGAACCCCACCGCTCCGTCGCCCGAGGACGTGCTCACGCGGTTCACGGCTCCGACGCGGGCGTGGTTCGACGGCGCCTTCCCCGCGCCCACCGCCGCTCAGCTCGGTGCGTGGGACTCCATCTCGAGCGGCGCGCACACCCTCGTCGTCGCCCCGACCGGCTCCGGCAAGACCCTGTCCGCATTCCTGTGGGCGCTGGACAAGCTGGTGAGCCGTGATCCCGAGGACACGGCACCCGGCACCCGCGTGTTGTACGTCTCTCCGCTCAAGGCGCTCGCGGTGGACGTCGAGCGCAACCTCCGCGCACCGTTGGTCGGCATCACCCAGACGGCCAAGTTGCAGGGGGTCGCGCCGCCGGAGATCTCGGTGGGCGTGCGGTCCGGCGACACCAGCCCCGCCGATCGTCGTCTGATGCTCAAGACGCCGCCGGACATCCTCATCACGACACCCGAGTCGTTGTTCCTGATGCTGACGTCTGCAGCGCGAGAGTCACTCGAGCGCGTCGACACCGTCATCGTCGACGAGGTGCATGCCGTCGCCGGCACCAAGCGCGGCGCGCACCTGGCGCTGTCGCTGGAGCGTCTCGACGCGAGGTTGGACAAGCCCGCTCAGCGCATCGGTCTGTCCGCCACCGTCCGTCCGCACGAGGAGGTGGGACGCTTTCTCACCGGGTCCGCACCCATCAGCATCGTGTGCCCGCCGTCGCCGAAGACGTTCGACCTCTCGGTGCGCGTTCCGGTGGAGGACATGACGGAACTCGGCACCACCGAGCCGCAGGAGGGGTCGGCCTCCGCCGCTCCGCAGCAGGGGTCCATCTGGCCGCATGTCGAGGCGCAGATCGTCGACCTCGTCCTGGAGCACCGGTCGTCCATCGTCTTCGCCAATTCTCGACGGCTCTCGGAGCGACTCACCGCGCGGCTCAACGAGATCTATGCCGAACGCCTCGGTGACGGTGCCCCCGTCGATCACGCGCCGCCGTCCCAGATCGGCGCGTCCGGGGACGTCGTCCACGGCGCCGAGCCGCTGCTGGCCCGGGCGCACCACGGCAGCGTGAGCAAGGATCAGCGCGCGCTCATCGAGGACGATCTCAAGTCCGGCCGCCTCCGCTGCGTCGTGGCCACCAGCAGCCTCGAACTCGGGATCGACATGGGCGCAGTCGATCTGGTGGTGCAGGTCGAGGCGCCGCCATCCGTTGCCAGTGGTCTGCAGCGCGTCGGTCGCGCCGGCCACCAGGTCGGCGAGATCTCCCGCGGCGTGCTGTTCCCGAAGCACCGCACCGACCTGATCCACTGTGCTGTCACCGTGCAGCGCATGACAGACGGGCACATCGAGGCGCTGAAGGTGCCGGCCAATCCGCTCGACATCCTGGCCCAGCACACCGTGGCGGCGTGCGCGCTCGAACCCATCGACGCCGACGAGTGGTTCGACATGGTCAGGCGCACCGGCAATTTCGGGTCGCTCCCCCGGTCCGCCTACGAGTCCACGCTGGACCTGCTGTCGGGAAAGTACCCGTCCGACGAGTTCGCCGAGCTGCGGCCGCGTTTGGTCTGGGACCGCGACGGCGGGTCGCTCACCGGTCGCCCCGGCGCTCAGCGCCTTGCGGTCACCTCGGGCGGCGCCATTCCCGACCGCGGATTGTTCGGCGTCTTCATGGTCGGCGAGAAGGCCAGCCGCGTCGGCGAACTGGACGAGGAGATGGTCTACGAATCCCGCGTCGGCGACGTCTTCGCCCTCGGCGCCACCAGCTGGCGCATCGAGGAAATCACCCACGACCGTGTCCTGGTCAGCCCGGCCTACGGGCAGCCCGGCCGACTGCCGTTCTGGCACGGTGACGGACTCGGTCGCCCGGCCGAACTGGGCGAGGCACTGGGCGCGTTCCTGCGCGAGTCGTCGGACGACGACGCCCTGCGCGGCCGGCTGCAGGAGAGCGGGCTCGACGTCAACGCGGTGAACAACCTGTCCGCTCTGCTCACCGAGCAGCGCACGGCGACGGGCCACATGCCCACCGATCGCACGTTGGTCGTCGAACGGTTCCGCGACGAGCTGGGCGACTGGCGTCTGGTGCTGCACTCCCCGTACGGCCAGCAGGTGCACGCACCGTGGGCCCTGGCCATCGGCGCCCGCCTCATCGAGCGGTACGGCATCGACTCCCAACCGACGGCATCCGACGACGGCATCATCGTGCGCCTCCCGGACACCGACGACGAGCCGCCGGGCCCGGACCTGTTCGTCTTCGAGAAGGACGAGATCACCGACATCGTCACCGAGCAGGTCGGTGGCTCCGCCCTGTTCGCGTCGCGGTTCCGTGAATGTGCCGCGCGCGCACTGCTTCTGCCCCGCCGCAATCCGGGCAAGCGAGCGCCGCTCTGGCAGCAGCGTCAACGCGCCGCGCAGCTTCTCGACGTGGCCAAGAAGTACCCCACGTTCCCCATCCTGCTCGAGACGGTGCGCGAGTGCCTGCAGGACGTGTACGACCTGCCCGCACTCGAGGACCTGTGTGTGCGGATCGCGCGCCGCCAGATCCGCATCGTCGACGTCGAGACCGACTCCCCGTCACCGTTCGCCACCTCGCTGCTCTTCAGCTACGTCGGCCAGTTCATGTACGAGGGCGACTCACCGCTCGCCGAGCGTCGAGCTGCTGCACTGTCTCTCGACGCCTCGCTGCTGGCGGAGCTGCTCGGACGCGTCGAACTGCGCGACCTGCTCGACGGCGACGTCGTCACCGACACCGAGCTCGAACTGCAGCGCCTCGTCGACGACCGCAAGGCACGTGACGCGGAGGGCGTGGCCGATCTGCTGCGCCTGCTCGGCCCGCTCACGACGGCGGAGATAGAGGCACGCATCGAGTCGCCCGGCTCCGCAGCGCAGTGGGCGGGCGAGCTCACCGCGGCGCGCCGCGCCCTCGAGGTCTCGTTCGCCGGGTCGCAGTGGTGGGTCGCCATCGAGGACGCCAGCAGACTCCGTGATGCGCTGGGTGTCCCGTTGCCCATCGGCACCCCGGCGGCGTTCATCGAGCCGGTCGAGGATCCGCTCGGGGATCTCGTGAGCCGCTACGCGCGCACCCACGGTCCGTTCTCGGTCGCGGACGTCGCCGGCCGCTTCGGCATCGGGTCGGCGGTCGCCCGCGACGTGCTGCTACGCCTCGTCGCCCAGAAGCGGGTGGTGGAAGGTGAATTCCGGCCCGGCGGTTCGGGCAGTGAGTGGTGTGACGCCGAGGTGCTGCGCAGGCTCCGCCGGCGTTCGCTCGCCGCCGCACGCCAGGACGTCGAACCCGTGTCCACCGGCGTCCTCGGCCGCTTCCTTCCGCGCTGGCAGCACGTCGGTGGCACCCTGCGCGGACTCGACGGTGTGGCCACGGTCATCGACCAGCTCGCCGGCGTCCCCGCGCCCGCCTCGGCCTGGGAATCGCTGATCCTGCCCCAGCGCGTCCGGGACTACTCCCCCGCGATGCTCGACGAGTTGACCGCTACCGGCGAAGTCGTGTGGTCCGGCCACGGCGCGATCTCCTCGAAGGACGGGTGGATCTGCCTCCATCCCGCCGACGCCGCCCCGGTGACGCTGCCGCCCGCCAAGGACGACGAACTGACGGACCTGCAGCAGACCGTGCTGCAAGTGCTCTCGGGCGGCGGCGCGTACTTCTTCCGACAGCTGTCCGACACTGTCGGGCAACTGCATCAGACCGAGTCCGGCGCCCCGGCCGACGACACGACTCTGGTTGCGGCACTGTGGGATCTGGTGTGGACCGGGCACCTCACCAACGACACGTTCGCCCCGCTGCGAGCGCTGCTGCACGGCACCACCCGTTCGGCGCCGAGCCACCGCCCCGCGCGGCGCTCGCCGCGGGCGCGGTCCTACCAGCGGTTCGCGCGGCCCTCATTACCGACGCGCACGGGACCACCCTCCGCGGGTGGCCGGTGGGCCCTACTTCCGGAGGCCGAGTCGGACCCCACCATCCGGGCACATGCAACCTCGGACATCCTGCTCGAGCGCTACGGCGTCGTCACCCGAGGGTCCGTCATGAACGAGGGCGTCCCCGGCGGCTTCGGCGGGGTCTACAAAGTCCTGACCGGCTTCGAGGACAGCGGCCGCGCCCGACGCGGGTACTTCGTCGACTCGCTCGGCGGCGCCCAGTTCTCCACCTCGGACGTCGTCGACCGACTGCGAAGCGAGTCCGAACGGCCCGTCGGGGCGGTGGCCCTCGCCGCCACCGACCCCGCCAATCCGTACGGCGCGGCGCTGCCCTGGCCGAAGAGTCCCGTGGATGCAGCGTCGGGCCACCGCCCCGGGCGCAAGGCCGGCGCTCTCGTCGTCATGGTGGACGGCGAACTCGTGCTCTACGTCGAGCGCGGCGGCAAGACGGTGCTCACCTTCACCGAGGAGCGCGACGTGCTTGTCACCGCGGCGTCGGCTCTCGTGTCGTTGGTGACCACCAGGTCCGTCGACAAGCTGGTGATCGAACGCACCGACGGGAGCGACATTCACGGCTCCGTCTTCGCGACGATCCTCACCGAGGCGGGCTTTTCGGCGACGCCACGTGGCCTCCGGATCAGGGCCTGATCCATGCCCGAAGGCGACACCGTCTGGCGCACGGCCAACAGTCTGCGCGACGCACTCGACGGCAAGGTTCTCACCACATGTGATGTGCGCGTGCCGCGCTACGCCACGGTCGACTTCACCGGCGAGACAGTGGAATCGGTTCTGTCGGCGGGAAAGCACCTCGTCATCGAGGTCGGCGGCAAGGTCATCCACTCGCACCTGAAGATGGAGGGTGCGTGGCACGTCTATCAGCCGGACACACCGTGGCGGCGGCCCGCCTACCAAGCGCGCATCGTGCTCGGGACGACTGACCGGGTGGCGGTCGGATTCGAACTCGGTGTCGTCGAGATACTCGATACCGTCGAGGAGGCCGTGGGATACCTCGGTCCGGATCTGCTCGGGCCCCTGTGGGATCCGGCGGTGGCCCTCGCGAATCTGGAAGCGGAGCCCGACAGGCCGATCGGTCTGGCTCTGCTCGACCAACGCGTCATCGCCGGTCTGGGGAACGTCTACCGCAACGAGATCCTGTTCCTGCGCGGCGTCGATCCCCACACTCCCGTTGCCGAGGCGGGCAATCTGGCCAAGATGATCGATCTGTCACACCGGACGATCACGGCCAACAAGAACCGCAACGCGCGCACCTTCACCGGTGATCTCCGTGCGGGCCGGCACTTCTGGGTCTACGGCCGGGAGAACAAGCCGTGTCGTCGCTGCGGAACGCGCATTCGCGAGGGGCTTCTCGGGGACAACCCCCTCGAGGAGCGGCAGATCTACTGGTGCCCGAGGTGCCAACCCGCTCCGTGAACCGACTGTCCGGTCACGGCTCGTGGGACACCTCCGGTGCACCCAGCCGCGCCGAGGCGTCGAGCATCGTCTCGGTCCGATCCCGGTGCGAGGTGGCCGGTGTCGTGGTGTCCGGCCAGTCCTCGATCTCGGCCAACGCCCAGTCGCTCCACTCGACGATGTGCGAGAAATGTCCGACCATGAAGCGATTGGCGAGAGCCATCAGGTGCTGACGCTCGGGAAACGTCGCGACGGTGGTGTCTCGCAGCGTAACGGCGTGCCGCCCGAAGAGTCGGCGGGTGGCGTCGGCCTGCTCCCGCATCGTCCGTAGGTTGCCGCGCAGGTCCTCGATGGAACCCTGCTCGGCGAACAGCACCCGCATCATGCCCTCGAACTCGAGAGCCGACGGGCGAGACTTCTCCGCCAACCATGCCGTCAGGGCTGCGCGCCCCTCGTCGGTGATCGAGTAGACGGTGCGGGGACGCGCGCCCACCGCATCGGCCCTCGCTGTCACGAGCCCACGCTCGAGCAACTTCTTCGGCGCGTTGTAATGCTGCCGTCCCGCCCGAGGCCACAGTTCGCCGACACCACGACCGAACAGTTCCGAGATGTCGTACGCGGTGAGGTCCCGCGACACCAACATGCCGAGCACGACGTAGGACGTCGTGGTGAGGTCGCCCTGAGCCACCGGTTCCACCTCTGGATTTCTCCCCCGGTAGCGAGCCTACTTGCCGGTGTCCTCCGCCACCTCGTCGATGTCGTCGGCTGTGTCCTCGGGGCCGGAAGACGGCCCGGACTGCTGCGGGTACAGGGCTTTGGCCAGCGACCCGGCCAGCGCCGCCGCCGGCGCACTCCCGTCCGTCCCGGGCGCCATGTTCGCCCAGACCACCATGGTCATGTCGTTGACCGGGTCGTACCCCATGAAGGAGTTGTACCCGGGCATCTCGCCGATGTGGCCGAACATCGGTCCCATCTGCGCGAGCCCGTAGCCGTACCCGGCAGAGGACGGGTTGTCGGGGTCGGTCGGCTGCACACTGTCCATCCGCAACGTCTGGGTGTCCGCGTCGAGCAGGTCGCCCTTGACCAGCGCCCGGACCCACGTGGCCAGATCGTTCGCCGTCGAGATGCCCTGACCGGCCGAGCTCGTCCACGACGGGTTGTCGTTCGTGGTGTCCCTCGGCTGGACCGAGCCGGCGTCGATCGCAGCGATCCGGTCCGGTGACAGCGCTTCCTTGCCCTCCCCGAGCGTCTCGACGTTGCCGCTGTAGCTGTAGCCGCGGGTGAACGGCGCCGGAATGCTCGTGTCGGTGGTGGCGGGATACGACGTCCCCGCCAGCGCCAGCGGACCGAAGAGCCTGTCCTGGAAGATCTGAGCGATGGGCTTGCCGTCGAGCTTCTCGGCGATCAGTCCGAGCAGCACCGTGTTGGTGTTGGAGTAGCTGTAGCCCTCTCCCGGTGGGAAGTTCGGCGGGTTGCTCAGCCCCAGTGCGACAAGCTCCTCGGCGGTCCACACCCGGCCGGGATCGGTGTCGAGTGCCTCGTTGAGCTCCACGGTCTGGGTGTAGCTGTAGAGCCCACTGCGCATGTCGAGCAAGTGCCCGATCGTGATGGCATCGCCGTTCGGCACATCGGGTCGGAACGTGCTCACCGGATCGTCGACGGACAGCAACCCCTCCTGGACCATCTGCAGGATGACCGTGCCCGTCCACGTCTTCGTGTTCGACCCGATCCGCACCTTGGTGTCGAGCGTCGGGGCCTCCGACCGATCGGCCGCCACCGAACCCCAGGTCTTGACGTACTCACCGTCCGGCGTGGTGATCAGCACGACCATGCCGATCTCCCGCGACGTCGTGGCGACGTCCTCGACCATCGCGTCGAGAGCTGCGGGATCGAGTGGCAGGAGAGCCGATTCGGTCGCTGACGACGTGACCGGTGCCGGCGCCTCACCGCTGCCGGACGAGCAACCCGCGACGAAGATCAAGGCAGAGGCCGTCGCGATACCGACGGAACGGGAGACAGTGCGAACAGTCATGAGCGTGTGAACCTTCCGAGTCCCTGCTTGTCGAGGTATTCGACCGCGAACGAGGCGGGAGCACCGTTCACGATCTCGAACGTGACTCCTGTCGGTCCGACCGCGTTCTCGCCGGACGTCTCGAACCAGTAGGTGTCACCGTCGTAGTGGGTCAGGGGGTACGTCAGCCGGCCGTCTTTCCCGACGGTGAGCGTGAGCCGATCACCGTCCGCCGAGACCCGAGCCGGACCGTGGAACGGGCTGTCGAACGTTCCGACGTACTCGGTCGCGGGACGAGCAGGGGTCACCGAGGCCGGCGGTGTCGCGTAGTCGATCGGCGACGCCTCCTCCTCTGCGATCCCGTCGAAGATCCCGGCGATCAACGGTGCCCAGTCGACGGTCTGCCGACCGTTCCTCACCTGGTCCATGAACTGCGCGGCAACAGTTTCCGAGCCCCCGACCGGTGCCGAGTTGGACAGGACGACGATGCCCAGCTGTTCACTCGGCAACATGAACACGGTGGTGCTCGCCCCGAGGGCGAACGCTCCGGAATGCGACAGCTCGACGCGCCCCTTGTCGTCCGTGCCCACGTTGAATCCCAACCCGTAGAACGAGTCTCGCGCGCCCTCCGTCCCGGACGCGCCCGACAGGGAGTGCGAGGTGTGCGTGTACTGCAATGCGTCCGCGTCGACGATGCGACGACCCTCGAACTCTCCCCCGCCGAGTTCCATGCGGATCCACTTCGTCATGTCGTCGACGGACGAACTTGCTCCGCCGGCAGGTGACTGGTTGTCGGGCTCGCGGACGTACTTCGCTTCCCACTCGGTGGTCGAACCCTCGGCGAGCACGTGGTTCACCGCATGGTTGGGCGAGTTCGCCCAGTCCTCGAATCGTGACGAGGTGTCGGCCATGCCGAGGGGCTCGTAGATGCGACGACGAGACAGCTCGGGCCAGTCGGTGCCCTGCGCCTTGGCCGCGGCGTTGCCGGCGGCGGTGAACCCGAAGTTCGTGTACGCGTAGCTGTCCCGGAACGACGCCAGCGGGAGCTGGTCGAGGCGGCCCATGATGTCGTCGTAGTCGTAGCCGAAGTCCTCGAGCACGTCACCGGCGTGATCGGGCAGACCCGATCGGTGCGAGAGCAGATCGACGAACGTCGCGTGCTCGCTCACATACGGATCCGCCACCGCGAACTCCGGCTCGTACCGTCGGACGGGATCGGCCCAGTCGACCGCTCCGTCTCCGACCGAGGCAGCGATGACGCTCGACGCGACCGGCTTGGACACCGACGCGAGCTGGAACCGGGTGTGGGTGTCGACGGGCTCGTCGGTGCCGACCTTCCGGACTCCGAAACCCCGCGAGTACAGCACCTCGTCCTGGTACACGACGGCAGCCGCGACTCCCGGCGTCCCGGTCCGCGCCATCATCGCCTCGACGTACCCGTCGAGATCGCCGACGGCCGCGTCGACGTCCGCGCGGTCGATCTGGGCGGCAGGGACGGCCGGCGGGCTGTCCGCGAGTGGCTCCGGCGACGCCTCCTCCGAGCTGCATCCCGCTGCCACCAAGGCCAGCGTCAGTACCGTCGCAGCGATTCTCACGGCCATCTCGTCTTCCCCGTTCGACGTGCCGAGTCCCCGTCCCACGAACATGGGCTGGAGACCGATCGGTTCGAGACCCTACGCCGACTGTGTACTTTGCACCATGCAAGTTGCACCATCGACCACCGGACGGTCGTGTGTGCCGACAGCACTTCTCGGGTATGAGCCCCACACCGGACAAGAGGAATCGGCAGACGGAAGGAACCGACACGTGTCGAAGGACGAGTTCAGCAAGGGCGACAAGGTCGAGTGGAAGACGCACGGCACCACGACCGAAGGCGAGGTGGTCGAGAAGATCACCTCCGAGACCGAAGCCGGTGGGCGCACGGTCAAGGCGTCGAAGGACGACCCGCAGTACCGAGTGGAGAGTGACAAGTCCGGCAAGGACGCGGTGCACAAGCCCTCCGCGCTCGATCCGAAGGACTGACCCACTCACGCCTGCTCGTCGACGCCGGCTCTCCTCCGCTTCACCTGGTAGAGGTCGGCGTCGACGCGTGCGAGAACGCTTTCGTGCCGAACACCAGGTGGCTGGACGCCGTCGACGGACCGCATGCCGACACGATGCCAGGTTCGGCGGGAGTCGGAGAATCGGAGGCGACTACCGCGCGCTGTGCGCAGTGGCGAGACGTCGCACGGCCTCCCGCAGCTCGTCGTCGGTCGACGTCGCGAAGCAGACGCGCAACGCGGTACCGAGTTCGTCGCCACCGGCCGGATCGAAGGCGCGACCGGGAACGTACGCGACGCCGCGGTCCAGCGCTGCCGGCAGCAGCGCCGACGTGTCCGTGCCGTCGGTGAACTGCACCCACAGGAACATCCCGCCACGGGCCGCATCGACCTCGATCGCCGAACCGAGTTCGCTCCGCAGTGCTCCGACCAACACCTCCGCCCGTGCCGAGTAGACCGCACGCACGTCGTCCAGATGCTGTCGCAACCATGGCTCGTCGGCGATCAGGTCCGCCGCGACCAGCTGCGTCAACGACGACCCGCACAGATCGGCGCTCTGCTTGATCCGCTCCACGGCGTCGCACACCGGTCGGGCCGCAGTGAGCCACCCGACGCGCAACGACGGTGCGAGGATCTTGGACGCCGAGCCCAGACGGATCACCCGATCGGACGCGATGAGGCCCGGCGGGGGTGCGTCGAACCACACGTCGCCGTAGGGATCGTCGTCGACGACCCAGAAGCCGTACCGTTCCGCGAGGTCGACGAGGGCGCGGCGACGCCCGACCGACAGCACTCCCCCGCGAGGATTGTGGAAGTTGCTGACGGTGTGCACGGCGCGAGGGCGCACTCCTGACTCGAGCAGCCGCGCGAGGGCATCGGTGTCGGTGCCGTCCGCATCGACCGGGACCGACTCGATGCGGGCACCGACGGCCTGGAACGCTTGCAGCGCACCGGGATACACCGGTCGATCGACCACGACGACGTCGCCGGGATCGACCAGCACGGACGCGAGCAGGCTGAGCGCCTGCTGGGAGCCGTGCGTCACCACCACCGAGGTGGACGGCACCTCGTCCCGGACGAGCGCCGACTCCCGCGCCGCGATGACGTCTCGGAGCCGCCGCACCCCCGTGGTCTCCGCGTACTGCAGGGCCGCGGTGTCGCCGCTCAGTATTCGATGCGTGACCTCGCGAATGACGCTGTGCGGCATGACGTCCGACGAGGGCAGACCGCCCGCGAGGGACAGGATGTCAGGCCGCGCGGTCAGCGTGAGCAGGTCACGAATCGCCGATCCGGTGATCGCCGAGGCGCGGACGGACAGGGGTGGCAGAACAGAGGACGACATGGATTCTCCGAGCATCGTGGGACACGAGGCGTCGCGGCGCGCTCACCGGGGTGGGCTCGGAGTCGGTCGTGACGAGAACGGTGCCGCGGGTGGGGCACCGTTCTCGTAGCGTAGCGCGGTGACTCACACAGTGGAACCACTGTCTCACAGTGTGGGAACACGGTCGAGCGGGGGTGTCAGTCCAGATCGTCGTGGCGCATGAGCTGGCGCGCCGCCTCGGTGATCGACCCGGTGAGAGAGGGGTAGACCGAGAAGGTGGCGGCGAGATCGTTCACCGTCAGGTTGTTCTGCACAGCGATGGCGATGGGGAGAATCAGCTCGGACGCGGTGGGAGCGACGACCACTCCGCCGATGACCACACCCGTCGCGGGACGGCAGAAGATCTTGACGAAGCCGCGACGCAGGCCGGACATCTTGGCGCGGGGGTTCGTGTTCAGCGGCAGCATGACCGTGCGCGCGGGGACGTCCCCGTTGTCGATGGCGGACTGGCCGACACCCACCGTGGCGATCTCCGGTCGCGTGAACACGGCGGAGGCGACCGTCTTGAGCTTGATGGGGCTGACGCCCTCGCCCAGCGCGTGGTACATCGCGATGCGGCCCTGCATGGCGGCGACGGAGGCCAGTGGCAGCAGGCCCGTGCAGTCGCCCGCCGCGTAGATGCCGGGCACGCGGGTACGCGAGACCCGGTCCACGCGAAGGTAACCGCCGCGGTCGAGCTCGATGCCGACGCTCTCGAGGCCGAGGTTCTGCGTGTTCGGGACGGAGCCGACCGTCATCAGCGCATGCGAACCCTCGACGGTCTTGCCGTCGGACATCGTCACGACGATGCCGTCGGCGGTGCGGGTCACCGAGTCCGCGCGTGCGTTCTTGATCAACGTGACACCACGCTCGGACAGGACGTCCTCGAGCACGAGTGCCGCGTCGGCGTCCTCACCGGGAAGGACGCGGTCGCGACTGGACACGACGGTGACCTTGACGCCCATCTCGGTGTACGCGGAGACGAACTCGGCTCCGGTCACGCCGGACCCGACCACGATGAGGTGGGTGGGCAGGGAGTCGAGGTCGTAGAGCTGACGCCAGGTCAGAATGCGCTCACCGTCGGGCTCGGCACCGGGCAGAATGCGCGGGCTCGCACCGGTCGCGATGAGCACGACCTCGGCGTCGATCTCCTGGGTCGACCCGTCCGCCAGGGTGGCCTCCACCTGGTGGGCGGCCAGGCCGGGCTGCGTGTCCACCACCTTCGCCGTTCCCGACAGCACGGCCACGCCGACCGTCTGCAGACGGGCGCGGATATCGGAGGATTGAGCCTGCGCAAGGGATTTCACGCGGTTGTGGATCTGCGGCAGGTCGATGGTGGCCGAGGTCGGGTCGAGCTCGATACCGAGGTCGGACGCGCGACGCATGTCGGTGCGGATGCCGGTCGAGGCGATGAAGGTCTTGGACGGAACACAGTCCCAGAGGACGCAGGCGCCGCCCACTCCGTCGGAGTCGATGAGCGTCACCGTCCCGCCGTGCTGGGAGGCGACCAGAGCGGCCTCGTATCCGGCCGGTCCGCCTCCGATGATCACGATGCGGGTCATTCGTCCTCCGTTGCGGGTTTTCGGGAGAGTCCTGGCGAGTGAGGGTTGCTCACAGCATCAAACCTATTCCACGGGGTGCCGCGGCTGCACGTCAGGCCGAGCCCATATCGGTGGGCACCTCGATCCGCGCGAATCGGGTACGACGGTTTAGGCTGACCGCCGTGCCGATCTATGCCGCTTACGGCTCCAACATGCACCCCGAGCAGATGCTCGAGCGGTGCCCCCACTCCCCTGCGGCCGGAACCGGGTGGTTGCCGGGGTGGCGTCTGACCTTCGGCGGCGGCGACATCGGCTGGGAGGGCGCGCTCGCGACCGTCGTGGAGGACCCCGACTCGAAGGTGTTCGTCGTGCTCTACGACGTCTCACCGGAGGACGAGGAGAGCCTCGACCGGTGGGAGGGTTCCGAGCTCGGCATCCACCGCAAGATCCGCCTCCGCGTCGAGACGGACGACGAACCCGTCCTGGCGTGGCTCTACGTGCTCGACGCCTACGAGGGTGGGCTGCCCTCGGCGCGCTATCTCGGCGTCATGGCCGAGGCTGCGGAGATCGCCGGCGCCCCGGCCGACTACGTACGCGACCTGCGCACCCGCAACAGCCGCAACGTCGGCCCCGGGACCTCGTCGCTCTGATCCTCGGGCAGCTCTGATTCTCAGGCGACGGGGTCGTCTCCCAGTCCCAGCGCCAGTGCCGTCATCGTGCGGACACCGACGGCCAGCGCACGCTCGTCCAGGTCGAACGTCGGCTGATGGATGTCGAGCTGGGGTCCGACGCCCGACCACACGCCGAGACGCGCCATCGCGCCCGGCACGTGCTCGAGGTACCACGAGAAGTCCTCGCCGCCGCCGGACTGTGCGGTGTCGGCCAGTGCATCCGGGCCCAGCGAGCGGATGGCCGCCTCGAAGCGCCGGGTGGCGTGTTCGTCGTTGACCACCGGCGGCACGCCGCGGCGGTAGTGCACCTCGTACTTCACACCGGTGGGCGCGAGCACGCCGGCGACGATCTCCTGCACCAGCGGCTCGAGCAGTGCCCACGTCTCGTGGTCGCCCGTCCGGACCGTGCCCGTGAGCATCCCCTTCTGCGGGATGGCGTTCGGGGCCTGACCTGCGACGACTGCGCCCCACACCATGACGGTGCTGGTGCGCGGGTCGACGCGGCGGCTCAGCAGTCCCGGCAGACCGGTGATGACCGTGCCCAGCGCGTACACCAGGTCGGACGTCAGGTGCGGACGGGACGTGTGTCCGCCGGCCGAGTCCAACCGCAGTTCCACGGTGTCCGCCGCGGAGGTGATCGCGCCCACGCGGATGCCGACGCGTCCGACCTCGAGACGGGGATCGCAGTGCAGCGCGTAGATCTGCGACACGCTCTCCAGCGCGCCCGCGGCCACCATGTCGAGAGCGCCCCCGGGCATGACTTCCTCGGCGGGCTGGAAGATCAGCCGGACGCCGTGCGGCAGCGAGTCGAGTGAGGCCAGCGCCAGCCCGGTCGCCAGCAGAACCGTCGTGTGGGCGTCGTGTCCGCACGCATGGGACACGCCCGGGACCGTCGACGAGTACTCGGCGCCGGTGAACTCCGTCAGGGGCAGCGCGTCCATGTCGGCCCGGAGAGCGACGCGCGGACCGCCGGGGCCGATGTCGCAGATGACGCCGCTGCCACTGGGAAGCACCACCGGGGACAGTCCCGCGGCGGTGAGGGTCTCGGCGACGAACTTGGTCGTCTCGAATTCCTGCCTGGCCAGCTCGGGATGCATGTGGATCCGTCGACGCCAGGTCACGAGATCCGCCCCGTGTGCTGCGATCCAGGCGTCGGCCGGATTCATCGTCGTACCGTCCTCTCGTGTGTGCCCTCGACGAGTCGAGAGCGTTGCTGTGGGTCGGTGGCCGCCGCGACGGCCACCCGAGCGAGGGCGCGGGCCCCGTCGGCGACGGCGCGGTCGGCCGACTCGGTGATGCACGCCGTGGTGAAACCCGGCTGGTGAGTGACCGCGCCGCCGGAATCGAGACCGATCACCGGATGGATGCCCGGGATCCGCGCGGTGACGTTGCCCATGTCCGTGCTGCCGAACGGGCGCGAGGTCTCGAACTCCTCGGGAACCAGGGCGCGACCGAGAGTGGCTGCGACACGACGGTATTCGGCCACCAGCCAGGGATCGGGGGTGAGTTCGGTGTAGGTCGGGGACACGGTGACGATCTCGTGGGTGCACCCGGTGGCCACCGCACCGGCCTCGAAACATCCCCGCGCGCGGCGATCGAGATCGGCGAGTGCCTCGGCAGTGTCCGCGCGCAGGTAGTAGAACATCTCCGCCGATCCGGGGACGATGTTCGGGGCGGTGCCGGCGTGACCGACGATGCCGTGGATCTGCTGACCCGGACGCAGATGCTGGCGCAGCAGGCCGACACCGACCTGCGCGACGGTGACGGCGTCGCCCGCGTTGATGCCCCACTCGGGCGCCGCGGAGGCGTGCGCTTCACGCCCTGCGTATCGAACGGCGATGTCCGACAGCGCGAGTGAGCGCGCGGCGGCGATGTCGAGCGGACCGGGGTGCACCATCATCGCCAGCGAGACGTCGTCGAACACCCCGGCGTCGAGCATGAGGACCTTGCCGCCGCCGGACTCCTCGGCCGGGGTGCCGAGCACCCGGACGGTCAGCCCCAGCTCGTCGGCGACCGACGCGAGGGCCAGCCCCGCACCGACCGCCGACGCCGCGATGATGTTGTGTCCACAGGCGTGGCCGATCTCCGGCAGTGCGTCGTACTCGGCGCACACGGCGACCACCAGCTCGCCCGAACCGTAGGTCGCGTCGAATGCCGTCGGCAGGCCCGCGACGCCCCGCCGCACCTCGAATCCGCCACCTGCGAGCAGATCGGCCGTCGCCGCCGACGCGAAGTGCTCCTCGAAGGCCAGTTCCGGACGCGCGTGTACGGCGTGCGACAGGGCGACGAGATCGCCGGTCGCGGCGTCGAGAACGGAATCGAGGGTCGAGGACACGGGACTCAGTGTGTCACTGCCCCAGTGAGAAGGTGCTCTCCGCCGTGGGGACGGACAGCGCGGCGAGGGTGCGCACGTGGATGCTGTCCTTGATGGACGTGAGGTTGGCGCCGCGGGTGGACACCCGTTCGGCCGCCTGCGCCACCGCGGTGGTCAGCAGCTCGTCCTCGCCGGCGACGGCCTGCACGATGCCGAACTCGAGAGCGTCCGCGCCGCCGTAGCGACGGCCGGTGGTCATCGCGTCGATCATGGTCCGACTCGGCAGGCGCTCGGCCAGCAGCGTCGACATGCCCTCGGTGAACGGCATGCCGAGGTTCACCTCGGGAAGGCAGAAGAAGCCCCGGTCCGCGCGCATGACGGACGTGTCGTGGCACAGGGCGAGCATCGCGCCGGCGCCGAAGGCATGGCCCTGTACGGCGGCGACCGTGGCCATCGGGAAGCGCAGCAGCCGGGTGTAGACGGTGTGCACCAGGTCGAGGTACTCCGGAATGGAGTCCGCGTGGCTGAACAGGTAGTCGGTGTCCAGGCCGTTCGAGTAGAACTTGCCGCCGCCGACGGTCACCAACGCGGCCGGACCCTCCGACGCCTCGGCCTCGTCGAGGAGCGTGTGCACCTGCTCGATCCACTCCGGGTGGAAGCGGTTCTCCGGGTTGACGCCGTCGGCGTGGGCGAGGCTGAGGACGAAGACGTCTCCGTGGCGATCGAGTGAAGGCATGGACGGATGGTACTCGTCGGTAACCAGACCCCGATCGACGCCGGCGACGCTCGGTTGCGCGGGACCGATTTCCGGAGGACCGTGCAGTCATGGCTCTCGCGGCGATCCTCCAGCTCGGTGTGATCGTGCTGCTCGCGGCCCTCTCCGCGATGCTGTTGTTCGTCGGCGCGTTCGGATCGGGCGCCGTGATCGCCTCGGCCGCGTCGGTGTGGTTCTGGCGTCTCTACCGAGCCCACACCTGACACTCCGCCGTCTCGCCTGCCGCAGCGAACACCCGCCCGCGGCGATAGGGTCGGACGTGTGAACACTCCCCCCGTACCGGCCGACTCGGAGAACGCACTCGTCGATCCCGAGACCGATCCCACCGGAGCCGCGGAGGCGGCCGCCGCCGCCCTGGCCCGGATCACCGGCATCGCCGAGCATCCCGTGGCAGTGGTCCTCGGATCCGGGTGGCAGAAGGCCGCGGAGCAGTTCGGCACACCCCAGCACATCGTTCCCATGTCCTCGCTGCCCGGCTTCGCCGCACCCAAGGCGCTGGGCCACTCCAACGCCATGTGGTCCGTGGACGTCGAGGGCACACAGGTCCTGATCCTGCTCGGGCGCACCCACGCGTACGAGGGACATCATCTCGGCCGCGTGGTCCATCCCGTCCGCACGGCGGCCGCCGCCGGCGCTCGCACCATCGTCCTGACCAACGCGGCGGGCGGCATCCGTGAGGGCATGGCCGTCGGTGATCCCGTGCTGATCTCAGACCACCTCAACCTGACGGCGCGGTCACCGCTGATCGGCGCCCAGTTCGTCGATCTGGTCGACGCGTACTCGGCGGACCTGCGCGAGGTGGCCCGAGGAATCGACCCGAGCCTGACCGACGGGGTCTACGCCGGACTGCCCGGCCCGCACTACGAGACGCCCGCCGAGATCCGCATGCTCCGCACGCTGGGCTCCGACCTCGTCGGCATGTCCACGGTGCACGAGACCATCGCGGCTCGAGGTGCGGGTGCCCGTGTCCTCGGTATCTCGCTGGTGACCAACCTCGCGGCCGGGATGACCGGAGAGCATCTGGACGGCGACGAGGTGATCGCCGCCGGCGCCGCCTCGGCCGAGCGGATGGGAACTCTGCTGCGACGGCTGGTCCCGCAACTGTGACAGAACTCGACGCCGTCGTCCGGCAGTGGATCGAGGACGATCCGGACCCCGCGACGCAGGCGGAACTGCGCGATCTCGACGCGAGTGATCTGGCCTCGCGGTTCGCCGGTGCGCTCACGTTCGGCACCGCGGGTCTGCGCGGACCCGTGCAGGCCGGGCCCGGTGGCATGAATGTCGCCGTCGTCACGAGGGCCACACACGGTGTGGCGCAGTATCTCTCGCGTCATCACGCGGCCGGCTCCGAGGTGGTGGTGGGCCGGGACGCCCGGCACGGCTCCGCGGAGTTCGCCGTCGCCGCGGCCGAGGTCCTGGCCGCGGCGGGCTTCCGCGTCACCCTGCTCCCGGACCCGGCGCCGACCCCGGTGCTCGCATTCGCCACGAGGTCACGCGGCGCCGTCGCCGGCATTCAGATCACCGCTTCGCACAATCCCGCGGCAGACAACGGCTACAAGGTCTACCTCGACGGCGGCGCCCAGTTGGTGTCGCCCGCCGACCGGGAGATCGAGGAGTTCATCCGGCAGGCGCCGGGTGCGTCCTCGATCGCACGCACCGCCGTCACGCCCACCGCGGACCCCGTGATCGAGCAGTACCTCGACCGGGTGGCACAGCGCGTTCCCGAGCGGCCGTCGCACTCCACCCTCCGTGTGGCACTCACTCCGATGCACGGGGTCGGCGGGCCCGTGGCCGTGGAGGCGTTGCGCCGCAGCGGTGTCACCGACGTCCACATCGTGACGTCGCAGTTCGACGCCGACCCGGACTTTCCCACCGTCACCTTTCCCAACCCCGAGGAGCCGGGCGCGGCGGACCAGGTGCTGGCGCTCGCCGCCGAGGTCGACGCGGCACTGGCCATCGCTCTGGACCCGGACGCGGACCGGTGCGCGATCGGCGTGCGCGGGCCGAACGGTGTCCGCATGCTCACCGGCGACGAGACGGGAGCGGTGATCGCGGACCACATCCTGCGGTCGGCGCCGCCGGGATCACTCGTGGCCAGCACCATCGTGTCGTCGAGCCTGCTCTCAGCGCTCGCGCCGGCCCGCGGCGCCCGCTACCGGCGCACGCTCACCGGCTTCAAGTGGCTCGTGCGCGCCGGCGACGGCCTGGTGTACGCCTACGAGGAGGCGATCGGACACTGCGTCGACCCGGACGCGGTGCGAGACAAGGACGGCATCTCGGCTGCCGTGCTGCTCGCACACATCGCGGCCGACCTGGCCGAGGAGGGACGCACGATTCTCGACGTCCTCGACGATCTCGACCGCGAGTTCGGAGCGCGCGTGGGCACCCAGGTGTCGCGGCGCGTCACCGACCTCTCGGAGATCGGCGACATGATGACGCGCCTGCGTTCCGCCCCACCGACGACGTTGGCGGGTGCGACGGTGACCGTACGCGACCTGAACACCCCCGACGCCGAACTCCGCACCGATGCAGTGGAACTGACCAGCGAACGGTTCCGCGTCATCGTTCGGCCGTCGGGAACCGAACCGAAGCTGAAGGCCTACCTCGAAGTGGTCGAGCCGGTGGCGACGGCGGAGGATCTGGCTCCGGCCAGGACTCGCGCGGCCGACACGCTCGAGTCCCTGGCCGACTTCGCCCGCTCGCTCTAGCGAGGACCGAACTGGCGGTCCCCGGCGTCACCGAGGCCCGGCACGATGTATGCGTTCTCGTTCAGCCCCTCGTCGATGCTCGCGGCGACGAGGCGCACGGGCAGTCCCGACGACGCGAGTGCCTGCACTCCCTCGGGGGCCGCCACGACGCAGATGCACGTGACGTCGTCCGCGCCGCGCTGCACCAGCAGCTCGATGGTGTGGACCATCGACCCGCCCGTGGCGAGCATCGGGTCGAGGACGTACACCGGGTAACCGGCCAGGTCGTCGGGTAGCGATTCCATGTACGGCACCGGCTGATGTGTCTTCTCGTCGCGCGCGATGCCGACGAAGCCCATCCGCGACTGCGGGATCAGCGAACTGGCCTTCTCCACCATGCCCAGGCCCGCGCGCAACACCGGCACCAGCAGCGGCGGCGACTTCAGGCGCGTCCCGGTGGTCACCGCGACCGGCGTCGTGACGTCGAACTCGACCACGGGCGCGTCGCGCAGCGCCTCGTAGACCAGCATCTGCGTCAGCTGGCGCAGTGCGGATCGGAACGCGGGGTTGTCCGTCGACTGGTCGCGCATCTGGGTCAGCAGCGCGGACGCGAGGGGGTGGTCGAGTACGCGGGTGTCCATGTCGGGCGTGGTGTTCACCGGGATCACCCTAGTCGGCGATCGGCGCCCACTCCCGGTCGAACGGATCCGCGTGATCGGGGAACCGCGAGCCGCTCCGCACCGTCTGACTTCGAGACGGTGCGAGCACGCGAGTGAACGGTGGACTGCAGTGGCCGAGAGCGGTACGACATTCGACGTCCGAGTGGACGGTCTGCACGACGGTGCCGGTCGTCTGACCGATGCCGCACTCCTCGTGCGGGACGCGTCCACGGTGGCACGGGGTGCAACGGGCTCCGCGGCGACGCTCGGCCTCGTCGGAGCCGACTTCGGAGCCGCGTTCGCCGGTGCCGCGGCGCGCTACGCCGACGGCCTCGGTGCCTTGTCCGACCTGTTCGAGCACCTCGGGGCGTCCGTCCAGTCCGCGGCGCGGTCCTACGGCGACGGCGACACCGCGCTGTCCGACGCGCTCGCCGGCACCGGTGCACCGCGATGATCGATCTGCTGGCCGCGCCCCTCGAGACTCTGATCCGCTCTCTCGGCACCGGCTGTCCGTCCCCCGACACCGATTCCCTCGACTCGGGCATCGCGTCACTGTCCGACGCCTCGCGACAGGTGACCGAGGGAGTCACCGCTCTCACGGACGCGTGGTCCGGACCCGCGTCCGAAGCCGCTCTCGACCTCACCGTGCGCGGCGCCGCCGCTGCCGGGTCGATGATCGAGCACGCCGGCGCGCTGCAGTCACTCGCTGCGGAGGCGCAGGCGAGCGTCGCGCGTGGGGTCGCCGAGCTGCAGACCATCATGGCCGCTTTCCTCACGGGCGCAGCGGCACTCGCGCCCGCGGCCTTCACTCCCCCGGGACAGAGCGCACTCATCGCCCACGCGACGCACCACCTCGACAGTGCTCTCGCCGTCCACGCTCGGGTGCGAGCAGAACTCGATGCCCTGGCCGCCCGCGTCGGTGCACTCGTCGTGCCGGAGGTTCCCGCACTCCCGTCCCTGCCCGCGTCGCCGGACGCGGCTCTCCGCGGGCTGTTCACGCCGACGACTCCGGAGCAGCTGGTCGATCCGGCGTCGCCCGGTACCGACGGGACCGGCACGCTCGTGACGCTTCCCGACGGCAGCACCGCCATGGCGCCCAACGAGCGCGCGGCCGGTGCCGTTCGCTTCGCGCTGGCCCAGCAGGGCACGCCGTACGTGTGGGGCGGCACCACCCCCGGCCAGGGCCTGGACTGCAGCGGGCTCACGCAGAGCGCGTACGGCACCGCCGGAGTGGACCTGCCGCGGCTGGCTGCCGACCAGGCTGTGGGCAGCCCGGTGAGCGCCGAGGACCTGATGCCGGGCGACCTCGCCGTGTGGGACGGTCACGTCGCGATGGTGGTGGGGAACGGTCAGATGGTGGAGGCGGGCGACCCGGTCAGCGTCAGTGCCGTCCGGACGTCGAACGTCGGCATGAGCTTCCACGGCTTCTACCGGCCGACCGCATGACCGGCGGACACGCCACCTCGCGCGCCGGACGCATCCTGGTGCTGCCGTCCGGCGAGATCGTGGACCTGGAGCTCGAACGCAAGGAGCTCGCTTTCGGGGGTTCCGCGGTGGCTGCCGCGGTGCGGATGCTGCACGGGCTCGCGCATCCGGTGGCGCCGGTGCCCACGGCGGGCCCTGCCGACGACGAGCTCGTCGAGATCGACTCGTCCGGTTCGGCACGACGCGTGTCCGCCCTGCTGCACCGGACTCTCGACGACCTGGCCCGCGTGCGCGGTCGCAACGACAGGGACGACGCGCTCGTCCGGGCCGAGGTGGACGCGCACGGACGTCTGGTCGGCCTCACCGTCGAGGACGACGTCCGAGAGATGCGCTGTCATCGGGTCGAGGCGGCGATCGTCCACGCGGTGAACACAGCCGTTCTGGCCGTCGTTCTCGAGCGTGCCGACATCCACGCCGCCCTGCGTCTGGGGCTCGACACGGCGTCCAGTGAGGACGCCCGGCGGCTGGGATAGGCTCGCGGCCATGGCTGGAGACATCGTCCCGATCGAACTCGGTGTGACTGCCGGCGACCTCGTCACCCTGTGGGCGCCCGAGTGGCGTGAGGACGGCGAGGAGTGGGAGGCCTTCCTCGGTCGCGAGGACGATCTCTACGCGTTCCCGTCGGTGGCCGAGATGGCGGCGTTCATCCGCACCGACACCGACAACGACCTCGTCGACCATCCGCAGTGGCGCACCGTCGTCGCGCTCTCCGCAGCGCACATCGAGCCGGACGACGACCACGTCTACGACCTCGTGGGCGTTCCGGAGCTCGCCGCGGGGGATCCGGACGAGGACTCCATCATCGAGCTGGCCCGCTCCCTCGAGATGGCACGCACCCTCGGCGAGGTCTGCGAACTGGATGCCGTCACTCGCTTCTTCTCTGCCAATGCGCTTCTCGGAGTGCTGTCCCGCGGCGCCGACGCCTTCGTCGGGCGTGAGGGCTCGCAGCTCTGGAACCGTATCGGTGCCGTCGTGGCGAAGGGGTGGGACGCCGTCCTCGACGCCATCGACACCGTCCTGACCACTCCCGACGTCGATGCCGAGGCGACCGCCGTGGCCGATGCGGAGATCACGGCCGCAGCCGAGAACATCGTGGACGCAGAGGATCTGGACGACGAGGACATCGACACGGACGACGACACCTCCTCGGACGACTCCGACGTAGTCGTGGTCCCTGTCGACACCGAGGACGAGGACGAGGACGAGGAGGACGAGACCTTCTGGGGCTCGGTGGGTATCGATCCGGTGCGGATCATCACCTCCGAGGACACCTACTACACACTGCGCTGCTACCTCGACGACGAGCCGCTGTTCCTGGGACGTTCGGGCGCGATCTTCGTGTTCGGCAGCGAGCGCGCGCTCGCCCGCTACCTGGCCGACGATCACGACCACGACCTCACGACGGTCAGCACGTACGACGACGTGCGCACCGCGGCCGTTGACGGTTCGCTCGACGTGCAGGTGACCGACGAGAACGTGTACGTGCTGCCCGGGCTCGCCGACGACCTGGCCCGCGGACCGGAATCCGTCGACGCCGATCAGCTCGATCTCGCCGTCGAACTGTTCACCGACGCAGCCGACTACGCCAAGGACGCGTCCGTCGAGGAGGCACTGGCGTCGGCCACTCCCCTCGGCTGGCTCATCTCCTACATCCTCGAGCCGGTGGACGGACGCATGGCCCCGAGCGCCCCGTTCGACGCGGAGGCGGAGTCGTGGCGCGCCCTGGAGCGCGAGTTCGAGACCCGGTTGCGTCCGACCACCTGACGGTCGGCGCGCGGATCAGGCGCGGAGGATCTTCGCCATCGGTCGCCCCTTGGCGAGCTCGTCGACGAGCTTGTCGAGGCGACGGATGTTCTGCATCAGCGGGTCCTCCACCGACTCCACCCGCACCCCACACACCGACCCCGTGATGAGCGGCGCGTTCGGGTTCAGCTGCGCGGCCTCGAAGAAATCGAGGAACGTCGTGTCCGCCGAGAGGTGCTGCGCCAACTCGGCGTCGTCGAAGCCCGTGAGCCAGCGGACGACCTCGTCGAGCTCGTCCTTCGTCCGACCCTTGCGCTCCACCTTGGTGACGTAGTGCGGGTAGACGGACGAGACGGGGGTGGTGAAGATGCGGTGCACGAGTGGGAGTGTATTCGGCTCGTCGGCCACGTGGTGCGATCCCATCGACTGACCGGTTCGACCCGAGCGCACTCACCTGCTTCACATCACCATTCATGATCGAACCGTCGGGTACGTTCCAGGAATGGCGCCGACATGGGAGCAGTTGCGAGGTTCCAACTACGGGACGATGGGCCGGTCCGTTCGAGGAGTCGTCCACCGACCGGACGGATCGTCGCAACTCGTGCGCCATGCACCTGAGTCCAGCTGGCGTTACGAGAATGAACTCGGCGAGCCCACGTACGTGGAAAATGCGACCGATCGGTGGTCACGCGATCAAGACGCGGTGATGGTTCATACCGTCAAGCACCCCGGAACCGTGTACGTCGTCATGGGTCTCGGCTCGCCGTCGCTGCTACTTCGCGCGTACGACCTCTTCCCTCCGAACCCCACGCCCGGCTATCACGACCAGCTGTTCGGCGAGCCGAGCACACCGCGGGCAGCCCGAGTGCGGGGCCGCGACGGTTGGGAAGTGAGCGGTCAGGACAGCCAGATGAACCTGACCGTGACGTACGTCTTCGATGCGGAACTCGGCGTCGCCATTCGATGGCAGCGCGGCGACGAGTGGATGGAACTGACCGACCCTCACCTTGACGATGCTTTTGATCGAGAGCTGTTCACGTGGTCCGGACCGTCACGACCGTTCGAGGAAGCCGTATCGCGGGCGCAGCGCGAATACGACGAACGCCAACGTGCGCTGGCCTTGATCCCGCAGGCAGTCCCAACGTGGCTTCCGTTGACGTCGAATGTGCATCCACAGTCCGGCGATGCCCGTACAGGCGAGCTGAGCCTGGACATCAGCGGTCACGCCCCCCAATTCACGCTGCGGCGGTGGGTGACATCGATCGGTGAGCCGGCTCTGGCGTGGCCGAACGACAACACGCCGGAACGCTACCGGCGGACCATCGGCGACTGGACGTACGAGATCCGCAGCTACAACGACTTCTCGGAAACCGACTGCGCTCGCATCATCGAGTCCATCGTTCCGGTCGCTCCACCCGATCGCGATTCAGCAGACATCCTGGCCGAGCTCGCCGACGAGGAGTCCGACCGACGCGAGGCGGAGGTGTCCGAAAGTCTCGGGACCGGGCGCGTGATCACCGACCGTCTCGGCGGCGAGTCTCTCCTCATCCGAACGGATTTCACCGACGACGCACGATGGCGCGACGTCGCGGTAGCGGCGATGGCGCCTGTACCGAGCGGCGGCGAAGGGGAGTTCGCGGCGTACCTCACCTGCATCGACAACCGACAGTACGACGGTCTGACCGTCGACGGACTGATCGACATCATCGGGGATGAACCTGTTCAGTACGCCTTCCTTGCCGATTCGGTCACCCTGGGGGACTCCGAGATGCCCATAGTGGTCGCACACACCGGTCCCGATCGACCCGAAAGTCCGCGCGGCAGAACGTTTCGCGTCATTCCCACGGAGATGTGGGGCGTGGAGAACAATCTGTCGATCTCCAACATGGACTTCGAGTCCTTCGCCGACAGCGTCGACGAGGACGGCGTGTTCCGCGGGTTTCCCCAGCCTCCCCAGCCCGTCGAACAGGTGACCACACGTGACGTCGCGCAGTGGATCGCCGACGACCTCACCACGGACCCACTCCGTGACTTCCACGCCGAGATTTCCGGGTGGAAATACCGCTACCCCGTCCAGCTGTTCGACATCGACCTGAGCGAGATGCACGCCCAGTTCCGAGACAGCGAGGTGTCGCCACCGGGCGCACCCTCGGGGTACGAAGAGTTCGTGGCCGCGACAGCCGAAGGCGGCACCGCACTGCGCGGGTCCGTCTGGACACACGACGGGCACTGGACATTTCTCGTGCATCACGACTCTCAGCGCCCGATCGCCGCGTACCGCGTCACGCTCGCTCCCTACGCTCCCCCGCCGCCGCAGGAAGGCGTACAGCAGACCCAGAGATACGAAGTGCCGTTCGTGTGCACCGAGCCGAGATCACCGATCCTCACCGACGAGGACGACCTGGTCGACCGCGATCTCGTACAACGGGCCGTCCTCGCAGAAGCTGCACGGCTGCACCCCGATGCCGACATCACCGGGGGAATGCCGCTGATGAACCGGATCCCTCGCCTCGTCGGCGTACAGATCGGCAGCCACGTCCAGATCGACCGTCAGCCGGTCTTCTACGTAGCCATCGTGACCGATGTCCAGGACGAGTTCCTGATCATCGAGGTGCCACAGGAGGGACTGAGAATTGTCGGACCCGGCGAAGCCTGATTGTGCACCGAGATACCCCGGTGGGTGGTTCGGTCGATCGCCGCATCCCACTGGGACCAGCGGACGGTCCATCTCCCACTGGTCGCCGACCTGACGGCGCCTGACGATCCACCGTCAGCACAAGCTTCACCCGAAGCCCAAGGTGTTGCGGTGACGTCTCTGCGTACGCGGGGCGCCGGTCCTATGCCTCACGACTTCGAGGTGCCCGCGCTCGTGCGCCTGCTGTTCCCTCAGAAGCGGGACGGTGAACGAGATCTATCAATGAGTCGAACGCAGTGGATCATCAGCTTGCGGGGAAACTGACACCGACTCGTTGCGGAGTCTAAAACAACCAGGTCAGAGGCAGTCTCGACGGTTGCCACAGCGGTCATCCGCGCGTCGTATACGCGTAGTACAGGCCGTCCCTCCAGCGCAGAAAAACTGATGGCCCAGCGCCATCTCGTGGGGTGAAGATGTCGTACCAGAGTGGCCACATGTGGTGGTCAGCGATCCACGCCACGGTCGGCGGCAGGCTCGTGGCGGCTGGCGAGGACGATACCAACGCGTACCCAGTGCCCGCGATGTAGAGCTTGGGCGGTGGATCGATGAACCAGGTCACTGTCCCGTAAAAGGGATACAGGGCCATGAGCAGGGCAACGACCAGTGCAACGAGCAACATCACGGAAGTAAGTAGCCGGCTGCGCATCCCCTCGCTCATCGCACCTACCTGCTTCCGTCGGATCCACAGCCACCGTGCGCACAACTTATCTACTGTTAACGCACCGTCGCTGTCGAAGCACTGTCAGCGCGCTTAGCCTCCGCGGTGTGTTCGACCGACGCCGTCGACCGGCCTCTGCCCCACGGAACCGATCGGACGAAACAGCTCGAATTGGACCATCTAAGTTGTTAGCCTGCGTCTTCGGACGAGCGGAGCCTGTCTTGATTCGAATCCCGATCGCCACCCGCCTGACCCGGTTGGCGGCGCTCCCGGCGTCCGCCTAACCAGATCCACCTCCACCCACAACCTGAGAGACCACTGAATCGGACCGTGGATCCGAGCGCTCACCGATCGACATCGGCCGATTCGAAGTGCGCGTTCGGTGAGATCACGACCAGAAGTCCCGATCTCGAAACGCTCAGGCCACCACGCCAGCCCGACGAAACATCGAGGTTAAACGTCGCTCATCAGGGCGGCGAGGGCGATGCCGGTCAAGGCTTCTTCGATGTCCGGTGTCGCTCCGTACCGCTTCGACCGCGCCACGGCCATCACCATCTCGAGTGTCGCAAGGACGAGAATCTTGGCGATCGCGTCCGGGACGTTCGGGCGTACCCCGCGCAACTCGGACACCCACTCCGAAATTCTTTGTTGTCGACGATGTTCTATGATCTTGCGCTGATCGGGGGGGAGGTGCTGTCGCTCCACCGCATGTACCGCAATGTCGTCCCGGTTCTGCATCGCGAGTGCGACGTACCGCGTCATGAGGGTCTGGAGCCGCTCCTTTCCGACACCGTCGGTGGGGGCGTGCACGGAGTCGAACTTGTCGGCCACACGCTCGAGAATCTCGAACAACAGGTCCGACTTCTTCGGGAACCACAGATAGAAAGACGGGCCCCGGATTCCCAGAGCTTCGCCCAACTCATCCACTCCCACTTGGGAATAGCCGCGTTCGCGGAAGAGTCGAGCTCCGTGCTGCAAGAGTTGTTCGCGCCTAGATTCGAGCTCCGGAACGGGTTCGAACGGCACGGGTGATCTCGGCATCGTCTTCACGAGACCGGGGCCGAGGGTCACTGCCCGTACAACGCTTACGAGGGTGTCGACCAGGCGCACGCGCAACACAGTTCCGTGCACCAGCGGCGTGCAGTTGAGCAACCCCCACGACGCGCGAACACGGAATTCAGCCGCGTCAGCCGTCAGGCCGGGTTCACACGCCACCACCACGTCCACCCAATACTGCACGGTCCGCGACCGGAGTCCGATCAGGTCGTTTCGCAGGTCGCGATTGACCCGTCGTGCCTCCCGATGCCACAGCAGCACTTCCTTGGGGTGGTCCACCGCGACCGTGACCATGCTCGAGATCAGCTCGGCGACGGTGAGATCGGGCGACCTTCCGCGCTCGACTGCGAGCAGGGACGTCGTGAAGCCGGCTATCACGATCTCCCGGATCGGGTAGTCGAGAAGCTCCTGCTTGCTCGAAATGTGCCGGTAGACAGCGCCGGCCGAGACACCGGCGGACTCGCCGATATCGGTGATGGTCACCTGGTCGAATCCCCGCTCGGCGAACAGATCGAGTGCCCCCGACAGGACGGCAGCGCGACGGTCTTTGGGACGAACCGAGGCCGCCTTCGCACCAGCACCCACGTGCGGTCCCCTTCCTCCCCGGTCAGTCTCCGTACACCGACATCGCAATCGCGCCGCCCCGAGTGTGCACTATTGCAGCACGGACGTTCCGGCGCTCACGGGATCGCCGCGGCCACGGTCTCCCGTAAGGTCGTTTTGAGGACCTTTCCTGTGGATGTCATCGGGAGATTCCCGACGATCTGGAGAAACTCGGGCCACTTCTGCGTGGTCACGCCGCGCATCTCAAGGTGCAGACGGAGGTCGTCGAGTGTGAGGTCGTCGCCGTTCCTGGTCACGACGAACGCGTACGCGCGCTCACCGAGGGTGTCGTCGGGCACGGCGATCACCGCGGCGTCGCTGACCGCTGGGTGTGTGAGCAGTTCGGTCTCGACCTCCGCCGCGCTGATCTTGATACCGCCGCGATTGATGATGTCCTTGGTTCGGTCGACGTAGAGCACGAATCCGTCGTCGTCGATGGTGCACAGGTCGTTGCTGTAGAACCATCCGTCCTCGTCGCGAGACTCGCGCGTTCGCTCCGGATCGCCCAGGTATCCCAGGAACACGTGGGCGCCCCATGTCGAGTATTCGCCCAGGTCGCCGCGCGGCAACTCGTGTGATCGGTCCGCGGGATCGACTATGCGACTTCTTAACGGCGAGAAAGTCTTCCCGTCCCGACTCGTGAGGATCGACCAGTCCGCATCGGTGGGGTTCATCGCGTGAAGCGGGGCCTCCGCACCGCCGAACACACGAAGCACAGTGATGCCAAGTTCGTCCCGCGCCCTCTCGACGATGCCGGGAGACACCCGGGCGCCGCCGCTGAGGAAGTACTCGAACGACGTGAGGTCGTACTTGTCGCGATCGGGCACGTCGAGCATCGCAGCGATGAACGGTGTGGCGGACACCGTGAGAACAGCGCGTTCTCGGGCAATGAGTTCGAGGGCGGCGGCGGGGTCCCACCGATCCTGCAAGACGAACGGGGCACCCGCCACCAAAGCGGGGTAGAGGCCGAGGACCAGTCCGGTCACGTGCGATACCGGACTCGGCATCCACAGCGGGGTGTCCGCGCTCATGTGCGTTGCGTCGACCAGGAGTCGCGGTATCACCAGGTCCGTGTTGTGCGTGTGGACCACGCCCTTCGGTTTACCTGTGGTTCCCGACGTGAAGCTGACCTTGGACAGTCCGTCCGGGTCCGGGCGCACGCGGTCGTAGTCGACTTCGTTCAGCGGATCGGCTGTCTTGAGGTCGTTGAACGCAATGGTGTCCGTGCCCGTCGTGGTCCCGACCTCGATGATGTACTCGAGGGACGGAAGTGCTGATCGGACCGATCGTGCCATGCCCACGTGGTCGAAGCCTCGATAGGCGCTCATGGTGACGAATGCCTTTGCCTGGCATCGCCCCAGCATGAACCGCACGTCTTGCTCGCGATAGATCGGCATCAGGGTCACCGCGCGAAGTCCGGCACGCTGGATCGCGAGGTAGACCTGAACGAATTCGGCAATGTTGGGCAGCTGCACAGCAACGAAGTCACCCGACGCGAGCCCGAGCCGAACCAGACCCGCAGCGATGCGGTCCACCGAGTCCGCGAGCTCGAAAAATGTCATTCTGTCCGAACCGGCGACCACTGCGGTCGACGACCCCCGCTCTCGGGCGTGAGTGGCGAGGTAGTCGGTCAGCAAACGGTCCTGCCACAGTCCTTGCTGCTTGAAGCCGGCGATCTGGGTAGGGGAGTACGCGTCGCTCGCGTGAGCGGGGTGTGGGGTTGTCGACATCGGAAGTCCTCGACTATCAGTAGGGGGGCCACTCGGCGAGGCCGTCGGAAAGTGCACCGGCCCCTGCGGAGACGGCACGTTCGACGACGGCGTCGTCGACGCCGCAGTCCCGGAGGACCGTCGCGGTGTCACTGTGATCGGGCCGTGCGGACGATGCGCCCGAGGGCGTGCGCGAGAACCGCGGGATCGGAGCCGGCGACCCCACCTCGTCGAACGCTTCGCGAAAGACGTTCTGCGGATGGGCACGTGCTTCCTCGGGGTCGAGAACTGGTGTCACGCACGCGTCGACAGTGTCGAAGATCGATGCCCACTCGTCGCGTGTGCGGGTCGCGAACACGTCGGTGAACATCTCCGTGAGCGGAGGCCAGTGGATCGGATCCATGTGCTCGGGGGCGGGTCCTTCCAGCTCCAGACCTGACCAGAGGTTTTGGAAAAAGCGGTCCTCGATGGCTCCGACGGCCACGAACTTGCCGTCCTTGGTCTCGTAGCAGCGGTAATAGGGAGCGCCCCCGTCCATCAGGCCGTCACCGCCCCTCGGCACGTGCCGCATGCCGTAGTCGCGGTGCACCATCACGGCGAGGGAGTTGACGCCTTCCACCATCCCGACGTCGACCATCTGTCCCACACCAGATGTGGATCGTTCCACCAACGCAGCCGCAATGCCGAACGCGGCGACGAGCCCGCCCCCGGCAAGGTCGGCCAAAGTGTTGAACGGCGGTCGTGGTGCGCCGGTGGACGTACCCGTTGCGCCCAACACACCGGATAATGCCAGGTAGTTGATGTCGTGCCCCGCAGCATGCGCCAGCGGGCCGGTGGAGCCGTATCCGGTCACCGAGCAGTAGATCAAGCCGGAATTGATCGCCGCCAGTTCCTCGTATCCCGCGCCCATTCGGTCGGCCACGCCGGGGCGAAACCCTTCCAGCAGCACGTCGGCCGTCCGAACCAGTTCGTGGAGCGCCGCTCGGCCTGAGTCGCTCTTGAGGTCCAGCACCACTTCCCGCTTTCCGCGTCGCAGCGACGGGTTGGGAACGCCCGCCCGGCCTCCCAGGACCGTGACGACGTCGGCCCCGAGATCAGCCAGGAGCATCGAGGCGTACGGGCCGGGGACCAACCGGCTCAGGTCGATTACGCGGATGCCGGCCAGTGGACCGGTTGTGTTGTTGTCGTTCGTCATTTCGTGCTCCCGTGATGTCGTTGTTCGATCGGGCGGGCTGATGGTCATCAGTGGACAGCGGTTATTTCACGGCCCTTCTGGTCCTTGAGGAAGAAGGAGAAGACGATCATGACGACGATGGCGATGGCTCCGGTCGAGATACCGCCGGCAAGACCGTAATTGGCGGCAAGAATTCCGACGATGAGCGGGCCTGTCGATGCGATGCCACGACCGACGGAGTACGAGAACGAGGCACCCGATGCCCGGATGGCCGTCGGGAACAGTTCGCCGAGCCAGGCGCCGAAGATGCCGAAGTACCCGAGCCCGAACGAGATGACGAAGTAGGAGAAGACGGTCAGCGACACACTGCTGTCGTTCGCGTTGAAGTAAGTGAACAACCCGAACCCGATGAGCTGAATGATTGCGAACGAGACCAGGCTCGATCGCCGTCCGATCTTGTCGCTGAGGCCACCGCTGGCGAGGTAGGACACCAGGGCGATTCCTGCACTGACGTACAGGATGGTGTTCGCGTCGGTTGCGGATACGCCGAGCTCCTCTTTGAGGTAGGTCGGCATCCACGACGAATACACGTAGTACGAGTACTGGCCGCCCATCACGACCAGGGTTGCGAGAACAACGATGCGCAACCATTGTGGGCGGGCCAGCATCGTCAGTCCGTTTCCCTGCTCCGGGATAGCTCCGCTCTCGACGCCGGCACGCATCGCGAGCCACTGCTTGGATTCGGGGCAGCGCCGCCGAACCCAGATGGCGGCGAGAACGGGTAGGCCCCCCATCACGAACGCCCAGCGCCAGTTCTCACCGGCAAAGATGGACGTCACCAAAATGGCTGCCGCATAGCCGAACCAGAGGGACGATTGCACGGCACCGCCCGCCAATCCCCGGCGTTTCGGCGTCCAGGCTTCGTTGAGAAGGGAGAAGCCGACCGCCCATTCGCCGCCGGTTCCGAAGCCGGTGACGACTCGTAAGAGAAGAAAAACCCAGAAGGTTGGCGCAAAGGCCGACAACACCGTGGACAGGCCGAACACCCAAATTGTCCAGGACAGGACTCGTTTGCGTCCGTAGATGTCGGCGAGGCGGCCGAAGACGATCCCGCCGAGGGCGGTGGCGATCAGCTGCGCGGTGAAGATCGCGCCGATCTGACCCCGCGTGATCCCGAACGAATCCATGATCGGTGTGGCTAACAGTGACACCAGCTGGAGATCGAAGAACTCCAACCCCCACCCCAGTGACGCTGCCGCCATGATGCGTCGTCGATCTACCCGAGTGTACGAAACATTCGTGTCGTGAGTCACCTTGGTGGTGGCCATGTGTACCTCATCTCAGTTGTGAATAGTTTGAAAGTAAACCCGCGTTAGGTGTTCGTCAAGCCCATCCGTACTGCAAAAACGCCTGTTTGGATCCGATCCTGTAGCCGGTGCGGACGCGGTTGCGAATGGTCGTGTGGCGTCGTGAGGACCCAAGGTCGACTGTCGGCACACTTGGTTCTCATCGCCGTGTCTCGGCGGTGTGATCTTGACACGCGAACCTAACGAGCATTTACTTATATTTCAGACGCGCAGCCACAGGGCAGCGCGGAACGGCCCGGGAGGACCTGATGGATCTGTGGAGAAACCTGGCGAGCGACGACACCATCGCGCGGGCGAAGCAATTCGCTCGGGAACACGTGGCTCCCGTCGCGACGACCCTCGACCGTGACGACGTGTATCCCCTCGATCTGGTGCGAATGACGGCCGAACTCGGCTGGAACTCCATGACGCTCGACACGAAGTACTCCGGCGGCGGGCGGTCCATGACAGAGCTCACCGCCGTGATGGAGGAGGTGTCGGTGTACAGCCCGATTCTCGGAATTTCGTTGATCACGATCTTCCAGAGCCAGAAGTGCATCGAGATGTTCGGCCAGGAATCGTTGAAGGAGAGGTACTTGCCCCAGTACTCGGCCGGGCTGACCGCGTCGTTCGCCTTGACCGAGGACGGACACGGAAGCGACATCCGGTTTTTGGATACCAAAGCGTCGAAAACCGAGAACGGTTGGCGCATCAACGGCGAGAAGGCCTTCATCACATCGGGGTCGGCCGCCGAACTCTTTCTGGTCCTCGCCGAGACCGAGAACGGCGTCTCCACTTTCGTCATCACTCGGGATATGCCCGGAGTCTCGACGTATCAGGGTGAACACGCCCAGACATTCGGTCTGCGGAACGGTCCGCACGTGAACCTCGTGCTCAATGACGTCGAGGTGCCCGACGACCACTTGGTCGGAACCGAGGGCCGTGGCCTGAAGCAGGTCATGGTCACCTTGGCCAACTCGCGCACGCTGGCGGCGGGGATCAGTTTGGGTATCGCGCGCGCCGCGGTGGAGGACGCTCTGCGATACGTCGACAAGCGAGAAGCATTCGGCTCGGTGGTTCTCGAATTCCAAGGTATCCAATGGTATTTCGCTCAGCTGGTGGCCGAAATCGACGCAGCGCGATTCGTGACCTACGCGGCGGGGCAGGACCTGGACGCCGGTCGAGACATCGCTCGGTCGTCGTCGGAAGCCAAGATGTTGGCAGGAGCGCTAGCGACGAAGGCCGCGGACATCGCCGTGCAGGTCTGTGGCGCACACGGGACGCGCGAAACCCAGCCGTTCGGTCGGTACCTGCGCGATGCGAAAGCGTACGAAGTGGCGGGCGGATCGGCCGAGGTCCTGAAGAATACGGTCGCGAAATCTCTGATCAAGGCGGTCAGGAGCGGGCACGCCTGATGTTCGCCGCGACCGTGCTCCGCCGATGCCAGACGTCGCCGGACCGCACATTTCTCCGAGTCGACGACCGGGCCATCACCTACGGTGAGCTTCTCGACACGGTCAGGCGAACCGCGTCGCTTCTCGACAGCAGGGGCGTGGGACCTGGAGATCACGTGCTACTCACCGCGCGCAACAGCCCGACGTTCATCTACCTGTGGTTTGCCATCCGATGGGTGGGCGCTGTCTGCGTCCCACTTCACAATCAGGCGACGGCGGAACACGTCCGCGGCATCGTCACCGATGCGGATATCTCCTTCGTGGCCGGTGACGATGACGGCATCGTCGAACTGTCTCGTGCCGGCTTGTGGAACGGCCCGGCGGCGGGGTTCGCGGATTACACCGAGCTCGAGCGGTGCGTCGCGAGGATGGCGGGCCTCGGTCCTGTGTCTGCCCGACAGGGCGACACGTGCAGTCTGCTCTATACGTCCGGGACCACAGGAGCGCCCAAAGGCGTTGTGCTCTCGGACGCTTCGTTCGTCGCGGGTGGCGAGCAACTTGCCGAGGCGCTCGCCGTCGGTCCCAACGACCGAATCCTGCTCGCGCTGCCGCTGTTTCACACCAACCCTCAGGTCTACGGCGTCATGACGGCACTCGCGACGGGCTGCTCGCTCGCGTTGGTCGACAAGTTCCGCCCGACCGAGTTCCTCGACGACGCAATCCGGTTGAAAGCGACCGCGTTCACCTACGTCGGCACAGTCCTCACCGCACTCCTGCGAGCACTGCCTGAGAACATCCCGCCGCACAGACTGCGCTTCTGCACGGGAGGGGGTGCGCCGTCGGAGGTATGGACCGGCATCGAAGAACGGCTCGGGGTGTCCGTTCACGAGCTGTACGGAATGACCGAGCTCGGTGGATGGGTAACTGCAAATCACGCCGGTGACATCCGACCGGGGACCTGTGGAACACCTCGCCCCGATGTGACGGTTGCCGTGCTGGACGATGAAGACGTAGCTTCGCCCACCGGCGAGCCTGGTGAAATTTGTATCCGCCCTCTACGCCCCCACGTCATCTTCGACGGGTACCGCAACCGAAGCGATGCCACGCTCGCGAAGATGCGCAACCTGTGGTTCCACACCGGAGATGTCGGCGTACTGGACGCAGATGGCCGTCTGAGCTTCCTAGGTCGCACAGACGATCTGATTCGGCGTAACGGCGAGAACGTGAACCCCGCCGACGTCGAATGGGTGTTGGCGAGCCATCCAGAGATTGCCGAAGTCGCGGTGGTCGGGATACCCGACGAACTGGCCGGGCAAGAGATCCGCGCAGTGGTCGTGGCGTCCGGTCCGCTCGACCCCCTGTCGATTCCGGAGTTCCTGCACTCTCGGCTACCCAGGTTGGCGTGGCCCCGCTACGTCGCGGTGGTCGATGCTTTGCCGAAAACGGCAACACAGAAGATCAGGTCGACGTTGCTGCGTAGCCGCGGTGATGCCGATATCGACCTGCGCGCCGAGCGCGTACACAACAACGGGAGGACGTGAGATGGCGTCGTCGGTCAACGTCAGCATTGCCGATGGGGCGGCGGAGATCACGATCGCTAACCCCGGAGCACGAAACGCCATCGACGCCACCATGGCGCGGGATCTCGTCGACGCCTGCGACAGGATTGACGCGGACGCGTCGGTCGGCGTGGCCATCGTGCGCGGCGACGACGGCTACTTCTGTTCCGGCGGGTCCCGTTCGGAACTGGCCGCGATTTCGAGCGCTCCTGTGTCGGACGAGGGCGTCGCATTGATTCAGACCATCTACGATGCGTTTCTTCGGGTCGGTCGGCTCCGGGTGCCGACCATCGCAGCGATTCGCGGTGGCGCAGTAGGTGCCGGTGTCAACCTGGCGATGGCGACCGATGTCCGAATCATCTCGTGCACAGCGCGTTTCACATCGGGCTTCGTCAACATTGGCATTCATCCCGGCGGTGGCCACTACACCTTGCTCGGTCGTTCGGCCAACCCGGAAGCTGCCACTGCACTCGGTGTCCTCGGTGACAGCGTCGACGGTGCACGAGCGGTCGAACTCGGCCTCGCCTACCTCGCCGTCGCCGACGAGTCAGTAGAGCCGGAGGCCTGGCGGCTGACCGAGACCTCCCGGCGCGACCCGGCGCTGGCTCGCGCTGCGATCGCCAGTCTCCGCGCCGAGGTGCACGCGCCGGGTGTGAGCTGGGATGCGGCGGTGGCGATGGAACGGGGCGTTCAGGCGTGGTCCTTCGCACGTAAGGGCGCGGCGCGGTGGGCGGAGCGGAAGCGGGCGGACTGAGCTTCAAGAAGCCCGAGGTTCGTAGCCGGCGCGTTCGGCGCGTCGTCGGATGGTCTTGTGGATCGCGGCCCCCGACAGAGGTGTGGTGCTGAGGTTGCCGCTCTTGGTAATGGCCTTGAACGGCGGGGCACGTGCGGCAGTGCGGGGCACTCCCCCGCGGCACACATGCTCGTCTAATGGGGCTCGGGCGCGGAGCAGTCGGATGACGGAGGGACGGCCACCGGCGTCTAACGCTGACACGACCTGCACCCACCGCACGTACGCACAGTGCGGGCAGGTGGCATTGGAGTCGGTGGTCGGAAGTGCCCGGACGATGCACCGGCCTTCCTGGTCTGACTTCGTTTGCGGAGTCGATGTACAGCCCGTACTCAGGGTGCAGGCGGACGTCGCGGCACTTGGAGTCTGCGAGTTCGGAGCGGCGGAGCGCGCCGGCGGAACCGAGCAGAAGCAGCGCGGTGCCGCGGCGCTCGCATACCTCGTCTGCCCAACCCTCGCACTGGACGCGTGCGGTGTCGACGAGGTGCAGGATGTCGGACACCAGCAACGGCGCTCGTTGGGTGCGGGGTCGGTCGACGGCGGGGGCGTACTGCCGGCAAATGCCCGTTAACGCTGCCGTCACTAGTTTTTGCTTCATGGGCGAGGTGTGCCCGGTGGTCTGATGAAAGTGGTTTATCGCTGATGCCCACGCCGACAGAGTGCTGGCGGCGTAGGTCCTCTCCCCTGCCGCGGTGACGGCGTCGGCGGAGTCGGCGGTATCGACCAGATACGCCGCGACGGTGACGAGGTGTGCCGGCAACGCGACGTGCCCGTTGCGGATGCACCAGTCGGTCAACCGGCGCCACCCGGATCCGTAGGCGCGGCGGGTACCGGCTGACCGGGACGACTCCACCGCAGCGGCGATGCGTGCGGCCACCGCCGCGGGGATCGCCGGCGCTGCGCCCTCGGATGGGCCCGAGACGGCCGTCAGAGAGTGCACGGGGGCCGTTTCAGCAGGTTTGGACTCCTTCGCTGCCTAGACCCCTCGTCGGACACGGCCACAAGCCAAAACTGTGCTGAACTGGCTTTTCAGGGGCGATGGTGCGTTAACTGAAATTATCGACGCCGATGCCCCACGGGCGGCGTGGAGATCCCCTTCCGCCCCAATGAGCCCCTACCCCAACAACACCCGGTACCCCGGCTTCACGACGTCGTCGATCAACGCCAACCTCTGATCGAACGGCAGGAACGACGACTTCAGCGCATTGATGGTGAAGCGCTCGAGGTCGGACCACCCGTAGCCGAAGGCCGTGGCGAGCCGGTACATCTCCTTGCTCATCGAGGTGTCGCTCATCAGCCGGTTGTCCGTGTTCACG
This sequence comes from Rhodococcus sp. NBC_00294, assembly GCF_036163995.1. Lineage (NCBI taxonomy): Bacteria > Bacillati > Actinomycetota > Actinomycetes > Mycobacteriales > Nocardiaceae > Rhodococcus > Rhodococcus sp. NBC_00294. The sequence continues at coordinate 3,649,509 of NZ_CP108043.1, forward strand.
GTGACGCGGAACCGTAAGCGGGCCAGAATGTCGAAGGGGTGCTCCTCGATGCTGGCCACGGCGCCCGTCTGGACGTTGGAGCTGGGGCACAGTTCCAGCGGAATCCGCTTGTCCCGCACATAGTTCGCGAGCTGGCCGAGTTCGCGGGCGCCGTCGGCGTTCGTGGTGATGTCGTCGACGATGCGCACACCGTGGCCCAACCGGTCCGTGCCACAGAACGCGATCGCTTCGTGGATGGAAGGCAGGCCGAACGCCTCGCCGGCGTGAATGGTGAAGTGCGCGTTATTCGCCCGCATGTACTCGAACGCGTCGAGGTGCCGGCTCGGGGGGAAGCCCGCTTCCTTGCCTGCGATGTCGAAGCCCGCGACACCCTGGTCGCGGTACCGGACCGCCAGTTCGGCGATCTCGCGGGAACGGGCGGCGTGCCGCATCGCGGTGAGGAGGCATCCGATGACGATGGGTCGACCGGCCGCACGGGCGGCGCTCTCGCCCTGGCGGAACCCTTCCAGGGTGTGCTCGACCACCTCGTCCAGTGTCAGCCCCTTCTCCAGGTGCTGCTCGGGCGCGTAGCGCACCTCGGCGTAGACGACACCGTCGGCGGCCAGATCCTCGGCGCACTCGCGCGCCACGCGCTGCAGGCCCTCGGCCGTCTGCATGACGGCGACGGTGTGCGCGAACGTCTCGAGATACAGCTCCAGGGAGCCGCTGTCGGCGGCGTCGCGGAACCACCGGCCGAGGCTCTCCGCGTCAGACGCGGGAAGCCCGTCGTACCCGCACTCGCTCGCCAGTTCCAGCACGGTCGACGGCCGGAGCCCGCCGTCGAGATGGTCGTGCAACAACGCCTTCGGCGCGCGGGCGATGTTCTGCATGTCCAGGGGTGCCGGACCGCTCAGTCGTGCCGCGCTGTCCGGAGCAACCGTCAGATCGTCATCCATGTCCCGACTGTAGTGTTCGCGGCCGCGCCTCGCGCCCTTCGCCTACAGCGGGTCGAGGATGCGTTTGAGGAACTGTTGCGTCCTCTCCTGCGCCGGGTGCGTCAGCACATCGGTGGGGGTGCCTCGCTCGACCACGACTCCCCCGTCGACGAACAGCACCTGGTCGGCCACCTGCTGCGCGAACCGGATCTCGTGAGTGACCACGACCATGGTCCAGCCCTCGCTCGCGAGGTTCTTCATGACCGACAGCACCTCGCCGACGAGCTCGGGATCGAGCGCCGAGGTGGGCTCGTCGAACAGCATGAGCTCGGGCGCCAGGGCGAGTGCGCGGGCGATCCCGACGCGTTGCTGCTGCCCACCCGACAGCTGGAACGGGTACTGGTCCTCCTTGCCGGTGAGACCGACCTGCGCGAGCAGTTCCCTGCCCGCCGCCTCGGCCTCCGCCCGCGGGTGCTTCTGCACGATCACGGGACCCTCGACGACGTTCTGCAGCACCGTCTTGTGCGGGAACAGGTTGTGGCTCTGGAACACCATGCCGCTCTGTGCGCGCAGCGCTGCCGTCGCCGACCGGACGCGGCCACGCGGAGCCGACGCCAGCTCACCGAAGTCCGCGGACACGTCGCCGATGCGCACGGTGCCGGAGTCCACCGGGTCGAGCGCGTTGAGCCCGCGCAGCAGCGTGGTCTTGCCGGAGCCCGACGGACCCACGACGACGGTGACCGTGCCGCGGTCGGCGGTGAAGTCGACTCCCTGCAGAACGTGGTTGTCGCCGAACGACTTCCGCAGTCCCGTCGCCTCGATCAAGGGCTTCTCGGTCATCGCGCCACGTACCTGTCCAGTCGGGTCTCGAGTCTGCCCTGCACGGAGGACAGGACGATGCAGATGATCCAGTAGTACACCGCGGCCACCGAGTAGAGCGCGAAGAAGTCGAAGGTGGGGGCCGCCGCGAGCTGCGCCACTCGGAGCAGCTCGGTGACCAGGATCGTGGACGCCAGCGATGTGTCCTTCACCAACGAGATCAACGTGTTGGACAACGGCGGCACCGCGGTGCGCAGCGCCTGCGGCAGGACGATGCGCTGCAGCGTGGTGCGGTACCCCATGCCGATGGTCTCGGCCGCCTCCCACTGGCCCTTGGGCACGCCGAGAATGGCCGCCCGCACGATCTCGGCCGCGTACCCACCGACGTTGATGCTGAACGCCACCACCGCCGCCGGGAACGGCGAGATGACCACCCCGAACTGCGGCAACGCGTAGAACACGATGAACAGCTGCAGCAGCAACGGCGTGCCGCGGACGATCGAGACGTAGAAGCGCGCGATCAGCGACAGGGGTCGGATCGAGGAGATTCGGGCCAGTGCCACGGCCAGCGCGATCGCGAGACCGATGACGAAGCTGATCGCGGTGAGCGGCAACGTCGTGGTGACGGTGGCCTTCAGCATCGGCACCAGGTTGCGGGTGATCAGTTCCTGAGTCGACTCGGTGGCCCCTGCCTCGGCGGTGGGGGCGGTGGCCGCGGCCGTCTGCGGATCCGGCACCGCGACGTCGGACCCGAAGTAGCGCTCCGAGGCCGCCGCCAGCGTGCCGTCGTCCTGCAGTTCCGCCAGCGCGGTGTTCACCTGCTCCATCAGGCCGCTGTCCTTGCGGGCGGCGAAGGCCTGCAGGCTGGTGTCCCCGGTCTGGGCGGCGACGGCGACACCCGTGTCCCCGGTCTGTGCGAAGTACTCGGCGATGGCGAGCGAGTCGTTGACGGTGGCGTCGACACGGCCGTCCTTGACCAGCGTCACCGCCTGGACGAATCCCTCGACGGCCTGCACCTGAGCGCCTGCGTCGGTGGCCACCTCGGCCCAGTTGCTCGTCGACGACTGCGCCGTGGTCCGGCCGGCCAGATCCGCCAGCGAGGTGATCGACGTGTCCCCGGCCCGCGCGACGATCTCGCCCTCGGAGACGGTGTACGGCCGCGAGAGGTCGTACTTGGCCTGCCGTTCGTCGTTGACGGTTACTTGGTTGGCGATGAGGTCGAACCGGCCGGACTCGAGACCGGCGAAGATCGAGTCGAACGGCGTCTGGACGAACTCGACGCGTACGCCGAGTTTCTCCCCGACCGCGCGGACGACGTCGATGTCGTACCCCGTCAGGTCACCGTCGGACCCCTGAAAACTGAAGGGGCTGTACGTGCCCTCCGTGCCGACCACGAGCACACCGTTGTCGGTGACCGTGTCGATCAACGGCTCGTCCGAGGACGACCCGCACGCGCCCAGCAGGATCGGGAGCATCACCCCCACCAGCGTGACGAGGGACCACCGAGCGCGCGTCACGCTACGTACCGATCCGATCCAGGATCAGCGGCGAGACGGCAGGAGCGTCGTCGCCGACGGCCCATCCGTCCGTCAGCGCCTCGAGCGCACCGTCGAACCGTTCCGGGGTGTCCGTGTGCAGCGTGAACACCGAACTCCCGGCGGACACCCGCTCTCCCGGTCTGACATGCATGCGCACCCCTGCTCCTGCCTGGACCTGCTGGCCCTGCCGCTCGCGCCCGGCACCCAGCCGCCAGGCGGCGATACCCACCGCCATGGCGTCCACACGGGTGACCACGCCGTCGCGGTCGGCCACGACGTCGTGAGTATGTCGTGCCACGGGCAGCGGCGCATCGGGATCGCCGCCCTGTCCGGCGATCATCGCCCGCCACCGGTCCATGGCCGTGCCGTCGCGCAGTTTGTCGGCCGGATCGACACCGTCGAGTCCGGCGGCCGCGACCATCTCGCGCGCCAGCGCGAGAGTCAGCTCGACGACGTCCGCGGGGCCGCCGCCGGCCAGGACGTCGAGGGATTCCTGCACCTCGAGAGCGTTGCCGGCGGTGAGGCCGAGCGGGGTGGACATGTCGGTGACCAGGGCGACCGTGTTGACGCCCGAATCGGTGCCGAGCTCGACCATCGTCGCGGCGAGCTCGCGCGCCTGATCCAGCGACTTCATGAACGCACCCGATCCGCACTTCACGTCCAGGACCAGTGCGCCCGTCCCCTCGGCGATCTTCTTGCTCATGATCGACGCGGCGATCATCGGGATCGACTCGACGGTGCCGGTGACGTCACGCAGGGCGTAGAGCTTCTTGTCCGCCGGGGCCAGATCCGCACCCGCGGCACAGATGACGGCGCCGACAGCAGGATCGTCGAGGAGTCGGGTCATCTCGTCGGCCGTGAGATCGGCCCGCCAGCCCGGAATGGACTCCAGCTTGTCCAGCGTGCCGCCGGTGTAGCCGAGACCGCGTCCCGACAGCTGCGGCACCGCCGCACCGCACGCCGCGACGAGGGGTGCGAGCGGGAGCGTGATCTTGTCCCCGATACCGCCCGTGGAGTGCTTGTCGACGGTGGGACGCGAGATGGACGAGAAGTCCATGCGGCTGCCCGAGGCGATCATCGCGTCGGTCCACTGACGGATCTCCACGCGTGTCATGCCGCGCAGCAGAATGGCCATCGTGAGGGCCGACATCTGCTCGTCCGCCACGTCGCCACGGGTGTACGCGTCGACCATCCATAAGATCTGGTCCGAAGAAAGAATGTGGCCATCGCGTTTGGTGGCTATCACCGATACGGCATCAGGCATCGGTCACCGCCTTCTCGGCGGTGTTCGAGACCTGCCCGGCGGCGAGATCGTCGGGGCCGAACGCCTCGGGGAGGAGGTCGCTCAGTGGACGCACACCCGACGCCGTGTCGATCAGCAGATCGCCTCCGCCGAACTCGAACAGAAGCTGCCGACAACGGCCGCACGGCAGCAGGATCGAGCCTCGACTGTCGCAGCACGAGAACGCGATCAGGCGTCCGCCGCCGCTCGCATTCAGCGCCGACACCAGTCCGCACTCGGCGCAGAGCCCGAGACCGTATGAGACATTTTCCACATTGCATCCGGCGACGATGCGTCCGTCGTCCACTGTCGCAGCGGCCCCCACGGGGTAGTTCGAATAGGGCGCGTAGGCGTGGGTCATAGCCTCACGAGCACTGTCGCGCAAGGATTTCCAGTCGACTTCCGGCATGAGGGCGATCCTGTCACGTCGAGGCTGCCACTGCAGGCAACTCCGAGCGACCCACCAGGTCATTGGACAGGCAAACCTAACTTCCGGTCGGCAGGGAAACGCCAGGCCCAACGCGAATTAGTGCGTGTCCGAGCATGGGATTAGAGTTCGAAGAAGTCGTTTCACACACACGATCGAGCTGGATTTCTCCGGTATCTCTCCGGGCGTCTTCGCTCGTCGCGTCCATCAATGATGTTGGAGGCACTGCACTCGATGGCTAGCACGACCGAAGCCGCCCCGACGCGGGAGCGCACGCGGTCTCTGTACCGCGGAGACCCTGGCATGTGGTCCTGGGTTCTGCACCGGATCACCGGTGTCGTCACGTTCTTCTTCCTGTTCGTGCACGTCCTGGACACGGCGCTCGTCCGCGTCGATCCCCAGGCGTACAACGACGTGATCGACACGTACAAGACGCCGATCGTCGGCCTGATGGAGCTCGGCCTCGTGGCCGCGGTGCTCTACCACGCACTCAACGGCATCCGAGTCATGCTCGTCGACTTCTGGTCGAAGGGAACCCAGTACCAGCGCCTCATGCTGTGGGTCATCCTCGGCATCTGGTTCGTCGTCATGATCCCGGGCGCGGCACGCATCCTCTACAACACCTTCACCGGGGGGCACTGAGCCATGGCGACCACCGACGCAGGTGCCAAGCAGGCACGCACGCTGGGAACGTCTCACGACCGTCCCGCCAGCCTCGACAATCCGCGCTCACCGCGCCGGAAGAACCGCGGCAACTTCGAGCTCTACGCATGGCTGTTCATGCGCTTCTCCGGACTCGCGCTCGTCGTCCTCGTCCTCGGCCACATGTCCATCATGTTGCTGCTCGACGACGGTGTTCACCGCATCAACTTCGCCTTCGTGGCCGGCCGCTGGTCGAGCCCGTTCTGGCAGGTGTGGGACCTGACGATGCTCTGGTTGGCGCAGCTGCACGGCGGCAACGGTCTGCGGACCGTCATCGCCGACTACTCGCGCAAGGACTCCACGCGGTTCTGGCTCACCACGCTTCTGGTGCTCTCGATGATCCTCATCATGGGTCTGGGCACGTACGTCATCTTCACGTTCGACCCCAACATCATCGCCAGCTAGGGGAGAGTGCACATGCAGGAACATCGTTACGACGTACTGATCGTCGGTGCCGGTGGTGCAGGTATGCGCGCGGCGATCGAGGCCGGTCCGCGCGCCCGCACCGCGGTGCTCACGAAGCTCTACCCCACTCGCAGCCACACCGGCGCGGCTCAGGGCGGCATGTGTGCTGCCCTCGCCAACGTCGAGGAGGACAACTGGGAGTGGCACACCTTCGACACGATCAAGGGCGGCGACTACCTGGTCGACCAGGACGCTGCCGAGATCATGGCGAAGGAGGCCATCGACGCGGTCCTCGACCTCGAGAAGATGGGCCTGCCGTTCAACCGCACGCCCGAGGGCAAGATCGACCAGCGTCGCTTCGGCGGGCACACCCGTGACCACGGCAAGGCGCCCGTGCGCCGTGCGTGTTACGCCGCCGACCGCACCGGTCACATGATCCTCCAGACGCTGTACCAGCAGTGCGTCAAGCACGACGTGGAGTTCTTCAACGAGTTCTACGCACTGGACATCGCGCTGACGGAGACCGACGAGGGCCCCGTGGCCACCGGCGTCATCGCCTACGAGCTGGCCACCGGCGAGCTACACGTGTTCCACGCGAAGTCGATCGTGTTCGCCACCGGCGGTTCGGGTCGTATCTACAAGACCACCTCGAACGCCCACACCCTCACCGGTGACGGCATGAGCATCATCTTCCGCAAGGGCCTGCCGCTCGAGGACATGGAGTTCCACCAATTCCACCCGACCGGCCTCGCCGGACTGGGCATCCTCATCTCCGAGGCCGTGCGCGGTGAGGGCGGAATCCTCCGCAACGCGGACGGTGAACGCTTCATGGAGCGCTACGCCCCCACCATCAAGGACCTCGCGCCGCGCGACATCGTCGCCCGCTCGATGGTGCTCGAGGTGCTCGAAGGTCGCGGTGCCGGACCGAACAAGGACTACGTCTACATCGACGTGACCCACCTCGGCGCCGACGTCCTCGAGGAGAAGCTCCCGGACATCACGGAGTTCTCCCGCACGTACCTGGGCGTCGACCCGGTCACCGAGCTGGTGCCCGTGTACCCGACGTGCCACTACGTCATGGGCGGCATCCCCACCAAGATCCGCGGTGAGGTGCTCCGCAACAACGACGACGTCGTTCCCGGCCTCTTCGCCGCCGGCGAGTGCGCCTGCGTGTCCGTGCACGGCTCCAACCGTCTCGGCACCAACTCGCTGCTCGACATCAACGTGTTCGGCCGTCGCGCCGGCATCGCTGCCGCCGAGCACGCCAACAGCGTCGACTTCACCCCGCTGCCCGAGGCTCCGCAGAAGATGGTCGAGGAATGGCTCGAACTCATCCTCTCGGATCACGGCAACGAGAAGGTCGCGACCATCCGCACCGAGCTGCAGCAGTCGATGGACAACAACGCGTCCGTCTTCCGTACCGAGGACACCCTCAAGCAGGCCCTGAGCGACATCCAGGGACTGAAGGAGCGCTACGGCCGGATCACCGTGCAGGACAAGGGCAAGCGCTACAACAGCGACCTGCTCGAGGCCGTCGAGCTCGGCTTCCTGCTGGAGATGGCGGAGGTCACCGTCGCCGGTGCTCTCAACCGCAAGGAGACTCGCGGCGGACACGCCCGCGAGGACTACCCGGAGCGCGACGACGTCAACTTCATGCGCCACACCATGGCGTACAAGGTGGGCGAGGGTCTGCTCTCCGATATCCGCCTCGACTACAAGCCCGTGGTGCAGACCCGCTACGAGCCGATGGAGCGTAAGTACTGATGAGCGCACCCGCTATCGACAAGTCCGAAGACAAGGGCGGTCTGCCTGCGGTTCCGGACGAAGCAGTGATGGTCACACTGAAGATCGCTCGCTTCAACCCGGAGGACGACAAGGGTTCGCACTGGGACAGCTTCCAGGTCCCCACCCTGCCGACCGACCGTCTTCTCAACCTGATGCTGTACGTGAAGAACTACCTGGACGGCACGTTCTCGTTCCGCCGCTCGTGCGCGCACGGCGTGTGCGGCAGCGACGCGGTCCGTGTCAACGGTGTCAACCGTCTGGCCTGCAAGGTCCTGATGCGCGACATGCTCCCGAAGGACTCCTCGAAGTCCCTCACCATCACGATCGAGCCCATCCGCGGTCTGCCCGTGGAGAAGGACCTCATCGTGAACATGGAGCCGTTCTTCGACGCGTTCCGTGCCGTCAAGCCCTACCTGATGACGTCCGGCAACGAGCCCACGCGTGAGCGCATCCAGTCGGCCGCCGACCGCGCGCGGTTCGACGACACCACCAAGTGCATCCTGTGCGCGTGCTGCACCACCTCGTGCCCCGTGTACTGGAACGACGGCAGCTACTTCGGTCCCGCCGCCATCGTCAACGCACACCGCTTCATCTTCGACAGCCGTGACGAGGGCGCTCCCGAGCGCCTGGACATCCTCAACGACGTCGAGGGTGTGTGGCGCTGCCGCACCACCTTCAACTGCACCGACGCGTGCCCCCGTGGCATCCAGGTGACGAAGGCGATCCAGGAAGTCAAGCGCGCACTGCTCTTCGCACGCTGATCCTCGCGCACCACCACGAGAGCCCGCTCCTGCACTGCAGGAGCGGGTTCTCGTGCGCTTCGGACTAGACGAACGCCGAGTACCCCGTCACTCCCCTGCCGACGATGAGGTTGTTCATCTGCGACGTGCCCTCGTACGAGTACAGCGCCTCGGCATCGGTGAAGTAACGGATCACGTCGTAGTCGAGCACGATGCCGTTGCCCCCCATGATCTCTCGGGCCCAGCCCACCACCTCACGCAATCGCGTGGTGGTGTAGCTCTTGGACAGTGCCGCGTGCTCGTCGTGCTGCACCCCGGAGTCCTGCAGCTGCGACACCCGCAGGGCCATCCCGAGGCACGCGGTGATGTTGCCGGCCATGCGCGCGATCAGGTCCGAGATCAACTGGAACGACGCGATGGGCGCCCCGAACTGCTCGCGCTCCTGTGCGTAGGCCACCGCCTTCTCGAAGGCGCCGATCATCACTCCGACCGCGCCCCACGCGACGCCGCCGCGGGTGAGGGACAGGACCTTGGCGGTGTCGGCGAACGAGTTCGCGTGCTCGAGTTTGTTCGCGGTGGGCACCCGGCAGTCCTCGAAGTACAGATCTGCGTTCTCGACCGCGCGCAGCGAGTACTTGCGCTCGATCTTCTCCGCACGGAACCCCTCGGGGAAGCCGTCGTCCCCCTTCTCGAGGACGAAGCCCTTCACCTCACCGTCCGCCTCGTCCTTCGCGTAGACGATGATCAGGTCGGCGAAGGTGGCGTTGCCGATCCACCGCTTGCTGCCGTTGAGGATCCAGTGGTCGCCGTCGAGCCGCGCCGTGGTCTCCAACCCGCCGGCGACGTCGGAACCGCCGTGCGGCTCGGACAGGCCGAAGGCGCCGATCTTGTCCATGCGGCGCATGGCCGGGAGCCACCGCTCCTTCTGCTCGTCCGAGCCCAGGATGGCGATGCTGCTCATCGCGAGCCCGCTGTGGACCGTGAACATGGTGCCTGTGGACGGATCGACCCGCGAGAACTCCATGCCCAGCCACCCGGTGAAGACCTTGCGTGCGGGCGCCCGACCGTCGAACTCGTACTCCAGACCGACGATCCCGAGATCGGCCAGGCGCGGGAGCAGATGGACCGGTGACTCCGCCTTCTCCCAGAACTCGTTCGCGCGCGGGGCGACCTCGTCCTCGAGGAAGCGACGCACCACCCCGACCGTCTCCGACTCCTCGTCCGTCAGAATGCCCTGGTAGCCGAACATGTCCGCGGCGAGGAACCCCTTCGCGAGAGGTCCCAGCGGTTCGTGCTTGCTCATGTGCGGCTCCTGTGTCGGTCGTCCGGCGAGTGGTCGGGTGACGCCTGTGTCTGTCACCGTGCTGCACGGATACCCCGACTGTCCCGAGATCGGTCGAACCCGTCGAACGGATCTCGAGGTGTTCTCGAGGTATCCGGAGTCCCCGCTGTGCGGTCTCGACGAGGTGGGGCCATAGTTGAGCGGTGACAGAACCCGGGGGCAGCTCGACGACCGAACCCACCATCGGCCGCGGGCTGGTCCTCCTGTTGGCCGTCACCTGCGGTGTCCTGGTCGCGAATCTGTACTACGCGCAACCGCTGCTCGACACGATCGCTCGCTCCTTCGACATCGAGGAGGGCACGGCGGGCATCCTCGTCACCACCGCGCAGATCGGCTACGCCATCGGTCTGGCGTTCCTCGTCCCGCTCGGCGACCTGATCGAACGGCGGCGCCTCATCGTCACCGCCGCCCTGATCTGCGCCGTCGCGGACGGCATCGCCGTGGTCTCCCCCGGCTTCCCGATGCTCGCCGCCGCCCTCGTCCTCGCCGGGGTGGGAGCGTCCGCCGCCATGGTCATCGTCCCGCTCGCCTCGGCCCTCGCCGCGGAGGAGGATCGCGGACGCACCGTGGGCACCGTCATGAGCGGCCTGCTCACCGGAATCCTGCTCGCCCGCACCGTCAGTGGGTTCCTGTCCGAACTGGGCGGCTGGCGGTTGGTCTACGGGGTGGCCGCCGTGGCCATCGCCCTGCTCGCGGTGGTGCTGCGGAAGTACGTCCCGGTGTCGACCCCGGTGGTGACCGACACCTACCGCGGCATTCTCGGCTCCATCCTGACGCTCGTACGCGAACTCCGGGAGCTCCGGTTGCGCATGGCTCTGGGCGCGCTCCTCATGGCCGCGTTCTCGGTGCTGTGGACCGGGCTCGCGTTCCTGCTCGCGGCTCCGCCGTTCTCCTACGGTGACGCCGTCATCGGCCTGTTCGGCATCGCCGGGGTCGCCGGTGCGTTGATGGCACCCATCGCCGGGCGCATGACCGACAAGGGACACGGACGGCGCGCGACGACGCTGTGCCTGACGATCCTGCTGGCCAGCTGGGCGCTGCTCTTCCTCGGATCGGGCAGCTCCGCCGTGTCGGCCGTCGTCGTCCTGATCGTCGGCATCATGGCTCTCGACCTGGGCACCCAGGGCGCGCACATCAGCAATCAGAACGTCGTGTTCGTCCTGGATCCGCCGGCGCGAAACCGTCTCAACACCGCGTACATGGTGAGCTACTTCGGCGGCGGCGTCCTCGGTTCCGTCGCCGCGTCCGTCAGCTATTCCGTCGGTGGGTGGGCGGTGCTGTGCCTCACCGGGGCAGCGATCTCCCTCGCCGCACTCGCCATCTGGCTCCTCGGCCGGAGCGCGTCATCGGGGAGTGTTGTGCGGAGTGACCACGTGCACGGGTGACGGCTCGTCCCGAACACCGTCCAGGGCACCGGCGGCCTGCATGAGCAACCGGCACGCCGACCGCGCGTCGGCACGCAGATCATGGTGCAGCACAGCCGAGATGGAGCGCTCGGCCAGCAGCCGACGGTTGTCCGCGTCGAGGTCGTGGGCGATGAACACCCGGCACCGACGACCCACCCGCTCGAAGGCCCGCACGGTGGCGACGTTGCCGCCGCCGATGGAGTAGACCGCCTCGATGTCGGGGTGCTGCGTCAACGCCTCGACCACCAGGTCCTCGACCGTGTCGTCGAGTCCGCTGCTGCGGGCGATGTCGAACACGGCCCGCGGCACCCCGGACGCCGTGCGGCGCAGGGCCCGACGGAACCCGATCTCCCGTTCACCCTCGTTGCGGAACGTGTCGTGGCTCAATGTGACCAGCACGCTCGACGTCGACTCCCCCAGCCACTGATCGACGAGGTACGCCGCGGTGGCGCCCGCGGCGCCGTCGTCGATGCCCACGTACGCGGTGCGCGCGCTCGACGGCACGTCGCTGACGTAGGTCACCACCGGGATGCCGGCTGCCACGACGGCGTCGAGCGCGTCGGACACCTGCGGATCGTCCGGTGCCTTGACGATCAGTCCGTGCGAGCCGCGCGCGCGGATGCCGTCGAGCGTCTCGAGCATCGCGGGCACCGACTCCGTCTCCCGGAAGTGGAACCGCGACCGGACCACGGCCGGTGACAGCATCGGCAACTCGGCCTCGAGGGCGGACCGCACCTGGGAACAGAACCGCTCGGGTGCCTGCATGACCACGTCGACGAAGAACTTGCGCCCCGACAACCGCAACTGGGTGCGCTGCTTGTCGAGGTCGGCGATGGCCTGGCGCACCTCCGCTCGGGTGTCCTCCCGGACACCGGGCCGCTCGTGCAGCACCCGGTCCACGGTCGCCTCGCTCAGGCCCGACTGCTGCGCGATCTCCCGCACTTTGTAGCGATGTCCCACAGCAGTGTCCTCTCGAGGTGTTTTTGATGCGTTCAGAGTGTTGATCACCGGCGCCGGGACCGCAAGACTTCCCGGTGTGGGCACTCTTCTGGACGACACCGTCGTTCTCGTCAGCGGCGGCACGTCCGGTGTGGGCGCCGCCGTCGTGCGAGCGAGCCTCGCCGCGGGCGCACGCGTGGCCTTCAGCGGCCGACGTGACGAGGTGGGCACCGCGTTCGAACGCGAGCTGCGCGCCGACGGCCACGACGCGACCTTCGTGCGCGCCGACATCGCCGACCCCATCGAGGCGATCGCGAGCGTCGAGCGCACCGTCGAGCACTACGGCCGCGTCGATGCCGTGTGCAACGCGGCCGGACTCACCTCCAGAGGGTCACTGCTCGACACCACCCCCGAGCTGTTCGACCAGCACATGGCCGTCAACCTGCGGGGACCGTTCTTCGTCATGCAGGCCGCCGTCCGCGACATGCTCTCGCGCTCGGCTCCCGGCACCATCGTGAACATCGGCTCCGTGAGCGGCCGCGGCGGGCAGTCCTACCTCGCCCCGTACGTGGCGGCGAAGGCCGGCCTGTCGGGGCTGACCAAGAACGCGGCACACGCTCACCGGTTCGACCGGATCCGCATCAACGCACTCGACATCGGCTGGACCGAGACCGAGGGCGAAGCCGTGACGCAGAGGACGTTCCACGACGCGCCGGACGACTGGGCCGCCGACGCGGCCGCGCGCATGCCGATGGGCAAGCTCGGACAGCCCGACGAGATCGCCGACATGGTGGTGTTCCTGCTGTCGCCGCGCAGCGGCGTCGTCACCGGCTCGGTCATCGAATGGGATCAACAGGTAGTAGGAGGGCAGGACTGATGGGCAACGACGTTCGGAACCAGCGAATCGGAGTCGTCGGACTGGGACGCATCGGTGCGTTCCACACCGAGACTCTCGCCGGACTCGACGGGGTCTCGAGCCTCGTGGTCACCGACGGACGGCCGGAGGTCACCGACGCCGTCGCCGCGAAGTACGGCGCGGAGAAGGTCGACGGGGTCGACGCGATGCTCACCGCCGGCGTGGACGGCATCGTCGTCGCGGCGGCCACGCCCGCGCACGCCTCGCTGCTGCTGGCCGCGGTGGACGCCGGGATCCCCGTCTTCTGCGAGAAGCCGTTGGCCTTCACCGCCACCGAGAGCAAGGCCGTGGTCGACGGCATCGCGACCTCCGACGTGCCCGTCCAGATCGGGTTCAACCGGCGGTTCGATCCGGCCGTCGCGGCCGCCGAACGTGCCGTGCGCAGTTGGGATCTCGGGTTCCTGCACACCGTGCGGTCCACCACTCTCGACCCCGCTCCCCCGCCGATGGCGTACATCGCGGAGTCCGGCGGCATCTTCCGCGACTGCAGCGTCCACGACTTCGACGTCGTGCGCTGGATCGTCGGCCGCGAGGTCGTGTCCGTGTTCGCCACCGGCTCGAACCAGGGCGATCCCGCGTTCGCCGCCGCCGGCGACGTCGACTCCGCCACCGTGCTCCTGACGTTCGAGGGTGGCGCCGTCGGTGTCGTGTCGAACTCCCGCTACAACGGCCGCGGCTACGACTGCCGCCTCGAGGTCCACGGCCGGGACGACACGGTCGTCGCCGGCTGGGATCCCCACACCCCGGTCCGGAACATGGAAGCGCCTCAGCTCTTCCCGAACGGCGAGCTGTTCCCGTCGGACACGCCCCACGGGTTCTTCATGGACCGGTTCGCCGCCTCCTACCGCGCCGAGCTGTCCGCGTTCCTGGAGGTCTGCGCCGGCACCCGCCCGTCCCCCTGCACCGCGCAGGACGCCCTCGAGGTCGCCTGGATCGCCGAGGCCGCCACCGAATCCCTGCGCCGCGGCGCACCCGTCACCCTGGAAGAGGTCCGCTCATGACCGCCGCACCCGTACGTATCGCCGGAGCACCCATCTCGTGGGGCGTCTGCGAGGTCCCCGGCTGGGGATACCAGATGGACAACGACCGCGTGCTCCGAGAGATGCGCGGCGCCGGACTCACCGCGACGGAGAACGGTCCCGAGGGCTTTCTCCCGGCCGATCCGGCATCCCTGGCCGCAGTGCTCGCCGGTCACGACCTCACCTCCGTCGGGGGCTTCGCTCCCGTTCTGCTGCACGAGGAGTCGCACGATCCGGTGCCGACCATCGCCTCGCTGCTCGACGGCTTCGTGGCCGCGAACGCCGACGTCATCGTCCTCGCCGCGTCCACCGGCCAGGAGGGCTACGACGCCCGTCCGACGCTCACCGCCGATCAGTGGACCGTGTTGCTGCGCAACCTCGATCGTCTCGCCGCCGCCTCCGCCGAGCGGGGAATCCTCGCCGTAGTGCATCCCCACGTCGGCACCATGATCGAGCAGCGCGACGAGGTGCACCGCGTGCTCGACGGCTCCTCCATCCCGCTGTGCCTGGACACCGGGCACCTCATGATCGGCGGCACCGATCCGGCCGAACTGGCCACCGCGGCGGCCGATCGCATCGCGCACGCTCACCTCAAGGACGTCGACGCCGCCCTCGCAGCACGGGTCCGGGCCGGCGAGCTCACCTACACCGACGCGGTCCGCGCCGGCATGTACACGCCGCTCGGAACCGGGGACGTGGGCATCGGCGGCGTCGTCGACTCGCTCCTCGACGCCGGATACACCGGCTGGTTCGTGCTCGAGCAGGACACCATCCTGTCCGAGGAGCCGGGCGAGGTGGGCGGCCCGGTGACGGACGTCGTCGCCAGCGTGCAGCACCTCCACGACATCGTCGCCGCCCGAACGGCCGCGGTGTGACGGCACCTCTGCGCATCGGGGTCCTCGGCGCGTCGCGCATCGCGGAGCAGGCGATCATCGGACCGGCTCACGCGCTCGGTCATCGACTGGTGGTCGTCGCGGCACGCGATCGCGGCCGCGCCGAGGCCTTCGCACAGCGGTACGGCGTCGAGCGCGTCGCCGACGACTACGACGCGGTGATCGACGATCCCGAGGTGGACGCCGTCTACAACCCGCTCGCCAACGCCCTGCACGCCGAGTGGAACATGCGCGCACTGCGCGCCGGCAAGGCCGTCCTGACGGAGAAGCCGTTCGCGCGCAACGCCGCCGAGGCGCGGGCAGTGCGCGATGTGGCTAGCGAGACGGGCGCAGTGATCGTCGAGGGGTTCCACTACCTTTTCCACCCGGTGACGCGGCGGCTGCTGGACATCGCCGCGAACGGCACCCTCGGTCGCCTCACGCGGGTCGAGGTCGTCATGGCCATGCCCGCACCCGCCGACGACGATCCGCGATGGTCGCTCGACCTCGCGGGCGGTTCCGTCATGGACCTGGGCTGCTACGGGCTCCACATGCACCGCCTGCTCGCCGACGTCGCCGGCGGGCCTCCCCGCGTGGTCTCCGCCGTCGCCACCGAACGTGACCCCGGCGTCGACGCGACGTCGACCATCGAACTCGCGTTCCCCGACGGCGCCACCGGCACCGTGACGAACTCGATGGAGCACGCCGAGCACGAGTTCACAGTGCTGCTGACCTTCTCCGAGGGAACGGCGTTCGCGCACAACCACATCAAGCCGAACACCGACGACCGCGTCTCCGTCACGGATGCGTCGGGGACGACGGTGGAGCACCTCGGCACCCGCCCGTCGTACGAGTACCAGCTCGAGGCCTTCGCGGCGCACGTGCAGAGCGGCGCTCCGATCCCCCTCGACGCCGACGACGCGGTGGCCACCATGGAGCTCGTCGATGCCGCGTACGCGGCGGCAGGTCTCCCTCTCCGCTAGCCCCCGAGAACGTCGGCCCCGCACCCCTGGGCGAAAACCCGGGGTGCGGGGCCGTCGTCGTCGGTGCAGTTCTGCTCACGAGCACTCGCGCGCGCGGTCCGGGTGCCGACACGACACGGGCCCCGCACCTCGTGTGAGGTGCGGGGCCCGGGAGTCGAGCGTCAGCGGCGCAGTTCGTGGGTGAGCGTCTCGAGCTCGTCGCCGCCGGCCATCTCCTTGGTGAGATCGTCGAGGCTGATCTCGTCGTAGGAGCAGTCGAGCTTCTGGCGGCCACGGTTGAGCAGCACGAAGTGGTCACCGACCATGTACGCGTGGTGCGGGTTGTGCGTGATGAACACGACGCCGAAGCCCTGCTCCTTGGCTGCCGAGATGTAGCGCAGCACCATGCCGGACTGCTTGACGCCCAGCGCGGCGGTCGGCTCGTCGAGGATGAGGACACGGGCGCCGAAGAAGATGGCGCGGGCGATGGCCACACACTGGCGCTGACCGCCGGAGAGCGAGCCGATGGGGGCGTCCACGTCGGGCAGGTCGATGCCCATCTTGTGGAGTTCCTCCTTGGTCGTCGCGCGCATCGCGGCGGCGTCGAGGGTGCGGAAGACACCCTTCTTCCGGAGCTCCTGGCCCAGGAAGAAGTTGCGCCACACCGGCATCAGGGACACGACGGCGAGGTCCTGGTAGACCGTCGCGATGCCCTTGTCGAGCGCGTCCTTGGGTGAGGAGAACTTGACCTCCTCGCCGTCGACGAGCAGCTGGCCCTCGGTCTGCTGGTGCAGGCCGGCCATGATCTTGATGAGTGTCGACTTGCCGGCACCGTTGTCGCCGAGCACACCGGTGACCTCGCCGGCGCCGACGCGCAGGTTGATCCCGCCGAGGGCGATGATGTTGCCGTAGCTCTTGCCGACGTTCTTCAGCTCGATCAGCGGGGTCTTGCCGCCACTGTTCGATTCGAGGGGAGTCTCGATGGTTGCACTCATGTCAGGTGTCACCTTTTCGCAGCGTAGGAACGGAAGCTGTTGTTGGCGATGACGGCGAAGAGCAGCATCGCACCGAGGAAGAACTTGAACCAGTCCGGGTTCCAGCCGGCGTAGACGATGCCCTGGTTGGTCATACCGAAGATGAAGGCGCCGATGGCCGCACCGATGGCGGTACCGAAACCTCCGGTGAGCAGGCAGCCACCGATGACCGCGGCGATGATGTAGAGGAACTCGTTGCCGACACCCTGGCCGGACTGGACGGTGTTGAAGGCGAAGAGCAGGTGCATGCCGACGAACCAGGCGCAGAAGCCGACGAACATGAACATGCCGATCTTGACCTTGGTCACCGGCACACCGATGGCGCGAGCCGAGTCCTGGTTGCCGCCGACCGCGAAGATCCAGTTGCCGACGCGCGTCTTCATCAGCACGTAGGTGGTGATGAGCGTGAAGACGAGCCACCACAGGACGGTGATGCGGACCGAGACACCGAAGACCGAGAACGACGAGGCGAAGACCTTCTTCGCGGACTCGAACCCGTCCATGTCGGAGATGGACTGCGTCGCGACCTGGCCGGTGACGAGCTTGGTCACCGCGAGGTTGATGCCCGTCAACATCAGGAACGAGGACAGGGTGATGAGGAACGACGGGATCTTCGTCTTCATCACCAGGTACCCGTTGAGGAATCCCACCCCCAGTGCCAGCACCAGGGCGAGGACCGAGCCGATCCACACGTTGAGGTGGAGGTTGTAGGCCAGCATGGACGCGGCGATCGAGGAGAACGTCACCGCCACACCGGTCGACAGGTCGAACTCGCCGCCGATCATGAGGACCGACACGCCGCACGCCATGATGCCGATGGTCGACGAGGCGTACAGCACGGTGGCCAGGGCCTCGGGGCTCCGGAACGGCGGGGCGACGATGGCGAAGAACACGAAGATGATGACGGCGCCGAAGAGGGCACCGATCTCCGGACGGACCAGCAGACGCTGGAACGGCTTCTGCTTCTTCACCCGCTCGTCGGTCACGACGGTATGCGTGGCGAGATCGAGATCTGCCTGAGTGGACATGGACTTCCTTACCTGACGGGGGATTCTCTGCGCTGGCGGAGCATTCGTTCGGATGACACCCCGTGAGGGAGGCGAGCGGCGAACGTTCCGTGTGATGTCGATGTAATACGCATCACAGCCATAAGTCAATACTTTGTTCGGACATTAGGACTGCAGCCGGACATACCCGCTAGAGCGTGACCCACCTTCCCGACTCCACCGACTCCGTCATCGCGTCCAGCACCGAGGCGCTGCGGACAGCATCCCGCACGGTCGCGCCGACGGAGGCGTTCTCGGCGATCGACTGCAGGAAGCGCGCCGCCTCGACCACCTTCAGGTCGTCGTACCCCATCGCGGACGCGGACCCCGGCTGGAAGACGCCGTACTCGCCCGCTCCCGGACCGACGAAGAGCGTCGACTGCGGCTGGTCCTGATACAGCGGCTGATCCTCGCCGGCCGCCCGCAGGCCCAGCTGCAGCTCCCCCATCCGACGGAAGTCCCACGAGACCGAGCCCTTGGTCCCGTGGATCTCGAACCCGTAGGAGTTCTGGTCACCCACCGCCACGCGGCTGGCCTCGAGGACACACCGGGCGCCGGTCGCCATGCGCAGCTGCGCGGACACGAAGTCCTCGTTCTCCACCGGGCCCTGCTCACCGCCCGAGGCGCGCATGTGGCCGCTGGTCACCCCCGTCGGCTTGGCACGCTGCGGGATGAAGACGGCGGTGTCCGCCACCAGTGAGGCGATGTCGCCGAGCAGGTACCAGATCAGATCCGCGCCGTGGGACGCCAGATCGCCGAGCACGCCGCTACCGCCACGCTCACGCTCGAAACGCCAGCTCAGTGCGCCGTCCGGGTGGGCCGCGTAGTCACTGAAGAACCGGAAGCGTGCATGTGTCACGTCGCCCAGTTCGCCGGACGCGATGATGCCGCGCGCCTGCTCCACGGCCGGTGCATTGCGGTAGTTGAAGCCCACTGCCGTCTGCACGCCTGCCTTCTCCGCGGCGATCGCCACTGCGCGGGCATCGTCCGCCGACAGTCCCACGGGCTTCTCGATCCAGAGGTGCTTCCCGGCCTCGGCCACCGCGACGCCCATCTCCCGGTGCAGGAAGTTCGGCGACGTCACCGACACGGCACCGATGGACGGGTCGGCCACGACGTCGCGCCACGACTCGGTGGACGAGCCGAAGCCGAACTGCTCGGCAGCCTCGGCGGCGCGGCCGGGCACCTCGTCGGCCACGGTCGCGAGAACGGGCAGGGGTCGGAGCGCGGGGTAGTGGTGACGCACGCGGCTGTAGGCCTGCGTGTGGACGCGGCCCATCCAGCCGAAGCCGACGACGGCGACAGGCAGAGTGGTGAGGCGAGGGTCGGACATGGGTGCACTCCAGACGAGGGGGGTTGTTGGACCGTTCCAAACAGAAGACTGTCCGCAGTCTGCCCGTCGCCCGATCGCGCTGTCAACGCTCTTTCGTTCACCGCGTCCGTCCCGCTAGGCTGCGTTTGGCACGGTCCAACTCGGCGGGGCCGCCTCACCGGACGGAGCGAGCCGTGACGAACATCGAGCGGCCACCCACGATCCGCACCGTGGCCGAACGCGCCGGCGTGTCCAAGTCGCTCGTCTCCCTGGTCCTGCACGACTCCCCCAACGTCAGCGACGAGAAGCGCACGGCCGTGCACGCCGCCATCGACGAGCTGGGCTACCGGCCGAACCTGTCGGCCCGCAACCTGTCCCGGCAACGGACGGACATCGTCGGGGTCCTCATCAACGACCTCCGCAACCCGTGGTTCGTGGACTGTCTCGAGGGCATGGCCCCGGTGCTCGAGGCACACGGGCTGACCATGATGCTCGGCGACGGTCGAGCCGACCGGAGCGGAGACGACACCGTCGTCCGCAAGTTCACCGAACTGCGACTCGACGCGCTCGTCCTGGTCGGCACCCGGTCACCCACTCCCCTGGTCGCCGATGCCGCGACGTCCATGCCTACGGTGATCGTCGCGAGCCGCGACCTCGAACTCCCCCGCGCGGACGTCGTGGCCAACGACGACACCGCGGGATCCGCGCTGGCGGTGGCGCATCTCGCGGAACTGGGTCACCGCCGGATCGCCCACGTGGCCGGGTCGTTCGGCGCCGTGTCCGCTCTGCGCGCCGACAGCTACCGCGCCGCGATGGCGTCGCGCGGTCTGGACACCGACGGCCTCGTCGAAGCGTGCGACCTCACCGAGGACGGCGGATACGACGCCGCCCGGAGACTCCTCGCCCGCACCCCCCGCCCGACCGCCGTGTACGCGGTGAACGACATCGCCGCGGTCGGTGTCATGACGGCCTGTCAGGAAGCGGGACTGGCCGTGCCGCAGGACATCTCGATCGTCGGATACGACAACACCTCCATCGCACAACTGCGCCACGTCTCCCTGACGTCGGTGGACAACGCCAGCGCGTCGGTCGGTCGCCGGGCCGCAGCGGCGGTGATCGACCGGATCGCTCGTCCGACGGCAGCCGGCACCCTCGACCTCATCGCGCCGACACTGCAGGTGCGCGGAAGCACGGCACCGCCGGCCGACACGTAGCTCCCCACGCGGCCTCCCGGGTGACTTAGGGTACCCCTACCTCCGCGGTCTCCGGAGGCATCGCGAGCAGCAGGGGTACCGCATGCGCAGCACGACATCACGACGATTCGCCACGGCCGTCGCCGTTCTGACACTCCTCACGGCGGCCGGGTGCAGCAGTGATCAGGCGTCCGACGCGGTGCCCGACAGCGACGCCCCGACGGGCACCGTGACCATCGAGCACGCACTGGGCTCCACCGCGATCGACCGCGCCGAACTCGGGTCCGACCCGCGCATCGTCGCCCTCACCGCTCCGGCCGTGGACGCCGCGCTCGCCCTGGGGGTGCAGCCGGTGGCCTTCGCCTCGGACACGACCGGGGCACCGGACGGCCGCTATCCCTGGCAGTCGGAGCTGGCGGCGAACGTACAGCTCATTCCCGTCCCCGTCGAGGGCGTCCTCCCCATCGAGGAGATCGCTTCGTACGCACCGGATCTCATCCTCGCCGACTTCGCCGCGTCGACACCGACCCAGTACGAGCAGTTGACCGCACTGGCCCCGACCATTCCCGTCATCGGCGACACGGTCTCGCCCTACGACGCGCTGACGCGCGCGCTGGGCACGGCGCTCGGCCGCGAGGACGACGCCGACGCGGTGATCGCGCGGACGCGGACCGCCCTCGCCGATGCCGCCGCGGAGCTGCCCGGACTGGCGGGGAGGACGGCGCTGCTGTCGCAGTACATCCCGGCCACCCAGCAGCTCGTCGTGGTGGCCGATCCCGACGACGGCGCCTCGGCGTTCTACCAGGAACTGGGGATGACGCTGCCGGCCGTCGACCTGCCCGCCACGGCCGGCAACCGGCTCGTCGTCGGGCCCGAACGCGTCGACGTCCTGAACTCCGACCTGGTGATCATCCTCGTGAACGGCGGTACCGCCGCCGATCTCGAGGCACTGCCCGGCTGGGCTGATCTACCCTCGGTGCGCTCGGGCGGCATGCTGATCACGGACTACGCGACCATCATCGCGCTGAACACACCGTCACCGGCGTCGCTGACGTACGCGCTGGAGAAGGTTCGGCCGACACTCCGGTCGATCGCAGGCTGACGCCTCCGGGTCAGCGGTCGACGAGGGTCGTGTCGAAGTAGTACCGCGACGCGCGGTACACGTGCGACCCGTACTCGACCACCTTGCCGGAGTCGTCGAACGCCGTCCGGTGCATGGTGAGCAGCGGCGCCTTCGGCTTCTCGTCCAGCAGGTGCGCCTCGTCGCGATCGGCCGCCTTCGCCCCGATGCGCTGGCGAGCGAGGCGGATGTGGACTCCCTTGGTGCGAAGCGACTGGTACAGGCCGTGCGCCTCGAGCTCGGCGGGCTCCGGCGCCACGTCGACGGGCATGTAGTTGATCATCAGCGCGAGCGGTTCACCCTTGGTCAGTCGCAGACGCCGCACGGTGACCACCTCGGACTCCGGCCCGATGTTGAGCTCGCGCGCCACGTCCTCGGTGGGCAGCCCGACCGAGTACTCGAGCAACTTCGTCGTCGGGTCCTGGCCGGCGCGCGCCAGGTCGTCGAAGAGGCTGGTGAGCTCCACCGGTCGATGCACCGGGCTCTGCACCACCTGTGTGCCGACGCCACGCTTGCGCACCAGCAGCCCCTTGTCCACCAGTTCCTGGATGGCCCGACGCGTGGTCGGCCTCGACAGGTTCAGGCGCTTCGCGAGGGCGAGCTCGTTCTCGAAGCGGTCACCCGGGGCCAGACTGCCGCCGAGGATCGCGCCCTCGATGGCCTGCGCGAGTTGGTAGTAGAGCGGAACGGGACTCGACCTGTCGAGCTCCACGGCGAGCGGTTGACTCACGTACCAGCTCCGATCCGAAACTAGGCGGGTGTGCGGGCGGGCTGCCCGAGAACAGAGTGTAAGTGACCGTGCGCAATATGACGGCAAGTTAGAATGTCAGGACAAACTATTGACAGGTTGGTGTGGCGCGGAGCACAGTGATACCGGCCCCCACGCACACGCCCCGAGTATCGATGGAGCAGACCTTGACCACAGTGAACAACACCGGCCCCACCGGTGATGCACGTTTCGACGTGCTCGCCATCGGACGCAGCGGAGTCGACATCTATCCCCTGCAGGTCGGTGTGGGCCTCGAGGACGTCGAGACGTTCGGCAAGTTCCTCGGTGGCAGCGCCGCCAACGTCACCGTCGCCGCCGCGCGACTCGGGCGCCGCACCGCGCTGATCTCCGGCGCCGGCGACGATCCGTTCGGCCGCTTCGTGCGCGCCGAGCTCGCCCGCCTCGGCGTCGACAACCGCTACGTCGTGGTCGACGGCCAGTACGCCACCCCGGTCACGTTCTGCGAGATCTTCCCGCCGGACGACTTCCCGCTGTACTTCTACCGCAAGCCCACCGCGCCGGACCTGCAGGTGCGTCCCGAGGACATCGACACCGAGGCCGTCCGGAGCGCCGCTCTGTACTGGTCGACGGTCACCGGTCTGTCCGAGGAGCCTTCGCGCAGTGCCCACTTCACCGCCTGGGAGGCGCGTGGACGCGCTCCGCTGACGGTGCTCGACCTCGACTACCGGCCCATGTTCTGGGAGAGCCCCGCCGCCGCGACCGAGCAGGTCCAGCGCGCACTGCGACACGTCACGGTGGCCGTCGGCAACCGCGAGGAGTGCGAGGTCGCCGTCGGCGAGACCGAGCCGGACCGGGCCGCCGACGCGCTGCTCGACATGGGGGTGGAACTGGCGATCGTCAAGCAGGGCCCCAAGGGCGTACTGGGCAAGACGCGCACCGAGCGCGTGGAGGTGCCACCGAACTTCGTCGACGTCGTCAACGGACTCGGTGCCGGCGACAGCTTCGGTGGATCGCTGTGCCACGGACTGCTGTCCGGCTGGCCACTCGAGAAGATCCTCCGCCACGCCAACGCGGCCGGCGCCATCGTCGCGTCGCGCCTCGAATGCTCCACCGCCATGCCCACCGCCGACGAGGTCGCCGCCCTCGCCGAGTCCGCGGTCACCGCACCGGGTTCCGATCTCGCCGATTCCGAGGAAGCACATGTCTGAGACCATCACCGCGACCTGCACCACGTACGCCGACGTCACCGAGATCCGGGCGCACGACCCGGGCGCGATCGACCGCGCCTGGGCCTCTCGCGTCACCCGTGAGACGGTGCGCGGAGACGGGCGGCTCATGATCGTGGCCGCCGATCACCCCGCCCGCGGTGCCCTGTCGGTCGGCTCGAACCCGACGGCCATGAACAGTCGCACCGAACTGCTCGACCGCCTGCGTACCGCGCTGGCCGACCCGGGAGTGGACGGTGTCCTCGCCACGTCCGAGATTCTCGACGACCTCGTCCTGCTCGGCGCCCTCGACGACAAGGTCGTCATCTCCTCGATGAACCGCGGCGGACTCGCCGGCGCGTCGTTCGAGCTCGACGACCGGATGACCGGCGCGACCGCGGCGTCCACCGCGAAGGCGCGGATGAACGGCGCCAAGATGCTGACCCGCATCGACCTCGACGATCCCGGCACGCTCGGCACCCTCACCGCCTGCGCGCAGGCCATCGACGAACTCGCGGCCGAGGGCCTCATGGCCATGGTCGAGCCGTTCCTGTCGTCGCGCCGCGACGGCAAGGTGGTCAACGATCTGCGTGCCGACGCCGTCATCAAGTCCATCCACATCGCCCAGGGCCTCGGCGCCTCGTCGGCGTACACCTGGATGAAGCTGCCCGTGGTCGACGAGATGGAGCGCGTCATGGACGCCACCACGCTCCCGACGCTGCTCCTCGGCGGCGACCCGCAGACCGCGCCCGACGAGACCTTCGCCAGTTGGGCACGCGCACTGAAGATCCCCGCCGTCCGCGGCCTCATCGTGGGCCGCACACTGCTCTACCCGAAGGACGGCGACGTCGCCACCGCGGTGGCGACCGCAGTCGACATGGTGCGGGGCGGGGCGGACGAGTGAACAGCGAGTTCTACATTCCCGCCGTCCCCGGTGCCGGAGTCACCGTCACCCCGGAGAGCGCGGGATGGACCGAGTCCAGTCTGCGCACAGTGCTTCTCGCACCCGGCGAGTCCGTCGATCTCTCCTCCGACGTCGACGAGATCATGGTGGTCCCTCTGCAGGGATCCGCGACCGTCACGTGCGGCGAGGAGTCGTTCGCACTGACGGGGCGCGCGTCGGTCTTCGACGGGCCCTCCGACTTCGCGTACGTCGGCCGTGACAGCAGCTACACCCTCCGCAGCGAGCAGGGTGGACGTTTCGCGTTGTGCGGCGCACGCGCCTCGCGGGCCCTGCCGTTCCGCTACGTTCCCGCCGCCGACGTCACCGTCGAACTGCGCGGCGCGGGCAACTGCAGCCGGCAGGTGCACAACTTCGGCACCGCCGACACGTTCGAGGCCGACTCGCTCATCGCGTGCGAGGTCATCACCCCCGGCGGCAACTGGTCGTCCTACCCCGGCCACAAGCACGACGAGGAGACCGAGACCGAATCGGCACTCGAGGAGATCTACTACTTCGAGATCGACAGTGGCCGTGACGGTTCCGCCGGTTTCGGATACCACCGCGTGTACGGCACACCCGAGCGTCCCATCGAGGTGCTCGAAGAGGTGCGCACGGGTGACGTCGTCCTCGTCCCGCACGGGTATCACGGGCCGTCCGTCGCGGCGCCCGGCTACCACATGTACTACCTCAACGTCATGGCCGGACCGGGCAGCGAGCGCGCCTGGAAGATCGTCGACGATCCCGACCACACCTGGATCCGCAGCACGTGGGACGGCCAGGACGTCGATCCACGCCTCCCCCTCACCCCCCGACCTCCGCTGGACTCAGCGCACCGTGGAAAAGGAGCCTGACGATGGTGTCCACCGCACCGATGTCACAGAGCAAGACCGAGAACGCCGAGCCGATGGTGCACCTCACGGTGTCCCAGGCCATCGTCCGCTTCCTCGCCAACCAGTACGTCGAGCGTGACGGGGTCCGGACCAAGTTCTTCGCGGGCTGCTTCGGCATCTTCGGCCACGGCAACGTCGCCGGTCTCGGACAGGCGTTGCTGCAGGCCGAGATCGACGCCGTCGAGGCGGGCACCGAGCCGGAGCTCCCCTACGTCCTCGGCCGCAACGAGCAGGCCATGGTGCACAGCGCCGTCGGCTTCGCCCGCCAGAAGGACCGTCTCCAGACCTGGGCCGTCAGCGCCAGTGTCGGACCGGGCTCGACCAACATGCTCACCGGCGCGGCGTTGGCCACCATCAACCGGTTGCCCGTCCTGCTGCTCCCGGCGGACACCTTCGCCACCCGCGCCTCCTCGCCGGTGCTGCAGGAGCTCGAGCTCCCGTCCAGCGGCGACGTCACCGTCAACGACGCGTTCAAGCCGCTCTCGCGCTACTTCGATCGAGTGTGGCGCGCCGAGCAACTGCCCGCGGCTCTGCTCGGCGCCATGCGCGTCCTCACCGACCCGGTGGAGACAGGCGCCGCCACGGTCGCCGTCCCGCAGGACGTCCAGGCCGAGGCACACGACTGGCCCGAGTCGTTCTTCGCGCCGCGCACCTGGCACGTCGCCCGCCCGCTGCCCGAACGGTCCGTCGTCGCCCGCGCCGCCGAGATCATCCGCTCGGCGAAGGCGCCGCTGATCGTCGCCGGCGGCGGCGTCATCTACTCCGGTGCCACCGAGGCGCTCGCGTCGTTCGCGGAGAAGACCGGAATCCCCGTCGGCCAGAGCCAGGCAGGCAAGGGCTCCCTCGTGTACGACCACCCGCAGTCGGTCGGAGCGATCGGGTCCACCGGCACCACGGCCGCCAACGCCCTCGCGACCGAGGCCGACGTCGTCATCGGGATCGGCACGCGCTACAGCGATTTCACCAGCGCGTCGCGCACGGCCTTCTCCAACCCCGACGTGCGGTTCGTCAACATCAACGTCGCGTCCATCGACTCGGTCAAGCAGGGCGGTCTCTCCGTGGTCGCCGACGCCCGGGAGGCACTCGAAGCACTGACGGACGCGCTCGCGGACCACGAGGTGAGCGCCGAGTACCGTGCGCGCGCCACCGAACTCGCCGCCGAGTGGGACCGCACCGTCGCCTCGGTCTACGCCGTGGACGACGACAACCTCGGCATGAACCAGAACCAGGTCATCGGTCTCACCAACTCGCTGTCCGACCCACGCGACATCGTCGTGTGCGCCGCCGGCTCGATGCCCGGAGACCTTCACAAGCTCTGGCGCACACGCGATGCCAAGGGCTACCACGTCGAGTACGGGTTCTCCTGCATGGGCTACGAGGTGGCCGGCGGCATCGGCGTCAAGATGGCGGCACCGGATCGCGACGTCTTCGTCATGGTCGGCGACGGCAGCTACCTCATGATGGCCACCGAGCTGGTCACCGCGGTCCAGGAGGGCGTGAAGGTCATCCTGGTGCTGGTGCAGAACCACGGCTTCGCCTCCATCGGATCACTGTCGGAGTCGCTCGGCTCCCAGCGCTTCGGCACCGCGTACCGCTATCGGTCCGAGTCCGGTCGACTCGACGGCGGTGTGCTGCCCGTCGATCTGGCGGCCAACGCACAGAGCCTCGGCGCCGACGTCATCCGCGTGAACACCGCCGGCGAGTTCGCCGACGCCGTCAAGGTGGCCAAGGCGGCGGACCGCTGCACGGTCATCCACGTCGAGACCGATCCGCTGATCGCCGCGCCGGACAGCGAGTCCTGGTGGGACGTCCCGGTCAGCGCCACTTCGACGCTCGAGAGCACGCAGACGGCGTACGAGACGTACGAGGCGTGGAAGAAGGTCCAGCGGCCGTACCTCCGTCCGTCCGCCGACTGACTTCTCGATCCGGACACACCCGGTCACCCGGGGCGGCGTGCGCGAGCGCGCCGCCTAGGGTGACCGGTGATGAACATTCACGACCGCACCGGACGCGGCCGACGGACAGCCGCGGCGATCGCGACGGCGGTCGTGCTCGTGGGTACGCCGGCACTCCTTCCGAGTCTCGCCGGGGCGCAGCCCGCACCGCCTCCGACGTCCACCCCGTTCCGGACGCCCGACACCGACGCCTGTCCCCACCGTGACGTGCCACCACCGGCCATCGATGCGTCCGAGGTCCCCGCTCCCGGCGACGCGGAACCGCAGCCCGTACCCGTCCCGGCCGAGACGGTCGGCGGCGAGGAACTGGCGGCGTGCGGTGTGATCACCGCGGCCGGTGCGCCCGCTCTTCCCGCGGACATCTCGGCGGCGGGATGGGTGCTCACCGATCTCGACTCCGGCGCGGTGATCGCGGCGAAGGATCCGCACGGCCGGTACCGGCCGGCGAGCACGATCAAGGTCCTGCTGGCGCTCGTCGCGCTCGACGAGCTCGATCTCGATCGCACCGTGGTGGCCACCGCGGAGGACGCGGCCGCCGAGGGCAGCGCGGTGGGCATCGGTACCGGCGGCGTGTACTCGGTGCGCCAGCTGATGCAGGGGCTGGTGATGGCGTCGGGCAACGATGCCGCGCACGCCCTCGCCGTCCAGCTCGGCGGCGTCGACACCGCCGTGGAGAAGATGAACGCGAAGGCCAGTGAGCTTGGTGCCCTGGACACGCGCACCGCGTCGCCGTCGGGTCTCGACGGACCGGGCATGGCCTGCTCACCCTACGATCTGGCGCTCATCTTCCGGGCCGCGATGGATGATCCGACCTTCGCGGAACTCGTTGCCACCGAATCGGTTCCGTTCCCGGGCTATCCCAAGGACGCGTCGAAGCCGGACAATCCCTCGCGGCCCGACATGCCCGGCGTGCCGGTGAACCCCGATCTGCCGCTCAACGAGGACCGGCCGGGCTTCACCCTCGCCAGCGACAATGCGCTGCTGTTCAACTACCCGGATGCACTGGGCGGCAAGAACGGCTACACCGACGACGCACGCCAGACCTTCGTCGGCGCGGCCGAACGCGGTGGCCGCCGGTTGGCCGTGTCGCTCATGAATGCCGACGTGCTGCCCATCCGGCCCTGGGAGCAGGCCGCCCGCCTGCTCGACTACGGCTTCACGCAGCCTGCCGACACGGTGGTGGGCACCCTGGTGACCGGGAGCCCGGACGCGGCGGCGGCGCCGACCTCGTCGACCCCCGCCTCGACCGCGCCGACCGATCGGCGGACCGAGGCGAGCAGTGGCGGCGCCTATGCCGGAGTGGACGACGAGAGCGAGGTGGCGATCAGGGTCGGTGCGGGAGTTCTGGGTCTGATCGTCGTGATCGGGCTCCTCCTGTGGGCGCGCACGCTGCACCGCAGACGGTCCTGACCACACTGCACGTCAGCGTCAGCGTCGGCGCCGGCCGCGCCATCCTCCCAGGCCGAGCACGGTGAGCACGCCGGCGCCGACGAGAGCTGCCGCACCGGCGGGTGAGACCCCTTCGCGGACCACCACCTGCGGTGCGATCACCGCACTGTCGGGCACGGCGGGTGCCGCGAGGGACAGGTTCTCCGTGGCCGTCGCCGCCCACGCCGTCGAGAACAAGAGGAAGCGTGACGTCGTGAAGGCGAACACGAGGATGCCGATGATCGGTCCGAACGTGGCACCGGCCGGACCGGACGTGACGCTCTCGAGGTAGACCGCGCCGACCTGCTTGAAGATCTCGAACACCACGGCCGCCAACAGCGCGGCGCGTGCCGCGCTGCGCACGGTCACGGGCTCACGGGGCAGCCGGGCGATGACCCACACGAACAGTGCCCACGTCGCTGCGATCGCCAGGGCGAACGACGCGATCTGCACGGCGACGCCGACACCGGGAACATCGTCCAGATTGACGGCCTTCAGGAGTGCGGGGACCACCGACCCGCTGGCCACCGCCGACAGGCCGAGCGAGATCACCAGGGCCAGACCCAGACCGAGCAGCGCTCCGAGATCCTTGGCCTTGGTGGCCAGGAAGCTGCCCGCCTCGTGCGGCGTCTCCCACATCGCGGTGAGCGCCTCCCGCAGATTGGCCGTCCATCCGAGGCCTGCGTAGAGCGCACCCAGGAGACCGATGATGCCCACGCTGGTGCGCGACTCGATGGCACTCGAGACCAGTTCGTTGATGGTGCCCGCGAAACTCCCGGGAACGTTCTCGGCGATCTGGGACTGCAGTTCCGTCAACAGGTCCGGCCGGGAGGCCAGAACGAAGCCCACCACGGCGAACGCGACCATCAGCAGCGGGAAGAGGGCCAGAACGCTGAAGTAGGTGATACCCGCGGCGTAGTAGTCGCCCTTCTGCTGCTGGTACACCGAGCCGGCCCGCGCGAGGTGATCGAACCACGGCCACCGCCGTCGACGTTCCTCGATGATCGCCGCGAAGTCCGGCATGGCGCTCAGCCTTTCGGTGGAAGGAATCCGACCCTGTCGTACACCTGTGCCAGCGTCCTGGACGCGATCGAGCGTGCGTGCTCGGCCCCGTCCCGAAGAATCCGGTCGAGTTCGGCCGGGTCGTTCATGTACTCCGTGAACGCCGTGCGCACCGGGGCGGAGAACGCCGACACCGCATCCGCGGTGTCGCTCTTGAGATCACCGTATCCCTTTCCGACGTATCCCTCGACGAGCGTCGCGACGGGCGTGCCGGTGAGGGCGGACTGGATGGTGAGCAGATTGCTGACACCGGGCTTCTCCGCCGTGTCGTAGCGGATCTCACGCTCGTTGTCGGTGACCGCCGAGCGAATCTTCTTCGCCGACACGGCGGGGTCGTCCAGGATGTCGATCCGGCCCGACACGCCGGAGCCGGACTTGCTCATCTTCGCCGTCGGCTCCTGCAGGTCGTAGATCTTCGCGATACCGGTGACGATGTGCGCCTCCGGCACGACGAACGTCTTCTTGTAGCGCGAGTTGAAGCGTTGGGCGAGATCGCGGGTCAGCTCGAGGTGCTGACGCTGGTCCTCCCCAACGGGCACTCGCTGCGGGCGGTAGAGCAGGATGTCCGCGGCCTGTAGCACGGGGTAGGTGAACAGGCCCACACTCGCCTGATCGCTGCCCTGGCGTGCCGACTTGTCCTTGAACTGCGTCATGCGGCCGGCTTCGCCGAATCCGGTGATGCAGTTGAGAACCCACGCGAGTTGGGCGTGTTCGGGTACATGGGACTGCACGAACAGCGTGGAGCGCGCGGGGTCGATGCCGACGGCCAGCAACTGCGCTGCGGCGCGGCGAGTCCGGGCGCGCAACTCCTTCGGATCCTGCGGCACCGTGATGGCGTGCAGGTCCGGAATGAAGTAGAAGGCGTCGTACTCGTCCTGCAGTTCGACCCATTGCCGCACCGCGCCCAGGTAGTTGCCCAAGTGGAAGGAATCCGCCGTGGGCTGGATGCCGGAGAGCACTCGGTGCCGAGGTGCGACTCCTGCGCTGTCGGTCGCGGTGTCGGTCGTCATGATCTACAGATTCAATCACCTCTGCTCGCAGGGTCTGCGCCATGACCGTCGCAGGGTCTGCGCCATGACCGTCGTAGGGTCTGCGCCATGACCGTCGTAGGGTCTGCGCCATGACCACTGACAGGACGTCCGACACCGCCGTGACCATCGGCTCGGCGCCGGGGATCGAGGTGGAGGTGCTGCCGTACGGTGCGACCCTGCTGCGCCTGACCGTCACGGGCGGGGACGGTGTGCGCCGCGACGTGTCGGTCGGCGTCGCCGGCGAAGCCGAGTTGCGCGCGGGCACGGACTACCTCGGGGCGACCGTGGGGCGCTACGCCAATCGCATCGCGCACGGGCGATTCGACCTCGACGGTGAGCGGGTGGAGGTGTCGCGCAACGACGGCGACAACCACCTGCACGGCGGAGTCGACGGCTTCGACTCCCGCACCTGGACGGTGGAGCGGGTCACCGCTGACGAGGTGGAACTGTCCCTGGTGAGTCCCGACGGCGACCAGGGCTACCCCGGCGAGGTGCGGGCACGCGCCGTCTACTCGGTCCGGGGAGACACGATGCGCATCGAGTACCTCGCGCAGACCTCACGTACGACAGTGGTGAACCTGACCAGCCATGCCTACATCGATCTCGACGGACACGGTGTCGACGACCTCGAACTGCAGGTGGACGCGGCCTCGTTCGTGCCCGTGGACTCCGCGGGAATTCCCACGAACGGTGTCGTCCCGGTCGACGGCACGGCACTCGACCTGCGGCTCCCGCGCCGCATCGGCGACGTCGTCCGGTCCGACGATCCTCATGTGGCGGCCACGCGAGGGGTGGACCACAACTTCGTCCTCGACGGACCCGAGGACGGCGGGGAGTTGCGCCGCGCCGCGCGTGTCACGTCGCATCGCAGCGACACGACGCTCGAGGTGTGGACGAATCGGCCAGGGCTGCAGGTCTACACCGGCAACTTCCTCGACGGCAGCACCGTGTCCCGACGCGGTACCGCGCTGCGTCAGGGCGACGGACTCGCGCTCGAGCCCCAGTTCTTCCCCGACAGCCCGAACCGGTCGGCGTTCCCGTCGGCCGTCCTGCGCCCGGGCGAGACGTCTCGCTGCGTGATCGAGTACAGGTTCGCCGCGCGATAGTCGGCCCACCTCCAGCCTTCCCGCGGTGTGGTCGTCCGGCCCTGCCGCGACATGACCGGCCCATCATGCCACTGATGTGAGCGTTCACATCACGTTTCGGCAATGTTCGCGAACCTCTTGACGCGGAGAGATGTTAACGCTCACACTCTGTGTCACGCGTCACACGGCGTGATGCCTACAGAGGAGACCACGATGACGTCGAAGAGAGTCGTTGCAGCGAGCACGTTCCTGGTGAGCAGTGCGCTGATCCTGAGTGCCTGCGGCGGCGGAGGCGACTCCGCGAGCGGCGGAGGCGGGACCGTTCTGGGGTTCTCGCAGGTCGGAGCCGAGAGCGGCTGGCGCACCGCCAACACCACGTCGATCCAGGGCGCGGCGAGCGAGGCCGGAATCGATCTCAAGTTCTCCGACGCGCAGCAGAAGCAGGAGAACCAGATCAAGGCCATCCGCACCTACATCCAGCAGAAGGTGGACGTGATCGCCTTCAGCCCCGTCGTCGAGACGGGCTGGGAGCCGGTGCTGCAGGAAGCGAAGCGCGCGAACATCCCCGTGATCCTCACCGACCGCTCGGTCGACACGACGGACGAGTCGCTGTACGCCACGTTCCTCGGATCCGACTTCGTCGCCGAGGGCGTCAAGGCCGGCGACTGGCTCGTCGAGAACAGCGCGACGTCGGACGTCAACGCCGACGGACGCATCAACGTGGTCGAGCTCGAGGGCACGACGGGTGCCGCACCGGCCATCGATCGCGCCGAGGGCTTCCGCGAGGCCATCGCCGCACAACCGACCATCGCCATCTCCAAGTCCCAGACCGGTGACTTCACCCGCGACGGCGGCAAGCAGGTCATGGAGTCGTTCCTGAACTCCGACAAGGCCATCGACGTGGTCTACGCCCACAACGACGACATGGGCCTCGGCGCCATCGAGGCCATCGAGGCGGCCGGCCTCGTCCCCGGCAAGGACATCAAGATCATCACCGTCGACGCGGTCAAGGACGGCATGCAGGCGCTGGCCGACGGCAAGATCGACTACATCGTCGAGTGCAACCCGCTGCTCGGACCGCAACTGATGGACCTGACGAAGAAGGTCGTCGCCGGCGAAGAGGTACCCAAGCGCGTGGTCACCGAGGAGACCACGTTCACCCGCGAGCAGGCCGCCTCCGTGCTCGCCGACCGCCAGTACTGACATGAGCACCGAGATGATCGTCCCCCCGCCGACCACGACGGCGACGGAACCGATCGTGGAGATGACGGACATCTCCATCACCTTCGGCGCCGTCCGTGCCCTCGACGGCGTCTCCCTGCGGCTCTACCCGGGCGAGGTCCACTCGCTGATGGGCGAGAACGGTGCCGGCAAGTCGACGTTGATCAAGGCGCTCACCGGCGTCTACCCGATCGACAGCGGCACCGTCACCGTCGACGGGACCGTGCACGAGTTCGCGAGTCCGGCGGCCGCTCAGGCCGCCGGCATCAGCACGGTGTACCAGGAGGTCAACCTCCTGCCCAACCTCACCGTGGCCGAGAACATGCTGCTCGGGCGCGAGCCGCGGCGGCTCGACCGACTGCTCGGCAGCACCGGCGGCGCGGTGCGCACCGTTCTCGACGCCGTGGGCGGTATCGACACCCGGGCGATGAACCGCCGCGCACTTGCGACGCTCGATCGACTGGGCCTCGCGGTCGATCCCGCGTCGGTGCTCGGCGATCACCCCATCGCCGTGCAGCAGTTGATCGCGATCGCTCGTGCGGTGGACGTCGACGCCCGCGTGCTCATCCTCGACGAGCCCACCTCCAGCCTCGACAAGGACGAGGTGGAGACCCTGTACGGGGTCATCGAGCGGCTGCGGGACGCGGGTACGGCCGTCGTCTTCGTCTCCCACTTCCTCGACCAGGTCTATCGCATCTCGGATCGCATGACGATCCTGCGCAACGGACGCCTGGTGGAGGAGCGGTCGGTGGCGGACACCCCGCAACTGACCCTGGTGGAACTGATGATCGGCCGGGAGCTCGACACCCTGCGCGAGTTGGACGACCGCGAGCCCACGGTGGTCGATCCCACCACCGAACCCGTCATGGAGGTGCTCGGCCTCGGCCGCAAGGGCGCCCTCGAGGCGACGGATCTCCGGCTGTACGCCGGGCAGGTCGTCGGCGTCGCGGGGCTGCTGGGATCGGGCCGCACCGAACTGGCGAGGTTGCTCGGCGGGGCGGACCGCGCAGATTCCGGCACCATCGAGATCCACTCCACCCGTCGACGTTTCCGCACACCACGCAACGCGGTCGATCGACGGGTCGCGCTCACCAGCGAGGACCGCAAGGCGGACGGCGTCGTGGGCGACCTGACGGTGGCCGACAACATGATGCTCGCGCTCCAGGCCACTCGTGGGTGGATGCGCCCGATCCCCCGTGCCACCCGCACCGCCCTGGTGGAGAAGTACATCACTGCACTCGACATCCGCCCCGCGGACCCGAACGCGTTGATGCGCAACCTCTCCGGCGGCAACCAACAGAAAGTGCTGCTCGCGCGCTGGCTCGTCACGGAACCGGAGATCCTGATCCTGGACGAGCCCACCCGCGGAATCGACATCGGCGCCAAGGCGCAGATCCAGGCTCTCGTGGCCGATCTCGCCGAACGCGGGATGTCGGTCGTGTTCATCTCGGCCGAGCTCGAGGAGATCCTGCGCCTCAGCGACCGCGTCGTCGTGATGCGCGATCACCACCTGATCGACGAGCGCGTCAACCGCGGAGTCTCCGTCGACGACGTCCTCGCGACCATCGCGGCGGGAACCCGCGCAGACGACAGGAGTTCCGAGGCATGACCGACACTCTGGGAGTACGACCGACGTCGACGCCCCCGCCACGGCCGGCGTCCGACGCCCCGGCCGGTCGCCGGACCCCGGGATGGATGTCGCACCCGGTCGTCTGGCCGCTGCTCGCCCTGATCGCGCTGATCGTCGTCAACGTCGTCGCGACACCGGACTTCCTCGACATCAGGATCGAGAACGGTGGCCTGTTCGGCAACGTCGTCGACATCGCGCGGAACTCCGCACCGCTCATCCTCGTCGCGGTGGGCATGACGCTCGTGGTCGCGACCCGCGGCATCGACCTGTCGGTCGGCGCCGTCGCGGTCATCGCGGCGGCCGTGGCCTGCACCCGTATCGCGGCCGCCCCGGACGAGGGCGCCGTCACCACCGTCGTCATGGCCGTCGTGTGGGCACTGGGAGCCAGCGTGCTGCTGGGCCTGTGGAACGGACTGCTGGTGTCGGTGTTCGGGATTCAGCCGATCATCGCGACCCTGGTCCTCATGGTGGCCGGCCGCGGCCTGGCCATGCTCATCACGGACGGTCAGATCACCACCGTGCAGGACGGGGCCTTCAGCTCGCTCGCCTCGGGGATCGTTTTCGGACTCCCCGTGGCACTGCTGATCGCGCTCGCCGTCGTCGTGGTGACCGCCCTGCTGACCCGCCGTACCGCCCTCGGCATGCTCGTCGAAGCGGTCGGCATCAATCCCGAGGCCAGTCGCCTCGCGGGAGTGAGCGCCCGCACGATCGTGTGGACCGTCTACGTCTTCGCGGCGACATGCTCCGGCATCGCCGGTCTCATCATCGCCGCCAACACCAACTCGGTGAACGCCAACAGCCTCGGTCTGTGGATCGAGCTCGACGCGATCCTCGCCGTGGTGATCGGCGGCACGGCACTCACGGGCGGACGCTTCTCGCTCGCCGGCACCGTGGTCGGTGCGCTGCTCATCGGCACCCTGACCCGCACCATCCCGAATCTCGGCATCCCCTCCGAGGCCAACTACCTCTTCAAGGCTCTGGTCGTCATCGTCGTCTGCCTCCTGCAGTCACCGCGTGCCCGAGCGTCACTGCTGGGCCTTCGACACAGGAGACCGACGACTCGAAAGGCGGCCCGGTCATGACCGATCTGCTGACACGCCCCCCGGCCACCTCCACTGCGCCGTCCCGCTGGGACCGCATCCGGCGCTATTCGCCGCCGAGCAGGTTCCTGCCGGTCATCGCCACCTTCGCGTTGCTCGTCGGCCTGTTCGGCGTCGGCGAGATGCGCTACCCCGGCTTCGCCGACCCGCAGCTGTTCCTCTCCCTGTTCGTCGACAACGCGTTCCTGATCGTCCTCGCTGTGGGCATGACCTTCGTCATCCTGACCGGCGGTATCGATCTCTCGGTCGGCTCCGTCGTGGCGCTGTCGACCATGATCGCGGCGCGCACACTGCAACTCGGCTGGTCCCCCTTCCTCGTCATCGCGGCCGTGCTGCTGTGCGGCACGCTGCTCGGCACCACGATGGGCGTGTTGGTGCACTACCTCCAGATCCAGCCGTTCGTCGCCACGCTCGCCGGCATGTTCCTCGCCCGTGGTCTCTGCTACATGATCGGCGTCGAGTCCATCCCCATCACCGACGAGACGTTCAGCTCCATCGCGTTCGCCGTGATCGAGCTCCCGGGCGGCTACACCATCACGTGGAGCGTCGTCATCGCACTCGTGACCGTCGCGGTGGCGGCCTACGTCCTCGCATGCACCCGTTTCGGCCGGTCGGTCTACGGCATCGGCGGCAACGAGGCGTCGGCCGTGCTGATGGGACTGCGTGTGGCGGCGGTGAAGGTGGGTGTCTACTCGATCAGCGGTTTCTGCGCCGCGCTCGGCGGACTCCTGTTCGCGTTCTACGCCCTGTCGGGTTACAGCCTCCACGCGGTCGGCATGGAGCTCGACGCGATCGCCGCCGTCGTCATCGGTGGGACGCTGCTCACGGGTGGCCGAGGCTACGTTCTCGGCTCGGTCGTCGGTGTCCTCATCCTCGGTGCCATCCAGACGTTCATCGCGTTCGACGGGACCCTGAGTTCGTGGTGGACTCGGATCACGGTCGGAACACTGCTGCTCGTCTTCGTCGTCGCTCAGCGTCTGACCACGGTGCCGCGGGCCCGCTTCCGTCCGAGGCGAGCATGACCACCACGACCGGCACGGACGGTCGACCTCCCGTCATGGCCGACGTCGCCCGGCTCGCCGGCGTGTCCCATCAGACGGTCTCCCGAGTCATCAACGGACAGAACAACCTTCGTCCGGAGACTCGGGAACGGGTCCAGCGTGCCATCGACCAGCTCGGGTACCGGCCCAACCGGGCCGCCCGCGCCCTGGTGACGAAGCGGTCGGCCACCATCGGCATCATCGGCTCCAAGCTCGGATTCTGGGGCCCGAGCACCACCCACCGCACCGTCCAGAGCGCCGCCCGCGAGGCCGGTTTCTCGGTCAGCGCTGTCAGTCTCACGACCCTCTCGCGCGACGAGCTCGTCGACGCGATGCACCACCTGCACGACCAGGGCGTCGAGGGCATCGTCCTCATCGCCGCGACCGACGACGCGGTGGCCGCGGCGCGCTCCGAGGAGGCGGTGGTGCCCGTCGTCGTCGTGGAGGGCGATCCGCTGACCTCGCGCTGGACGGTCGGCATCGACCAGGTCGGCGGCGCCCGCCTGGCCACCCGTCACCTCGTCGATTCCGGACATCGACGCATCGCCCACCTCGCGGGTCCGCTGGGTTGGGCCGAGGCTCGCGCGCGCGAACAGGGGTGGCGGGAGGTCCTCGACGAGGCGGGGCTGCCGTGGACCCCTCCGCTCCGTGGTGACTGGTCCGCGCGCAGTGGGTTCGAGCGCGGCTCCCGGTTGGCGGCCGATCCCGACGTCACGGCGGTGTTCTGCGCCAACGATCAGATGGCGCTGGGCCTGCTGCGTGCGTTCCACGAGCACGGCCGTCGGGTGCCGGAGGACGTGAGCGTCGTGGGCTTCGACGACATCCCCGAAGCCGCCTATCTCATCCCTCCGCTGACGACGATCCGACAGAATTTCACCGAGGTGGGCCGACGCGCCATCGAGATCCTGCGAGCGGCGATCGACGGGACCGGCGGTCCCGAGACGCAGATCGCTCCGGAACTCGTCGTGCGCGCGAGCACCACCCGAGCCACAGGAGAACAGCCATGACGACGCCCGATCACGAGACCTACACCATCGGAGTCGATTTCGGCACACTGTCCGGACGGGCCGTCGTCGTGCGGGTCTCCGACGGTGCCGAGCTGGGTACGGCCGTGCACGAGTACCGACACGGAGTCCTGGAGTCGACGCTGCCCGGCGGCTCCGTGCGACTCGGCGACGCCTGGGCCCTCCAGGTTCCCGACGACTACCGCGACGTGCTCCGCACCGCCGTCCCGGCCGCCCTGCGCGATGCCGGTGTCCCGCCCGACCGGGTGGTCGGCATCGGGACCGACTTCACGGCGTGCACGATGGTGCCCACACTCGCCGACGGCACCCCGCTCGACGAGGTCGCGCAGTTCGCCGATCGGCCGCACGCCTACGTGAAGCTGTGGAAACACCATGCGGCACAGGGCCAGGCCGATCGCATCAACGCCCTCGCCGCGGAGCGCGGCGAGACGTGGCTCCCCCGCTACGGCGGACTGATCTCGTCCGAGTGGGAGTTCGCCAAGGCGTTGCAGATCCACGAGGAGGACCCCGAGGTCTACGACGCCATGGAGCGGTGGGTCGAGGCGGCGGACTGGATCGTCTGGCAGCTGTGCGGACGCTACGTCCGCAACGCCTGCACGGCCGGCTACAAGGGCATTCTCCAGGACGGCGAGTACCCGTCGGCCGAGTTCCTCACCGCCCTGGCACCCGGGTTCGCCGCGTTCGTCACCGACAAGCTCGACCAGCCGATCGGCGAACTGGGTTCTCGTGCAGGGTCTCTGACCGCCGAGGCCGCCGCGTGGACCGGACTGCCCCAGGGAATCGCCGTGGCCGTCGGCAACGTCGACGCCCACGTCACGGCGCCGGCGGCCCGCGCCGTGGAACCCGGTCGCATGGTGGCGATCATGGGCACCTCCACCTGTCACGTCATGAGCGCGGACGTACTGCGGGAGGTTCCGGGGATGTGCGGCGTCGTCGACGGCGGCATCGTCGCGGGGTCCTACGGGTACGAGGCCGGGCAGTCCGGAGTCGGCGACATCTTCGGATGGTTCACGCGCACCGGGGTTCCTGCCGACTACCGCGACGCCGCCGCCGAGGCCGGCGAGTCGGTCCACGAGTACCTGACCCGGCTGGCGTCCGAGCAGGAGGTCGGCGAACACGGGTTGGTGGCCCTCGACTGGCACAGCGGCAACCGATCCGTCCTGGTCGACCACCGACTGTCGGGACTGTTGCTGGGTGCGACTCTCGCCACCAGGCCCGAGGACATCTATCGGGCACTGCTCGAGGCCACGGCCTTCGGCACGCGGGTCATCGTCGAGACCTTCCGCGCCAGCGGTGTTCCGGTCGAGGAGTTCGTCGTCGCCGGCGGACTGGCGAAGAACCCACTGCTGATGCAGATCTACGCCGACGTGCTGCGCATGCCGCTCTCGGTCATCGGGTCCGACCAGGGTCCGGCGCTGGGGTCGGCGATCCACGCGGCAGTCGCGGCCGGCTGCTACGCCGACGTGCCCGTGGCCTCGAAGGCGATGGGCCGCGTGCACCGCGGCGCGTACCAACCCGACGAGGGCCGGTCGCAGGCCTACGACGCTCTGTTCCGCATCTACTCCGATCTTCACGACCACTTCGGACGTCAGGTGTCCACCATGCGCGACCTGCGGGCCCTCCGCGGCGACGTGCTCGACCGGAAGGCGGTTCGACGATGACCGTTCTCGACAGCGCTCGCGGCACCGTGGAGGCGGTCCGCGCCGAGGTGTGCGCGCTGCACGCCGAACTGGTGCGGTACGGACTGGTGGTGTGGACCGCCGGCAACGTGTCCGCTCGGGTCCCCGGCCACGACCTCTTCGTGATCAAGCCGAGCGGCGTCTCCTACGACGACCTCACCCCCGAGAACATGGTGCTGTGCGATCTGCACGGCACCGTGGTCGAGGGCGATCATGCCCCGTCCTCCGACACCGCGGCCCAGGCCTACGTCTACCGCCACCTCGATCACGTCGGCGCCGTGGTGCACACCCACTCCCCCTACGCGGTGGCGTGGGCCGCCCGCGGCGAGCCGATCCCGGTGGTCACCACGATGTGCGCCGACGAGTTCGGCGGCGACATCCCCGTCGGACCGTTCGCCGCGATCGGTGACGACTCGATCGGACGCGGCATCGTCGACACGCTGCGTGGCAGCAGGTCGCCCGCCGTGCTGATGCAGAACCACGGCGTCTTCGCGGTGGGCCCGACGGCGCGGTCCGCTGTCAAGGCAGCGGTGATGTGCGAGGACGTCGCACGGTCGGTGCATCTCGCACACCAGCTCGGCCGGCCGCTGCCCATCCCGCCGGACGCCGTCGACGCGCTGCACGACCGCTACCAGAACGTGTACGGCCAACGCTGAACCGCCGCAGCACCACTCGCTCCGCACCCGACTTCACCCGCACTCGTTCCACCGCCTCTGCGGTGACCAGGAGGTTCCCATGTCCGTCGTCGAAACCAGGTCCGCCCCGTCCCCCTCGCCCGCACCGTCCGGTGTCGCCCGACCCGAGGTCTGGTTCCTCACGGGCAGCCAGAGTCTGTACGGTCCCGAGACTCTCGAGCAGGTGGCGGTGCAGTCCCGCACGATCGCCGAGAAACTCGACGACGCACTGGGTGTGACGGTGGTCTGGAAGCCGGTGCTCCTCGACGCGTCGTCCATCCTGAACCGGATGCGCGAGGCCAACACGACTGACGACTGCATCGGGGTGATCACCTGGATGCACACCTTCTCCCCCGCCAAGATGTGGATCGCCGGCCTCGACGCCCTCGACGTGCCTCTCCTGCATCTGCACACGCAGGCCGGGATGTCGCTGCCGTGGTCGACCATAGACATGGAGTTCATGAACCTCAACCAGGCCGCGCACGGCGACCGGGAGTTCGGTCACATCCAGTCCCGCGTCGGTGTGCTGCGGACCACCGTCGCCGGACACGTCGACGATCCCGCCGTCGTCCGGCGCGTCGAACAGTGGACGTGTGCGGCGCGCGGTCGCGCCGACATGCGGTCGCTCCGGCTGGCGCGCTTCGGCGACAACATGCGCGACGTGGCCGTCACCGAGGGCGACAAGGTGGAGGCTCAGCTGCGGTTCGGCGTCTCGGTGAACACCTACGGTGTCAACGATCTCGTCGAGGTCGTCTCCGCGGTGAACGAGGCCGCGGTGTCCGCCCTGGTCGACGAGTACGTCGAGACCTACGACGTCGCGTCCGCGTTGCGGCCGGGCGGCGATCGACACGAGTCGCTGCGCTACGGCGCACGGGTCGAGGCGGGAATGCGACAGTTCCTGACCGAGGGCGGATTCGGCGCCTTCACCACGAACTTCGAGGACCTCGGCGGCCTGCGTCAGCTCCCCGGACTCGCGGTCCAGAGGCTGATGGCCGACGGGTGGGGCTTCGGCGGCGAGGGCGACTGGAAGACCTCGATGTTGTTGCGCGCCATGAAGACCATGGCCATCGGGCAGCCCGGCGGCACGTCGTTCATGGAGGACTACACGTACCACCTCGTGCCCGGCGAGGAGAAGATCCTGGGGGCACACATGCTCGAGGTGTGCCCGTCCATCACCACGGCGACCCCGACTCTCGAAATCCATCCGTTGTCGATCGGCGGGCGCGAGGATCCCGTACGACTGCGCTTCACGGCGGATCCCGGCGCCGGCATCGTCGTGGGCATCTCCGACGTCGGCGAACGGTTCCGCCTCACCGCCAACGTCATCGAGGTCGTCGAGCCGGACGAGGCGCTGCCCTCCCTGCCGGTGGCCTGCGCCGTGTGGAAGCCGCAGCCCTCGCTGTCGGTGTCCGCGGAGTCGTGGCTCACAGCCGGCGCACCGCATCACACGGTGCTGAGCACCGCGCTCGATCTGCCGGTACTGGAAGCGTTCTCGGACATGATCGCGGTGGAGCTGCTCACGATCGAGGAGGGCACCACCACACGAGACTTCCAGCGCACGTTGCGCTGGAACGCCGCGTACCACCGACTGGCCGCCGCGTTGTGAGCCGACCGGTCAGCGGTAGACGACGGTGACCGGTGCGTGGTCGGACCACCGCTGGTCGTAGGTGTCGGCCCGCTCGACCACGGCGTCCTTCGCGCGGTCCGCGAAGTCCCGGGTGGCCATCTGGTAGTCGATGCGCCACCCGGCGTCGTTGTCGAAGGCCTTACCGCGGTACGACCACCAGCTGTAGGGCCCGTCGACGTCCGGGTGGAGCGCTCGCACCACGTCGACCCACGCTCCCGACTCACCGACGAGAGCGTCGAGCCAGGCGCGCTCGCTCGCCAGGAAGCCGGACTTGGTGCGGTTGCCCTTCCAGTTCTTCAGATCCCGTTCGGTGTGCGCGATGTTCCAGTCGCCGCAGACCACGTGATGCTCGCCCGAGGACGCGAGCGCCGCGAGACGGTGCTCGAACGAGGCCATGAACCGTTCCTTGGAGTCCTGCTTCTCGGTTCCCACCTCACCGGACGGCAGGTAGAGACTGGCGACGGTGACGGCCGGATCTGCTCCGACGGCCGGGAAGCAGGCCTCGATCCAGCGCCCCGCGTCGTCGAACTCGGCGCTCCCGAACCCGACGACGGCACTGACCGCAGGAACCCGCGACAGGATGGCGACACCGTTGCGGCCCTTCGCGGACGGCTCGGCGGACACGAGATGCCAGCCCTCGCCCAGCGCGGGAGCGAGGCAGGCGAGCAGCTCCTCGTCCGTCGCCCGCGTCTCCTGCAGGCAGACGATGTCCGCCGCGGACTGCTCGAGCCACTCGAGCATGCCCTTGCGCACCGCGGCGCGCACTCCGTTGACGTTGACCGACGTGATGGTGTGAGACACCGCAGCACCGTATCCGACAGGGCGGACAGGACCGTCAGGCGGCGAGACGAGCGTCGGTGCGACGCTGCATCGCCACCGACGTGGCCAGAACGGCGATGCCGGCGATCGCGAGACCGGCACCCACCACGGCCGGCGCCGTGTAGCCGAAGCCCGCGGCGATGACGGCGCCGCCGAGGGCGGCCCCCAGCGCGTTCGCGAAGTTGAACGCCGCGTGGTTGAGCGAGGCGGCGAGGGTCTGCGCATCGGCGGCGACGTCCATCAGTTGCGTCTGCAGTCCGGGCACGATGGCGGATCCCGATGCGGCGATGAGGAACACGACGATCAGAGCGGTCACCGGGTTGTGCGCCGCGGCGACGAACACCGCCAGGCTCACCGCGACGGACGTCATCGCCAGGAAGAGCCCGGGGACGAGCATGCGGTCCGCGATCCATCCGCCGGCCATGTTGCCGACCACCATGCCGAGGCCGTAGATCATCAGCGCCAGGGGCACCGCGGCCTTGGACAGACCGGCCACGTCCGTCAATGTCGTGGCGATGTAGGTGTACACGGCGAACATGCCGCCGAAGCCCACCATGCCCACGAAGAGGGTCATCCACACCTGCGTGCGCCGGAAGGCGCCCAGCTCGGTCCGCGGGTTCGTGGTGGGCATCGAGTCCAGTCGCGGCAGCCACACCGCGAGGGCGGTGACGGTGAGGGCACCGATGACGGCGACGATGCCGAACGCGCTGCGCCAGCCGAACGCCTGGCCGATCCACGTGGCCGCCGGCACACCGACGACATTGGCGACGGACAGTCCCATCATCACCATGGCCACCGACTTGGCACGCGCACCGGGATCGGCGAGGTGGGCGGCCACCAGCGCTGCCACACCGAAGTACGCGCCGTGCGGCAGTCCGGCGACGAAGCGGGAGGCCATCAGCTCGTGGAAGCTGGGCGCGAACACCGTGCCCAGGTTGCCGAGAGTGAACGCCACCATGAGGGCGAGAAGCAACGTCCGCCGCGGCACCCGCGCCGCGAGCGCGGCGATGACGGGCGCACCCACCACGACACCGACGGCGTAGGCGGAGATGAGGTGGCCGGCGCTGGGCTCGGACACCCCCATCGTGGTCGCCATCTCCGGGAGCAGGCCCATCGAGACGAACTCCGTGGTGCCGATGCCGAAACCGCCGAGCGCGAGCGCCAGCATCGCGACGCGTCGGCGGCGCACCCGCAGCCGATCCGCCGCGGGGTCCGCGGCAGCAGCGGGAAGGACGTCGAACGCGACGGAGGGGGGTGTCACGAGCTCACTTTCGGGTCTGCGCCCGTCGTCGATCGTTCATGATCGATTCAGAAGCGCTCGGGTGGTCAACGACGACGGGCGCCCCGAGAGGCGCCCGATCACCTGACCAGTCTGACCGTCGGCAGGATCATTCGCCAATCGAACGATCGTGAGTTCGGCCACCCTCGTGCCGTCGACACCCGACCCGCTACCATTCCCGCCAAGGTCATGAGTGCCAGCATCGAGCCCCGGCTTGCTGGCCGGCAACCCTCCAACCGCGGTGGGGTGCCCCGGGTGATGACCGGGTTACTCGGCCCGCACGGGCCGAGAGCAAGCGCGGGCCCGTCTCCTCGGGCCCACCGACCGACGATCTCGGAGGTACCCATGTTCTCCCACCGACTGTGTTGTAGCCGGCGATAGGCCCCGACCCTTCTCTCCACGAAGATCGGCTCGCCTACTGCGCTCTGCACACGGTGAGGTGCCTCTCGTGCTGCGGGCGTGGCGGCTGCCGACGTGGACCCCACTCGAGCACCCCACTCGAGCACCACCCCACGAGGAGCACGACACCCATGACCGATCACACTTCCGACACCGGTGCCACCGAGGGCGACGTCGTCGACGCAGCCGGAGCACCCGTCGAGGATCCGGCACTGAACTGGAGCTTCGAGACGCGGCAGGTGCACGTCGGACAGGTTCCCGACGTCACCACCCACGCGCGCGCCCTGCCGATCTACCAGACGACGTCCTACACGTTCGACAACACCGACCACGCCGCCGCGCTGTTCGGGCTCGCCGAGCCGGGCAACATCTACACCCGCA
The DNA here is from genome assembly GCF_036163995.1 of Rhodococcus sp. NBC_00294. Lineage (NCBI taxonomy): Bacteria > Bacillati > Actinomycetota > Actinomycetes > Mycobacteriales > Nocardiaceae > Rhodococcus > Rhodococcus sp. NBC_00294. The sequence goes on from NZ_CP108043.1 coordinate 3,694,485, forward strand.
TCATGAACCCGACGCAGGACGTCGTCGAGCAGCGCATCGCGTCGCTCGAGGGCGGCGTCGCCGCACTGCTCGTCTCGTCCGGACAGGCCGCCGAGACGCTGGCGATCCTGAACATCGCCGAGACCGGCGACCACGTCGTCTCCAGCCCCCGTCTGTACGGCGGCACGTACAACCTCTTCCACTACACGCTGCCCAAGCTGGGCATCACCGTGTCCTTCGTGGACGATCCGGACGACCTCGACCAGTGGGAGAAGGCCGTCCGCCCCGAGACCAAGGCGTTCTACGGCGAGACCATCTCCAACCCGAAGAACGACATCTTCGACATCCGCGGAGTGTCCGATGTGGCACACCGCCACGGCATCCCGTTGATCGTCGACAACACCGTGGCGACGCCGTATCTGATCCAGCCGCTGAAGCACGGTGCGGACATCGTGGTGCACTCGGCCACCAAGTACCTCGGCGGCCACGGCACCGCGATCGCCGGCGTCATCGTCGACGGCGGTGGCTTCGACTGGACACAGGGTCGCTTCACCAACTTCACCACCCCCGATCCCAGCTACCACGGTGTGGTGTTCGCCGATCTCGGCGCTCCGGCCTTCGCACTCAAGGCCCGCGTGCAACTGCTGCGCGACATCGGCGCGGCGGTCTCCCCGTTCAACGCGTTCCTCATCGGCCAGGGCATCGAGACACTGTCCCTGCGCCTCGAGCGACACGTGCAGAACGCGACGGCGGTCGCACAGTTCCTCGAGCAGCGCGAGGAGGTGACCAGCGTGAACTACGCCGGGTTGCCGTCCTCCCCGTGGTACGAGCGCGGACAGGAACTCGCCCCGCGCGGAGCGGGTGCCATCGTGGCGTTCGAACTCGCGGGCGGTGTCGACGCGGGCAAGCGTTTCGTGGATGCGCTGGAGCTGCACAGCCATGTCGCTAATATCGGAGACGTGCGTTCACTGGTGATCCATCCCGCGTCGACGACGCACTCGCAGTTGACGCCCGAGGAGCAGCTGGCCTCCGGAGTCACTCCGGGTCTGGTGCGACTCGCAGTCGGTATCGAGGGAATCGACGACATCCTGGCCGATCTGGAGAAGGGTTTCCGGGCCGCATCTTGACACTCGATCTCCACTCGCCTGCCCGTCCGTCGGCATTTCCGCCGGCGGACGGGCAGGTGGGCACCGTGCACATCGGCGACGTTCTCCTCGAGAGCGGACGCGTGGTTCCCGACGCGACGGTCGCCGTGCAGCGGTGGGGCGAGGTCTCGCCCGCGCGGGACAACGTCGTTCTCGTCCAGCACGCGCTCACCGGGGACTCGCACGTCACCGGACCGGCCGGACCGGATCACCCGTCGCCCGGGTGGTGGACCGGCATGGTCGGTCCCGGCGCACCCCTCGACACCGATCGCTGGTGCGTGGTGGCGACGAACGTGCTCGGCGGGTGCCGAGGTACCACGGGTCCCGCGTCGCTCGATCCGGACGGTGTCGCGTGGGGATCCCGATTCCCGGCCATCTCCATCCGCGACCAGGTGGCGGCGGAGCGCATGGTCGCCGACGCCCTCGGCATCGACCGCTTCGCGGCGGTCGTCGGCGGCTCCATGGGCGGTATGCGCACTCTCGAGTGGCTGGTCTCGTACCCGGACCGTGTCGCCTCGGCACTGGTGCTCGCCGTCGGTGCGCGCGCGTCCGCCGACCAGATCGGCACCCAGACCACGCAGATCGCCGCCATCACCGCCGACCCAGACTGGCAGGGCGGTGACTATCACGCCTCCGGTCGCGCCCCGCGTGCCGGACTCGCCGTCGCTCGGCGCATCGCGCACCTCACCTACCGCACCGAGCACGAACTCGACTCCCGGTTCGGCAACGAGCCCCAGATCGGCGAGGACCCGCTGAACGGCGGGCGCTACGCGATCGCGAGCTACCTCGAGCATCAGGCGACCAAGCTCGTCGACCGCTTCGACGCCGGGACCTACGTGCTGCTGTCGGAGGCCATGAACCGGCACGACGTGGGCCGCGGGCGAGGCGGGCTCGAGGCGGCCCTGGGGTCGATCCGCACGCCCACCATCGTGGGCGGCGTCGACTCCGACCGGCTGTACCCCCTGCGGCAGCAGCAGGAGATCGCCGATCTGATCCCCGGGTGCGACGGGTTGCGCATCATCTCCTCGCGCGACGGCCACGACGGCTTCCTCACCGAGCCCGATGCGGTGTCCACGATGCTCGTGGCCACCATGGCGTTGGCCTCCGACGCACTCGCGGCGAAGGACTGACCCTCACGCTCCCCTGAGCTTGGCAACTCTCACAAAGAAACCTGGAGTCCTCGAGGACGAGGGAAATCAAGTTTCTGGTTTGTTAGTGTTCGACATCGTGTGGTCTGCACCGCAGCGCTCGACGCTGCGGTGACCGAAGGGCCCACCGTGGGGATGCGAGCGAGCCGGGGGAACAGCATGTCGGACGATCACCCGGGCTCGGGCGCGGGAGCGGACGGCTACACGGAGGTCTTCGATCTCACCCGCGCGCAGCGGGACATGTGGTTGCTGCAGGAACTCGACCCCGAGGTCACCTTCGCCGTCGCGCACTACATGGACATCCGCGGCCCGCTCGACGTCGATCTTCTCGAGCAGGCCATGCGCCTCGCCACTCTCGACACCGGCTCGATGCTCACCCGACTCGTCACGAGTGACGCGCAGGACGAGCGCGTCGACTCCGACTCGCTCCGCCAGCGGCTCGACCTCTCACTCCTCGACATCGACCTCGATCGCATCGACGTCAGCGACGACGAGTTCCCCGAGGAGGCGGCGGCCGAGATCATGACGGAGTTCACCCGTCCCCTCGACATGTATCGGGACGCGCTGGGCTACACCGCCGTCATCACCCTGGCCGAGGACCACCACTACTGGTACGCCCGCGGCCATCACGTGGCCATCGACGGCTACGGAGCCTCGGTCGCCGCCGCTCGCACCGCCGAGATCTACACCGCGCTGGTACGCGGCGAGGATCCACCGCCGTCGCGAGCACGGCATCCCCGAGCCTTCGCCGAGGCCGAGGCGCGCTACCGGGCGTCGTCGCGGTACGAGCGCGATCGAGCCCACTGGGCCGGTCTACGCGACGTCCTCGGCGAGCCGGTCTCGATGTCCGGGCGGGTCGCGCCGCCGTCCGCGTTCAACCACCGCTGCGACACGCTGCTCGGTACCTCGGCGGACCGGACGGTTCACGACGCGGCGGAGCGTCACGGATCCACCGTCGCGGTCGTCGTCGCCGCCGCGTTCGCCGCGTTCCTCGCACGTGTCACCGACACACCCGACGTCGTCCTGACGATGCCGATGGCCGCCCGCGTGACGTCGTGGATGCGCGAATCGGCGTCCATGGCCGCCAACGCGGTACCCGTGCCCGCGCACTGCGGCGGCGGCGTCGACATCGGCTCGGTGGTCCGCGAGGTCGGGAACCGCGTCAGCGAATCACTCCGTCACCAGCTGCTTCCCGCCTCGGAGATCGCCCACCTGCTCGGTGCCCCCGGCGTCACCCTCGGTCCCACCATCAACCTCATGATGTTCGGCGAACGCGTGGTGCTGGGCGACATCCCGGCGGATCTCGAACTACTGACCTCCGGACCGACCGCGGACATGGCCGTGACGGTGCACGAGAGCACCACCACGGGTCGCCTGCGGGTGGACCTCGAGGGCAACCCCGCCCTGTACACGGCCGACGAACTGGTCGTCCACAGCGAACGGTTCGCCCGCTTCCTCGTCGACTTCGCCGAGGCCGACGTCGACACACCGCTGCGCGCGCTGTCGCTCGTGACCGACGAGGACCGCGCCGCCGTCCTGCCGGCACTCGATCCGCTGGTGCCGCCGTTCGCCACATTCGCCGACATCCTCACGCACGGGCTGGTGCTGGGCGAGAAGGTGCCCGCCGTCGTCGACGGCGACATCGCACTCTCCTATCCCGAGCTCGACCGCCGCTCGGACGCCCTGGCCCGCGAGTTGCTGGATCTGGGTGTCGGTCCCGACGTCATGGTCGTGTCCGCGCTCCCCCGCTCCCACGCGTCCGTCACCTCGGCCTGGTCCATCGCGAAAGCGGGCGGCGCATACGTGCCGGTCGACCCCGCCCTGCCTGCCGACCGGATCACCACCATCATCGGCGACAGCGGCGCACTGGTCGGCATCACGACGAGCGCACTGGTGAATTCGCTTCCCGCGCAGGTAGAATGGGTCCTCATCGACGAGGACAGAGCACCGCTCACCGCCGAGGGCCTCGTGGGAGCACGTCGCCCCGGACCGGACGACCTCGCCTACGTGATCTACACCTCCGGCAGCACCGGGACGCCGAAGGGCGTCGCGGTGACGCACCGGGGCTTCGCCGCGATGACGTACGCGGCCGTCTCGGCGCATCGTCTGCCGCGCGGCGCGCGGGTGATGCACTTCGTGTCACCGGGATTCGACGCCTCCGTCCTCGAGATGGTACTGGCCTTCGGGTCCGGCGGGACGCTGGTCGTCGTGCCGACCGACGTGCACGGGGGCGAGGAGCTGGCCGAGGTGCTCGACGCCCAGCGCATCGACGCCGGTTTCATCACGCCCTCGGCCCTCGCCACCGTTCCCGTGGCGCCGGGCGCGGGTCCGCGTGCCATCGGAGTCGGCGGGGACGTCGTCCCGGTCGCGCTGGTGGACGAGTGGGCGCCCGGACGCCGGATGGTCAACGTGTACGGGCCGACCGAGAGCACGGTGGCGGTGACGTTCGGTCCCCTGGTCGCCGAACACGAGGTGGAGCTGGGGTCGCCCTTCCCGGGCATCCGTGCCTTCGTCCTCGACAGCTCGCTCGCACTGACACCGCCCGGCTGTGTGGGTGAGCTCTACCTCGGCGGTACCGGCATCGCTCGCGGGTACCTCGGCCGTACCGCCCTCACGTCCGAACGTTTCGTCGCCGATCCGTTCGGACACTCCGACAGGCTCTACCGCACAGGCGATCTGGTGAAGTGGACCTCCCGCGGCACCCTGGTCTACCTCGGGCGCCGGGACAGCCAGGTGAAGGTTCGCGGATTCCGGATCGAGCTCGGCGAGATTGAGGAGGCGCTGCGCGCGCTGCCCGACGTCGCGGACGCCGCCGTGGTGGTCCGCGGTGACGGCACCCTCCGCACCGTCGAGGGCTACGTGCGCATGACGCACGCGGGCGCCGTCGCCGACACGCTGCTCGACGATCTCGCTCTTCTGCTCCCCCACTACATGGTGCCGAACCGGCTCACGATCCTGGACGAGATGCCGTTGACGCCGAACGGCAAGATCGACAGGCGACGCCTCCCCGAACCGCGTGCCCGTGAGAGCCGTCCCGCGCGCGCTCCGGAATCGGAGAACGAACTCCTGGTGGCCAGCGTCCTCGCCGACGTCCTCGGCCTCGACGACGTGGCCGCCACCGACGACTTCTTCGAACTGGGCGGCAACTCTCTGCTCGCGACGAGGGTCGCCGCCCGGATCTCCGCGGTGGGGGGCCATGCCCTCGGGGTTCGCGAGGTGTTCCGGCATCCCGTGGTCGAAGCGCTCGCACTGCACCTGGACGACGGCACCCCGTCCACCGGCGATCAGGACGGGCCCGTGCCCGTCGACCGTTCCGTGCCGATCCCCGCCTCGCCGTCCCAGCGCAGCATGTGGTGGATCGAGCAGTACCGGCCGTCGGCGACCTATCACGTGCCGCTCGCTCTCCGCGTCACCGGTACGTTCTCGGTCGAGGCGGCGCGGGCCGCGCTTCTCGACGTCCTCGATCGTCACGAGAGCCTGCGCACACTCTTCGACCGCGACGACGCCGTCGACGGCCCCGTGCAGCGTGTCCTCGACATCGACACGGCCACAGCTCTGTTCGATGTCGACGTGCTCGACGCGCCGGACACGGACGCCGTCCTCCCGGCACTGACGGACGTCGCCTCCCGCCCCTTCGATCTCGCCGTCGACCTGCCCTTGCGCGCCCGGATCGTCCGCGTCGCCGGCACGTCCGGACCGGCGGCCGATCACGTCCTGGCTCTCGTCCTCCACCACGTGTGTGTCGACGGGTGGTCGCTCGGCGTGCTGGCCACGGACCTCGTCGTCGCGTACTCCGCGCGGCTCGAGGGCCGCACCCCGGCGTGGTCCCCGCTGCCCGTGCAGTACGCCGACGCCTCGGAATGGAAGCGGCTGGCACTCGGGTCCGCGGACGATCCGGAGTCGGCTCTCGCGACGTCCGCGGCCTGGTGGGCCGACGCGCTCGCGGATCTCCCCGACGTCCCCACTCCCGGTGCCGATCGCCCGCGTCGCGCGGAACCGTCCGGACAGGGCGCGACGGTGTCCGTCGTCCTCGACGGCGATCGTGGAGTGCACGTCGATGCCCTCGCCCGCCGAGTCGGCCTGTCCCACTTCATGATCGTGCACGCCGCACTGGTCCTGGTGCTGAGTCGGTCCGGAGCAGGCGACGACGTCACCATCGGCACCGCGGTCGCCGGACGCGATCACCCGGACCTCGACGGGGTCGTCGGCATGTTCGTCAATTCCGTGGTGCTGCGCACCGTGGTCGACGGCGCGGCGACCGTCGCCGACCATCTCGACGCCGTGCGGGCGGCCGACCTGGACGCGTTGGCCCGAGCGGACATGCCCTTCGACACCCTCGTCGATCTCCTCGACCCACCGCGCACTCCGGGCCGCCACCCGCTGTTCGACGTCATGCTCACCACCCGCAGCACGCCGGACACGTCGGGCGCGGTGGGCGATGCACGGGTGACCGCCCACGGGATCGACGTCGCGCGGGCGAAGTACGACCTGGAACTGGTGCTCGACGAGTCACCCGGGCATGCCGGCCCGCGGTCGAGCATCGATCTCACCTATGCCACCGATCTGTTCGACGAGCGCACCGCGCGGGCCGTCCTCGATCGACTGCTGGCCGTGCTCGACGCGATCGCCGCCGACCCCGACGCGCTCGTCGCCGACATCGACGTCCTGCTGCCTCCCGAGCGCGCGGCGACGGTACCGATGCGGGAACGAGCGCGAGCTCGGTCGACGGACTCGACCTCCGCGCTCGACGCTCTCGTGGCGCATCACGCCGAGGCCACTCCGGACGCGGTGGCCGTGGTCGAAGGCGACCGGCGGACCACCTACGCAGAGCTCGAGGCACTCGTCGCCCGCGGCGCCGCACGCCTCGTCGACAACGGCGTCTCCGCCGACACGCGTGTGATCGGCCTGCTGCGACGCTCGACCGAGTCGGTGGCCGCGATCCTCGCCGTCTCACGCGCCGGCGGTGCCATCGTGCCCGTCGATCCCGACTACCCGGCGGACAGGCGCTCGTTCATGGTGCGTGACAGCAAGACGCTGCACGCCGTCTGCTCCGATCCCTCGGACGTCCCGAGCGACGGCTTCCTGTGGTCCACGACCGACTCACTGTTCGCCGAGGAGAACGTCCCGACGTGTCCCGACGACGGTGGCTGGGTGGTTCCGCTCGGCTGCACGGCGTACGTCACCTACACGTCGGGAACGACCGGACGCCCCAAGGGCGTCCAGGTCACACGTCAGGGATACGCGAACATCACCAGCGAACTGGTGCGCGCCTACGGGGCGGACACCGACGCCCGCGTGCTCGCCTTCGCCTCTCCCAGTTTCGACGCCTCGATGCTGGAACTGGGCCTCGCCTTCGGATCCGGAGGCGCGCTGGTGGTGGTGCCCCCCGGAGTCGTGGGCGGTACGGAACTGGCGACGCTGCTGCGCCGCCACGACGTGACGCACTGCTTCCTCACCCCCTCCGTCCTGTCGACGCTCTCCGCCGACGACCTCGTCCCCGGCGACCCGGTGCTACTGTCCGCACTCGGCGTCGGCGGCGAGAACTTCGGCTCGGAACTGCTCGATGCGGTCGCGCCCGGACGCACCGTCATCAACATCTACGGGCCCACCGAGACCGCGATCTGCACCCACGCCAGGACGCTGCACGAGGGTGACGACGTCGCACTCGGGCGCCCCGTCGCCGGGATGCGGGCAACCGTGCTCGATGCCTCGCTGCAACCGGTGCTGCCCGGAGTCGAGGGCGAACTGCACCTCGCCGGAGTACAACTCGCACGGGGTTACCTCGACCGGCCGGGCCTCACGGCGACACGCTTCGTCGCCGACCCGTTCGGCCCGCCGGGAAGCCGGACCTACCGCACCGGCGACCTGGCCCGGTGGACCTTCGCGGCCGATCCCGACAGCACCGAACCGGTCGTCCGCATTACCGGTCGCAGCGATTTCCAGGTCAAGATCCGTGGTCTGCGGATCGAGCTCGGCGAGATCGACGCCGTGCTCGCGTCGGCACCGGGTGTCGGTGGAGCCGTCACGCTGACGACGCCCGGACCGACCGGCGAGACCCTGCTCGTCTCCTTCGTCCATCCCGTCGTCGACGAGCCGGCCGCCCTGCGATCGAACGATCTGCTCCGCCTCGCCCGCACTCGGCTGCCGCGTCACATGGTGCCCACCGCGATCGTCGTCGTGGACGCGTTTCCGCTGACACCGGTGGGCAAGCTCGACCGTGCGGCGTTGCCGATGCCGTCCGTCCTCGTCGACGAGGACGACCGCGCTCCCGGAACCGCGGCGGAGGCAGCCCTCGCGGGTGTGCTCGCGCAGGTCCTGGGTGTCGAGCGGGTCGGTGTCACAGCGGACTTCTTCGCGCTCGGCGGGACGTCGCTGACCGCGACGCGCTACGCCGCGCGCATCACCGAGGTCACCGGTGTGCCCGTCGCCGTGCGCACCATCTTCGATCGACCGACGGTCGCCGAGCTCGCCGAACTGCCCGAGTTCACCGGCCTGACAACAGATTCGGGCACCCTCCCATCGGCCGCCGCGGTGACACCCGCGGAGCGACCCGATCCCGTCCCGCTGACGCCGGCGCAGCTGTCGATGTGGTTCTCGTCGAAGGTGGCGAGCACCGCCACGGCGTACACGATCGTGGCCGGACTGCTCGTGGAGGGTCCGCTCGACGTCGACGCCGTCGGTGCAGCCGTGAACGACGTGGTCGCGCGGCACGAATCGCTGCGCACCGTGTATCCCACGGTCGCGGGCGAGCCGGTGCAGGTGGTCCTCGACGCCGCTCCCGTCTACGTCGAGCTGGTCACTCCCTCCGACTCCGACCTCGATCCGTCGGCGCCCGAGGTGCAGGCGGCACTCGACGACGTCGCCCGGCGACGGTTCGATCTCGCGATCGAGGCTCCCGTCCGTGCCGTCGTGGTGCGCCTGTCGGAGCACAGCCACGTCGTCGGCGTCGCGGTCCATCACATCGCCGCCGACGGCGAATCGGTGGCGCCGCTCACCACCGACCTGCTGCTGGCCTACGAGGCTCGCCGCACGGGAGTCGCACCGGTGTGGCCGACGGAGCCGGTGCAGTACATCGATCACGCGCTGGCACTCACACTCTCGGTGGGCAGCGCCGACCACACCCGCGCCGTCGACTTCTGGCGCTCCGCCCTGGACGGTGCTCCCCCCGTGCACTCGGTACCGCTGGACAGCCCGCGCCCCGACCGGCCCACCGGCCGCGCCGACGTCGTCGACGCAGTCCTGAGTCCGCAGGTCCGCGAACGCGTGCTCGCCTGTGCGGCCGATCACCGCGGTACCGAGTTCATGGTGGTGCACGCAGCACTGGCTGCGGTGCTGGCCGCGCACACCCCCGGGATCGACCCGCTGCTCGGAACGGCGGACGTCGTCGTCGGCACCCCCTACGCGGACCGCGCCGGAGCCGAGTCGATGGTCGGCATGGCGGTGAACACCCTCGCGCTGCGGGTGCCGGTGTCGTTGGCATCCACCTTCGACGAGATCGTCGAGCTGGTGCGGGACCGCGATCTCGCGGCGCTCGACCATGCCGCGGTTCCGTTCGAGACGCTGGTGTCGACACTGCAGCCCGAACGTCATCCGGCACGCCACCCGATCGTCCAGATCATGCTCTCGGTCCACGCCGCACCGCCGCTGCACCTCGATCTCGGCGGGCGCACCGTCTCCGCCCTCCGCCTGCCCGTGGAGCGATCCGCCTTCGATCTCGTCGTGACCGTCCGCGCCCGGACGGACGGTGGTGCCGACGTGTCGGTCACCTATGCCCGAGACCTGTTCCTGCCCAGCACCGCTCGTCACCTGGCCGACGCCGTGGTGGACACCTTGGACCGCGCCACGTCCGATCCCGCACTGTCGATCGCGAGCCTCACGGGCCCGTCCCGCCTCCCGTCCGAGACGGAGTTCCTGGACGTACTCGTCGAGCGTGTCGCGCGCGACTCCCCGGAGCGCGTGGCCGTCGTCGCTCCCGAGGGCACCCGCACCTACGGTGAACTCCTCACCGCTGCAGACGCTCTCGCCGACCGCCTCCGCGCGGCCGGCGCCGGGCCCGGACGCACCGTGGCGCTCGCGATGAGCCGGTCCGCGTCCTCGGTGACGGCGTTCTGGGCCGTCGCGAGGACCGGCGCGACGATCCTCCCTCTCGATCCGACATATCCCGAGGAACGTCTGAGCTACATCCTCGACGACGCGAAACCCGTTCTGGCATTGCGAGCGGCCTCGGATCCCGTGGTCGCGCCGGACGCCGTCAGGTGGTGGACCCTCGACACCGACGGAACGCCCGATCACCCCGCCACGCCCGACGCGGCCCCGCCTGCCGCGGTCCGGCGCAGCCTCGACGACGTCGCCTACCTCGTCTACACCTCAGGAACGAGCGGGCGCCCGAAACCCGTCGGCGTCACCCATCGCGGCATCGAGAGCCTCGCCGTGGCCCTCGGAACCGCATTCGACACCGACCGGACGTCTCGCGTCCTGCACGCGGCGTCACCGGGTTTCGACGCGGCGATCCTCGAGATGTTGCTGATGGTGATCCGCGGATCGACGTCCGTGGTCGCGCCGCCCGCCGCCTACGCCGGCAGGGCGCTCGAGGCCCTGATCGAGCGTGAGCGCGTGGACGTGCTGTTCCTGACGCCTGCCGCGCTGGCGACCCTGGATCCTCACACCGTGTCCGGCGTGCGGTCGGTGGGCACCGGCGGCGAGGCGCTTCCCGCGGCTCTGCTCGAGGCGTGGGCCCCGGGTCGCCGCATGGTCAACGCCTACGGCCCCAGCGAGACCACGGTGGCGGCGACGACGGGCGTCCAGCGCGCCGGCCGCGCACCCCACATCGGACTCGCCGTGCCCGGGACCGCCCTGCGCGTGCTCGACACGACACTTGCCGAGGTCGCCGACGGCGACGTGGGTGAGCTGTACGTCTCCGGACCCGGAGTGGCACAGGGCTATCCGGGACGCCCGGGGCTCACGGCGGCACGATTCGTGGCCGACCCGTCCGGCCGCCCGGGCGGCCGGACGTACCGCACCGGCGACCTGGTGCGGGTCGCATCCGACGGCATGGTCGAGATGACGGGCCGATCGGACACCCAGAGGAAGATCCGCGGTGTCCGCATCGAACCCGCCGAGGTGGAGGCCGTGCTGGCCGCACATCCGGCCGTGACGTCGGTGGCCGTCGTCGTCGAGGAGAACTCCGTCGGCGCGGCGCTCGCGGCACACGTCACGGTGCACGGCACCGTCGACTCCGCCGCCCTGCGGAGCTTCGCCGCCGAGAAGCTCCCCCGTGCCCTCGTCCCCGCGACGGTCACCGTGCATTCGTCGTTGCCGCGCACCCCGCACGGCAAGGTCGACCGACGCGCACTGCTCATCCCCCTGGGCCGGCTCGAACCGCTGGCTCCGGATCATCTGAGCGCCGCACCTACCCGGACGACCACCGCCACGGCGATCGCGCCCGCCCGGTCGTTGCTCGACACCGTCCGGAGCGTCTTCGCCGACGTGCTCGGGGTGGACGCCGTCGGCCCGGACGACGACTTCTTCGCTCTCGGCGGGAACTCCCTCGCCGCGGTGCGGGTCATGGACGTCCTACGTGAGCGCCTCCGTGCCGACATCGCTACCGACGTCGACCCCGATTCCATCGACGTCACCTGGTTCTTCGACGCAGCCACCCCGGCTGCGTTGTCCGCTCGCTTACAGGAGCTGATCATGCTCGACGACAATCACGGCACCCGAGGCGACGGCGGCAGCCACGCGAACGGTTCCTCCACGAACGGCTCGGGCACGAACGGGTCCGCAGCCAACGGAACCGCCACGAGGACCGGATCACACGCGGCACCCCCGCCCGTCGCCGAGCCGTCCGCTCGCACCCCGAAGCCGCCGGTCCGCCGCACCAGCACCGACGCGGTGCTGCCGTTGCGTGCCGGCGACGACGGTGTGACTCCCCTCATCTGCGTGCATCCGGCGATCGGTCTCTCCTGGAGCTACACCGGACTGCTGCCACACCTCGATCCGTCGATCCCGGTGCTGGGTCTGCAGGCCCGCGGCATCGGCATCCCCGCACCCGAGCCCGCGTCGGTCGCGGAGATCGCGCGCGACTACGTCAACACCGTGCGCGCCCAGTTCCCCACCGGCCCCTACCGACTCCTCGGGTGGTCACTCGGCGGTCTCATCGCCCACGCGATGGCCGTGGAGATCGAGAAGCTCGGCGACGAGGTCGAACTGTTCGTCATGGACGCGTATCCCCTCGCCGGAAGCGACCGCCCGCGCACCGAGATGTCCGTGGCGTCGCTGATGCGTGACTTCCTTCCTCTCGAGGTGACCGTCGACGACGACATCGATCTCGACGAGGCCATCGCCATGATCCGCGGCGCGGGGGGACCGACCGCCCATCTCGACGAGGGGCAAATGCGACGGCTGTACGAGCGCTACCAGCTGTTCGTCGACCTCGGCCACGACCACACCCCGGCCCGGTTCTCGGGCGATCTCCAGTTCTTCTCCGCGACCGTCGATTCCGATCCCACCCTCACGCCGTGGGCATGGCGGCGCTACATCGCCGGGTCGATCACCGACTACCCCGTCGACGTCCCGCACAACGCGATGGGCACGCCGGACGCGCTGGCCGCCGTCGCACGTCGCCTCGGCGGTGTGCGTCCGGCGCTGCTCGCCGGTGCCCGGTGACCGCCGGACTCTCCGGAGGAGCGACTCTCGCCGTCGACGTCCGATCGTTGGTCAAGGACTACACGGGACGACGTAACACGCACCGGGCCCTCGACGGCGTCGACCTCACGGCCGCTGCGGGACAGGTCACCGCGGTGCTCGGCCCCAACGGCGCAGGCAAGACCACCACCGTGCGGATCGTCGCGACACTGATTCGGCCCACGTCGGGTTCCGTCCACGTCGCGGGCGTGGACGCCGTGAAGGACCCGCGCACCGTGCGTGGGCTCATCGGGCTGTCCGGCCAGTACGCCGCCGTCGACGGTCGGCTCACCGGCTACGAGAACCTCCGTATGCTCGGGCGGCTCTACGGGCTCAGCAGCAGAGACGCACGCGCGCGGGCGCGCGAGCTCCTCACCCGGTTCCGCCTCGACGACACCGGAACCCGCTCGGTCTCCACATTCTCCGGCGGTATGCGCCGTCGTCTCGATCTGGCGGGCGCGCTGGTGGCGCGGCCACCCCTCATCGTGCTCGACGAACCCACCACCGGTCTCGACCCCCGCAGTCGGAACGACATGTGGGACATCGTCACCGACCTCAAGGCGGACGGAACTGCAGTGCTGCTCACCACCCAGTATCTCGAGGAGGCCGACCGACTGGCCGACTCGATCGTCGTCGTCGACGGCGGTGTCGTCGTGGCCAGGGGCACCCCGTCCGATCTGAAGTCGCGCGTCCGTCCGCCGTCCGTCGAGGTGCGCCTCGCCGACCCTCGTGACCTGCGCCTGGCAGCGGATCTGCTCCCGCGGATGAACTTCCGCGTGCACCGCGCCTCTGCGTCCGCCGGGTGGTTCACGGTGGATGCGCCGTGGGGCAGCGAATCCATGGTCGACGTGCTGAGTCGCCTGCACGGCACCGGTATCCGTGTCGGCGACGCGCGGGTGAACGTGCCCGATCTCAACGACGTCTTCTTCCAGTCGACCGGTAGCGCGTCCCCCGCCGCCGCCCTCGCGACGGCCACCGCATGACCGCCGAACTGGTCGGTCCCCGCGGAGTCCGGGAGCAGAACGCCTCGAGCTTCCTCGTCGACTGCGTGACCATGACCCAGCGCAACCTGCTGACCATCCTGCGGGTCCCACAGTTGTTGCTCGGAGCGACGATTCAGCCCCTCATGTTCGTCCTGCTCTTCAGCTACGTCTTCGGCGGAGCACTGGGCGGTGCCACCTACCGCGAGTTCCTCATGGGCGGCATCTTCACGCAGACCGTCGTGTTCAGCGCCGCGTTCACCGCCATCGGGCTCGCGACCGACAGCAAGGAGGGCATCGTCGACCGGTTCCACTCGCTGCCGATGTCGCGTCTGTCCATCGTGCTGGGGCGCACTCTCTCCGACATGCTCGTGTCGGTGGTGAGCATCTCCGTGATGATCGGCGCGGGCTACGCCGTCGGGTGGCGTATCCGCGGGAGCGCTCTCGACGCGCTGGGCGCCGTACTGCTGCTGATGTTCTTCGGCTTCGCCATGTCGTGGATCGGCGCCGTGGTCGGATCCGTCGCCAGCACTGCCGAGAGTGCCCAGAGCGCGCTCATGATCATTCTGTTCCCGATCACGTTCATCTCGTCCGCGTTCGTGCCGTCCTCGACGCTGCCGGGTCCGCTCCGCGCTGTCGCACAGTGGAATCCGATCACCTCGGTGGCCCGGTCGACGCGCGAGTCGTTCGGCAATCCCACCGCACCGTCCGTCGCAATCCGCGAACCGATCAACTGGGCGTCGACACACCCGATGCTGTACTCGGTGATCGTCTCGCTGCTGATCCTCGCGATCTTCGTCCCGTTGACATTGCGGGTGACCCGCTCACGCGAGGGCTAGTCCGTCCCGAGCGGATCGATCGAGACGGCGAGCCACACCACCGCGCTGCCCACAGCAGCCAGCGAGAAGGTGTCGAAGGCGCGCGACCGCACGGCCAGGATCCCGACACGCTCACTTCCGAGGCACAACCGGCACGCGGCGGCGATCAGGGTCGCGACACCGAACACGAACGCACCGCGGCGCCACCGGTCGGCGAGCACCAGGACCACGGCGACGACGATCACCAGCACGACGGCGACCACCGGGATGCTGCGCCGGAGCATGTCCCGCGCAGGCCTCCGCCGCGTCGGCTTTCTCACGAACGGCCGGCCTCCGGCCTTCCCGCCCGTCACCGACCGGCCTCCGGCCTTCCCGCTCATGACGAGACCGACTCCGATGCGGCCAGCATGCGCTCCGCGCGCTCGACGACGTTGCTCAGCAGGAACGCGCGCGTGAGGGGTCCGACGCCGCCGGGATTCGGGGACAGGAAGCCGGCGACCTCGTCGACACCGTCGGCCACGTCGCCCTTCAGCCCGTCGTCGGTGCGTGAGACGCCGACGTCGATGACCGCGGCACCGGGCTTGACCATGTCCGGGGTGATCAGTCCGACGACGCCGGCACCGGCGACGACGATGTCCGCGCGCCGCACCTCGGTGGCCAGGTCACGGGTACCGGTGTGGCACAGCGTCACGGTGGCGTTCTCGGAGCGGCGCGTGAGGATGAGCCCGAGAGGCCGACCGACGGTCACGCCGCGTCCGACGACGACCACATGGGCACCGGCGATGGGGACGTCGTAGCGACGCAGCAGGTGCACGATGCCGCGGGGAGTGCACGGGAGGGTGGAGTCCTCGCCCAGGACCAGTCGGCCGAGGTTGACGGGATGCAGGCCGTCGGCGTCCTTCTCGGGGTTCACGCGTTCGAGAGCGCGGTTCTCGTCCAGGTGCTTCGGCAGCGGGAGCTGCACGATGTAGCCGGTGCAGGCCGGGTCGGCGTTCAGCCCGTCGATGACGGCGTCGAGCTCGTCGCTGGACACGTCCGCCGGGAGGTCGCGCCGGATGGAGGCGATGCCCACCTTCGCGCAGTCGTTGTGCTTGCCGCGCACGTAGGCAGCGGAGCCCGGATCGTCACCGACCAGCACCGTCCCCAAGCCGGGGGTGATCCCACGCTCGCGCAGTGCGGTGACCCGCGCGGTGAGGTCGACGAAGATCTCGTCGCGGGTGAGTTTGCCGTCCAGTCGCGTTGCGGTCACACCGCACAGTTTCCCACGCTCGGGCAGGCGGGTGGGACGTGGCAGTCTGATCAGGTGTTCCGTCTGATGTTCCACGAACCGCGTATCCCGCAGAACACGGGAAACGCCATCCGCCTCGTCGCCGGTACGGGGTGTGAGCTGCACCTGATCGAACCGCTCGGCTTCGACCTGTCCGAGCCCAAGCTGCGGCGCGCCGGCCTCGACTACCACGACCTGGCGTCGGTCACGGTGCACCCGAACCTCGAGGCGGCGTGGGACACCCTCGCGCCCGAGCGGGTCTTCGCCTTCACCGCCCATGCCACCACGTCCTACGCGTCGGTGTCCTACCGGCCCGGCGACGTGCTGCTGTTCGGGCCGGAACCCACCGGTCTGGCACCGGAGGTTCTCGCCGACCCCCATGTCACCGATCGCCTGCGCATTCCGATGCTCGCCGGGCGACGTTCTATGAATATCACCAACGCCGCATCCGTCGTCGTCTACGAGGCCTGGCGTCAGTGCGACTTCGAGGGCAGCGTCTGACCTCCCGGCGGTCGAATGGCGTTTTCGCTCCCGTCGAGGGCGTGCGGAGCGGGATCCCGCCGGATCGGCGCGCGAGAGGAGCAGAACGCCCCTCATCGGTGGATCAGCGGAAGTCTCGGGAGCGCAGCAGCACTCGCAGGTCCAGCGTCTCGAGCTTGTCGGCCACCAGCGTCACCACCCCCTCGGCGTTCTGCACGATGCCGCGGATGAACAGGGCCTGCGACAACTGCGCCGCGGAGCGGTACTTCTGCCACAGTCCCACCGAGCACACCACGTTGATCATCCCGGTCTCGTCCTCGAGGTTGATGAACGTGACTCCCGCGGCGGTGGCGGGACGCTGACGGTGGGTGACCGCCCCGGCCACGAGCACCCGGTCACCGTCTGCGACGGCCATCAAACCGTCGGCAGGGACGACGTCCATCTCGTCGAGCCGCTCGCGCAGGAACTGGGTGGGGTAGCTGTCGGGCGAGACACCGGTGGCCCAGATGTCCGCGGCGGCCAACTCCCACGCGCTCATGCCCGGCAGCGACGGAGCCCGGGTGGACGCACCGAGTGCCGGGAGTCGGTCGGGCCGTTCGGCTGCGGCGGCGCCGGCCGCCCACAGCGCTTCCCGACGCGTGACGCCGAAGCAGGCCAACGCACCGGCGGTGGCCAGTGACTCCGCTTGCGTGACGGTCAGTTCCACACGTCCGGTGAGATCGAGCAGAGACGTGAACTGCCCGCCGGACTCCCGCGCTGCCACGATCTTCTCGGCCAACGCCGTCCCGATGGACCGCACGTCGGACAATCCCAGGCGCACCTCGAGGCCGTTGTTCTCCACGGTGGCGTGGGCGAGACTGGCACGGACGTCCGGCCCGTGCACCAGGACACCGTGCCGTCGAGCGTCGGCCACCAATGATTGCGGCGAGTAGAAGCCCATCGGCTGAGCGCGGAGCAGCCCCGCACAGAACGCGGCCGGGTGGTGCAGTTTGAACCACGACGAGTAGAAGACCAGCGACGCGAAACTCTGCGAATGACTCTCGGGGAAGCCGAAATTGGCGAAGGCGTAGAGCTTGTCGAAGATGCGGTCGGCCTTCGCGCCGGTGATACCGTGTAGGTCGCGCATCCCGTCGTAGAAGCGTTGCCGCATGCGGTCCATCTTCTCCGGACTGCGCTTGGACCCCATGGCTCGACGCAGTTGGTCCGCCTCGGTGGCCGAGAACCCGGCGACGTCGACGGCCATCTGCATCAGCTGCTCCTGGAACAGCGGTACGCCGAGAGTGCGTTCGAGTGCCCGCTCGAGCGACGGGTGATCGAAGGTGACGGGCTCGAGTCCGTTGCGGCGCCGGACGTACGGGTGCACCGAATGTCCCTGGATGGGTCCGGGTCTGATGAGGGCCACCTCGACGACGAGGTCGTAGAACTCCCGCGGCTTGAGGCGAGGAAGCGTCGCCATCTGGGCCCGCGACTCCACCTGGAACACCCCGACCGAATCCGCGCGCTGCAGCATCTCGTACACCGCGGCCTCGCCGAGGTCGAGTTCGGCGAGATCGACGTGCAGTCCCTTGTGCTCCTTCACCAGGTCGATCATGTAGTGCAGCGCCGAGAGCATGCCGAGCCCGAGCATGTCGAACTTCACCAGACCCACTGCGGCACAGTCGTCCTTGTCCCACTGCAGCACGGTGCGGTTCTCCATGCGCGCCCACTCGACGGGGCACACGTCGGCGATCGGCCGATCGCAGATCACCATGCCGCCGGAGTGGATGCCGAGATGCCGTGGGAAGTTCTCGATCTGCGCGGCGAGTTCGAGCACCGGGAGCGGGATGGTGGTCTCGCGGGCCTCGGCGGACAGGTCTCGCCCCGGCACCCCCGACCAGCGGGTGATCTGCTTGCTCCACGCGTCCTGCTGACCCTGCGATGCCCCCAGCGCCTTCGCCATGTCGCGTACCGACGACTTCCCGCGGTAGGTGATGACGTTGGCCACCTGTGCCGCGTAGTCGCGGCCGTACTTGGCGTAGACGTGCTGGATGGCCTCTTCCCGACGGTCGGACTCGATGTCCACGTCGATGTCCGGCGGGCCGTCGCGCTCGACGGAGAGGAACCGCTCGAACAGCAGACCGTTGCGCACCGGGTCGACGTTGGTGATGCCGATCGCGTAGCAGACAGCGGAGTTGGCCGCGGATCCTCGCCCCTGGCACAGGATGTCGGCCCTCTTGCAGAAGTCGACGATGTCGTGGACCACCAGGAAGTAGCCGGGGAAGTCGAGTTCGGTGATGACGGCGAGTTCGCGGTCGATCTGGGCGTAGGCCGCAGGTTCGTCCTCGCGTCGACCGTAGCGTCGCTCGGCACCGCGCATCGTCAACTCGTGGAGCCACGTGATCTCGGTGTGGCCCTCCGGCACGTCGAACGGCGGCAGCTGCGGCGCGATGAGGTGCAGGTCGAACGCGCACTCCTCCCCCAGCGCCGCGGCGTGGGACACGGCGGTGGGATAGGCGGAGAACATCGCCGCCATCTCGGCCCCGGAGCGCAGATGGGTTCCGCCGAGCGGCGGGAGCCACCCGGACGCGTCGTCGAGACTGCGCCGCGCACGGACCGCGGCCATGGCCATCGCGAGCCGGCGCCGACTCGGCCGCGCGAAGTGTGCCGACGTCGTCGCGATGACGGGCAGCGAGAGACGCGCGGCGATGTCCGCCAGGGCGTCGTTGCGATCGTCGTCCTCGGCGACGCCCTGCCGCGTCAGCTCCACCGTCACACGGTCCGTGCCGAACCGATCCACCAGGTCGCGCAGCGCCTGCTCGGCAGCCGCGGGACCACCCTCGCTCAGCGCGCGACGCACGCTGCCCTTGCGGCACCCGGTCAGGATCTGCCAGTGCCCCCCAGCCGCCTCGGCCAGCGCATCGATGTCGTAGCGCGGACGCCCCTTCTCGCCCCCGGCGAGATGCGCGGCGGCGATCTGGCGGGACAGGCGCCGGTACCCCTCCTGTCCGCGTGCGAGCACCAGCAGATGCGTTCCGTCCGGATCGGTCGCGCCGGTGCGTGATTCGGTCGGCATACCCGGGTCACCGAGCGACAACTCGGACCCGAAGACGGTCTTCATGCCGAGCTCGCGCGCCGCTTCGGCGAAGCGCACGACGCCGTACATGCCGTCGTGATCGGTCAGCGCGATGGCGTCCAGACCCAGCCGCACGGCCTCCTCGACCATTTCCTCCGGCTGGGAGGCTCCGTCGAGAAAGCTGAAGGACGAGTGGGCGTGCAGTTCCGCGTAGGGAACGGTGTCACGCGGCCGCACCACCGCACCCTCGTAGGGATCACGCTTGCGCGACCACGCCGGACTGTCACCGCCGTCGCCCATCGCGAGCGGATCGATGACGCGGGGCTTTCCCGAGAGCAGACGCTCCATCTCGGTCCACGTGGGCGGCCCGTCGTTCCAGCCCATGACGCACCCCCACTCTCCGAACGTATGTTCCCATTGGACCACCACCTCCACTCCGACGGCAAGTCGACGGAAACCGTGGTCTCGCCCGGAACCACACCCCCACGGGGACACCCGGTACGAAAGGTGCCGAATGGTCCGCTTCCGTTGCACACTTCCTCTGGAAGCGACCATCGACGACGAAGAGGACATGCCGTGCGAATGCTCACCCGAACCCTTCTCGGCACTGCAGCAGCGATTCCCCTGGCCCTCGCCACTCCCGGTCTCGCTGCCGCGGCGGAACCCACCGACGTCACCTACTCGTTCGCTGTCGACGGCACGTCCGTCACCAACACCATCACCTCTGCTGCCGACGGCACCCTCAGCTGTGCCACGTCGTTGGCACCCGCACCGGACGGCGTTCTGCCGCCGCTGGAAGACATTCTCGGACCCGGGCAGACCCTCTACGACGGCGGTGACATCGAGCCCGGCACGTCGACCCAGACGGTGTCCGACGTTCCTCCCGGCTCGTACGTCGTGCTGGCGACCTGCGCACTCCAGGACGGCGACGCGACCGAGGCGATGTGGGTGTCCGACTACCCCGGTTTCGCTGAGTACATGGCCACGGTGTTGCCCTGGACCGTGTACACGGTCCAGCAGGCGTCGACGGTGATCACGGTGCCCGAGGCAGCACCGGAACAGGCTTTCCCGTCGCTCGACGACCTCGCGGACGCCTTCGGCAGCTGACCTGTCGACCGTTCGACGTCGAGTTTGGGGAACGGACGAATCGGGCACATCACGGCGATGTCGACTGCCGAACACGCGCCCACCGCCACCGTCTTCGCGCCGTCCCCGCTGCTCACCATCACCCTGGACGCAGCGCCGAACGGCGACACCGAACTCCACGTGCACGCCGGCGGCCAGGGCCACTGGATCGCCCGCATGGCCACCAACCTCGGCATGGACGTGACGCTGACCGGCGCGTTCGGCGGCGAGAGCGGCGGCGTGCTGCGCGATCTGATCCACCGCGAGGGCATCACCGTGCGTGCCGTGGACATCGGTGACGAATCCGGGTCCTACATCCACGACCGGCGCGACGGCGACCGCACCGAGGTGGCGACGATCGATCCCCCGCACCTGGCCCGGCACGCGCTCGACGATCTCTACGGGATCACCCTCGAGTCCGGAGCCTCGTCCGACATCGTGCTGCTGGGGGGCCCGCACACCGAGTCGGTGGTACCCGCAGACTTCTATCGACGGCTCACGACAGATCTGCGATCGCTGTCGAAGCCCGTCGTCGCAGATCTGTCCGGACCGACCGCGACGGCGGCTCTGCAGGGCGGTCTCACCGTGCTCAAGATGAGCCACGAGGACCTCATCGAGGACGGGCGCGCGGAGTCGGAGGACCCGGACGCCCTCATCGAGGCGATGCGCTCCCTGCACGACGAGGGTGCCGACATCGTGGTTCTCTCCCGCGCAGCGGACCCGGCGCTCGCCCTCGTCGACGGCACGGTGCTCGAGGTGGTCACTCCCGACCTGGAGCAGACGGACCACCACGGTGCGGGCGACTCCATGAGCGCCGGCATCGCCACCGGACTCGCCCGCGGCATGTCCATCGAGGAGGCACTCGCCCTCGGCGGCGCCGCCGGCACCGCCAACGTGACCCGCCGCGGACTGGGTACAGGACAGCTGGGGCTCGTCGAGACCATCATGTCGACGGTCGAGGTACGCCCCTTCTCGTCCTGACCGGCTGCACCCACTCGCAGGAGGCACACGTGCGCGTGCTCATCACGAACGACGACGGAATCGACAGCCACGGGATCGCCGTGCTCGCTCGGGTCGCCCTCGAGGCCGGTCACGACGTCGTGGTGGCGGCGCCGCACGAGGAGCGCAGCGGTGCGAGTGCGTCGCTGTCTGCGCTGCAGAACCGCGACCAGCTCATACTCTCCCGCGCGTCGATCGCCGATCTCGATGTCGACGCGTTCGCCGTGCAGGCCTCGCCCGCCATGATCGCGTTCGTCGCGACGCGAGGAGCCTTCGGTCCACGGCCGGACATCCTGCTGTCCGGCATCAATCACGGTCCGAACACCGGCTCCGCCGTCCTGCACTCCGGCACCGTGGGGGCGGCCCTCACCGCGTCCACCCACGGGGTTCCGGCGATGGCCCTGTCCCTCGCCGGCCTCGACACGGCGTCTCTCGCCGCGCCTGGCGACATCCACGACCGGATCGACCGTGAGGTCGCCTCGGGCGCTCCGAGCTGGGACACCGCCCACCTCGTGGCCCGGCGCGCACTCGACTGGTTTGTCGACCACGGTGCGGCGGACTGGGTCCTCAACGTCAACATCCCTCCGGTCGCACCATCGGAACTCCGCGGCATCCGCCAGGCCGACCTCGCGGCCTTCGGCGCCGTCCAGGCGGAGATCGGCGACACCGACGACGAGTTCGTCACCGTCCGCTTCGACGCCATCCACGCGCGGGACGACGACGACAGCGACGCCGGCCTCGTCGCCCGCGGATGGGCGACGACCACCGCACTGCGACCTCCGTCGAGGGTGGACGTCGACCTGGCAGGGTTGGAGTGATCGCGTCCTGTCACAGCAGGAGCAGCACGGCACCGACGAGGAGCAGGCCCGGGCCACGCAGGACCTGCCGGATCACGTCGACCGGCACCGTGCCGAACATGGTCACCACGGCGAGGCCGTCGTAGACACGCGGCGGCGCGGTGCGGGAGCGAACAACGGCGACCAGCGACGTCGACCCGACCACGATGCCCGCCCACCACGACACCGCCGCCGCTACCGTGACTGCGACGGTGAGCGCCACCAGCGACGGCACCACGAGGAACGCACCGGCCATCGTACGGTCCGGCAGCGCGAGTGAGAACCGTAACGATCTATCCGCCAACATATCTCGGAACCCGATGCTGGCCGCCGACGTCGCCACGTAGCCCACGAGAAGGCCCACGACGCCCGCCCAGTACGGCATCGACACCGCGGAGGCGGCGAGCACGACACCGAGTCCGGTCACCAGGACCGCCGGCAGCATCGTGTTCCGGCGATGCCGCATCAGGTCGGACCGTACCAGGGCGCGGACCGGGCCGACGGATCTTCCGGCACGACCCCGCGGGCGCACCGCCCCTCGGCGTCGGTGGGCCCTGGTCTCCAGCGCGGACACGAGGAACCCGACGTCGAGGAAGGACAGTCCCGCGGACCCGGCAGCCAGCAGATCGGCCCCCGACGTCAGGGACGTCCGACGAATTCGCCCGAGGCGGGAGTCGGCCGCCCACCATCCGATGACGGCCGCGACGGCGAGCACAGTCGCGCACGCGACAGCTGGAGGAGGCGGTGCGAGCGTCGCGACGCCCGCCGACACGACTGTTCCGAGCTCGATCATCGGCAGCGCGGACGACCACCTGCGGGACTGCTGCCCCAACACCGCCAGGACGACCACCAGCGCACCGGTCGCCGCCCCGACGACGGCCAACGGCCACCAGGACGTCGCACCCGCGATCAGTGCCAGCAGACGAGCGACCAGCACTCCGAGTGCGACGAGCGCGCCGGTCCAGGCGAGCACCCGGCCGCGCAGAAGAGTGTGTCGATCGAGCGGCGCCGACACGAGCCAATGCGTCGTGGCCGCGTCGGTTCCGATCGGTCCGACGACGCGCAGGACATGGAGTGCGGCCGCCGCGAGGACAATTCCGACACTCGTCGATGCCGACGCCGACAGCACCGGGTCCAATGTGAATCCCGTCCCGCGGCCGGACAGCACCCATAGCGCGACGGCCACCGTCGACAAGGCGCCGCCACCCCAGATCGACACCTGCTCGACCGCACTCTCGGTGCCGCGGCGGCGTCGGCGGAGCTCTCGGTGCAGATCGGCAGCGGAGGTCATCGCCATGTGTCGGCGTCGACGACGACGTCGGCCACGGCGTCGACGATTGCCCTGTCGTGCGAGACGAACAGCACCGCCACTCCGGCCTCCTTCTCGGCCGCCAGTGTGCGGGCGAGCCACGCGCGCCCGTCCGAGTCGAGATGCTGCTCCGGTTCGTCGAGGACGAGGACGCGACGAGGTCGCACGAAGGCGGAGGCCAGGACGAGCCGCCTACGCTGACCACTGGACAGCGTGACCGGGAGCTGATCGGCCGCGGCGGACAGGGCGAGCCCGTCGAGGATCGCCGTCTCGACGGCCTCCGCGTCGTCGACCGCATGGGCCGTGGCGATCAGTGTCAGATGTTCGCGCACCGACAGGTGAGGGAACATGCCCCCGTCGTCGAGGACGGCCGCGATCGCCGTACGGGTGGCGGGATCGGTCTCGTCGAGGTCGGTGCCGTCGAGGAGCACGCGCCCCTCGTCGACGTCGTCTGCGCCGACGGCACAGCGGAGGAGCGTCGATTTTCCGGAGCCGTTGGCACCGACCACGGCGCAGGCCGAGCCGGGACGAGCAGTGAGGTCGACGTGCCGGAAGACGGTGAACTCTCCGTGGGCACGGGTGATGCCGGACAGGTGCAACATGAGGTCTCTCTCCCACGATCCGAGATGTGAACGGTGTCGTCGGTGCGGAGACGCACGGCGCCGATCAGCTCGGCTGCGCCCCCGCGAGAGCTCCGGGTGCTCGGGGCATGGGACGGCCCGGCGTGGCGGGGTGGGACTGACGGCGGAAGGATCCGCGCAGTCGGCGTTCGTCGGCGGGAGGGCCGTTCGCCGACTCGACGCGCGCCACGAACGACTCGGGTCGCAGGAACGCGGCGGCGAGCAGAGCCACCGATACGGTGACGGCCACAGCTACGGCGACCTCGATGGGTTGCGGCATCGCGACGATCAGCGTGAGAGTCGTCGAGAGCACGAGCATCGCCACCGTCAGCCGTTCGCTGATCTGCCGTGCCGTTCGCATGGCCCGAACTGTACCGCCCGGTCTGTCCCCGCTCTCAGAGCTTCCCCAGAACCGTTCACTACAGTCACACACGACCGTGGATGCTCGACCTGACCGATATGGGGATTTTCTGTGACTCGCTGGGCTTCGTTCGTGGTGTCGCGGGCACGGTGGGTCCTGACCGCCGCGATCGTCATCGTTCTGGCAGGCGCCACGTGGGGACTCGGGGTCTTCGGCAGCCTCAGCCAGGGCGGATACGAGGATCCCGGCAGCGAGGCCGTGCAGGTCGCCCGACAGATCCAGGGCCTGGGAACCGCCGCCCCGGACATCATCGTCATCTACTCCGCGCCCGACGGCCGCACACTCGACGACATCGGCGCGGACGTCACGCCGGTGCTCGACGCGTTCCGGGCGGAGGTGGGTCCGAACGACATCACCTCCTACTGGACGGCCGGACCGGTGCAGAAGCCGTTCCTGGAGAGCAAGGACGGCACGAAGGGACTCGCGACCGTCACCCTCGGCGACGCCAGCGGCATCACGGTCGCGTCGTTCTCGGAGTTGCTCCCCAAGCTCGAGGTCGCCGGCATCGACACGCAGTTCGCGGGCGCCTCCGTCGCCGGCGTCTCCTTCAACACCCAGCTCCAGGAAGACTTGGTCCGTGCCGAGATCATCGCCATCCCGATCACGCTGATTCTTCTGGTCGTCATCTTCGGCGGCGTCGTGGCCGCCGCAGTGCCCGTGATCGTGGGAGCGCTCTCGGTGGCCGGCGCGCTGACCGTCCTGCGCATCTTCACCACGTTCACCGAGATCAGTTCCTTCGCCGTCAACGTCGCCAGCCTGCTGGGTCTCGGACTCGCCATCGATTACGGCCTCTTCATCGTCAGCAGGTTCCGCGAGGAACTCAGGGGCGGAGCCACGTCCCACGAGGCCGCACGACGCACGATGCTCACCGCCGGGCGCACCATCGTCTTCTCCGGTCTGCTGCTCATCTGTGCCTTCGCGGGGATGCTCGTCTTCCCGCAGGCCATCATCCGATCCCTCGGCTTCGGCGCGATGGCGGCCGTCGGATGTGCGGCTCTGCTGTCGTTGACGGCTGTACCGGCCGTCCTGGCCATGCTGGGTGACCGCATCAATGCCATCACCTGGTCCAGGACCGCCTCGGATCGCGGAGATGCACGCGCACACAGGTTCTGGGGCGGGGTCGTCACGAAGGTGATGAAGCGCCCCATCGCTGTCGCCACCCTGATCATCGTCGGCCTGCTGGTCGTTGCCGCACCGCTGGTCAAGGCCCAGTTGGGCGAGGTGTCCTACACCGCGCTGCCCGCCGACGATCCCGCGCGTATCGCGTTCGAAACCCTCGCCTCGGACTTCAGCAGCACCGGCGACAGCGCCACCATCGTGTTGGACGGAGAGTCGGCGCGGCCGGACGGCCCCGCCATCAATGCGGTCACGACGGCTGCGCGCGCGGTGAGCGGGATCGCCAACGTTCAGTTCGGCACGGCCAGCGGCGACTTCGTGGTCATCAACGCGACCTTTTCCTCGGACGTGTCCCAGGAAGCGCAACAGGATGTGGTGCAACAACTCCGCGCGATCCCGGCACCCGACGGAACCGACCTGACGGTGGGCGGAGCGGCGGCCCTGGTCCTCGACGGCAACAACGCCATCGTGAACTGGCTGCCGGTGATGCTCACCATCATGGTGGTGTCGACGCTGATCCTGCTGTTCCTGGCGTTCGGCTCGGTGGTGCTGCCGATCAAGGCTGTTGCCATGGCGGGACTGAGCATGGCCGCGACGTTCGGGGCTCTGACGTTCATCTTCCAGGAGGGTCACGGGGCGGGCCTGCTCGGCGTCACACCGGCACCGCTCGAGGCGACGTTCGTGGTTCTCATCCTCGCGGTCGTGTTCGGGCTGTCCACCGATTACGAGGTGTTCCTGATGTCCCGCATGGTGGAGGCGCGCACGGCCGGTGCCACCACCGAGGAGGCGGTGCTGATCGGCGCCCAGCGGACCGGACGCATCGTGACCGCGGCGGCGTTGATCCTGATCATCGTGACGGGGGCGTTCTCGATGTCCGGACTGTCCATCATGCGATTCCTGGGTGTCGGCATGATTCTGGCGTTGATCATCGACGCCACGATCATCCGTATGCTGCTGGTCCCGTCGCTGGTCAAGCTCATGGGCGAGGCCAACTGGTGGGCACCCGCGTGGATGAAGAAGGTGCACGAAAAAGTCGGCATCGGTCACTGATACCGCCGGTACTTACTCCGCGGTAAGGTCCGCGCATGAGTACTTACGTGGTCACCGGTGGCACAGGATTCCTCGGCCGGGCCGTGGTGCGCCGGCTGGTCGAACGCGACGCCAACGCTGTGGTCCACGTTCTCGTGCGACCGACCTCGGAACACCGCCTGAGCGGCGTCGCGGAGTCGTCCGGTCACCGCGTTCGCCCGCTGATCGGCGATCTCGAGCGACCCGGTCTCGGCATCGACGACTCGGCACTGTCCGCTCTGACAGCGGTCGACCACGTGATCCATCTCGGCGCCGTCTACGACCTCACGGCCGGCGACGAACAGCAGGCGACCAACGTGCAGGGCACCGCGGCGGTGGCCGCGCTCGCCGTCCTGCTCGGTGCGACGATGCACCACGTGTCGTCCATCGCGGTGGCCGGAGACCATCGAGGGATGTTCACCGAGAACGACTTCGACCTCGGTCAGAACTTTCCGACGCCGTATCACCGCACGAAGTTCGAGGCGGAGAAGGTGGTCCGCGAGACTCCGGGCCTCACCTGGCGGGTCTACCGACCGGCAGCGGTGGTCGGTGACTCGACCACCGGCGAGATCGACAAGATCGACGGCCCGTACTACCTCTTCCGGCTCATCTCCCTCCTCGCCGAGTTGCCCTCGGCCCTGCCGATGACGGTGCCCGCACTCTGCGCGACCAACATCGTCCCGGTCGACCACGTCGCCGACGCGCTGGTCGCCCTCCTGCACGCCCCGGATCTCGACGGCCGCGTGTTCCACCTCGTCAACCCGCGTCCGCAACCGATGCGGGAGATCTACTCCGCTCTCGCCGACGCGGCCGGCGCACCCCGCGCCGTGGGGAGCATTCCCGGCTCCGTCGTCACGCCGCTGCTGCGCTCGACCAATCGTCATGTCGTCGCCGCCCGCGACGCGGTGTTCGAGAACTACGACATCCCGCCCGTCATGGCCGAGCACCTCACGCTGCCCACCCGATTCGACTCGACCCTCACCCGTGCCGCACTGAACGAGGCGATGGGCGAGAACGCGGCCCGCGTACCGGAGTTCCGCACGTACGCACCCGCACTGTGGTCGTACTGGCGTGCGCATCTCGACCCGTACCGGGCGCGACGCGACGATCCGGCCGGGCCACTGGTCGACCGACACGTCGTCATCACCGGCGGTTCCTCGGGTATCGGCAAGGCCTCTGCCTTCGCTGCGGCCCGCAAGGGCGCGCGCGTCATCATCGTCGCCCGCGACGAGGCCAAGCTGGCGGCCGTCGTGGAGGAGATCCGGGCGAACGGCGGCGACGCGCACGGCTACGTCTGCGACATCACCGACGACGCGTCCGTCGCCGAGACCGTGGCCGCGATCCTGCGCGACCACGACCACGTCGACATGCTCGTCAACAACGCGGGCAGATCGATCCGGCGCTCACTCACCCTGTCGACCGACCGTCTGCACGATTTCGAGCGGACCATGGCCGTCAACTACTTCGGGGCACTCCGCCTGATTCTCGCGCTGCTCCCCCACATGCGCGAGCGGAAGTACGGCCACATCGTCAACATCAGCAGCGCCTCGGTGCAGAGCCACCCGCCGCGCTTCGCCGCGTACGTGGCGAGCAAATCGGCGCTCGACGCCTTCACCTCGGTCGCCGCGTCGGAGACCCTGGCGGACGGTGTCTCGTTCACCACCGTGCACATGCCCCTCGTGGACACCCCGATGATCGCCCCCACCGGCAACAAGAACGTCAACAAGGTCGAGACGCCGGAGAAGGCCGCCGCGATGGTGATGCGGGCACTGATCGAGAAGCCCAAGCGCATCGACGTTCCCACCGGAACCGCCGCGGAGTGGGGCAACCTGCTGATGCCTCGCTCGAAGGACCGCGTGCTGGCGTCGTACTACAAGGCGTATCCGGACAGTGCCGCCGCCAAGGGAATCACCGACACCAGCTCGTGGTCGTCCGGTCCCCGTGCACCGAAGAAGAACCGACGCGAGTTCCGGATGCCCCGGGTCGTGCGGCGGGCCGGACGATGGGTTCCCGGCGCCCACTGGTGATGTCACAGATGCCGGCTCTCTCTCGTCCTACTCTCGAACGGGTTCCACCGAGGACTCGCACGAGGGAAGGATGACGCCATGCGGATCGCAGTGGCAGGCGGAACGGGCGCAGCGGGGCGGCACGTGGTGGAGCAGGTGCGGGCGCGAGGACACACTCCCGTGGTACTCGCGAGATCGGCCGGAATCGATCTCGTGCGGCCGACGCCGGAGCTCGACCGGGCACTGACGGACGTCGACGCGGTGATCGACGCCGCGAACGTCACGACGATGTCGGCGCGCGCGTCCGAGAAGTTCTTCGGCGCCGTCACGTCGACGTTGCTGGCCGCCGGTGAGCGCGCGGGAATCCGTCACCACGTGGCGTTGTCCATCGTGGGGTGCGATCGTGTCGACTACGGCTACTACGCCGGTAAACGTCTGCAGGAGAAGCTCGTACGCGAGTCGACGCTGCCATGGACGATCCTCCGTGCGACGCAGTTTCACGAGTTCACCGATCAGGCTCTCGCGATGACTCCGGGTCCGGTCGCGATGGTCCCGACGATGCGGAGTCAGCCGGTCAGCACCGCCGAGGTCGCCGCCCACATCGTCGACCTGGCGGTGGGGACACCGCTCACCTCGGTCGTGGAGTACGCCGGTCCGCGCCCGGAGTACCAACCCGATCTTGCCCGGAGGCTGCTGCGCGCGCGTGGATCGAAGCGTCTCGTCCTCCCCCTGCGGCTGCCGGGCGCCGGGGGTCGCGGCATGGCGAACGGTGGGCTCCTTCCCGGTCCGGACGCTGCGCACGGTGAAGAGACGTTCGATCAGTGGCTCGCGCGCGTGGGTGCCTCGACCCGGTGAGTGTCACCGACGACTTCGTCCGCGTCCGTCCACGGCTGGTCCGCATCGCCTACGCCGTCCTCGGTTCGCACGCCGACGCCGAGGACGTCGTGTCCGACTGCTGGCCGAAACTGGTCGCGGCCGATGCGACGTCACCCGTTCTCGACGTCGAGGCGTGGGCCGTGGTCGCTGTCTCGCGCGCAGCACTGGACGTGCTGCGGTCGGCCCGCGTGCGACGAGAGACGTACGTGGGACCGTGGTTGCCCGAGCCATTGGTCGGACCGGCCGACTCGCCGCCCGACCGGGTGACGCTCGACGAGAGCGTGCGCTTCGCGCTCATGGTGGTGCTCGAGACGCTGTCCCCGGCCGAACGCACGACATGGGTCCTGCACGACGTGTTCGACGTCCCGTTCGACGAGATCGCGCGGATCGTGGGCCGCACTCCGAATGCCGTGCGGCAGCTCGCGTCTCGTGCACGACGGCACGTGACGGAGGGGGCTCCACGTTTCGCGGTGTCGCCCGAGCTGCATGCCGGCGCCGTGCGTGACTTCACCCGTGCCGCCGGTACGGGAGTGCTCGCCGATCTGCTGACGACGTTGGACCCCGACGTCGTTCTCGTCAGCGACGGGGGCGGAGTCGTCTCGGCGGCACGGCGTCCCGTGATCGGCGCCGACCACGTCGCGAGATTCCTCCTCGGCATCGCGGCGAAGGCGGGAGACGGTCTGCGGGTGCGTCCGTGCCGTGTGAACGGCAGAACGGGACTCGCCCTCGTGGCGGGCGACGGGTTGGTCGGCGTCGTCTCGTTCGAGGTGTCGTCGACGGGCCTGGTGTCGCGGATCGACATGATCCGGTCACCAGCCAAGCTCGCGCTCGTCGACCCCTCGGTCTGGCAGGACCGACCCGACAGCTAGCGGCCGATCGAGTCGAGGGACGCGAGCGTGCGCACCACCGCGCTCGCCGCCTCGACACCCTTCTTCTCGAGGTGCTCCGCGAAGAAGCTCGTGTGGTCGGCATGCTCGTGGAAGTGGTGCGGGGTCAGCACCACCGAGAACACGGGCACATCGGTGTCGAGCTGCACCCGCATGAGTCCGTCGATGACGGCCGTCTCGACGAAGTCGTGCCGGTAGATACCGCCGTCCACCACCAGCGCCGCCGCGACGACGGCCGAGTACCGGCCCGTGAGCGCGAGTCGCTTGGCGTGCAGGGGGATCTCGAACGCACCGGGCACCTCGAAGGTGTCCACGTCACGCCCGAACTCCCGCACGAAACCCTGGCGCACCCGGTCCACCAGTTCGCGATGCCAGGTGGCCTGGACGAAGGCCACCGAGGGAGTCGCGTCCGTCGTCATCGAACGGGCGCCAGCACGGTCAGCACCGGCGCCGCGGTGACGATCGAACCGAGTTCACTGCGACCCTCGGGCGTCGCCCGGAACGCGCGGTAGGCGGCGTCGGCCTCGACGCTGGCCCAGCTCTCGACGATGACGACGTGCGCCGGATCCTTCACGTCCGCCGTCACCTCGACACCGAGGCATCCCTCGAACGCGCGGGTGGCGACGAGGGTCTCGTCGATGATGCGGTGCGACTCCTCGAGGCGGGCGGGATCGAGACGCAGTTCGAGCAGAGCGGTGATGGCCACGGGACGTCCGTTCGGTCGGGGATCGCTGTCGATGCCAGTTCACCACGCGTGTGGTCAGCCCCAGTTGGCGGCATCCGTCAGGCAGAACGGATGGCCGGCCGGATCGAGGAGAACGCGCCACGTCTCGCCCGGCTGCGGCTCGGCGAGCGTCGCCCCCAGCTCGATCGCACGGGCCTCGGCCACCGGGATGTCCTCGACCGCGATGTCGAAGTGGAACTGCTTGCTCCCGTCGGGGTTCGGCCAGGCGGGTGGCCGATAGCCGTCCACCCGGCCGAAGCCCAGCGCCGGGCCCCCGTTCGCGGCAGAGAGCATGGCGTAGTTCTCGCCGTCGCCCATCGTCTGGGTCAGACCGAGGAACGCCGCCCAGAACTCGGCCACAGGAGGAACCTCGGCACAGTCCAGAGTCATCATCGCCAGTCGCGTCGTCGTCATGACCCCAGCCTCCCTCACCATCGGGACCGTGACTTGAACAAACGCGCCACCTCGAGCGGTACGGTTCGCTCCGTGACGGAGGATCCGTTGACCCGAGCAGGCCGACGCGCGCAGTCGGCGATTCTGCATCCCGCACGTGCGGACGGCCGAATCGTCGTCGGCCGGTCCCTGCCTCCCGACGACCTCGCGACCGTCGTCGACTACTTCTGGTGGGTGGAGTGGCACTGTCCCGAACCACACGTGCAGGAGGTCGTTCCGCGCCCGGTGATCCATCTGACGGCGGAGTCTCGGAACGGCGCTCCGCGGCTGCTGGTGCACGGCGTGATGCGACATCGCTTCGAGCGCACCCTCGTCGGTGACGGGCGCACGGTGGCAGCAGCGTTCCGTCCCGGAGGTTTCCGCCCGGTCCTCGGCCGGCCCGTGAGCTCGATGACCGATCGGATCGGGACCGTCGAGGAGGTGCTGGGGACCGACGATCGCCGACTCGCCAGTCTCCTGCTCGACCCGGACGCGGACGTCACCGCGTGTGTGGACCGGCTGTCCTCGTGGCTGATCGAGCGGACCGGGGCGGCCGATCCGGTCGCCGCCGACATCGCGGACCTCGTGGAACTGGCCGAGACGGACACGACCATCATCCGGGCGCAGCAGCTCGCGGATCGCGCGGGAGTGAGCCTGCGGACGCTGCAGAGACAGTTCGCCGACCATGTCGGCGTCGGGCCCAAGTGGGTGGTGCAGCGGTGCCGACTCCTGGACGTGGCGGGCGCCGCGCACACCGGCGGCGCGGTGGACTGGGCAGCGCTCGCGGCCGACCTCGGGTACGCGGATCAGAGCCATCTCGTCCGGGCGTTCACCGCCCTGGTGGGAAGTCCTCCCGCGCGCTACCGGGCGAACACCTGACTCACCCGTCCCGCGTGTGCGCCTCCCGTGCCTCGTCGACGAGGCGGTGGATACGGCGTGCGACCTCGTCCAGCTGATCGACGATGTCACGCCGAAGTTGGTCCACCGCATCCTGATCCAGCGGCACCGTGGGCGCACGATCGGGGTCACCGATCTCGATGAGCAGCTCGATGTTGGTGCGCAAGGCGGTGAGCGGTGCCAGCAGCTCGGTACCCGCGTCGACGATGAGGTGGTTCTGCGCGAGCCGTGAGCGTTGCAGGGCCGCCAACATGTCGTTGAACCGATCGGCGAGGTGCGCCAGCTCGTCGTCACCCACCACGGCCACCGGACTGAGGTCGCCGGTCTCGGTGATCCGCCGCGTGGCGCGGGTGAGTCGGCCGACCGGGCGCAGGCCCGTCCGCGCCACCAGGTACCCCGACAGCCCTGCCAGCACCACCAGTGCGCCGCCCACCGTGACGAAGATGAGGAGCAGTCCACTCATCACCCCGTCGAGCGACCGGTAGGACTCTCCGACCAGCACCGTCGACCCGCTCGGCGCCTTCTCGATGGCCACCGCGTAGCCGTTCAGGTCGGTGACGACGCGGTCCGACTCCCCCGCGACCACCGACGCGACCACCGGTTCCAGCACGCCGTCGGGAGAGGCGAACGGAGTGAAACTTCCGGACGCGGAGTACACGTCACCGTCCTCGCTGACGATGCCCACCTGCAGATAGCGTCCCGCGCGAGGTCCGGCAGCGAAACCGAAGGCCGCGGGCGAGAGTCCGGAGGAGTCACTGGCGATCAATTTGTCGGCGTCCCGGCCCACCCGATCGGAGAGCTGCGCACGCAGAGCGTCCTCGGTGACCATGTAGATCACGAAGGAGCAGATCGCGACGGCCAGGGCCGCCACGCTCACCGTGAGAAGTCGGATGCGACTCCGCAGCGACAGCGTCGCCGCGCGGGGCCGGGTGACGGTCATGACACGACGGTAACCGGCGGATCGTTCGGCGGCTGTGCGGTCCTATCGACCGCGTGCGAACCGGTCCCGCACGGCTCGGCCCCAGATCGGGAGGAAGCCGACGGTCATGTAGGCCAACGGTCCCACCGTCCCGCCCCACTTGACGATGCTGAGCGCACTCGACACGGTCGCGGTCGTGTCGGTGATGCGGCGGGTGTCGCGGTGGAGGTAGAGGTTGACGACGTTCTCGGTGATGTCCGCGGTGGCCGCGACGGCCGGGGCGGCGACGAGCACCGCGCGCAACGACCGCGACATGGGAACCAGCTCGGCGAGCCGCACGGCGCCCAGCCGCAGCGCCGCCGCGTAGAGCACCGGGTGGTGGAAGTTGGCGTGGTATCCGTTGGTCAGCTCCCGCGCGGCGCGTGGACTCATCCCGTCGACGACCGACCGGTAGCGCGCACCCGACGGACACACCTGCAGTTGCGCGTAGGCGGCCCCGCCCTGACCGGTGACCCTGATGAGGCTGAGCTCGGACACGGCGTACATCAGGGCATGAGCAGCGAGTTCGCCGTCGGTCCGGGTCACGGTGAACTGCTGGGTGGGTGCCGTCATGCGCCGACGGTAACGACTGTGGCCGCCAGGGACATCGAGGACGTCGTCGGTTCTGGACGCCTCACAGGGCGCGGGGAGTTTCCTGGTGCTCGGCGAGGAACGGGCCGACCGCGGCGTCGAACTCGGCGAACCGATCCCGATGCACACTGTGGCCGCTGTCCACGGCGACGACCCGGCTGCGCGGCACCAGCGCCGTCATCGCCTCGAGGCGCGCGCGGTCGACCATGCCGGTGGGACCACCGACGACCAACAGCACATCACTCTCCATGTGCGCCAGCGCCTCCCACCACAGCGGATCGGGGGCGCGGAACTGGGTGAGTGCGGACGAGGTCATCGACCGATCGAAGGCCAGCACGGCGCGGGGGTGTCGGATCACGCTGGTCGTGGCGTGCAGCAGTTCGCGCGCGGACGGGAACTTCGTCGTGATCGACGGGGTCTCGTCACCAGGACGGATGGGGAGTGGAGCCTCCTCGACCACGAGCTTGCGCACCGTCGTCGGACGGCGTTGGGCGACGAGCGTCGCGGCGTGGCCTCCCAGGGAGTGGCCGACGAGGTCGACGCGAGTCAGCGAGAGATGATCCAGGAGCGCCTCGAGGTCGTCGCCGAACTCACCGAACAGGTAACTCCGTGCGCGTCCGCTGCGGCCGTGCCCGCGGAGGTCCGGGACGACGACACGGCGGCCCCGCCGAACCAGTGTGCGCGCGAACGCGTCCCAGGTGTGGCCGTCGCCGCCCATGCCGTGCACCAGCACGACGGGCGACCCCAGCACGTCGTCACCACCGGAATCTCGATAGTGCAGCCGCACGCCCTCGGCGTCCACCACACCGTCCGTCATGATCATCGAGCCATCCTCCCAGAGGCGCCGACCCTCACTCGTGGAGCATGGGCACCGATGTCTGCTCCTCTCGCCCGAGCAGCACACCGCGCGTGAGCGCGGAGGTGCCGAACCGGCGCTGCACTCCGTCGAGCGCCTCGTCCAGGGCCGTCCGGTCTATGGTCGGATGCTCGTCCTCCGGCGTCTCGAACGGCAGCTCGAGCTGCATCGCGGCGCCGTCCTCGAGATTCGACACCGCCACGCCGACAAGGGTGAGGCCCTGCATCGTGATGGTCGACATCGATGCGCCCAGCAGCGATCGGGCCGCGGTGAGCACGACGTGGGTGTCGGCCGTCGCGCGGGTCAGCGTCGTGGATCGCGTCGCTCGCGTGAAGTCGTCGAAACGCAGGCGCAGCGTGATCGTGCGACCTGCCCGGTGACCCTTCCGCATGCGGTGAGTGACACGGTCGACCAGTCCGACGAGGGCTGCGTCGATGTCCGCCGGGGTCTTGTGACGACGCCCCAGAGCATGTTGGGCGCCCACCGACCGCCGGCTCCTGCCGGTGCTCACCCGGCGCGCGTCGACACCGTTCGACAGGGCGTGCAGGTGCCGACCGGCGGCCGATCCGAGGACGGCGGCCAGCGCGCCCTCGCGGTGCGCGGCGAGGTCACCGATGGTGCGGATGCCCTGCGCGTGCAGCTTGTCGGCGGTGATCCTGCCGACGCCCCACATGCGCTCCACCGGAAGCGGATGCAGGAACTCGAGCTCACGGTCCGGCGGAACCTCCAGCAGGCCGTCGGGCTTGGCGACGGCACTGGCGATCTTGGCGAGGAACTTGGTGCGCGCCACCCCGACGGTGATGGGGAGACCGACATCCTCCGCCACCGTGCGACGCAGGTCCCGAGCGATGTCCGACGGCGATCCGGACAGCCGCGCCAACCCGGTGACGTCGAGGAAGGCCTCGTCGATGGAGATGCCCTCGACCAGCGGGGTGACGTTCTCGAACACCTCGAAGACGTCCTTGCTCGCCTGCGAGTAGGCGGCCATCCGGGGCGGCACCACCACCGCCTGCGGGCACAGAGCGCGCGCCTGCCGGCCACCCATGGCCGTCTTCACGCCGAAGGCCTTGGCCTCGTAGCTCGCCGCCAGAACCACACCACCGCCGACGATGACGGGTCGCCCGCGCAGCGACGGGTCGTCCCGCTGCTCCACCGAGGAGTAGAAGGAGTCGAGGTCCGCATGCAGGATCGTGGCCTCGCCCGTGCGTTCCCGTGCGCGTTCCGCCGTCATTCGTAGATCCCTTCCACGAACCATCGTCCACCGTCGTGCAGGACCAGCAGGGCACGGGTGTCCTCCAGCAGCACCTGCGCCCGTGCCACCTGGCGGGCCGTGGAGGTGGCGCCGAGATCCCACCACCGCTCGTCCGCCGCCCACGGTCCCGCCCAGCCGTGCAGCACCCAGCTCCGCGATCCCCAGTCGACCCGGCCGGGCACGCGATCGAACATGCCGCGCTCGGTGACCTGCACCGCCACTCCCGACTCGTCGGTCACGGCGATCTCCGGACGCGTCGGCATCAGCGCCGAGGGCGACGGGGACGGCAACCGGCCGGGCCACGGAGCGGAGGGATCAGCATCGGGCACCGGCTCGTCGCCCCACGGCAGCATCGTCACGCGCTCACCCGGCCCCCGACCACCGCTGAGCACACCCACCTGGACGGCGTCGCCGCCCAGCAGACCCTGCACCCGCACCAGGGCACGGCGGGCCCGCTCGTCCTCGTCGCCGACTCCGCCCCACAGTCCCAGCTGCAGCGCACCCGCCGACACCACCTCCACGGGCTCGAGACGCAGCAGGACGATGCCGGCGGTCGGCTTGTTCTCACTGCGGCCGGTGAGCCAGCCGTCGAGCTGCCATCGCACGCGATCCGCGGTGCCCTCGGGAGTGAGCGGTTCCGCGCATCGCCACGTGCGGGAGAGGTGTTCACCGTTGGCCGTGGTGGCCTGCACCAGCAATCGGGTGCAGGCCACGGCCGCGGCCGACAGCGTCATGTGCAGTCTCTCGGCCAGGGCACGACCCGCGAACGCCGCCGCGTCGACGCGATCGATCGGAGGGTCGCAGCGGTACTCGACCTCGAGATCGGGAGGAAGTACCCGCGCCGAGGGCGGCCGCTCCGGCTCACCTCGCGCGCTGCGGTGCGCGAGGACCGCGTCGGTGCCGAAGCGGGAGGCCACGTCCACCGGTGACAGTGCCCCGAAGTCCCCCACCGTGCGCAGACCCAGCCGCACCAGCAGATCCACCAGGTCCACCCGCTCCGGCGCCGCGAGAGACGGTTCCGCCGACAACTCGGCCACCGGGAGCGGAGCCAGGAACTGCGCGCCGCTCCCCCGCGGCACGATCGCGCCGTGCCGAGCCGCGACGACGGCCGTCGACACCTCGTCGGCGATCCCCACCTGGCACTCGACACCGACCGCCGCGACGGTGTCCACCAGTCGCTCCGCCGCGGCCTCCTCCGAACCGAAGTACCGCGCCGCACCGCGCGCCGACAGCAGCAACAGGCCGGGCCGCAGCACCTCGATACCGGGCACCACCTCGTCCACCGCCGAGGCGACCGGCTCGAACAGTCGCGCGTCACGATCCGGATCCGCCCGCGCCACATACAGTTCCGGACAGCGGGCCTGCGACTCACGGCGTCGGCCGCCGCGACGGACCCCCTCGGCGCGTGCCGTCGCGGAGCAGGCGACGACACGATTGGCGGAGACCACCGCCACCGGCGACGAGGCCGGGATCTCCGCCGCGGCGGCAGCGGCCACGGCCGGCCAGTCGGGGCACCACAGAGCCAGCACCCGGCTCCGACGGTCGGTGCTCACGACGGCAGCGCTTCCAGCACCGGATCCTGATGCGACACGGCGGAGTCGGCCGATCCCCACTCGACCCCGTCGCCCGTGGACGTCAGGGTCAACCGGCCGGTCCGCGGCCGGACGGCACGGCCCTGCACCTCGACGCCCAGATGCACGGCGCGCACCCGGCCGTGACCCGTACGGGCCCCCGAGCCGAGCCCGCCGTACCCGCGGATGCGGGCGTCCAACCGGAGCTCGGCGCCGTCCCAGCGTCCGTCGGTGACGATCAGCGTGGCGCCCTTGTTGCGTGCCCGAGCGACCACCGCCCGCGCTCGCGACGGCGGCACCGACATGCCGCCCAGCCCCAGCACCACCAGATCGATGCCGTCGAGCAGCACGGCGGCGACCTCCACCGGGTCCGGCCCGGGATCCGGGACCAGCGCCACCCGCTGCAGATGCGCCCCCATCTCCGACGCCGCCAACAGTCCCAGCCGCGGCAGACCGATGACGGCGGCGTGCCGTCCCGATCCGGTGACCGACGCCAGGATCCCGAGGAGCAACGATCCGGCGCCGGACACCGAGACCACCGTGCCGCGGGCCAACCCACCCTCGGGGAGCAGCGCCGACAACGCCTCCGGGACCGGGAGAACCGGGCGGACCCGGGCCGGCGCAGGATCCGGGGCAGTCGCGGTGGCCGTGAGGGTGACCGGTGCGGCAGGAGCGGGGGCATCGGCCACACGCGCAGGTGAGGACCGGATACGACGCCGCAGGAACTCGATCCGCTCGGTGCGGGACAGCCCTTCGAGGCCTTCGAGATCAACGGAAACAGGCATACTCACTCCCCGGTCGGGACGGTCGAGACTGCGTTGGAGACCCGGGGGAAGACCGAGAATTCGAACATACTTTCGAACGCTCACACCAGTAAAGCCGCTGCCCGTTCGAACGTCAAGACGCCCGGAAACGTCCTGGTGACAGCCCTGCCCGGCACTCGATCGGCTCGTCCGATAACCTCGAACACCGTGACTGATCACCAGCAGCCCAGCGGAGCGGTGGCCGGCTCGGGGCGCACGCGACCGGTCATCGGACCCGACTACCTCCTCGCCGGTCGCTACCGACTCGACTCCAAGCTCGGCGGCGGCGGAATGGGCGCGGTGTGGCTCGCGAGCGACACGTTGCTCAGCCGCAAGGTGGCCGTCAAACAGGCCACCTCGACCGTGGACCTCACTCCCGAGGCCGCCCGCGAGATCCGCGAACGCGCCATGCGCGAGGGGCGGATGGCGGCCCAGCTGAACAACCCGCACGCCATCGCCATGCACGACGTCGCACTCGACAGCGGCGAGCCCTGGCTCATCATGGAGTACCTCCCCGCCCGCAGCCTCGCGATGGCCCTCAACATCGCCGAGTCGCTGCCCCCGGACGAGGTCATCCAGATCGGTGCCCAGATCGCCGACGCCCTCACCGCCGCCCACGCCGCCGGCATCGTGCACCGCGACATCAAGCCGGGCAACATCCTGGTCGCCGATCGCGGCAGCGCGCTGGGCATGGTCAAGATCAGCGACTTCGGCATCTCGCGCGCCAAGACGGACACGCACGAGGAGAACAGCGCCGTCATCACCGGCACCCCCGCGTACTTCGCACCCGAGGTGGCGCGCGGCGCGGACCCCACCGAGGCCAGCGACGTCTTCTCGCTCGGCGCCACGCTGTACACCGCGACCGAGGGACAACCACCCTTCGGCATCGACGCCGACTCCATCGCCCTGCTGCACCGCGTCGCCGGGGGGCGCATCATCCCACCGCGCAAGAGCGGACCGATGACGGCCACGTTGCTGCACATGCTCGAACCCGACCCTGCGCGCCGCCCCACCATGGCCGAGGTCCGCACCCGCTTCGTCACCCTCGCCGTGGGCAAGAACGGCAACGCCGGATCGGTGATCAACCACCCGCTGCGCGCGACCGACGGTCAGGTCCCGTTCTGGGCGCTGCGCGGCTCCCGAGTCCCGGGCACCTCCCGGCGAGGCGAACGCATCCACGGCCGCACCATGACGGGGCTCCCG
Source organism: Rhodococcus sp. NBC_00294 (assembly GCF_036163995.1). NCBI lineage: Bacteria > Bacillati > Actinomycetota > Actinomycetes > Mycobacteriales > Nocardiaceae > Rhodococcus > Rhodococcus sp. NBC_00294. Next base: position 3,734,587 of record NZ_CP108043.1, read on the forward strand.
GCAGCGGACACCGCCACCCCTCTGGATCGGGTTCCACGTCCGACGGCGGCGTCCACCACGCCGGCACCTGGGCCGGCTCCGCGCCCGACGTACTCGCCGCCCGCGTTCGAGACGAAGGAACCCAAGTCCTTCAGCGCCCCCGCCGGGCTGCCGCTCTACCTCGCGATCGGCGGCGCGGTGCTGCTCCTGCTCATCGTCCTGCTCCTGGTGCTCTGACCCGCTCCCGACCCCGGCGAATACGGCCGTACTGTCGCGAACATCCACCACAGGACGACAGTTCGGACGTACTCGCGAGATCGAGGTGGGTCAGGGGACGTCGACGGTCGCGACGAGCCCCCGGTGATCCGATCCCACGATGTCGACGGGCTCGAGGGAGCGCACCTGCGCGTCCCGCACCACGACGTGGTCGATCCCGACCACCGGTGGGTACCACGTGTCCATCGGGTAGGTCGGGATCAGCCCGGCACCGACGGCGTCCGCGGCGTCCACGTATCCACCGGTGAGCAGATCGCGGAACCGCTTGTGCGCGTGCGTGGAATTGAAGTCACCGCCGACGATCACCGCTCCCGGCGACGCCTGCGCCAACTCGTCACCGAGCATGTCGAGCTCCGACGCCCACACCGGGGTGGGTGTCGGCCAGGGCGGCACCGGATGCACCGCGTAGACCCGGAGCGGCTGCGCCGCACCGACATCGAGATCTGCCGTCACGCTCGCGAGCAGGTAACCGGGCAGTTCCCGGCCGTTCGACAGCGGGAACCGGCTGTAGACCGCGGCGCCCGCGCCGCCCTGATACGGCGCCACGAACCGGTAGGGCAACGCGGCGGAGAGCCCGGCCGCGTCGAACGCCCCCACCGACTCCTCGGTGAGCTCCTGCACGGTCAGGACGTCGATGCGGCGCTCCCGCACCGACGCCACCAGTGCCTGTGGATCCGCCTCTCCCAGTTTGACGTTCGCCTGCATCACGCGCAGCGGCTCACCGGGGGCGGCATCGGCGACTCCCGCGGCGCCCGGTACGTACAACGGCACCACGACCACTGCGGCCGACCCCAGGAGAACGGCGGACGCCGCGGCGATCCACCACCGCCGCGCGAGCAGGCACACCAGGACTCCGACGACGGTCACGCACAACAGGATCGGCGCCGCGGAAGCGGGACCCACGACCACCATGCTGCGGGTCTCGAGCATCGACGAGACGACGGCCACCAGACCCGCGGCGAGCCCACCGAGGCCGACGACGACGGCCGCGACCGCACGGGCCCTCATTCGATGCGCCGTCGGTGTGCCCAGCGGGTGAGGGCGTTCCTGTTGGACTGCTGGGTCTTCCGCAACACGTTCGAGGCATGGGTCTCGACGGTCTTGATCGAGATGAAGAGCGTCTCGGCGATCTCGCGGTAGGTGTAGCCGCGGGCGAGCAGACGCAGCACCTCCATCTCGCGCGGCGTCAGGGAGTCGAGCTCCGGATCGAGCGGCGGTTCCGGTGCCGCGGAGCGACCGGTGAACGAGTCGAGGACGAACCCCGCCAACCGCGGTCCGAACACGGCGTCACCGCCCGCGACGCGGCGCACCGCGTCGGCCAGATCGGACCCCGAGATGGTCTTGGTGACGTAACCCCGAGCACCGGCGCGGATCACGGCGATGACGTCCTCGGCGGCGTCGGACACGCTGAGCGCCAGGCACACCGGGCCCTCCGCGATGGACTGCAGAACGGCGACCCCACCGCCGTCGGGCATGTGCACGTCGAGCAGGACGACGTCGGGACGGATCTCGTCGATACCACGGACCGCGTCCGCGACGCCCCCGGCCTCACCGACCACCTCGATGTCGGTCTCGCGCCCCAGTTCCGCGCGCACCCCCGACCGGAACACTCCGTGATCGTCGACCAGGAAGACTCGCAGGGTCACGCGGACCGTTCCTCTCTCGCGGTGTCGGGCGCGGAGTCCGCGTGCCCGGTGGTACCCGTGCCGCGCACCCGCGGCACACAGATGTGGATCTCGGAACCCTGCCCGGGTGCGGACCGCACCCGCACCGAGCCGCCCCGGCGTTCGATGCGTGCCCGCACACTGCGCGCCAGGCCCTGGCGATCCTGCGGCACGCTGTCCGGATCGAATCCGCACCCGCGGTCGCGGACGAAGACCTCGACGGTGTCGCAGCCCGCCTCGGCGTACAGGTCGACGGAGGTCACCCCGGAGTGCTTGGCGGCGTTGACGAGTGCCTCGCGCGTGGCTCCGAGCAGAGCAGTGGCGACCTCACGGTTCAACCCCGAACTCTCGACCGGCTCGTCCAGGGCCACGTCGCCCACGGTCACGGGATCCACGGTCACACCGTAGTGGTCCTCGACCTCACCGGCGATGGTGGCCAACGCGCGGACGAGAGATGCGTGGTCGTCCCGGTCTCCCCCGAACAGCCACTTGCGCAGCTCTCGTTCCTGGCTGCGCGCGAGGCGCATCACCTCGGCGGAGTCGGTGGACTGCTTCTGGATCAGAGCGAGGGTCTGCAGCACGGAGTCGTGCAGGTGCGACGCGATCTCCTCGCGTTCGTCGTTCCGGATGCGTGCCGCGCGCTCGTCACCGAGGGCGCGCCACAACCGCATCCAGAGCGGGACGGTGAGCAGTACCGCCCCGACCAGCGTCACGACGACGGCGAGCAGGGACGACTGCAGCGCCCGCACGTCCACGCGGGCGACGAGCACGACACAGAGCCCGATGATCACGAGCGTGACCCCGGCGACGATGCGCGCCCACCCGAGTACCGACGTGCGTGCGTGCCGAGGCCGGGTGTCCGCCGTCCGGGTCCCGGCCGCGTCGAACTCCCGCCACACCAGCGCGGCGCCGAGCGCGACGACGACGACAGGGGCGATGATCGTGGACGAGCTGCCCGTCAGCCCCGACCCCAGCGCGACGGCGCCGCCGATCCCGAGGGCGATCAGCCCGTACGCGCGACGCTTCTCCGAGCGGTCCGGCCTGCGGACGTCGGTACCCGCGGAGGTGAAGATCCACAGCAGTCCGTAGGCGACGGCACCGGCGCCGGCCGCGGCGCACAGCACCGCGAAGACGACCCGCACCCGGAACACGTCGACGTCCAGGTGATCGGCGACACCGCCCGCGACACCGCCGACGACACGTCCGGCGGCACGGCGACGGAGCGCCGGCGTCGGCAACGGCGGACGGCCGGGGGGCTCCCGCGTGTGCGGAGGCTGTGCGGGCAGGGTGGACACGCCTCGATACTGGCACGGCTCACGGCTCCGCGGTATCGGGGTTCTCCCCCATCTCGGTCGAGTCGCACGACGCGTGGACACCGGCGAAATCAGGGTTCGCCCCGATGTGCCGGGACGCCTCGGCAGCCCAGGATGTATCCATGACCCACGCCACCGCGTCCGCCCAGCTGTCCGAGATCTGGCGAACCCGACCCGTGCGCCTGCCCGATCAGGGCCCCGGTGCCGGTGTCGCCGCCGGAATCGGGCACCGCTACCGCGTCGACCCCGTTCTCGTCCGTGTCGCGTTCGTCGTCTCCACCCTGTTCGGTGGATCCGGCCTGGTCCTGTATCTCGCTGCCTGGCTGGTGCTTCCGCGCCGCGGCGATGTCGTGTCGCCGGCGGAGTCGCTGCTCGGCCGCGGCCGCACGTCGGACTCCCACACGACGGCCGTGGTGCTGTCCGTCGCTCTCGTCATCTCGGTCCTCACGGTCGGACCACTCGGAATGGGATCGGGGCTGGTGTCCACGATCGCCATGCTGGGGGCCCTGTACCTGCTGTTCCGTCGGACTCCGAGCGCGCCGACACCGGCCGAGCTCGCCGGCGCTCCCCTCTCCGCGCACGATCCGGCCGCACAGCAGTGGAACGCCTACTCGACGCTCCCCGACCAGTACGTACCGGAACCCGCCGCCCACCCCGCGCCCGTCTCGTTGTCGAAGGACGACCCGGACACACCGTCCACTCCGCCGCCGCCGAGCTGGGATCCTCTGGGAGTCGCCCCGTTCGCCTGGGACCTCCCCGAACCGGGTCGGCCCGTTCTCCCGGTCCCCGCACCGACGCGGAAGTCGCACCTGACGTCCACGGTGATCGGCCTCGCCATCATCGCCTCCGCTGTGACCATCGGCATCGGCGCCGCCACGGGCGCCGCCGTCGTGACCGCTCCCCGTGTCGGCGCGGTGGCGCTGACCGTCGTCGGCATCGGACTGATCATCGGCGCGTTCCTGCGGCGCGGCTACGGCTTGCTCGTTCTCGCGGCCCCGCTCGCCGGGTTCGTCCTCGTGTCGTCCCTGGTCGACGTGCAAGACCTGCGCGGTGTCGAGTCGCCGAACATGGGCAACGTGACGATCGCGCCCACGTCGATGGCCGCGCTGGCGCCCGCGTACGAGTCCGGTGTGGGGAACTTCGTCCTCGACCTGCGCGGGCTCGACCTCACCGAGGACCGCACCGTGACCGTGGAGAAGGCCGTCGGCAACACCGAGATCCTGCTGTCACCGACCATGAACGTCGTCACCGACTGCAGTAGCGCCGTCGGCAACGCGAACTGCATCGGCGCCGGCGGGGTCGACGGCGGATCCGACGGGACGGCAGGACCGACCCTGACCATCGAGGCCAGCACTGCGCTGGGAAATCTGGAGGTGCACCGTGACCGATGAGACCGGACACGATACGAGCGGTACCGATCGCCGCGGACCCTCACCGGTCCTGCTGATCGCCGGAGTGGCGGCACTGCTGCTGGCGATCCCGACGCTCGTCGGCGCGGACCCCACCGCGATCGTCGCCGGCGCCGCGTCGGGCTGGACCCTGGTGATCGCCGCGATCGTCGTCGGCGTGGTCCTCGTCCTGGCACCCGTCAGGCGACGGAAGTCCCGCTCGCAGTAGGGCTCTCGCCGTTCGACCGCAGGCGGTCCGCCGCCGGGCTCACTCCCATTCGATGGTGCCCGGCGGCTTGCTCGTCACGTCGAGCACCACCCGGTTCACCTCGCGCACCTCGTTGGTGACCCGGGTGGAGATCCGTTCGAGCACGTCGTACGGCAGCCGGGTCCAGTCCGCGGTCATCGCGTCCTCGCTCGACACCGGACGCAGGACGATGGGATGGCCGTAGGTCCGGCCGTCGCCTTGCACACCCACACTGCGGACGTCGGCGAGCAGCACCACGGGGCACTGCCAGATCTGGGAGTCCAGACCCGCCATCGTCAGCTCCTCGCGGGCGATGGCGTCGGCGTGGCGCAGCGTCGCCAGGCGATCGGGCGTCACGGATCCGATGATGCGGATGGCCAGGCCCGGGCCGGGGAACGGTTGCCGCGCCACGATCTCCTCGGGCAGGCCGAGCTCCCGGCCGACGGCGCGGACCTCGTCCTTGAACAGCAGCCGGAGCGGCTCCACGAGCGAGAACTGCAGATCCTCGGGCAGACCGCCGACGTTGTGATGGCTCTTGATGTTGGCGGTACCGCTCCCGCCGCCGGACTCGACCACGTCCGGGTAGAGCGTGCCCTGGACGAGGAAGTCGATCGACTCCCCGTGCGCCGCACTGTCACCCAGTTCCGCGCTCACCGCACCCTCGAACGATCGGATGAACTCGCGGCCGATGATCTTGCGCTTGGTCTCCGGATCCGAGACGCCGTCGAGCTCGCGCAGGAAGGTGTCCACGGCGTCTACCGTCACCAACCGGGCGCCGGTGGCGGCGACGAAGTCCTGCTGGACCTGCTCGCGCTCTCCCGCTCGCAGCAGTCCGTGATCGACGAACACACACGTCAGTCGGTCACCGATCGCGCGCTGCACCAACGCCGCGGCGACCGCCGAGTCGACACCGCCGGAGAGACCGCAGATGGCCCGGCCGTCGCCCACCTGCTCGCGCACCTGTTCGACCAGTGCGTCCGCGATGTTCGCCGCCGTCCACGTCGGCGCGATGCCGGCGATGTCGTGCAGGAAACGGGACAGCACCTGCTGACCGTGCGGGGAGTGCAGGACCTCCGGGTGATACTGCACCCCGGCGAGGCGTCGTGCCCGGTTCTCGAAGCCGGCGACGGGGGCGCCGGCACTGGTCGCCACGACCTCGAAGCCCTCGGGAGCTTCGGTGACGGCGTCGCCGTGACTCATCCACACGGGCTGCGTCGACGGCAGCCCGTCGTGCAGCGTTCCGCCGGAGACGTCGATGTCGGTGCGCCCGTACTCGCGGGTGCCCGTGTGGGTGACGGTGCCTCCCAGCGCGCCCGCCATTGCCTGGAACCCGTAGCAGATACCGAAGACCGGGACGTCCAGGTCGAACAGCGCCGGATCGAGCTGCGGCGCACCTTCGGCGTAGACGCTCGACGGACCACCGGACAGCACGATCGCCGCGGGCTTCTTCGCCGCGATCTCGTCGACCGTCATCGTGTGTGACACGACCTCGGAGAACACCCGTGCCTCACGGACGCGCCGCGCGATCAACTGGGCGTACTGCGCGCCGAAGTCGACGACGAGCACCGGATTCGCGTTCTCGAGGGGCGGGACGGGATCCTGCTGCGGGGAGTCGGTCACGCGCACAGTCTAGAGAGCGCGTCCGCCCTCATGCCGCGCCGGTGCTGCCCGCGTGGCTGGCGACCCGCGTCGAGGACGGCGGCGTACTCGTCGGCGTCCGGATCTCGACGATGGGCAGCACGAGCGCCGCCGGTGCGTGCGCGGGAACCACCGGGCTGCGGGGTGCGATGGGTTCGATGCGCTCGTACGGCAGTCCCTGCGCGGGCCGAAGGTCCTTCTCCCCCTTGTTCGGCCACAGCGACGCGGCCCGCTCGGCCTGCGCGCTGATGGTCAGCGAGGGATTGACGCCCAGGTTGGCGGACACCGACGAGCCGTCGACGATGCTCAGCGTCGGGTAGTTGTGCACGCGGTGGTACGGGTCGATGACGCCGTTCTCGACGTCCTCGGAGATGACGCAGCCGCCGAGGAAGTGGGCGGTGAGCGGGATGTTGAAGACTTCTCCCCACGTCCCGCCGGCGATCCCGTCGATCTTCTTCGCGATGCGCCGGGTGGCCTCGTTGCCCATCGGGATCCACGTGGGGTTCGGCTCGCCGTGTCCCTGCCGGCTGCTGACGTGGCGACGCCCGAACGGACCACGCTTGGTGAAGGTGGTGATGGAGTTGTCGAGGTTCTGCATCACCAGCGCGATGATGGTGCGCTCGCTCCAGTGCCGCGTGTTCATCATGCGCAGGAACCGGACGGGGTTCTTGACCACCTCGGCGAGGAACTTGAGCCACCGCGGGGTGCGGCCGCCGCCGTCCGTCATGAGCGTCTGCAGCAGGCCCATCGCGTTGGAGCCCTTGCCGTAGCGGCACGGTTCGATGTGCGTGTCCGCACTGGGGTGGAACGACGACGTGATCGCGACACCGCGGGTGAGGTCGATCGACGGGTCGTAGGTCAGCTTGCCCGCGCCGACGATGGACTCCGAGTTGGTGCGCGTCAGGCGCCCGACCGTGGGCGAGAGGTTCGGCAGTGAACCCGTGTCGCGGAACTTGTGCATGAGCTGCTGGGTGCCCCACGTACCGGCGGCGAGGACGACGTGCCCCGCGGTGTAGGTGGCACGGCCCTTGCGCAGGCGCGCGCCGGTCCGCTCGGTGGACACGACCCACGAACCGTCCGGTCGCGGTGTCAGGTCGGTGACGGTGGTCATCGGCACGATGTCCGCGCCGGCCTTCTCGGCGAGGCCGAGGTAGTTCTTGAGCAGCGTGTTCTTGGCGTTGTGGCGGCAGCCCGTCATGCACTCGCCGCACTCGATGCAGCCGGTGCGGTCCGGGCCCATGCCGCCGAAGTACGGATCGGGCACCGTCTTGCCGGGCTCGTCGCCGAAGAACACGCCGACGGGCGTCTGAATGAAGGTGTGGCCGACGCCCATGTCGTCCGCGACGGACTTCATGACGTGGTCCGCCGGGGTCATGTGCGGGTTCTGCACGACACCGAGCATCTTCTGCGCCTGCTCGTAGAACGGCGTCAGCTCGGAGTGCCAGTCGGTGATGTGCGACCACTGCTGGTCCTGGAAGAACGTCCGCGGCGGCTGGTAGAGCGTGTTGGCGTAGTTCAGCGACCCGCCGCCGACGCCGGCGCCGGCAAGGATGAGGCAGTCACGCAGCAGGTGGACGCGCTGGATGCCGAAACAGCCCAGCTTCGGCGCCCAGAGGAACTTCTTCAGGTCCCAGCTGGTCGCCGCGAAGTCGTCGTCCTCGAACCGACGCCCGGCCTCGAGAACGCCGACCGAGTACCCCTTCTCGACGAGCCGCAGCGCCGTGACACTGCCACCGAAGCCGGACCCCACGACGAGGACGTCGTAGTGCGGGGTGGCGCTCGTCGTGGTTGCGTCGCTCATCGAGACCTCCTGATAGACCCGGACGTGATCGGCACCACGATACCGTACGTGTGAATCCGGGTGACAGGAACTGGTCGCGACTATCCGCGGATGTTGAGGCCCACCTTCTGGAACTCCTTGAGATCGGAGTAGCCCGACTTGGCCATCGACCGTCGCAGGCCGCCGACCAGGTCCAGCGAACCGAACGGGTCCGTCGACGGACCGGACAGGACGCGGTCCAGCGACGGACGGTCCTCGCCGAACGACACGGGCAGGAACGCACCGCGCGGCATCGACGGGTGCGCCGCTGCCGACGGCCAGTACCAGCCGCGGCCGGGAGCCTCGTCGGCCAGGGCGAGCGGTGCGCCGAGCACGGCGGCGTCCGCACCGCAGGCGATGGCCTTCGCGAGATGACCCGATGTCGAGATCCCGCCGTCGGCGAGCACGTGCACGTACCGGCCGCCGGTCTCGTCCAGGTAGTCACGACGGGCGGCGGCGGCGTCGGCGATCGCGGTGGCCATCGGGACACCGATACCGAGGACCTCGCCCGTGGTGGTGGCACCCTCGGTGGATCCGTACCCGACGATGACACCCGCGGCGCCGGTCCGCATCAGGTGCAGGGCGGTGCGGTGGTCGCTCACGCCGCCGGCCACGACGGGAACGTCGAGCTCGGCGATGAACGTCTTCATGTTGAGCGGTTCCTCGCTCGGGTGCCCCACGTGCTCCGCAGAGATGATCGTGCCCTGCACGACCAACAGGTCGATGCCCGCGGCCACCAGTGCCGGAGTCAGCGACCGTGCGTTCTGGGGACTGACGCGCACGGCGACCGTGACACCGGCCTCCCGCACCTGCGCGACGGCGGCGGCCAGCAGATCCGGCTGCAGGGGTGCGGCGTGGAGCTTCTGCAGCATCTTCACCGGCGCGTCCGCGTCGACGTCCGATTCCGCGAGCTCGACGAGCTGATCGATCACCGACTCCACGTCGGCGTGGCGGCTCCACAGGCCCTCACCGTTGATGACGCCGAGGCCACCGCGCTTGCCCAGCTCGATCGCGAACGACGGAGACACCAACGCGTCGGTCGGGTGCGCGACGATCGGGATGTCGAAGCGGTAGGCGTCCAGTTGCCATGCCGTCGACACCTCCTTCGACGACCGGGTACGCCGGGACGGGACGATGTCCACGTCCTCGAGCTCGTACGTCCGTCGAGCCGTGCGGCCCATGCCAATTTCCACCAGGTCGCGCACGCGCGTCCTCTCTCGTAAGCCTCCCGGACCTCGTGGGTCGGGAGGCGCTCGACTCCGGCCGGAATCGAGTCAGCGGGCAGTGTAGTTCGGTGCCTCGACGGTCATCGTGATGTCGTGCGGGTGGCTCTCCTTGAGTCCGGCAGAGGTGATCTGCACGAACTGCGCCTCCTGCAGCTCCTCCACCGAGTTCGACCCCGTGTAGCCCATCGCGGCCCGCAGTCCGCCCGTGAGCTGATGGATGACCTGGGACAGCGGGCCTCGGAACGGCACGCGCCCCTCGATGCCCTCGGGCACCAGCTTGTCCTCGGCCAGCACGTCGTCCTGGAAGTAGCGGTCCTTGGAGAAGGACTTCGTCGCGCCGCGTCCCTGCATGGCGCCCAGCGAACCCATGCCGCGGTAGCTCTTGAACTGCTTGCCGCCCACCAGGATCAGCTCACCGGGCGACTCGGCGGTGCCCGCGAGCAGGGATCCGAGCATCGCGGTGGAGGCGCCGGCGGCGAGAGCTTTGGCGATGTCACCCGAGAACTGCAGTCCGCCGTCGGCGATGACGGGCACACCGGCGGCCTTGCACACCGCGACCGCCTCGAGGATGGCCGTGATCTGCGGGGCACCGACGCCGGCGACGACGCGGGTGGTGCAGATGGAACCGGGACCCACGCCCACCTTCACGGCGTCCGCACCCGCCTCGACCAGGGCGCGCGCTCCCGAGCGGGTGGCGATGTTGCCGCCGACGACCTGGACACGCTCGCCCACCTCGGCCTTGATCTTGCTGACCATCTCGAGGACCTGGGAGTTGTGCCCGTGCGCCGTGTCGACGACGAGCACGTCGCACCCTGCCTCCGCGAGAAGCATCGCGCGGGACCAGGAGTCGTCGCCGACGCCGACGGCGGCACCGACCAGCAGGCGACCGTCGCGGTCCTTGGTGGCGTAGGGGTGCTGCTCGGTCTTGACGAAGTCCTTGACGGTGATCAGACCGGTGAGCCGGCCGTGTCCGTCGACGATGGGCAGCTTCTCGATCTTGTGACGACGCAGCAGGCCCAGCGCGGCGTCGGCCGTGACACCCTCGCGCGCGGTGACCAGCGGAGCCTTGGTCATGACCTCCGCGACGGTGCGGTTCTGGTCGACTTCGAACCGCATGTCGCGGTTGGTGATGATGCCGACCAGTTCGCCGCGCTCGTCGGTGACGGGCAGGCCGGAGATGCGGAACTTGGCGCACAGCGCGTCGACCTCGGCGAGCGTGTCCGACGGCGAGCACGTCACCGGATCCGTGACCATGCCGGCCTCGGACCGCTTGACCACCTCGACCTGCGCCGCCTGATCGGCCGCGGACAGGTTGCGGTGCAGGACGCCCATACCGCCGGCGCGAGCCATGGCGATGGCCATGCGTGCCTCGGTGACGGTGTCCATGGCGCTGGACACCAGGGGGACGCGCAGCCGGATCTCGCGGGTGAGCTGGCTGGACGTGTCCACCTTGCTCGGAATGAGATCCGATGCGGCGGGTATGAGGAGAACGTCGTCGAAGGTGAGGCCCAGCATGGCAACCTTGTTCGGGTCGTCGCCACCGGTGCGGACACGGGTCGCCTCGACGCGGGCGGTCGAGTCCTCTGCGGCGGTCACGGGCCTGTCGGGGGTACTCATACGGATCGGGCCCTCCTGAGCTGCGGTCGATCGATGTGCGAGCCGGGGACTTCCCTCGTCCGCTCGCGGTACATCGTATCGGTCCCCCGCCCGGCGCAGGTCACCCCGTGCGCCGGAGGCCGCCGGACCCCCGCGGAGCCGTGTAGCGCTGGCGCAGACCGGCACTTGCTGCGTACCGTGGACGTGTGCGCGATCAACTGCCTCCAGGTCTGCCGCCGGATCCCTTCGCCGGCGATCCAGCCGACCCCTCGGCCGCCCTCGACGCCATCGAGCCCGGACAGCCCCTCGATCCCCAGGAACGCCTGGCGGTCGAGGAGGATCTCGCGGATCTCGCCGTTTACGAGGCACTGCTCGCCCACCGCGGCGTGCGAGGCCTCGTCGTGTGCTGCGAGGACTGCCAGCAGGACCACTACCACGACTGGGACATGCTGCGCGCGAACCTGCTGCAGCTTCTCGTCGACGGCACGGTGCGTCCCCACGAGCCCGCGTACGACCCGATTCCCGACGCGTACGTCACGTGGGACTACTGCCGCGGATACGCGGACGCGTCCATGAACGACGCGCTCCAGGGCGACGGGTACGACTCCTAGGGCGTCGGCGCGCGACACCACTTCACGACGAAGGCCCGCAGACAGTGTCTGCGGGCCGTCGTCGTGCACGTGGTCGGTGACTCGAGGTCAGTTGGGCACCACGGACGTGTCCGGGGTGACCGCCGCCGTCGTCGACGGCACGGGCATCGGTGCCCGCAGGATCTCCGGCGGGACGGTGACCGTGGTAGTGGGCGCCTGCGGGAAGAACGGCAGGTCCGTCGGCAGCGGAATCCCCGGCAGTTGGATGTCCGTCGGCAGCTGCGGGATCTCCGTCGGGAGCGGGATTTGCGGGAGCTGCAGGCTCGGATCGACGGGGATCTCCGGGATGACGTCCTGCGGCACGGTCGGCACCGTGGTGACCGGCGGGGTCGGCAACGCCGGCGGCGGAACGGCGGCCGGCGCTGTCAGCTTTGCCAACTCGTCCGACAGGCGCGTCCACCACATCTGCAGCTGGGCACGCTCGTCCTCGTCGCGGATGCTCTCCGTGCGCTGTGCGGCCTCGGCCAGACGAGTCTTGGCCGTCTCCGCGTCACCACGAGCGAGCAGATCCTCGACCTCCTGCAGCGCCGACGTGGTATCGACCTGCGCGACCGTCGAATCGGCCTGCTGGGTGAAGACGACCTCCTTCACCTTCCACAGGGGATCGCCCGGCATCGCGCTGTACGAGAACGCCGTGACACCACCCGCGAGGAACGCGACGGCGGCCGCGGCACCGGCGACGGGACGCAGGAAACGCATGCGGCTCCGCGTGCGCTGACGGTGCAGCGCGTCCTCGGCCAGCGCGAGATCGATCGCCGCGGCGACCTGATCGAGATCGGGACTCTCGGGGAGCGGGTCGGCGAGGATGTCGGAACGCCATTCGGCCAGCAGGCTGGCCAGGCGATACTCGTCGGAGTCGACGGTCGCGACGGGACCGTCGCTCGCGATCGCATCGATGAGCGCGTCGTCACGGCGCACGGCCATGATGTCGACGGGGCCGGACGACTCGAGGTCGTCGACGGCTCGGGGATCGACGCCACCTGCGCCGGAGGCGTCGGGGCGGCCGGTGGCTCCGTGTCCGGAGGCGCCGTGCCGAGAATCTCCAGCGCTGCCGCGCCACGAGTCCCTAGCCATACTTGTCACCTGCTCCCACTACTTCGTTCTTCAGCTTCGCTATTGCCCGGTGCTGCGCCACACGAACGGCGCCTGCGGTACTACCCACGGCGGCGGCCGTCTCCTCTGCCGACAACCCGACCACCAACCGGAGCACCAGGATCTCGCGGTGCTTCTCCGACAGCGTCGACAGCAGTTCGTTCATGCGGCGTCCTGCCTCCGAATCCAGCGCCCGTTGCTCGGGGCCGTCCTCGATGGACATGACATCCGGTACATCGGCCATCGGTTCGGATTTGTTACGCGACGAGCTGCGATGGGCGTCCGCGACCTTGTGCGATGCGATCCCGTACACGAACGCCATGAAGGGGCGGCCCTGGTCCTCGTAGCGCGGCAGCGCTGTCATGACCGCGAGGCACACCTCCTGGGCGACGTCGTCAGCAGACAGCTGACCCCTCTCACCTGCACCGACGCGCGCGCGGCAGTACCGGACCACGATCGGCCTGATGGTTTCGAGGACGACGGAGAGAGCCCTTCGGTCGCCGCGAGCAGCTGCGGCGACGGCCGAGTCCAGCCCCTCACCCGTGGCAATCATCGTCAGAGTGTTTCCCACCTCACATCGGGCCCGCTCCGGAATCGAGCGCGCTTCCTCCCGGTCCCCGACGGCCCGGTGCGGAACCTCTCAAGGATAGTCGCCGCCCGACGCGGCTCGACCGAACCGTACGGTTCGGTCACGAGAATTGCCCACCGCGTGACCGGATCGCAACCTCGAACACCCGTCGGACAGCGCCGGCGTCGCGGTCACCGCACGCTTCGGACAGGCAGGCGGAGGCCCACGCGAGCGGGAGCAGGTCGGCGGCGACGGCGTCGTCGCGCACCGAGCGCGCTGCCGTCGCGGCGACGGAGTGGTCACCCGCCACCAGCAGGGCCGCGGCGTGCACCACACGGGACTTGACGAGGTGCCGCGGCGACCGGAACTCCCGTGCCGCCCGAACGGATGCCTCCGCCGCGTCGAGGGCGCGCCGCGCGTCACCCGACGCCATCGCCACCTCCGCACGGACCCACAGCACGCGGAGAGACACTCGCTGGTGCCCGGGCCGGGTGGCGAGCACCGACTCCGCCCGGGCGAGGAGGACGTCGGCCCGCGCGAGGCGGCGGGGACCGATGGCATCGGCGGCGAGACCGACGAGGGCGTCGACGGCGGCGTCGACGTCGATCGCCCGGCGCGGACCTGTCCCACGGGAGAAGCCGCTGTCGACGAGCGCCGCGCCGTCACGCACCGCGGCGTCGGTGTGGCGGCCGAGTTGGCGCAGCAGCGACCCCTCGAGGCTCGCGCTCAGGGACCGCACGGCCGGATCGGCGTCGCGCCGCAGCGACCGGGCCCGGGTGAGCGAGGCGGCGTACCACCCGCGGGCCCCGGCGTCGACGGCCTCCGACCACCGTGTCAGGGAGTCCGGACCGGGCACGGGAGGACACGAGGACTGCACGGGAAACAGAATAGTCTTCGGGCGTTATCCAGGAATTTACACACGAAATGTCACGACATTTCCGGGCACAGTGTGTCGGTGTCTTGTCGACGATGTGACAGGGACATTACGAGGACTCCCCTACCGGCTCGACACCAGAGAAAAGTGTCGTCCGAGTTAATTAATGCCTGCTCGGAGTATGCAGATCACCACGATCGAGACTGTTGACGGTGAAACTCGCCCGGCTCTACGGTTGCGACAGATCGTGAACTGCACCAGAAGAATTCACGACCGTGCGTGAGAGTCCTAGGAGTACACAATGCCCCAGCCCAATCACCTTCCCGGACCCAATGCCGATATCTGGGATTGGCAGATGCACGGATCGTGCCGCGGCGAGGACTCGTCGATGTTCTTCCATCCCGATGGTGAACGAGGACGAGCGCGAGCGCAACGCGAGATGAAGGCCAAGGAGATGTGCCGCGCGTGCCCCGTCCTCGCCCAGTGCCGGAGCCACGCGCTCGCCGTGAGCGAGCCGTACGGCATCTGGGGCGGCATGTCCGAGACCGAGCGAGAGGTCTTCGCGCGGCGCAACCGTCGCCGTCTGGCCTCCTGACCCCACCGACGAGCGAGGCCCCACCGGACAGTGTCCGATGGGGCCTCGCTCGTCGAGAGGGTGGTCAGTGGTTGTGGCCGTGACCGTGGCCGCCCTCGTCCTCGACGACCTCGGGCTTGTCGACGACGGTCGACTCGGTCGTGAGGATCATCTTCGCGACGGACGCGGCGTTCACCACGGCCGAGCGAGTGACCTTGACCGGGTCGATGACGCCGTCGGCGACCAGGTCGCCGTACGTCAGCGTGGCGGCGTTGAAGCCGGTGCCGTCGTCCGCGTCGACGAGCTTGCCGACGACGACGGAACCGTCGATACCGGCGTTGCTCGCGATCCAGTACATCGGGGCCCGCAGCGCGAGGCGCACTGCCTCGACGCCGATGGCCTCGTCGCCCGTCAGACCGAGGTGGTCCTTCAGGCCGCGGCTGGCGTGCACGAGTGCGGCGCCTCCACCGGAGACGATGCCTTCCTCGACAGCTGCCTTGGCGGCGTTGACGGCGTCCTCCACGCGGAACTTGCGCTCCTTGAGGTCGGTCTCGGTGGCGGCACCGACCTTGATGACCGCGACTCCGCCGGCCAGCTTCGCCAGACGCTCCTCGAGCTTCTCGCGGTCCCAGTCGGACTCGGTCGCCTCGATCTCGCGACGGAGCTGTCCGACGCGGTCGGCGATGGCCTCCGCGGTGCCCGCACCCTCGACGATGGTGGTCTCGTCCTTGGTGACGACGACGCGGCGTGCGCTGCCGAGCAGGTCGAGGCCCGCATCCTTGAGGCTGAGGCCGATGTCGGAGTTGATGACGGTGGCACCGGTGACGATGGCGAGGTCCTCGAGGAACGCCTTGCGGCGGTCTCCGAAGAACGGCGCCTTCACCGCGACGGCCTTGACCGTCTTGCGGATCGAGTTCACGACGAGCGTGGACAGTGCCTCGCCCTCGATGTCCTCGGCGATGATGAGAACCGGTTTGCCCGACTCCGCGATCTTCTCCAGGAGCGGCAGGAAATCGGGAAGGGACGAGATCTTCTCGCGGTACAGCAGGATCTGCGCGTCCTCGAACACCGCTTCCTGACTGTCCGGATCGGTGACGAAGTACGGCGAGAGGTAGCCCTTGCCGAACTGCACGCCCTCGGTGATGACGAGTTCGGAGACGAGCGAGCTCGACTCCTCGACCGTCACGACACCGTCGGCGCCGACGCGGGTGAGCGCCTCGCCGACCATCTGGCCGATGACCTCGTCGCGGGACGACACGGTGGCGACCTGCGCGATGGACTTCTCGCCCTGCACGGGAACCGCGGCGGCGAGCAGTGCCTCGGACACGTGCTCGACGGCCTTGGTGATGCCGGCGCCGAGCGCGATGGGGTTGGCACCGGCGGCGACGTTCTTGAGCCCCTGCTTGACCAGGGCCTGTGCCAGTACCGTCGCCGTCGTCGTACCGTCACCGGCGACGTCGTTGGTCTTGGTGGCGACGCTCTTGACGAGCTGTGCGCCGAGGTTCTCGAAGGGATCCTCGAGGTCGATCTCACGGGCGATGGACACGCCGTCGTTGGTGACGGTGGGACCACCGAAGGCTTTGGCCAGCACCACGTGCCGGCCGCGGGGCCCGAGGGTGACCTTGACGGCGTCGGCGAGCTTGTCGACGCCCCTCTCGAGGCTGCGTCGTGCGACCTCGTTGAATTCGATTTGCTTGGACATGTGGCCTACCAACTCCTCATCAGTACGGCGTGACGCATTCCGCCCCGGGTCCTCGAGACAAGGACACCGGGGCGGAAGGCGTGGGGCTTACTTGGAGATGACTGCCAGCACGTCGCGTGCGGACAGGATCAGGTACTCCTCGCCGGCGTACTTGATCTCGGTGCCGCCGTACTTGCTGTAGATGACGGTGTCACCCTCTTTGACGTCGACAGGGATGCGATTTCCCTTGTCGGTCACTCGGCCTTCACCCACGGCCACCACGGTGCCCTCCTGGGGCTTCTCCTTGGCGGTGTCGGGGATGACCAGGCCGGAGGCGGTCGTCGTCTCGGCCTCGACGGCCTGGACGAGGATCTTGTCCTCGAGCGGCTTGATGTTCACGCCTGCCACGATGAGCCCTCCACTTTCACGATTGTCGGTCCGGGGCTGGTCCCCGGCACGGATTGTGCTGGTGTTCGTCCTGCTGGGTACTGCTCTGGTTCACGACGCACGATTGCGGTGGCCCGTCGTCGCGGGTGCCGGGTCACTGAACCTGTCGTCGACTAGCACTCTATACACGCGAGTGCCAGCACTCAACCTTCACGAGTGCACATTCTCGTGTCGCGTCGAGGACGCCATCGCCTCGCGGACCAGAGGCGCTACCTCGCGGCCCAGAAGTTCGATGGAGCGCAGCACCGTCTCGTGGGGCAGCGTGCCGACGCTGATGCGTCAGACGGATGCGCTCGGTCCGCGCCGCGATCGCCGCGAGCACGACGGCGGGCGCGGACGCGGCGAAGTCCTCGCGGTGATGCTCACCGACGCCGTACACGTCCAGTCCCACCTCGTCGGCGAGCTGGGCCTCCTCGACCACCTCGCGCAGTCGTCGACCGTGGCCGCGCACCTCCTGGACTCCCTCCTCCGGGTAGGTCTCGGCGAAGGTGGTGATGCCGATCTCGACGCTCGCAGACACGGTGACGCGCCCCTTTCTCACTTTCGTGACGTCTCGTCATTGCACTGGTCAGGAAGGGGTTCGGTGTCCCTCCGCGGCCGGAACCAGCGCGGGATGTGCACTATTTCCGGCGGAGTTCGGTAACATTCGTATAACGGCAGCGTAGGAACGACCGCCCGAGGAGGTGCATGCACGTGTCGGACACACAGCAGGAGAGTGTGGTCCCCGAACCCACCATCGGGGTCTCGGCAGGATCCGAGGTGGTGTGCTGCGCCGTCCTCACCACCGCTCCCGACGGCACCGAGACCTTCGACTACCGCACCGTGACCGCCGAGGGCGCCCGCTCCGACATTGGTGACCTGGTCGCCACCTCGCTCGATCTCGCGTCCCACCACCTCGTCGACGACGACACCCGCCCCGCCACGTCGGGCGGACGTATCGCCGTGGCGCATCGCGGCGGCCTCGGATCGCGGTCCATTCTGTCGGCGACCCGTCGTCATCACGTGACGGACGACCATCTGGTGACCGACACCGACGCTCTGCTGTGCTGGCTCCGGCACACCGGCGAGGTGGCGCGGTACGGCCACGTCCTGCTCGTCGACGTCGGCGCCTCGGGCACCACCACGACGGTGATCGATCAGGTCGACGGCACCGTGCGCGCGGTCCGGCGCACCGACGAGGTCAGCGGAGCCGTCCTCGACGCGCACCTCCTCGCCCTGACCGCCGAGAGGCTGCCCGCGGTCACCACTTCGGATCGCCCGGTGGTCGCGGCGCGTCTACGCACGGCCAAGGAGCAACTGTCCTTCCACGAGTCCGTCACCGTGGATCTGCCCGGAGCCGAGACGCTCACCGTGACTCGCGCCGAGATGGTCGTCGCCATCGCCGCACCGTTGGCTGCGCTGCGCGAGCTGGTACTCGAGGTGCTCGACGAGGCCGGCCCGACCGCGCGTCCCGAGGCGGCCGCCGTGGTCGGCGGCGGCGCCCACGTGCCCGCCGTGGTCGAGACCATCACCCACGCCGCCGACGTGCCCGCGGTGCCGACGCCCGAACCCGATGCCGCCGTGGCCAAGGGCGCAGCCCTGCTGGCCCGCGACCTCGGCCACTCGGTGCTGCCCGCGTCCACCCGGCCGCCCACCTCGATCGCCGGGGGCCTGCGAACGGTCGGGCTGCTCGCCGCGGCGTGCGCGGCCATGGCCGTCGTGCTCGCGTACGGCGTCCAGGCCCTGACCCCGTCGAGCGAGCCGGCCGTCACCACGGTGGCCACCTCGGAACTCCCGAACTCCACCACGGAGGAGACGGCCACCAGCGCGTCGGCACCCGAGGCTGCGCCGCCGGCTCTGACCGGTGGCTGGGAGGACGACGCGCCGGAGCCCACGGCCGCGGAACCGTGGCCGACGACCGACTACACCTACACCCCCGAGGTGCGTCCCTACCCGACTCGCTCGTCGTCACCGTCGGCCACGGCGACGACGACCGTGGCGCCGCCGACATCCACCACCCCGACACTCCGCCCGGCTCCCGATCTTCCGGTCATCGTCCTGCCGGACGTTCCCGGAATCCCGCCGTGGTGGACGGACCTGACCAGTGTGCTGCCGACCCCGCCGGTGACGACGCCGGAGAGCACGCCCGAGTCCGGATCGACACCGGTGTCGCCCGCGCCCGGTGCCGTGGTGCCGGAGTCCGTGCTCCCCGAGGGCCTCGTTCCCGTACCGACCACGTCCGCTCCGGCGGTCACACCATCGACTGCACCACCCGCCTGACGGGCCGTCAGACGACCTGGCTGACCGAGACGGGCAGGCCCGGATCGGTCGCCGCCGTCAGTGGTGACGGCTCGGCTCCGGATGCAGCGATGTGCGCCCCGAGCGTGGCGATCATGACGCCGTTGTCGGTGCATCGACGCGGAGTGGGCACGCGCAACGTCACCCCGGCCGTGGCGCACCGCTCCTCGGCGAGCGATCGGATACGCGAGTTCGCAGTGGCACCGCCGCCCAGGACGAGGGTGCCGATCCCCCGGTCGGTCACAGCGCGCAGCGCCTTCATCGTCAGGACATCGGCGACGGCCTCCTGGAACGACGCGGCCACGTCGGCCACCACGATCGGACGGCCGGCGCGCTGCGCCGACTCGACGTGGCGAGCCACCGCGGTCTTGAGGCCGGAGAACGAGAAGTCGTAGCGGGAGTCGCGTGGTCCGGTCATGCCGCGAGGAAACGCGACGGCGCGCGGATCACCCTCTGCGGCGAGCGCGTCGAGCACGGGACCGCCGGGATACCCGAGTCCGAGGAGCCGGGCGACCTTGTCGAAGGCCTCTCCCGCCGCATCGTCGACGGTGCTGCCCAGTTCGACGATCGGTTCGGCGAGGGAGGACACCTCGAGCAGGTGCGTGTGTCCGCCCGAGACCAGCAGCGCGACACACTCCGGCATCGGGCCGTGCTCGAGGGTGTCCACCGCGACGTGACCACCGAGATGGTTGACCGCGTAGAACGGCACGTTCCACGCGGCCGCGTAGGCCTTCGCCGCCGCGACACCGACGAGGAGCGCTCCGGCGAGGCCCGGTCCGATGGTGACGGCGACGGCGTCCGGGCGACGGATGCCCGCCTGCGCCAACGCTCGTCGCATCGTGGGCACGATGGCCTCGAGGTGTGCGCGCGATGCGATCTCGGGGACGACACCACCGAAGCGGGCGTGCTCGTCGACACTGGACGCGACCTCGTCGGCGAGCATCTCGCACGTGCCGGTGCCCGACGCGTCTCCGGTGTAGCGGACGATGCCGACACCGGTCTCGTCGCACGAACTCTCGATCCCCATGACGATCACGGGTGACCACCTCTCGTAGTCGGGGCGGGCCTGGTCATGGTGTACGCGTCCGCACCGCTGGGCTGGTAGTAGCGGCGGCGCGTCCCGACGATGTCGAAGCCCGCCCGGCGGTACAACTCGATGGCCGACTCGTTGTCGGTGCGCACCTCGAGGAACACCGGACCGCCGTGCAGGTCCGCCTCGTGCAGCAACGCGTCGAGCAGTGCCCTGCCGATACCGCGACGCTGCGCGGCGGGATCGACGCCGATGGTGTGGACCTCGGACTCGGTGTCCTCGCCCTTGCCCAGCAACGCGATCCCGGCGTACCCGACGGCCCGACCGTCGTCCTCTCGCACGACGAAGTACCGCACGTGCGGGCCGCGCAGTTCCTCGACGAAGGCCGATGCGGGCCAGGGCCCGTCGGTGGGGAACAGCACGGCCTCGAGCTCCGCGCACCGGTCCGCGTCCTCGACGCGCATCGGTTCGACCGTGCCGATCATGCGCGGGTCTTCGCCGCTCGATCGGCCGTCGCGACCGCGTCGGGACGCCGGAGATACTGCGGCACCAACGACGTCGGCTCCGCGCCGGAGCGCAGCGCCTGCGCGGCCACGGCGACGAGGCATTCCGGGGACGGACTCTCGACCGGTTCCACGGGCAGGTCCACCAGATCGACGTGCAGTGCCGATCCGGCCACCACCGTCGACTCCCCCACGACGATGTCCGCGGCGGGCGAGACGAACGGTCCGGCGACGCGCTCGGCGCCGCGGAACCGTGCCCAGTACACCTCCCGGCGACGCGCATCCGTGACGACGAGGACCTCGCGATCACCGGGCACGGCCGCGGCGATGGCATCGAGACTGCCGACACCGTGCACCGGGATGCCGAGGGCGTCACCGAAGGCGGCTCCCGTCGCCATGCCCACGCGCAGGCCGGTGAACGGCCCCGGTCCGGTGCCGACGACGACAGCGGACAGGTCGTCCGCGCTGATGCCGGCGTCGGCGAGGCACTCGAGGATGTGTGGGGTGAGAACTTCGGCGTGCTTACGGGCGTCGACGGTGACGCGCGTCGCGAGCGGCTGCGGGCCGGTGTCGTCGAGCCGCACCACCCCGGCCGTCACGGCGGGAGTGGAGGTGTCCACGGCGAGTATCAGCACGGGGATCCAGATTACCCGTGCTCACCCGATCCACTGCCACGTGGCGGTGCGGACGTCGGACTCCGGCTCGCGCCGCAGCCGGATCAGCAGGTGCCGGTCGGCGAGGGCCTCCGCGATGCCCTCGCCCCACTCCACGACGACGACGGAGTCCGCCAGCTCGGTGTCGAGGTCGAGGGCGTCGAGCTCGTCCATCGCCGAGGCGCCGGTTCCGAGCCCCAGCCGGTAGGCGTCGACGTGCACGAGCCCGGGGCCGGTGTCCCCGCCGGCGCGGTGGGTGCGCGCGATCATGAACGTCGGCGAGCTCACGCGGCCGAGCACGCCGAGTCCGCGGGCGAGACCCCTCGTCAGCGTCGTCTTACCTGCGCCGAGGGGTCCGTCGAGCACCACGACGTCGCCCGCTTCGAGCTCCGCGGCGAGGCGCTCGCCCAGGAGCTCGGTGTCCTCGGCCGTCGAGAGGACGGCCTCCCCCTCGACCGGCACCGCGTCAGCCAACGGTTCGCCTCGTCGGTTCGGCGCGGACCCGTCCGTCGCGTGCACGCTGTACCAGACGGTCCAGGGCGTCGTTCACCTCGTCGGGGAACTCGAGCTGCACCAGGTGACCGGCGCGGCGGACCCGGACCATCTCGGCGTGCGGGAGCGCGTCGGCCAGCTGCTCGGACTTGTCGAACGGGATGACCCAGTCGTCGTCGCCGCACAGCACCAGGGTCGCCGTGTCCGCGATGACGGGCAGCGCCTCCAGTTCGTCGTGCAGCTCGAGCGCCTGGAGAAAGTTGACCATCGTCACCACCGAGGTGTCGTGGATCATCTGCTCGGCGAACGCCTCGAGGGCGGGACTGACCGCGGTGCCGAACGACGCCGCGCGCAGCACCGGGGCGATGACCCCGCGCACGACACCGCGGCCGAACTGGACCGCACCCGGAGCGGTCCGCACCGCGAGCCGGAACGCGTCGACGGCCGGATTCTGGAGGTTCCGTCCGAGACCGGTACGCGCGAGACCCGCTGCGGTGGTGGACATCAGCGCGACTCCGACGACCCGCTCGGCCACCGCGTCGGGGAACTGGCGAGTGGCCGCCAGCACCGACATGCCGCCCATCGAGTGGCCCACCAGCACCAGCGGCCCACGCGGTGCGACGGCCCGGATCACGTCGGCGAGATCGATGCCGAGGCGGGCGATGTCGCACTCGTCCGGCGAGACGTCGCCGGATCGGCCGTGACCGCGCTGGTCGTAGAACACCATCCGCACGTCGTCGCCCCACCGGCGGGCGAGCTCGCGACGCTGGTAGTGCCAGCACTCCATGCGCAGGCAGTACCCGTGCACGAACACCACGGTCAGCGGCGCCTCGAGTGGACCGACCTCGCGCACCGCCAGCGGCACTCCGTCTCCGCTGGCGACGACGCACCCGCGATCGAACTCCATCGACTCGAAGTCCTCGCGCCGACCGGCGTCGGGCACCGGCGGGCCCACCCGGCGCCGCACCGCCGTGATGCCGGCCACGGCGGCCACGGCCGCGATACTCGCCGCGCCCCCGGCCATTCCGGCGAGACGGGCGCTGATCACGAGACCCCTCCGGCGAACGTCCGTCGTACTCGACCGCGGATACCGGTCACCACCTCGTAGTTGATCGTGTCGAGCGTCTCCGCCCAGTCCTGGGCCGTGGGCTCCCCGTGGTCGCCCGGTCCGAAGAGGTACGCGGTGTCCCCCTCGGCGACGTCGGGACGGCCGGGTCCGAGGTCGACGACGATCTGGTCCATGCACACCCGGCCCACCGCCGGATACCGCACGCCGTGGATCGACACCTCGTATCGGTTCTTCAGCGCACGCGTGATGCCGTCGGCGTAGCCCACGGGCAGCAACGCCACCGTCGTGTCGACGGGAGCGATCCACTCGTGGCCGTAGGAGACGCCGTCGCCGGCAGCCACCCGCTTGAGCAGGATCACCGTGGCGCGCAGCGTCATGACGGGGCGCAGTCCGAACCATCCGAGATGGGGTGCCGGGGACAGGCCGTACAGCGCGATGCCCGGTCGGACCATGTCGTAGGCCAGGTCGGGGCGGGTCAGGGCACCGGCGGAATTGGCGATGTGCCGTACCTCGGGTGCCACGCCCGCTCGGGCCATCGCGCCTGCGGCGGCGTCGAAGCGCTCCTTCTGCCGGTCGTTGATCGGATCGCCGGGCACGTCCGCATCGACCAGATGGGAGAACAGGCCGCGCACGCGCAGCGCGCCACCACGCTGCTCCGCCACCAGGGCGTCGACGGCCGCGTCGAACTCGTCCGCACCCACCCCGTTGCGATTCATGCCGGTGTCGAGCTTGAGGGACACCACGGCGGGACGGCCGACACGGCGTGCGGCGTCGGCGACCTCCGCTATCTGACGGGGCGAGGACACGCCGATCTCGACGTCCGAGTCGATCAGTCCCGTGAAGTCGGTGCCGGGGGCGTGCAACCAGCACAGCACCGGCGCCGTGAGACCCGCGGCGCGCAGTCCGAGCGCCTCCGCAGCCGTGGCGACACCGAGTTCGCGAGCACCGGCCGCGAGCGCCGCCCGCGCGACCTCCACTCCGCCGTGGTTGTAGCCGTCCGCCTTGACGACGGCCATCACCGCAGCATCGCCGGCGTGCTCGATCAGGATGCGGGTGTTGTGCGCGACGGCGTCCAGATCGATCAGCGCCTCGGCCTGCGGGCGAGAAGTCGGAGCCGGTGCGACCGGACTCGTCGGCACCTCCTGCGCGCTGTTCACCGGCGTCATTCTGCCATCGACACCCCGCACCGACGTGCGGTGGCGGGTGTCAGGCCTGTGCGCGGAGGTCGCCGACCGCGTCCGGAACGGCGCGGAGCAGCGGTGAGGCGGAGATGGGAGCAGCGGTACGCCGACCTCGATCGGTGGCGGCGAGCGCGGCCGCCCGCGAGTGCGCGCGAGCGCCCATGACGGCGGCGGTGCGGGCCGGCACGCCCGCCGCGAGGAGCGCTCCGATCATGCCGGACAGCACGTCGCCGGACCCGGCCGTCGAGGACCAGGACGACCCCGCGTCGTCGACGGAGACGGTGCCGTCGGGATCCGCGATCACCGTCGCTCGCCCCTTGAGCAGCACCGTCACGTTCCAGTCGGCCGCGAGGGCGCGGACGGACCGGACACGATCGGGTCCGGGCGCGGACCCGGTGAGTCGCTCGAACTCTCCCGCGTGCGGTGTCAGTACGGTCGCCGACGAACGTCCGCGCACCAGCTCGGGTCGCTGCGACAGCACGGTCAGTCCGTCGGCGTCGACGAGGACCGGGACGTCGGACTCCAGGACGGAGCGCAGCCGGTCGGCCGCGTCGTCGTCGGTGCCGAAGCCGGGCCCTACCACCCAGGCCTGTACACGTCCTGCCTCGTCGACCGAACGGGCGGTGACCACCTCCGGGTAGTGATGCACCACCTCGGCGCCGCCCTGCCCGACGTAGCGGACCATGCCGGACGTCGCCGCCGCCGCAGCGCCCGTGCACAGCACGCCCGCGCCGGGATACTTCTCGCTGCCCGCCATGATGCCGGTGACGCCCTGGGAGTACTTGTCGTCCGCAGGTCCGGGTACCGGCCACGCGCGGCCTACCTCGCCGTCGTCGGGAGACGTGATCGTCGCGGCGTCCGGAACGAGGCCGATGTCGATCAGGTGCAGCTCGCCGCACCACGCGCTCGCGAGCACGTGCACCGGCTTGTAGGCGCCGAACGCCACCGTCACGGCGGCACGGACGGCGGGACCGTCGACGGCGCCCGTGTCCGGGTCGACACCCGACGGCAGGTCCGCAGCCACGACGGGGGCGGTGAGTCCGTCGACGATCGCGGCCGCGTCCGGTCGGAGCGATCCCCGCGCGGACAGGCCGACGATGCCGTCGATCACCAGATCGGGGTCGCCGGCCAGCGTCACCACACGTCCCGTGGCGGCCCGGAACGCCGCCAGTGCGGCGGGGTGGGCGCGATCGGGGCGGAGCAGCAGTGCCTCCACGGCGACGCCGCGCCGCCGTAGTTCGGCGCCGGCGAACAGCGCGTCGCCGCCGTTGTCCCCGGATCCGGCGAGAACGAGCACCCGTCTGCCGACCACCCCGCCGGTGCGGGCCCGGAGTTCACGAGCGACGACCGTCGCCAGTCCGTGGGCCGCGCGGCGCATCGCCGCGTACTCGGGCAGTCGGGCCAGCAGCGGGGCTTCCGCCGCTCGCACCTCGTCGGCGGTGTGGAAGTGACGCATGCGTCCCACGGTAGCGCCGACCGGCCACAATGCACGGCAGGTCTACCGTGGGAATCATGGCTCGCCTGACAACACTCGCGGCGACGATCGGAGTCACTGCCGCACTGGCACTGTCGCTCACATCGTGCACCGAGGACGCCCCCACCGCCGAACGTCCGACCGGGCCGAACGTCGTCACGGTCGCCGCGATGGCCTACTCCCCCGCCAGCGTCACCATCTCACCCGGCGACACCGTCACGTGGTTCTTCGACGACACCGGTGTCGCGCACAACGTGATCGGCATCGACGCGGCGTCCCGTCTGCTGCACAGCCCGATGATCTCGTCGGGTCAGTTCAGTCAGACGTTCGACGACCCCGGCACGTACCCGTACTTCTGCTCGGTGCACCCGAACATGACGGGCACCGTCATCGTCCGAGAGAGCTGATCACTCGACGGTGACCGACTTCGCGAGGTTGCGCGGCTTGTCCACGTCGTAGCCGCGCGCCTGCGCGACCTCGGCGGCGAACACCTGCAGCGGCACCGTCGACAGCAGCGGCTGCAGTAGTGACGGCGCGGCCGGGATCTCGATGAGGTGATCGGCGAACGGCCGCACCGTCTCGTCGCCCTCCTCGGCGATCACGACGGTCCGGGCGCCGCGCGCCTGGATCTCACGGATGTTGCTGAGCATCTTCGAGTGCAGCACCGCTCGGCCCTTCGGCGACGGCATCACGATGATCACGGGCAGGTCGTCCTCGATGAGGGCGATCGGACCGTGCTTGAGCTCGCCGGCGGCGAAGCCCTCGGCGTGCATGTACGCGAGCTCCTTGAGCTTGAGCGCACCCTCGAGAGCCACCGGGTAACCGACGTGGCGACCCAGGAACAGCACCGTCGGTGACGACGCCAACTCGCGGGCCAGGGCACGGACGGGCTCGACCGTCTCGAGCACCTTCCTCACCAGCTCCGGCATGGCCTCGAGATCCGCGTACTCCCGTGCGACCTCGTCCGGGTACTTGGTACCGCGAGCCTGCGCCAACGCCAGTCCGACCAGGTAGTTGGCCGTCACCTGGGCGAGGAACGCCTTGGTCGACGCGACACCGATCTCCGGTCCCGCCCGCGTGTAGAGCACCGCGTCGGCCTCGCGCGGGATCTGGGAACCGTTGGTGTTGCAGACGGCCAGGACTCGGGCCTTCTGCTCCTTCGCGTGCCGGACCGCCTCCAGCGTGTCGGCGGTCTCGCCCGACTGGGAGATGGCCACCACGAGTGTCGAGCGGTCGAGAACGGGGTCGCGGTAACGGAACTCGCTGGCCAGCTCCACCTCCACGGGGAGGCGCGTCCAGTGTTCGATCGCGTACTTCGCCAGCAGCCCGGAGTGGTACGCGCTGCCGCACGCGACGACGAACACCTTGTCGACGTCGCGCAGCTCCTGATCCGACAGTCGCTGCTCGTCGAGGACGATGCGACCGTCGGTGAAGTGTCCGAGGAGGGTGTCCGCGACCGCCGCGGGCTGCTCCTGGATCTCCTTCAACATGAAGTAGTCGTGACCGCCCTTCTCGGCGGCGGCGAGGTCCCAGTCGATGCGGAACGGACGCCCCTCGGCCTCGGACCCGTCGAAGTTCATGACGTCGTAACCGTCGGCGGTGATCACCACGACCTGGTCCTGCCCGAGCTCGACCGCGTCGCGCGTGTGCTCGATGAAGGCGGCGACATCGGACCCGACGAACATCTCGCCCTCGCCGACGCCGACGACCAACGGGGTGGAGCGACGGGCCGCGACGATGGTGTCGGGGTGATCGACGTGGGTGAACACGAGCGTGAAGGCGCCTTCGAGGCGCTGCAGCACCGCGAGGGCGCTCTGGACGAAGTCTCCGGCCGTGGGGCCCTCGTCGTAGGCGGCGGCGACCAGATGGACGGCCACCTCGGTGTCGGTGTCCGACTCGAACTCGACGCCTGCGTTCTCGAGCTCGGCGCGCAGCGGCGCGAAGTTCTCGATGATGCCGTTGTGCACGACGGCGACGCGGTCGGCGCGGTCGCGGTGCGGGTGGGCGTTGCGATCGGTGGGCCGTCCGTGGGTGGCCCACCGGGTGTGGCCGATCCCGCTGGTGCCGACGAAGGTGTCCCGCCCGAGTTCGTCCAGTTCGGCCTCGAGGTTGGCCAGTTTCCCGGCCTTGCGCTCGACGGCCATTCCCCCGGACCCGTCCAGGACGGCGATGCCGGCCGAGTCGTATCCGCGGTACTCCATCCGGCGCAACGCCTCCACCACCACCGGTAGCGCTCGACGATGTCCGACGTACCCGACGATTCCGCACATGGGACGACAGCCTACTTCGGCGCGGACGGCGCTCCGGCCGCCCGCACGTCGACGGCATGGCGAACTGCCGCGTCGACTACGGTCAGTGCTGTGCCGAAGACGCAGAAGTTGGTCGCCGACCTGACCAAGCGGGGTCCCCATCGCGTGCTGCGCGGTGACCTCGCTCTCGCGGGCCTGCCCGGTGTGATCTACACGCCCAGTGAGGGCACGGGACTGCCGGCGATCGCCTTCGCGCACGGCTGGATGACCGGCGCCTCGCACTACGACTCCACGCTGCGGCACCTCGCGTCGTGGGGCATCGTCGTCGTCGCGCCGAACACGCAGCGCGGACCGGTGCCCTCCCACAGTGCCCTGGCGCAGGATCTCCTCGTCGCGCTCGACGTGTGCACCGGCATCCGTCTCGGCACCGGCGACATCAGCGTGCACCCCGCCAAGCTCGGCCTGGTGGGCCATTCCATGGGCGCGGGCGCCGCGGTGATCGCCGCGGCTCAGCGATCGGACGTCGCCGCTCTCGGTGCGCTCTATCCGGCGCCCACCTCTCCGCGCGCCCTGTCGCCCGGCATCGCCGACGCGGTCACGGCGCCCGCTCTGGTTCTCGGCAGTCCCTCCGAACTGAACTCCCTCACCGCCGAGCCCGTCGCGCTCGCCGATGCGCTCGGTGGCCCCACCCTGCTCCGCGTGATCGACAAGTCGGAAGGTGACGGCATGGTCGAGGGCCGGAAGCTGCTCAGCTTCCTCGGCGTCGGCAACGCCCAGCCGAAGACTCGGCG
Organism: Rhodococcus sp. NBC_00294; assembly: GCF_036163995.1. Classification (NCBI taxonomy): domain Bacteria; kingdom Bacillati; phylum Actinomycetota; class Actinomycetes; order Mycobacteriales; family Nocardiaceae; genus Rhodococcus; species Rhodococcus sp. NBC_00294. Next base: position 3,763,338 of record NZ_CP108043.1, read on the forward strand.
CTCGGTGCAGGCACTGCTCACCGGCTTCCTCCTGCACCGCCTCGCGGGCGACGACACGTACTCCGACTTCTCCGATCCCGACGCCGTCGTCAAGGGCACCGAGGTGGTCGACCCGAACGCGCCGACCGCGGACGCCCCCAAGAAGGTCAGCGCGATCCGTCAGCTGAGCCACCTCGCCGGTCGCTGAGGCGCCGCCGGCGGAGCCTCGTCGCCGGCCACCGCCTCTGTGGGCGATCGCAGGATCACTCCGGCGCGACGCGGCACCACCCGCGCGGCCTCCGAGCGCTTCCGAGCCTCCTCGTCGATGGCCGCGAGGCGGGTCCGCACACGTCGCGTCGCCCGCCGGTGCTCCCGCACGACGGCGTCGATGATGTCCGCGGTGTTCTGCGAGTTCACAGCGGACCGGCTTCCGCGAGCTCGGGTCGCGCCGGCTCGCCGACCGTCGCTGCCTCACCGCTCGGGTCCGTGACCGGTTGCGGCGCAGCGGGTTCCGTGACACCACCGGATTCCACCGCAGTGGGAATGCAGTCCGGTGGTGCGACGACCGGGGCCTCGACGACCGGGGCCTCGACGACCGGGAGCCCTTCATCCGCTGCGTCCTGTTCGACTGCCTCCCGATGCGGCTCGTCCCGTTCCGCTGTGTCCGGGGTCTCGGACGACGGCTCCGACGGCTGATCCGATTGCGGCGCCGCCTCGTCCATCACCTCGGTGAGGACGGGCAGTCCGAGAGGCCCGGCAGCGAGAGCGAAGTGATGGGACTCCCCCGCCGCGTCGTGGGTGCGGATGTCCACAGCCCCGTCCGCGCCGAGGGCGACACTCACCCCGCGACCGTCGAGCTCCGCCTCGAGGTGACCGCGCTCGACGTTCTCGGCAGGCGCAGTCAGCGCCGCCTCCGGTGAGATCTGCGCCTCGGCGGGCGGTGGGTCGCACGGCGCCGCAGTCGACACCACCTCGGTCACCGCGTCCCGCACCGCCCGCCCGATCAGTTCGGCGAGCGGTGAGCGATCCTCGACGGGAGCGAGAGGCAGCGTCGCGGGCGGCTCCGCGACCACAGGAGAGGGCGCGACGGCGAGCGACGGCGGCTCGGGTGCAGCGGCCGGCGCCGTCACCGACGCCGGCGTGGTCGCTGCAGCCGGCACGGTGCCTTCCGCCGGCACACACTCGCACGCGTCGTCCTCGACGGACCGGTGACCACTCGGCCACGGGGAGCCGTCGATGTCCACCGCAGCGGCGCAGAGTGCCGCGTAGATCTCGGACACGGCGGTCTCCGTCGAGGTGCACAGTTCCTCGAATGCGGCCACACGCTCGGTCATCGCCGGCACGAACACGGTGTCCAACCACTCTCGGCATCGGGCTGCGACCGGTTCGAGCACCTCGGCCTGCCGCCGGCCGGGATCCGACGCGGACAGCAGCATCGCCTCGAGGCCCGGGAACACCGAGGCCAGCGTCTCCACCGCGTCGGGTGCGGATGCACCTCCGGCTCCGGCGATGGTGGCCGCGACCTGCGCTGCATCGCGACCGCCCACCTCGTCGGTGCGGAACGCGGAGGCGGCGATCGACTTGTCCTCGACGATCGCGTGCAACCCCGCCGACGCGGAGGCCATCGCTGAACCGATCGCCTCGAGCTGATCGGCGTGGCCGGCCGACCTCGCGCACTGCCGTCGAAGGAGGTCGAGCGCGGCGTCGGCGGCATCTCCCGACCAGGCCTGCCCCAACGACTCCGCTGCGTCGGACTGACGCCCGATCTCCGCGCGCGCCTCGGCCGCCGCGGCGCCGAGCCGGTCGGCGTCAGCCCGGAGAGCCTCGGTGTCGAGTCCGCGTTGCTCGTCGTAGCGAGCGCAGAGCGCGACGTGGGTCGTGGTCATCGGCGCGCCGCTCGCTCCGACCAGCGGGAGGAACGTCGCGAAGAACGTCAGGCCCTCACTCCCGAGATCCAGCAGACCGTCGATCGTCGACGGCACCGGTGCGGTCACCGGTCACCTCGCTGTGCCGGCACACCCGGCGCCGCGACGCGCAGGGCGGTGACATCGTCGAGCGACACCGAGCCGTCGATCGACGCCCGCAGGGCGGCCGACGTCGCAGCGGTGGCGTCCGACCAGGACCGCAGGCCCTCCGACAACCGCCCGAGGCTGTCCTGCAGGGCGGCCGCCTCCGCCCGGTGGTTCCGGCCCGCCGACTCGACACCGAACAGACCGCCCACACCGCGCTCGGCGGACCTTCGTACGGCTGTCGCGGACTCCTCGAGGGCCGCGATCGCCGCCCGGGCTGCCCCCTCGTCCAGCGTCGTTCCGCCTCGCGACGTTCCACTGGCCATGTCGTCCCTTCCGAAGTGATGCACGAGAGCGCGATCCCCACAGATCAGACGCACCGCCGCTCCCCCGCGTTCCCGCGAAACGGCAGCCGTCGGTGGGCACGGCCGGTAGGACCGGTAACCTCCGAATTCACAGGTGAGTAACACACACTTCGGCGATCAGGGAGCCCCATGCGCATCGGTATGCAATTGAACTACTCGGGCGGGTTCAGCGAGACGGTCGAGGAGGTCGGGGCCCTGGAGAGGGCGGGAATGGACATCGCGTTCATTCCCGAGGCGTACTCGTTCGACGCGGTGAGCCAGATCGGCTTCCTCGCGGCGAAGACCTCGACGATCCAGCTGGCATCGGGCATCTTCCAGATCTACACCCGCACGCCGTCGCTGCTCGCGATGACTGCCGCCGGTCTCGACTACGTCTCCGGCGGACGATTCGTGATGGGTATCGGCGCGTCCGGCCCCCAGGTGATCGAGGGATTCCACGGCGTCAAGTACGACGCCCCGCTCGGCCGCACCCGCGAGATCATCGAGATCTGCCGCCAGGTGTGGCGCCGCGAGAAGGTGCAGTTCGAGGGCAAGTACTACCAGATTCCGCTGCCCGCCGATCAGGGCACGGGTCTGGGCAAGCCGCTCAAGCTCATCAATCATCCTGTGCGAGCCGACATTCCGATCGTCATCGCGTCACTCGGACCCAAGAACGTCGCGCTCACCGCCGAGCTGGCCCAGGGCTGGGAGCCCATCTTCTTCCATCCGGAGAAGGCCGAGTCGGTGTGGGGCGAGTCGCTCGCGGCCGGTAAGGCGAAGCGCGACCCGTCTCTGGGTGAGCTGGACGTCTACGCCAGCCCCGCCGTGGCCATCGGCGACGACGCCGACCAGTTCCTTCCGTGGATCAAGCCCCAGCTCGCGCTCTACATAGGTGGCATGGGCGCCAAGGGCAAGAACTTCTACAACGACCTCGCGGTGCGGTACGGGTACGAGGCGGAGGCAGAGAAGATCCAGGACCTCTACCTGGCCGGCAAGAAGGAGGAGGCCACGGCCGCCGTTCCCGACGAGCTGGTCCGGTCGATCTCGCTGATCGGCACCGAGAGCTACGTCAAGGAGCGCCTCGCCGCCTTCGAGTCCGCGGGTGTGACCACACTGAACATCCACCCCATCGCAGCCGACACCGCTGGCCGCGTGGGTCAGGTGGAGCAGCTCAAGGCCCTCATCGGCTGACGGGCCGAGACGTCAGCCGACGGCGCCGACCACATCCGCGATGTGGTCGGCGAGCCGGCGGGCGGTGTCTGCAGTGTCCGCTTCCACCATCACGCGGACGAGCTGCTCGGTTCCCGAGGGACGCAACAGCACTCGCCCCTCTCGTCCGAGCTCGTCCTCTGCACGGGTCACCGCGTCCTGCACGAGCGGAGCCGACGTCGCGGCGGACTTGTCCTGCACGGGCACGTTGATCAGCACCTGGGGCAGCGTGCGCATGACGGACGCGAGGTCCTTGAGGGTGCGTCCCGTCTCGGCCATCCTGGCCATGATCTGCAGGCCCGTCAGCACACCGTCACCGGTGGTGCCGAAGGCGGGCAGGACGATGTGCCCCGACTGCTCACCGCCGAGTCCGTAATTGCCGGCGCGCAGTTCTTCGAGAACGTAGCGATCGCCGACAGCGGTGGTGCGCACCGTGATTCCGGCGTCACGCATCGCGATGTGCAGTCCGAGATTGCTCATGACGGTGGCGACCAGCGTGTCGTCGGGAAGCTCGCCGCGCTGGTGCATCGCGATCGCGAGGATCGCCATGATCGCGTCCCCGTCGACCACGGCGCCGCTCGCGTCCACTGCGAGACAGCGGTCCGCGTCGCCGTCGTGGGCGAGTCCGAGGTCTGCGCCGTGCTCGACGACGGCCTTCTGCACCACGTCGAGGTGAGTGGACCCGCATCCGTCGTTGATGTTGAGGCCGTCCGGGTCGGCGTTGATGGCGATCACGGTCGCACCCGCGGCGCGGTAGGCGTCCGGCGCGGCGGTCGAGGCGGCTCCGTGAGCGCAGTCCACGACGACGGTGATGCCGTCGAGGCGTCGGGTGACGATGGTCGCGAGATGGCTCTCGTAGCGGGCGAGGGCGTCCGGGGCCTGTCGCACGCGGCCGATGGCGGCACCGACGGGGCCCGTGGCGGGCGCGTCGAGCAACGCTTCGATGCGGTCCTCCTGGTCGTCGTCCAACTTGTGGCCGCCGGCCGCGAAGAACTTGATGCCGTTGTCGGGCATCGCGTTGTGCGATGCGGAGATCATGACGCCGAGCTGCGCGTCGTAGTCGTCGGTCAAGTAGGCCAGGGCCGGGGTGGGGACGACACCGACCGTGAGGACGTCGACTCCGGCGGAGGACAGTCCGGCCACGATCGCGGCTTCGAGCATCTCGCCGCTCGCGCGCGGGTCCCGTCCGACCACGGCCAGGGGGCGGGTGGTCGACGAGGCGACCTCGCCGAGCACCGCTGCGGCGGCACGGCCGAGTCGTAGTGCGAGGTCTGCCGTCACCTCCTCGTTCGCCAGTCCCCGAACTCCGTCGGTACCGAACAACCGGGCCATGACAGTTACCTCTTCCGAGCAGGTGGAGCGAATGCAGGTGCCGTGACACGAAGCAGGCGCCCGCGGCGGTCCGAGGACCAGCCGGAGCGCCTGCTTCTCCAGAAGTGCTGAGATCAGCGCTTCGAGTACTGCGATGCCTTACGAGCCTTCTTCAGGCCGTACTTCTTGCGCTCCACGGCACGCGGGTCACGCGTGAGGAAGCCGGCCTTCTTGAGGGCGGGGCGATCGTCCGGGGTGACCTCGATGAGGGCACGGGCGATGGCGAGACGCAGGGCGCCTGCCTGGCCGGACGGGCCGCCACCGTGCAGGAGGGCGACGATGTCGAAGCCGTCCGCACGCTCGACGGTGACGAACGGGGACTTGATGAGCTGCTGGTGCACCTTGTTGGGGAAGTAGTCCTCGAGGGTGCGGCCGTTGAGCTTGAAGTCGCCCGAGCCGGGGGTCATGCGCACGCGCACGACGGCTTCCTTACGACGACCGACCGTGGTGACGGGGCGATCGATGTAGATGGCGGGACGAGCGGCGGCCTCGATGTCGGCGACGACCTCGGGCTCCTCGACGGAGACGAACTCGTCGGCGATCTCGACGGAGTCACCGATGGGGACGGTCTCTTCGGCCGTCTCGGTCACGACGTTCTCTTCGGGAGCGGTCACTGGGACACCTGCTTGATCTCGTACGGGACGGGCTGCTGAGCCGTGTGGGGGTGATCGGGACCTGCGTAGACCTTGAGCTTGCCGGCGATCTGGTTGCCGAGCTTGGTCTTGGGGATCATGCCCTTGATGGCCTTTTCCACGACGCGGTCGGGGTTCTTGTCCAGAACCTCACCGATGCTGCGCGCACGGAGACCGCCCGGGAAGCCCGAGTGGTGGTAGTGGAACTTGTCGGTCCGCTTGTTGCCGCTGATCGCGACCTTCTCAGCGTTGATGACGATGACGAAGTCTCCGCCGTCGAGGTTGGGGGAATACGTGGGCTTGTGCTTGCCACGCAGCAGAGTTGCTGCCTGGACTGCGAGGCGGCCGAGAACGACGTCGGTGGCGTCGATCACGTGCCAGGTCCGGGTGACATCCCCGGCCTTTTGGCTGTACGTGGACACAGAACTTCCTTGTCTCATCGCTGATGGTGCTGGCCAGGCGCGTGGTCGATCGTCTCGGCGGCCAGTGGAGACCCGAGGGACCGGTATCGGTCGTGCATGACGACTCGATGTACCGAACGCCAACGGTGTACCTTACCGGCCCACGTACTGGCAGGTCAAAACCCCTCGACCGTCATCGCCGACGAGAGGTGCACTCGATGCAGCGGCGAGCAGTCGGCAGCGCCTCGAGGCGGGGGTCGGAGATCGCCCCGCCGCACACCTCGCACTGTCCGTAGGTGCCGCGCTCGATCCGCATCTCCGCGTCGTCGAGTTCGCGCAGTTCCTCCCGCGCCTCTCTCGACATCGATGCGATGGCGGCGCGCTCGAACGCGATGGTCGACCCCTCAGGATCGTGCTCGTCGTCGTCCGTGGTCCACCGGGACCCTTCGACGATGGCCTGGTGCTGTCGTGCGAGCGACACGATGCGGGCCTCGGTGAGCGCACGTTCCGCCGCGACCCGGCTGCGGGCGATCGCCCGAGCCGCGTGGTCGCGGTCGCTCGGGTCGGTGACGGGCTGATCCGGCTGTGTCATGACGACGTCCAGTATCCGCCCCGCGCCGCCCGGAGTCGTACGGACCGTCGGAGATGGGCAACCGGACACCCCCCACGCCCCGGTTGCCCACCTCGTCCGTGATCAGGCGAACATTCCCCGGTTCGCCGCCTCGCGTGCCTGCATGTCGGCGTTGCCCTGACCGACGGCACTGCCGACCGCCTCGAGAACCTGATTGAGCTCCAGGGCCGCCGAGTCCCACTGGCGCTGCTTGTCCTGGTACGACTCCGACGCCGTGCCTTCCCATTCCGCCACCAGCGGCGAGATGATCTGGCGCAGTTCGTCGAGCTTGCTGTTGAGAGTGGCCTGCTTCGCGTCGATCTGAGCAGTGACCTGGTCGATGGCACCGAACACGTATCTCATGGTGAACGTCCTTCCTGACGTGAGTGATGGGCAGATCGGATGATCGGCGGGTCAGAGGTTGAGCGAACCGCCCGCGGCGGTGACGGTGCGCGTGTTGTCGTCGTCGGCAGCGCCGTAGGCGGTCCCGCTCGACTTGATGGCGTCCCCGATCGAACCCAGCGCGAGTTGCAACTTGTTCGCGCTGCCGTCCCAGCTGGTCATGACGTTCTGGAACGCGATCGCCGCCGCGCCTTCCCAACTCCCTCCGACGGCCTGGACGTCGCCACGCAGCTGGTCCAGCAGCGCCTTGATCTCGAGCGTCAGCTGGTCCACCTTCCCTGCGGTGACGTGCATCGTCTCGACGGTGGTCTTCATCTGCGACATGGTCTCTCGATCCCCCCTCGGTGTGGTCCGGGCCGGTACCCGGAACTTCCCCTGCACCTCCTTCGACGCGACGACTCGGCGAACGGTTCCGTCTCCGCCACCGCGTCACCCGACGACGAGGGACGCGAGGACCGCGGTGCAGACCTCCGCCATCACGGGGTTCGCGGCCTCGGTGCTCTGACAGCCGAGACTCGTCTGCTCCCCCGGTGACACGATCACCGTCCACGCCACCGTCGAGCCGTCGGACGCCTTCTCGGTGTAGACGAGCGCGGGACGATCGGATACGTCCGACCGTCGATCGAGCCCGCCGAGTCGATCGGGTGCGGCGTCGACCCCGGCCGACAGGGTGGCCTGCACGTCGGAGAGTCCGACGCCCACACCGAGTTCGCGGACCACCAGCACAAGTCGCATGCCGGCGGGTGCGTCGGGACGGATCTCGACCCGCTCCGTACCCGGCTCGACATGCCACCCCACCGGCACGATCAGGTGTGTTCCGGCGATCGAGAAGTCGGTACCGGCGGGGGCGCTCGTCGTCGTCGCGGCGGCCGGCTCGGTGGTGGGCGCGGTGGGTCGAGTGGGCCCGGCCGGGACCATGGACGGTTCTGCGGCTCGTGGTCGCTCCGTCGCAGGCGCGGGCGACTGTCCGCTGGTCAGTGCCGCGACGCCGATGCTGACGCACACCACCGCGGTCGCCACCGCTGCCACCAGGACCGGCCGTCGGGTCGTGCGCCGACGGTCCACGGCCGCCGCGGCGGCTCGTTCGGCCAGCCACGCGCCCGTCCTACCGGGCGTGAGCTCGGCCGGTACGGACGTTGTGACGGGCGGAACCGGGAGGGGGCTCGCGCCCGCGCTCGGGACCACGGCTGCCGCCATCTCCTCGTCGTCCACCGTCACCACCGTCAGATCGCTCATCTCGTCGAGTACGGCTCGCGGCAAGGTGTCATTCGTGCCGTGCACGACGAGTCGGCAGGCCGGCGCGGCAGCGAGAACTCCGTCCACCGCGGCACGAGTGCGCGACACCGTCAGCTCGTCGTCCCCTCCGATCGTGGGGTCGGTCAGAACACAGTCCACGACGTCGCTGCTGATGGCCGTACTCACCACGGTCGAGACCGTGGTGCGGTGCGGTGTGCGGTCGAGAACCACTGTTCGGCAGCGTGATCCACCGCACGGGCAGGGCCGGGCCGACTGCGCCGCGTCCCGCGCGACGAGCGCCGACGACACGAGGAGGACGTCACGCGCGAGGGGGCGCGCGGCCGCGGTGAGGACGCTGCAGCGCACGGCTCCCCAGTGCGGTGGGTGCACCAGCACAAGGTCGTGGTCCCCACCGTGCACCCCCGCATCGCGCAGAGCGTCGGTGAACATCTCGGACACCATCGTCGACACCTCGACCTCGTGTCCGTCGGCGAGAGTGACGACGCGGTCGTCGATGTGGCCGAGGACGTCCACGGACGCGGAACCGTCTGCGGGAGTTCTCGACAGCACCCCGAACCGTGAACACCACACCGCGTCCACGGTCGTGACGAGCCCGACGGGCGACGTCACCGCTCGTCCGGCGCGGTCTCGCACAGCGCGGTCTGCACCAGTGTCGCCGTTCCGCGCCCGACCAGCACACCGCGTCCGGGTGGGAGTTCGGACGGACGGACGGAGCCGAGCAGGACGCCCTCCTCTCGGCTCCCGCTCATCACCAGTCCCGGTGATGCCAGGTCCTTGAGCCTCGCGAGGACCGGTTCGTACAGTGCCCGAGCGGATCCGCCGCACCGACGTGCGACGACGAGATGCAGACCGACGTCCCGCGCCTGCGACAGCAGTTCCAGCAACTCGGTCAGCGGGTTTCCGTGCGGCGTGACGACGAGGTCGTAGTCGTCGACGACCACGACGATCTCGGGACCGGTCCACCAGGATCTCGCAGCGAGTTCGCGACGAGTGGTGTCCGGTCCCGGACGGCGGGCACGCAGGTAGGTCGCGAGTTCGGCGACCATCGTCGTGGCCTGCTCGGCCGTGGACGCGTGACCGGCGAGCCGATCGGACGGGATGTCGCCCAGCAGGGTTCGTCGGTAGTCGACGGCGAGGATTCTCAGCGACGTGGCGTCGTTGGCCTGCGCGAGCGAACGGCAGATCGATCGCAGCAGACTGGTCTTCCCGCAGCCCGAGTCGCCGAGGACGAGAAGGTGCGGATGCTCGGCCAGATCCAGAACGACCGGCGCGAGATCGTTCTCGTCGACACCCACCGGCACGGTGGCGACGAATGTCCCCGAGGCGGACGGTGGCCACCACGCCGACACGGACGACAGAAGGTCGTCGCGCTCGAGTCGACGCGGTAACAGTCGCACCGGGGGCGTCGGTGCGTCACCCCGCCACCGGTGGACCGACTCGGCGATCGCGCGGTCGGTCCCGTGTCCGAGATCGTCCGTGTCGGCGATGCCGTCGACACGCGGGAGCGCGACGAGCAGATGCAACCCGTCCGGGGTGATGCCTCGACCGGGCCGACGCGTCGGGACGTGCATCGCCCGTGCTCGGCCGATGTCCGAGTCCGACGGATCACCCATGCGCAGTTCGACTCTCGTGGTGACGGCATCCTTCACCGCGGGACGGAGCTCGGCCCACCGACTCGCGGCGAGGACGACGTGCACCCCGTAGGAGAGTCCGCTCGACACCAGCTGGTGCAGGGACGGTTCGAGGGCCTCGAACTCGGCTCGGATGGTGCTCCACCCGTCGACGACCAGAACGATGTCCGGCACCGGCGGTGCACTGTCTCCACCCGACTCTCGCCTGCGCCGCGCGTCGGCCATCGACCGGATCTCGCCGGTGCGGAACAACTCCTCGCGGCGTCGAACGGTTCCGACCACGTCGGCGACGATGCGTCGCACGGCGTCCGCCTCCGAGCGGACCGCGACGGATCCGACGTGAGGAAGGCCTACCAGCCGTCCGACGGATCCACCGCCGAAGTCCAGGATGTGGAACTGCACGTGGTGCGGGGAGTACCGCAGAGCCAGATCGAGGACGAGCGTGCAGAGCGCGGTGGACTTGCCGGACTGCGGTCCCCCGACGATCGCCACGTGCCCGGACGCACCGGTGAGGTCGAGTTCGAGTGCATCGCGTCGCTGGTCGTACGGCCGGTCGACCAGTGCGACCACGGCGCGCAGTGACCCCGCCGCGTCAGGCCGGTCACCGCCGAGCGCCGTGTCCGGTGAAACCGAGTCGAGTGTGACGGGCCGGTCCAACGGCGGTAGCCACACCCGGTGTGCGGGACGCCCGTGACCGCGCACTCGCGCGACGACGGCGGAGAGGATGGTGCCGCCGTCCGACGACTCGGACGGAGACGGCGGTTCGCCCGCCGGTTCGAGGGCGGTCTCGTCGAGCAGCGGCACCGGCGCCGCCGTGAAGAGACGGGGCCCGGTCGAGCCTGCGCCGACCGAGAGCGCTGCGGGCTCGTCGCTCCGCAGACGGGGACCCGAGACGTACATCGCGGTGAAGCGCACCAGCTCGCTGGAGTCCGTTCTGAGGAACCCCACTCCCGGACCCCCGGTCACGTGATGCGCGTCGGCGACACCCAGAACCGATCGAGATTCGGAGGCCGAGAACGTCTTCAGACCGATGCGGTAGGAGAGATGACTGTCGAGTCCGCGCAGCCGACCCTCGTCGAGCCGCTGGCTCGCCAGCAACAGATGGATGTGCAGCGAGCGCCCGAGTCGCCCGATCGCGACGAAGAGCTCGGCGAACTCCGGGAACCGGGTCAGCAGTTCGGAGAACTCGTCGACGACGACGAAGAGCGCCGGTAGAGGCGCGAGTGCGGCACCACCCTCGCGCGCACGGGTGTAATCGGAGACGTTCGCGTAATTGCCGGCGGCCCTGAGCAGTTCCTGCCGTCGAGTCATCTCGCCCGCGAGCGCGTCGCGCATCCGCTCGACCATCTGCGCTTCCTCGGACAGATTGGTGATGACGGCCGCGACGTGAGGCGCCGATTCCAGTCCGAGAAACGTGGCCCCACCCTTGAAGTCGACGAGGACGAGATTCAGGACGTCGGGCGGGTGCGTCGCGACGAGTCCGAGCACCAGCGTCCGCAACAGTTCCGACTTTCCCGATCCCGTGGCGCCGATACAGAGTCCGTGCGGTCCCATACCCCCCTCGGCGGCCTCCTTCAGGTCGAGCTCGACGACGCGACCGTCGTCGTCGAGTCCGAACGGGACGCGCAGTCGCGACCGCCCGGAACGGGAGGACCAGGCGACGCCGGGGTCGAGACTGTCGGGAGACGTCATGCCGGGCAGGTGTTCCCATGCTCGGACGCGCGGGCCACCCTCCGCCCGCACGACGGTGTCGCCCGTCCGGAATCGAGCGAGTCCCCGCGCCACCACGGCGGCGGTGACCACCTCCACACCGTCCGCGGTACCGAACATCTCGACTCCGGCCGCGCTCCGTGCGCCGAGCGCAGGCCTGTCCGCGCCGTCGCCGACGACCAGGACGAGTGTGCGATTCGCGGTGCCGTCCCGGCCCGCACCGGACACGGTCAGGACCGTCACGTCCCCGCCCCTCGTCACGGTCTCCCATGTCTCGGCATCCTCGACACCGTCCTCGGCACCGCGATCCACGACCACGATGCGATGGGGCCGCGCACCGGTCGACGAGTCTGCCGCCGGGACGGCGAGGTCCCGCGCTGCCTCCGCCGGCGATCCGAAGGTCAGCCGCCGTCGCCCGCCACCGTCCGACGCGGTCTCGTCCCCGTGGTGCGGCAACCACTTCGTCCAGTCCCACGTCGCCGCGATGCAGTCGTCCACGACGACCACCACACTGATGTCGTCCGGACTGTGGAAAGTGCACGCCTGCAACACCATCGAGCGCACGAGCGCTCTCGCCGCCTCGACGGGGCCGTCGACACCGATCACGGAGAACGCGCGCAACGAGACCGCGGTGGGAAGGTCCGACACGATGGCATGGGTCCGGACGAACGAGCGCAGGAGGGCGGCCGACACCGGCTCGAGACCCTCGGGCGGACCCGTGTCGGGTGTAACGAGGCGAGTGGCGAGTCGTTGGTCGCCCACGCCCACCCGCAGATGGACGAAGTCGTCGTCTGTCGACCGCCTCTCCCACATGCGTGAGGTTCCGGCGAACGAGGACAGCGTCGACGGATCAGGATGGGAGAAGGCCAGTGCCTCGTGCTGCGCCGACGCCGTCGACCGGACCCGCTCGCGCATCGCACCGAGGTACGTCAGATAGTCCTTGCGCGATTCGTCGAGTTCGGCCGTCCGTGGCCCGCCTCCGCGGCCCCCACCGGCGAACATCCCCAGCATGGACACCACCATCATGGCCGGGAACAGCAGCGTCATCGGGTTGGCGGCCGCGCCCGACGTGATCATGAGGGCAACCATGCCGACCATCGCGACCACCATGACCAGAGGCAGCATCTTCAGGAGCGGGTTCCCCGGGACCACCCGCGGAATCTCCGGTGGCGGCTCCATCTCGACGGTGCCGCCCGGCACCCGCGGCGCGTCCTCGCGCGGCGGTCGACCATGGACCACCCGCGTGTCCACCGCCGCCGCGTACTCGCCCTCACGTCCGACCACCACGTCCACCCCCCAGTGGCTCGCCGCCCCGTTCGGCGAGTCGGGTCAGACCGTAGCGCCGGACGCCGACGACCGGGAGGGAAGACGACGAGGGTTGTGGACGAACCCTCGTGCCTGTGCATATCGCGAGGCGATGTCACCGAACTGACCTATAGTGCTCGCACGACCCGCGGTGCGACCGCGGGAAGAGAGTTCGGGGGGACTTTCGATGACCATCGCGCCGACCGCTGCGCCGCTGTCCACGACGCGCGAATCCGCTGTACGCCGGATCGAGCCGGCCGTGCTGCGCATCACCGTGATCACGGGGGACGTCGAGGTGGACGTCTCGGTTCCCGGCGGAGTCGCCGTCGCCGCGACGGTGCCCGCTCTGACGGCGCTGATCGACGAGCGCGCGGACTCGGATCGTTCGCCGGGCCCACGGTCGCTCTCGACGATGGTGGGAGTGCCGCTCGACGCGCGTCTCTCGTTGCTGGACAACGGTGTTCGGGACGGCGACGTGCTGGTTCTCCACCGCGGACGAGAGTCCTCACCGCCGGTCTTCGACGATCTGACGGAGGCGGTGGCCGTTCTCTGCAACGGCCACTCGTGGACCCGGTCCGACTCGGTCGTCGCAGCCACCGTCGTGTCGACGGCGGCACTGGCGACCGCGGGATGGACCGCGACGAGAACGAGCGGAGTCCCTGCGGCAGCGAGTCTCGCCGTCCTCGCGCTGCTCACCGTCGTGGCCGCGTGTGTGTGCACCGCGGCGCGCGTCCCCTCGGCCCTGAGCTTCGGTCTCAGGTCGACCGGGTGTCTCCTCGCGTTCGCCGCGGGCACGATGCTCGTTCCCGGCCAGGATGCCGCGGCCGACGCAGTGCTCGGATTCGCGCTGAGCGCGGCGGCGTCCGTCGTCACCTCGATGGTCGCCGGCCGCGAGGGACGCGCCACGTTCACCGCGGTGTCGACCGTGAGCCTCGTGGGCGCCGTCGCCGCTGCTGTCGAGGCGCTGAGTGACGTGCCCACCGTGACGATCGCGGCGGTCACCGCCGGCGTGTGCACCCTGGCGCTCACCCGCGCCCCGCGACTGTCGGCCGCACGAGCCGGAATACGCCTTCCCCCGGTACCACTCGCCGATGCCGGCGCTCGTCTCGACCACCCGGGACACGAGGGACCGCCGACGCGGCCGTCGGAAGCCGCCCTCGTCGCCGCACACGAGTCCGCTCTCGCCGACGTCGACGTCGTCGCGGAACGTGCTCGCACAGCTCAGCAGTACCTGACCGGCTACACGACGGGGTTGTCCCTGCTCGCCTCGATGGGGGCGATCGTCGTGGCCACGCACGACATCGCCGCGACCGTCGATCCGGGCAGACTCGCTGCCGCTGCCGCGATCGCCTCCGTCCTGTGCTGCCGGGGCCGCGTGGGTGTCGATCGTCTGCGCTGCGCCTTCGCTGTCACCGCGGGTGTCGCGGTCGTCCTCGTCGTCCTCGCAGTCGGTGCGTCCACACGTGCCGACCTGTGGCCGTGGTGGACCGGGGCTGCGGTGGCGGTCGGCGTCCTCGCGATACTGATCGGTGTCGTCGCGCCGGGTCGGCGATTCTCCCCCGTCGCGCGCCGGGCGGCCGAACTGGCCGAACTCGCCGTCGTGGTCTCGATCGTTCCTCTCGTCTGTCTCGTCGTCGGGGCCTACTCGGCAGCGCGCGGCCTGTGACGGCTCAGCGACGACCAGGGGTGACCGCATGTCTCGTCGCAGCAATGGTCGTTCTGGCCCTGCCCACGACGGGTACGGCAGCCGCGGACACACCGTTGATCGATCCCGGACTGCTCCCCGAGCCGGCTGCCGCGGCCCCGTCCGAACCGACCGAGCAGCGCACCCGGTGCGCGGCCGTCTCCGAGGCGCCCGTGACGTCGGTGGTACCCGCGGCTCAGAGGACGCTCCGGTTCTCGGACGTGTGGAGCCTCACCCGAGGCGCCGGTCAGATCATCGCCGTCATCGACACCGGGGTCGCACCACATCCGCTCCTCCCGACTCTGCGCGCCGGCGGCGACTACGTCTCGACGGGCGACGGGCTCGAGGACTGCGATGCACACGGCACCGTCGTCGCCGGACTCATCGCTGCTCGGCCGGTCGCGGGATCCGGCTTCGCCGGCGGAGCGCCGGACGCCACGATCCTCTCCATTCGTCAGTCCAGTGCAGCCTTCGCCGCGACGTCCTCCGAGCGGGAGGCCGACGAGAACGGTTCCACCTCCGCGGGGTACGGCGACGTCGAGTCGATGGCTGCGGCGATCCGCACCGCTGTCGACGCGGGCGCGGACGTCGTCAACATCTCGGAGGTCGCCTGTGCGAGCGCTGGATCGTCGATGGGCGACGGCGCACTGGGAGCCGCCGTGCGGTACGCCGCGGTGGACAGGGATGCCGTGATCGTCACAGCTGCGGGGAATCTGGACGGCCGTCGGTGCCGGACGCAGAACGACCTCATCCGCGGCATCGACGGACGAGACACGGCGTTGCCGGTGACTCTCGCGTCGCCGGCGTGGTTCGACGAGTACGTCCTCACCGTGGGGTCGCTGGACCTGGACGGGCAGCCGTCGTCGTTCAGCTTGAACGGGCCGTGGGTCGACGTCGCGGCTCCGGGTACCGAGGTCACGTCCCTCGGTGCCACGGGTACCGGTCTGGCCGACGGCACCCTCGACGACGAGGGGCGCCGAACAGCCTTCACGGGAACGAGTTTCGCCACACCGTTCGTCTCCGCGACGGCCGCCCTGGTGCGGGCGCGTCATCCGGAGCTGTCCGCGGCAGATGTCGTCGACCGCATCGTGACGACGGCGCACTCACCGGCAGGTGACTGGGACTCGGCTGTCGGCCACGGCAGTCTGGATCCGGTGGCGGCGGTGACGGGCAGCGCGGTCGCACGGGGTGAGGACGCGTCCGTGCGACTGTCCCCGCGCACGACACCTCCGGTCACCGACCGTCGCGACGCACTACTCGCCCTGGCGTCCTCCGTCGGGATCCTGCTGCTCGTGTCCGGCGCACTGGCGGTACGCGCGGTGGTCCGGCGTCAGGACCCGTCGTGACCCACACGGGCCGCATCGACGGTCAGCGCCGGACCGGTCGGCAGCAGTCCCACGACGGGCCACGGCGCCGGTGCCGGATCGCCGAGTCCGAGTGCCTCCGCGTCCTGCGTGAACGGGACGCCGAAGCGGGTTCCCGTGTCGGCGACGTAGAAGGCGGAATCGCGGCGCGGGTCGTCGGCGGCCTGCCCGGTGGTGGCGACGTACAGCCCGGACCCCGGTGCCACGAAGAAGGTGTCCAGCCCATCCCCTGCACCGTCCGCCCCGGCCAGCGCCACGGCGCGCGCGTCGGCAGTCGCACCGATCGTCATCCTCGTCTGCGCCCCGCGCCCCGTCGACTCGTCCGGCCCGACCCACTCCACGCAGGTGGCGTCGCCGCCCGTCACGATGATCGGTGGTCGCTCCGGAAACGTGTCGACCGCCAGAGGTGCAGCGGTTCTCGGAGCCCGAGCGATCACATCGGGCGGGACGGCGTCGACACCCACCCGGCCGGCCGAATCGGAGAAGCGCAGCAGCTGCGCGGTGGCCGCTCCGATCGCCTGCACGCCGTCCTGCAGAACGACGTAGTGCTCGCTGCGATCCCCGAGATCGACCGTCACCACGGATCCGACGGGCCGACCCCCGATCGAATACGGGGCAGCAGCGCCCGACCCGATCACCGTGGGGGTCACGATCTCCGGCGCTTCGGGCACCGCGTCGAAGAGCCCCGCCGACACCGGAGTGGGTACCGCGTCCTCAAGGCCGAGGGCTCGGGTCACGGCGGTGTTCTGCAGGTCCACCCGTGCGCGCACCTGTCCGTGCACCAGGTAGTCGACGCCGTCGCGGCGCCACACCAGCGCGTCGTCGGGGTCGAGTGCGTGACGCGGTGCGACGGACTGCGTCCCCACCGGTTCGACGGTCACATCGGTCGTGCCGCTGTCCGACTCCTCGCACACGGACCAGACCATCGCACCAGTCGTGACCGGAAGCGCCTGCGGCGCACCGCCGATACCGATCACGGCGCCTCGGGCGCGTCGAGCGATCTCGTCCGGACCGACCGCGGTGGGCTCGTCCGGCCGACCGACGAACAACCGGGCGGACGCCAGATCGGACGCGGGGTGGAGCGTGTCGTCCTCGACGACGTACAGAGCGCCGCTCTCGTCGTCCAGCACGATCACGGCATCACCGATACGTGCGGCCGGTCGGACGAAGGCGAGCGCGGCGCAACCGGCGAGGATCAGGACCGCCACGACGACGCCGACCCCGGAGGCCCGCGCCGTCGATCGCAGCGGTTCGTGCCGCATCGACGTGTCACCCAGGACCAGTGCGTGATCGAGCCGTCTCACAGAGAACCGATGCGCACCGATCTGCCATCGCGTGGTCGGTGTTCCTGCCATCGATATCCCCTGCCCTCGGTGCCGCGGCGACGCGGCCCGGCCCCCCGCCGGACACGCCGGACCCGATGGAGGGGTCCCGCGTGAGGGCACAGTACAACGACCGCAGAGAAGGAGCCATGGTGTCCGAGACTCGCCCGGGGATGACGGCCGCACGCGACGTCGTGGTGTCGCAGGCAGTGGCGCTCGGCGTGGCCGTCGCGCTCACGACGTCGGGAGTGCCTGCACGATGGGCGATCACGGCCGCAGTGGTCGTCGTGATCGGACTCTGCCTCCCCCGGGACGGGCGTCCTGTCGTGGGTCACCTCTCGGCGTGGCCACGGCTTCTCGCGCATCGACCGGTACCCGCGCGCACGGTGCTGTCGTTCGATCGTCCCGGCGGTCCGATCGGTGTGGTGTGGAACGGATCCGACCTGACGATCGTCGCGGAACTCCACGTCGAACCGGCTGCGGCCGGATGGTCGACGGTCGGCTCACGCGGTGCGACACCCGATGCCGTGGTGCCGCTCCGCGACCTCGTCGACCGACTGTCGCAGGGCACGGACGCGCCCACCCACCTGGGTGTCACCTCCGTCGGCACGCGTCCGGCACGGGGTCGCCGCGCCGCGGACTCCTACCTGTCCATGGCCGGACCGCTCGCGTCGGTGGCGCGGCGGCGAACCTTCCTCTCCCTCTCGACCGATGTCCACGAGGGTGAGACGGCCGCGGCGCGTCGGGGCGGAACTGCTGCGGGGTCGGTGCAGATGCTCGCCACGACCATGGCCCGACTGCAGCACGTCCTGCGCACCCACGGTCTCGTGGGCAGCCTTCTCACCGCCGATCAGATCCGTGCGGCGGATCTTCTGGTGACGAGTGGGGCTCCCCTCCGTCACGTCCGTCCGCAGTGGCGCTTCGCCCGGCTCGGCGGATCGACCTGGCGCTCCCGGCGGCTCGCACCGTCCGCCTGGACCGCGGCGGCGGTCGACTCGATCGGCGATCACGACGCGGACGTCACGAGTCTCGCCGTCCGGGCGGCTCTCTCGACCACCACCGAAGCGACGGCGACCTACGGCTACTTGTCGGCCGAATCTCCGCAGCGCCGATCGATCCGGGTCGCGGGGTCCAGCACGCTCGACGGCCTGCATCGACAGGGCCTGGAGGACGTCCTCGTGTCGACCGCCCGGCCGGCGACGCCCACGCACCCCGTCGAGGGAGCGCAGTGGAGCACCCTCGTGCTGCCGGTCGCGGGATGCGGTCAGGTCGTCGGTGTCGACTCCGACGGAACCACGGTCACCGCACGACTGTTCGGAAGGGACGTCCACACCGTCGACGTCCACGGCGAGCTGTACGTGGTCCACCAGATCGTCTTCCGCGCCGTGGCCGTCGGTGCGGTGGTCCTGGTGATGACCGACCGACCCCATGCATGGCGCCATCTCGCCGTCGCGGTCGCGGATTCGGGCACCCTCTCGGTGGTGACTCCCGTGTCGGACGTCGAGTCCGGCACCGCGGTGGATCTGGTGGTCGCCGATCATGCCGGAGACAGACCGACTCCGGTACCGGGAACGGTGCTGCGGGTGAACCCTGCCTCGTCGACCGGCGGGACCGACATCGTCATCGACCAGTCCCCGGACGTCACCGACGAGGTGTCCCTGACGATGGCGTCGCGGAGCATCACCCTGCGGCTCGTCACCACCGCGGCCGAGACCGAGGCCATCGGTCGACCGCGGGGTCTCCCACGACCGGGCTCAGCCGCGCGGGTAGGGCTGACCGGCGCCCTCTGACCACCACAGCAACTGATCGATCATCCGCTGTGCGCCATCGATCGCGGCACCGTCGGACGTCTCACCGTGCGCGTCGAACGCCTTCTTCACTCGGGGGAACAGCACGGCGTCGCGCACGGATGCCATGTGCAGCTCCGCGACCACCAGACGCAGCTGCTCCACAGCGCGCACTCCCCCGGCCGTGCCGCCGTAGGAGACGAAACCCACCGGCTTGCCACGCCATTCGAGCTTCACCGAGTCCAGTGCCAATTTCAGCGATGCCGGGCAACCGTGGTTGTACTCGGGAGTGACGAGCACGAAGGCATCGCAGCCGTCCACCCAGCGCGTCAGCTCGTCGACACCGGGGCCACCCGAGAGATCCATCGGCAGAACGACATCCGCGAGGTCGAGTACCCGGACCTCGAATCGCCCGTCCGCCGACGCGCGGCGCACGAACCACTGAGCCACTGTGGGGCCGATACGCCCCGTCCGGACCGAGCCGATGATCACGCCGAGAACAGGAGCCATGCCCTCGAGGCTAACCGCAGCAGGCTCCGGGCAACGACCGCGTTGCCCGGGTCGTGCGACTGCGATCGGCCAGCTCCGTATCGGCCGGGTAGTCGACGCGCACCAGCGACAGTCCGTGAGCAGGGGCCACGGTGATGGAGCTGGACCTGGCATCGCTGGACAACAGGCCGCGTACCCACGTGAGGTCCCGGCGTCCTTCGCCCACCGCCAGCATCGCCCCGACCAGGGAACGCACCATCGACCAGCAGAACGCGTCCGCGCTCACGTGCGCGGTGAGATCGTCGCCGTCCCGCACCCAGTCGAAGCGCTGCAGCTCCCGCACGGTGGTGGCACCGTCACGGCGCTTGCAGAAGGCGACGAAATCGTGGAGGCCGACGAGGGTCGACGATGCCTCCTGCATCGCCGCCACGTCGAGTGTGCGGGTCCACGGCACCACGAAACCCGCTCGGAGGGGCGGAGTTCCGTAGGGCGCGGTGGACAATCGATACTCGTAGTGCCGCCGCAGTGCGGAGAACCGGGCGTCGAAATCGTCGGACACGAACGTCACACGCAGGACGCGGACGTCCGTCGGCAGGAAACGCGCGAGTCGCCGCACCAGCAACGACGGGTCGGGTGCGCGGTCGGGATCGCGAGGATCGATGCGGGCCAACGCGGTTCGCGGCACGTCGACGTGGGCGACCTGGCCCTCGGCGTGCACGCCGGCGTCGGTACGTCCGGCGACCGTGAGTTCGAGTGGGGTACCGAAGATGGCGGACAGTCGCTGCTCGAGCACACCGCACACGG
Organism: Rhodococcus sp. NBC_00294; assembly: GCF_036163995.1. Classification (NCBI taxonomy): domain Bacteria; kingdom Bacillati; phylum Actinomycetota; class Actinomycetes; order Mycobacteriales; family Nocardiaceae; genus Rhodococcus; species Rhodococcus sp. NBC_00294. The sequence continues at coordinate 3,783,648 of NZ_CP108043.1, forward strand.
TCCGTTGGTCGCGTTGTCGAGCCCAGCCGGCGAAGGCAGTGCCGTCGTAGGCGACATCGAGACGCAAACGGGCGAGCCCGCCACCCCCGAAAGGGGTGACGGGCTCGCCCAGAGAGTCCGAGGACACTCTTACTTCTTGTCTGCCTCATCGGCGTTGGCCGCGTGAGCGTCCTCTGCCTCGACACCCTCGATGACGGCGTCTGCATTCTCGACCTGAGCGTCGGTTGCCTCGGCCTCGACGGCCTCGACGACGTTCTGATCGGATGCAGCCTCGTCAGCGGCGGTCTCGTCGTTCGTGGCGGCAGGCGCGGCCTGCGATGCCTGGACACGACGAGCACGGTCCGCCTCGTTGGCCACCGTCTGCTCGCGAACGAGCTCGATGATGGCCTGAGGAGCGTTGTCACCCTTGCGGGGGACGGTCTTGATGATGCGGGTGTAGCCGCCTGCGCGCTCGGCGAAGTGCGGGCCGATCTCTGCGAACAGAGTGTGAACGACATCCTTGTTGCGGATGTCCTTCATGACCTCACGACGGTGAGCCAGCGAGCCGGCCTTCGCGTGCGTGATGATCTTCTCGGCGTAGGGGCGGAGGCGCTTGGCCTTCGACTCCGTGGTGGTGATCCGTCCGTGCTCGAACAGCGCCGTCGCCAGGTTGGCGAGAATCGCCTTCTGGTGCGACGCCGATCCGCCGAGACGGCGACCCTTGGTGGGCTTGGGCATGTCAATCTCTCCTGATCAAGAGCTCGGGACGCGAGTGCGTCAGAGCTGTTCGGTCTCGGCGTAGTCCTGCTCGGCGCCGTCGGCATCGCTCACGGCGGTGTCGGTGTCGCTCCAGGTACCGGTGGCGGCGTCGTATCCGGCGACAGTGCTCGGATCGAACGTCGCGGGGCTGTCCTTGAGCGAGAGGCCGAGCGAGTGCAGCTTGACCTTGACCTCGTCGATGGACTTCTGTCCGAAGTTACGGATGTCCAGCAGATCCGACTCGGTACGGCCGACCAGCTCGCCGACGGTGTGAACACCCTCGCGCTTGAGGCAGTTGTAGGACCGGACGGTGAGGTCCAGATCCTCGATCGGCAGACCGAAGGATGCGATGTGATCGGCCTCGGCGGGCGAGGGTCCGATCTCGATGCCTTCTGCTTCGACGTTGAGCTCACGGGCAAGCCCGAACAGCTCGACCAGGGTCTTGCCCGCCGAGGCGAGCGCGTCCCGCGCGGTGATGGAGTTCTTGGTCTCCACGTCGAGAACGAGCCGATCGAAGTCGGTGCGCTGCTCGACGCGGGTGGCCTCCACCTTGTAGGTCACCTTCAGCACGGGCGAGTAGATCGAGTCGACCGGGATACGGCCGATCTCGGCGCCCGACGCCTTGTTCTGAACAGCCGGAACGTATCCGCGGCCACGCTCGACGACGAGCTCGATCTCGAGCTTGCCCTTGTCGTTCAGGGTCGCGATGTGCAGATCCGGGTTGTTCACGGTGACGCCGGCCGGAGGAACGATGTCGCCTGCAGTGACAGTTCCGGGGCCCTGCTTGCGGACGTACATGGTGACCGGCTCGTCCTCTTCCGAGGACACGACGAGACCCTTGAGGTTCAGGATGATGTCGGTGACATCCTCCTTCACGCCGGGGACCGTGGTGAATTCGTGCAGAACGCCGTCGATACGGATGCTGGTGACAGCAGCGCCGGGGATCGACGAGAGAAGCGTGCGGCGAAGCGAGTTGCCGAGGGTGTACCCGAAGCCAGGCTCGAGGGGCTCGATGACGAACTTCGAGCGGTTGTCAGCGATGACCTCTTCGGTCAGCGTGGGTCGCTGAGAAATGAGCATTGATGTCCTCCTGGGAAGAGCGTCCGCTATTTGACGCTCGTGGTGGGGCGGTCAACGCCCCGTGCGCCTCGCGTGTTCCCGCAGGGGGAGGTCACGTGAGGCACACGGGCCGATGGCCTACTTCGAGTAGTACTCGACGATGAGCTGCTCGGTCAGCGGGATGTCGATCTGCGAACGCTCCGGCTCCTGGTGGACCAGGATGCGGAGACGGTTCGGAACGACCTGCAGCCAACCGGCAACGGGACGATCGCCGTAGGTCTCGCGGGCGATCTGGAAAGGCAGCGTGCTCAGCGACTTCTCTCGGACGTCGATGATGTCGTACTGCGAGACGCGGTAGCTGGGGATGTCGACCTTCTTGTTGTTGACCAAGAAGTGGCCGTGCGTGACCAGCTGGCGTGCCTGACGACGCGTGCGAGCGAGGCCCGCACGGTAGACGACGTTGTCGAGACGCGTCTCGAGGATGCGGAGCAGGTTCTCACCCGTCTTGCCCTTGAGGCGGTTCGCTTCCTTGTAGTACAGCGAGAACTGCTTCTCCATGACGCCGTAGGTGAAGCGTGCCTTCTGCTTCTCCTGCAGCTGGAGCAGGTACTCGCTCTCCTTGATACGCGCGCGGCCGTGCTGGCCGGGCGGGTACGGGCGACGCTCGAAGGCCTGGTCGCCTCCGACGAGGTCGACGCGCAGTCGACGCGACTTGCGGGTGATGGGTCCGGTATAACGAGCCATGTTCTGTTACTTCCTTCCCGCTAGACGCGACGGCGCTTGGGCGGACGGCAGCCGTTGTGCGGCTGGGGGGTGACATCGGAGATGGTGCCGACCTCGAGGCCTGCCGCCTGGAGCGAACGGATCGCGGTCTCGCGGCCGGAGCCGGGACCCTTCACGAAGACGTCGACCTTCTTGACGCCGTGCTCCTGCGCCTTGCGCGCGGCACTCTCGGCAGCGAGCTGAGCGGCGAACGGAGTCGACTTGCGCGAGCCCTTGAAGCCCACGTGGCCCGAGGACGCCCACGAGATGACGTTGCCCGACGGGTCGGTGATCGACACGATCGTGTTGTTGAACGTGCTCTTGATGTGAGCGCTGCCGTGCGGGACGTTCTTCTTGTCCCTGCGGCGCGTCTTCTGGGTCTTCTTCGGACCGGAGGTGCGTGACTTCGGGGGCATTACTTCGCCTTCTTCTTGCCGGCAATGGTGCGCTTCGGTCCCTTACGGGTGCGCGCATTGGTCTTCGTGCGCTGTCCACGGACGGGCAGACCACGACGGTGGCGAAGGCCCTGGTAGCAGCCGATCTCGATCTTGCGACGGATGTCGGCCTGCACCTCGCGGCGCAGGTCGCCCTCGACCTTGAGCGACTCCTCGATGTACTCGCGGAGCTTGGTCAGGTCCTCGTCGGTGAGGTCCTTGCTCCGGAGATCGGGGCTGACGCCCGTGGCGGAGAGAATCTCCTGCGAACGGGTACGGCCGATGCCGTAGATGTAGGTGAGTGCGATCTCCATGCGCTTCTCGCGCGGAAGATCCACACCGGCTAGACGTGCCATGTGGCGTTTTCCTTCATTCGTGCGGAGGTCTGCTCCCAGTCCGTCCCCATACATGTGGTGCTCGGGGCCCCGGCCTCCGCGGCCGGGGGTGTACTACCCGCGTGTGGGCAGCTGGTGCTGGGAGGTCTTCTTCTGGCATGTGGAGCCAAGTAGATCTTCGAGAGGGGGGTTGATCAGCCCTGACGCTGCTTGTGGCGCAGGTTGTCGCAGATCACCATGACCCGGCCGTTACGGCGGATCACTTTGCACTTCTCGCAGATCGGCTTGACGCTCGGCTTGACCTTCACGTCTGTTCGATCTCCTGGTCGCGTCCGAGGATCACGCGCGAACGCGTCGAACCTCGGACATGGTTGATCCCCGGCTCGCGAGGAACCGGGGACTCTTGACTACTTGTAGCGGTAGACGATCCGCCCGCGTGTCAGGTCGTAGGGAGACAGCTCGACCACGACGCGATCCTCGGGGAGGATGCGGATGTAGTGCTGCCGCATCTTGCCGCTGATGTGAGCGAGCACCTTGTGACCGTTCTCCAGCTCGATGCGAAACATCGCATTGGGCAGGGGTTCGACTACTCGGCCCTCGACCTCGATTGCGCCGTCCTTCTTTGCCATATCCTCCGCGATCCTGGTTTGCACACCTGATTGACGTCTCGTAACCACACTTCGTGCAGGCACGCGTGAACGCACCGACGTTCCATGTTACCGGGTCGGAGCGAGCAGGCCAAACCAGCCGTCCACAGGCGCGGAGCACCCTCAGCCCGAATGGCCCCGATAGGTGCCGAAGGACCAGTGCACCCCCTCGGGATCGAGGCAGGTGAAACCCTGGCCGCCGTAGTCCTCGTCGCGCAGGGGTTCCACGATACGGGCGCCGGCCTCGCGCGCGCGATCGTGCAGTCGCGTCAGTTCGTCCTGTCCCACGGCAACGTAGACGGCGCCGACTCCGGGCGGCAGGCCCGCGATGGTGCTGTCCGGTCGCGCCGAGCCGAGCATGACGGCTCCGCCGCCGGGGCGGACGAGCTCGGCGTGGTCGACGCGCTCCCCCTCGCCGTACACGGCGGCCTCGGTGAAGCCGAGGACGTCGACGAGGAAGGCGATCGCGGCACGCGCGTCGTCGTAGCGGAGTGCGGGCCAGACGACGGTCGGGGTGGTCTCGGTGTGCTGTGTCTCGGTCATGCCGTCGATCCTGTCGCCGCAGAGGTGCGCTCGTCTTGTACGGATGCGAACACCTCGTTCGCACGCCACACCGAGGGCGCCGATCCCGCCAGCGCGCGCCAGTCCCGTGCCATGTGTGCCTGGTCGAAGTAGCCGCAGACCGACGCCACCTCGGCGAGCCGGGGCGGTTCGGCCACCCGCAGCATCGCGTGCGCTCGGGCGAACCGCCCCAGCCGGACCGCGTCCCGCGGCGTGACGGCGTACTCGGAGGCGAACGCGGTCTCGAGGCGTCGACGGCTCCATCCGACCTCCGCGGCGACCTGCTCCACCGACATCGCGGTGGGACCGGTGGTCCGCGCCCACGCCCGCTCCAGCCGGGCATCCGGTTGCGGGGCCCGGCCCAGTCGCGCGCACAGCGTGCGGTCCAGCAGCGCGAATGCCTCACGCCATCCGGTCGCTGCGTGCACGCCGTCGAGAAGCCGAGCGGCATCGCGCCCGAGCAGGTCCTCCAACGGCACGATGTACTGGCGCAACTCGGCGGGCGGGACGTGGAGCAGCGCGCGGCACCCCGCCGGCGTCACCGTGATCTGGACACCGCGCTGCTCGCCGTCGTGCTCGATCACGACGGGTTCGGTCCCCAGACCCGACGCGAGGGCACCGAACTCCCCCGGCCGCTGATCCGCCATCGCGGTGCGGGAGATCGTGAGCGGTGGCCCGATCGGCAGAATGATCGTCAGGTCGACGGACGGCATGCCGACGTGCGAGCCCGGCGCGAAGCCGGAGAGGCGGTACCCCTCGTAGCGACGCACGAGGCCGCGGAGTGGCCGCGACGGCACCGCGGTCGCGCCGTCCGACACGGCTGTCATGGGCACACGGTAGAACGGTACGAGCGAGGCCGCACGGCATTCGTGCACACGCTGCGGACGAGGAGGACCGATCGATGGCCGAGGATCCAGGACGCGTCGAGAAGGCGTTGGTGTCGATCCTCGATAACGGGAGCCGACTGCAGGGCCCCGCCGTCGAGAAGTACGTCTGGCGAATACGCCGCGCGCATCCCACCGAGTCGCCGGCGCAGATCATCGGTCGCCTGGAGAAGACGTTCCTGAACGCCGTGACGGGAAGCGGCGGGGCTGCCGGGGCCACCGCCGCGGTGCCCGGCATCGGCACCGTCGCGTCGGTCGCTGCCGTCGGCACCGAGACGGCCTTCTTCGTCGAGGCCTCCGCACTGCTCACCCTGTCGGTGGCCGCCGTCCACGGCATCGCCGTGCACGACCACGAACAGCGGCGTGCGCTGGTGCTGGCGGTGGCTCTCGGTGAGTCCGGCCGGGAGATCGTCGGCAGGACACTGGGCCGCGGCAACGTGGGCCGCGTGCTCACCGCCGGGATCCCCGGCGCGAACCTCGGCAGTCTGAACAAGCGGCTCGTCCGCAAGTTCGTCGCCAAGTACGCCGCGAAGCGAGGGGCGGTCATGCTCGGCACGCTGCTGCCCGCGGGCATCGGAGCCGTCATCGGCGGAGCCGGCAACCGCGCCTTGGGCAAAGGCGTCGTCACCAATGCACGGGACGCCTTCGGGCCGCCGCCGGCGCGGTGGCAGGACGCACCGGGCGTCGTCGAGCCGGACGCCTGACGCGTGCACGTCACCACCGAGACGAGCCCCGGACACGCGCTCGAGGCGCGTGACCTCACCAAGACGTACGGAACCGCGGTCGCCGCCGCGCGGATCGGGTTCGTCGTACCGCGCGGATCGGTGACCGGGTTGTTCGGACCCGTCGGTTCCGGCACGTCGACCACGCTGCGAATGCTCCTCGGGCTCGTACAGCCCGACGAGGGTGCGGCGCTGGTGGAGGGCCTGCCGTACGCGGCACTCGTCGAGCCGGGCCGCGCCGTCGGTGCCGTGCTCGGCGGCGGCGGCGCGCACCCCCGCCGCACGGCGCGCGCACACCTGCGCACTCTCGCGCCCGTCCTCGGTGTCGCCGACTCCCGTGTGGAGGAGGTGCTCGCACTCGTCGGTCTGCACGACGTCGCCGGTCGCCGCGTCGGCGAGTTCTCTCTCGGGATGCGGCAGCGCCTCGCGCTCGCGGCGGCACTGCTCGGCACACCTCGCATCCTCGTGCTGGACGAGCCGACCGACGGTCTCGACCCCGGCGGCATCGTGTGGCTCCGCGACTTCCTGCGCGGATTCGCTCGTGCGGGCGGCTCCGTTCTGGTGTCCGGCCACGTCGTTCGCGAGCTCGAGGCCGTCGTCGACCACGTCGTGATCCTCGACCGCGGCTCGGTCGTCTTCCACGGCAGTATCGGTGAGCTCCGCGGTACCCGTCCCGCCCGAATCCTGGTGCACAGTTCGAACCCCGCCGCCCTGGCTCTGGGCCTCGCCGCGTCCGGCCACACCGACGCCGTGCTGGGTCCCGACGGCCGACTCGTGGTCACCGATGTCGGCGAGGCCGTGATCCGGTCGACGGCGCACGCGTCCGGGGTGACCGTCCACGGAACCGTGGTGTCCGCCGTGGACCTCGAGCAGATCTACCTGTCCCTCACGACCCCGGTCGGTCCGCATCCAGCCCTCACCGGAGCTCGGCGATGAGCCCCACGGCAGGCGGTCTGCTCCGAGCGGAGATCCGCCGGGTCGGATCCTTGCGGTCGTGGTGGGCACTGGGTCTACCGCCCGTGCTGATCGGCGGATTCGCCAGCGCCGTGTACGCCGCCATCGCGTCGTCGGACGCGCTCACCGGCGTCGACGACGCCAATCGCGTCGCCGCTCTCATCGGGTTGTACGTCACCGTGGGCGTGTCGGTGCTGTTCGCCGCCGTGTTCGGCGCGGTGCACGCCGCGACCGACCTGCGCCACGGCGCCGCGTCCACGACCTTCCTCGCCGCGCCGCGTCGCGGTCAGGTGGTGGCCGCCAGGATTCTCGTCTCGGCCGCCGTCGGTGTCGCGTACGCCGTGGTGTCCGTCCTCGTCAGCGTGGCGTCGCTCGCACTGTTCGGGGGCAACACAGTGGTGGACGACGGACTGGTGATCGCGGTCTGTCTTCTCGGCATCGTCGTCTCCGCGCTGTGGTGTGTCCTCGGCTGCGGGCTCGGGCTGCTCACCGGCTCCCCTGCCATCGCGGCGATCGTCGTGGTCGCGTGGCTACCGATCGGAGAGCTCGTCGTGATCGCGGTGCTCAGCGGCATCGGCGCGGAGGCGGTCGCCGCCCTGCTCCCCGGAGCCACCACCGTCGCGATCATGGCAGCGGACAAGGGGACGGACGGCGACATGCTGCTTCCGTTCTCCGCTGCCGTCATCGGACTGCTGCTGTGGACCATCGGCATCGCCGGAGCCGGGTGGCTGCGCACCACTCGCCGAGACGTGACGTGAGCACTCCCGATTCGCGAGGGTGGATCCGCAGGCTGGCGTCGGACTGCTTCGCTCATCGCCGCGTCGCGGTGGGCGCACTCGCGGTGACCTTCGTGGCCGCTGCCATCGACATCATGTTCCCCCTCCTCACCCGCGCCGCCGTCGACGGCGCGTCGGCCAGCCGCACCGACCACATCGCCACCATCGCCGCGGCCATCGCGGGACTGGCCGTCGTCCGCTTCGCGTGCCAGTTCGGGCGGCGCCTCCTCGCCGGCGCCCTGTCCATCGACGTGCAACACGGACTGCGCCAACGCCTGCTCGCGTCGCTGCACCGCCTCGACGGCGAGCGGCAGGACGAGGTGCAGGTCGGTCAGGTGGTGTCGCGCTCGATCACCGACCTGCAGCTGGTGCAGGGTCTGCTCGCCATGGTCCCGTTGTCGGCGGGCGCCCTGCTGCAGTTCGTCCTGGCTCTCGGCGTGATGGCGTACCTGTCGCCGCTGCTCACCCTGGTGGCGCTCGCCGTTGTACCGGCCATCAGCGTGCTGGTCGTCCGCATGCGCCCCACGCTGTACGCGGCCACCTGGTCGGCCCAGCAGCAGGCCGCGGAACTGGCCGGGCACGTGGAGGAGACGGTCACCGGTGTGCGCGTGGTCAAGGGCTTCGACCAGGAATCGCGTGCCGTGGACACGCTGGAGCGCATCGGCCGGCGGCTGTACGCCGAGCGCCTGCGCGCCGCCGTCGTGAACTCCCGATTCGCCCCCGGCATGGCGGCGCTGCCGCAGCTCGGTCTGGTGGGTGTGGTGGCCCTGGGTGGGTGGTCGGCTCTGTCCGGTTCCATCACCGTCGGCACGTTCCTGGCCTTCGCGAGTTACGTCGCCACGATGGCCGCCGTGACCCGGACACTGACGTCCGTCGTGGTCATGGCCCAGCTGTCCCGTGCCGCGGTCGAACGGGTGTACGGCGTCATCGACACCCGGCCGGCGCACGAGGAACCCGAGAATCCGGTACCGATCCCGGACGGACCACTGGGCCTGCGTCTGCGCGACGTCCGATTCGGTTTCGACCCCGACGCCCCCGTGCTGGACGGACTGGACCTCATGGTCGCGCCGGGCGAGACGGTGGCGGTGGTGGGCCCCTCCGGCAGCGGCAAGTCGACCCTGTCCATGCTGCTGCCGCGGTTCTACCGACCGTCGTCGGGCAGCATCGTGCTCACGTCCGAGAACGGCGACGTCGACATCGCCGACCTGTCCGCCGACGACCTCCGCGCGGCGGTGTCGGTCGCGTTCGACGATCCGTTCCTGTTCTCCTCCAGCGTCGCGCGCAACATCGCCCTCGGTGCCCCCGACGCGTCGGAGGCGAGTGTCCGCGACGCGGCCACGCGCGCCATGGCCGACGACTTCGTCCGCGACCTGTCCGACGGTTACGACACCACGGTGGGTGAGCGCGGGCTCTCGCTGTCCGGTGGCCAACGCCAACGCATCGCGCTCGCGCGGGTCCTGCTGTCCTCCCCGCGCGTCCTGGTCCTCGACGACGCCACCTCGGCCGTCGATGCCCGCACGGAGGCAGCGATCTTCGACCGGCTGCGTTCCGGTCCACGCCGGACGACGGTGCTGCTCGCGCACCGTAGGTCGACGCTCGCGCTGGCCGATCGCGTCGCCGTCCTGGACCGGGGGCGCATCGTCGACATCGGCACCGAGGCCGAACTCGACGAGCGTTGCCCCCTGTTCCGCGCGCTGATGTCCGGCGCAGGCGAGAAGTCCCAGCCGGCGCAGGACGACGTGCCCGCCGACTCGCTGTGGCCGGACGACGGCGACTCCACCGAGTTCGCGTCCTCACCCGCCTCCCGCGCGAGCGCGGACGGCGCGGCTGCCGGCGGCCCTCCCGGCCCGGGCGGTCACATGGCGTCGTCACTCGGCGGCGCCGTGCCCACCGAGGCCATGACCGAGATCCTGACCCGACTCGCCCCGGCCGACGAGGACCCACGCGTCGACACCGCGACGGCTCGGCGGGACGAGTCGACGTTCACCCTGCGGCGCACCCTCGCCCCCGTCGCCGGACTGCTCGCGGTGGTCATGGTCTGCCTGGCGTTCGACTCGGCCGTCACCATCGCCTTCCCGTCGATCGTGCGGTTCGCCGTCGACCACGGTGTCGCCGAGAGGTCCACCGGAATCCTCGCGGCGGTGTCGGGCATCGCGCTGGCGCTGGTGATCGTCGACTGGCTCGTGGTCCGCACCATGACGGTGGTGACCGCGCGGGCCGGTGAGCGCGTGCTCTTCGGGCTCCGCGTCCGCAGCTACGCGCACCTGCAGCGTCTCGGCCTCGACTACTACGAGCGAGAACTGTCCGGCCGGATCATGACCCGCATGACGACCGACGTGGACGCGTTGTCGGCGTTCATGCAGACGGGTCTCTCGACGGCCGTCGTCAGCCTCCTGACGATCGTCGGCGTGTCGGCCGCCTTGATCCTCACCGACGGCGTCCTCGCCGCGGTGGCCCTGTCGGTCGTCCCGATCCTGGTGGTGGCGACGCTGGTGTTCCGCCGCATCTCCGCTCGCGCGTACTCGACGTCACGCGAGCGCATCTCGGCCGTCAACGCGGAGTTCCAGGAGAACGTCACCGGACTACGGGTCACGCAGGCGTACCGGCATCAGACGGCTGCGGCACGCTCGTTCCTCGCCCGCTCCGAGTCGTACCGCCGCAGCCGGATGCGGTCGCAACGGGCCATCTCGGTGTTCTTCCCGTTCATCGCGTTCCTGTCGGACCTCGCCCTCGCCGCCGTGGTCCTCGTCGGTGCGTACCGCGTGGCCGACGGGCGCACCTCGGCCGGCGCCCTCGTCGCCTTCGTGCTGTACCTGGGTCTGCTCTTCGGCCCCATCCAACAGTTGTCCCAGGTGTTCGACGGCTATCAGCAGGCGTCCGTGGGTCTCACTCGCATCGGTGACCTGTTGCGCACCCGCAGCTCGATCGAGCAGGCCGGGTCGTCGACGCCGGTCTCGGTCCCACCGCGACTGCGCGGCGACATCGCGCTGAAGGACGTCACCTTCCGCTACGCCGGGGCTCCGCGGGATGCGCTGACGTCGGTCGACCTGCACGTTCCGGCGGGATCGACGGTGGCACTGGTGGGTCGCACCGGCGCCGGCAAGTCGACCATCGTGAAGTTGATGGCGCGGTTCTACGACCCGACCACCGGGGACGTCGTCGTGGACGACGTGCCCGTGCGGTCGTACCCGCTCGGCGACTACCGCCGACGTCTGGGAGTCGTTCCGCAGGAGGCGCATCTCTTCAGCGGCACCATCGCTTCCAACATCGCTTTCGGGCGTCCGGACGCGACGCGCGCCGACATCGAGAGCGCGGCCCGCGCCGTGGGTGCACTGCCCGCCATCGCCACACTCCCCCTCGGCATGGCGACGCCCGTCGGAGAACGTGGCCGCGGCCTCGCAGCGGGAACCCGACAGTTACTGGCGCTGGCGCGCGCCGAGCTGGTCGATCCGGACATCCTGTTGCTCGACGAGGCGACGGCGACCCTGGACCCGGCGACGGAACGAGCGGTCCTGGACGCCGGCCGCACCGTGACCACCCGTCGGACATCGGTGATCGTGGCGCACCGCCTCGCGACCGCCGCGCGGGCCGACCTCGTCGTAGTGGTCGACGACGGGCGCATCGTGGAGAGCGGAACCCACGAGAACCTGGCGCGCTCGGACGGTTTCTACGCCGAACTCTGGGAAACCACCGAAGGACGTACCACGGCTGCGAGTGGCGCGGGTCACGCACCCGGCGACGGCACGACCACACCACACACCGGTGAAGCCGATCACAAGGGTGATCCGGACACACGGCCGCGGACCGAAAGGTCTAACCTTGATCGTGCCGTGCGCTGAGCGAGAACGAAGAAGGAAACGAGGCGAACACCTGCCGTGAGCAGCAGCTCTACAACACAGTTCGGACAGAATCAGTGGTTGGTCGACGAAATGTACCAGCGTTTCAAGACCGATCCGTCGTCGGTCGACGAGAGCTGGCACGAGTTCCTCGCCGACTACACGCCCGAGCAGAACGGTAGCGGCGATCCCGCCACCGACACCGAGACCACCACAGCCGCACCCGCTTCCGCGACGGCAGCTGCGCCGAAGGCGGAGAAGCCTGCTGCGCCGAAGACCGAGAAGCCTGCCGCGCCGAAGGCCGACAAGCCGGCCGCCGCGAAGACCGACAAGCCGGCACCGAAGGCGGAGACCAAGCCCGTGACCACAGCTGCCCCCGCGAAGTCGACCGCCGCCGCCGGGCCGGCCGAGAAGAAGTCCGCGGCCGTGCCGCCCGCACAGCCGGAGTCGGACGCGCCGAAGGAGGACACGACCAAGGTGCTCCGCGGCGCCTCGGCCGCGGTCGCAAAGAACATGGCCGCCTCGTTGCAGATCCCGACGGCCACCAGCGTGCGCGCCATCCCCGCGAAGCTGATGATCGACAACCGTCTCGTGATCAACAACCACCTCGCGCGCACCCGCGGTGGCAAGATCTCGTTCACTCACCTGCTCGGCTACGCCATCGTGCAGGCGGTCAAGTCGTTCCCCAACATGAACCGGCACTTCGCCGAGATCGACGGCAAGCCCAACGCGGTCACCCCCGCGCACACCAACCTCGGCCTCGCCATCGACCTGCCGGGCAAGGACGGTTCGCGGTCACTCGTCGTCGCCGCGATCAAGGGGTGCGAGGAGTTCACGTTCAACCAGTTCCACACTGCCTACGAGGACATCGTCCGTCGTGCGCGCGACGGCAAGCTCACCGCCGCCGACTTCAGCGGCGTCACGATCTCGCTGACCAACCCGGGCACCATCGGCACCGTGCACTCGGTTCCACGTCTGATGAACGGCCAGGGCACCATCATCGGCGCCGGCGCCATGGAGTACCCCGCAGAGTTCCAGGGCTCCAGCGAGGAGCGCATCGCCGAGATGGGCGTCGGCAAGCTGATGACGCTCACCTCGACGTACGACCACCGCCTCATCCAGGGCGCGGAGTCGGGCGACTTCCTTCGCACGATCCACAACCTGCTGATCAGCGACGAGTTCTACGACCAGATCTTCCACGGTCTGGCCATTCCGTACGAGCCGATCCGCTGGCGTCGTGACCTGCCCACCGGCGGCGTCGACAAGAACACGCGCGTCCTCGAGCTCATCGCGGCCTACCGGAACCGTGGCCACCTCATGGCCGACACGGATCCGTTGATGTTCACCAAGGACAAGTTCCGGATGCACCCGGACCTCGACGTGATCAGCCACGACCTGACGTTGTGGGACCTCGACCGCGAGTTCCAGGTCGGCGGCTTCCACGGCCAGGACAAGATGAAGCTGCGCGACGTGCTCAGCGTGCTGCGCGACTCCTACTGCCGGCACGCCGCCATCGAGTACACGCACATCCTCGAGACCGACCAGGTGGCGTGGCTCCAGGAGCGCGTCGAGGCCAAGCACGTCAAGCCGACGGTCGCTCAGCAGAAGTACATCCTGAGCAAGCTCAACGCGGCCGAGGCGTTCGAGACGTTCCTGCAGACCAAGTACGTCGGACAGAAGCGCTTCTCGCTCGAGGGCGCAGAGTCCGTCATCCCGATGATGGACTCGGTCATCGACCAGTCCGCCGAGCACGCCCTCGACGAGGTCGTCATCGGCATGCCGCACCGTGGACGCCTGAACGTGCTCGCCAACATCGTCGGCAAGCCGTACTCGAAGATCTTCACCGAGTTCGAGGGCAACATGAACCCGGCCGCCGCACACGGGTCGGGCGACGTGAAGTACCACCTCGGTGCCGAGGGCAACTACATCCAGATGTTCGGCGAGAACGACATCAAGGTGTCGCTCACGGCCAACCCCTCGCACCTCGAGGCAGTCGACCCGGTCCTCGAGGGCCTGGTCCGCGCCAAGCAGGACATGCTGAACAAGGGCGACTCGTCCGACGGCTTCTCCGTCCTGCCGCTCATGCTGCACGGCGACGCGGCCTTCGCGGGCCAGGGCGTGGTGGCGGAGACGCTGAACCTCGCACTGCTGCGCGGGTACCGCACCGGCGGCACCGTGCACATCGTCGTCAACAACCAGGTCGGCTTCACGACGGCGCCGGAGCACTCGCGCTCCAGCGAGTACTGCACCGACGTCGCGAAGATGATCGGCGCACCGATCTTCCACGTGAACGGCGACGACCCGGAGGCGTGCGCCTGGGTGGCTCGACTGGCGGTCGACTTCCGTCAGAAGTTCCACAAGGACGTCGTCATCGACATGATCTGCTACCGCCGTCGCGGCCACAACGAGGGTGACGATCCCTCGATGACGCAGCCGGCGATGTACGACGTGATCGACACCAAGCGCAGCGTCCGCAAGAGCTACACCGAGTCGCTCATCGGTCGTGGCGACATCAGCCTCAAGGAGGCCGAGGACGCACTCCGCGACTACCAGGGCCAGCTCGAACGCGTCTTCAACGAGGTGCGCGAACTCGAGAAGTACACCCCGGAGCCGAGCGAGTCCGTCGAGCTCGACCAGCAGCTGCCCGCCAAGCTCACCACCGCGGTGGACAAGTCGGTTCTGCACCGCATCGGCGACGCGTTCGTCAACGTCCCGGACGGTTTCACCGTGCACCCGCGCGTGCAGCCCGTCCTCGACAAGCGTCGCGAGATGGCTTACGAGGGCAAGGTCGACTGGGCGTTCGGCGAGCTGCTCGCACTCGGCACGCTGATCGACGAGGGCAAGCTCGTGCGCATGTCCGGCCAGGACACCCGTCGCGGCACGTTCACGCAGCGGCACTCGGTCATCATCGATCGCAAGACCGGTGAGGAGTACACGCCGCTGCACAACCTCGGCAGCGACGATCCGGGCAAGTTCCTGGTCTACGACTCCGCGCTGAGCGAGTACGCGGCGGTCGGCTTCGAGTACGGCTACTCCGTGGGCAACCCGGACGCGCTGGTGCTGTGGGAGGCGCAGTTCGGCGACTTCGTCAACGGTGCCCAGTCCATCATCGACGAGTTCATCTCGTCCGGTGAGGCCAAGTGGGGACAGCTCTCCGACGTCGTGCTGCTGCTGCCGCACGGCCACGAGGGCCAGGGCCCCGACCACACCTCGGGGCGCATCGAGCGGTTCCTGCAGCTGTGCGCCGAGGGATCGATGACGGTCGCGGTGCCGTCCACGCCGGCGAACTACTTCCACCTGCTGCGTCGTCACGCACGTGACGGCATCCAGCGGCCCCTGGTCGTGTTCACCCCGAAGTCGATGCTGCGCAACAAGGCTGCGGTCAGCAACATCGAGGACTTCACCGACGGCAAGTTCCACTCCGTCTTCGACGAGCCCACCTACGACTCGGGCGACGGTGACCGCAAGAAGGTCGAGCGGGTGCTCATGGTCAGCGGCAAGCTGTACTACGAGCTGCTCGCCTTCAAGCAGAAGAACAAGCGGGACGACGTCGCCATCGTGCGGGTCGAGCAGCTCTACCCGATCCCGAGCCGCCGCATCGCGGAGGCGCTGGACGGCTACCCCAACGCCACCGAGTACCGGTGGGTCCAGGAGGAGCCGGCCAACCAGGGTGCGTGGCCGACGTTCGGTCTCGCGTTCCCGGAGCTGCTGCCCGAGCGTCTGTCCGGCATCAAGCGCGTCTCGCGGCGTCCGATGTCCGCACCGTCGTCGGGTTCGAGCAAGGTCCACGCGGTCGAGCAGGCCGAGATCATCGACACGGCCTTCAACGGGTGATCGTTCACCTGTGACGCTGCCACTGAGCCGGGTCGAGTTCACTCCACGGAGGGGATTCGACCCGGCTTCGTGGTATCTGCAGGTACCCGTGGTCGCCGAGATCGTGCGCACCGGGCTCGACTTCGACAGTCCCGTGACCGTGATCGTCGGGGAGAACGGAACCGGGAAGTCGACGCTGATGGAGGCGCTGGCCGCGTGCTGGGCCTTCGGTCTCGGTGCGGCCGACGCGATGTGGTCACCCGGCGGCGGGGCGCAGGACACCGACCTGCACAAGCACCTGACGTGCCACGGTGCCCGACCGCGGCCGCAGGGCGGGTGTTTCCTGCGCGCCGAGACGATGCACGGATTGTTCGAGTCCGCGGACGCACGGCGAGTCCGCGACACCGACGTCGTCTACAACGCGCTGTCCCACGGACAGTCGTTTCTGCGCTATGTCGCGGATCGCCCTGTCGCAGTGGGGCTCTGGTTGATGGACGAGCCCGAGGCGGCCCTATCGTTCCAGTCGTGTCTGGCGTTGATCTCGGTGATGAAGGAACTGGTCGAGGAGGGCTCACAGATCGTGATGGCGACGCACTCGCCGGTGCTCGCCGCCATGCCGGGTGCACGCCTGCTCGAACTCGGCGAGGACGGTCTGTCGTCCACGACGTGGGAGGAGGCGCAGGTCGTCCGGGACTGGTCGGCCTTCCTCGACGCCCCCGACCGGTTCCTGCGCCACCTCTGACACGCCTAGGCGGTCGGGGCCTCCGGCAACGTGACGACCTGGCCGGCGAACGACAGGCCGGCACCGAAACCGAGCAGCAGGGCGGTGTCGCCCTTCTTCGCCTTGCCGGTGCGCAGCACCTCCTCCACCGCGAGCGGGATCGAAGCGGCCGAGGTGTTGCCGGCCTCGGCGATGTCGTGTGCCACCGGGATGTCCTCGGCGAGCTCGAGGCTCTTCGCCAGCAGATCGGTGATGCGGGAGTTCGCCTGGTGCGGCACGAAGACGTCCAGCTCGGAGGCCTTGACGCCTGCCTTGTCGAGGGCCTCGCGCGCCACCTTGGCCATCTCGAACGCCGCCCAGCGGAAGACCGCGATACCGGTCATCGCGATCCACGGACGATCGGCGTTCGGATCCTCCTTCAGGTCCGCGAAGTACTGCAGCCAGTCCTTGTCCTGCTTGATGGCGTCGGCCTGCGAGCCGTCCGAACCCCAGACGACCGGTCCGATGCCGGGCTCCTCGGTGCGTCCGACGACCATGGCGCCGGCACCGTCGCCGAAGATCATGCGCGTGCCGCGATCGTCGGGTCGCGTCGTGACGCTCAGGTGCTCGGTGCCGATGACCAACACCTTGTCCGACGTGCCCGCGCGGACCATGTCCGAGGCGAGTGCGAGGCCGTAGCAGAAGCCCGCGCAGCCCGCGCCGAGGTCGAAGGCGCCGGGGCCACCGGTGCCGAGTGCGTCCGCGATGATCGACGCGGCGGGCGGTGTGAGCAACAGGTGAGTGGACGTCGCGATGATGACGCAGCCGATCTCGGCGGCATCCACGCCGGAGTTCTCGAGGGCGCGGCGTCCGGCCTCGATCGACATGGAGACCACGTTCTCGTTCTCCCCGGCGAAGCGGCGGGACTCGATGCCCGTACGGGTACGGATCCACTCGTCGCTCGAGTCGATGGTGTTGCAGATCTCCTCGTTGGTGACGACACGCTCGGGCCGGTAGGCCCCGATACCCAGGATTCCCGAGTGTCGCGTCTCGGTCGGGATACTGATCTGCGCGCCCATCGAAGGCCGTCCTCTCGTGCTGCCGACCGCCGCTCGTGCGCCGGTGTACGCCCTCACGTTACTGGTGCGGACCCGTCGATCGAAGGGGGTGTCGCTCGAGGTGTCATCCCGCGTCGGCACTCGCCCACGACAACTCGGTCGTGTCCGCCGTCGGCAGCGCCACGGCAGGCAGCGCGTGCACCAGCAGTTCGATCAGCTCGTCCCGGCTGAGGTCCTCCTGGTTCAGCCAGGTGATGGTGACCTCCTCGCAGAACGCCACCCAGCCGCGGATGGCCAGCGCGATCCGCGGGGTGCGCTCGACACCGAGCAGCGGGAGCTGCGACACCGTCCGTTCGACCATGACGTCGCGGGTGCGCTCGAAGACGGCCCGCATGTCGGGATCCCCGCTCGCGGTGCCGCGCAGCAGCGAGACGTAGCTGGAGCGGTGCTCGGTGACGTAGTCGACGTAGGACGCGAGTGCTACGGCGAGCGTCGTCAACGGGTCGAGCCCGACGGGCGGCTCGGTGGCGTCGAGCATCTGTCGGCTGGTGTGCTCGACGATCGCGACGTGGAAGTCGTGCTTGGACGAGAAATAGTGGAAGAGCAGCCCACGCGACACGCCCGCCTGGTCGGCGATGTCCTCGACCGAGATGGCGTCCAGCGTGCGCTCCGAGAGCATCTCGACCCCCAGGTCGATGAGCTGGGCCCGCCGCTGTTCCGGACTGAGCCGCGTTCGCTTCACGCTGTCCATGCGCTCCATACTACTGAACGTTCGTCAGTAACTGTTGACCTGCGCTCAATAAGGACCTAGTCTGGGTTCATGAGTCTTCCAGTTACAGATACCGACGCTGTCGCTGCACGCTACGTCGACACCATCATCATCGGCAGCGGTTTCGCAGGACTGGGCGCCGCGATCAAGCTGAGCCAGCAGGGAAGCACCGATTTCCTGGTCCTCGAGCGCGGCAGCGACGTCGGTGGCACGTGGCGCGACAACACCTACCCCGGTGCCGCCTGCGACGTGCCCTCGCACCTCTACTCGTACTCGTTCGCGCTGAATCCGGACTGGACCCGCTCGTTCTCCCGTCAGCCGGAGATTCAGAAGTACATCGAGAGCGTCGCGCGGCAGTACCGCGTGTACGACCGCCACGTCTTCGACTGCCACGTCGAGTCGGCCCGCTGGAACACCGCCACCTCGCAGTGGGACATCGTGACCACCCGGGGGAACTTCACGGCCAAGAAGGTCGTGTCCGCCGTCGGCGCCCTGTGCGAGCCGAACCTTCCGGACATCGCCGGCATCACCGATTTCCAGGGCGAGATCTTCCACTCGGCCCGCTGGAACCACGACGCGAGCCTCGAGGGCAAGCGCGTCGCCGTCATCGGTACCGGCGCCTCCGCGATCCAGATCGTCCCGGCCATCGCGCCGACGGTCGCCCATCTCGACGTCTACCAGCGCACCGCCCCGTGGGTCCTCCCGCGCTTCGACCGCGAGTACACCCGCATCGAGAAGCTGGCGTTCAAGTACCTCCCCGGCTACCAGCGTCTGTCACGCACCGGCATCTACGCCGCACGTGAGACCCAGGTCGTCGGCCTCACCCGCGTCCCCAAGCTCATGAAGGCGTTCGAGTTCATCGCGCGCCGACAGATCGCGAAGGGCATCCGCGACACCGAGCTGCGCCGCAAGGTGACGCCGAACTTCCGCATCGGCTGCAAGCGCATGCTGATCTCCAACAACTACTACCCGGCACTGGATCGACCGAACGTCGACCTGGTGACCGACGGTATCCGTGAGGTGCGGGCGCACTCCATCGTGACGGCCGACGGAACCGAGCGTGAGATCGACGCCCTGGTGGTCGCCACCGGATTCCACGTGACCGACTCCCCCACCTTCCAGGGCATCTTCGGCAAGGACGGCCGCTCGCTCGCCGAGGTCTTCGACGAGCGCGGACAGCAGGGATACAAGGGCGCCACGGTCGCGGGCTTCCCCAACCTGTTCTTCCTGGTCGGACCCAACACGGGCCTGGGGCACACCTCGATGGTGTTCATGATCGAGTCGCAGCTGAACTACGTGATCGACGCGCTCAACACGATCGACAAGCACGATCTCGGTGTCGTCGAGGTGCGCCGCGAGGTGCAGGACGAGTTCAACGCCGACCTGCAGACCAAGCTGAACAAGACGGTGTGGCTCAACGGCGGGTGCGCGAGCTGGTACCTCGACAAGCACGGCAACAACACGACGCTGTGGCCGGACTTCACCTTCGAGTTCCGCCGCATCACCCGCAACTTCGACCTCGAGGCATACGACTCCCTCGCGGCCGGCGACGTCACGAGGCCTGTGAGCGCCGTTGACGGCACCCCCACCCCTGCGACGACCGACAACGACGACGAGAAGGCGATCTCCCGATGAGCGAGTTCCATGGACGAGTGGCCGTGGTGACCGGAGCCGGATCGGGGATCGGCCGTGCGCTGGCTCTCGAACTGGCTTCGCGCGGAGCACGACTCGCGCTGTCCGACGTCGACTCGGTCGGCCTGGCCGCCACCGTGGCGGCCGTGGAGCAGCGCGGCGGAGAGGTCCGCAGCGACCACCTCGACGTCAGCGAACGCGGCAGCGTGCTCGACTACGCGGAGACCGTGCGTCGGCACTTCGGTGTGGTGAACCAGGTCTACAACAACGCCGGCATCGCCTTCCACGGCGACGTCGAGAAGACCGAGTTCAAGGATCTCGAGCGCGTGATCGACGTCGACTTCTGGGGCGTCGTCAACGGTACGAAGGCATTCCTCCCGCATCTCGTCGAGTCGGGAGACGGTCACGTGGTCAACGTGTCCAGCCTGTTCGGCCTCCTGTCGATCCCGTCCCAGTCCGCGTACAACGCAGCCAAGTTCGCCGTGCGCGGCTTCACCGAGGCGTTGCGCCAGGAGATGCTGATCGCCCGCCACCCGGTGCACGTCACATGTGTCCACCCGGGCGGCATCAAGACGGCGATCGCCCGCAACGCGACCGTCGCCGAGGGCCAGGACCAGAAGTCGGTGGCCGAGTTCTTCGACCGTCGCCTCGCGAAGACCACCCCGGAGCAGGCCGCCCTGGTGATCCTGCGCGGAGTGGAGAAGAACAAGGCCCGCGTGCTCATCGGCAACGACGCCCGCGCGCTCGACGCCCTCGCCCGCATCACGGGATCGCGGTACCAGGACATCATCGTCAGGCTGTCCTCGCGCGTCCTGCCGCGGACGACCACCCAGCGGTAGGGCTGACGGTAGGTTCGGGCGATGCGACCGATGACTCTGCCGTTGCCCGTGGTGTCCCGAGTTCTGAAGCCTGTGTTCCGGGTGATTCTGAACCCGCGCCTCCCGGTTCCGGTGCAGCGCACACTGCTCGAGGTCGCGGCCCGGTCGCTACCGCTGCCGGAGGGCACGGTGATCCGCAGCGAGACCGTGGGCGGTGTCCCGGTCGAACGGGTCACCGTCGGTGCCACCGTCCGCCGCACCGCCGTGCTGTATCTGCACGGCGGTGCGTACACGCTGGGGTCGCCGCTGACACACCGCGTCGTCACGTCGTCGCTCGCCCGCGACAGTGGCGCCGTCGTGGTGGCGGCGCACTATCGTCTGGCTCCGGAGCATCCCTGCCCGGCCGCGCTCGAGGACGCACTGGCCGTGTTCGACGGGCTGGTCGCCGACGGTGTCGCGGCCGATCACATTGCCGTGGTCGGCGATTCGGCCGGCGGCGGTCTGGCCGCGGCGACGACACAGGCGCTCGTCGACCGTGGCACACCACCGTCGTGCGTCGCGATGATCTCCCCGTGGGCCGATCCGGCGGACCAGGACTTCCCGGCACCGCGCGACTTCCTGCTCGACGCTCGCTGGTTGCGGAACTCGGCGCGGCAGTATCTGGGCGACGGCGACCCGACCGATCCGCGCTACGCCCCCGTGCGTGGCACGTTGACCGGCTTCCCCTCGACGTTGATCCAGTACTCCGCCGACGAGATCCTGCGGCCCCAGATCCTTCGCTTCGTCGACGCATTGACCGAGGCCGGTGTCTCCGTGCGGTGCACCGAACTCAAGGATCTGTGGCACGTCGCCCACCTGCAGGCCACCCTGCTGGCCGAGGCGGCGACAGCGGTCCGGGAGATCGGCGCCTTCGTCCGCGACGCGACCGCCCACTCAGAACGACTGCGTCCCTAGCCAACTCGCGGCGACCGCGCCCGGATCCTCACCGCCGCGGACACGGTCGACCATCTCCGCGAGATCCGCGGTGGTGAGTTCGCCGGCGATGATCTGCAGCGGACGGTCCAGCGTCTCGTCCACGGAGCCCTTGCGGACGAGGGGGACGAGGACGTCGGCGGTGAGGCCGTCTCGATCGTCGGCGAGCACCACGTCGGTCGCATCGACCACGGCGACCCGGTCCGTGGCCCGGACGATCGTCACCTCGGTGGGGCCGGCAGGGGCGAACGCACAGTCGTAACTCTCGGAGAGGGCCCGTGTCACCGCGGACGCATCGACGGCCGGGTCGACGGCGGCGGAGAAGCGGGAACACTGCGGAGACAGAGCCGACAGAGTGGCTTCGGGGAGAGCCGATCCCGCGGCCGCGGTGACGGACACCGTCGGCCCGTTCTCGGCGAGACCCTGGTCGGTGACCGCCAGCCACTCCGGCAGTGCACGCGCCAGATCGGCGTAGACGTCCTCGGGCGCCCGCGCGGCGGACGACGGATCCAGTTGCGCCAGAAACGATCCGGTGAAGCCGGGGACGAGCGCGACCGAGGCGTCGTCGAGGCCGGCGAGCGCGCCGGGGAGACCGTCGACCGTGTCCACCCGAGCGGCCGCTCCCCCGCGTGACAGCGCGTCGGCGTACAGGTGCGCCAGCACCGCCTGCACCGGAGTTCCGGTATCGGCGACCACCAGCGGCTGCGGGCGCGTCGTCCCCTCGGGGCCGCCGGTACTCGAACACCCGGCCACCATCGAGGCCGCGAGCAGCGCCACGACGGCCGACCTGCAGACCCGCATCGACCATCCTCTCGAACCCGGTACCGGCGTTCCGGCGCCGAAAGCGGGCCGGTGTCGGGGCCTATCGTTACACTCGAACAGTGAACACGACACGTCGCACCACCTCACGTTCCGTGCGCGTCGCCGCCACCGCTCTGGTGGCCGCTGCAGCACTCACCCTGTCCGCCTGCGGCGGCGACTCCGATCCACTGAGCAGCGGCGGTGAGGGTGGTAGCGGAGGCGATCCGAACACCATCGTCGTCGGTTCCGCGAACTTCACCGAGTCCGAGATCATCGCCAACATCTACGCCGACGCGTTGAAGGCCAACGGCTTCGACGCCAGCACACGCCTGTCCATCGGCAGCCGTGAGGCCTACATCCCGGCCGTGCGCGACGGCTCCATCGACCTCATCCCGGACTACACCGGAAACCTGTTGCTGTACTTGGACCCCGAGGCCACGGCCACGGCGCCCGACGAGGTGAACACCGCCCTCACGGCGGCACTGAGCGACGATCTCCTGGCATCCACGCCGGCCCCCGGCGAGGACAAGGACGCCGTCGTCGTCACGCGGGACACCGCGACGCGCTGGAACCTGACCAACATCGCCGATCTCGCGCCGTACGCGGGTGAGGTCAAGTTCGGTGGGCCGCCCGAGTTCGCCGAGCGTCCCGTCGGCCTGCCCGGCCTGCGCGACAAGTACGGCGTCGACATCCCGGCCGCCAACTTCGTCCCGATCTCCGACGGCGGCGGCCCCGCCACCGTGGCCGCCCTCGCTGCGGGGGACATCACCGCGGCGAACCTGTTCACCACCACGCCCGCGATCGTCGAGAACGACTTCGTGGCACTGGGCGACCCGGACAACAACTTCCCGGCGCAGAACGTGGTCCCGGTCTACAACTCGTCGAAGAAGTCGGACAAGCTCACCGCCGTCCTGGACGCCGTGTCGGCCAAGCTCACGACGGTCGAGTTGCTGGCGCTGAACCAGGAGGTGTCGGGCGACGCGAAGACCGAGCCCGCCGCCGCCGCGAACGCCTGGGTCGTCGAGCAGGGTCTGGACAAGCCGGTCTCGTGATCTCGTTCGAGGGAGTCACCAAGCAGTACCCGGACGGAACGCTCGCGGTCGACTCTCTCGATCTCCGGATCGAGGACCGGTCGTTCACCGTCTTCGTCGGCCCGTCGGGCTGCGGCAAGACGACCTCGATGCGGATGATCAACCGGATGATCGAGCCCACGTCGGGCACGATCAGCGTCGATGGTCGAGACATCTCGACCATCGACGCCGTCAAGCTTCGGCTGGGCATCGGTTACGTCATCCAGAGCGCCGGCCTGCTGCCTCACCGCACCGTCGTCGACAACGTCGCCACCGTTCCGGTGCTGACGGGTCGTTCACGCAAGGAGGCCCGTCGCGACGCGATGGAGGTCCTCGAGCGCGTCGGCCTCGATCTGTCGCTGGCCACCCGGTACCCCGCTCAGCTGTCGGGCGGCCAGCAGCAGCGCGTCGGGGTCGCGCGTGCCCTGGCGGCAGATCCTCCGATCCTGCTGATGGACGAGCCGTTCAGCGCCGTCGATCCGGTGGTGCGCGAAGACCTGCAGACCGAGATGCTCAGGCTGCAGGCCGATCTGAAGAAGACCATCGTCTTCGTCACGCACGACATCGACGAGGCCATCAAACTCGGCGATCGCATCGCCGTGTTCGGCACCGGCGGAACGTTGCAGCAGTACGACACCCCGGACGTGGTGCTGTCGGCTCCCGCGACCGACTTCGTCGCGTCCTTCGTCGGTCGGGACCGCGGCTACCGTGGACTGTCGTTCCGCCACGGTGACGGGGTGTCCCTGCATCCCATCACGACGGCGTCGGAACAGGACGCGGCGTCGATCCGTCTCGACCAGGGCCAGTGGCTTCTCGTCGTCTCCGCCGAGGGCCGTCCGCGAGGCTGGATGGACGTCACCGGCCTCGAGGCGCTCAAATCCGGCGCCAGCATCGCGGACAGCACCTCCGCGGGCGGTTCGCTGTACCCGCCGTCGGGCGATCTGCGACAGGCGCTGGACGCGGCCATCTCGTCGCCGTCCGGCGTCGGCGTGGCGGTCGACGCGAACGGCGCTGTCCTCGGCGGTATCGACGCCACCGAGGTGGTGGCGTTGCTGGCGGACCAGCGTCGAGCCGAGGACCGCGAGCGCGGCCGCCAGTACTTCGAGAAGCCCTGATGCGCTGGCTGATCGACAACATCGACATCGTCCTCGAGCTGACGCGGACCCACCTGTACCTGTCGCTGGTGCCGCTGCTCGTCGGACTGGTCGTCGCGGTGCCCGTGGGCGCGGCCGTGCGCACGGTGGGCTGGCTGCGGCGTCTGACCCTGGTGGTGGCGAGCGTCGCGTTCACGATCCCCTCGCTCGCACTGTTCGTCACCATCCCGCTCATCGCGGGACTGCGTGTCCTCGATCCGTTGAACGTGGTCATCGCGCTCACGGTGTACTCCACGGCGCTGCTCGTCCGCGCAGTGCCCGAGGCACTCGACTCGGTGTCCCCCGCCGTCGTCGACGCGGCCACCGCGGTCGGCTTCGGACGGTTCCGCCGCGCCGCGACCGTCGAACTGCCGCTGGCACTTCCCGTGCTCGTCGCGAACGTCCGCGTCGTCGCGGTCACCAACATCTCGATGGTGTCGGTCGGGTCGGTCATCGGCATCGGTGGTCTCGGACAGCTCTTCACCCAGGGTTACCAGCGCGACTACCCCGACCAGATCCTGGCGGGCATCATCGCGATCGTCGTGTTGGCCCTGGTCTTCGACGCGCTGCTGTTCCTGCTCGGGCGTGCGTTGACGCCGTGGACCCGCGCCGGTGCGCCCTCGACGCGCCGGCGACGAGTGACGGAGGCCCGCGCATGAGCATCTTCTCCGACGCGATCGGCTACATCCTCGACGGCGCCAACTGGTCCGGCGGCACCGGCATCGCGACGCGTCTCACCGAGCACGTCTGGTACAGCTTCCTCGCCGTGTTGTTCTCCGTCGTCGTGGCGGTTCCGCTGGGACTGCTGATCGGGCACCTGCGCCGCGGCGAGGTGGCCCTGGTCGGCCTGGTGAACAGTCTGCGCTCGCTACCGACGCTCGGCGTGCTGACGTTCCTCGTCCTGCTGCTCGGGCTGGGCCTGGTGCCACCACTGATCGCCCTCGTGCTCCTGGGCATTCCGCCCATCCTCGCCGGGACGTATGCGGGTGTGGCCAATGTCGACGCCACCGTCGTGGACGCGGCACGGGCGATGGGCATGACCGAACGCCAGGTGCTGCTGCGGGTGGAGATTCCCAACGCGCTGCCGCTGCTGCTCGGGGGCATCCGCAACGCCACCCTGCAGGTCATCGCCACCGCCACCGTCGCCGCCTTCGTCAACCTGGGCGGCTTCGGGCGGTACATCTTCGACGGTCTGGCGCTCTACAGCTACGACCGAGTGGTGGTCGGCGCGATCCTGGTGGCCGTGCTGGCTCTCGTGGCGGACGGCCTGCTGGCCCTCGCCGTGTGGGTCTCGGCGCCCGGGACGGGGCGGCTGCGCCGCGCGCCCCGTCTCTGAGACCTCTCAGGCGACGCCGTCCGCCTTCGCAGCCGCGGCCACTGCCGCCGCGACGGCCGGAGCGACCCGCGGGTCGAGTGGGCTGGGCACGATCATGTCGACGCTCAGATCGTCGCCGACCACGGACAGGATCGCGTCCGCGGCGGCCAGCTTCATGTTCTCGGTGATGCGCCGCGCGCCCGCATCGAGAGCACCGCGGAAGACACCGGGGAACGCCAGCACGTTGTTGATCTGGTTGGCGAAGTCGCTGCGTCCGGTGGCGACGATGCCGGCGTACTTCTTCGCGTCCTCCGGATGGATCTCCGGGTTCGGGTTGGACAGGGCGAAGACGATGCTGTCGTCTGCCATCGAGGCGATGAGCTCGTGCCCGATCTGTCCCGCGGAGACCCCGAGGAACACGTCCGCATCGGTCAGGGCGTCGGCAGCCGTCCCGGAGAGGCCGCGCGGGTTGGTACGCGAGGCGAGGTCGACCTTCACGGGATTGAGGTCGGCGCGATCCGCACCGACGATGCCCTTCGAGTCGAGCACCACAACGTCCGAGATGCCCGCGGCGAGCAGGATGTTCGCGCACGCGACGCCCGCGGCTCCCGCACCGGAGATGACGACACGCAGACCCGCGAGCTCGCGCTTCTGCACTGCCACAGCGCCTTTCAGCGCAGCCAGGACGACAATGGCCGTACCGTGCTGGTCGTCGTGCATGACCGGGCAGTCGAGTGCCTCGACGACGCGCTTCTCGATCTCGAAGCACCGGGGTGCCGAGATGTCCTCGAGGTTCACGGCTCCGAAGCTGGGCCGCAGGCGGATCAGCGTCTCGACGATCTCGTCGACGTCGTTGGTGTCGAGCACGAGCGGGATCGAGTTGAGGCCGGCGAACTTCTTGAACAGTGCCGCCTTGCCCTCCATGACGGGCAGCGAGGCGCGCGGGCCGATGTCGCCCAGACCCAGTACCGCGGAGCCGTCGCTGACCACCACCACGAGTCGCTCGGTCCAGGTGTACTTGTTCACCAGCTCCTGATCGGCGGCGATCGCACTGCTCACCTTGGCCACCCCGGGGGTGTACGCGATGGAGAGGTCGCGCTTGGTCTCGAGCGGCGCGGTGAGCTCGACGGACAGCTTGCCGCCCACGTGGCTGAGGAAGATCTCGTCGTCCGTGATGGTCGTGAGGTCGTCGCGGGCAGGCCGGAGGCCGGTCGTGTGTTCGGTCGGATCTGTTGCGGCGGTCACTGGGCGCTCCTTCATCGTCCGCACGGAGGGTGCGGATCACAGGCGTGAGGGGAAGTCGAGATGCGCGCCCGGGGGATGAGAACCGAGGGCAGGCGACATCTCGATGCGTGCGCGGCGGGTGAGCCGACTTCGCGCGCCACCGACGAGCGGTGACCGGGGTCGATCACCACGGGGTGGCGGTGATCGCGAGTGGAGCCAGTGTGCCACCGCCGGTTCCTCGGGAGCAAACAGGTGCCGGTCAGCCTCACCCTTGTCTCGTCAGCCCCACCATTGCGTCCACAGCAGGGCTCCCGCGACCACCAGCACGCCCAGTGAGCCGAGGAACGACACCCCACGCGAGCGATGGTCGGCGATCCGCTGGAGCAGGAGCGCCGCGACGACGGCGGCGACGTGCCACGCGATGGACGCGGTGCCGGGGCCGGGGAATCCCCGATCACCGCCGACGACGGCGGCGGCGATGACGAGCGCCGTGAGGACGACGAGACCCGCGGTGATCGATCCGCTGAGCGCCTTCACCGGCGGCCTCCGGGTACGACGAGCGGCACGCCCGTCGCCCGGCTCACCAACGCGTCGAACTGGTCCTCGGCGGTGGTGCGGGCCGCGATCGGCGTCGTCTTGTTGGTGCCGTGGTAGTCGGAGGATCCGGTCACGACGAGATCGTGCTCGCGCGCGATGTCGCGCAGGGCGTCCGCGTCCTCGGGGCTGTGGTCGGGGTGATCGACCTCGAGTCCGCCGAGTCGCCCACCGGCGGCGAGCTCGAGAATGTGGTCGGTGTGCAGGAGCCGACCTCGCGTGCGCGCGCGGGCGTGGGCGATGACGGGCACTCCCCCGGCGTCGGCGATCAACTCGACGGCGAGGTCGAGTGGGGTGTCCGCCTTCTCGACGTAGTACGTCCCACCGGTCCGCAGCAGGTCGGTGAACGCGTCGTTCACGGTCTCGACGACTCCGGCCGCGACGAGTGCACGGGCGAGGTGCGGGCGGCCCGCCGACGGACCTGCCGCGGCGAGGATGGTGTCGGCGTCGACGTCGTAGCCGTCGGCCGCCATACGGTCGATCATGCTGCGCAGACGCACTTCCCGCTCCCCACGTAACCGGCTGCGCTCCTCGGCGAAGGCGACGTGCCCGGGGTCGAAGAGGTACGCGAGCAGATGCACCGTCACCGGGTCACCGTCGGCTCCGCGGCCCTGGCACGACATTTCCATGCCACGGACGAGGGTGGGCGCACCGGCCGTCGCGGTCACCGCGGCCACGGCCTCGTCCCAGCCGTGGGTGGTGTCGTGGTCGGTCAACGCGATCACGTCGAGGCCCGCGGCGGTCGCCGTGGCGATCAGCTCGGTGGGCGTCTCGGTTCCGTCCGACGACGTGGAATGGGTGTGGAGATCGATCAGCACGCGCCCAGTCTGTCAGGTGCGCGAGCGCTCAGGTGGGCGGGCGCAGCGACGCCGCCGAGCGCCGCGGGTCGGCGATGTCGATGCCCGCCTCGGTCCACGCGTCGCGCAACGCATCGGCTCCGCGCAGGCGCACCCACGCGGCCTCGGTGCCGGTGATCGGGACTGCCCGCAGGAACCGCACCGGATCGTACGGTTCGGGCAGCTCGAGGTCGGCCACCCCGGACTCGGCCGTCAGCAGCACCGCCGTGAACGGAGCGCCGGGCCAGAGAGGCTCGCCGGCGTCCAGCAGGGCGTCGGGCACCAGCACGATGCCCTCCACCGCGGGCGACGCGGCGAAGACGGCGAGCGTGCGCCAGACCTCGGCGACGGACTCGTCGACTCCGCGCAGGGCCAGGATCAGCTCGGCGCGCGGGCCTCGCTGCGAGTCGGTGACCATGTCGGACGGGTCGGCCATCGGATGCCGCGAGCACCCGAGAGTGGTGAACCGCACGACTCCCTCGACGTCGGCAGCGAACAGCAACACCTCCAGCGGCTCGAGGCCCAGGAAGGTCACGGACGCGCTGGACGGGTCGTCCTGACCGAGCACCGTCTGCAGATGGGTTCGCACCTGCGCTGTCACGTCGCTCCCACTCACACCGTCCATCCAACCCCACGACGTCCGTACCGGCTCCGACGGGACCGGCGTGCCGGTACGGTCCTGCGTGTGGTGACTGTGCTGACCGTGTCCGACGAGGTGGTCGAAGGCCTGTGGAACGCCCGCACACTCCCGTTCGACGTCGACCTGGTCCTCGGTGCGGGCGACCTGCCGTTCGAGTACCTCGAGCACCTCGCCGAGGCCGCCGACGCCCCGTGCGTCTTCGTCCCCGGCAACCACGACGCCGACCTCACCGGGTACTCGGCCGGTCGAGCCGGCTGGATGCGTGCCGGGCTGCCGTCGAGCTGGCCCGGTCCGGACGGCGCCGTCAACGCCGATCGACGGATCGTCAGCGCCGCCGGTCTGCGGATCGCGGGGCTGGGCGGGTCCATCCGCTACCGCGACGGACCCAACCAGTGGACGGAACGGCAGCAGAAGCGGCGCGCCGGCTCCCTGCTACGGACCCACACCTGGCACCCGCTGCTGCGACGCGGAGCCGACGCACACGGGGTCGACGTCCTGCTGACCCACAGCCCACCGTTCGGTGTCGGCGACGCCGAGGACGCACCACACCGCGGTTTCCGGTGTCTCGATCCGCTCACCGAACGGTTGCGGCCTCAGCTCCTCGTCCACGGACACATCCACCCGCACGGCACGAGGCCGGCCGACCGACAGCTGCACGGAGCCACGGTGATCAACACCGTCGGCTACGCCCTGATCGACATCACCCCGGGCGGCGACACCGCGCCCATCATCGAGAGGCGACGTCATGGCTCGTGACACCGGATTCCCCGCTGCCGACGCGCAGAACGACTTCTCCCGCCAGCGCCGGCGCGCGGACGTGGCGCGGTTGGTCGGCTGGCTGCGCCGTCAACCGGACGACATCAACACGATCCTGCCGTTCGAC
Source organism: Rhodococcus sp. NBC_00294 (assembly GCF_036163995.1). Classification (NCBI taxonomy): domain Bacteria; kingdom Bacillati; phylum Actinomycetota; class Actinomycetes; order Mycobacteriales; family Nocardiaceae; genus Rhodococcus; species Rhodococcus sp. NBC_00294. Next base: position 3,813,614 of record NZ_CP108043.1, read on the forward strand.
GAGGTGGTCGCCGCCCTGGGCAAGGTGCGGGAGCGCCGCGTCGGACTCGAGGTCATCCGGGTCGACTCGATCGTGGGCAGCGTGGATCGCACCCGCGACTTCGACCGGTACTTCCGCCCGACGTCGACGCGGACACGCGAACGCTGGCAGCGCCTCGCCACCGCCTGGCGCCGCGGCGAACCGATGCCGCCCATCGAGGTGTATCGCGTCGGCGGCATGCACTTCGTCATCGACGGGCACCATCGCGTGTCCATCGCCTGCGCGATGCACAGTCTCACCATCGAGGCCTACGTCACCGAGATCATCACCCGCATCTCCCCCGACGGCATCTCCACGAGGGGCGATCTCCTCGTGAAGGATCACCGGCGCATCTTCCTCAGCCGTGTCCCCCTCACCGGGAAGTCGCGCGAGGCGATCGAGTTCACGGATCCGTGGCAGTACGCCGAACTCTCGGATGCGGTGGAGGCCTGGGGTTTCCGGCTGATGCAGGAGCTCGGCGAGTTCGTCGACCGGCGCACCGTCGCCCGCCGCTGGTTCGGTGAGGAGTTCCTGCCGGTCGTCCGGATGGTGCGGTCCGTCGGGGGCATGTTGACCCGCCACACCGACGCCGAGGCCTACATGTGGGTGGCGCGCGAGCGTTACCGCCTGGTGCGCAGTCACATCTGGAACGACGAGATCATCGCGCAGCTCAAGGAGGCCGCCCCGAACTGAGACGGGCGCCGACCGAGACGGCGACGGCCCCCACCGTGCGGTGGGGGCCGTCGTCGCGTTCGAGCGGTCAGAGCGTCAGGTTGGCACCCGACTCGACGTCGAACACCGACACGCGCTTCTGGTCGAACCACAGCTCGATGGACTCACCCATGCGAGCGGCGGACTCGGCCGAGAGTCGAGCGACCAACTGGCCGCCGTCCGTGCCGGAGTCCGCGGCCAGCTCGTCGAGTTCGCGCGAGGTGACCTTGGGGCCCTCGGCGGAGAAGTAGATGTACTTGTCCGACCCCATCGACTCCAGCACCTCGACTCGCGCCGAGAACGTGCTGCCGTTGATCTTCTGGTACGACTCGACGAGCGAGGCGTCCTCGAGATGCTCGGGGCGGATGCCGACGACGACGTCCCCCTTCGCGTTCTTCGAGGCGATCTTCTGCCGCGCCTCGTCGCTCAACCGGATCTCGCCGAGCGAGGTGGTGACCCCGCCGTCCGTCAGACGACCCGACACGAAATTCATGGACGGCGACCCGATGAAGCCCGCCACGAACAGGTTTCGAGGGTGATCGTAGAGCTCCTGCGGCGAGCCGATCTGCTGCACCAGTCCGCCGCGGAGCACGACGACGCGGTCGCCGAGCGTCATGGCCTCGGTCTGGTCGTGCGTCACGTACACCGTGGTGGTCTCGAGACGCTTCTGCAGCTGGGCGATCTCGGTCCGCATCTGCACGCGCAGCTTGGCGTCGAGGTTCGACAGCGGCTCGTCCATGAGGAACGCCTTGGGGCTGCGGACGATCGCGCGTCCCATCGCGACGCGCTGACGCTGACCACCGGAGAGGTTGGACGGCTTGCGGTCGAGGTGCTGGCCCAGGTCGAGGATGCGGGCGGCGTCGTCGACCTTCTTCGCGATGTCCTCCTTGCTCATCTTGGCGAGTGTGAGGGGGAAGGCGATGTTGTCGCGCACCGTCATGTGGGGGTAGAGCGCGTACGACTGGAACACCATCGCGATGTCGCGATCCTTCGGTGCCCGCTCGTTCACGCGCTCACCGGCGATGCGCAGCTCGCCGCTCGAGATGTCCTCGAGGCCGGCGATCATGTTGAGCGTGGTGGACTTTCCGCAGCCGGAGGGTCCGACCAGGATGATGAACTCGCCGTCGGCGATGGTGATGTCGACGTCGCTCACCGCCGCGGCACCGTCCGGGTACAGCTTGGTCACTTTGTCGAGAACGATTTCGGCCATGGACTTATCCCTTCACTGCGCCGGACGTCAGGCCCGCCACGATACGACGTTGGAAGAACAGGACGAAGATGATGATCGGGATGGTGATGACCACGGCCGCAGCCGCGATCGAGCCCGTCGGTTCCTCGAACTGCGAACTACCGGTGAACTGTGAGATCGCTGCCGGCACCGTGACCGAACGCTCGGTGGCCGTCAACGAGATGGCGAGCAGCAGGTCGTTCCACGCGAAGATGAAGACGAGGATCGCCGCGGTGACGATGCCCGGTGCCGCGAGCGGTGCGATGACCTTGCGGAACGCCTGTCCCGGGGTGGCACCGTCCATCTTGGCGGCCTTCTCCAGCTCCCAGGGGATCTCACGGAAGAACGCCGACAGCGTGTAGATGGCGAGCGGGAGCGCGAACGTGATGTACGGGATGATCAGGCCCGGCCAGGTGTCGAACAGGCCCAGCGCACGCTCGATGTCGAACAGCGGTGTGACGAGCGAGATCTGGGGGAACATCGCGATGAGCAGCGCGGCGCCGACGAGGAGCTTCTTGCCGGGGAAGTCGAGACGAGCGACGGCGTAGGCCGCCATCGTGCCGATGACCACCGCGATGAGCGTGGTGATGAGACCGATGCCGATGGAGTTGATCAGTGCGCTGGTGAACTGGGACGTCTGGAAGATGCCCTTGTAGTTGTCCAACGTCCACGTCGTCGGGATGAACTTGCCGTCGGCGATGTTCGCCACCGGCTTGAACGACAGGCTGATGATCCACACGAGCGGGATCAACGCGTACAGCAGGACGAGAAGGTTGACGATCGACCAGCCGGCCTTCGTCTTCGTGGTGGCTGCCATGGGTCAGCGTCCTTCCGCGTCGGAGCCGGGTGCGGAGGCCCCGAACAGTTTGATGAAGACGAAGGCGATGATGGCCACGCAGAAGAAGATCAGCACGCTGATGGCCGACCCGATACCGAGGTTGAACGCCCCGAAGAGGTTGTCGTACCCGAGGATCGACACCGAACCGGTGCTGTTGCTGCCCTTCGTCAGAACGTAGATGTTGTCGAAGATGCGGAACGCGTCGAGCGTGCGGAACAGCAGCGCCACGAGGATGGCCGGCTTCATCAACGGGATGATGATGCGGATCAGTCGGGTCCACGCGCCGGCGCCGTCCACCTGGGCCGCCTTGAGCAGATCGTCGGGAACGAGCGCGAGACCGGCGAGCAGCAGCAGTGCCATGAACGGCGTCGTCTTCCACACCTCGGCGAGCACGACGATGGCGAGCGACGGAAGCTGCTGTGTCAGAGGCGCACTGCCCTCGGGAAGCAGGTTGGCCAGGTAGCCGGTCTGCGGTGTCCACGCGTAGTACCAGCTGTACGCGGCGGCGACGGTGACGATGCCGTACGGGATCAGCACGACGGTGCGAACGACGCCGCGCCCGAAGATGGTGCGGTGCATGACCAACGCGACCGCGAGGCCGAGGACGAACTCGATGATCACCGAGATGACGGTGATGCCCACGGTCACCGCGAACGCCGTCCACCAGTAGCCGTCGGTGAGGACGGAGACGTAGTTGGACAGGCCGACGAATTCCTTGTCGTCCGGGAATGCCAGGTTGTACTTCTGCAGACTCAGCCAGAAGGCGTAGATGATGGGATACGCGGTGACGGCGATCATCAGGATCGCGGCGGGAGCGACCAGCAGGAGCCCCAGTCGGCGCTCCGCCTTCTTGCCCTCGGACACCGCCTCGGCCGCCTTGGCGTGCTTCTGCGGGCGTCGGGGCTCGTCGGTGACGGTCATGGGATCAGCCCTTCGGAGTTCACGGCCTGGCGGACCAGATCGGCGAGCCTGTCGACGTCTCCCACGGGATCGATGTCCTGCGGGGGGTTGAGCGCGTCGGTCAGGAGGATCGAGATGGACTGGTACGCGGGCGACACCGGTCGGACCGCGGCACTCTCGATCGAGCCGAGAACGCCCTCCCATGCCGGGTAGGCGGCCTGGAACTCGGGATCGTCGTAGAGCGAGCGGATCACCGGCGGCACACCGCCGTCGACGGCGTTGTTGCGTTGGTTCTGCTCATCGGTCAGGCACGCGACGGCGGCCCACGCCTCGTCGGGATGCTCGGTGGTCTTGGCGACACCGATGTTGAACCCGCCGATGGTGACCTTGGCGGGCTCACCGGGGTTCACCGAGGGGTACGGCGCGCTGCGGAACACCTCGTTCACCGCCGCGTCCTGCTGGTCGGCGGGAACGGTGGACAGGTCGAGGAAGGACACGCCGCCCGCGGCGGCGTTCTCCTTGAGTCCGGGGAGCACGAACGGGTAGTTCACCTCGGCGAACATGGTGCCCGCCTCGACGCCGAGACGTGCTGTGCCCTCGTCACTCTGGGAGACCGAGGGGTCGGCGCCGGGAGCGGTCGCGACGCTCTTGATGATCGAGAGCGCCTTCTCGGTGGCCGCGCGGTGCTCGGGGGTGTCGTTCAGTGTCACGGTGGTGCCGTCCTCGCCGACGACGGATCCGCCGGCACTCTCGAGGAGGGTGTTGAACCAGACCATGAAGCCCTCGTACTGCTTCGCCTGCACACCGATGGCCGCGGGCTTGCCGGAGGCGGCGTTCTCGCCGGCGGTGGCGATGAGGTCGTCCCACGTCGCCGGGGGCTGGCCGTTCGGCACCATGTCCGGGCGGTACCAGAGCAACTGGGTGTTGGAGTTCAGCGGGACCGCGTACAGCTTGTCCTTCTGCTCTGTCTCGGGGTCGAGCCACTCGGCGGTGGCGAGCGGGCCCTCGAGCACCGATCCGTCACGCAGCTTCGCCTCGAGATCGTCCGGAACCGGCAGTGCCCAACCGGCTTCGGCGAACTCGGCGGTCCAGACCACGTCGAGTGTCATCAGATCGAGCGTGCGGTCGTTGCCCGCCAGACGGCGAGCGAGCTGCAGGCGCTGATCGTTGGCGCTCTTGGGGAGCGTGCGCTGCTCCACCCGGTACGCGCCGCCCGACTGCTCGGTGCACGCCTGCGCCGCCGCCGCGTACTGCTCCGCGCCATCGGCGGCGGTGTAGAAGCTCAACACGATTCCGTCGTCGGAGGATCCACACCCCGCCAACAGACTTCCGGCCACCACCGCGGCGGCCCCTGTCGCTGCGAGTTTCCTCGCCCTGTACCTCTTCGGCACGACCGCCTCCTCTGCCGCAAGAGAAGGCGCCACAGTCGGCCCGACTCCGCAGCGTGTGCTTCGTTGGACACGCATTCCCTGCGAAGTGGAACCTAGTCGAAAGCTGAGAGGAAAACGGTGGCTTGTTGCAATCCCGTGATGCTTTCGGTACCGACGGGTCGGTGGTGAGAGGTCAGATGGCGAGACGCGCCAGCAGATCGCGCGCCTTCTCGGCCGTCTTCGGCTCGCACAGCACGTCGTACCGCCCCGCGACCAACTGCATCGTCGACGCGAAGTCGCGCTGCCCCTTCGTCGCCGCGTAGGGAATGGTGGCCGAGATCAGTCCGAAGACGATGCCGCCCAGCACACCGACGAGGAGCGCGCTCAGGTAGTTGGTGTTCGTGATGATTCCGAGAACGAGTCCGAGGAAGACACCGAGCCAGGCGCCCGAGATGATGCCGCCGCCAATCACTTTGGCCCAGGTGAGGCGACCGATGACACGCTCGACCTGCATGAGGTCGACACCCACGATGGTGACGTCCTGGACCGAGAACTCCTGATCGGAGAGGTAGTCGACCGCGCGCTGCGCCTCGGCGTAGGTGGGATAGGAACCGATGGGCCAGCCCGACGGCGGGGTGGGGAGGCCCTGTCCGGGGCGGCCGGACTGCGACATGGGGTTCGTCATGACTCCATTGTGCCTGCTGGCGGGTCGGTCGTGGGGTCCGGTGCGGGCCGCGCACCGCTGCGCACCATGCCGGCCGCGTCGGCGGCCTCGACGAGGGCCCGAGCCATTCGATGACCCGCCTCGTCGACCATCTCGTCCCCCACCATGACGGCCCCGCGCGCTCCCCCGTCGACGGAGAGGTACCGACGGTAGGTCTCGACGATGTCGTGGGCGCGGTCGACGTCGGCCTGACGCGGCGAGAACGTCTCGTTGGCGATGTCGATCTGCGAGGGGTGCAGCACCCACTTGCCGTCGTAGCCCAGAGCCGCGGAATGCCGGGCGGCGCGGGTGAACCCGTCGGTGTCGCGGACCTGCACCCAGGGTCCGTCGATGGCCTGGAGCCCGTGGGCCCGGGCCGACAGCAAGATCGTCATCAGCACGTGGTGGTAGGCGTCGCCGCGCTCGTAGCCGGGCGGCTGCTCCCCCACCGTGAGGGTGCGCATGCCGACGTCGGCCATGAAGTCACCCGGCCCGAACACCAGGGTCTGCACCCGCGGCGAGGCCGTCGCGACGGCGTCGATGTGGAGCAGACCCACGGCGTCCTCGATCTGCGGCTCGATCCCGATGCGGCCGACGGGCAGGTCCGACTCGCGTTCGAGTTGTGTCAGAAGCAGATCGAGCGCCTGCACCTCACCGGCCGAGCGCACCTTGGGCAGGACGAGGGCGTCGAGGTGGGCACCCGCCCGTCCGACCACCTCGAGCACATCGCGGAACGTGGCCTCCGTCGTCCAGTCGTTGACCCGCACGAGCCGGAGCTGCGTGCCCCACCCGTCCCATCCGAGCGCGTCGGCGACGTCGATGCGTGCCTGCGCCTTGGCGGCCGGCGCGACCGCGTCCTCGAGATCCAGGAAGACGGCGTCGGCGGGCAGGCTCAGAGCCTTGCGCATCATCTTCGGACTGCTGCCCGGCACGGCGAGCACGGAGCGTCGGAGGCGGGCGCGCGGCACTGTGGTGGTCACCACGGCACACTATCGGCCCGCACCGCGTGCGAGGCCCCCGTCTACTGTTGCGCCCATGGCAGCAGTGAACAAGGTGTTCGCCGCCAGGCTCGCGGGCCTCGTGGTGCTCGGACCCGACGGTGAGAGCATCGGCCGTGTCCGCGACATCGTCGTGACCGTGCGCGTCGGCCGCCAGCAACCCCGCGTCCTCGGCCTCGTGGTCGATCTGGCCACGAGGCGCAAGATCTTCGTTCCGATGCTGCGCGTGACGGCCGTCGAACCGACGTCGGTGACGCTGACCACCGGCAACGTCAGTATGCGCCGCTTCGTCCAGCGACCGGGCGAGGTGCTGGCCCTGGCCCAGGTCCTGGACTCGCGGGTCCGGACCGACGATCCGGACGCCGAGGACCTGCACGGCGTGGACTGCGTCGTCGTCGACCTCGGTATCGAGCAGACCCGCACGCGGGACTGGGTCATCGCGCGCGTCGCCGTGCGCCCCCACCGCACCCGGCTGGGTCGCCGCGGCAGCATCCACGTGCTCGACTGGCAGAACGTGCAGGGCCTCACCTGGTCCGATCTGTCCCTGCCGGGTCAGGGTGTGTCACAGCTTCTCGCCCAGTTCGAGGGACTCCGGCCCGCCGACGTGGCCGACGCGATCCGCGACCTCCCGGAGAAGCGGCGACTCGAGGTCGCCTTCGCCCTGGACGACCAGCGCCTCGCGGACGTCATCCAGGAGATGCCCGACGACGATCAGATCGACCTGGTGCAGGCGCTCGCCCCCGCCCGTGCCGCCGACGTGCTCGAGGCCATGGACCCCGACGACGCAGCCGACCTGCTCGGCGAGTTGCCGGAGCCGGAGGCCGAATCGCTGCTGCGCCTGATGGATCCGCAGGACTCCGAGCCGGTGCGACGTCTCCTCGAGCACTCCCCCGACACGGCGGGTGGTCTGATGACACCGGAACCGGTGGTGCTGAGCGCGTCCGCGACGGTCGCCGAGGCGCTCGCTCGTGCGCGCAACCCCGACCTCACGCCCGCCCTCGCGTCGCTGGTCTTCGTCGTGCGACCGCCGACGGCCACACCCACGGGCCGCTACCTCGGCTGCGTGCATCTCCAACAGTTGCTGCGCGAACCGCCGGCCAGTCTGGTCGGCGGCGTGATCGACACGACACTGTCGACGCTCTCCCCGGACGACAGTCTCGCCGCCGTCACGCGATACTTCGCGGCGTACAACCTGGTCTGCGGACCGGTCGTGGACGCCGAGGAGCATCTCATCGGCGCCGTGACCGTGGACGACGTCCTGGACCACCTTCTTCCCGACGACTGGCGCGAACAGGAGCACGTGGGACATGAGTGAGAAGTCGGCGGCGACCGCCAGACAGCGCCTCGACACTCCACGCGGATCCCGACGGTTCAAGCTCGACATCGACGTCGACTCGGTCGGCCGGACCGGCGAGAACGTCGCGCGATTCCTCGGTACGGGGCGATACCTGGCGATCCAGACGGGGATCGTCATTGTGTGGATCCTGCTCAACGTCTTCGCGGTGAGCCTGCAGTGGGACCCCTACCCCTTCATCCTGCTCAATCTGGCGTTCTCGACGCAGGCCGCCTACGCGGCCCCGTTGATCCTGCTCGCTCAGAACCGGCAGGACGACCGCGACCGGGTGTCGCTCGAGGAGGATCGCTCGCGCGCCGCGCAGACCAAGGCGGACACCGAGTTCCTCGCTCGTGAGCTCGCTGCGCTCCGGATCGCGGTCGGCGAGGTCGCCACGCGCGACTACCTCCGCCGCGAACTCGACGACCTGCGCGCGGCGCTGCTCGATCCCGCGCAGGCGGCGGCCGAGGAACAGAAGGCGCGCAAGAAGTCTCGCAAGAAGTCGGTCGACGAGGACTCCACCTCGTTCGCCGCCGCCCCTTCCGTCGAGGAAACAACTCGTTTCGACCACAGCGAGGACACGCGACGGTAACCTCGGTCACACTGCGCGTCGGGTCTCGGTGAGTGCGCAGCCGAGTGTTCGTGGGGGTTTGTCGTATGCGCGTCGGTCGAGACTCTCGACTCGGAGGTGCACTGAGTGCCTCGATTCTTCTTCTCAGCGCGGTCACGCTGGCCGCCGGCTCGGTGACGCCGAGTTCCGCGCACGGTTCCGTCGCGATGGCGGCCGCCGAATCGGTTGCGGCGCCCACACTCCCACCACGGGAGCGCGCAGTCGGCCTGGTCGAGCCCGCCGATCGGCAACCGGTCGCGTTCCGGTCCCCGAAACCAGCCGTCGCCGCGCCCGCGGGCGCCCCGGCCGCTGCTGCGGCGCCGCTGTCCGCCGTGCTCGTCGGCGCACTCGGCATTCCCGAACTCGTCCTGCAGGCCTACCGCTCCGCCGAGGCCCAGCTCGCCACCTCGACACCGGGCTGTCACCTGCCGTGGCACCTGCTCGCCGCCATCGGGCGCATCGAGTCCGGCCACGCGGGCGGCGGCCGCACCGATGCCGCCGGCACCACGATCACGTCCGTGCTGGGCCCGGTGCTCGACGGTCGATCGGCCGCGGACGCGGTCATCACCGACACCGACGGCGGCGCGCTCGACGGGGACGCGGGGCACGACCGTGCGGTCGGGCCGATGCAGTTCATCCCCGCCACCTGGGCCGGCTACGCCTCGGACGGCAACGGCGACGGTCGGAGCGATCCGAACAACGTCTTCGACGCGGCTCTCGCCGCGGGCAAGTACCTGTGCTCGGGCGGCCTGGACATGACGAATCCGGCGCAGGCGACCACCGCCGTCATGCGATACAACAACTCCGCCGCGTACACCGCCAACGTGCTGGCCTGGTCCGCCGCGTACTCCGGCGGCGGCACCCCTGTCGTCGGACGGATCGGCGAGGCGGCGCCCTCCCCCGCGGACGCGCTGGCCGTCGCCGCGGCGGCCGCCGCGGGCGGCGAGGTCACGGATCCCACGACCGCGGCCCCGACGACCACCGCCACGACCACCGCGATGCCGGACACCTCGCTCACTCCGGTGACACCACCGCCGGCGTTCGGCATCCCCGGACTGCCGCCGCTCCCGGTCATCGAGCTCCCCACGATCCCGTGTCTCCTGTGCCCTCCTGCACCAGTGGCACCACCCGCCCCACCTGAGCAGGACACGTCCGTCACGACACCGTGACCGGTCGTGGCTCACATCACGGGCCGGTAACGGATCGGCAACGGATCAGGTAGCCTCGCTCCGACAGCAAAGGTCGGAAGCGCCCCGGAACGGGGCGGGAACAGTCGTCGCGGATCACGAGTCTCGCGGGGGCGAGGAGGTTGTGTATCCGTGGGTCGGCACCGCAAACGATCGTCTTCCACTCTGCGACGGAACACGGTCATCGCGCTGACCGGTCTGATCCCCGCGGGAGCGATCACCGTGGCCAGTGGCTACGGCGCCAGCGCCGACATCCCGTTCCTCCGCACGCACACCACGGCCAGCGAGTCCGCCCTCGAGCCCACCGACGTGGCCCCGGCGGTGGACGTCGCGCCCGCACCCACCACGCAGTCCGCGCCCGAGCCCGTGGCACCGCCGGCGCCGGAGCCCGCTCCCGCCCCCGCGCTGCCCGAGTCCCTCGCGGCCGGCCCGCTCGGCGTCCCGGGCATCAACGTCGCCGCCTACAAGAGCGCCGAGACCCTCCTGGCGCAGACCACCCCCGGTTGCTCGATGAACTGGGCCCTCCTCGCCGGTATCGGCCGGGTCGAGTCCACCCACGCGAACGACGGCAAGGCGGGTGCCGACGGAACGCTGTTCGAACCGATCCTCGGACCGGTCCTGGACGGCAGCCTCGCCGGCAACAACGTGATCATGGACACCGACGGCGGCGAGCTCGACGGCAACGCCACGTACGACCGCGCCGTGGGGCCGATGCAGTTCCTGCCGGCGACGTGGAAGCACTACGCCACGGACGGGAACGGGGACGGCAGGGCCGACCCGCAGAACCTGTTCGACAGCGCCGCCACCACCGGGAAGTATCTGTGCGACGGCGGCCTGAACATGGCGGATCCGATCCAGGCCACACAGGCGATCCTGCGCTACAACAACTCGATGGCCTACGTGGCCAACGTGGTCGCGTGGTCGGTCGCCTACTCCACCGGCATCGCCCCCTCCGAAGCGGACCTGCCCCGAATTCACTGACGCGGTACCGCATACCATGGAGAGATGCCCGTAGCCACCGAATCGGACGTTCGCAGCGCCCTCGCGCGCGTGAACGATCCCGAGATTCGCAAGCCCATCACCGAACTCGGCATGGTCAAGAGTGTCGCGCTCGGTAACGACGGATCCGTGGACGTCGGCATCTATCTGACCACCGCCGGGTGCCCGATGAAGACGGAGATCTCCGACCGGGTACGCAAGGCAGTGGCCGACGTCGCCGGTGTCGGTGAGATCCGCGTGGAGCTCGACGTCATGAACGACGAGCAGCGCACCGAACTGCGCAAGTCGTTGCGGGGAGATTCCGCCGAGCCGGTCATCCCGTTCGCTCAGCCCGGCTCCCTCACCCGCGTGTACGCGGTGGCGTCGGGGAAGGGCGGTGTCGGCAAGTCGTCCGTCACCGTCAACCTGGCCGCCGCGATGGCCGCCAAGGGACTGTCGGTGGGCGTCCTCGACGCCGACATCTACGGCCACTCGGTGCCCCGCATGCTCGGTACCGACGCTCGCCCCACACAGGTCGAGCGCATGATCATGCCGCCCGTGGCGCACGACGTGAAGATGATCTCGATCGCGCAGTTCACGCAGGGCAACACGCCCGTCGTCTGGCGCGGTCCCATGCTGCACCGCGCCCTGCAGCAGTTCCTCGCCGACGTGTTCTGGGGCGACCTGGACATTCTTCTGCTGGACCTACCGCCGGGCACCGGCGACGTCGCCATCTCGGTGGCCCAGCTGATCCCCGGCGCCGAGATCCTCGTCGTGACCACCCCGCAGCAGGCCGCGGCCGAGGTCGCGGAACGTGCCGGCGCCATCGCCCTGCAGACGCGTCAGCGAGTCGTCGGGGTGGTGGAGAACATGTCGTGGCTCGAGCTGCCCGACGGATCGCGGATGGACATCTTCGGTTCCGGCGGCGGCCAGGCCGTGTCGGAGCGACTCACCACCGCGGTCGGCGCGAAGGTCCCGCTGCTGGGCCAGATCCCGCTCGACACCGCGGTGCGCGAGGGCGGCGACTCGGGCGTTCCGATCGTGCTCAGCGATCCGGAGTCGCCCGCGGCCAAGGCCATGATCGAGGTGGCCGAGAAGCTGTCGGTCCGTAGTCGCGGCCTCGCGGGCATGAGCCTGGGTATCGACACCACCCGGCACCTCTGACGGCCGGAAGGACCTAGGTCGCGTCGGGGTCGATCGGGGGACGGTCCCCGGTCGGCAACGGCGCCGACCCGCTGGACTTCGTCATGTTCGGCGTCCCGGACTGCGGGGTCGACGACTGTGTCCCGGACTGCGGCTTCTCGTCGAACTTCCCGGTGAAGATCGAGTCGTCGCCGTCGAGCAGGTGCTTGGTGATGACCGCGCGCGGGGTCATGCCGCGGAGTTGGTTCAGGTCGGCCAGGGGCTTGCGAAGATCGTCGAAGTCCGTCCCCAGCTCGTCCTTGAGTTGTTGGCTGGCCCCACTGGCATAGTCACGGACCTGCCGGAGCGACCGGGTGGTCCACGTGATGGCCCCGGGCAGACGCTCGGGACCGAGGATGACGAGTGCGGCGACGAGAAGAACCATCATCTCGCCCCAGCCGATGTTCGAGAACACGTCTACACCTTACGCATCCGACACCGGAGTGACCGTCACGTCGACGGTCCGCCCCGAGCGGACGAGTTGCACCTGCACCGGCGTACCGATCTCCTGCTCCTGGACGGCGACCGTCAGCTCGTCGGCACCGGAGACGGTGCGGTCGCCGACGCGGACGATCACGTCGCCCTCCGCGATACCCGCCTGCTGAGCGGGGCCACCGGCGGTGACGTTGGCGATCTGCGCACCGCTGAGCGCGTCGTTGACGACGGACCGCGCGTTGACGCCGATGTCGGGATGATTCATCGCGCCGGTCCGGATGAGGGACTGCGCGACCTCGGTGACGTCGTCGATGGGGATGGCGAAGCCCAAACCCACCGATCCCCCGCTCTCACTGCGGATCGCGGAGTTGATGCCGATGACGCGACCCTCGGCGTCGATCAGGGGACCGCCGGAGTTACCGGGGTTGATCGCCGCGTCGGTCTGGACCGCGTCGATGACGGCGTCGGTGTCCGTGCCCTCCCCGGACAGTCGCACGGGACGATCGAGCGCACTGACGATGCCGCGGGTGACCGTCTTGCTCAGTCCCAGTGGAGATCCGACGGCGACGACGTCGTCGCCGACCGCCACGTCCGACGAGCGGCCCAGTCGGGCGACGCTGAGGTCCGCGACGTCCGTCTTCAGAACGGCCAGATCGGTTTTGGTGTCACGGCCGACGATCTGCGCGGGCACCTTGGTGCCGTCGGAGAACGTCACGTTGAGCGTCGCGCCCGGGTTGGTCGCAGCCATCGAGATGACGTGGTTGTTGGTGACGATGTAGCCGGCTCCGTCGATGACGACTCCCGAGCCGGTACCGGCGTTGCCGCCGAACGTCTCCTGGACCGACACCACGGACGGCAGGACGGCCTCGGCGACCCTGGCCACCTGGCCCTGCGGGAGTTCGCTGCCGCCCTGTTCCAGGGTCACGCGCGAGCTGGTCAGCGAGCCGCCCAGATCGGCCGCGACACTACCGACGACGCCGCCGAGCAGACCGATGACCAGTGCGACGCCCGCGAGCGAGGCGAGAGCGCCGGCGGAGACTCGGCGGCCGAACAGTACTTCCCGCGCACCCAGTCTCGTGCCGGGCGTCAGCGGCGCGGGTTCCGGTTCGTCGAGCGCGGGCGAGACCGTCGTGACAGCCGACGAGGGCACGCGCCACGGGTTCTGAGGTTCGGGTTCCTGCTCGACCTCGGGAGCCTCGGGCTCGCGCACCAGGGATTCGGTGACACCGGGCGGCCGACCGAAGGCCTCGGTGAGGACGGGATCGGGCGCCGCGACGCGGATCGACGAACTGTCCCGTCGTCGGGTCTGCGCATCACCGAAGGAATCGCGGATGCCGTGGGGGCGACCGAACGCCCGCACCACGTGCGCGTCGATGGTGGGCCGGTAGAGCGGACGCGGAGGAAGCCGCGGCGCATCGTCGTCGGGTGCTCCCCCGTCCGCCGAAGAAGCCGTGGGGTCCGGTCGGTACTCGTCGGCTGGAGTCACCTCTGCACGCTACCGGCGCCGGAAACGTGACCCGACGACCGACCCCAGGCCATGACGCAGGCCGGAGCCGATGCCGGGTTCGGATCGGCCGGGCTCGGGAGACGTGCAGTGCGGGATCTGGTGCAGGAGACCCAGGAGTGAGGACGGCATGGACATCTCCGGCGAGCCCTGGAGGGCGACACGGGCCTGTTGCTGCGCCTGGACCTCGTCGGCACAGGAAGCGCATTCCGACACGTGCCGCGCGGCGCGCAGGTAGGCGTTCATGCGCAGTTCGCCGTCGACGTAGGCGGCCACCGCCTCACTGGCGAGGTGGTCGGTGGGGCTGAACTGCCGAGGATCACGAAACCGAGTCATGCTGCCTCCACTCCATGCCGTGCCGATGTGCGGATCGTCCCGGGGTGAAACGCACGGCACCGGCCGGAAGTTCCCGGTCCGCATCCGTTCCCCACAGAACGGTACTCGCGCCGGCGGCTACTCGGCCGAGGTCAGCGACTCGCGGGTGCGCCGACTGGCGGCGAGGTGGTCGCGCAGCGCCTGGCGGCCACGGTGGATACGGCTACGGACGGTGCCGAGCTTGACCCCCAGGGTCGCGCCGATCTCCTCGTAGGACAGACCCTCGATGTCGCACAGCACGATGGCTGCACGGAACTCGGGAGCGAGCGAGTCGAGCGCCGCCTGCAGATCCGGGTCGAGCCGGGCGTCGTGGTAGATCTGCTCGGGATCGGGGGTGTCGGACGGCACCCGGTCGTAGTCCTCCGGCAGCGCCTCCATGCGGATGCGGTTGCGGCGACGCACCATGTCCAGGAACAGGTTCGTCGTGATGCGGTGCAGCCAGCCCTCGAAGGTGCCGGGCTGGTAGTTCTGCAGCGAGCGGAACACGCGGATGAAGGTGTCCTGCGTGAGGTCCTCGGCATCCTGCGCGTTGCCGGACAGCCGGTAGGCGAGGCGGTAGACGCGGTCACCGTGCTCGCGGACGAGTTCGTCCCAGGACGGCATCGACGTCGCGTCTCCGGTCGCGTCGAACACCGCGGTGCCGGACAGCTCCTCGGGACCGTCGACGGTCTGTTCGGACTCGGCGGCGGGGCGGGAGGTCGGGGACGTGAGGGCAGCGTGTTCGCGCGGGCTGGTGATCATGTGGATCGTTCAATCCTCCTACTCGGGCGATCATCGCGGCGTGGTGTCGACGTGCGATGTGGTGTTACCCGTGTTCGGCGCGACCGAAGCGTGAGGACGATCCGACGAACCCGCGTAGGGAAACTATGTCGCGGGCAGGTGTGCGACCCGTGTGAGAAGGCTGAGTGTGGGCTGAGAGTCTGGACGCGAGGAGTTCGTGGGCGGGTTAGGGTCCCTTCGTGACTGCCGACGCCGCCAAGATGCTGCACTACGCCGAAGCCTCCGTCGTGGAGGACGAGATCCTGCAGGCCGCGCGCGAGCGCGCCGTGGATCTGGGCGCCGCGCCGATACCGGCGTCCGTCGGTGCCGTGCTCAGCATGGTCGCGCAGTTGTCCGGAGCGCGCACGGTGGTGGAGGTCGGAACCGGCGCCGGCGTCAGCGGGCTGTGGCTGCTGGACGGGATGCGGCCCGACGGGGTCCTCACCACCATCGACACCGAACCGGAGCATCAGCGCGCCGCCAAGGAGGCGTTCCGTTCCGGCGGCATCGGGGCATCGCGGACCCGGTTGATCAACGGCCGCGCCCTCGACGTGCTCCCCCGCCTGGCCGACGCGTCCTACGACCTGGTGTTCGTCGACGCGACGCCGCGGGACCACGTCGGATTCGTGACGGAGGGCGTACGGATGCTCCGCCCCGGTGGCGCCCTGATCCTGCACAACGCGTTGCTGGGTGGACGCGTCGCGGACGCCTCGTCACGCGACGAGGCCACCGTCGCCGTCCGCGCGGCCGCCCGCGCCATCGCGGAGAACGACAGCCTGACAGCGGTCGTCCTTCCCCTCGGCGACGGCCTGCTGTGCGCCTCGCGCGTGCCGGAGTGACCTAGATCCAGACACCCTTGCCGACGGCGACCACGCCGTTGGCGCTCACGTTGAACCGCTCGCTGTCCCGCTCGCGGTCGACGCCGATGATCTCGCCGTCGTTCACCACCACGTTCTTGTCCAGGATGGCGTTGCGGACGACCGCATTACGACCGATGCGCACTCCGGGCATGATGACGCTGCCCTCCACGGTGGCGCCCGCGTCGATGATCACCGACGAGCTCAGCACCGAGTTGCGCACCGTCGCGCCGGACAGGATCGATCCCGCTCCGACGATCGACTCCTGAGCCAGACCGCCCTGCACGAACTTGGCGGGCGGCAGGTTGTCCGCGGCGCCGCGGATCGGCCACCGCTTGTTGTAGAGGTTGAAGATCGGGTGGACCGACACCAGGTCCATGTGCGCGTCGTAGAATGCGTCCAGGGTGCCGACGTCGCGCCAGTAGCCCTTGTCCCGCTCGGTCGCACCCGGGACGACGTTGTCCTTGAAGTCGTAGACCGATGCCTTCCCGGCCGCGACGAGCGCGGGAATGATGTTGCCGCCCATGTCGTGATCGGAATCCGAGTCCTCGGCGTCGGCACGGATGGCATCGACGAGCACCTTGGTGGTGAAGACGTAGTTGCCCATCGACGCGAACGTCATGGTGGGGTCGTCCGGCGTTCCGGGCGGGTCCGACGGCTTCTCGAGGAACTCGGTGATGTTGCCCGAGGCGTCGCTGTCGATGCAGCCGAATGCCGTTGCCTCGGCGCGCGGTACGCGGATGCCGGCCACCGTGACACCGGCACCGGAATCGATGTGCTGCTGCACCATCTGCTCGGGGTCCATGCGGTACACGTGGTCCGCACCGAACACGACGATGTACTCGGGATCCTCGTCGTACACGAGGTTCATGGACTGGAAGATGGCGTCGGCACTGCCGGTGTACCAGCGGGGCCCGAGCCGCTGCTGCGCGGGCACGGGGGTGATGTACTCACCCGCGAAACCCGACAGCCGCCAGGTCTGGGAGATGTGCCGGTCGAGCGAGTGCGACTTGTACTGGGTCAGAACGCACAACCGCAGATAGCCGGCGTTGACGAGATTGCTCAGCACGAAGTCGATCAGGCGGTACGCACCACCGAACGGGACCGCGGGCTTCGCGCGATCGGCTGTCATCGGATACAGGCGTTTGCCCTCACCTCCGGCGAGCACGATTCCGAGTACATGCGGCTGGGTCCTCACAACAGCCAACCTATCCGGTTGTGACGAGCAATCGCTACGTATAGGCCGAATGCACACCGACGCGTTACGTTCCTCTCATGCGAGTGGCGATGATGACGAAGGAATATCCCCCCGAGATCTACGGCGGCGCGGGCGTTCACGTGACGCAGCTGGTCGACCGTCTCCGCGCACTGTGCGAGGTCGACGTGCACTGCATCGGCGCGCCGCGCGAGACCGCCGTCGTGCACTCGCCGGACCCGGCCCTGGTCGACGCGAACCCGGCCTTGACCACGCTCTCCACGGGACTGCGGATGGCGAACGCCGCCGGCGGCGCCGACGTGGTGCACTCGCACACCTGGTACACCGGCCTCGCCGGCCACCTCGCGGCCGAGCTGTACGGGATCCCGCACGTGCTCACCGCGCACTCGCTGGAACCGCGCCGCCCCTGGAAGGCCGAGCAGCTGGGCGGCGGCTACCGCATCTCGTCGTGGTCCGAGCGCAACGCCATGGAGTACGCCGACGCCGTCGTCGCGGTCAGCGACGGCATGAAGGCCGACGTGCTGGACTGCTACCCACGCATCGATCCGGACCGAGTTCACGTGGTGCGCAACGGCATCGACACCGAGGTGTGGCACGCCGGCGGCCCCGCGGACGGCGCGCCGTCCGCGCTCGAGGCGATCGGCGTGCGCACCGACGCCCCCATCGTCGCGTTCGTCGGCCGCATCACCCGGCAGAAGGGCGTGGGGCACCTCATCGCCGCGGCCCACTCGTTCGATCCGTCCATTCAGCTGGTGCTGTGCGCGGGTGCGCCCGACACCCCGGAGATCGCGGTCGAGACCGAGCGCGCCGTCACCGCCCTGTCCGAGAGCCGCGGCAACGTGTTCTGGGTCCGCGAGATGCTGCCGACCGAGCAAATCCGCCAGATCCTCTCGGCGGCCGCCGTGTTCGTGTGCCCGTCGGTGTACGAGCCCCTCGGCATCGTCAACCTGGAGGCGATGGCCTGCGAGACGGCCGTCGTCGCGTCCGACGTGGGCGGCATCCCCGAGGTCGTGGCCGACGGCCGTACCGGGGCTCTCGTGCACTACGACGCCGCGGACACCGCCACGTTCGAGGCGGACCTGGCCGCCGCGGTCAACGACCTCGTCGCCGACGAGAGTCGAGCAGCGCGGCAGGGTGTCGCCGGTCGCGAGCGCGCCGTCGCCGAGTTCTCCTGGGAGTCGATCGCGCAGCAGACGATGGAGGTCTACGCCGCGGCCCGCGCGTAGACACCGAGGGTCACCGACACGGTGACCTCGCGCGCGGGCGGCATCTCGTCGACCCGCGCGCGCAGATCCGCCGCCGGGATGTGGCGCGCCGACGGCCCCATGCTCACGACGTCGACGATCTCGTCCCGCGAGAGCGTGGTCGAGTAGGTGATCGGGACCCGGCGCACCCGCTCGAACCGGCCGCCGAGCGTGTCGCCCAACCTCTGCGTCTTGTTCTCGTCCACCCGGACGAGACCCAGATCGTCGACCAACTCGACGAGATGGCGCTCGGTGGGGGTGAGCACCACCAGCACCCCGGCCGGTGCGAGCACGCGCGCGAGTTCCTCGGCGTTGCGCGGCGAGAACACCGACAGGGCCGCGTCGATCACGCCGGAGCGGACCGGGATGCTCTGCCAGACGTCGGCGACCACCGCGGAGGCCCGAGGGTGCGATCGTGCGGCGCGGCGCGCAGCCGCCTTGGACACGTCGAGACCGACGCCGACGGCATCGGGGACGCCCGCGTCCAGCACGCGGGCGAGGTAGTGCCCGGTGCCCACTCCGACGTCGAGCACGCGGCGCCGGTCCCCCACGGCGTCGGCCACGGCGTCCATCAGCGGGTCGTAGTGCCCGCGGTCGAGGAACTCGGCGCGCGCAGCGACCATCTCGGTGGAGTCGCCGACGATCTTGCCGCCGGACCCGGAGAGCAGGCTGACGTATCCCTGGCGCGCGACGTCGAACGTGTGCCCGCGGTCGCACAGCAGCGCGGCAGATCCCGAGTCCGGATCGTCGGCCTCGAGGTCCGACCCGCAGTGTGGGCACGCGAGCAGGGCCACCGCATCGTCGTTCACGGTTCCTCCGCTCGTCGTGGTGGGTCGCTCGTTCGGTCGGGACGAGAACAGCCCCACCGGTCAGGGTCGGCCGGTGGGGCTGTTCTCACGGTGATGACAGGTGTGGTGTCAGCTGGTGACGCCCTTGAGCTCGTCGCCCAGAGCGGCTGCCTCGTCGGGAGTCAGTTCGACGACCAAGCGTCCTCCGCCTTCGAGTGGAACCCTCATGACGATTCCTCGTCCCTCTTTGGTCGCCTCGAGCGGACCGTCCCCGGTCCGGGGCTTCATGGCCGCCATTCTCTGCTCCCTCCAGATCTGCGCTGCCCTGCATCGCGCGCTGCATCAATTCGGTCGCGCCTCGCCGGGGTCCGACGAGGCTCGTGCACTTATTGTTCCCTATCCTCCGGATCCGTGGGCAACGGACACCCTCGAACGAGCGGGACACGGGTGTGTACTAGCGCGCGGGAACCCAGCATCCGGCGAGGTGATCGTCGACCATTCCGGTCGCCTGCATCAGCGCGTACGCCGTGGTGGGGCCGACGAACGCGAAGCCGGACTTCTTGAGAGTGCGCGCGAGAGCGGTGGACTCGGGTGTCACCGCGGGAACGTCCTGCAGGCTCGTGGGGCGACCGCGGCGCGGCGGTGCGAACGACCACAGGAGCGCGTCGAGATCGAGGTCCTGATCGACGATGGCCCGCGCATTACGCACCGCCGCAACGATTTTCGCGCGGTTGCGGACGATCCCCGCGTCACCCATGAGGCGTTCGACGTCGTCGTCTCCCCACCGCGCGACGACGGTCGGATCGAAGTGCGCGAACGCCGCTCTAAAGGCGTCGCGCTTGCGCAGAATGGTGATCCACGAGAGTCCCGACTGGAACGCCTCGAGGGTGATCCGCTCGTAGAGGGCGTCGCGACCGTGGACGATGACGCCCCATTCCTCGTCGTGGTACCGGGCGTACAGCGGATCGGTCGTCGGGTCACCGGCCCAGAGGCAGCGGGCCCGTCCGTCCGAACCGATCCGGAGACCGGACTCAGACGTCGTCACCGGGCGCGTCCTCCACGACGGCTTCCGACGGCTCGGCCTCGCGCAGGCGTAGCCGCAAGCTGTCGATCTCGACCGCGAGTCGATCGAGGGCCCAGTCGACCTCGCGGGCGTCGTACCCGCGCAGCGTGAGGGAGAATCGCAGCGCGCGCACGTCGCGCCCGGAGATGCCACGAGCGGGCAGCGCGGTGGCCGTGGTCCCCTCCGGCAACGGTTCCATCTCCTCCCCACGGCCGAAGACGACGGACGCGAGGAGGAACAGGGCCGCGGCCACGACCGCGATCACGACGACGTACAGCAGGATCGTCACCATGACACGGATCCTGTCACGACGAGGCGACAGGATCCGCGGCGGTGGTGCGCCTCTGCCGACCTGGACTTCTCAGCCCCCCGACTTCTCAGCCCCCCGACTTCTCAGCCCCCCGACTTCTCGACTCCCGACTTGCCCGCCCACGGCCGCACCGTGCGCATGGGCGGCCGGTCGGCCAGCGAGACGTCGGTGATCGAGGGCACGAAGGTCTCCCCGTCGAGGACGAACTGCGTGAGACCGGCTCCTGAGTCGGCGATGCCGGCGCGCGCCAGCATGGTTCCGACGATCTGACGGCTCATGGCCCCCAGCTCCACGAGCGGCCGGTTGCGGTGACGCCGGACTCCGAGGTTCACCTGCCCGATCGCGTCCATGCCCAACCGGTCGTACGTGTCCATCAGCAGACCGATCTCCACGCCGTACCCGGGCGCGAAGGGCACCGAGGACAGCAGTTCGCGGGTGCCCGCGTACTCCCCGCCCAGCGGCTGGATGACCCTTCCGAGCTCGGGACGCAGCGCGGCCAACAGCGGTCTGGCCACCAGTTCGGTCACGCGCCCACCACCGTGTGCTTCGGTCGACCCGCTCAGCGGCCGGCGGTAGTAGCCCTTGACCAGATGGATGCCGTCCCCCATGAGCAACGGCCCGAGGAGCTTGGGCACGAACTGCGGGTCGGGATCGATCAGGTCGGAGTCCACGAACGCGATGACGTCGCCCGTCGTGGCCGCGATCGCGCGCCACAACACCTCCCCCTTGCCGGGAGCGGGGGCGAGTTCGGGAACCGCCTCCTCCCGGGAGACGACGGTGGCACCGGCGGCCGTCGCACGCACGGCGGTCCGGTCGGTCGACCCGGAGTCGAGCACCACCAACTCGTCGACCAGTCGCCCGAGGAGCGGCGAGATGGTGTCGAGGACACCGGCGACGGTCTCCTCCTCGTTCAGTGCGGGAAGCACGACCGAGACGGTCCGGTCACCCTTCGCCGCCTCGAGCTCCTCGAGGGTCCAGGAGGGTGATTCCCAGCTGTTCTCGCGATCCCAGTCGGTCGCGGTGGTGAGCATGCCTGCGAGTGTCATGCCAGACCCCGTACCGTCCGGGCGGGAGCCCTGGTGCCTGCTATCGCTGCCACCATGTCGACCACCCGTCTCGTCGCTGCCACCTCGTGCACCCGGAACATCCGAGCACCCTGTGATGCCGTCAAAGCTGTCGCGGCCAATGTTCCCTCCAACCGTTCGGCAAGTCCTACACCCAGAGTCTCCCCGATGAAATCCTTGTTGCTCAGTGCCATCAGGACAGGCCATCCGGTGTTTACAAGACTGTCGATCCGACGCAACAGTTCGAGCCCGTGATAGGTGTTCTTGCCGAAATCGTGGGTCGGATCGATGATGATCCCGTCCGCTCGCACGCCCGCGGCCAGAGCAATCTCGGCCGATCGAGTCACCTCGGAGAGCACGTCGGCGACCACGTCGGGGTAGCGAACGCGGTGCGGCCGGGTCCGGGGAACGGCTCCGCCGGTGTGCGAACAGACGATGCCGGCACCGACCTCGGCGGCGACGTGCACGAGCTCGGGGTCCGCGCCGGCCCACGTGTCGTTGATCAGATCGGCGCCCTCGGCGCACGCGAGCCGAGCGACCTCGGCCCGCCAGGTGTCCACGCTGATCACCAGATCCGGGTACGCGGCGCGGATGGCGGCGACGAACGGCACGACCCGTCGGGTCTCCTCGGCGGCGTCGACGGTGGCGCCGGGTCCGGCCTTCACAC
Organism: Rhodococcus sp. NBC_00294; assembly: GCF_036163995.1. Classification (NCBI taxonomy): domain Bacteria; kingdom Bacillati; phylum Actinomycetota; class Actinomycetes; order Mycobacteriales; family Nocardiaceae; genus Rhodococcus; species Rhodococcus sp. NBC_00294. Next base: position 3,835,952 of record NZ_CP108043.1, read on the forward strand.
CGCCGATGTCGACGAGGTCGGCACCCTCGTCCACCGCACGGCGGACCGCGTCCATCGCGGCGTCGTCCTCGAACGTCGCGCCGCGGTCGTAGAAGCTGTCGGGGGTGCGGTTGACGATGGCCATGACCAGCGCACGGTCGGTCGCGACCGGTCTACCGCACAGGGTGTCGGCGGGGACGGACGTCTCGGGTGCGCTCACACCACCATGATGCCCGTCCCCGGGGGCCACCTCAGCCCTTGGGCAGCTTGCCGGCACCGACCTCGTCGACGTACTCGTCGTAGCTCTCGACGTAACCGCCGGACTTGCCCTTCAGGACGAACAGGTCGCCGTCCCCGTCGCCGTAGCCCACCTTGCGGAGCTCGACCTTCTTGCTCTTGAACGTGGACGTGGCCTCGAGCGAGTCCACGACGCGGATGAACAGCGGCACGGCGTAGCCGGGCAGGTTCTTGTAGGCGTGCTCGGCGAAGCTCGCGCCGTCGAAGCTCTTGTCGTGGCGCAGGGTCACCGCCGCCATGCCCGCCTTGCCGTCGGTACCGGAAACGTCGACACCGAAGACCACGGCCTGATCGACGTCGGGGTGCGAGTTGAGCGCGCCCTCCACCTGGGTCGTGGCGACGTTCTCGCCCTTCCACCGGAAGGTGTCGCCGAGACGGTCGACGAACGCCACGTGCCGGAAGCCCTGCTGACGCACCAGGTCTCCGGTGTCGAACCAGCAGTCGCCGTCCTTGAACCCGTCCTTGAGGAGCTTCTTGTTCGTGGCCTCCTCGTCGGAGTACCCGTCGAACGGCGCGCGGTCGGTGATCTTCGACAGCAGCAGGCCCACGCCGCCGGACCCCACCTTGCGCAGCCGACCGTTGTCGTCCCGCTTGGCCTTGCCCGTCTCGTCGTCGTACTCGACGACGGCGTACGGCAACGGGCAGAAGCCTGCGGTGCGGTCGATGTTGAAGGCGTTGATGAACGCGATGTTGCACTCGCTGGCGCCGTAGAACTCCGCCACGCGCTCGATGCCGAAGCGGGTGGTGAACTCCTCCCAGATCTCCGGGCGCAGCCCGTTGCCCACGATCAGCTTGATCGTGTTGTCGGAGTCCTGCGGGGTCTCGTCCTGCGTCAGCAGGTAGCGGCACAGCTCACCGATGTAGGTGAACGCGGTGGCCTCGTTCTCGCGGACGTCCTTCCAGAAGTTGGACACCGAGAACTGCTTGCCGATGGCGATGGTGGCGCCGGACGCCAGCACGGACGACAGGGACACCGTCAGCGCGTTGTTGTGATAAAGCGGGAGGCAGCAGTAGAGGACGTCATTCTTGTCCAGACGCACGCCCATGCTGCCGAGACCGGACATGGACTTCATCCAGCGGAAGTGGCTCATCAGGCTGGCCTTGGGCATGCCCGTGGTGCCGGAGGTGAAGATGTAGAACGCCTTCTCCTTGGCCTGGACCTCGGCCGTGGTGGCCGGGTTCTCCGCGCTCGCCGACGCCGCCTTCTCGTCCAGCTCGTCCGCGTGCAGGATGACCTTCTCCGGGAGCGCCTCGTCGAGGGACTCGAGGGCCTCGACGCAGTCGCCGTCCACGACGAGGACGCGCGCGTCGAGGATGCCGAGACTGTGCTCGAGCACGTCGCCGCGCTGATTGAAGTTCAGCATTCCGGCCGTGGCGCCGAGCTTGACGGTGGCCAGGGCCACCAGCAGCGTGCGCATCGAGTTCTTGGCCAGCACACCGACGACGTCACCGCGCCGGACGCCGCGGTCGGTGAGCACGCTCGCGTACCGGTTCACCAGATCGTTGGCCTGGCCGTACGTGAGGGTGTCGCCCTCGAAACGTACGAACGGGTGGTCCGGCGTCTTCGCCGCGACGCGCTGGAAGATGTGGCCGATCGACTCCTTGTCGTCGGGCTTGCGCAGGAACCCGGGCACACCCCGGAGGACACTGGGCAGCGCCGCCGTCATCTTCGGAAGTGTGGCGGCGATGTCGAGCAATCCGACCTTGTGACGAGCCTCGGCACCCATGCTGTGGTTCCCTCCCCTGGCGAGCCGGCTGCGTCTCCGGCTGTGACGACGCTTACCTTACTGATTGGTAATGTTCACGGTGCGCGTGCCCTGCACGAGCCCACACGCCGTCAGAGCCGTGTCCACGTCCGCCGTGACGACCAGGCGATCGAGCGGGCGCTCGGAGACGAATCCCGTCCCGACGAGCGAGCGCATCCAGTCGAACAGCGGTGTGAAGTGGTTCACGGGATCCAAGACTACGACCGGTTTGTCGTGCATTCCCAGATATCCGGCGGTCCAGGTCTCGAACAGTTCCTCGAGCGTGCCGATCCCGCCCGGGAGCGTGATGAACGCGTCCGCCCGGTCGTCCATGATGCGTTTGCGCTCGCGCATCGTCTCGGTGACCACCAGCTCGTCGGCATCGATGTCCGCCACCTCGCGGTGCACCAGGGCCTGCGGGATGACTCCCACCGTGAATGCCCCCGCGGCGCGTGCGGCCGCCGCGACGGCGCCCATCATGGAGACGTTGCCGCCCCCGGACACCAACGTGCCGCCGCGACGTCCGATCTCGGTGCCCACGGCGGCGGCCAGATCGAGGTGATGCTGCTCCACCGGGCCGGACGCGCAGTAGACGCACACCGCGATCGACCCGGTCACTGCTCGGTCTCGCTCGCCCGCGACTCGGTCGCCGCGATCTCGGCCGCCCGGCTCTCGTCGACCCAGCGGACCACCTCCGCGACACTGTCCGTGCAGCGGATCAGCTCGAGATCCGCCTCGGACACCGTGCCGGCGGCCACCAGCGTAGTGCGGATCCAGTCGAGCAGCCCGCCCCAGAACTGCGTGCCGAACAGGATGATGGGGAACCGGGTGACCTTGCGGGTCTGCACCAGCGTGAGTGCCTCGAACAACTCGTCGAGCGTGCCGAATCCGCCCGGCATGCAGACGAAGGCCTGCGAGTACTTGACGAACATCGTCTTGCGGACGAAGAAGTAGCGGAAGTTGACGCCGAGGTCCACCCACTCGTTGAGCGACTGCTCGAAGGGCAGCTCGATACCGAGGCCGACCGAGAACCCGCCCGATTCGCAGGCCCCCTTGTTGGCGGCCTCCATCGCGCCCGGTCCCCCGCCCGTCACCACGGCGTAGCCGGCGCCGGCCAACGCGGTGCCCAGTTCGACGCCGAGCGCGTACTCCGCGGACTCGCGCGACGTCCGTGCCGACCCGAACACCGTGACGGCCCGAGGCAGTTCCGCGAGTGCGCCGAAGCCCTCGACGAACTCGCTCTGGATCCGCAGCACCCGCCACGGATCGGTGTGCAGCCAGTCGGCGGAGCCCCGCGAGTCGAGGAGCCGCTGATCGGTGGTGGACCCACCGAACTCCCGTCGGTCCATGACGGGCCCGCGGTAGTTCGTGGACCTCTCGCCGGCGTTCTCCCGGCTCTCGTGCGCTCCCATGACGGAGAGGCTAGTGGGCGCCGGTGGCGGTCAGATACCGGCGCAGGACGTCGGCGACATCGGTGATCTGCTGCACCGGTACACGCTCGTCGCGCTTGTGCGCGAGGTTGGGATCGCCGGGACCGTAGTTCACCGCCGGGATGCCCAGCGCGGAGAACCGGGAGACGTCGGTCCAGCCGTACTTGGCGCGGAACTCTCCCCCCGCCGCCGTGACCAGCGCCGCCGCCGCGGGTGCGGCCAGACCCGGCAGCGCGCCCGGCGACCTGTCGGTCACCTCGACGGTGAGATCGAGATGCTCCGCGTCGGTCGCCTCGCGCACGTGCTCGATCGCCTGCTCCACACTGCGGTCGGGGGCGAAGCGGAAGTTGACGTCGACGAATGCCTCGTCGGGGACCACGTTCCCGGCGACGCCGCCGCTGACACGGACCGCCTGCAGTCCCTCCCGGTACACGCAGCCGTCGATGTCCACGCTGCGCGGCGTGTACGCGGCGAGCCGGTCGAACAGCGGGCCCAGCTTGTGGATCGCATTGTCTCCCAGCCACGATCGGGCCGAGTGGGCGCGCGTCCCCGTCGCGGTGAACCGCATGCGGAGCGTCCCCTGGCACCCCGCCTCGATGTAGCCACCCGACGGCTCACCGAGAATCGCGACATCTCCGCGCAGCCACTCGGGCATCTCCCGCTCGATGCGACCCAGACCGTTGGCCGACGCCTCGATCTCCTCGCAGTCGTAGAAGATCAGCGTCAGGTCCGCGGTGGGCTCCGCGACCGTCGCCGCCAGGTGCAGGAACACCGCGTCCCCCGACTTCATGTCGACGGTTCCGCATCCGTGGAGGACGTCGCCCTCGGCGTGCCCGCGCTCGCGACGACTCGGCACGTTGTCGGCGATGGGGACCGTGTCCAGGTGACCCGCGAGGATCACCCGCGTCGGGAGCCCCCGGTTCGTCCTGGCCAGCACGGCGTCGCCCGAGCGCACGATCTCGAATCCTGTGGTCTGCTCGCGCAGCGCCCGCTCCACCGCGTCGGCCAGCGTGGCCTCGTCTCGCGAGACGCTGGGAACGTCCACCAGCGCCGCCGTGAGGTCGACGGGATCGGCGTGCAGGTCCAGGGAGATCGGTGCGCTCACGCAGCCGACCTTACGTTCGCCCGGCCGTCCGGTCGTCCTCTAGGCTCGGTCCCCGTGACCACAGGAGCAACGGCAGTCGGCATCGCACACATCACCTCGTCGGGAACGGTGCTGGACACCTGGTTCCCCGCTCCCGAGCTCGCCGAGGTGGCCGAGACCGGCACCGCACGGCTCGACGCGGCGGACGTTCCCCCGGAACTGGCCGCGCTGGTCGGACACGACGACGCCCGCGACCTCGACATCGTCGCGGTGCGCACCACCATCTCCTCCCTCGACGACGCCCCGGTCGACGCGCACGACGTCTACCTGCGCCTGCACCTGCTCTCGCATCGCCTCGTCCGGCCGCACGGCCTCAACCTGGACGGCCAGTTCGGCCTGCTGTCCAACGTGGTGTGGACCAACCACGGCCCGGCGGCCGTCGACGGCTTCGAGGCGACGCGCGCCCGTCTCCGTGCACGGGGCGCCGTCACCGTCTTCAGTGTCGACAAGTTCCCGCGACTCGTCGACTACGTACTCCCCACCGGTGTCCGCATCGGCGACGCCGGTCGCGTGCGCCTCGGCGCCCACCTCGCATCCGGCACGACGGTCATGCACGAGGGTTTCGTGAACTTCAATGCCGGCACGCTCGGCTCGTCCATGGTCGAGGGCCGCATCTCCGCCGGCGTCGTCGTCGACGACGGCTCCGACGTGGGCGGCGGCGCCTCGATCATGGGCACTCTGTCCGGCGGCGGCAAGGCCGTCATCTCGGTGGGACAGCGTTGCCTGCTCGGCGCCAACGCGGGCCTCGGCATCTCCCTCGGCGACGACTGCGTCGTCGAGGCGGGCCTCTACATCACCGCGGGCACCAAGGTCACCGGCCCGGACGGCACCGTCGTCAAGGCGGCCGATCTCAGTGGGCAGTCGAACATGCTCTTCCGTCGTAACTCCGTTTCCGGTGCCGTCGAGGTCGTGCCGTGGAAGGGTACGGGCGTCGAGCTCAACTCGATCCTGCACGCCAACGACTGAGCGATTCGGCGGCAGGCTGCGTCCGGGGGGACCGTGAGCCAGGAAGCGATACAGCAGGAACCGCGACTCGAGTCGGTGATCACCGACGATCTGGGTGACGCGGACGCCCACACGTGCGAGGGGCTGGTGCGCGGCGCCTTCGGCGAGCGCTTCACCCCGCACGACTGGCAGCACGCCCTGGGCGGTACCCACTTGATCCTCCGCGACGGCGACCGCATCATCGGTCATGCCGCCGTGGTGCCGCGCCTTCTCCACCACGGCGGCGACGAGTTCGACGGCGGCTTCGTCGAGGCCGTCGCCCTGGACCCGGAGTTCCGGGGCACCGGGCTGGGTGCGCGGCTCATGGCCGCGATCGAGGAGCAGATCGAGTCGGACGACGTGGTCGGCGTGCTCAATTCCCTTCCCGACGCCGTCGGGTTCTACGAGCGGCGCGGTTGGGTGCTGTGGCGCGGACTGCTCGGCGGCATCGGCAACACGGAGGAGCCGACACCGCCCGACGAGGACGACGCCGTCATGGTGTTCCGTCCCGAGTCCCGTCTCGATCCGGACGGCACGCTGCTGGTCAACAATCGCGTCGGGTCGCGCTGGTAGTCCTGCCCTCCCGAACATGTGAATCACCGTTCCGTCCTTGACACCAGTGCGGAACGGGCGTTCACTTCTTGCCATGGTGTACCGACGGACCGCTGCGGTCCAGGAGCGGCTCGATGCCGCCCGATCTCGAATCGTCACCGCTGCACTGTCTCTCGTGGCCGAGCGGGGGTACGCCGCATGTTCGATGGCCGACGTGGCCGCCCGCGCCGGCATCGGTGTCGGCACCGTCTACCGCTACTTCCCCGGCAAGGGCGAACTGTTCGCCGAGGTCTTCCGCGACGCCTGCAGCCGCGAGGTGGCCGCCGCGACAGCGGCGGGTGTGCGCGCCGCCGCGACCGGCACCCACACCGACAGCCTGCTCGCCTCGGTCAACACCTTCTGCGATCGCGCCTGTCGCGCACCGACTCTCGCGTACGCGCTGCTGGCCGAGCCCATCGACGCCCTCGTCGACACCGAGCGTCTCGCCTTCCGGCAGTCATTCGCGGACGCGTTCGCCGCCGCCATCCGTGCCGCCGTCGAGGCCGGTGAACTCCCGGACCAGGACGCGCCCCTGACGGCGGCGTGCATCGTCGGCGCCATCGGCGAGGCACTGGTCGTCCCACTCGCCCGCGGCGAGGCCGACGCTCGCGTTCTCGCCGCACTCGAGACCTTCACACTCCGCGCCCTCGGCGCCCCGACCGACAGGAGAGCGTCATGACCCCCACACACACCGTCACCAATCAGGTTCCGCCGCTCATCGGCCACGACGTCGCCGACCACCCGGTCGTCCTGGAGGCCCTGCACCGCGAGGGTGCCGACGACGCGCTCGACGAGCTGCACCGGCTCGGTCGGCTGGCCGGGAGCGAGCAGGCGCAGCGCTGGGGCGATCTCGCCGAGGAGCACCCGCCCGTCCTGCACACGCACGACCGCTACGGGAACCGCATCGACGAGGTGGTCTACGACCCGGCGTACCACGAATTGATGCGCACGGCAGTCGAATTCGGCATGCACGGGGCGCCGTGGCGCGACCCGTCACCGCACGCACATCTGATCCGTGCCGCGAAGTTCAGCGTCTGGGGCGCGGTGGACGCGGGGCACGGGTGCCCGATCTCCATGACGTACGCCGTCGTTCCCGCACTCCGAGCGAACGCGGAACTGTCCGCGCTGTACGAACCGCTGCTCACCTCGTCGACGTACGACCCCTCGTACCGTCCTCCCGCGACCAAGACGGGTCTGATCGCGGGCATGTCCATGACCGAGAAGCAAGGGGGTTCCGACGTCCGGGCGAACCGCACGACGGCCGTGCCGCAGCCGGACGGCTCGTACCGGATCACCGGCCACAAGTGGTTCACGTCGGCGCCGATGTCTGACGTCCTGCTGGTCCTCGCGCAGGCGCCCGGCGGCCTGTCGTGCTTCTTCCTGCCCCGCGTCCTCCCGGACGGCACTCGCAACGCCATGGCGATCCAGCGCCTGAAGGACAAGCTGGGCAACCATTCCAACGCCTCGAGCGAGGTGGAGTACGACGACGCGACCGCCTGGCTCGTCGGCGACGAGGGTCGCGGCGTGCGGACCATCATCGAGATGGTCAACATGACGAGGCTCGACTGCACCCTGGGGTCGGCCACGGGAATGCGGGCGGGCACCGCTCAGGCCGTGCATCATGCGGTGCACCGGCAGGCGTTCGGGAAGAACCTCGTCGACCAGCCACTCATGCGAAATGTCCTGGCCGATCTCGCGATCGAGTCCGAAGCGTCGACGACCGTCGCCCTGTGGCTCGCCGCGCTCACCGATCAGGCAGCTGCGGGCGACGAGCGTGCCGCCGCACTGCGGCGCATCAGCCTCTCCGTCAGCAAGTACCTGGTGTGCAAGCGCGGCCCGGCGCATGCGGCGGAGGCCCTGGAATGCCTGGGCGGCAACGGGTATGCGGAGGAGTCGAGGATGCCGCGGCTCTACCGGGAGGCTCCACTGCTGTCGGTGTGGGAGGGTTCGGGCAACGTCGCGGCGCTCGACACCCTGCGCGCCGTGGCACGACAGCCGGAGACGCTCGCCGTGTTCTTCGACGAGCTCGACGGCTGCCGCGGAGCCGATGCGGCGCTCGACGCCGCGGTGCGGTCGCTGAAGGACTCCTTCACCGACATCGCCACCCTCGAACAGCGGGCACGCCGCGTCGTCGGCGAGATGGCACTGGCACTGCAGGGCTCGCTGCTCGTGCGGCACGGCCACCCCGCGGTCGCCGACGCGTTCACGACGAGCCGACTCGGCGGCGACTGGGGCAGCGTGTACGGCACCCTGCCGACCGGGGTGGACACGGCCGCCATCATCGAGCGATCGACGCCGAAGGTTCCGGCGTGACCGACGCACCCGCCCCGTGGCGGGAGGGGTGGGACGAGCGAGCCGACTCCCCCTTCACCGGCCGCACTCCACAGCAGGACTCTCCGACGTTCCGGACGCTCACCTACGAGGTCGACGGGCGGATCGCCCGGATCACCTTCGACCGACCGGAGCACGGCAACGCCATCACCGCGGACACCCCCGTCGAACTGGCGGCGGCCGTCGAGCGGGCAGATCTCGATCCGCGAGTACACGTCATGCTGCTGTCCGGTCGCGGCAAGGGGTTCTGCGGCGGCTACGACCTGTCGATCTACGCCGAGAATCTCGATCGGGGCGACAGCGGGGCCGTGGACACGACGGGGACGGTTCTCGATCCCGTCGTCCAGGCCCGCAACCACGATCCGTCGGGCCAGTGGGACCCGATGATCGACTACGCGATGATGAGCCGATTCAACCGCGGATTCGCCAGCCTGCTGCACGCGAACAAGCCGGTGGTGGCCAAGCTGCACGGTTTCGCCGTGGCCGGCGGTACCGACATCGCGCTGTACGCCGACCAGATCATCTGTGCGGACGACACGCGGATCGGCTACCCGCCGACCCGCGTCTGGGGCGTTCCCGCCGCCGGGATGTGGGCACACCGCCTCGGCGACCAGCGCGCCAAACGACTGCTCCTGACCGGTGACTGTCTCACCGGGACGCAGGCGGCGGAGTGGGGTCTCGCCGTCGAATCGGTGCCTGCGGATCAGCTCGACGCCCGCACCGAAGAACTTGTCGCACGGATCGCGCGCATGCCGATCAACCAGCTGATGATGGTCAAGCTGGCGCTCAACAGCGCGTTGATCAGCTCCGGCGTGCACACCTCCACGATGATCAGCACGGTCTTCGACGGCGTCGCCCGGCACACCCGGGAGGGCTTCGCGTTCCAGACCCGCGCTGCCACCGTCGGATTCCGGCAGGCCGTCCAGGAACGCGACGAACCGTTCGGTGACGCGAAGCGGAGGTGACGTGAGAACGGGGGAACAGGCCCCGCGATAAATCGGTTGGCTCCGAGTACGGCTCGATGAGACAGTCGAGCGGTACGTGAGGAGTCGTGTGTGTCCACCGGAGTGCTCGATCGCGGAACGAGACGTGCGGTCGAGGCGTCCTCCGCGACGGTGACCTCGTCGCTCCGCCGCTTCGCCCCGTTCCTGGCGCCGTATCGCTGGTACTTCGTCGGGTCCATCGTGGTCTCGCTGATCGCCACGCTCACCGGCCTGGTGATCCCGCTCGTCATCCAGAGCATCATCGACGGCCCGATCACCCGCGGCGACGTCGCCGGCGTGTGGTGGCCTGCGGCGCTGGTGCTGCTGCTGGGAACGATCGATGCCGCCGGCATCTGGATCCGTCGCTACCTGGTGTCGGGGCCGTCGAGTCAGTTCGAGATCACGGCCCGCGCGCACGTGTTCGCGAAACTGCAGCACGTGTCGGTGGCCGCGCACGACAGCTGGGAATCGGGCCAACTGCTCTCCCGCGCCATCTCCGACCTCTCCGCGCTGCGCCGCTTCGTCGCCTTCATCGGACCGTTCATCATCATCAACGCGGTGACCCTCGTCGTGGGTCTCGGTGTCCTGCTCTCCCGCGCATGGCAGTTCGGCGTCATCATGCTCGTCGTGGCGATTCCGCTGGTGTGGGCGTGCGTCCGGTTCGAGGAGCTCTATCGCGTCGTCGCACGCGACGCCCAGGACCAGGCCGGCGACGTCACCACCACCGTCGAGGAGTCCATCCACGGCATCCGGGTGCTCAAGGCGTTCGGCCGCAGCGCCCACCTGGGACGCCGCTTCCTCGCGCAGGCCGCGACGCTCCGCACGACCGAGCTCACCAAGGTCCTGTACCTGGCGATCCTGTGGACCGTCATCGTCGGACTGCCACCGGTGGCCGTCGGCGGCATGCTCGCCTACGGGACGTACGCCATCGTGACGGGGACCCTGACGGCCGGAACTCTGGTGGCGACCATGGCCATCGTCGCCTTCCTGCTGTGGCCGATCGAGTCCTTCGGTTTCCTGCTCGCCGAGCTGAACAACGCGCGGACGGCGGCGGATCGGTACTGGGAGATCATGGACACCCCGGACACCATCGTGGATCCGGTCTCCCCCGTTCCCCTGCCCGACCCGGTGCGGGGGAACATCCGCGTCGACCACGTCTCCTTCGCATTCCCGGACGCATCCGACCACCTCCTGCACGACGTCACGTTCGAGGTGCGTCCGGGCGAGACGGTGGCTCTCGCCGGCAACACCGGAACGGGGAAGTCCGTCCTGACGACGCTGATACCTCGGCTCTTCGACGTCGACGGTGGCGCGATCACTCTCGACGGTGTCGACGTCCGGTCGATGCGGCTGGCGGATCTGCGCTCGGTGGTCTCGGTCGCCTTCGAGGAGCCGGTGCTGTTCTCGGCCAGTGTGCGCGAGAACGTCGCGCTGGGCCGCCCCGACGCCACGGACGAGGACGTCGCGGAGGCACTCGAGATCGCGCACGCGACGGATTTCGTCGAGAAGCTGCCGTGGGGCCTCGACACCCGGATCGGCGAGCAGGGACTGAGCCTGTCCGGCGGTCAACGCCAGCGACTGGCGCTGGCGCGGGCGGTGCTCGGCCGGCCCCGCGTGCTCGTGCTGGACGATCCGCTCTCCGCACTCGACGTGGACACCGAGGCGACGGTTCAGCGCAGGCTGCGCACCGTGCTCGCGCACTCCACGACCGTGCTGGTGGCACACCGCCCCTCGACCGCCGCGCTCGCGGATCGCGTCGTGCACCTCGGCCACGGCACGGTGATGGAGACCGGGACGCACGAGCACCTGCTCGCCACCTCGGCGGCGTACCGCGACGTGATGGGCTCGATGTCGGGAGCGGAGCGAGATCATGGCTGACACCGACTGGCGCGGCGTCGGCGGTGAGGACACCGACGTGGACCGGGCAGGCAACCTCGTCCTGGCCGGTCGCTCACGTCGACTGCTCTTCTCGCTGCTGCGTCCGCACCGCCGCCGCACGGTCCTCGCGATGGCGATCATCTTCCTGGACAACCTGGCGTTCGTCGCGGGACCGCTGTTCATCGCCCACGCTCTCGACACGGGCGTCGCCGCTGCCGTCGACGGACGATGGGCGCCGCTGGTGTGGACCGTGGCGGGATACGTCGTGGTCGGGTTCCTCGGCGCCGCCACCACGTACGCGTTCCTCATGGTCTCGGGCCGCCTGAGCCAGGACATCCTGTTCGATCTGCGCGAGCGGGTGTTCCGCCACGCGCAGGCACTGTCGCTGTCCTTCCACGAGAAGTACACGTCCGGCAAGGTGATCTCGCGGCTGACCAGCGACGTCGAATCACTGCAGACGCTTCTCGAGAGCGCGCTCAACGATGCGTTGACCGCGATCCTGTCGATGGTCTCGATCGCGATCATCCTGTTCTGGCTCGACGTTCCGCTGGCCCTCGTCGTGCTCGCGGGATTCGTTCCGCTGCTACTGATCACACGCTGGTCGCAGCGCCGCCAGCGCCGCGCCTACCGACGCACCCGGGTGTCCATCGCGCGCGTCGTGGTGCACTTCGTCGAGTCGATGGTCGGCATCCGCGCCGTCCAGGTGTTCCGCCGCGAGCGCCGCAACGACGCGATCCTGCTCGCGGAGGACACCGAGTACCGGGACGCCACCACCACTGCGCTGCGCGGAATGGCGAGCTACACCGGCATCGTGCGCTGGATCGGCAACGCCACCCTCGCCGTCATCGTGGTCGTGGGCAGCATGCGGGTCATCGGCGGTGCCCTCGACATCGGCGTGCTCGCCGCCTACGTGCTGTACCTCCGCCGCTTCTACGGGCCGCTCGACGAACTCGCGCAGGTGTTCAACGCGTACCAGTCGGCCGCGGCGGCGCTCGAGAAGATCTCGGGCGTGCTCGAGGAGGAACCGACCGTGGCGCCTCCCACCACCCCGGTGCCGATCGGAATCGCGGCCGGCGACGTAGAGTTCGACCGGGTCTCGTTCGGCTACGCCGCGGACGCGCTGGTGCTGCAGCCCTTCTCGCTGCACGTGCCGGCCGGACAGGTGGTCGCCATGGTCGGCGCCACCGGTGCCGGCAAGTCGACGGTGGCCAAGCTCCTCGCGCGGTTCTACGACCCCACGGACGGCCGGATCCGTCTCGACGGCATCGATCTCCGCGACCTGGCCGACGACGACCTGCGTCGCAACGTCGTCATGGTGACGCAGGAATCGTTCCTGTTCTCCGGATCGATCGCGGACAACATCCGACTCGGCCGACCGTCCGCGACCGACGACGAGGTGCGGGCGGCCGCCGACGCCGTGGGCCTCACCCCGTTCCTGGCCGCACTGCCGCGGGGCATCGACACCGACGTGCGCAAGCGCGGTGGACGTCTGTCCTCCGGACAGCGACAGCTGGTGGCCTTCGCGCGGGTGTTCCTCGCCGCACCGTCGGTGATCGTGCTCGACGAGGCCACGTCCAGCCTCGACATCCCCGGCGAGCGCCTGGTCCAGCGCGCCCTCGAGACGATCCTGCACGGCCGGACCGCACTGATCATCGCTCACCGCCTGTCGACGGTCGCGATCGCGGACCGCGTTCTCGTCATGGCCGACGGACGGATCGTCGAGGACGGCACCCCGGAGGCCCTCGTCGCCGGCGACGGCAGGTTCGCGCACCTGAACACGGCGTGGCAGGAGAGCCTGGTCTGACGCGAGACGGTGGTCTCAGGCCACCGTCTCGTCTGGCTCGGTGACGTCGTCGATCTCGGCCGGTGTCGCGTCCGCCATGAGTTCGGTGAGGACGTCGAGCACCCGCGGATCCGACAGCAGCGCGAGGTGCCCGGTGCCGACGAGCGTGTGCAACTCCGTCATCGGCCCCCGTGCGCTGCGCAGCGTCACCAGTCCGTCTCCCACGGCGTCGGCCCACCAGGCCGTGTCGTCGGCGGCCAGGGTGGCGGCGACCGCGACGTGCCGGATCCCGGGGGCGAGCGCCACGTCCGTGGCCAGTCTCAGGTCGTCCACGCCGCGGCTGCGGACGTCGAGCAGGTCCGCCCACACCGCCGTCTGCCGCACCTTCCGCAGAGCACGGGAGAGGTGGTACACGCCCGTCGCGAGCGGTGCGCCCTCGTGCGGGGTGCCCAGGTAGCAGGCCGTGCGCACCAGCGGCAGCCAGGTCGCCCTGCTCGCCTCGACCGCACAGGCACGCCGCACCACGAGCCCGCCCATCGAGTGCCCGACGAGGTCGATCCGCTCGACAGGGACGGGCCAGACCGCGATCAGCTCGTCGAGGAGGCCGGCCAGTGCCGCCCCGTTGTCCTCGATCCCGGCGCCCGTGTTGTACCGCAGACAGACCGCGCTGATGCCGTGCGCGGCCAGCGCCTCGCCGTAACTGCCCCGCCCGTCGTGGCGGTAGTACCAGGCCTGCTCGGTCTCCCCCAGCCCGTGCACGAGCACGGCGACGTGACCCGTGGCCTTCGGATACGCGGTGGTCAGCATCGCGGTGTCGTTCCCGACGATGCGGCGCTCGTGATGCGGCCCGAGTTCCACCGTCAGGTCGTTGCCCTCGGCGGCGAGCCGGTCGCCCAGCAGCCCGTTGACGGCGCCGACCACGACCGATCCGGCCGCGGTGGACGTGACCGCGTGGGACACGCGGTCCTCGGGCAACAGCCGGGACACCGCGGTGACGGCCTCGGCGGCCGCCACACCGCCCCCGCGCACAGCCTCGTAGACCAGGTCGGCGATGCCCTCGTTCAGGATGCGCACGGGTGCCGCGGAACGGCCCAGCACCCCGAACACCACATCGTTGATCGCGCGGTGGGTCCCCTGGACAGGGCGGCTGAGGATGTCGATGGCCGTGGCCACGACGTCAGCAGCGCCCGCTACTTCGTTCCGATCGCGATTCGAGTGCACACGTGTACTCTAACCGTCACGCCACCTTGACGACGAGCTTGCCGAAGTTCTTGCCCTCGAGCAGCCCGAAGAACGCGTCGGGAGCGTTCTCGAGACCCTCGACCACGTCTTCCCGGTAGCGGAACGACCCGTTGTCGATCCACTCGGCGACCTCGCGCAGGAAGTCCTTGTAGAGCTCCGGGACGAATTCGCTCTGGATGAAGCCGCGGATTGTCAGGCTCTTCGTCAGCACGCGCGTGAAGAAGCCGGGCAGCCGATCCGGACCCTCCGGTGCCTGCGTGTCGTTGTACTGCGCGATGAGACCGCACACCGGCACGCGTGCGTAGAGGTTGAGCCGCGGGAGCACCGCCTTCGCGACGGCGCCGCCCACGTTCTCGAAGTAGACGTCGATGCCGTCCGGAGTCGCGGCCTTCAACTGATCCTTGAAGTCCGGGGCGCGGTGATCGACGGCGGCATCGAAGCCGAGCTCGTCGATCAGGTACGCACACTTCTCGGGACCGCCGGCGATGCCGACGGCGCGCGCACCCTTGATCTTCGCGAACTGGCCGACGGCCGAGCCGACGGGCCCACTGGCCGCCGCGACCACGACGGTCTCCCCCGCCTTCGGCTGCCCGATCTTCGTCATGCCGGAGTACGCGGTGAAGCCCGGCATCCCCAGCACGCCCAGCGCGGTGGACACGGGCGCCTTCTCCGGATCCAGCACTCGCACGGACGACGCGTCGACCACCGCGTGCGACTGCCACCCCGTGTAGCCGAGCACCACGGCGCCGACCGACACGGCGTCGCTTCGAGACTCGATCACCTCGGAGACCGTGGCGCCCACCATCGTGTCGCCCACCTCGACGGGCTCCGCGTACGACTCGGCGTCGCTCATCCGGCCGCGCATGTACGGGTCCAGCGACAGGTACAGGGTCTTCAGCGAGACCTGACCGTCACCGACCTCGGGGAGATCGACCGTCTCGGTCCGGAAGTTCTCGGCAGTGGGTGCGCCGGTGGGACGAGAGGCCAGGACGATGCGAGTGGAGGAGGTCATGTCTCCCGACGCTACTCCAACAGGTTCTTGCGGACCTTGCCCATCCCGTTCCGCGGCAACGAGTCCACCACGCGTACCTCACGCGGCCGCTTGTGCACCGAGAGCTGTTGTGCCACAGAGTCTACGACTGCTCTCGGCTCCACCTCGTCACCCACGACGAACGCCACGATGCGCTGGCCGAGATCGTCGTCGGGCAGTCCCACGACCGCCACCTCACGCACTCCGGGAACACCGAGGATCGCCGTCTCCACCTCGCCCGCGCCGACGCGGTACCCACCGGTCTTGATCAGGTCCGTCGACTCCCGGCCGACGATCCGATGGAAGCCCGCCGGGTCGATCGCCGCGACGTCTCCCGTCCGGAACCACCCGTCGTCCGTCCAGCAGGCCGCGGTGGCCTCCGGCTTGTTCAGGTAACCGTCGAAGAACCGGCCGCGCACCTCCAACGAACCGATGGACTCCCCGTCGCGTGGGACCTCCGACCCGTCCTCACCGCGCAGCCGAGTCTCGATGCCGCGCACCGGAACTCCGACCCAACCGGGTCGCCGCTCACCGTCGGCGCGCGTACTCAGCGTGATGAGGGTCTCGCTCATGCCGTAGCGCTCGATCGGCTCGAGACCCGTGAGAGCGGCGATCTTCTCGAACACCGGCACCGGCAGCGGGGCACTGCCCGAGATCAACAACCGAGCGTGCGACAGCGCCGCGGCGGACTCCGGGTCGGCCGCCACTCGCGACCACACGGTGGGAACCCCGAAGTACATCGTTCCCCGCGCCGCGGCGTACCGCTCCGCGGAGGGCTTGACGGTGTGGATCACTCGACTGCCGAGTCGCAGCGGACCCAGGACTCCCAGCACGAGCCCGTGCACGTGATAGAGCGGGAGTCCGTGCACCAGAGTGTCGTTCGCCGTCCACCCCCACGCCTCGGCGAGCGCGTCGATGCCGGCGGCGAGCGCACCGCGGCTGAGGATCACGCCCTTCGGAGGGCCCGTGGTTCCCGAGGTGTAGAGCACGAGACCGGTCGTGTCGTCCGACGGCTCCGCGTAGCTGTGCCAGGACCGTGCGTGCATGCGGACCGGGACGACGGGCAGACCGCCGTCGTGCTCGGGCGCGACACCCAGCCACCCGCGGGCACCGGAGTCCGCGAGGATGTGGTCGAGTTCGGTCGGCCCGGAGTCCGGGGGCACCGGCACCACGGCCACTCCGGCGATGAGCGCACCGACCACGGCGACGACGGTGCGGGCGGTCGGTTCGGCGAGGACGGCCACCCGGTCGACGCCCATGATGCGCTCGGCCACCGACGTGGCGGCCCCGAGCAGATCGCTTCGAGAGAGGACGACGTCACCGACGGTGACCGCGTCGTCGGCGTCGCCGCCATGGGTGATCGCGTACGAGTTCAGAGACCGGAGCAGCACACCGAGCAGTCTCTCACGACGCCCGCAGCTGCTCCGTGACCTCGATGCACGTGCAGCCCCCGGCGACCGCGGAACAGTCGACGACGAGGGTGTGCCGGACGGCGTGCAGCAGAACACAGGCGTCGTCGGTGCACTCGACCGCACCGTGCAGGTGGACGACGAGCGTGCCGTGACAGTGGTCGAGAGCGCCGAGACACTCGACGCATCCGGTCAGCGAATCCTTCATGACTCCATCTGTACCACCGGCCCCCGACACGTCCTCGGCCTCGCGGCGGCGCGTCGTCAGAAGAAGACGGTGAGAACGGTCGCGATGGACGCGGTGCCGATCATGGCGACCACGAGGACGGCGGCGACCATCTTCACACCGGACCGGGACGCGGCGGGAGCGTCCGACCACTCGTCGAACGCCTCGACATCGACGCCCTCCTGCGCGAAGTAGTGCACCTCGCCGGGCGGCTCCCACTCCTCGCCGCTGGCACGCACCCGCGACTCGAGCACGGCCAGCCGCTCGCGAACGCGGGGCGGATAGGCCCGCGACGGCGCGTTGATGGGCAGTCGGCGCGCGAGCACCAGCGGTGTCGGGCACGCGGCGACGAACGAGTCGAGCGCGTGCCGCACCAGCGGGTCGGCGTCGTCTCGATCCGTGAGGAACCAGGCCGCACCGGCACCGGCCGGGTCGTCCATCGCCAGGCACGCGTAGCCGAGGAGGTCGAGCGCGGGTTGCGAGGCGGCGTCCTGATCCAGCAGCGCTGTCAGGCGCTTGCGCGCACTCCATGGTTCCCCGCGGGCCAGATCCTCCTGCGCGCGGTCGAGCGCTCCCACGGCCGGGCTCAGACCGTGAGACGGGCGACGGCAGCGGCGATGCGCTCGTCGGTCGCCGTCAGCGCGATGCGGACGTGGGTGCCGCCGTCGGGACCGTAGAACTCCCCCGGAGCGACGAGGATGCCGCGTTCGGCGAACCAGCGCACGGTGTCCCGGCACGGTTCACCGCGCGTGGCCCACAGGTACAGGCCGGCCTCGGAGTGATCGATGGTGAATCCGGCCGCCACCACGGCGGCGGCGAGCGCGGTCCGACGATCGCGGTAGCGCTCGCGTTGCACGTTCTCGTGCTCGTCGTCGCTCAGCGCCGCGGTCATGGCCGCCTGCACCGGAAGGGGAACCATCATGCCCGCGTGCTTGCGGACCGCGAGCAGTTCCGCGACCAGGGCGGGATCGCCGGCCACGAAGCCGGCGCGGTAGCTCGCGAGGTTCGACGTCTTGGACAGCGAGTGCACGGCCAGCAGGCCGGTGGTGTCCCCTCCGCACACCTCGTCGTCGAGGATCGAGACGGCGCGTCCCTCCCAGGTGAGTCCGAGGTAGCACTCGTCCGACACGACGATCGTGCCGCGTTCGCGGGCCCACTCGACCACCTTGCGCAGGTGGGCTACACCGAGCACCCGGCCACTGGGATTGGACGGCGAGTTGACGAACATCAGGGACGCGCGTTCGGGACCGAGACGCGACACCCCGTCCGCGCGCAGTGTGCGGCATCCCGCGAGCAGGGCCCCGACCTCGTAGGTGGGGTACGCCAATTCCGGGATGACGACGAGATCGTCCGGGCCGAGCGCGAGCAGGGTCGGCAACCAGGCGATGACTTCCTTGGTTCCGATCACCGGCAGGATCGAGCGTTCGTCCAACCCACCGATGCCGTAGCGGCGTGCGAGCGCACTGACGGCGGCCGCCCGCAGCTCGGGTGCGCCCACTGTCGTGGGGTACCCCGGCTGCGCGGAGGCCGCCGCGAGAGCGTCACGGACGACGTCGGCGACCGGGTCCACCGGCGTACCGACGGACAGGTTCACGATGCCGTGCGGATGCGACCGCGCCAGCGCGGTGACGTCGGCCAGCGTGTCCCACGGGAACTCGGGCAACAGGCTCGCCACGGATCGACGAACAGCGGGCGACCGACGCGAGACGACGGGTGCGTCCGTCACGCTCAGTTCTCACCCATGGGGGGCAGAGCCTTGATGAACGGCGGGTCGTAGTCGGTCTTGCCGACCTTGGCCGCGCCACCGGGTGAGCCCAGTTCGTCGAAGAAGTCGACGTTGGCGCTGACGTAGGCGGACCACTGCTCGGGGACGTCGTCCTCGTAGAAGATCGCCTCGACGGGGCACACCGGCTCGCAGGCACCGCAGTCCACGCACTCGTCGGGCTGGATGTAGAGCATGCGTCCACCCTCGTAGATGCAGTCGACAGGGCATTCCTCGATGCATGCCTTGTCGAGGACATCGACGCACGGTTCAGCAATCGTGTACGGCACTGAGGTTCTCCTTAGCCTTTCCGAACTCTGAGCGTGTCGCGGCCCCGCGGGGACGCGTTCGACGCGGACGTGCTGGTCTGCTCGACCCACCGGCGCCCCAGCTTCGCAGCTCGGGACAGTGCGCCGCGCTCGCCGAAGTACCCGGCGACCGCACCGACCACGGGCAGGTTACCGAGCCATCTGTAAACGGTACGGCTGCGGGGCCGCTTGTCCAATTCGTCGGTGACGGCCTTGAGGATCTTGGTGACCGACCACAAGGTCGACAGCAACGCGAACGGGGACCGGGACAAGCGACCGGACGGCTCGGTGACACGGCTGTCGTCCGTGACGCCGTCGACGTCGGGTTCGGGCGCGTGGATGCTGGCACCCTTCGGCAGCTCGCGGTTGCACAGCACCGATGCCAGCAGGCGGACCTGCTCGTCCTGCTCGGTGATGCCGTACTCGCGGGCGACGGCCACCAGGACGATGGCCTGGTTCGCGAACCCGAGGACGTCGCCGAGCGGGAGTCGGCGAGCGAGTACACCGAAGATGCCGGGGAACGCCACCGCCACGGTGCCGATCCCGCCGACGCGGCCGACCCACCACGAGACACGCTGGTCGACGGTCATCGACTCCCACGCCTTGGTTCCCGGTGTGTCGGCGGCGTCGAACACCGACGCGACGGCGTTCAGCGCCGCGTCGACCTTCGTGCCGTTCGCGTCCGCCTGCTCGCGGAACGTGCGCTTCTTGAGGCCGAGCGGGTCGCGGTCCGCGAGCAGTTCGAGGACCGGCACGATCACGCGCACTGCGGCCTTGAGAACTCCGGCGACGCGCTCGTCGCCCAATCGATCAGCGCTCATGCTGCTTCCGTCCGGTCTGCGTAGGCGGTGGTGCGCTCGACTGCGCGTCGTCCAATTCCCTCGGCGATCGCGTGTAGTTCCTCGACGGTCTTCTCCGATCCGTGCTGCGATCCCGCCATCCGCGAGATCGTCTCCTCCATCAGCGTGCCACCCAGGTCGTTGGCGCCGCCGTTCAGCATCACCCGAGTTCCCGTCACGCCGAGTTTCACCCAGCTCGTCTGGATGTTGTCGATGCGGCCGTGCAGCATGATCCGCGCCAGTGCGTGGACGGCCCGGTTGTCGCGCTGCGTCGGTCCGGGTCGTGACGCCCCCGCCAGGTACAGCGGCGAACTCTGGTGCACGAACGGCAGCGGCACGAACTCGGTGAAACCACCGGTGCGGTCCTGGATCCGCTTGAGCACGTTCAGATGTCCCACCCAGTGCGAGGGATTGTCGACGTGGCCGTACATCATCGTCGAGCTCGACCGCAGTCCCACCTCGTGCGCCGTGGTGACGACGTCGATCCACGTCTGGGCGGGCAGCTTGCCCTTGGTGAGCACCCAGCGGACCTCGTCGTCGAGGATCTCCGCCGCCGTACCGGGGATGGTGTCCAGCCCGGCCTCCCGCAGTTCGGTCAGCCAGTCGCGCACCGACTGGCCACCGCGCGAGGCCCCGTTGACGATCTCCATGGGCGAGAAGGCGTGCACGTGCATCGACGGCACCCGCGCCTTCACCGCGCGCACCAGGTCTGCGTATCCGGTCACGGGCAGCTCCGGATCGATGCCGCCCTGCATGCAGACCTCGGTGGCGCCGAGGACGTGCGCCTCCCAGGCCCGGTCGGCGACCTCGCTGGTCGACAGCGAGAACGCGTCGGCATCGCCCTTGCGTTGGGCGAAGGCGCAGAAGCGGCACCCGGTGTAGCAGATGTTGGTGAAGTTGATGTTCCGGTTCACGACGTACGTGACGTCGTCACCGACGACGTCACGGCGCAGCTGATCGGCGAAGGCGGTCACCGCGTCGAGCGCCGCACCCTCGGCGGTGGCCAGCGCCAGGTACTCCTCGTCGGTGCAGTTGCCGGGATCCTTCTCCGCGGCGCGGAGGGCGGCGACCACGTCGCGGTCGACGCTGTCCAGGGTCGCGAGGTGCGCCACCTGCTCGCGGATGGACTCCCAGTCGCCGAACGCGCTGCCCATGTCGCTGCGCGTCTCGGTGTTGCGACCCTCGGTGTCGATGCCGGTGTGGAGGTCGACGCGGCCGGTGGACTCCCACACCTCGTCGGGTTCCTGCCACGGCAGACCGGACGGGATCGTCTCGGGCACCGCCAGCCCGGTCGCGTCGTCGGCGAGCGCACGCACGTGCGCCGAGATCCGTGGGTCGATCCACGGTGAGCCCGCCAGGACGTACCGCGGCTGCACCGCCGTGCGTTCGGTCAGCGTGAAGCCGGCGTCCGCGGACAGCTGCGCGAGAGTGTCGAGGTTCGGCCACGGCCGCTCGGGATTGACGTGATCGGGGGTGAGCGGCGAGACACCGCCCCAGTCGTCGACGCCCGCGGCGAGCAACGCCGCGCACTCCTGCGCGGACACCAGATTCGGCGGCGCCTGGATGCGCATGGCCGGGCCGAGAAGGATGCGGGACACGGCGATGGTGGCGAGGAACTCCTCCAGGCCGGCGTCGGGTGCGGATCGCATCGCGGTGTCGTCCTTGGCCAGGAAGTTCTGCACGATCACTTCCTGCACGTGACCGAATGCCTTGTGCGACTTCCGGATCGCCATGATCGACTCGGCGCGGTCACGGATCGTCTCGCCGATGCCCACGAGTATGCCGGTGGTGAACGGAACGGTGAGACGACCGGCGTCGGTGAGCACGCGCAGACGCACCTCGGGGTCCTTGTCGGGGCTGCCGTAGTGGGCCTGCCCCTTCTCCTCGAACAGTCGACGCGAGGTGGTCTCGAGCATCATGCCCATCGACGGTGCGACCGGCTTGAGGCGCGACATCTCCTCCCAGCTCATCACTCCGGGATTGAGGTGCGGGAGCAGACCCGTCTCCTCGAGCACGCGGATCGACATCGCCCGCAGGTAGTCCAGCGTCGAGTCGTAGCCACGCGCGTCCAACCACTCCTGCGCCTCGGGCCAGCGGGCCTCGGGGCGGTCGCCGAGCGTGAACAACGCTTCCTTGCATCCCAGTTCGGCACCGCGCCGCGCGATGTCGAGCACCTCGTCGGCCTCGAGGAACATCCCGTGCCCCTCGGCGCGCAGCTTGCCGGGGACCGTCACGAACGTGCAGTAGTGGCACGTGTCCCGGCACAGCCGGGTGAGGGGAATGAACACCTTGCGCGAGTAGGTCACCGTGCCGGGGCGGTTCTCGGCGAGCAGTCCCGCGTCCCGCACCCGCGCCGCGGACGCGCACAGATCGGTCAGGTCGTCGCCGCGGGCGTGCAGCAGCGTGGTCGCCTCGTCGACACTGATCACCACACCGTCGCGGGCACGGCGCAGCGCACGCCGCAGCGCCGATGCGGTCGGTGCCGGGCTGTCGGGAGGCGTCACTCGGGTGTCGGCGCGCGCGGGAGTACTCGGATCGGGCAACATCGTCACCGTTCGATCATGCGCCCTCCGGCCGGAGGCGTGCCACAGCAGGGGTGATGCGACGTGTCCGACAACAGTCCCGGTGTGGTCCTCACCGATCCCGCGCATCGCCCCGATCCGCGGGCGAAGATTCTGTGGGCCGTAGCAGCCGCCCTGCTGTGGCTCCCGGTGGTCGTCGCCGTGATCGTGTGGGCCGTGGTGCTCGCGGTGAACGTCGAGCGCCCGTCCTGGACGCCCGTGGTGGCCGCTGCCGTCGCCGTGGCGGTCCTCGCGGGAGCGCACGTGACCATCGCGCCGCAGTGGCGCTATCGGGTGCACCGCTGGGAACTGAGCGACACCGCCGTCCACACGCGCACCGGCTGGGTGACTCAGGAACGGCGCATCGCTCCCCTGTCCCGAGTGCAGACCGTCGACACCGAGCGCGGGCCGCTCGACCGGGCACTCGGACTGGCCACCGTGACGGTGACGACCGCGTCCTCCGCGGGAGCTCTGGAGATCGCGGGGCTCGACCTCGCGACCGCCGATCGCACCGTCGCCGCCATCACCGCGGCGGCCGCACGCTCACGAGGCGACGCCACGTGACGCAGGACGCCGGCCTGCGCGTCGACGAGTTGCCGTGGCTGCGACTCGACAAGCGCATGCTCCTGATCCACCCGGTCACCGAGCTGGTCCGCCTGCTGCCGGTGCTCCTGGTGTCCCTCGTCCTCGGATCGCAGAGCGGCACGCACGTCTGGGGCCTGATCGTCGTGGTCCTGCTCGTGGGCGCGGCGATCCTGCGCTGGTTCACCACCGGGTACCGCATCGGCTCGGACGACGTCCAGCTGCGCCGCGGGCTCTTCCAGAAGAAGGTGCTCTCCATTCCGCGTGGTCGAATCCGCAGTGTGGACGTGCGAGCCGGGCCGCTGCACCGACTGCTGGGACTGTCGATCCTCACCGTGGGCACCGGTCAGCAGAAGTCGGACAAGGCCGACTCGTTCGAGCTGAACGCCCTCGCCTCGAACCTGGTCCCCGCCCTGCGTGAGGAGTTGCTGGCGGGCACCGGCCGGACGGTGGGAGTGGATCCGGTCGCAGTGACCGAACCCGCCGTGACGCCCGAACGTGAGATCGCCCACTTCCGCACCGGCTGGGTTCGATTCGCCCCCTTCACGGCCACGGGCATCGTCGTCGTCGGTGCGGGATTCGGGCTCGTGTTCCAGTCCGGGTTCGCCGGTGACATCGCCTCTTCGCCGGCCCTCGACGACACCTATCAGGCCGTTCTGCGCCTCGGCATCGTGGTCGCGGTGGTCGTCGCCGCGGCCCTGCTGCTCGTCGTGTCGAGCATCGTCTCCGTGGTGCGCTACCTGGTCGTCTACGGCAACCTCTCCGTGACCGACGACGGCACCAGGCTCCGCGTCGGCCACGGACTGCTGTCGACGCGGCACACGACGCTGGACCGCGACCGCCTCCGCGGCGCGACGCTGCGTCGACCGCTGGTCCTGCGGTGGGCGCGCGGAGCACGCCTGGATGCCGTCATGACCGGGGTGTCCGCTTCGGAGAAGGAGTCGTCGCTGCTCCTGCCACCCGCTCCCCTGCCGGCCGCCCGCCACACGATGGACGACGTGCTGGCGGGTCTGCCGGAGAGCGCGCCGGCCACGGTGACACTGCAGAAGCACGGACCGGCGGCTTTGCGGCGCAGGCTCACCCGCGCCGTCGGGCCGGTCCTGCTGGTCGCTGTCGCACTCCTCGTGGTCCGGTCGACCGGCCGGGACGTCCCGATCGCCGCGTGGATCGGCGTCGCGCTCCTCGTGGTGGCCGCCGTCGCCCTGGCGCTCGATCGGTACGCCGCCCTGGGCCACCGTGCCCACCCGGGAGTTCTGATCACCGAGCACGGCAGCCTCGACCGGCGACGCGTCGTCCTCGACACCGACGGCGTGGTCGCCTGGGGTGTCCGGCAGACCTTCTTCCAGCGACGGGCCGGTGTCGCGACCATCGTCGCCGCCACCGCGGCCGGCACGGGCCGCTACACGGTCCTCGACGTACCCGCCGACCACGCGTGGTCGATCGTCGAGAGCGCTCAGCCCGGTGCCGGCGACGTGTGGGTCGAGCGCCCGTGACACCCGCCTCCGGTACACCCCGGAGCATCCCCGAACTCGATGTGGCGGTGTCGGAGTGCCGCACGTGTCCGCGCCTGGTGGAGTGGCGTGAGCTGGTGGCGCGCGAGAAGCGTGCCGCGTTCCGTGACGAGACCTACTGGGGCCGACCGGTTCCGGGTTTCGGCCCCGTGGACGCTCGGCTGCTGATCGTCGGCCTGGCGCCGGCGGCTCACGGCGCGAATCGCACCGGGCGGATGTTCACGGGCGACCGCAGCGGCGACGTTCTCTACGCGGCCATGCACGCCGTCGGCCTCGCCACGCAGCCCACGGCGACCCACATCGCCGACGGCCTCGAGTTGATCGGCACGCGCATCACGTCGCCGGTGCACTGCGCTCCCCCGGCCAACAAGCCGACACCGGAGGAGCGCGACCGGTGCCGTCACTGGTTGGAGACGGAACTGCACATCCTGGCGCCGACCGTTCGGGCAGTGATGGTCCTGGGCGGATTCGGCTGGCAGGCACTGCTTCCGGTCCTCGACGGCGCGGGGTGGACGATCCCCCGACCGCGCCCGAAGTTCGGCCACGGTGCGCACGTCGTGCTGACGTCACCCGAGAAGGAGTTGCCGGACCTGCATCTGTTCGGATGCTTCCACGTCAGCCAGCAGAACACCTTCACCGGACGGCTCACGCCGGCCATGGTGGAGCAGGTGCTCGCCGCGGCGGCCGACGCCGCCGGAATCGACAGGAGTCAGCCGCGTCCGAGTTCGGCGAACTGACCCATGCGCAACGCGAACAGTTGCACCACAGCGGGAAGCAACCCGCCTGCCACGAGGACCAGGGTGCGCCAGTCGGCCACGACGAGCACGTCTCCACCCGGTCCCCCCAGCATGGCCAGCACGAGACCCACGAAGAATCCCGCGACCGGGAGAGCGGCGCGGGAGACGTTGTGCGTCACCGAGAACGCGACCCGCACGAGGATCACGTTGACGATGCCGGCGAGGACACCACTGACGGGGAACGGAGTGCTTCCGAGATACAGCGGGAGGAACAGCACTGCGGTCACGGCGCACAGGAACCCGTCGAGCACCAATGCGCCGACGATCGACGCCTTGATGCCGGACACCACGCCCTCCCCGGCGTGGCCCGTCATCGCGCCGATCCTGTCGGCGCCGTGAACGTCAGCGAGGAGGGAACCCGATCGACGTGAGGTAGTTGCTCACGAACGTCGCGAAGCCGCCCACGGAGTTCAGGTAGATCTCGCGCTGCAGATCGGCTGTGGGTCGCAGGGAATCCACGAACGCCACGATGGCGTACTGAAGATCGAAATTCATGGGAAGAGCTCCTTCGAGTCGAAGTCACCGGGTACGTCCGACCCCGTCCGGTGATGCCGCTCACAGCATAACCCGGCACCGAGCCCGGTTCGGACCCGCACACCGTCCCCGGGCAGACACTGGGGGCCGTCACACGATCCCCGCGAACAGGTCGGTCTCGCGCCCCGACGAGTCGACCGGTCCGAGATCGCCGCGGACGAGGATGTACTGCTCGTCCTCGAGGACTGGCTGCGCGATGTCGTTCGACAGGGCGTAGACCCGACCGGACTCCGCGACGGTGACCTGAGTTCGGTGCGCGCGCAACGCGAGTCGTTTGAGATCGAGCACCGGGCGGACGTCGACGGACGTGGTGATCGTGTCGTCGGGCACGCTCGGCAGCTCGCCCTCGACAGGCATGCGCCACTGCTGGGGGACGTCGCCGAGGTCGCTCAGGCCTGCGGTCAACTGATGCAGACCGGTGACCGTCCAGTACATCTTGTCCACCGACCAGGCCGGCCCCGTCTCGGCGAACCGGGCAGGGTCCTCCGCCGCCTCGACGGCCAGTCCAGCCAGCCGGTGCACCTGCATGTGGTCCGGGTGGCCGTAGCCGCCCTCGGGGTCGTAGGCCACGAGGACCTGCGGGCGAACGTCACGGATGACCTCGACCATCGCGCCGACGGCCTCGTCCGGGTCGGCGTTGACGAAGGCACGCGGATGACGGGCCGCGGGGGTTCCGGCCATGCCGGAGTCGCGCCAACGCCCGGCACCGCCGAGAAACCGCGGCGGCCGGCATCCGAGCGACTCGAGCGCCACGGTCAGCTCGTGGATGCGGTAGCCGCCCAACTGATCCGCGCGATCCGCGACCAGTCCGGCCCACGTCTCCCCGATCACCTCACCCTCCTCGCCGAGCGAGCAGGTCAGGACCGTCACGTCCACGCCCGCCTGCACGGCGCGGGCGATGGTGCCGCCGGTGGTGATGGTCTCGTCGTCGGGGTGCGCATGGACGACAAGCATCCGGGGCCGCTCCGTCACGGCGTCACCCGCATCCAGTCGTCCGCGTCCCCGAAGACACCGAGTTCGACGGGCCCCGCGAGCGTCGCGCCGCTCACGCCGGGACCGACGGCGACGACGGAACTGTCCTGCGCGATGGGGAGCACGGTGTGCAGGTTCCACAGCTGCGGCTGCGCCGCGATGACGGCCTCGGTCGGGTTCACGTCGCCTCTCAGGCTCTGGTCCATCACCGGCTCGAGCGACGGATCGCAGACTCCGGACAGGTTGCTCGCCGCCACCGGTTCGGCGTCGGAATCGGGTGCCGTCGTCGTCGACGTCGCGAGATCGGTTGCTGCACATCCGTAGCGCGACGACCAGGCGGTGGCCACATCGGTACCCACGTGGCTCCACCCGACGACGGCGTCGACCGTGCCCTCGAGCAGCGCGGTGCCGTACAACTCCTCCGGATCGGTGGGAGCGACGCTGGCGTCGACGCCCGCGTCGCGGAGTTGATCGGCGGCCGTGTTGGCCACCGCGACCGCGACCGCGTCGTTCTCGGGAGCGCCGATCACGACGGTCAGCGCGCGCGTGGTACCCGGCACCGGCGTCGTCGTCGCGGTGGGTTGGCCCGAGGTGGGAGCCAGGGCCGGCGGCAGCGGCACCGGAACGAATCCCGCGTCGGCGAGCAGCTGCAGTGCCTCGTCCCGCGGGAGAGTCTGCGGAGCCGTGGGGACGTAGCCGGGCTGGGACGGCGAGAGAACCTGCGCGCGAACGGTGTTCGCGGCCGTGCCGGTACCCGACGCGACGGTGGACAGCAAGTCCACGTCCAGCAGACCCATGACGCCGCGGCGCACGTCGGCGTCCGCGAGTTCCGGCACCCGGCCGTTCAACGTCAGTTCGAGGGTCCGCGAACGGAACCGGGTGTCCGTACGGACGTTGGGGATGGCGCCCAGTTGCGCCAGTGTCGCCGAACCGCCACGCACCTCGGCGATCTGGGCGTCACCGGAGCGCATCGAGTCGGCGAGCTGGGCGTCGCTGCCCCCGCGTCGGAGGAGGATCTGATCGGGCGTGGAGGGTGACCCCCAGTAGCGGTCGTTGCGCTCGAGCAGGATCTCGTCGCGGCCACGATCGATCGACTCGATGCGGAAGTGTCCGCCGGAGACGGACACGTTGTCGCGCAGTCCGCGCTCGAAGCCGCCCAGCGAGTCCTTGAGCAGATGGGAGGGCAGCAGATTCTCGAAGAGCTCGCGCCACGCGGGATACGGCGTCGCCATCGTGACGGTGACGGTCTTGCCGCCGTCCGTGGACGCGATGTCGTCGATCGCCTCGTAGCCTGCGGGATCCACCACGCCGGGCGCGTCGATCATCTGTTGCCACAGGTAGCGGAAGTCCTCGGCCGCGATGGGCGCACCGTCCGACCACTGCGACTCGTTGCGCAGCCGGTAGGTGATGGTGAACGGGGCCTGTGACGTCACCTCGGCCGAGAGCACCAGCGACGCGTCGGGCAGCCACTCGACTCCTGTCCCCACCGACGCGGGGCGGAAGGGGCTGGGGAACACCAGCGTGGACACCGCGGTGTTCGCGGGCGACTGGTCGGCCAGCAGGTGCGGGTTGAATCCCGTACCGACGTCGTCGATGGCCACCACGACCGGATTACCCGTGGCCGCCGGCGCTGCGGGAGGCGTTGTCGTGGCCGTCTCGGTGCTCTGGATCGGCGGCGGCGGATCGGCCGTGCACGCGGACAGCGCGAGCAGGGCAGCGGCCAGCGCCGCACCCACCCGCGCCACCGACATGATTACAGAGCAGCCTTGTCACGCGACTTGCTGCGCGAACGCTCACGCGCACGCTCGTTCGAGTCGAGGTGCACCTTGCGCACGCGGACGACCTCCGGCGTGACCTCGACGCACTCGTCGCCGGCACAGAACTCCATCGCCATCTCGAGGTCGAGCTTCTTCGGCTTGGCGAGGGTCTCCATCACGTCGGCGGAGGACTGACGCATGTTGGTCAGCTTCTTCTCGCGGGTGACGTTGATGTCGAGGTCCTCCTGGCGGGGGTTGATGCCCACGACCATGCCCTCGTAGGTGTCCGCACCGGGCTCGACGAAGAACGTGCCGCGGTCGGCCAGCTGGATCATGGCGAACGGGGTGACGCTGCCCTGACGGTCCGAGACGAGCGAGCCGGTGTGGCGCGCGCGGATCTCGCCGGCCCACGGTGCGTAACCGTGGAAGACGGCGTTGGCGATGCCGGTGCCGCGCGTGTCGGTGAGGAAGTCCGTACGGAAGCCGATGAGACCGCGCGAGGGGACGATGAACTCCATACGAACCCAGCCTGCGCCGTGGTTCGTCATCTGGACCATCTTGCCCTTACGGGCGGCGAGCAGCTGCGTGACGCCGCCGAGGTACTCCTCGGGAGTGTCGATGGTGAGCTCCTCGAAGGGCTCGTGCAGCTTGCCGTCGACCTGGCGGGTGACCACCTGCGGCTTGCCGACGGTGAGCTCGAAGCCTTCGCGGCGCATCTGCTCGACCAGAATGGCGAGCGCGAGCTCGCCACGACCCTGGACCTCCCACGCATCGGGGCGACCGATGTCGAGGACCTTGAGCGAGACGTTGCCGATGAGCTCCTGGTCCAGACGCGACTTGACCATGCGGGCGGTCAGCTTGTGGCCGCTCACGCGTCCCACCAGGGGGCTCGTGTTGGTACCGATGGTCACCGAGATGGCCGGCTGATCGACGGTGATGCGCGGCAGGGCGACCGGGTTCTCGAGGTCGGCCAGCGTGTCACCGATCATGATGTCCGGGAAGCCGGCGACGGCGACGATGTCACCGGCGACACCCTTCTGACCGGGAACGCGCTCGACACCGATGGTGGTGAGCAACTCGGTGATCTTGGCCTTCTGGACGACGGGCTCGCCGTCGACCTCGCGCATCCAGCTCACGGTCTGACCCTTGTTGAGCTCACCGTTGTGAATGCGGACCAGGGCGAGACGGCCCAGGAAGGCGGAGGCGTCGAGGTTGGTGACGTGAGCCTGCAGCGGCGCCTCGACGTTGCCCTTCGGTGCCGGGATGTAGCTGAGCAGGATCTCGAACAGCTCGTCGAGGTTCTCCGCGTCGGGAGCGTGTCCGTTCTCCGGCTGCTTCGTCGACGCCTTGCCCTCACGGCCGGAGGCGTACAGGACGGGGAGGTCGAGGGCCAGCTCGGCAGCCTCGGAGGCCTCGTCGTCGAGGTCCGACGCCAGGTCGAGGAGCAGGTCGTGGCTCTCGGAGACGACCTCCTCGATGCGCGCGTCGGGACGGTCGGTCTTGTTGACCACGAGAATGACGGGCAGCGACGCGGCGAGCGCCTTGCGGAGCACGAAGCGCGTCTGCGGCAGCGGGCCCTCGGAGGCGTCGACGAGCAGCACGACACCGTCGACCATGGACAGGCCGCGCTCGACCTCGCCACCGAAGTCGGCGTGGCCGGGGGTGTCGATCACGTTGATGACGGTGGTGCTGCCGTCGGCGTTGCGCTTGTGCACGGCCGTGTTCTTGGCCAGGATCGTGATGCCCTTCTCCTTCTCCAGGTCACCCGAGTCCATCACGCGGTCGATGGCCTCGGCGCGTTCCTCGAAGGCACCGGACTGGCGCAGCATCGCGTCGACGAGCGTGGTCTTGCCGTGGTCGACGTGCGCGACGATGGCGACGTTGCGGAAGGTGGTGGGTACGGTCTGACTGGCGGTGGGGCTGGTCACGCGTGAAATCTCCTGGGTCGAATGCGGGGTGAAGAGCGAGCGGCTTCCTCTCCCAGAGAGCGCGCTGCGTCGCCGACGAGAAGCGCGACCGGATCAGTTTACTCGGTCGGCTCGGGTGACGGCGGTCACGCAGGCCGGGACGGTCGGCACGGGCTCCACCTCAGGGTACCCTCACCCGATGTCCTCGGCATCGAAGGTCGCTCGCGGCAAGGCCAAGAAGAAGTGCTGCCGCAGCAAGACTCGCTGTCTGACGTGTCCGGTGGTGATCATGCGGATGAAGAAACTGGAACAAGCAGGTGTCACGGGCAAGGACCTGAAGAAGGGTCTGAAGAAGGCCCGCGCGGCCTGACTACAGCAGCGCCGCGAGATCCGGCAGCCACGCGGCGTCCGCCGGCACCAGATCGACTCCGTGCAGATCCGCCGCGTCGACCCAGCGGAGGGCTTCGTGCTCGAGCGCCGTCGCCGTCCCGGAGAACCGTGTGACCGCGTAGGCGCGCAGTGTCAGCGACGCCGAGAGTGCGACGTCGACACCGACGGGCTCGCCGACGGTCACCTCGATACCCAGTTCCTCGCGCAGTTCCCGGACCAGTGCGTCCTCGGGGGTCTCGCCGGGGTCGACCTTGCCGCCGGGCAGTTCCCAGAGTCCCGCCAGTTCCGGTGGGAAGGCGCGACGCGCGAGCAGCAGGCGCCCGTTCTCGACGAGG
This sequence comes from Rhodococcus sp. NBC_00294, assembly GCF_036163995.1. Classification (NCBI taxonomy): domain Bacteria; kingdom Bacillati; phylum Actinomycetota; class Actinomycetes; order Mycobacteriales; family Nocardiaceae; genus Rhodococcus; species Rhodococcus sp. NBC_00294. The sequence continues at coordinate 3,867,259 of NZ_CP108043.1, forward strand.
GCGCCCGCGACCACCAGCGCGGGCTCGGGAACTGGCACCATCGCAGTATGGCCGACTTGCTGAACGACACGGAGATCGACGACGCACTCACCCGCCTGACCGACTGGCAGCGAGACGGGGACACCCTGGTCCGCACCGTCGAGTCGGCGAGCTTCCTCGAGGCGATCGACCTCGTCCGGCGCGTCGCGGAGGAGGCAGAATCGGCGGACCATCATCCGGACATCGACATCCGATGGCGGTCGGTGACCTACCGGCTGTCGACGCACTCCGCGGGTGGACTCACCGGGAAGGACGTCCTGCTCGCGGCCGCGATCGACCGCCTGGCGAGGTGACGCGGCGGCCCACCACCGCGATCCAGACGAACAGTGCCAGGGTGCCGACGGCGTAGACCGATCCCGCCAGAGCGAGTGGCCACGGGCGGGAGATGTCCCAAATGGACGGTTGTTCGAAGCTGAGGATCCACGGCACGCCGATCAGGGTGACCACGAGCCAGTACCCCGCGAGCACGCGCGCTCCCGGCGCACCCGACAACGGACCGTGCATCAGCCAGATCGACATGGGCACCACCCAGACCCAGTGGTGGGACCAGGAGATCGGCGAGATCATCAGGCCCACGAACGAGACGACGACGAGCGTCCCCAGGCGATCGTCGCGTGCCAGCGTCCGCCAGGCCAGGAATGCCGCGGCCAGCACCACGGCCGCCGCGACCAGCCACACCGGCCCCTGGCCGACGTCCTGCCCGGCCACGCGTGACAGCGCTCCGCGCAGGGACTGGTTCCACACCGAGCCGACGGGACCGATCCGGTCCGCGTCGCCCAGCAGGGTGGTGAAGTACGTCGTCGCGGCGGACCCCACCAGCAGGAAGCTGATCGCGACCGTCGCCGCGAAGGCGACGGCGGAGAACGCGGCGGCCGCCCACCGACGCTGCGCCAGGAAATAGAGGCCGGTGATGGCGGGGGTGAGCTTGACGCCTGCCGCGACGCCGACCAGGGCACCCGACAGCCACCAGCGGGCGCTGCGGGCCGCGAGCATCGCCAGCAGAACCAGGAACACGTTGACCTGGCCGTAGTCCAGGGTGGTGCGCATCGACTCGGTCCACAGGCCCACCGTCGTCCAGAGCAACGCCGCCCGGTGTCCGGACCAGAGGCCCGACCCGACCATGCCCTGTGCGAGTCGGACCACCGCGTACAGCGCGGCGATCGTGGCGATCATCCAGGCAGCGCCCACCACCGGGAACGGCAGGAAATGCAGCGGATAGAACACGAGCGCGGCGAACGGTGGGTACGTGAAGGGCAGGGGGAAGTCGGGAGTCTCCTCCGAGTAGGTGAAGTCGTAGAGGTCGCCGCTGAACAGGCGGGCCGAACCGTCGACGTACACGTGGAGATCGACCCAGTTGCTGCCGTTGGGGGTGGCGACGGTCCACACCACACGCAGGATCAGCGAGATCACGAACAGGGCCGGTGCTGCTGCCAGCAACGTGCGCCCGGCCGATCGCCGTACTTCACTCACGAGTGTTCTTCCGATCGACGGGGGTCGCAGCCAGAGCGCAGCCTATCCGCACCGTGCGACGTGACTCTTCTGCACCACGGAGCCGCCGCGTTGTCACGCGACACGGCTCACAGCAGTAACGATCGCATCACTGTTCACTCTGACAACACCAGACACTCTATTAACAGACTACCGTTCGAATCGGAGCGAGCGACACGGGTCGATCGACCGGTGAGCTGCTGTACAACCGTCACTCCGTGTACATAGAGTGACCCCGCGCCCGACTGCCTCGCACGGCGGTGACGGGCAGATAGTGCATCGTGGGTCGCCTCGGATCGGTTCGAGGCGGCCGGAGGAGAAACGGGGACATCATGCGGGACATCGGGACAACGGGAACGCGCGTCGCAGCGCGACGTGTTCTGGGCGGAGTGGCCGTCGCCGCCGCCTGCGCCTTCGTCGCACCCGCTGCGGCAGGCGCGGCACCCGCCCCCGTCCTGCCGCTGCCCGCCGAGGTTCCGGTGGTGCCGGGCTACGAGGCACTGGCCGCCCTGGCCCCCACCCTGCTCGACGCCGCGGAGCGCGACGCAGCGTCGCCGCAGAGCGATCTGCTGGTGCGCGCGAAGGCGCTGCTGGCCACGGCCCCGCTGTCGGACCAGGCGAAGCGCATCCTCACCAGCATCATCACGTTCCTCGACGGCAGCGGTGGTGGCGGCCCCGAGATCCCCGAGAACGGCCCGGACATCTCGCAGTTCTTCTACCCCACCGTCGGCAAGGGCTGCATCTCGGCCACGGCCGACTCCGTCGCGAGCGCGCTCGCGGTACCCGGCCCGGCACAGTTGCCGCCTCCCGGACCCGCAGCCGGTCAGGCCGGCTTCGTCTTCACGGCACTCGGCACCGCACCGCTCGCCGACGTCCAGGTAGCGCCGCTGACGGCGAACTGGGTCAACGTCGACACGGGTCGCACCGGAGCGACCGTGCTCACGGGTGCCGCGGGGATCAACCCCGACGGCCCGGCCACGCTCTCGGCACTCGCGGACACCGGGACCGGTCGCGTCCTGGCCGCCGTCTCCGGGTCGATCAGCACCGAGGCCGGCATCACGTGCAGCTTCCTGCCGACCATCGGCGCCTTCGTCGTCTGACGATCGGGACGAGACCGGCGTTCAGGAACCGAACGCGGTCGAGATCTGGGTGTAGATCGCTCCGGCGATCGCGTACAGGTAGTCGATGAACTCCATGGTAGTGCCTCTCCGTAGGTGTGACTGCTGTGACAGGTGTGTCGTGCGAGGTCGCCGCCGCGTTACGCGGACAGGCTCCACTGCCCGTAGTCCTCGCGCAGCACGGTGTTGACGTCCACACCCACTCCGTCGATCGCTCGCTTGTCGATCTCGATCTGATGCAGGTGGGCAGCCGGGTTCACGTAGCCCTTCGGCGTCCCCCAGTTGTGCTGCCAGTACCAGGCACCGAGTCCCGCTGCCGCCGCGAGGTCGATGGTCGGCGAGTTGGCGTACACGCCCGTGTTCTCGGCCCCGACCACCGACTGCCAGCCGAGCAGGTACGGCGCGATCATCGCGGCGAACTCGACCGCGGTCGGGTTGTCGTCGATCGACGCGTAGATGGGCCGGTCCGCCGGTCCGCCTGCCTCCGTGTGCAATTCGAGGCCGCGCGTCGCGTGCTTCACGCCGGCGGCGAATCCGCCACGCCAGTCGGCCGTCGCCCCCTTGCCGAACTGGTAGCACGACACCACCTGGAGACCGGCCGCGGTGAGCTCGTCCGCCTCGGCGGCGGTCATCGGCTTGCCCGTCATCCAGGCGGCACCGGGTCGACGGTCCGAGACGTAGCGGATGGCGCCCAGATGGCCGGCGGCGGCGATGGCAGAGGCAGACGGCACTCCCCCGGCGTAGTCGACGATCGTGCCCAACGCTGCGGGTGCTGCGGGCGCGGCAGAGGCGACGCCGCGAGCGGCGACACCGGTGACCCCGACCGCGACGGAACCGGCGGCGGCATAGCGGAACAATTGACGACGCGACACGTGCACTGGGGTCTACCTCTCGATTCGCCCGGCGCGCCTTCCTCGACATGACGGCCCGGGCTGGTAACTTCTCACGATTTCCGGCGCTATTGCACCACAGACCTCAGGGACCCCGCTAGTCCCGTGAGTCCCCTCGTCCCCAGCGATCAGTACCACTGCGTCCAGAACCGCGTGAGCACGCCGCCGCTCTGGGCCCACCCCGCGGGGACGCCGGACAGCTCGTACAGGGAGTACACCGCGTCGAAGAAGACGCGGTTGACCTGCGGCACGAACAGCAGGGCCACCACGATGAGAACCCCGTAGGGCCCGATCTGCGCGAACGACCGCCGCGCCCCGGGCGACAGATACGGCTCGATCGCGCCGAAACCGTCCAGGCCCGGCATCGGGATCAGGTTCAGCACCACGGCGACCACCTGCAGGAAGGCGAGGAAGCTCATGCCGAACCAGAAGGAGGCGTGCTCGCTGCCCGGTGCCCACACCGCGACGATCGCCAGAAGGATCACCGCGAGAACGAGATTGGCGAACGGGCCGGCCAGGGACACCGTCGTCCGCTGCCGCCTGGTCATACCGCTGGTGTTCAGCCACACGGCGCCGCCCGGCAGACCGATCCCGCCCAGCGCGACGAAGATCAGCGGCAGCACGATCGACAGACCGGGCACCGTGTACTTCAGGGGGTTCAGCGTGAGATAGCCGCGCGCGGCGGTGTCGTGATCACCGAAGCGCCAGGCCGTCACCGCGTGGGCGAACTCGTGGAGACACAGGGACACCACCCATCCACCGATGACGAGGACGAAGACACCGGCGTACGACAGGACGTCGCCCGGCCTGGTCGAGTTCCAGGCCAGAACACCGCCGATCACGGCGACGGCGACGACCGCGAGGAAGACGGGGCTGGGTCGTACCGACGTGGACAGTGCCATGTCAGCAGCGTAGGCGGGTCACCTGAGCGCTTCCCGCACTCGATCGACGGCCTCCCGCAGGCAGTCGGTGTACGCGTCGGCGTCCATGACGTCGTCGCTCGTCACGATCGAGAGGGTCACCACGTCGCCGATGCCGTGCACTCCGTGCGTGACGCCGACCGTCGGCGAGAGGGCCGGGAACCCGGCGCTCAGCACGACGGGCCGACCGCTCAGCGTGAGGTCGGCGACGCCTCGATTCACACTGGAGACCACCGTGTGACCCGCCACCGTCGTCGGCGCCACCGACAGGTCGGCGCGGTCGACGTCGCGCCGGACGATCACCGCGGGAACGGTCTCCGTCGCACGATCGCCGACCCCGAACGCGGGGTGTTCCAGCCGTCTTCGCCGATCTCGCAGGGAGTCGTCGATCGCCCGCGCCCGCGCGCGGAGATCCTGCACGGACGGGTGCAGATCCACCCCCGCGTTGTGAAAAGCATTGGCAGCAGCGGTGGTTCGACTCTCCCCCGGTATGGCGATCATGACCTCGGCCCCGAGGTCGTCCGGAACCGGCTCGCCCAGGGACGCGAGATGCCGACTCATCGCGTCCGACACCACGACGAGCGCGGCCACGGTGACACTGACGGTGTCGGTGCGGAGGTCCGACGCCGGGCACACCACGCACCGGATGCGGGTGGTCCCGCCTGCCGGGCGGGACAGCAGCGTCGGTGCTCGGGGAAGCGGCGGGCCGGGGATGACGCCGGCCACAGTGTCGGCCGTGCGCCGACGATCGGCCACCACCGCCTCACGTGCCCGACGCACCATGCCGATCACCCGCGCGGGAAGCTCGACGGCACCACGCGCGACCGCGAGGGGCGCCGGCACCACCACCGTGCGCACCGCCGCTGACAGCTCGTCCGACAGCAACGCGCGAGCCAGCGCCGACACCCGCCCGCCGTCCCCGAGAGCGTGCGCGATCTGCAGGACGAGCACCGTCGCCGACCCCGTCGTGCCGGGCACCCCGTGGACGCACGGGTACAGATGCACGCGCCACGGCTCGCGGCGCGGCTCGACCTGATCCCCGAAGGTCTCCGCCACCCGGTCGAGGCAGTACTGCCACGTCCCGCCGGCGTGGACGCGGACCCGGTCGCGGGTCACCTCCGTGGGCACCCAGTAGGGGTAGTCGGCCGTCCACCGCGTCTCGCGCAGACGGACCGACAGCCCGCCCACCGCACGCGCCCGACGCACGAGTGCCGTGGCGACGGCGTCCGGGTCGTCGAGCACACCGTCGAACGCGTAGACCAGGAACTGGTCGCTCGGCAGGCGCCGCGACAGCCAGTACATGCGGGCGTCGGTGGCCGTGAGTCGACCGGTCACGTCAACGGTCCTGCTGCTCCGCCTGCAACTTCAGCGCGGCGAGTCCCTTCTCGAAGTCCCTGCCGATGAACCTGTCCATCGGCACGATCCTGCCGACGAGACGCGCGACGAGGTTCTGCTGTCCCGTCATTCGCCACGTCACCTCGGTGCCGCTTCCTGCCGGCGACAGCAGGAAGACAGTCACGTTCGTGGCCTTGAACGGTTTCGTGAACAGCAGATCGAGCACGACACGATCGTCCGTCGAATCCACGATGGTCATCGACCCGGCACCGGCCTTGCGATTACCCGACCAGGCGTAGGACGCCCCGACCCCGGACTCCGAGCCGCTGTAGGTGCGGGACAGATCGGGGTCGCTGCCCTCCCACGGCGACCAGGACGTCCACCGGTGCAGATCGTCGAGGAAACCGTGCACGGTCGACGCCGGAGCGTCGACGAGGACGGAACGTTCGATCACGAACTCGTGGACCCTGTCGGTGGTCATGGGGTGATGGTAGGGCGCAGCAGTCAGTCGCGCCTGCACAGGCAGAAGAGGTGACCGACGGGATCCTGCAACACGCGGAAACCCGGGTGTTCGCCGTCGTCGTCCAGCACGCGGGCACCCTGCTCCACAGCGAAGGCCTGCGCCGCCTCCATGTCGTCGACCACGAGATCGAGGTGGATGCGGATGCCCTCCCGAGGCCAGTACAGCGGGACGAAGTCGGGCGCCTTCTGGAAGGCCAGACGCGAGCCGCCGGTGCCCTCGATCACGGTCCAGTCGGGATCGTCCTGCACCACCTTCCACCCCAGCAGAGCGGTGTAGAAACGCCCGAGCGCCACCGGATCGGGACAGTCGAGAACCGTGTAGTCCATGTCGATCGTGGGTCGTGTCATGTCCGAATTCTAGCCAGGCGTGCCGATGCCCGAGAGACTTCCCGCTTGTCGGTACCCGGTCAGGACAACCCATTCCGCACCCTCGCGCCACGGTGCCACCGACCAGGTGGAGAAGCGCTGCACGGCCGTGAAGCCGGCGTCCCGGACGTCTCGTTCGGCCCGGTCGGCGGTGTACTCGCGGTCCGTCGCGAACCCCAGGATCACCACCCCGCCCGGGACCACCGCGTCGTACCAGCGCCGGAGCACCGTCGACTCGGTGCCCGGGGCGAGGAAGACCATGACGTTGCCGGCGGCCACGATCGCGTCGAACGACTGCGGCTCCAGATCCATGGTCGCCAGGTCGCCCTCCACCACCGTGATGCCGTGCTGTCGACGCGCCTCCGCGACCAGGACCGAGTCGAGATCCACGGCGGTCACCGTGTGTCCGCGCCGCGCGAGTTCTGCGCCCAGTCGTCCGGTTCCGCATCCTGCGTCGAGGACACGCGCGGCTCGGGGCAGCACGGCGTCGACGAAGCGGGCCTCCCCGTGCATGTCCGCGCCCGACGCCTCCAGTTCCCGGAAGCGGGCGACGTAGGCGTGCGAGTCCTCGGCACTGCGCTCGGCCGACCACCGGGTAGCGGTCACCGGTCGAGGTAGAAGCGCGCGGTCTCGGTCGCCACGTCGGACACCGCGGACGCCAGCCCGGGCTCGAGATTCAGGGCTTCGGCGAGTTCGCTGCCACGCAGCCCCTGCGAGCGCAGCAGGTCCCAGGCCTTCTCCACCAGCCGTACCGACGTCGCGTGATCGAGTTCCGGCCGGTTCGATCGCAGGGCCGTCGCCGCCCAGTCCGCGTCGAACGTGCCGTTGGGCGGACCGAACACCCGCTCCCCCGTGGAGTAGGGCTTCGGGTCGGTGCCACCGGCGTGTGTCATGCCCGTGACGCTATCCCCTGCCCGTAGCGGGCGCCGCGATGCTCGTCTTGTTCCCCGCCGACCACGCGTAGGGCAGGTCCTCGCCGTTGAGCATGTGAGCACCCACCGAGCGCAATTTGTAGAGCACCGGGTTGTGCACGGAGATGGTGCGCGCGTTGCGCCAGTGCCGATCGAGGGCGAGGGTCTCCGACACGATCGATGCTCCGCCGACCTCGAACAACTGCGTCGTCGCGTCCAGCACGAGGTCGACGACCACGGCCTGGGCGTGCGACGTGCTCAATTCGGCCCGGTCGAGCGATGCGTCGTCGCCCACCTCGACGGCGCGCTCGACGTCTGCGGCCGCCGACAGAACCAGGGCGCGGGAGGACCAGGCGGCAGCTTCGAGCCGCCCGATGAGCTGCTGCACCACCGGATCGTGTCGCGGCAGGTCGGCGGCGGCGTGGGTGTAGCTGCGGGTGCGGGCGCGGACCCACGCGGTGACGTCGTCGGCGGCGCGGCGCGCGATGCCGGCCAGGACCGCGAGCTGGACCAGCTGCAGGTACGACGTCGCGTACGTGCGTCCGGGTGCGCCGTACCCCGGTCCGAGCAGGCGCGACTCGTCGACGGCGACGTCGGTGAACGTGGTGGTGCCGCTGACGGTGAGCCGCTGCCCGAAGCCGTCCCAGTCGTCACGCTGCACGACGCCGGGAGCGTCCGAGTCGACGAGCACGGACACCCGCTCGCCGTCGAGGTCGGCAGCGACCAGGATGTGGTCGGAGTAGAGACTGCCCGTGCTGTAGAACTTCTCGCCGTTCAGACGCAGACCGTCCGGGCCGCGCGTGACCGTCGTGCGGTAGTGGTCCACCGCCCCGACACCCGGCTCGGTGATCGCGTTGCCGACGAGTGTGCCGTCGGCGATCGCCCGCAGCCACGCGTCGCGATCGGGTCCCGGTTCTGCCGCCACCTGGTCCTCGACGAAGCTCCAGTGCACGCGCAGCGCCTGCGGCAGATTCGACTCGGCGGCCGCGAGATCGACCAGCAGCGAGAACAACTGCGTCACCGAGGCGCCGGAGCCACCGTGCTCGACCGGCACGCGCAGTGCGCCGAAGCCGGCCTCGCGCAGCAGCGCGATCTCGTCATGGGCGAGCCGTCTGTCCTTCTCGCGGGCCACCGCGCCCTCGGCGATGCGGTCGAAGACGGGTCGGAAGCGGGCGCGGAGGGCCTCGTCGGTCGCCGGGCCGTCGGTCACTCGGTCGTGTGTCGTCGTCACGGGAGACGAGACTGCTCGTCGGCGCCGTCGGCCGACACCGTTGGACTCGAGGAGATTCTTGCCACGCCCGCTGCCCGAGGCAGTACGGTGACCCGAACGGGGGGAACCATGGCGCTGTCGCGCAGCATGAATCGACTGATCGCGGGGCGGATCACACCGGAGATGGCGGCGGATCCGCACGCCGCCATCCTGCCGACCCCCATCGCCGACGACTCCTTCTTCGACACGCCTGATCACGACCTGTCACCGGGTGTCCTCGTGCGCCACCGCGATGCGACGGGATGGTTCCCGCGACCACGAACCCGCCTGCGCCAGTTCATGGTCGGCTCCACCGACGCTCTCGGTCGTTCGGTGCCCGTCACCGCCACGCTGATGGAACCGAGGAGGCCGTGGCGCGGGTCGGGTACCCGGCCCGTGGTCGTGCACAACGTCGCGATCGACTCGCTCGGCACCCGGTCGACACCGTCGTATCGCATCGTCCACGGCGTCGGCCAGGACTTCCCCACGGTGGTTCCGCTCTGGCTTCAGCGCGGGTACGCGGTGCTGATCCCGGACCATCAGGGACCGCGTATGGCCTACGCCGAGGGGACCATGGCAGGGCACGCCGTGCTCGACAGCATCCGCGGACTCGTCGCGCTCGACCCGTCCTACGCGACGAGCCCGACCGCCCTCTACGGCTACAGCGGCGGTGCCATCGCGACGGCCTGGGCCGCGCAACTGCACCCCTCCTACGCGCCCGAGCTCGTCCTGCGCGGCGCCGTGGCCGGAGGATCACCGGTCGACGTCGGCTTGCTGCGCGGGACCATGAACGGCACTCTCGGAGCCGGCCTCTTCGGGGCGGCGATCATCGGCATGGCTCGCGAACACCCAGCCCTGGTCGAGCAGTTCAGCCCCACCGGCATCGTTCTCGCGTCGATGATCAAGGACCTGTCCGTCGTCCCGCTGGCCTTGTCCGGGCTGGCGCGGTTGCGACTGGAACGGCTGTCCGTGGACCCGGGCGTGTTCGAGTCCGCCACCGCGCGCGCCGTCATCGAGGCGAACACTCCGGGGGCGGACGCGCCCGTCGTACCCGTGGCGTTCTATCACGGTGCTGCGGTGCCCCGGTTCGCCGATCGGTGGATCCCTGAGCAGGGCGTCCTGAACCTGGTCGACGCGTGGCGCGGACGCGGCGCGGACGTGGAGTACCGGCCTGTGTTCGGCGACCACTTCGTGGGCGCGCTGTCCGGTCTGCCGTTCGCGATGCGGTGGATCGACGCGAGGTTCCGGGACGGCTAACCGTCCACCACCCACCAGGCGGCGTACGGCGGGAGCCAGACGGTGTCGTCGTCGACCGACCCGACGCCCGTCAGCACCTCCCGCGGAGCGACGATTCCCGAGCGGCCGAGGACGGACACCGCCACCGGGCGGTGTGTGTCGCTCACGTTGAACAGGGCGACGAGTGTGCCGCTCGGGTGCCGACGGCGGACACCCAGCACTCCGTCGTCCAGATCGCCCAGAACGTCGACCGGCGCCTCGGCATGCAGCATGGGCAGATCCGACCGCACGCGGGCGATGTGCGCGATGCCGTCGAACACCCGCTGCGCGTCGGAGCCCTGCTCGTGGCGTCGCGCCCTGTCGGCGTCGGTCACGCGCGGTCGGTGCACCCACCGGTTGTCGTCCTCGTGGCCGGGTTCCGCCGCCCAGTCGGGATCACCCGGCGAGCCGATCTCGTCCCCGCTCCACACCACGGGGATCCCGCCCCAGACCGCGACGAGGGCGTGGGCGAGGAACAGCCGGGCGAACGCGCCGTCCGGATCCCGTCGCTCCGCACCGAGGCCCGAGAGCGCCGCCGCCGTCCCGCTGATCCGACGGTCGCCGGTGTCCGGATTGTGTTGGAACACCAGACCTTCCGCCCACGACTGCGGGAACTCTCCGGAATACCAGTCGGCGAGGAAGTGTCGGTGGCCGGCGCCGGACAGACCCATCGCGGCCGCGTCGCCGTCGTCGATCGCCCATCCGATGTCGTCGTGGCACCGCACGTACGTCACCCACGTCCCGCCCGGCGGAGTCGGTGGCAGTGTCGACAGGGCGTGGCGCGCCAGCTCGGTGCTGCCCGAGGCCAGCATCGACCACACCTGGACCATGAGGCTGTTGTGGTAAGCGATGTCGGACACCCGACCGGTGTGCGATCCGGTTCCCAAGTAGGGCAACAGATCTCGTGGTCCGACGATCGCCTCGGCCTTGAACAACAGCGCAGGCGAGGCCATGCGCGCCGTCGCCCGCAGGATCTGCGTGATCGCGTGCACCTCGGGCTGATTCTGACAGTTGGTTCCCAGCCGCTTCCACAGGAAGGCGATGGCGTCGAGACGGACCACCTCGATGCCCAGGTTCGCGAGAGCGGCGACGATGTCGACGAACTCGACCAGCACCGCGGGATTGGCCCAGTTCAGATCCCACTGCCACTCGTTGAAGGTCGTCCAGACCCAGCCGTCGACGCCGTCGTCCCACGTGAAGTTCCCCGGTGCGAAGTCGGGGAACACCTCGGGCAGCGTGCGCTCGTAGGCGTCGGGCGTCGACCTGTCGGGATGGATGTGGAAGTAGTCGCGGCGGACTGCGTCGCCCTGTTGCGCCAGTTCCGCCCACTCGTGTTCGCGGGCAACGTGATTGAGGACCAGGTCGATCACGGGACTGATCCCGCGCTCGCGCAGGGTGGTGGCGAGCGCGCGGAGATCGTCGACCGTCCCCAGGTCCTCCCGCACCGTGCGGTAATCCATGACCGCGTACCCGCCGTCGTTGTCGCCCGGACGCGGCGTGAGCAGCGGCATCAGGTGCAGGTAGGTGACACCGAGATCCGTCAGGTGGTCCAGCCGATCCGCCAGACCGGACAGAGTGCCACCGAAACGGTCGACGTAACAGGCGTACCCGAACATGGTGGGCTGCTGGAACCAGTCCGGCTCCAGCAGTCGCCGCTCGTCGAGCCGGTGCAGCTCGTCGGGCCGGTCCGCGAACGCGTGTGCCGCGCGCTCGACGAGGATGCGCGCCACCGCATCGGGCTCCGCGTACAGGGCGGTGACGGCCTCGTGGAGGTCGGGCCACCAGCGCTCGACACGGAGAGTGAAGGTGTCCCGCCGGTGCGGCGGGAGCGGGGCGAGTGCCGCACCGATGATGTCGTGGATCGCGTCGGGTACGGCGGTGCGCGGCATGGTCGGGATTCTTCCACGCCCGGCAGTGGGTAGCCTCGAACTGCAGCTCACACGATCAACGAGAGGACGACCGATGGTGAACTTCGGCGAGATCAAGCGCAAGCTCGACCAGAACGAGGAGAAGGTCGAACAGGCACTGGACAAAGCGGGCGACGCGGCCAAGAAGAAGTTCGCCGGGCACGACTCCCAGATCGACGGCGCGCTGGACAAGGCCAAGGACGCCATCGGCGAGAAGAACAGCGACCGCACCGACGGTCCTCCCGCCTAGTGGTCGCGGTGGGGAACTTTCTGACAGGAGTGCTGGACGAGGCGCTCGACCGGACGGTCGTGCCCGGCTACTCCCGTATCGGGTCGGCCGTCCGTCGTCGATTCTGGGCGGCCGATCCGGCCCCGTTCCCCGCCCCCATCGACGTGATCGTCACCGGCGGCAGCTCGGGTCTCGGCGCAGCTGCCGCCCGACAACTGGCCGTCCTCGGTGCGCGGGTGCATCTGGTCGGGCGTTCGGCGCGGCGGCTCGACGCCTCCGCGACCGAGATCCGCCACACCGTGCCCGGCGCCGAGCTCGTCGCGCACGAGTGCGACATGAGCGACCTCGATGCCGTGGCTGCGCTGGTCACCACACTGACCGCTCAGCTGACGTCGATCCACGCGGTGGTGCACTGCGCCGGCGTCATGCCGCCCGAGCGCACCGAGACGGCACAGAAGCACGAGATGGCCTTCGCGACCCACGTGCTCGGGCCCGTCGCGCTCACGGTCGGGCTACGCGAGCTGTTCGACGCGGGGTCTCGCGTGGTGTTCGTCTCCAGCGGCGGCATGTATCCGGTGCCGCTGCAGACCACCGACGTCGAGTTCGCTCACGGCGACTACTCGGGCCTCACCGCCTATGCCCGCACCAAGCGCATGCAGGTGGTGATCACCGAGCAACTGGCGGAGCGCCTCACCGGGCCCGACGATCCCGTCGTGCACAGCATGCACCCGGGGTGGGCGGCCACACCCGGTGTCACGGACTCCATTCCGATGTTCGGCTCGGTGATGAAACCCATCCTCCGCACCGCCGACGACGGAGCCGACACCATCGTGTGGCTCGCGGCCGCCGATCAGCCACTCGCGTCCACGGGGATGTTCTGGCACGACAGACGACCGCGCCCCACGCACTACCCGTCCTGGCGGCGGGACTCGCCGGAGGCACGGGACGCACTGTGGGGCGCGGTCGTGGAGGCCACGGGTATCGACCTCGGCTGACGTCTCCGTCAGAGGAGATCGGTCAGGTTCGACACGATCGAGGACCAGACCCACGGTTGATTCCAGATCCAGAGCGAAAGCATGGCGGTAGTCCTCACTGCAGGGAACATCTGTCCCCGACAGTCAAGACGCGTCGTTGCAGGCGTGCACCTCGGACGGCGGATGTCGGTGACGAGTCACTGTCACGCTCGGTGCATCACGACATTCACGACGTTTCCGTCAGGAGCGCGCACGAGGAATCGTCGGACTCCCCACTCCTCCGTGGTGAGCGGATGCACGATCTCGTGACCGCGACGGACGGCCTCCTCGTACGCCGCATCGACGTCGTCGACGTGAACCGACATCGCCGACTCCACCGGACTCGTCGCATCTCGCGTCACCAGTTGTACGTGCGCACCGGTCTCCGGTGACGTGAAGCGGGCGACCCAACCGAGATCGAACTCCTCGACCGCGAGTCCCAGGAAATCGGTGTAGAACGACTTCGCCTCGGCGATGTCCTCGACCGGCAGGTTGGTGGTGATGCGCTCGACTCGCATGGTGCGCATTCTGCCCCTCTCGGCCTGTTCGTGTCGGTGCCCGCTGCTATCTTCGCACACATGTTCGAACAGGGGTGGGCGACGCGCGATCCGGAGGCCATGGGCCTACCCGGACACCTCGCCGATGTCACGGTCGACGGCGTCCTCGGCGCACTCACCCACGCCACCGCCGGCGCCGCGTACCTCGAATGGACCCGCTACCGGGCCGCGGCGGAACTGCACACCCGACTGGTCGCACCACTGGACACCGCCGACCGCCGCCGCTTCGACGCGACCACCCACTGCGCCGCTCGCATCGCCGCAGTCCTGTCGATCACCCAGGGCGCAGGCGAGGGCATACTCACCCGTGCCGTGGCCCTGCGAGATCGTCTGCCCGACGTTGCCGCCTGCCTCCGCGACGGCCTCGTGACCCCGAAGTACATCCACACCATCATCGCCCGCACCGACCTCGTCGACGGCACCGACCATGCCCACCTGGTCGATGCCGAGATCGCGACGGCACTACGGCGACGCGGCTCCTGGTCAGTGGCCCGGATGCGCGACATGGTCGACCGCATCGTCTACCGCCACGACCCCGACGCCGTCCGCGAGCGTCGCACTCGCGCGAAGGACGACCGCGGCTTCTGGATCGACCCCGCACCCGACGGCATGGCTTATCAGTGCGCCACCATGCCCGCCGAGAACGCCGTCCTCGTCGCCGCTGCTGTCGACGACCTCGCCGGACGCGTCTGCCCGAAAGACCCGCGCAGCGCCGGCGCCCGACGCAGCGACGCCCTCTTCGCCCTCGCCACGCGCACCCCCTTCGAATGCCAGTGTGACCGTGACGACTGCGACGCTCCCGGCTGGACCGGCGAGGACGGCCTCCTGACCACCGTCATCGTGCACGTCGTCGCCGACGCCGCCACCGTGAACGGGGACACCGCCTCCGCGCAGCAGGGCAACCCGGGTTTCCTCGCGGGCCACGGCGCCATCTCCGCCGACCACGTCGCCGACCTCGCTGCGCGCCCCGACGCGGTTCTGAGGCCTGTCGCCGCCACCAACCCCGCCTCGCAACCCGCGGATCCCTACCGCCCGTCCAGTGCCCTCGACACGTTCGTGCGCATCCGCGATCAGTACTGCACCTGGCCCGGCTGCAGCAACGCCGTCTGGACCGGCGACCTCGACCACATCACCGAGTACGACCACGACGATCCCGCGGCCGGTGGACAGACGACCGACGTCAACCTCGGCGCCAAGTGCCGCTTTCACCACAACCTGAAGACGTTCGGCGACTTCGTCGACGACCAGTACCTCGACGGAGACACCGGACGAGTCGTCTCCACCATCGCCACACCCGAGGGACGCGTGATTCCGGGCCCGGCGCACAACGGGTACGACCTGTACCCCGGACTCGCCGACATCACCTTCGAACAGCCGGCGCAGGCCCCACCGGATGCCCCGCGCACATCACCGACCAGGCGAAGAACCCGCCTGGCGGACAAGCATGCGCGGCGGCGGTCCGAACGCTCCCGAAACCGACGTAGACGAGAGTTCGCCGACAACGACGACCCACCACCGTTCTGACGGGACGTCAGTCCAGGCAGAATTCGTTGCCCTCGACGTCCTGCATCACCATGCAGGACTCTTCTCCGTCGCCCGCGGGCAGGAGCCGCACTCGCGTGGCTCCGAGGTCGACGAGGCGTGCGCATTCCGCTTCCAGAGCCCCGAGGCGCTCGTCACCGACCATGCCGACGCCCACACGGACGTCGAGGTGGACGCGGTTCTTGACGGTCTTCGCCTCGGGTACGCGTTGGAAGTACAGCCGTGGGCCCACCCCGTTCGGGTCCACGCATGCGAAGGCCGACCCCTGTTTCTCGGCGGGGAGCGAACGGTCGAACTCCGCCCAGTCGGCGAAGCCCGCGGGCGCCGGCGGCACCACGTATCCGAGAACCTCGCACCAGAATCGGGCGACTCGCTCGGGGTCCGCGCAATCGAAGGTGACCTGCACCTGTCTCACCTGAGCCATGGATCCACGCTAGGCGACGGTGGCGGCCGCCGGAAGGGAAATATTCGGGCGCCGTCAGCGTTCTCCGGTGCATGAAGAACATCGGGTTCCTGTCGTTCGGGCACTGGTCACCGTCGCCGCACTCGCTGACGCGCTCCGCATCGGACGTGTTGCTGCAGTCGATCGACCTCGCGGTCGCCGCCGAGAAACTCGGTGCAGACGGCGCGTACTTCCGCGTTCACCACTTCGCGAACCAGCTCGCGTCGCCGTTCCCTCTGCTCGCGGCCGTCGGTGCCAAGACCAATCGCATCGAGATCGGCACCGGCGTCATCGACATGCGCTACGAGAACCCGTTCTACATGGCCGAGGACGCCGGGTCCGCCGACCTGATCTCCGGCGGGCGGCTGCAGCTCGGTGTGAGCCGGGGATCGCCCGAGCAGGTCATCGACGGCTTCCGCTACTTCGGCTACGCCCCGGCCGAGGGCACCGACAGCGGAGACATGGCCCGTGAGCACACGCGCATCTTCCTGGACCTGTTGGAGGGCAAGGGCTTCGCGGAGCCGAACCCCTCCCCCATGTTTCCCAACCCGCCCGGCCTGTTGCGCCTCGAGCCGCACTCCGACGGGTTGCGTGAGCGCATCTGGTGGGGTGCAGGTACTCGTGCGACCGCCGAGTGGACGGCGCAGCAGGGCATGAACCTCATGAGCTCGACTCTGCTCAGCGAAGACACCGGCGTGCCGTTCCACGAACTGCAGGCCGAACAGATCGAGCGCTTCCGCAAGACGTGGTCCGACGTCGGCCACTCGTTCGAACCGCGAGTGTCCGTGAGCCGCAGCATCTTCCCGATCGTCGACGACGTGGATCGTGCGTACTTCGGCCGCGAGGGCGGCAGCGGCGATCAGGTCGGCTACATCGACGGCGGCATCGCTCGTTTCGGCAAGACCTACGCCGGCTCACCAGACAAGCTCATCGCGGAGCTGGCTAAGGACGAAGCCGTCGCCGCGGCCGACACACTGCTCCTGACCGTGCCCAACCAGCTCGGCGTCGAGTACTGCGCACACCTCATCGAGTCGGTGCTGACGCACGTGGCACCTGAGCTGGGCTGGCGCTGAGCCGCAATCACACGTTGAAGCGGAACTCCACCACGTCGCCGTCGGCCATGACGTATTCCTTGCCCTCGATGCGGACCTTGCCGGCCGACTTGGCGGCGGCCATGGATCCGGCGGCGACGAGGTCGTCGTAGGACACGACCTCGGCCTTGATGAAGCCCTTCTCGAAGTCGGTGTGGATGACACCGGCGGCCTGGGGTGCGGTGTCGCCCTGATGGATGGTCCACGCGCGGGACTCCTTCGGCCCCGCCGTGAGGTAGGTCTGCAGTCCGAGGGTGTGGAAGCCGGCGCGGGCCAGGGCGTGCAGGCCGGGCTCGGTCTGGCCGATGCTCTCGAGCAGCTCCATCGCGGATTCGTCGTCGAGTTCGACGAGCTCGGACTCGATCTTGGCGTCGAGGAACACGGCGTCGGCGGGTGCGACAGCAGCCTTCAGCTCGGCGACCTTCGCGTCGTCGGTGAGCACCGACTCGTCTGCGTTGAAGACGTAGAGGAACGGCTTGGTGGTGAGCAGATTGAGCTCACGCAGTGACGACGCGTCGAACGTGTCCTTCACCGAGTACAGCGTCGTGCCGCTGTCGAGAATCGTCTGCGCTTCCTTGGCCGCGGCGACCATCGGCGCGCGATCCTTCTGCGTGCGAACTTCCTTCTCGAGACGCGGGATCGCCTTCTCGAGGGTCTGCATGTCCGCGATGATCAGCTCGGTCTCGATGACCTCGATGTCGGCGGCCGGATCGACCTTGCCGTCGACGTGCACCACGTCGTCGTCGGCGAACACGCGCACGACCTGGCAGATGGCGTCGGCCTCACGAATGTTCGCGAGGAACTTGTTGCCCAGGCCGGCGCCCTCGGACGCGCCCTTCACGATGCCGGCGATGTCGACGAACGTGACGGGCGCCGGAAGGATCTTCTCGGAACCGAAGATCTTGGCCAGCTCGTTCAGCCGCGGATCCGGCAACGGTACGACGCCCTCGTTCGGCTCGATGGTGGCGAACGGATAGTTCGCCGCCAGCACGTCGTTGTTGGTCAGCGCATTGAACAGGGTCGACTTACCGACGTTGGGCAGTCCGACGATTCCGAGGGTGAGGCTCACAGGGAGGAGAGTCTACGTGCCGCCCCCGACCGCCCTGTCAGTACGTGTAGTCGGTGCCCGATCCCGCCGAGATCGCGAAGGCGATGAGCAGCACGTAGAAGAGGATGAACAGCGCGAAGAGCCCCACGAAGATGTAGAGCGAGTACTTGCCCAGCTGCTTCGTGCGCTCCGACGCGTAGTGCGCACCCTGATAGTCGCCCAGCGACCACCGCGGGAACACCGAGCTCGAGTGGTTGAACGCCGAGAACGCCAGCGGCCAGAAGAAGATCAGCGCGGCGGCGGCCCAGCCGGCGTTGGTCGGCGGCAGCGGCGGCGGGCCGTACTGCTGCTGGGGATAACTCGGCTGTTGCTGCTGCTGCGGGAAGGCTCCGCTGGTCGGGAACGCTCCGGTGTCTGTCGGCCCCTTCGTCAGGTCGGGCTCGTACGACGAACCGGTGTACGGCTGCTGCGGGTACTCGGGGTGGTCTGACACACGAGCATCGTAGGCAGTCGGGGCGCGCGAGTGGGGTCTCGTTGTCATGTCGTGACGTTCGGCGACGGTCCCGGACCGCTCGGCGCAACGATCCGCACACGCCAGGCTCACAACCGCACGAAATGTCGGTCGGTCTGCTTACAGTGACTGCGATCACACGATGATCGCCGCCCCTCCACCGCATGCCAGGAGCCCGCAGATGACTGCCGTGTCCGACAGGGGGAACTCGCACGTCGAGTTCCTCAAGACCGACGACGACCTTCCCCCCGTGGGCGTCGTCGACCGCTCACCGATGACGGTGCCCAAACGCATCGTCTTCGTCATCATCGGTCTGCTGGGCGCTGTCGCCTGGACCGTGATCGCCGTGATCCGCGGCGAGCAGGTCAACGCGGTGTGGTTCGTCGTCGCGGCGGTCTGCACCTACATCTTCGCGTTCCGGTTCTACGCACGCCTCATCGAGAACCGCATCGTCCATCCGCGGGACGATCGGGCCACACCCGCCGAGATCCTGGAGAACGGCAAGGACTACATGCCGACGGACCGTCGGGTGCTGTTCGGCCACCACTTCGCCGCGATCGCGGGCGCCGGTCCCCTCGTCGGTCCCGTCCTCGCTGCGCAGATGGGATATCTGCCCGGCACCATGTGGATCATCATCGGCGTCGTCTTCGCCGGCGCGGTGCAGGACTTCCTGGTGCTCTGGATCTCGACCCGCCGACGCGGCCGCAGCCTCGGTCAGATGGCCCGCGAGGAGCTGGGCGTGGTCGGCGGTATCGCCGCCCTCATCGGCGTCTTCGTCATCATGATCATCATCATCGCGGTGCTCGCACTCGTCGTCGTGAACGCACTCGCCGAGAGCCCGTGGGGCGTCTTCTCCATCGCACTGACCATTCCGATCGCCCTCTTCATGGGCGTCTACCTGCGGTACCTGCGCCCGGGCAAGGTCTCCGAGGTCTCCCTCATCGGCGTCGTCCTGCTGCTGCTCGCCATCATCTCGGGCGGCTGGGTCGCCGAGACCGAATGGGGCGCCGACTGGTTCACGCTGTCCAAGGTCACCGTCGCGTGGTTGCTCATCGCCTACGGTCTCGCCGCGTCGATCCTCCCCGTGTGGCTGCTGCTCGCCCCGCGTGACTACCTGTCGACGTTCATGAAGATCGGCACCATCGTGCTGCTCGCCGTCGGCATCCTCATCGCTCGACCCGTCCTGCAGATGCCGGACATGACGTCGTTCGCCAGCGAGGGCAACGGACCCGCGTTCTCCGGATCGCTCTTCCCGTTCCTCTTCATCACCATCGCCTGCGGCGCGCTCTCCGGTTTCCACGCGCTGATCTCCTCGGGCACCACGCCGAAGCTTCTCGAGAAGGAGAAGCAGATGCGGATGATCGGCTACGGCGGCATGCTCACCGAGTCCTTCGTCGCCATCATGGCTCTGGTCACCGCCTGCATTCTCGATCAGCACATCTACTTCGCGCTCAACGCACCGACCGCACTCACCGGCGGAACACCCGAGACCGCCGCGGCGTACGTCAACGGGCTCGGACTGTCAGGCGGGGACGTCAGCGCGGCCGAGCTGTCGCAGGCCGCGACGGACGTCGGTGAGGAGTCGATCATCTCGCGCACCGGCGGCGCCCCCACACTCGCGTTCGGCATGTCCGAGGTGCTGCACCAGGTCTTCGGCGGCGAGAGCCTGAAGTCGTTCTGGTATCACTTCGCGATCATGTTCGAGGCGCTGTTCATTCTCACCACCGTCGACGCAGGCACGCGTGTCGCCCGCTTCATGCTGTCGGACTCGCTCGGCAATCTCGGTGGCGGCGCGAAGAAGTTCCGCGATCCGTCGTGGCGCGTCGGTGCCTGGATCTGCTCGGTCATCGTCGTCGCGGCCTGGGGCGCCATCCTGCTCATGGGCGTCACCGATCCGCTGGGCGGCATCAACACGCTCTTCCCGCTGTTCGGCATCGCGAACCAGTTGCTGGCCGCCATCGCGCTCACGGTCGTCCTGACCGTCGTGGTGAAGAAGGGTCTGCTGAAGTGGGCCTGGATCCCCGCGCTGCCGCTGGCCTTCGACCTCGTGGTCACCATGACGGCGTCGTACCAGAAGATCTTCTCCGACGTTCCGGCCATCGGCTACTGGGCGCAGCACAGCGACTTCAAGGAAGCGAAGTCGCAGGGCCTCACCGAGTTCCGGTCCGCCGCCACACCGGAGGCCATCGACGCCGTCATCCGCAACACCTTCATCCAGGGCACGCTGTCCATCGTCTTCGCGGTGCTCGTCCTCATCGTCGCGCTCGCCGGATTCGCCGTCTGCTTCAAGGCGATCCGCGCCGGTGGACTGCCCAGCAGCGAGGAGGAGGACGTACCGTCGAAGCTGTTCGCGCCCAGCGGTTTCCTCCCCACCGAGGCGGAGAAGTCGGTGCAGGCGGAATGGGACGTGCTCATCGCGGACGGCACGGTGCGCCGGCCGGGAACGGGCCACTGACATGAACGCCGTCCTGAAGTCCGTTCGCGCCGCGACGTGGTGGATCACCTCCGTCATGGGTGATCACGACTACGAGCGTTTCGTCGAGCACCGGAACCGGGTCCATCCCGGGCACCCGGTGCCGTCCGAGCGCGAGTACTGGAAGGCACGTCATGCGGAGGCGGACGCGAATCCGGGCGCACGCTGCTGCTGAGATCATGACGGGGTGACGTCGCCGCGCTGGACCCTCGACACCTCCGAGCTGCCGTACTCCGCTCCGTACGACACGGGGTGGATGCGGTGGTTCCTGGCGGGTCACGCGGTTCCGGGCATGGAGACCTTCACGGACGGCGTCTACCGCCGGGCTCTGCGCCTCGATCACGGCCCCGCCGTCGTCACGTGCCGGTTCGTCCCGGGTGACGGCGGCGCGGGAGTCGTCCGGGTGGAGACGCGAGCCCGGGATGAGTCGGACGTCCCCACCGCGCTGTCCCGAGTGCGGCAGGTACTGGCCCTGGACGTCGACGCGGCTCCCGTCGACGCTGCGCTCGCGGCAGATCCTGCGCTCGCCGCGTCGGTGGCCGCGGCCCCGGGGATCCGCGTTCCCGGGGCGTTCGATGCCGCGGAGGTGCTTCTTCGCACGATGATCGGTCAGCAGATCTCGCTCGGTGCCGCGGCCACGCACACCGCCCGGCTCGTCGCGGCCCTCGGAGATCCTGTGGGCGACGACGAGGGCGAAGCCGACCACGGCATCACTCGTCTGTTCCCCACACCCGAGGCCGTGGCCACACACGGCACCGAGATCCTCACCGGTCCGGCGCGGCGGGTCGCCGCGATCGCGTCGACGGCCGACGCTCTGGCATCGGGCGCCGTGGACGTGCGCCACGACGGCGACGCGGCCACCCAGGAGCGTGCACTGCTGGCACTGCGCGGTGTCGGCCCGTGGACCGCCCGCTACGTGTCGATGCGGTTGCTGGGCGACCCCGACGTGCTGCTCGACACCGACCTGGTGGTCCGGCAGGGCGCGGCCCTCCTCGACATCGATCTGTCGGACACCGCCCACTGGTCACCGTGGCGGTCCTACGCCTCCATGCACCTGTGGCGTACTGCCCTTCTCGCCCGCGGGCTCACCATCGGGTAGTCCCTCCGTCGCCATGCGTGCGGAATCGGCTTCCCGGGTACAGTCACAGCGCGTTCGACTCTGCGTTCGCCGCATCATCGTCAGACGAGAGGACACACGTGAGCGAGAACGCGCCCACCACTTCCGCAGGCTCCGCGTCGGGCCGTGATCGCAGCGACCTGTTCGGCGCCGGCGGACTCTGGCTGGCCAAGTGGTCGGCCGTGCTCCTCGTCGTCTCGGCAGCGCTGTGGATCGCCGGCTGGCTGGTCGGCCAGCTGTGGGTGATCATGCTCCCGGTTCTGCTGGCACTGGTGGTCGCGACGGTGCTCTGGCCGCCCACCAGGCTGCTGCGCCGCATCGGCTTCCCGCCCGCGCTCGCCGCACTGACCACACTCCTCGGCTTCCTCGCGGTTCTCGCCGGTGTGGTCGCGTTCATCGTCCCCTCCGTCATCAGCCAGGCTCCCGATCTCGCGGACAGCGCCACCCTCGGCGTCTCGCAGGTCCAGGAGTGGCTCGAGGGCCCGCCCATCAATCTGGACGACGAGCAGATCGACAGCGCCGTCGAAGCCATCGTCACGCAGCTGCAGGACAGTGGCACGGCGATCGCCTCGGGCGTCTTCGCCGGCGTCGCCACCGCCGGGTCGATCCTGGTCACGCTCGGTCTGGTGCTCGTCCTGAGCTTCTTCTTCATCAAGGACGGCCCGCGCTTCCTCCCCTGGCTGCACGGACTGGCCGGACGCAAGGCCGGTGGTCATCTCGCCGAGGTACTCCGACGGGTGTGGGACACCCTGGGTGGCTTCATCCGTACCCAGGCCATCGTCAGCGCGATCGACGCGATCTTCATCGGCATCGGCCTGGTGATCCTCGGCGTGCCGCTGACCCCGGTGCTGATGACGCTCACCTTCCTCGGTGGCTTCATCCCCATCGTGGGTGCCTTCGTCGCCGGTGCCCTCGCCGTCCTGGTCGCGCTGGTGGCCAACGGGTTCACCACCGCGGTCATCGTCCTGGCGATCATCCTGGCCGTGCAGCAGATCGAAGGCAATGTCCTGCAGCCGATCCTGCAGAGCAAGTCGATGAACCTGCATGCCGCGATCGTGCTGCTGGCCGTCACCGCCGGCGGTTCCATCTTCGGCATCATCGGGGCGTTCCTCGCGGTCCCGGTCGCTGCGGCCACCGCGGTGCTGCTGCGCTACATCAACGAGCAGATCGAACTTCGGTCCGACGAGGATCCCGGCGCGAACGACATCGCCGAACGCATCCACGACGATCTCGGCACACCCGGTGACGACGCGCCCGTCGTCGTCCACGACGAGAAGACCCGATACGCGCCGGCGCCCTCGGACCAGTCCGACGACGTGGCACCGACTCCGATCGACGTCGACACGCACGAGGACGACGAGAAGAAGGACGACTGAGCGGTCACACTCCCGCGTGCACTCGTACCGTGGATCCGTGACGTTCGCGGATCACCTCGAGGCGTGAGGGGACCCGGTCACGGATCTCGTCGACGTGACTGACGATGCCCACCGTGCGCCCACCGGACCGGAGTTCGTCGAGGACTCCCATGACGGCGTCCAGTGATCCCGAGTCGAGGCTTCCGAACCCCTCGTCGATGAACATCGTGTCCAGGGTGATGCCGCCCGCCTCGGCCGCGACGACGTCGGCGAGACCCAACGCGAGCGCGAGCGACGCGCAGAACGCCTCGCCGCCCGACAGGGTGCCCGCCGACCGGACCACCCCGGTGTAGTCGTCGCGTACGTCGAGACCCAGCCCGCCGCGGGTGCCTCGGGGGCCCACGTCGTCGGAGTGCACGAACTCGAACCGGCCCTGCGACATCAACCGGAAGCGCACGGATGCCGCAGTGGCGACGTCCTCGAGCCTCGCGGCCAGCACGTAGGACCGCAGCGACATCCGACGCGCGTTGGCGCCCTTGCCGGCCACCACCTCCGCCAGCTGCTCGAGTTCCGCGTGCTCGAGGTGGGCAGGTCCCAGACGGTCCGCAGCGGCCCACAGTTGGGCGACGAGGTCCTCGAGCATGCGTAGCCGACTGTCGGCGTCTCCGGCCGAGGCGATGGCCTCGTCCAGCAACCCCCGCAGTCGGATCTCCTCCGCATCGACAGCAGCGGTGTCGACGGTCTCCCCCACCATCGCCTCCGCCACGTCCGGCTCCGCGAGCACGGCCGCAGCCGCGGAGCGCTGCTTCTCGGCGTCGAGAACGGCGTTCTCCAGCACCGTGCACCGGGCCCTGTCACGGACCGCCGCCAGGGCTTCCGTGACCTCGGTGAATCCGTGCTCGCGCGCGCACTCCACCAGGTCGGTCTCGAGCCGCATCACCGCCTGATCGGCCGAGTCGGCGTCGCGGCGAGCATCGCGCCACGCCACCGCGGCTGCGATGGCCGCGTCGAGTGCGGCACGCCGTTCCGCCACGGTGGACGTCGTCCCCACGGCGGCCGTGATGCGCGCGGTGGCCTCCGCGATCCGAGTCTCCAGCGCCTCCGTACGCCCGCGAGTGACGCCCAGTTCGGTCGTGATCGCATCGGCCCGCACCCGCAGACCGGCGGTCTCCTCGTCCAGCGCCGCCAGCGAGGTGTCGATCGCCGCGAGACGATCCGCGGCACGCCGCGCCTCCGCCAGTGCCGTCGTGGCCGCGTCCAGTTCGGCCGCGAGTTCCGCTGCGGTGCGATCCGCGCACCGGGTCGCGAGCTCGTCCACACGCTGTCGGCAGCGCTGCACCGCGGCGTCCGCCGTGGTGCGTTCCGCCTCGGCTGCACCGACCCGCTGTCCCGCGCGGTTCTCGTCGTCCCGGGACACCCGCCCCGCGGTCGGAGATGCGGGCGCCGGATGTTCCGTCGCGCCGCAGACTCCGCAGGGGGCGCCGTCCTCGAGTCCCGCCGCGAGCTCCGCGGACATCCCCTCGAGACGGCGTTCCCGCAGGTCCAACCATTCGGTGCGCAGATCGTCGTAGCGGGTCCGGGCACGCTCGGCCGTCGTCACGGCCGCCGCGAGGCGCTCGGACTCGCGAGCCCACTCGACGTGTGCGCGTGCCGCGTCCTCGGCGCCGTGATGCCGCGCCTCCAGGCCGGCGAGACCCGCACGAGCCGCGACGGCTACTCGATGCTCGGCGTCCAGTGCCGCGCGCTCCGCAGGTACCGCGTCGAGACGTACCCGTACCGCCCGCAGGTCCGTCTCCAGACCGCGCACCCGGGCGACGGCGCGTTCCCGATCGGCCACCGCCGTCCTTCGATCGGACTCGTCGCCCGCGACACTGTCCAGCACCGCGCACTCGCCGCTCCACCGGTGCACCGCGGCATCGAGCACCTCCGCATCGGCAGGACGGGGGGGCCACGACAACGTCCCGACCAGCACGGAGGCCTCGGTCTCGGCAACCGCCCGCTCCCGGCGCCGCATCGTCGCGGCGGCGGCGGTCGCGCGCTGACGGTGCTGGTCGAGGGTGACGGCGCGATCGCGCACCGGCAGCGCCCGACGCGCACGGTCCAGCTCAGCGATCTGCTGCGCGCGCTCGGCGTCGCCGTCCGCCAGCACCGTGAGTCGCGCTGCTGCCGCGGCCCCCCGTTCGCGTGCCTCCCGGCGGCGGTGCGCGATCCGAGCGGTCTCACGAGACGCGGCGTGTTCGGCGCGCGCTGTCCGCAGATGCTCTGTGCGCCCACGGGCCAGCTCTCGGGCACCGCCCAGAAGATCGGTACCCCACTCCACCACGTCGGTGCCCGTGAAGAGGTCCACGGCGGCGGCGGTGGCCACCTGGGCAGCCAGTCTGTCGACGGACTCCGATCGCCCGGCGAGACGCTCCGCGCTGGCGCGACGCTGATCCTGGAACCACGTCTCGATGTCGCGGAACCGATCGGTGTCGAACAACTGCTCGAGCAGCGCACCCCGTTCTTCGTTGCGCGCCCGCAGGAACCGCGCGAAGTCCCCCTGCGGCAGCAGGACGACCTGGAAGAACTGGTCCACCCGCATACCGAGCAGGCGCTCGACCTCGAGCGCGATCTCGTCGATGCGCGTGAGGTTCTCGCCCCGGCCGTCGTGCCACGTCAGCGTCGCCTTGGCGTTCTGTTTCGTGGTTCCCACCCCGCGCCGCTTGGGGCGCAGGAACTCCGGCTGCCGAACGATGGTGAGGCGGCGGCCACCCAACGTCGCGTCGAGTTCGACGCGCGGAACCACACCCGGCGCAGCGTGATCCGACAACAGGCGTCGACTCTCTCGGCGCGAGCCGGGGAGAACGCCGTAGAGAGCGAAGGCGATGGCGTCGAGAACGGACGTCTTTCCCGCTCCGGTGGGGCCGTGCAGGAGGAAGAGGCCGTCGGCCCCGAGATCGTCGAAGTCGACGTCGACCGTGCCGCCGAACGGCCCGAACGCGGTGACCGACAACGCATGCAGTCTCACGCCGAGCGCACCCACTCGTGCTCGACGGGCGATGCGGACGTCGAATCCCGCTGACCCGTGACGTTCTCGACCGCACGATCGAGCAGCTCGACCTCGGACGACGAGGGCGCGCTGCGCACGTCCGCGAGGAAGCTGCTGAGCACCTCACGGTCCGACCTACCCTGCACCTTCTCGCGGTAGCTCCCGGAATCGACACCGGCCGGGCGCTTCCACTCGAGGTGCACCGCGTGCGGGAAACGCTCCTGCAGACGGCGCATCGCGTCGACGGGCCGCACCGCATCGGTGAGCACAGCGGAGACGTAATGCTCTGTCGCGGAATCGAACTGGTTCTCCGCGCAGAGCTCCTCGAGCGTTCCCTCCAGGACGGACAGGCCCCGCACCACCGGCAGATCGACGCGCGTGACGACGCGGCCACCCGAGCCGTCGATGTCGACGAGCCACGCAGCCTTGCGATGCGAACGCTCGCCGAACGAGTACGGCAGCGGCGATCCCGAGTACCGGATGTGGTCGTCGATGGTCTGCGGAGAGTGCAGGTGGCCCAGCGCGACGTAGTCGATACCGCCGAAGATCGAAGCCGGCACGGTCTCGACGCCACCGACGGAGATCGAACGCTCGGAACCCGTACCCTCGCCGCCGATCACGAAGGCATGGGCCAGCACCACCGAGCGGACCGACGAGTGCCGCGTCGCCAGATCGGCCGCGATGCGGCCCATCGCCGCCTGCAGCACCGCGGCGTGCGAACGAGCGCCGGGTACCCCGAGCTCGGCGCGGGTGGCGTCCGGCTCGAGGTACGGAATGCCGTAGAACGCCACGTCACCGTGCTCGTCCGCCAGCACGACCGGTCGGTCGACGGCGTCGACGGTGGTGAACAGATGCAGACCGCCGGCAGCGGAGAACGCCGACCCGGCACCGAGCCGGGCGGGCGAGTCGTGATTGCCCGACGTGGCGACGATGACGGCCCCCGCGTCACGGATGGCCTCGAATGCCTTGTTGCACAGCCGGACCGCGTCCGCATTGGGCACCGCACGGTCGTAGATGTCCCCGGGGACCACGACGACGTCCACACTCTGTTCTCGGACGACGGTGGCGAGAGCCTCCAGAGCACGACGCTGATCGGCCAGCAGGTCGACACCGTGGAAGGTGCGCCCGATGTGCCAGTCCGAGGTGTGCAGGATTCTCATGTCGCCGACGCTAACGGAGACCTACGACAAAGACGCTCGGGCCGAAGGTGTGTCGGTACCCCGGTTCATAGTGAGCCTCATGACCGCCCTCACTGCCGTGACCACTCTCGTCACCCTTCTCGTCGGCCTGGGGTTGGGCTGGTGGTTGCGGGCCGCACGCGGCGACGTCGAACTCGCCCGTGCGGGTGAGCGGCTCGCGGTCTCCGCGGACAACGAGGAGACGCTGCGGCGGTCGTTGTCGCTGCTCAACGAGGACTCCGCGCGGCGCCACTCCGGCGCCATCGGTCAACAGGTCTCCCACCTGGTCGACCCGCTGCGGGAGGCGGTCGACGCACTCGAGGAACACGTACGGCTCGTCGAGCGCGACCGTGTTCACGCATACGCGGGACTGACCGAGCAGGTCGCCGGGATGCACCGCGCCTCGCGGCAGTTGGCGTCGCAGACGGACCAGCTCGTCACCGCGCTGCGGGCGCCACAGATTCGTGGCCGGTGGGGCGAGATCCAGCTCGAGCGGGTCGTGGAGCTGGCCGGCATGACGCGCCACTGCGACTTCGACACCCAGGTCGCCGCACCCGGCGTGCGCCCCGATCTGGTGGTCAAGCTCGCCGGTGGCAAGCGCATCGTCGTCGACGCCAAGGTTCCGCTGGTCGCCTTCCTCGACGCGAGCGCCGAGCAGGATCCCGAGACCATCGATCGGCATCTCGAACGCCACGCCAAGCACCTGCGCACACACGTCGACCAGCTCGCCGACAAGAAGTACTGGCACGCGTTCGACCCGTCGCCGGAATTCGTCGTCCTCTTCGTTCCGGGCGACCCGTTCCTCGATGCCGCGCTGACGCGCGACCGCGGCCTGCTCGAACACGCCTTCTCCCGCAACGTGGTGCTCGCCACCCCGACCACTCTCATCGCCCTGCTGCGGACCGTCGCCTACACGTGGAAACAGGACGCACTGGCCGAGGACGCCGCTCGCGTGCGTGTGCTGGGCCGTGAGCTGTACGAGCGCCTCGGCACGGTCGGAGCCCACGTGGATCGCTTGGGATCACAGCTGGGCAAGGCCGTGGACTCGTTCAACGCGGCGGCGGGATCGTTGGACGCTCGCGTCTTCGTCACAGCACGCAAGCTGCACGAGATGTCCCTCTTCGACGGCGAACCGCCGCAGGTCACGAGTGTGGACCAGCGGCCACGAACCATGACCGCGACTGCGATGGAGGGCACCTCGTCGACGTGTCGCGGGCATGCCGACGACGCAAGTCGTTGAATCAACGCTAACCTCGCTGTGTGTCTTCCCCCCAACGCGCACGCTCGGGAGTGCCTCTCGACCAGCGCTCCGCTGTGCCGTCGGTACCCGGAATCCCCGCATGGGGCGCCGTCGCGGTGGCAGTGGGCGCAGCCGTCCTGGGCTTTCTCGTCGATGCCATGCGTGGCGACGAGCTGGGATCGACGTTCGCCGTCCTGTACGTGCTCGGTGCACTCATCGCCGTGGTCGCGGTCCGCCATCGTGGACTCTTCACCGCCATGGTGCAGCCGCCGCTCATCATGTTCCTCGGCGTCCCCATCGCATACCAGATCCTCACCGACGGAGCGGGCACCTCGATCAAGGACATCGTCCTGACCGTCGCCGTGCCGCTCGTCGATCGCTTCCCGCTCATGGCGCTGACCACGCTGTTGGTCCTCGGCGTCGGTGGCGCCCGGCTTGCGCTCGATCGTCGCCCCACTCCGGTCCGGAAGCCGGCGCGCACAGCGCGACCGGCCGCGGCTGCGCGTGACGCCGCACCCCGACGGTCGCGCTCCGAACGTCCCGCCACTCGCGAGACGGCGGGACGGGCGGAGGAACGCCGCAGGACCCGCCAGGAACCGCGGACGGACGCACCCGACGCTCGACACGACCGCACCCGCCGTGCACGGCCCGCCGCACCGCAACCGCGCGAGGAGTCACGCGCTGCTCGGCCCGCCCCGCGCGCCTACGAGGGCCAGGTCGCGGCTTCCGACAACGGTCGCCCACGGGAAGCTCGCCCCCGGTACGAACCCACGCCGTACGAACCCCGGCGCACCGGTGCGGAGAATCTGTCGCCGTACCCCGCACCACGGGTGCGCTACCGCGACCGGGACTGATCTCCCGGCCGCGGTCGGCTCAGACCCGGCTGGTGGTCCGCAGCTCGCGAGGAAGCGCGAAGACCAGCGTCTCATTGGCCGTCGTCACCGACTTCACGTCGCCGAAGCCATGTGTCTCGAGCAGGTCCAGCACTCCACGCACCAGCACCTCCGGCACGGATGCGCCGGACGTGATGCCCACCGTCCGGACGCCCTCGAGCCAGGCGAGATCGATGTCCTTGGCGTAGTCGACCAGGTAGCTCGCGCGCGCGCCCGCAGCGAGCGCGACCTCGACCAGACGGACGGAGTTCGACGAGTTCGTCGACCCGACCACGATCACAAGATCGCATTCGGGCGCCATCGCCTTGACGGCGACCTGACGGTTCTGGGTGGCGTAGCAGATGTCGTCGCTGGGCGGATCCTGCAGGTTGGGGAACTTCTCCCGCAGTCGCGCGACAGTCGTCATGGTCTCGTCGACACTCAGCGTGGTCTGCGACAACCAGATGACGCGGTTCTCGTCCCGGACGGTGACGGCGTCGACGGAATCCGGCCCGTCCACGACCTGCACGTGGTCCGGGGCCTCGCCCGCGGTGCCCTCGACCTCCTCGTGACCCTCGTGGCCGATGAGCAGGATGTCGAAGTCGTCGCGAGCGAACCGCTTGGCCTCCTGGTGCACCTTCGTCACCAGTGGGCACGTCGCGTCGATGGTGCGCAGGTTCTTGGCGGCCGCGGACTCGTGGACCGCCGGTGATACACCGTGCGCGGAGAACACGAGCAGTGCGCCGTCCGGCACCTCGTCGGTCTCGTCCACGAAGATGACGCCCTGATCGGACAGCGTCTCCACCACGTGGCGGTTGTGCACGATCTCCTTGCGCACGTAGATCGGGGCGCCGTGCTTCTCGAGCGCCTTCTCGACCGTCTCCACCGCTCGGTCCACACCGGCGCAGTACCCGCGCGGCTCGGCGAGCAGAACGCGCAGCGGGCCGTCGTAGACCTCACCTGTGACCGCCGGCCGGGCGATACCCAGCTCGAGCGGGATGGCGGAGGAGGTGGTGGAGGACGAGGACACCGGAAGAGCCGAAGACATACCACGAGGATACGGGTAGTCGGGTGGGCGTCGCTTCCCGCGCACGTCGACTGGGAAAAATGCGCGACGTGGGGCACTCTGTGAGACATGATCCGTCCACCCTTCGCCGCCCGCGTCGCGCTCGGAATCGCCGTGACCGTCGTCGAGGAGGCTCGGCGTCTCCCCACCACCGCCATCTCCCTGCCGATGACCGCCGTGAGCGAGGTCCTCCAGACCGCGATGCGTCTGCAACAGACCGTCACCGAGCTGGCCATCAAGGGCGACCAGGTGTTCTCCCTGATCGGCTCACGCCCGGTCGAGACCGCGGAGTGGGCGACCTTCGACGACGACGCGGACGTCGCACCCGCGCGGTACACGCAGGTGCCGCTGTCCACCGAGCCCGAGCCGGTCGGTGACCCGGCCGGAGAGATCGACGTGCCGGAGCCCGGTGCGCCCGCAGGGCGGTTCGCTCTGTACTCGACCCCGCCGTCGGAGATCGAGACGACCGAACCCGTTCCGGCCCCGGCTCTCGCGACCGCGCCGACCGCGACTCCCGAGATCGTGGAGTACCTCGACTACGACGCCCTGACGCTGGCTCAGTTGCGTGCCCGTCTGCGGTCGCTGTCGGTCGAGGACCTCACGTCACTTCTCGAGTACGAGACGTCGGCCGCGGACCGCGCGCCGTACCGGACCATGCTCGAGAACCGCATCACCACCGCCCGAGCGAAGTGATTCTCGGACCACGATGACCACGGCCGCCACCAGCACCGCCGAGAACCCGCTCCCCGTCCGCACGGTCGCGACGAAGGTCGCCGGGTGGATCGATCGCCTCGGCAGCGTGTGGGTCGAGGGCCAGATCACGCAGATCTCGGTGCGTGCAGGAACGCGCACGGCGTTCCTGACGCTCCGCGACCCGTCCGCCGACATGTCGCTGTCGGTGACGTGCTCACCGATGCTCATCCAGAACTCTCCCGTGCCGTTGACCGAGGGCGCTCGCGTCATCCTCTACGGCAAGCTCAGTTTCTTCACCGGTCGCGGCACACTGTCGTTGCGCGCCACGGAGATTCGAGCTGTGGGAGTCGGCGAGCTGCTCGCCCGCATCGAGCGCCTGCGCGGTCTTCTCGCGGCCGAGGGACTCTTCGATCCGCGACTCAAGCGGCCGCTCCCCTTCCTGCCCCGCGTCGTCGGGCTCGTCACCGCACGCGCCAGTGCTGCCGAACGCGACGTGCTCAGCGTCGCGGAACGGCGGTGGCCGGCGGTGCGCTTCGAGGTACGCAACACTCCCGTGCAGGGCCCGTCGGCGGTGCCCGGCATCCTGCGCGCGCTGGCCGAGCTGGACGAGGACCCCACGGTCGACGTGGTGATACTCGCCCGTGGCGGCGGCAGTGTCGAGGATCTGCTGCCGTTCTCCGACGAGGCGCTCTGCCGCGCGATCTCCCGTGCGACGACGCCCATAGTGAGCGCCATCGGACACGAACCGGACAGTCCGCTCAGCGATCACGTGGCGGATCTTCGTGCGGCCACCCCCACCGATGCCGCCAAGCTCGTCGTGCCCGACGCCGTGGCCGAACGGGAACTGGTCGCCGAGCTGCGGAGCCGCAGCGCCGCAGCGCTCCGCAGTTGGGTGCAGCGCGAGGCGCGCGCACTGGACGCCCTGCGGCACCGGCCCGTGCTGGCCGATCCCCTCTCCGCGGTCGCCCGCCGCGAGGAGGAGATCGCCGAGATGCGCCGCGTCGTCCGCCGCGACGTGGAGCGCGCGGTGTCGCGAGAGGCGACGACGGTGGAGCACATGCGCGCGCGTCTGACCACGCTCGGACCGGCGGCGACTCTGGCGAGGGGCTACTCGGTGGTGCAGCGCATGGTCCCCGGATCCGACCCCGAGGTGCTCCGGTCGGTCGACGACGCCGCGCCGGGTACGCAGCTCCGGGTCCGCGTCGCGGACGGCGTGGTCACGGCCGTCACGATGGGTCGCAGTTCCGCCACCTGACTCGTCCGCTGTCGGACTCTCGAGGCAGCATGGGGACTCATGAACGAGACACCGATCGCCGAGCTGGGCTACGAGGACGCGCGCGACGAGTTGGTCGACGTGGTCAAGCTGCTCGAGCAGGGCGGCCTGGATCTCGATGCCTCACTGGCGCTGTGGGAGCGCGGCGAAGCACTGGCGACGCACTGCGAGCAGCACCTGGCCGGCGCGCGCACGCGCATCGAGAAGGCGCTGGCCCGCGACGAGGAGTGAGCGAGCGCGTCAGCGCTTGTCGAGTACCGGAGCCGTCGCCGTGGCGGATGCCAGCGCGACGAACTCCTCCTGCGACCCGGAACCGGTGAGCATCGCGCGGGTGTCGCCGAGATCGGCCACCCAGTACGGTTCCGTGTCGTCGTTGCCGTAGACCACCCAGTTAAGCCCGGCGATGGCCTCCGCGCCGCCGGCGGACACCCGTGATCCCTCGGTCCTCGAGCGGACCAGCTCGTCCTCGGAGGCGTCGCTCTGGGTGAGCGAGAGGAAATTGCCGTTCTCGGTGACGAAGCCGACGGTGCTGGACTGGAACTCCGAGCCCGAGACAGGGCCACGGTTCGCCGAGTTCGGGATCCACTGATCGGGCACGTCGGGACTGCGCACCGGGAAGGTCAGCGCATTCGCGTCCGCCTGCAGGGACGCCCCCAGATCGATGCGAGGAACCTCACCCGCCTCGGGGCCGCCCACACGCAACGAACACTGACCGGCGATGGCCGCGATCACCAGGCATGCGAGAAGAAGCGGGATCAGGGACCAGGCCATGTCCTTGTTGTTCTGCAGGTACCTGGGTTTCTTGTCGGCCACCTCTCCAGTATCGCACCGAGCGCGCGGGGGCTCGCCATCCGCGCAGCTCCGCGCTTCCCCCGGCAGGCCGGGGCCGTGCGACTAGTGCGACAATCACGCCGAGTCTTTTTCGCCCGAGTCGATGTTCATTCCGTGCGGACGACGCCCGTCAGTCGGGCTGCGAACCGCGCCATGTGCAAGGAGGCACAGCCCCATGACGGCCAACACCGACGTTCCCACGCAGATGGCGCCGGATCGAAACCTCGCGCTCGAACTCGTCCGCGTCACCGAGGCCGGGGCGCTCGCGTCCGGACGTTGGGTCGGCCGCGGCGACAAGGAGGGTGGCGACGGCGCTGCCGTGGACGCCATGCGCCAGCTGGTGAGCTCGGTGTCGATGCGCGGCGTCGTGGTCATCGGAGAGGGCGAGAAGGACGAGGCGCCCATGCTCTACAACGGCGAGCAGGTGGGCAACGGCAACGGTCCCGAGGTCGACTTCGCCGTCGATCCCGTCGACGGCACGACGCTGATGGCCAAGGGCATGCCCAATGCGATCTCCGTGCTCGCGGTGGCCGAGCGCGGTGCGATGTTCGATCCGTCGGCCGTGTTCTACATGGAGAAGATCGCCGTCGGCCCCGACTACGCCGATGCCATCGACATCACCGCTCCGGTCGCCGAGAACATCGCCCGGATCGCGAAGATCAAGAAGGGGTCGTCCTCGGACGTCACCGTGTGTGTGCTCGACCGTCCCCGCCACACCGAGCTGATGCAGCAGATCCGCGACACCGGTGCCCGCATCCGGTTGATCTCGGACGGTGACGTCGCCGGCGCCATCGCGGCCGCCCGCCCCGATTCGGGCACCGACATCCTGATCGGCACCGGCGGCACGCCCGAGGGCATCATCGCCGCGGCGGCCATGCGCTGCATGGGGGGAGCACTGCAGGGCCGGCTCGCCCCGACGGACGACGACGAGCGCCAGAAGGCCGTCGACGCAGGCCACGATCTCGATCGCATCCTGAACACCAATGATCTGGTCGCCGGGGAGAACGTCTTCTTCACCGCGACCGGCGTCACCGACGGCGATCTGCTGCGCGGAGTGCGCTACTCCGGCGGCGGTGCCCACACGCAGTCCATCGTCATGCGCTCCAAGTCGGGCACCGTGCGGATGATCGACGCGTACCACCAGCTGAACAAACTGCGGGAGTATTCGTCCGTGGACTTCGACGGGGACACCTCCGGCGCCGTCCCGTCCTTCTGACGCGCACTCCGACTTCCCGACCCATCTACCGAGGCACGAGGTACATGACAGACAACGATCAGCAGTTCCGCATCGAGCACGACACCATGGGAGAGGTTCGCGTACCCGTCGACGCGCTGTGGCGTGCGCAGACACAGCGCGCCGTCGAGAACTTCCCCATCTCGGGCCGCCCCCTCGAGCGCACCCAGATCCGCGCGATGGGGCTGCTCAAGGCCGCATGTGCACAGGTCAACAAGGACCTGGGTCTGCTCGATGCGGACAAGGCCGACGCCATCATCGCGGCGGCAGGCGAGATCGCGGACGGCAAGCACGACGATCAGTTCCCCATCGACGTGTTCCAGACCGGCTCGGGCACCAGCTCCAACATGAACGCGAACGAGGTCATCGCGAGCATCGCGAAGAACGCGGGCGTCGAGGTGCACCCCAACGACCACGTCAACATGTCGCAGTCGTCCAACGACACGTTCCCCACCGCGACGCACGTCGCCGCGACCGAGGCCGCGGTCACCAGCCTGATCCCGGCCCTCGAGTACCTGCACACCGCTCTGGCGGCCAAGGCGACCGAGTGGAAGACCGTCGTGAAGTCGGGCCGCACCCACCTCATGGACGCGGTGCCCGTCACGCTCGGCCAGGAGTTCGGCGGCTACGCACGTCAGATCGAGGCCGGCATCGAGCGCGTGCAGTCCACGCTCCCCCGCCTCGGCGAACTCCCCATCGGCGGCACCGCCGTCGGCACGGGTCTCAACGCCCCCGACGGCTTCGGCCCGAAGGTCGTGACCGAGCTGGTGAAGTCGACCGGTGTCGACGCCCTCACCGCGGCGAAGAACTCGTTCGAGGCCCAGGCGGCTCGTGACGGTCTGGTCGAGGCGTCGGGCGCGCTGCGCACCATCGCCGTCTCGTTGACCAAGATCGCCAACGACATCCGCTGGATGGGGTCGGGCCCGCTCACCGGTCTCGGCGAGATCCGGCTCCCCGACCTGCAGCCCGGCAGCTCGATCATGCCCGGCAAGGTCAACCCGGTTCTCCCCGAGGCGGCCACCCAGGTGGCGGCGCAGATCGTCGGCAACGACGCGGCGATCGCATGGGGCGGCGCAGCCGGAGCCTTCGAACTCAACGTCTACATCCCCATGATGGCGCGCAACCTGCTCGAGTCGTTCACGTTGCTCGCCAACGTCTCCCGCCTGTTCGCCGACAAGTGTGTCGACGGCCTCGTCGCCAACGAGGAGCACCTCAAGCAGCTCGCCGAGTCGTCGCCGTCCATCGTGACACCTCTCAACAGTGCGATCGGCTACGAGGAAGCTGCGGCCGTCGCCAAGCAGGCCTTGAAGGACAAGAAGACCATTCGCGAGGTCGTCCTCGAGCGTGGACTCGTCCCCGAGAAGTTGTCGGAAGAAGAACTCGACAAGCGCCTCGACGTCCTGGCGATGGCCAAGGTCCAGGACTGACCCAGCACTCCCCGCCCCGCATCACGGCGAAACGCTGTGGTGCGGGGCGATCAGGAGGAGTGTGACGTGTCATGACACGAACTGCAGTGGCACTCCTCGGCGGCGCCGCCGCGATCGGCGCGGCGCTGGCCGCCCCCGCACTGGCGTCCGCCGGACCCGTTCCCGACGGCGTCTACGTCGGCACCACGCCCGACGGCGCTCCCGTCCCGCTGTGGGACGGCAAGACCATCACCGGCGACACGA
This sequence comes from Rhodococcus sp. NBC_00294, assembly GCF_036163995.1. Classification (NCBI taxonomy): domain Bacteria; kingdom Bacillati; phylum Actinomycetota; class Actinomycetes; order Mycobacteriales; family Nocardiaceae; genus Rhodococcus; species Rhodococcus sp. NBC_00294. Next base: position 3,903,742 of record NZ_CP108043.1, read on the forward strand.
CGGTCAACCGACTTCTCGGCGTGAACGCGATCCCGGGCGACGTCTACCGCGCCCCGAGCATTGCGACCGGGGCCGACGTGGTCCACGTCGACTACTCGCGCCTGTCCCCCGCCTTCGGAGCCGTCTTCCACGACGAGATGACGCGCGACGCCGTGAACCCGAACCGTTGGAACGGCACCGTGTACTTCGTCGGTGCCGGTCAGCCGGTGGTGGCGGGCGGGTTCGCGATCACGCGCTGATCAGGACGCGGCAGTGGCGAGTGCGCTCTCGAGCTCCGCGCGGGCCGCGAGGCCGTCCTCGCCGAGGCCGTCGAGGGTGAACACGTTCCACGCCTCGAGCAGGGGCTTGATCACCTCTTCGGTCTCGATGGTGCGGTCGTAGAGCCCGATGCCGGCGAGCAGTTCGGCGCTGCCACCGCGGCCGGGGAGATCGACGGTGGGGACCGAGAAGGACGCGACGGTGTCGGCGATGGCGCGGACGGCGCCGTCGGCATCGACGCGGATCGCGGCGGAGACCAGGTCGGTGAAGAGCGTGGTCTGCAGCTCGTCGTCCTCGGCGATGCGGTCGAGGATGCTCGACAGGAGAGCGTCCTGCGACGACGCGGAGGCGCGACGGTGGCGCACGGCCGCTGCGCGCTCGTCGAGGGCGAACTTGGCGAGGATGTGCAGCACGTGCAGAGACGGTGCGGAGTAGCCGGTGGTCATGTGCTCGATGCGCACACGCTCGAGATCCACCGGGTCGACCGCGCGAGTCGTCATGAGGTAGTTGCGCAGCACGATGGCGTGCCGGTTCTCCTCCGCGGTCCACCGGCCGATCAGCTTCCACCAGACGTCGCTGCTCCGGAGAGCGAACGCCAGGTCGCGGTGGTACTCGGGCAGGTTGTCGGCGACCAGCACGCTGACGGTGGCACCGACGACCTCGGCGTCACCGAGCGTCACCTGCTCCGGAGACCAGTCCTCGCCGCCGAGGAACGCGAAGTTGCGACCCGAGTCCCACGGAACGTAGTCGTGGGGCTGCCAGTCCCGAGCAGCGTCGATGTGCTTCTGCAGCAGGTGCGCGGCATCGGCTTCGAGCTCGCTCAACAGGTCCTGGTCACTCTTCGGCATCACAGCAGCATAACGGCCGTAGGTGTCCACTCCGAACCTTCGGACCGCGCGACGCGGATTCCGGTGATCTCCCTGACAAAGAGGTCGGTGATAGTTCGGCGTCACACCGCGCCGGGCGGTCCGTGCCGCCCGGCGCGAACGGTGACTCAGGCCGGCCCGAACTCCTCGAGCATCTCGGTGACCAGTGCGGCGATGGGCGAGCGCTCCGAACGGGTCAGCGTGATGTGGGCGAAGAGAGGGTGCCCCTTCAACTTCTCGATCACGGCGGCGACACCGTCGTGGCGTCCGACCCGCAGGTTGTCGCGCTGTGCCACGTCGTGCGTGAGCACCACGCGTGATCCCGTGCCGAGCCGCGAGAGCACCGTCAGCAGGACGTTGCGTTCCAGCGACTGCGCCTCGTCGACGATGACGAACGAGTCGTGCAGCGACCGTCCGCGGATGTGCGTGAGCGGCAGCACCTCGAGCATGCCGCGTGCGGTGACCTCCTCGATGACCTCCGGACTCGCGAGACCGTCGAGCGTGTCGAACACCGCTTGCGCCCACGGGCCCATCTTGTCGCTCTCGCTGCCGGGGAGGTAGCCGAGCTCCTGGCCGCCGACCGCGTACAGCGGCCGGAACACGACGACCTTGCGATGGGTCCGTCGTTCGAGCACCGCGTCGAGGCCCGCGGTGAGCGCGAGCGCGGACTTACCGGTGCCGGCCTTCCCGCCGAGCGAGACGATGCCGATGCTCTCGTCGAGCAGCAGATCCAGGGCGACGCGCTGCTCGGCGGACCGGCCGTGCAGGCCGAACGCCTCACGCTCGCCGCGCACCAGCTGCACCTGCTTGTTCGCCGTCACCCGACCCAATGCGCTGGACGTGCCGCCGAGCAGTCGAACACCGGTGTGGCACGGCAACTCTCGCGCTTCGTCGATGTCGGCGAATCCCTCGGCGAACAGGCCGTCGATGGTCGCGCGCGACGCCTCGATCTCGGCCATGCCCGTCCATCCCGACGGGACGACGTCGTGAGCGTGGTACTCGTCGGCCGGCAGACCCACCGCACCGGCCTTGACGCGCAGCGGGATGTCCTTGCTGACCAGCACCACGTCCTTGCCCTCGGCGGCGAGGTTCAGTGCGCACGCGAGGATCCGCGAGTCGTTGGAGTCGGTCCGGAAGCCGACGGGAAGCACAGCGGGGTCGGTGTGATTGAGCTCGACCTGCAGGGTGCCGTTCTCGGTGCCGATGGGCACGGGCTGATCGAGGCGCCCGTGGCGGATCCGCAGGTCGTCGAGCATCCGCAACGACTCGCGCGCGAACCACCCCAGTTCGTGATGATGCCGCTTGCCCTCGAGCTCGCTGATGACGACGAGTGGAAGGACGATCGCGTGCTCGGCGAACCGAGTCACGGCCCAGGGGTCCGAGAGCAGAACCGAGGTGTCCAGCACGTAGGTGCGGACGGAAGAACCGGAGCGAGCTGCAGTCACGTGGGGCTCCTAAGGACGCGCGGTCACCGCGCATCCGTCGATCGCTGGACCGGTCGATCCCGACACCGCAGGGACCGGGGCCGGCCCCTCCCGACCGAATGACTCAGTCATGTGTGAGGACCTCCCGTACGGACGGCTTCCCCGCCACCCGCACTGCTGACGCTAGACCGGATCGGGGGCGCAGGCTCGGCGACACGTGGGGACGTGTGGGTGAACTCTGCGTTACACGCCCGTGCGCCTTTCGCGCATCCAGGAGTACGCAAAAGGCGCACGGGGCCGAAGGCCACGGTGTTAACTTCGGCCGATGCAGAACGCGCAGGAAATGCAGCAGCTCAGGGGAACCCACGGCACCGTCGCCTACCGTTCCTGGCCGTCCACCACGCCGGGATTCGTCGCGCTGCTCGCGCACGGGTACGGCGAACACTCGGGTCGCTACGGCCACCTGGCGTCGACCCTGACGTCGGCCGGAGCGGCGGTGTACGCACCCGACCATCACGGGCACGGGCAGTCCGACGGGACGCCCGCCGAGATCACGGACGTGGACGGCATCGTCGCCGATCTGCACTCGATCGCGGACATCGCCCGCGGCGAGCACCCCGATCTACCGGTGATGCTGCTGGGCCACTCGATGGGTGGTCTCATCGCCACGCGCTAGCGCAGACCCACCCCGGCGAGCTGGCGGCACTCGTGCTGTCCGGTCCGCTGGTCGGGCAGAACCCGGCCTTCTCGATGCTGCTGTCGATGGACGAGATCCCCGAGATCCCGATCGACCCGTCCGTGCTGTCCCGCGACCCCGAGGTCGGCGCCGCCTACCAGGCGGACCCGCTGGTCTTCCACGGCCCCTTCGCACGCGTCACCCTCGAGACCTTCACGGCCGCGGTGGAGACGGTGGCGTCCTCCGGCACTCTCGGCGACCAGCCGACGTTGTGGCTGCACGGCGGCGACGATCAGCTGGTGCCGCTGGAGCCGACGACCGAGGCGATGCGCTCACTGCGCGGCCCGTCGTTCGAGGAGAAGGTCTACCCCGGTGCGCGGCACGAGATCCTGAACGAGACCAACCGCAGCGAGGTCGAGTCGGACATCCTCGACTTCCTGGGCCGCGCCGGCCTGCCGCTCACTCGCGACTGAGGTCGCGGACGATCGACGAGTAGAGGCCGGGGCGGCGGTCCACCAGGTAGGGGTTGTCTCGATGGGCCGCCGCCACGACCTCGGTGTCCACCGTGCCGAGAATCAGGCCGGTCTCGTCGTCGAGTCGGTCGATCACCTCGGCGTCGGGGCCGACGATGCTGCTACGGCCGACGTAGGTGGTGGCGCGCTCGGTTCCGACGTGGTTGACGTACGCGACGTAGAGCTGGTTCTCCCATGCGCGCGTGCGGATGACGACGTCGGCCACGAATGTGAACGGCACCATCTGCGCGGTGGGAACGAGCAGGGCGTGCGCGCCCGCGAGGGCCGCGGCTCGGACGTTCTCGGGGAACTCGACGTCGTAACAGATCATCAGACCGAGCCGCACCCCGCGGAAGTCGACGACCGTCACCGAGTCGAGCCCGGGCGAGTACCACTCCCGGTCGAGCTCACCGTAGAGGTGCGACTTGCGGTGCTGCGCAATCACACTGCCGTCCGCATCGACGAGTGCGACCGTGTTGTACACCGCTCCCGCCTCGGTCTCCGGCAGACCCACGAGCAGCGCGATGCCGCGGCGGCGCGCCAGTGCGCACACCTCGGAGAGAAGCTCCCGTGACGTCAGCTCACCGAGGCGATCGCCGATGTCGTACCCGGTCACGAACATCTCCGGCGTGACCAGGAGGTCGGCTCCGCGCGCCAGAGCCGCCCCCGCGGCTCCGTCGAGTTCCGCGAGGTTGGCGTCGACGTCACCGGGTGACCCCGCCGTCTGCAGACCCGCCACGGTGAGCCGCATGTCGGATCAGCCCAGCAGTCCCCAGCCCTCGAGTCCCTCGTACAGCGGGAAGTCGTGGGCGAGCGTGCTGACGCGACCACGCAGGTCGTCGGTGGCCTCGCCGGTGGCGAGCGCCGTCGCGATGATGTCGGCGACCTCGGTGAACTCGGCCTCGCCGAACCCACGGGTCGCGAGCGCCGCGGTACCGATACGCAGACCGGAGGTGACCATCGGCGGGCGCGGATCGAACGGCACCGCGTTGCGGTTCACGGTGATGCCGACCTCGTGCAGCAGATCCTCGGCCTGCTGGCCGTCGAGCTGCGAGTTGCGCAGGTCCACCAGCGCGAGGTGGACGTCGGTTCCGCCCGTCAGCACCGAGACACCCTTGTCGGAGACGTCGGCACCGGTCAGCCGCTCCGCGAGCAGCGACGCACCGAGCAGGGTGCGTTCCTGACGCTCCCGGAACTCGGGAGTGCCGGCGATCTTGAAGGCGACGGCCTTGGCCGCGATCGCGTGCATGAGCGGACCGCCCTGCTGGCCGGGGAACACCGCGGAGTTGAGCTTCTTCGCCCACTCCTTCTTGGCGAGGATGATGCCCGAGCGGGGCCCACCGAGGGTCTTGTGGACGGTGGAGGACACGACGTCCGCGTAGGGCACCGGCGACGGGTGCACACCGGCGGCGACGAGCCCGGCGAAGTGCGCCATGTCGACCCACAGAAGCGCACCGACCTCGTCGGCGATGGAGCGGAACGCGGCGAAGTCCTGGTGCCGCGGGTAGGCCGACCATCCGGCGATGAGCACCTGTGGGCGTGCGTGCAGCGCCTGCTTGCGCACCTCGTCCATGTCGATGCGGTGGTCTTCCTTGCTCACACCGTAGGACTCGACCTCGTAGAGCTTGCCCGAGAAGTTCAGCTTCATGCCGTGCGTCAGGTGGCCGCCGTGCGCCAGGTCCAGACCCATGATCTTGTCGCCCGGGTTGATCAGAGCCATGAGAACGGCGGCGTTGGCCTGGGCGCCCGCGTGCGGCTGCACGTTGGCGAACTCGGCACCGAACAGCTCCTTCGCCCTGGTCCGAGCCAGATCTTCGACGATGTCGACGTGCTCACACCCGCCGTAGTACCGACGACCGGGGTAACCCTCGGCGTACTTGTTGGTGAGGACGCTGCCCTGCGCCTGGAGCACCGCGCGGGGAACGAAGTTCTCCGACGCGATCATCTCCAGGGTGTCGCGCTGGCGTCCCAGCTCGCCGGCCATCGCCGCGGCGACCTCGGGATCCACCTCGGCGAGGGAGGCGGTGTCGATGTTGATGGCAGAGACGGGCGCAGCAGTCATGCCGCCGAGTCTAATGCCCGTGATCAGCGCAGTTGAGACGGGATGAGGGGTTCGTCGAGCAGCCGCTCGAAGCGGTCGGCTCGGCCGTCCGCCGAGTCGGCCCGGTGCAGCCACGAGTGCAGCAGGCGATACCCCTCGACATAGGTGCTGGTGTAGGCACGCCAGAGCGGTGAGGACAGGAATCGCAACATCTGACGGGCGCGTTCCGGTGTCGCGAGCGACCACTGCCCCAGGAACGCGGCCACGTCGTCCTGGCTGCGGTGCTCGTCGTGCAGCAGCAGCGCGGCGTCCTGACGCACCCCCAGCAGCTTCGCCGACGCGGTCTGCAGCGCCTCGGCGCGTTCCCCGTCGAATCGCAGGCCGAGGTCGGCGTAGATCTCCTGCGCCCACACTCCCCAGCCCGGCCCGACGATCGACTCGAGCGCCAGGTCCGCGAGGCCCTCGGCCATCAGGCACTGCGGAGTGTTGACGACGAAGAGCGTCTGCTCCGCCTGCCCGGCACCGCGCACGAGCCCGGCCTCCTTGCGGCAGTGCTCGGTGTGGTGGCCCGGGTACGACTCGTGTGCGATGAGATGGGGCAGATGCGCCATGTGCTGCTTGAGGTCCGAGTTGATCGCGACGGTGGACCGATAGTCGCCCAGGTAGTAGTTGAACCCGGACCACGGCTTGTCGCCCACCACCTCGTAGGTGACCTTCTCGGTGTCGGGCAGCGGGTACCGGCCGCGCACCTTGTCGCGCAACGCACTGGAGAACGCCTCGACGCACTCGGCGAGCCGCTCGGGCGGGATCTCGTCGGCCACGCGGTGAGCGCGCACCCGCTCCCCCAGTGGCCCCGCCCCGCCCAGCACCTCGTCCATCAGGCGATGTGCCTCGCGGTAGTCGTCGGTGTCGCCCGGTGCGATCGCGACGTCGAAGTAGTCGTGCACCTCGTCGACGAATCCGATCTCGTCACCGGCCAACTTCCGTGCCGACGTCTCGAGCGCGCGCAGGTGGACGTCGAGGAACGCGGCGCGGTCCTCGGAGAGCCCCGACGAGGGCAGTTCGGTCCGCAGTTCCGCCGCCCGCCGCGCCAGCGCGCGGGGTTCGGGCGGGGGCGCGTTCTCGACCTGGCGTCGCAGAGCGGGGTCTCCGGTGTAGGCGTCGACGAACCCCTCCTCGAGGCGATCGAAGGACAACCCCAGCACGAGGTAGTCGTGGACGAGAGTGTCGGCGTGCATGACGCTCGACTCTAGTCACGCACCACCCGGCTGTCGGTTCGCCGGAGCCACCCAGCACAATTCAGTCATGGAGGCAGCGTGTCCCGAGTGAGCGAGTCGAGTCCGTACGTCGAATTCGACCGTCGACAGTGGCGCACACTCCGGAACGCGACACCCCTGGTCCTGACCGAGGACGAGCTCACCGGCCTGCGCGGCCTGGGCGAACAGATCGACCTCGACGAGGTCGCGGAGGTCTACCTCCCCCTCGCTCGACTCATCCATCTCCAGGTGGCCGCCCGCCAACGCCTGTTCGCGGCGACGGCCACGTTCCTCGGGGAGAAGACGCCGGACCGCCAGGTCCCGTTCGTCATCGGCATCGCCGGCAGCGTCGCCGTCGGCAAGTCCACGACCGCGCGCGTGCTGCAGGCACTGCTGGCGCGATGGGAGCACCACCCGCGCGTGGACCTGGTGACGACGGACGGGTTCCTCTACTCGTCGGCCGAGCTGGTGCGTCGAGGAATCATGCACCGCAAGGGTTTTCCCGAGAGCTACGACCGGCGCAAGCTTCTGCGCTTCGTCACCGAGGTGAAATCCGGCGCCGAATCCGCACGCGCACCCGTGTACTCGCACGTCTCGTACGACATCGTGCCGGGCAAGTACACCGAGGTGCGACAGCCGGACATCCTCGTCATCGAGGGACTCAACGTCCTGCAGACCGGTCCGCGCCTCATGGTCTCGGACCTCTTCGACTTCTCCATCTACGTCGACGCCCGCATCGAGGACATCGAGAAGTGGTACGTCGACCGCTTTCTCGCCCTGCGCTCCACGTCGTTCGCCGACCCGGCCTCGCACTTCCACCACTACTCGGGACTGTCCGACGAGCACGCCAGGATCGCGGCCGCGGACATCTGGCAGTCGATCAACCGGCCCAACCTGGTGGAGAACATCCTGCCGACGCGCCCCCGCGCCACCCTGGTGCTGCGCAAGGACGCCGACCACACCATCAACCGGCTGCGCCTGCGCAAATTGTGACGACCGGCCTCCGGCCTGCCCGGCCTCGGCTCAGGTACCGAATCTCCGGTGCCGCGCGGCGAAGTCGCGCAGCGCGCGCAGGAAGTCGACGCGGCGGAACTCGGGCCAGTAGGCCTCGGTGAACCAGATCTCCGAGTACGCGCTCTGCCACAGCAGGAACCCGGACAACCGCTGCTCCCCCGACGTGCGGATCACCAGATCCGGATCCGGCTGGCCCGACGTGTAGAGGTGCGAGTCGATGCCCTCGACGGTGACCGAGCGGAGCAACTCCTCCCCGTCGGCACCGTCGGACAGCCGTTCCGCGATGAGCGACTGCACGGCGTCGGCGATCTCCTGACGGCCGCCGTACCCGACCGCGACGTTGACGTGCGTTCCCGAGCGGCCGGCCGTACCGGCGGCGGCCTCCTTGAGGCGGCGGGCGGATTCGGCGGGAAGCAGATCCATCGTGCCGACGATCTTCACGGACCAGTTCTTTCCCGGTCCGCTGATCTCCTCGACGACGTCGGTGATGATCTCGAGCAGCGAGTCGAGCTCGTCCGGTGACCGGCGCAGGTTCTCGGTGGACAACAGGTAGATGGTGGCCATCTCGACGCCGGCCATGTCACACCACGTGAGCAGCTCCGCGATCTTGAGCGCGCCCATCCGGTGCCCGTGGCTGACGTCGGTGAAGCCGTTCTCCCGAGCCCAGCGACGGTTGCCGTCGCACATCACGGCGACGTGTCGAGGGTGCTGAGCGCCCTCGAGCTGACGCAGCAGGCGCCTCTCGTAGAGCGTGTACAGCAGACCGCGAGCCTTCACCCAGCTCCCCACTTCGACAGAATTGTTCAGCAGGTGATCACCCTACGCCCGCAGTACGACGCGATCGGCGTGACCGACTCGTCACCGCGCCGCATGATGGTTCCGTGGCGTACGGGGTACCCGGCTCCGACCGCACACGAGAGAACAGGAGCAGTCATGACTGTTGTCCGGGACACCACGGCGAGCGTCGATGCCGTGTGGAACGTGCTCTCCGACGGGTGGAGCTACGCGACGTGGGTGGTGGGTGCCTCGCGCATCCGCGCCGTCGACCCCGAGTTCCCCGCGCCCGGCTCGCGGATCCACCATTCGGTGGGGCTGTGGCCCGCCGTGCTGAACGACGAGACGCGGGTACTGAGCATGACGGAGGGACGTGAGGTGACACTCGAAGCGCGCGGGATGCCGGCAGGCAAGGCGACGATCGTCCTGCGCCTGACGCCGCGAGGCTCGGGGTGCCGGATCGAGATGATCGAGCACGCTCGGACCCTCCCGTTCTCGCTCGTTCCCGAGTCGGTCCAGCACGCACTCGTGTATCCCCGCAACACCGAGGCGACACGGCGACTCGCGCTGCTGGCCGAGCGTTCCGCGGTTCCCCGATGACGACCACGACGGTGGACGCCGTCGTGATCGGAGCGGGCCACAACGGACTCGTCGCGGCGTCCGTGCTCGCCGACGCAGGATGGGACGTCGTCGTCCTGGAGTCCGCCCCGGTGCCCGGCGGCGCGGTCCGCAGCGCCGAGCTCACCCCGGGATACGTGAGCGACCTGTTCAGTGCCTTCTATCCCCTCGGTGCGTCGTCCCCGGCGTTCACGGCGCTCGAGCTCGACCGCCACGGACTCCGCTGGACCCACTCACCCGTCGTCTTCGGTCACCCGCGCTCGCCCGACGACGAGGACGCCCCGGTGGTCCACCACGATCCCGAGGACACCGCCGCCATGCTGGCGGAGCACGATCCGCGCGACGGCGAGGCGTGGATGTACGTGGTGGACCAATGGAACCGGATCCGCGATCCTCTGCTGCACTCGCTGTTCGGCAGCTCCTTCCCGCCTGTCAAGGGTGCCGCGACGCTCTTCCGGCGCCTCGGGACCGCGGAGACACTGCGGTTCCTGCGCTTCGCAGTACTCCCGGCCCGGGCGATGGCGCACGAGTTGTTCCACAGCGAGGCGGCGCGATGCCTGCTGCTCGGCAACGCCATGCACGCCGACGTCCCCACCGACGCACCCGCGAGCGGCATCATGGGCTACCTGCTGACGATGCTCGCGCAGGATGTCGGCTACCCCGTCCCGGTCGGCGGTGCGCAGGAGCTGACCAGCGCGCTCGTGCGCCGTGCCGAGAGCGCCGGGGCGCGGGTCGTCTGTGGAACCGAGGTGACCTCGATCGACGTCTCCGGCGGTGTCGCCCGCGGCGTGCGGACGGCAGGCGGCGACACGTACCTCGCACGGCGAGCCGTCGTCGCAGACGTGTCCGCTCCCGCGCTGTACGGCTCGCTGTTGCCGCGGGACGCGGTTCCCGCCCGGGTGCACAGCGATCTCGAGAAGTTCGAGTGGGACACCCCGGTGGTGAAGATCAACTACGCGCTCGACTCCCCGATCCCGTGGCGCTCGAAGAGTCTGAACGAGGCGGGCACGGTGCACGTCGGCGCAGACGACGACGGTCTGGTGCGGTGGAACGCCGACCTGGTGACAGGCCGCATCCCGGAGCGGCCGTTCATGCTGTTCGGTCAGATGACGACCGCGGACGCCACCCGCTCCCCGGCCGGGACGGAGAGCGCATGGGCGTACACACACCTCCCCCGCGGTGTGACGGACGACGCCTCGGGCGACCTGCTCGCCGAGCGGGTCGACACCGTCCTCGAGGAGTACGCGCCCGGGTTCGCGGCGTCGATCGTCGGCAAGCACGTCCAGCGGCCGGGCGACCTGACAGCGGACGACGCCAACCTGTTCGGTGGCGCGGTGAACGGCGGAACGTCGCAACTGCAGCAGCAGTTGGTGTTCCGGCCCGTTCCCGGACTCGGACGTACGGAGACTCCCGTCGGTCGGTTGTTCCTCGGGAGCGCGTCCGCACATCCGGGCGGCGGCGTGCACGGGGCACCGGGACTGGCTGCGGCGAGGGCCGCGTTGGCGAGCGACGGTGTGCGCGGATGGGTTCACCGCACGACGATCAGTGCCCTGATGGATCTGACACTCGGTGACCGCTAGTTCGGCCACGGTCGGAGCGCGAACCTACGGTACCGTAGGTTCGTGACTGTCTTCGGGCTCGACGAACTGCCGGTGAAGCCGCGCATGCGCGGATGGATCCACCTGTACGCCTTCGGGGTGTCGGTGGTCTGCGGGATCGTGCTCGTGGTGCTCGCCTACTCGGCGGTGTCCGTCCGGGCCGGTCTCGCGATCACTGTCTACGCCGTCGCGACGTGCGGTCTCTTCGGAGTGAGCGCGACCTACCACCGCGTCCACTGGCAGACCGTGCGCAGCCGGACGTGGATGAAGCGTGCCGATCACTCGATGATCTTCTTGTTCATCGCCGGCAGTTACACGCCGTTCGCGGTGCTCGGGCTGCCGAGCCGCACCGGCACCATCGTGCTGATCGTGGTGTGGGCCGGTGCGCTGGCCGGAGTGACGCTGAAGATGCTGTGGCCCACGGCCCCTCGCTGGCTGGGCGTGCCCCTGTATCTCGTGCTGGGCTGGGCCATCGTGCCGGTCGCGGGCGAACTCACCCATCGTGTAGGCGTCGGACCGATGGCACTGCTGGTGGCGGGCGGCGTGTTCTACAGCATCGGCGCGGTTCTCTACGCAACGAAGTGGCCCAACCCGTGGCCCACCACGTTCGGCCATCACGAGTTCTTCCACGCCGCGACGGTCGTCGCCGCGGTGTGCCACTACATCGCCGTGTGGCTGGTGCTCTTCACCTGATCCGGCGTCACCGGACCAGGAGTGCGGTCAGGTCCTCGGGGTCGGTGACCGGTCGGTCGCACACGAAGCCGTGACACACGTACGCGGCCGACTCGCCGCTCACCAGCGGGCGATCCGCGAGCAGCGGGACCGAGTCGGGCGGACCCGCGACCACCACCGTGCCGCCGGCGGCGACGCGGCGGGCGGTGCGCACGAGGTCGTCGTCGACCGACTCCGTGGCGATCGCCACCTGCACCGGTCCCGCCACCGCGGCTTCCGCGACGGTCAGCCAGTGGCCGGCCGACCGGGGTGCCCGCTCGAGCAGGATCGACGCTCGCGCCAGCGACCTGTCCGCCGCCGCACCGAAGCGCGAGGAGTTCTCGCTGGACGCGGCCACCGTCAGCAGAGCCTCGGTGATCAGTGCCGCTCCGGACGGGGTCGCGTTGTCGAGTGGATCGCGAGGCCGGGTCACGAGCGTCTCCGCGTCGTCGGCGGTGTCGAACCAGCTGCCCGGCTGCTCAGGATCGGCGAAGTGGTCGAGCGCGACGTCGAGTATCTCCTCCGCCGCCGTCAGCCAGCGCGCCTCCCCGGTCGCCTGGTGCAGCGCGGCGAGAGCGACGGCGAGTGCGCCGTGATCCTCCGCGATGGCCGCCGCCTCGCCCACGACACCGCCCAGGGACGCACGCCGTAGTCGGCCGTCGACGCGGTGCAGGTCCAGGATGCGGTCCGCGCAGCGTGCTGCCGCATCGACCCAGTTCCGGTACCCCAGCGCGGCGCCGCCCTCGGCCAGCGCCGTGATCGCGAAGCCGTTCCAGGCGGTCACCACCTTGTCGTCGCGCCCCGGCTGAGGACGCGTGGCACGCGACGCGGCCAGTGCTGCGCGCATGCGTGCGAAACGCTCGGGGTCCGTCGGTTCGGCCCGCAACTGCAACACGGACGCCCCCTCCTCGAACGTGCCCGTGTCGGTCACCCCGAACACCTGCGCGGCCCGGGCCCCGTCCTCGTCGCCCAGTACCTCGACCAGCTGCGCGGGTGTCCACGCGTAGGTCAGACCCTCCACCCCGTCGGTGTCGGCGTCCAGGGCGGAGGCGAAGCACCCGTCGTCCGTGCCGAGATCGCGCAGGAGGAAGTCGGCGGTGTCGACGGCCACACGATGAGCGAACGCATCGCCGCGGCGCGCCAGGTGAGCGTAGAAGCGCAGCAGCAACGCGTTGTCGTAGAGCATCTTCTCGAAGTGCGGCACCACCCAGTCCGCATCGACGGAGTACCGGGCGAAACCGCCCCCGAGCTGGTCGTACATCCCGCCGCGGGCCATGGCGTCGGCGGTACGGCCCACCGCAGCGCGGGCAGGCTCCGACCCGGTGCGCTCGACGTGGCGGAGCAGCCCCTCCACGAGAGACGACGGTGGGAACTTCGGTGCTCCGCCGAAGCCGCCGCGCGGCACGTCCTCGTCCGCCAGAACGCGCGCCACCGCCTCGTCGAGCAGGGCGGCGTCGACGACTCGGTCGCCCTCCGGGATGCCCGCGGCGGTCCTGCGCAGTTCCGCGACCACCGAGGCCGACGCCTGCTGCACCTCGTCACGACGGGTGCGCCACGTCTCGGAGATGGCTTCGAGTAGCTGCGTGAACGACGGCATCCCCTGCCGAGGTGTGGGCGGGAAGTAGGTGCCGCAGTAGAACGGTTCCGCGTCGGGGGTGAGGAACGCCGTCATCGGCCAACCGCCCTGACCCGTCATCGCGACCGTCGCGTTCATGTAGACGGCGTCGATGTCGGGACGTTCCTCGCGATCGACCTTGATGCACACGAAGTTCGCGTTCATGATCTCCGCGATGGCGTCGTTCTCGAACGACTCGTGTGCCATCACGTGACACCAGTGACACGCCGAGTAGCCCACCGACAGCAGGACCGGGACGTCTCGTTCGCGAGCCCACGCCAGGGCGTCGTCACCCCACTGCTGCCAGTGCACGGGATTGTCGGCGTGCTGACGCAGGTAGGGGCTCGTCGAGTCGGACAGGGTGTTGCGCTCACGGGTGGCCACCCCTGCAGTGTCCCCCGTGACACCCGGCGCAATCACCGCTCGGGTCGCAAACCCCTCACCGCTCGGGTCGGAAGCCTCCGCGGTCCGTGCCCTCGTCTGCCGCCTGGTCCGGCGTCGGATCCTCCGGCTCGAAGGACGCCGGAAGCTTCTTGAAATGCGCGTTCATCGACCGCACCAACAGGGCGGTACCGATGAGCAACAGCACGATGATGACGAGGCCGACGGGTGACGCCTTACCGAACTCGGGCCCGGTGTTGTTCTGCGCCAGCATGATCGACGCGCTGAGCACGGTCATCTAGGACTCGATCCCGGCGAACAGGTCGGTCTCGGGCAGCGACGTGCGCACGCGGGTCCGCGCGAGCTCGTACTCCTCGGTCGGCCACAGCTTCTTCTGCACGTCGACCGGGACCGCGAAGAAGCGGCCGTTCGGATCGATCTGGGTGCGGTGCGCACGCAGTGCGTCGTCGCGCTGCTGGAAGTAGTCCGCGCACTCCACCTGGGTGGTGACGCGCTCCATGATCTCGCCGCGATCCTTCGGCCACTGCGCGAGCCATTCCGTGAACGGCCCCTCCTGACCGGAGGCGATCATCTCGTCGTCGAACAACTGCATGCGCTGGCGGATGAAGCCGTGGGAGTAGTAGAGCTTCGAGACCTCCCACGCCTCGCCCGTTCCGGGGAACTGCTCGGGATCGCCGGCCGCCTCGTACGCGGCGACCGACACCTCGTGGCAGCGGATGTGGTCGGGGTGGGGGTAGCCACCCTTCTCGTCGTAGGTCGTCATGACGTGCGGCTTGAAGTCGCGCACCACGCGCACCAGAGCCTCGGTCGACTCCTCGAGCGGCACCAGCGCGAAGCATCCCTCGGGAAGCGGCGGCAGCGGATCTCCCTCCGGCAGACCGGAGTCCACGAACCCCAGCCACGTCTGCTGCACCCCGAGAATGGCTGCGGCAGCGGCCATCTCCTCCTTGCGCACCTCGGACATGCGCTCGCGCACACCGGGGATGTCCATGGCCGGGTTGAGGATGTCGCCGCGCTCACCGCCGGTGAGCGTGACCACCAGCACCTCGTTGCCCTCGGCCGCGTAACGCGCCATGGTGGCAGCGCCCTTGGAGGACTCGTCGTCGGGATGGGCGTGCACTGCCATCAGTCGCAGTCCGCTCACGTGTGCCTCACTTCAACTATCGGTGGTGCTCCGGTTCCGGTCCGGGCACCTCCAATAGTTCCACTTCGTCCGGTACCCCGCCGAGGCGGTACCGGGTCCGCGGGTAAGTTCGACGGCGATGTCCACCACGCCGCAGAGTCTCCCCGAGGGTCGCTACCCCACCAGTCGGGGAATCGCCCCGTCCCGTGTCCTCGCCGTGGCTCTGACGCTGCTGGTCATCGCGCTGGGCGTGGCCGTCGCCTACCTCGGATACACCAAGTTCACCACCCCCGACGTCGACGGGACCATGGTGTCGTTCGACATCGTCGGCGAGGACCGCGTCGACGTACGCCTGAACGTGACCAGGGACGACCCGTCCCAGCCCGCGGTCTGCATCATCCGATCGCGATCGCGCGACGGAACCGAGACCGGGCGACGCGAAGTACTGATCCCGGCGTCCGATAACGGCACCGAGGACGTCCGCAGCTTCGTGATCACCTCGGCCGCGCCGGGCCTCGCCGACCTCTACGGATGCAGCCTCGACGTGCCGGAACATCTCACACCTCGGTGACCGTCGGGTGCCGACCAAGAAACCACGAAGTTCTTTCGTGGTAAAATCGCTTCGTACACGGCTCACCCAGTGGGGCCGTGTATTGCTGCATTGACGGGCGTAACGCGAGCACTCGAGCCAAGGGCCGTTCGCATCGACCGCGTTCCGCCCCGGCGGAACGCCCTGCTCGTGACGGAGCTCGCGCACCAGCGCGGGCTCTCTTTCACGTGTGGGCTCGGTGACACCACCGCACGCCGCCTACGAATACCGGAGCCGAACGGCTCTGAAGAACACGAGGGAGTGATCGAGATGAGCGAGACCCAGGTGACCTGGCTGACCCAGGAGTCGCACGACAGGCTCAAGGGCGAACTCGACCAGCTCATCGCCAACCGACCCGTCATCGCCGCGGAGATCAACGAGCGACGGGAAGAGGGCGACCTCAAGGAGAACGGTGGATACCACGCCGCCCGCGAGGAGCAGGGCCAGCAGGAGGCGCGTATCCGCCAGCTGCAGGAGCTGCTGAACAACGCCAAGGTCGGCGAGGCTCCCACCCAGTCGGGCGTCGCGCTCCCCGGGTCGGTCGTCAAGGTCTACTACGACGGTGACGAGTCCGATTCCGAGACGTTCCTCATCGCCACGCGTGAGGAGGGCGCACGGGACGGCAAGCTCGAGGTCTACTCCCCCAACTCGCCCCTCGGCGGCGCATTGATCGACGCCAAGGTCGGCGACACGCGCGAGTACTCGCTGCCCAACGGCAAGACCATGAAGGTCACGCTCGCGAGCGCGGAGCCGTACCACAACTGATCTCGCACGACGCATGTCGTTCGGCCCCGCACGTTCGCGTACGGGGCCGAACTGCGTTTCCCATCCGTGTGGCCGCCGGGCTCGAAGCCCTGGTGTAACAGGCACGCGCTCGCCGAGCGATGAACGCCATGGAGGTGCCACCAGATGAGTCTCGCCACGAAGGCATTCGCAGGGTTCGACATCGACGACCGCCACGTGCGGGTGGTCGTCACCGACGCGGCCGTGATCACCGATGCGGCAGCCGCGGCGCGCACCGCCCTGGACACGTGGCTCGACATCGTCTCGCTCACCCGTGCGGACTCCGAACTGCAGCGACTGAACCGCTCCTTCGGCCGGACCGTGCGCGTCTCCCCTGCTCTGGCGGACCAGGTGCGACACGCCCTCGCCGCCGCGGACCTGACGGCCGGCGCCGTCGATCCGCTCCGCAGCTCGGGCACGGACACTCACGAGGCCATCGAGGTCGACGGTCTCGGCGTGCGCCTTCCCGGCTGGGCCACAGTCGATCTGGACGCGACAGCGCTCGCCGTGGTCGTGGAGCGCATCGCCGCGACGATCGCACGCCGCTTCGCCTGCGGGGCACTGGTGTCGGTGTCGGGTGCGAACTCGACCGACACCGACATTGCCGTCGCCGGGCCGGAACCCGTTCGTGGATGGCAGATCTCAGTGATCGACGGCTCGGCGGAACGCCTCGTTCCGATCGCCTCGGGAACCACGATGGTGACCACCACGGGCACCACCACGGCCACGGTGGCCGCGTCCTCCCCCGTGGTGGCAGCCGCGCTGTCGCGCGCCGCGGCAGCGGGCGCCGACGCGCTGGTCCAACGCGCCGCCGACCACGCCTCCGCCGCGGTCTTCATCGCCGCCTGATCACTCCTGAACTGTCTGATCACTCCTGAACTTCGGCCTCGTATCCTGCGGCCGCGAGACCAGACAGCACGGCGGCGCGGTGATCCGGGCCCCGGGTCTCCAGGGTCATCATGATCTCGACCTCGTCCATCGCCAGCCGCCCTGCCGTGCGCGCGTGCACCACGTCGACCACACTCGCGGCCGTGTCGCGTGCCACGCCGAGCACCCCCACCAGGCCACCCGGGCGGTCGGGGATGACGATGCGCACCGTCAGATAGCGACCCGCCGCTCGCAACCCGTGCGCGACGACGTGTGTCAGCAGGAGCGGATCGATGTTGCCGCCGGACAGGACAGCGACGATCGGGCCGTCACCGTGGAACTGTTCGGGATGGTCCATGAGCGCAGCGACGGCTGCCGCTCCGGCGGCTTCGACGATGAGTTTGGCGCGCTCCATACACAGCAGCAGTGCCCGCGACAGCGCATCCTCGCTGACGGTGATCACGCGGTCCACCATTTCGGTGACGTGCGCGAAGGGGACCGCCCCGGGACGCCCCACGGCGATACCGTCGGCCATCGTCGACATCCGTTCGGCGGAGATCGGCATACCGGCCTCGAGCGATCCGGGCCACGCGGCGGCCTGTTCCGCCTGGACCCCGACGATGCGAATGTCCTTGCCGCTCAACGCGACGGCGGCGGCGATGCCGGCGACGAGACCGCCGCCGCCGGTCGGCACCACGATGGTGCCCACATCGGGCATCTGGTCGAGAATCTCCACACCCACGGTGGCCTGGCCCGCCACCACGTCGATGTGATCGAACGGGTGGATCAGCACGGCGCCGGTCTCCTCGGCGAATGCCATGGCCGCGAGCAGCGCCTCGTCGATGGTGGTGCCCACCTGGTGAATGGTGGCCCCGTACGCCTTGGTGGCCACCAACTTCGGCAGCGGCGCACCGTTCGGCATGAACACCGTCGACGCGGCCCCGAGTTCCGACGCCGCCCACGCGACGCCCTGCGCGTGATTGCCGGCACTGGCCGCGACCACCCCACGAGCGCGCTCCTCGTCGGTCAGACCCGCGATGCGGTTGTACGCACCCCGCGGCTTGAACGATCCGGTGCGCTGCAGGTTCTCGCACTTGAGCCACACCTGGCGGTCGGTGCGATCGGACAGGACACGGGACGCCACGAGGGGTGTGCGGCGCATGACCGGGGCGAGCAGCGCGGTGGCGCGGTCCAGCCGGTCGGCGGTGAGGAGATCCATGGCTGGAACCCTAAACCCGAATGCCCCTAGGCGAGCGCCTGTTCGCCGTCGAGCGTCAGGCGAGCGCCTGTTCGATGTCGCCCACCAGGTCGGCGGCGTCCTCGATGCCGACGGACAGGCGCACCAGGTCGTCCGGCACCTCGAGCAGCGAGCCGGCGGTGGAGGCGTGGGTCATGGCGCCGGGATGCTCGATCAACGACTCGACGCCGCCCAACGACTCGGCGAGAGTGAAGATCTCGGTGCGCGCGCAGAGGTCCAGCGCCGCCTGGCGGCCACCCTTCAGACGGACCGACACCATGCCGCCGAACCGACGCATCTGCTTGGCGGCGACGGCGTGGGACGGGTGGCTCTCGGATCCCGGGTAGATGACCGAGGAGACGGCGGGGTGACCCGTGAGCAGCTCGACGATCTTCTCGGCGTTGTCGCTGTGCCGCTCCATGCGCAGGGCGAGCGTCTTGATGCCGCGCAGTGTCAGGAACGCGTCGAACGGTCCGGGAACACCGCCGGCGCCGTTCTGCAGGAAGGCGAACGACGCGTCCAGTTCCTCGTCGTTGCACACGAGGGCGCCGCCGACGACGTCGGAGTGTCCACCGATGTACTTGGTCGTCGAGTGCAGCACCACGTCGGCGCCGAGCGTGAGGGGCTGCTGCAGGTACGGCGACGCGAACGTGTTGTCGACGACGATCTTCGCGCCCGCCTCGTGTGCGACGCCCGACAGAGCCTCGATGTCGCCGACGTTGAGCAGCGGATTGGTGGGCGTCTCGACCCAGACCAGCTTCGTGTTGGGGCGAATGGCCTCGCGCACGGCGTCGACGTCCGACACCGCGGCCACCGAGTACTCGATGCCCCACTGGGTGAACACCTTGTCGATGAGCCGGAAGGTGCCGCCGTACGCGTCGTTCGGGATCACGAGGTGGTCGCCCGGGCGCAGCGACGCCCGCAGGAGGGCGTCCGTCGCGGCCATGCCCGAGGAGAACGCGCGACCGTAGTGGCCGTTCTCGAGGGCTGCCAGGTTGGCCTCGAGCGGACGCCGGGTCGGGTTGCCGGTGCGGGCGTACTCGAACCCGCTGCGCATACCACCCACGCCGTCCTGGGCGAAGGTGGAGCTCGCGTAGATCGGGACGTTGACCGCACCGGTCAGCGGGTCGGGCTCGTACCCGGCGTGCACCGCGCGAGTGGAGAACCCCTGCCAGGACGTCGTGTCGGACTTGCTGCGCTGCTCACTCATGCGCACTAGCCTAACGAGCGGGCAGGCCGGAGGCCGGTCGGGATGGGTCAGTAGTTCCGTGTGTCAGGACGCGGTGGTGACGAATCCGAGGAGATCGTGGCGGGTGATGACGCCGACCGGCTTGCCGTCGTCGACGACCATGACGGCGTCGGTGTCGCCGAGCGTCTTCGTCGCGGCCGAGACCGGCTCACCGGCGCCGATGAGCGGGAACGGCGCACTCATGTGCGTCTTCACGGCGTCGGACAGGTTCGCCCGGCCCTCGAACACGGCACTGAGCAGATCGCGCTCGCTGACACTGCCCGCGACCTCGCCCGCCATGACCGGCGGCTCGGCGCCGACGACCGGCATCTGGGAGACGCCGTACTCGCGCAGGATCTCGATGGCGTCGCGCAGCGTCTCGGACGGGTGCGTGTGCACGAGGTCGGGCAGTGCGCCGGACTTGCCGCGCAGCACGTCACCGACGGTGGGCTCGGCGGTGCCGCCGTCGAGCCGGGTGCGCAGGAAGCCGTAGGAGCTCATCCACTTGTCGTTGAAGATCTTGCCGAGGTAGCCGCGACCACCGTCGGGCAGCAGGACGACGACGAGGGCGTCCGGGCCCTCGCGCTCGGCCACCTGCAGCGCGGCGACCATGGCCATACCGCAGGATCCGCCGACCAGCAGGCCCTCCTCGCGGGCCAGGCGACGCGTCATCTCGAACGAGTCGGCGTCGGACACGGCGATGATCTCGTCCGGGATCGACGGGTCGTACGCGCTGGGCCAGAAGTCCTCGCCCACGCCCTCGACGAGGTACGGCCGGCCGGTCCCGCCCGAGTAGACGGAACCCTCGGGATCGGCACCGATGATCTTCACCGCACCGCCCGACATCTCCTTGAGGTAGCGACCGGTTCCGGTGATGGTGCCGCCGGTACCGACGCCGGCGACGAAGTGCGTGATCTTGCCGTCCGTGTCGTTCCAGATCTCGGGTCCGGTGGTCTCGTAGTGGCTCTGCGGACCACCCGGATTGGCGTACTGGTTGGGCTTCCAGGCACCGTCGATCTCGCGCACGAGGCGGTCCGAGACGCTGTAGTAGCTGTCCGGATCCTCGGGGGCGACCGCGGTGGGGCACACGACGACCTGCGCGCCGTAGGCACGTAGGACGTTGCGCTTGTCCTCGCCGACCTTGTCGGGGCACACGAAGACGCACTTGTAGCCGCGCTGCTGTGCGACGAGGGCCAGGCCGACTCCGGTGTTGCCGGAGGTGGGCTCGACGATGGTGCCGCCGGGCTTCAGTTCACCGGACGCCTCGGCCGCCTCGATCATCTTGACGGCGATGCGGTCCTTCGAACTGCCACCGGGATTGAGGTACTCCACCTTGGCGGCGAGGAGTGCGGACCCGGGGGCGACGACGGTGTTCAGCTTCACCAGCGGGGTGTTGCCGATGAGGTCGACGACGCTGTTTGCAATGCGCATGCGTCCATCCTCCCAGATGTCCGGCCGGACACCCACCGAGCCTGGTCGCGCTGCGGCGATCGCACTGCACGGCACCACCGTCGGCGCACCTAGAATCGGACAGGTGAACGGAGGTGCGATGCAGCAGGGCGGCTCGGGTCGCGGTGGGTGGCGACAGGCAGCGGTGGCGGGAGCCGCCACCGTCGTCGCGGGATCCGGCGCGGGAACGCTGTCCTGGGCCGCGTACCGGCACCTGCTGGCGCAGGCGGCCGCTGCCCGGACCGTGATCGGCCGCAGCACGGACCGGCCGCCCGAGGCCGACGGTGTGTACGCCCCGGGTGCGCGCGTCCCGCAGCGGTGGCGCCCCGGCGTGCAGTCCGACCTGCACCTGATGATCTTCGGCGACTCGACGGCGGCCGGCATGGGCTGCGTCGTCGCGGACGAGGTGCCGGGCGTGCTGATCGCGCGGGGTCTCGCCGACGAGAGCCGGAAGCGGATCCGGTTGAGCACCAAGGCCATTCCCGGCGCGACATCCAAGGGACTCGAGGGTCAGGTCGATGCGATGCTGGTCGCCCACCACGACCGGCCCGACGCGGCGGTCGTCTTCATCGGCGCCAACGACGTCACCAAGAAGCATGCGGTGGCGGCCTCGGCCGAGCGTCTGCGTACCGCGGTGCGTCGCCTGCGGGCGGAGGGCACCGTCGTGGTCGTCGGAACGTGCCCGGACCTCGGTGTCGTCACCGCCATCCCGCAGCCGCTCCGCGCTGTCGTGCGAACGTGGGGCCACCGACTCGCGCGGGCTCAGACGTCGGCGACGCTCGCCGCCGGCGGCCACCCCGTCGCGCTGGCGGATCTGCTCGCCCCGGAGTTCCTCGCGGCACCGGAGCGGATGTTCTCGGCCGACCGTTTCCATCCGTCCGCGGCCGGATACGAACTCGCTGCCCAGCAGATCCTGCCCGTGCTGGCGGCCGCGCTGGGCGAATGGGCGGGCGGCCCCCTGCCGACGCTGCCCACGGTGTCGGACGTCGCCGAGCAGCGTCGCCTCGTCTCCCGCCTCACCGCCTCGGCCAACCGCCACGTGTCGCGGCTACGGCCGCGAGACGCCCTGCAGTGACCGGGGGCCCACCGGACGAGAGTTACCCTCCAGTCATATCGTCGCCAACCCCAGGAGTCCTCCCATGCCAGAAGCAGTGATCGTGTCCGTGGCCCGTTCGCCCATCGGGCGCGCGATGAAGGGGTCGCTCGTGAGCATGCGTCCCGACGACCTCGCAGCGCAGATGGTCAAGGCAGCCCTCGACAAGGTGCCCGCCCTCGACCCCACCATGATCGACGACCTCCTCATGGGGTGCGGTCTGCCCGGCGGCGAGCAGGGCTTCAACATCGGCCGCAACGTCGCCATCCAGCTCGGCTACGACTTCCTCCCCGGCACCACCATCACCCGCTACTGTTCCTCGTCGCTGCAGACCACCCGCATGGCACTGCACGCCATCAAGGCCGGCGAGGGCGACGTGTTCATCTCCGCCGGAGTCGAGACCGTCTCCCGCTTCGTCAAGGGCAACTCCGACTCGTACCCAGACACCCAGAACCCCATCTACGCCGACGCCCAGGCCCGCACCGAGAAGATCGCCGAGGGTGGCCAGACCTGGTCCGACCCCCGCGAGAACGGCAACCTCCCCGACGCCTACATCGCGATGGGCCAGACCGCGGAGAACGTCGCCCAGCTCACCGGCATCAGCCGTGAGGAGCAGGACCACTGGGGCGTCCGCAGCCAGAACCGCGCCGAGGAAGCCATCGCCAAGGGCCACTTCGAGAACGAGATCACCCCGGTCACGCTGCCCGACGGCACCGTCGTCAGCACCGACGACGGCCCCCGCGCCGGCACCACCTACGAGAAGATCTCGCAGCTCAAGCCGGTCTTCCGCCCGGACGGCACCATCACCGCCGGCAACGCCTGCCCGCTGAACGACGGCGCCGCGGCACTGGTGATCATGTCCGACACCAAGGCCAAGGAGCTTGGCCTGACCCCGCTCGCCCGCGTCGTGTCCACCGGCGTCTCGGGCCTCTCGCCCGAGATCATGGGCCTCGGCCCCATCGAGGCCTCGAAGAAGGCGCTCGCGCTCGCCGGCAAGACCATCGACGACATCGACCTGGTCGAGATCAACGAAGCCTTCGCCGTCCAGGTGATCGGCTCCGCACGGGAATTGAAGATCGACGAGGACAAGCTCAACGTCTCCGGCGGCGCCATCGCCCTCGGACACCCCTTCGGCATGACCGGTGCCCGCATCACCGCGACCCTGCTCAACAACCTGCGCGCCCACGACAAGCAGTTCGGTCTCGAGACCATGTGCGTCGGCGGCGGACAGGGCATGGCCATGGTGCTCGAGCGCCTCAGCTGAGTCGGTCTCGTACAGCAGACAGCCCCCGCCCTCCGAGAGGAGGACGGGGGCTGTCGGCTGTGACGACTACCGCTGGAACTAGTCGTTGTTGAAGTAGCTCAGCAGTCGCAGGATCTCGACGTACAGCCAGACCAGGGTGATGGTCAGACCGAGCGCGACGCCCCAGGCAGCCTTCTCCGGTGCCTGGGCACGGATCAGCTGGTCGGCGGAGTCGAAGTCGAGCAGGAAGCTGAACGCGGCGATGCCGATGCAGACGAGGCTGAAGATGATGGCGACGGTGCCGCCGTCACGCAGTCCGAGCCCGCCGGGGGTGAAGAAGCTGGCGACCAGGTTGCCGAGCATGAGCACGACGACACCGATGAGGGCGCCGACGACCATGCGGGTGAGGCGCGGCGTGACACGGATGGCGCCGGTCTTGTAGACGACGAGCATGCCGAAGAAGACGCCGAAGGTGCCGAGCACGGCCTGGGCGATGAGCGCACTGCCGCCGACGCCGCCGAAGCTGATGTCGGTGAACATGAGCGACAGGGCACCGAGGAACACGCCCTCGAAGGCCGCGTACGCGAGCACCAGGGGCGCACTGTCCATCTTGCGGCCGAACGTCGCCACGAGGACGAGGACGAAGCCGATGAGTCCGCCGCCGATGACGAACATCGGGGCCAGGCCGGGGTTGTTGCTCGCGAGCACGTAGGACGCGATGGCGAACACCGTCAGGACACCGAGGGTGGTGGCCGTCTTGGTGACGACGTCGTCGATCGTCATCGCACGCTGCTGCGGACCGGTCTGGTACGGCTGCGGCTGTCCCTGCGGGGAGCCGTACTGCTGGGTGACCGCACCGGCACCGGCGGCGGCCGAACCGAAGGAGGCATATCCGCCTCCCGCCTGCTTGGGCAGATTGCGGAACACCGGGTTGCTGGAAGTGCGCACCGTGTCTCATCCCTTTCGTGTGGTGGAGCCTGTGTATCTCTCAACGTTCGGATGCGACGGAAAAGTTCCCATCGGACAAAACGGACTGTACCGGGCGGACGTCGCCGTTCCCCCAGCGCAGTACCGCATCAGTACACACGGTCGGCGCACGTTTGTCCGCTCACGTTTGTCGCTCGGGCGATCCGGGCACCTTCTCCCTCATGAGCATCGAAGACGGACCCGGAGACACGCTGGACCAGAGTGAGAGTCTCGACTCGGACGAGATCCGAGGCACGGACGACGTCGACGACGTGGTCACCCCGCCGGACTCGTGGACCGAGGCCGACAAGTTCGGCACCACCGAACGCGAGGCGCGTGAGGGTGAGAGCCTCGACCAGAAGCTGGCCGAGGAAGTGCCGGACGTCCCGCTGGAGGAGGAACTCGACGTCCCCGTGGCGGCGACACCAGACGACGATCTGACCGAGGAACTGGTGGACCGAGTCGTCGACAGCGACGACGAGAACGACTACATCGCGGACGCCACGGAGGACGACGGCACCGACGGCGCCGCCGTGAAGGACGCGGACGTGGTGGACGGAGTCGTGGTGGAGAACTCTGCGACGCACCGCGGCCAGATCGACGGGACCCCCGAGGACGCGGGCTCCTACTTCGACTGAGTCACGTCCGCCTGACTTGTGCGGCCGACACATTCACCGTCACCTGATCGACCGGGTGACGGTGAATTTGTCGTTGCGGCCCATCACCTCCGTCGGCCCCACCATGCGCGCGAGCATGGAGCGGAACCGCAGGTGTGAGTTGTGCACCGCCCACAGTTCGCCGCCGGGGCGCAGGACGGTCCGCGCGGCCGCGAAGAGTTTCTCCGCTCCCCCGGTGTGCACGGCCGCGTTCTCGTGGAACGGTGGATTGCACAGGATCACGTCGGCGCTCGCGGGCGCCTCCGACGCCATGGCGTCGTCCCGACGCGCCGTCACCCGCACGCCGGACGCCTCCGCCGTGGCCACCGCCGAGGCCACCGCCGCGGCCGAGCGGTCTGTGGCGACCACCTCCGCGTCCGGCCGCAGGCGCGCGGCGAGGACCGCGAGAATGCCGGTCCCGCACCCCAGATCGACGATGCGGCGCGCGTCGGGCGACATCCGGTCGAGGAACGTGCACAGGTACCGGGTGCCGATGTCCAGCCGGTCCCCGGAGAAGACGGCACCGTGGGCGACCACGGTGAGGTCCAGATCGGCGAGGACGGTCGACACGGGGTACGTCGCGCTCTCCCGAGGCAGCGGCCCGGTCGCCACCAACCCGCGGGACTTCTGCGCCGCGCGGGTGGCCGCCACGTCGGTGAAGTTCGCGGCGAGCACGTCGTTCATCGACCGACTCATGTGTTTGAGTCGACCCGCCGAGATGACGCGGACCGACGGATCCGCCCAGCGGGCAACGGCTTCGGCGATCTCGGTGAGCTCGGCGAGGGCGCGGGGAAGCTGCAGCAGCACCACGGTCGCACCGTCGAGCAACTCTCGGTCCAACGCGTGGCTCGTGTAGACGTCGCCGAGGCCGAGCGCGCCGGCGTTGCGGGCCAGCGCGAGCTCGGAGGTGAGGGGATCCTGGTGCACGCGAATGCCGGCGAGGCCGTGCGCGGCGGCGGTCCCGAGGGTCAGCGCGCCGTACCGGTCGCCGATCACCGCGACCGACCCGGGCTCGGCGGTGGAGGTCGACTCCGCGGCCTCGGCCAGGATCAACCGGTCGGAGGCGTCGACGGCGTGGAGATTGGGCGCCTCGACATCGGGTGAGCGACGGAGCGCGCCGAGAACATGGTCCGGATCCTGCATCGTCGCAGTCTCTCACTCCCACCGAACCTTGCTTGAATCCCGACGTCAGCGGGCATCATCGACCCATGGGACTCACAGTGGCAGTGACCGGTCCGACCGGCGAGATCGGCATGTCGGCGGTGGACGCGCTCGAGCGCGATCCGGCCGTGGACCGCATCCTCGGCATGGCGCGACGACCGTTCGACGTGGACGAGCACGGCTGGACCAAGACGGAGTACCGGCAGGGCGACATACTCGATCGTGAGGCGGTGGACGCCTTCGTCGCCGAGGCGGATGTCGTGGTGCACCTCGCCTTCCTCATCATGGGATCGCGTGCCGAGAGTTCACGGATCAACCTGGCCGGGACTCGCACCGTCTTCGAGGCGACGGTGGCCGCCGCGCGGCCGACACGGCTCGTCTACACCTCGTCCGTCGCCGCGTACGGCTATCACTCGGACAACCGGGTGCCGCTGACCGAGGACACGCCGACGCGCGGATCGAAGGAGCACTACTACTCCGAGCAGAAGGCCGAACTCGAGGAGGTCCTCGACGAGGTCACCGCGGGATCGGACCTCGAGGTGTACGTCCTGCGGCCGTGCATCGTCGCCGGCCCGAAAGCGCCCGCCCTGGCCGACTCCATGCCGTGGCGCTCGATCGCCGCCCAGCTCCCCGCACCATTGGGGGCCGTGGTCGGCGCGGTGCGTCCGGTGTTCCCCGACCCGGGACACCCGCTGCAACTGGTGCACCACGACGACGTGGCGACGGCCATCGCGCTCGCCGCGACCAAGGATGGACCTCCCGGCCCGTACAACATCGCGGGCGACGGGGTGGTGTCCCTGTCGCAGGTGGCGGCCGCGCTGGGCGCCTTCCCGGTGCGGGTGCCGTCCCTCCTCGGGTCTGCGGCGTCGGCGGTGATCCGCACCCTCCCGTTCGTCCCGTCGATGGTGGAGTGGGTGCACGTGGGACGGACGTCCGTCGTCATGGACACCTCGAAGGCCAAGCGCGACCTCGGGTGGCATCCCGCGCACAGCAGCTCCGCCACCCTGAACGCCCTCGTCGCGTCGCTGTGACACGACGGGGAGTTGCACCGGGCACGAGCACCCCACTAGCGTGACTCCGCGCACTTGAACACCGTTCAAGTGGTCCTCGCTCACGCCACGCACAGGAGTCCCGACCGTGTCCCCTCGTTTCTCGGCTCGTGACCTCGCTCAGGTCGCCGTCTTCGCGGCACTGATCGCGGCACTCGGCCTTCCCGGCTCCATCACGGTCGGCATCAGCGGTGTGCCCATCACCCTGCAGACCCTCGGCGTCATCGCCGCGGGCGCGGTTCTCGGCGCCCGCAAGGGTGCGGCCGCGGTACTGGTCCTGCTCGCACTCGTCGCGATCGGCCTCCCGTTGCTCGCCGGCGGACGCGGCGGTCTCGGCGTCTTCGCGGCCCCCAGCGTCGGGTACCTCGTCGGATGGGTCGTGGGCGCCTTCGTCATCGGCGCGCTCACGCGGCTGATCGTCCCGTCCTACCCGCTGTGGGCCGGTCTGCTCGTCAACGCCGTGGGCGGCATCGCCGTCATCTACGTCTTCGGCGTCCTCGGCCTCCTGCTGCGCACCGACCTCGGCGTAGGGGCGGCCATCGCGTCCACGGGCGCCTACGTTCCCGGCGACGCGGTCAAGGTCGTCGTCGCGACCGTCGTCGCGAAGGGCGTGCACCGCGCCTACCCCGGTCTCGTCGCGCCGCGGCGTCGCGCGACCGTCGGGTCCGCCGCCTGACATGGTGCGCTCGTCCCCGCGCGATCCGATCCTGCTGGCGGGACGGCGGACGGCGATCGGCACGGCGGGGCATGCGTTCGCCGACCTGACGGCCGCCGACCTCGCGGCACCCGTCCTCGCCGACGTCGCTCGCCGAGTGCACCATCTCGGCCGCATCGACGACGTCGTCCTGGGCAACTGCCTCGGTCCCGGCGGCGACCTCGCTCGGGTCGCCGCGCTGCAGGCCGGTCTCGGTCACCACGTCCCTGGCGTGACGGTCGACCGCCAGTGCGGCTCGGGCCTCGACGCCGTGGCCCTGGCCTCGTCCCGTGTCCGCGCGGGTGACGACGCCCTGATTCTCGCGGGGGGAGTCGAATCGGCGAGCACGGCGCCGTGGCGTTTCCACGCCCCGGTCGGCGACGGGGGTCCGCAGCGGTACACGCGCGCACCGTTCACCCCGCGCGGTCACCCCGACCCCGACATGGGCACGGCCGCGGACGATCTCGCCCGCACGCTCGGCATTGACCGGGAGCGACAGGACGCGTACGCCGAACGCTCGCACCGACTCGCCTCGCAGACGGACTTCTCGGCGGAGATCGTCACCGTCGCCGGGATCGATCTCGACGAGCGGGTGCGCAGCGGACTCACCACGGCGCGTCTGAGCAGGCTGCGTCCGGCGTTCTCCCCCGACGGCACCGCCACCGCGGGCAACTCGTGCGGCATCTCCGACGGCGCGGCCGTGCTCGCCGTGACGACCGCGGACCTGGCCGACGGCCCTGCCCTGCGGGTACTCGGCTGGGCCGTCGCCGGGACGGATCCCGCGCTCCCCGGACTGTCCCCCGTGCCCGCGGTCCGCGCCGTCCTCGACCGCTGCGGAGTCAACCTGTCCGACGTCGGGATCGTCGAGATCACCGAGGCCTTCGCCTCGGTGGCCCTGGCGGCCGTCGACCGGCTGGGCATCGATCCGGACATCGTGTGCCCGCACGGAGGGGCCATCGCGCTCGGACACCCGTGGGGCGCCTCCGGAGCAATTCTCCTCGTCCGGTTGGCTGAGCAGATGGCCACGACCGACTCCCCCGCTCTCGGTCTTGCGGTGTGCGCCATCGGCGGTGGTCAGGGCATCGCCATGCTCGTGGAACGAGTCGGAGCATGAGCGTGATCCGGTTCGATCACGTCTCGCACGGATACGGCGATCGGCCCGTGCTGCGCGACATCGATCTCGAGATCACCGAACACCGCGTCGGCATCGTCGGATCCAACGGCTCCGGGAAGTCGACCCTGGCCCGCATGATCAACGGTCTGGTGTCGCCGAGTTCCGGCACCGTCACCGTCGACGGTCTGAACGTCGCGCGCAAGGGTGGCCAGGTGCGACGGAAGGTCGGGTTCGTGTTCACGGACCCGGACAACCAGATCGTGATGCCGACCGTCGCCGAGGATCTGGCGTTCTCGCTGCGCCGTACCGGAGCGTCGAAGGACGAGGTGGCGGACCGCGTCGCCGACATGCTCGACCGTTTCGGGCTGGCCGGTCACGCCGATCATCCCGCGCACCTGTTGTCCGGCGGACAGAAACAGATGCTGGCGATCGGCGCGGTGCTGATCCGCCGACCCGAGGTCCTGGTGGCCGACGAACCCACCACGCTTCTCGATCTCCGCAACTCCCGCAAGGTCGGCGCGGTGTTCGACACTCTCGAGCAGCAGGTCGTCGTGGTGACACATCACCTCGATCTCCTGACGAACTTCGATCGCGTCATCGTGATCCACGACGCTCGGGTCGCCCACGACGGACGGCCCGCCGACGCCCTGCCCGCGTACGAGGCGCTGCTCGAATGATCGGCCTCTACCGACCCGGTCACTCGCTCCTGCACCGACTTCCGGCCGGGTGGAAGCTTCTGCTGCTCATGGTCGGCGTCATCGCGGTCATCGCCCTCGTTCGCCGACCGGTCGACGTCGCGGTCGCTGCCGGCGTGGTCGCCGTTCTCTTCGGGATCGGGGGCATCGGCCCGCGGACCGCACTCGCGCAGATCCGGCCGCTCTTCTGGATGATCGCGATCATCGCGGTGTTCCAGGTGATCATCACGACCCCGGCCCGCGCCGTGGTCGTGTGCGGGATTCTCGTCGTCACGGTGGCCGCGGCGAGTCTGGTCACCCTCACCACCCGGGTGACCGCGATGCTCGACGTGTGCGGCAGGGTCCTGGAACCGTTGCGGCGCTTCGGCGTCGACCCCGACCGCATCGGACTGCTGCTGGCACTGACGATCCGGCTCGTCCCCGTCCTCACCGGCATCGTGCACGAGGTCTCCGACGCACGGAAGGCCCGCGGACTGCAGTGGTCGATGACCGCGCTGGCGACACCCGTGGTGGTCCGCGCGCTGCGGACCGCGGATGCGCTGGGAGACAGTCTCGTCGCCCGCGGCGTGGACGACGACCGGGACGATGACGCGTGATCGCGGACTCGATCGACGAGCGCATCGGTCGTCGCGCCCGGGACCGTCCGGACTCGCTCGCGGTCGTCGCCGCGCACGGCAGTCTCACCTATCGTGAGATGTGGGATCGGTCGGGACGCGTCGCCGCACGCCTGCTCGGTGCGAAGCGAGTGGCCGTCCTCCCGGCGTCCGATCTCGGTTCCGTCGTCACGGTTCTCGGCGCGATCCGTGCAGGTTGCTCGCTCGTCCTCCTGCACCGCCACCTGCTTCCCGACCACCTCGCATCGGTTCTCGAGATCGGTCGCCCCGCTGCGGTGATCGCCACGGAGCGCGGGCGGACCCGGCTGCGTCGACTCGGCGTCACCGGCACGCTCACCTCGCCCGACGACCTCGCCGCCGCGCCCGCGGTCCCCCTCCCGGCACCGGACGAGGCCGGAGAACTGCTGGCGGGGTTGACTTCCGGCACGTCGGGCACCCCCAAGCTCTTCGTCCGCTCGCGGCGGTCGTGGTCGCGCACGCTCGATCGATCCGACGAGGAGTTCACCGTGGACCGGCACTCCCGGGTGGCCGCACCGGGCGTCCTGGACCACACCCACTTCCTCTACGGACTGGTGCACGCACTCACGCGAGGTGCTGCCGTGGACCTACGGCCCCTCGAGTCGTGGTCCTCCGCGGGAGACGTCGACCCGACGCACGTCTACACCGTGCCCACCCTCGCACACGACATCGCCGTGTCCACCCGACCCCGGCTGGCGCAGGTCCGAGAAGTGTTGTCCTCGGGTGCTTTCTGGCCGCGCTCCGGTCGCGACGCCCTGTCCGCTCGCGTTCCCGGCGCTCGGCTCGTGCACTTCTACGGCGCCTCGGAACTGTCGTTGGTGGCCGTGGACTCCTCCACCGAACCGGTTCCCGACGGCTCCGCCGGGCGGCTCGTCTCGGGAGTCCGCACGAGAACCGTGGACGGCGTCGTCAGCGTGCACAGCGACATGCTGTTCGACGGATACCTGACCCACCCCGATCACGCGGAACCGTCCGACGGGCCCGTGAACGGGTGGACGAGCGTGGGCGATCGAGGCGAGATCCGCGGCGGGTGGCTGTTTCTCGCGGGCCGCAGTTCCGACACCATCGTGCGCGGCGGCCTCAAGGTGGAGCCACTCGATGTGGAGACCGCCCTGCGGGGGTTTCCCGGCGTGCTCGACGCGGCGTGTGTGGGCGAGCCGGATCCGAGGATGGGGCACGTCCCGGTCGCGGCGATCACGGTCTCGGAGCCGGTCGACCGCACCGCTCTGCGGCGTCATCTGCGGGCACACCTCGAGGCACCGGCGATGCCCACTCGCGTGGTCACGGTGCCCGCGCTCCCCCGCACGGCCCGCGGCAAGCTCGACCGCCCTGCCGTCCTGGCGATGATCGCGACCGGGCCTGGATCCTGACGGCTCGCTGTGCTGCGGACGTATTGTCCGAACAAACTATTGACTTCCCTTGTGATGTGGATTACACATATGTCGGGCCGCGACCGAACAGGTCACCGGCTCGATCCATTCCAGTCGTACCCAGTATGTCGCCGCGTTGTTCTCTCGTCGGCGTTCGAGAAAGAGACCGAATGACACGTCATTTCACCCGTCGGGGCACTGCTGTCGCTCTCGGCGTGGCACTGAGCGTCAGCCTGGCAGCGGGCTGCTCCAGTTCGGGCGGCGCACCGGAGTCCTCCGGTGACGGCGGCGGCAACGCCGGCACGGCCGACACCCCGCGCGCCACGATCGCGATGATCACGCACGAGGTTCCCGGTGACACGTTCTGGGACCTCATCCGCAAGGGCGCCGAGGCGGCTGCGGCCAAGGACAACATCGAGCTGCGCTACTCGGCCGATCCCGAGGCACCGAACCAGGCCAACCTGGTGCAGAGCGCCATCGACTCCGACGTCGACGGCATCGCGGTCACACTGGCCAAGCCCGACGCCATGGCACCCGCCGTCGAGGCCGCCACGGCCGCCGGCATCCCGGTCGTCGCCTTCAACTCCGGCTACGACGCGTGGAAGGACCAGGGCGTCCAGCAGTACTTCGGCCAGGACGAGACCATCGCCGGCCAGGCCGTCGGTGCGCGTCTGACCACCGAGGGTGCGAAGAAGACCCTCTGCATCATCCAGGAGCAGGGCCAGGTCGCCCTCGAATCCCGTTGCGCGGGTGTGACGCAGGGCTTCACCGGCGGTTCCACCGAGATCCTGAACGTCAACAGCAAGGACATGCCGTCCGTCGAGGCCACCATCACGGCCAAGCTGCAGCAGGATCCGACCATCGACCACATCGTCGCCCTGGGCGCTCCCATCGCGCTGACCGCGGTGCAGTCCAAGGCGAACGCCAACTCCGAGGCCACGGTGGTCACCTTCGACACCAACGCCGCACTCGTCGAGGCCATCCAGAGCGGCGACGTCGCGTGGGCCGTCGATCAGCAGCCCTACCTCCAGGGCTACCTGGCCGTCGACTCGCTGTGGCTGTACCTGAACAACGGCAACACCATCGGTGGCGGCACGCCCGTTCTGACCGGCCCGGCCTTCATCGACTCGACGAACATCGACGCGATCGCCGAGTACGCCAAGGGCGGCACTCGCTAGCCTCCACGCACACGAGATCCGGTGCAGAGATCCGCGTTCACCGCGGATCTCTGCACCGGATTCGTCGTCGTGGGGTCAGGTCAGGTCGTTGTTCTTCGTCTCCACCAGTGCTCGCGTGCAGATCAGACTGAGCACCGACAGGAGCGCCAGCATGACGCCCACGGCGATGCTGCCGAACTGCGCCGTCAACGGAGCCGCCAGCAGCGGTGGGATCGCACCGCCGAGCACGCCCGCCAGGTTGTAGCCGAGACCGGCACCGGTGTAGCGGAACCGGGTCCGGAACAGCTCCGGGAGCAGCGCACCGGTGGGGCCGTAGGCGATACCGAAGATGGACAGGGTCACGCACATCGCGATCACGTACGCCGTACTCGATCCCGTGTCGAGGATCGGGAACAGGGCGAGCGACCAGGGAACGGCCGCCGCGCAGGACACCATGATGACGCGGCGCCGACCCACCCGATCCGAGAACGTCGCCGACAGCGCGATGGTGATGCCGAAGATCACCGCACCGACGATGCCGGTCCACAGCACGAACGGCCGGTCGAAGCCGAGGGTCTTCGTGCCGTAGCTCGTGAGATACGCGGTGCCCATGTAGAACAGCGAGAACAGCGACGCCAGCGCACCGGCCGCGAGCAGCACCTCGCGCTTCTGCACGTGCCACGCCTCGAGCACCGGGAGCCGGGTGGGAGCGGACGGCGTGGTCGCGGCGGCGGCCTGATCGGCCTTGAACACCGGCGTCTCCTCGATCGCGAGGCGCATGTAGAGACCGATCAGCACCAGCACGGCGCTGAAGAGGAACGGGATCCGCCACCCGTAGTTCAGGAACGTGTCGTTGGTGTCGCCGAAGACGGCGCCGGTCACCAGGAACGTCGCGCTGGAGAGGATGAAGGCGGCGGCCGGACCGAGCTGCGGGAACATGCCGTAGAAGCCGCGCCGCTTCGCCGGTGCGTACTCGGCGGTCAGCAGCGTCGCTCCCGCCCATTCACCGCCGACGGCGAACCCCTGCCCGAACCGCAGCACCACCAGGATGATCGGTGCGGCGACGCCGATGGTCGCGGCACCGGGGAGCAGCCCGATGACGAAGGTGGAGACACCCATCAACAGCAGCGTCGAGATCAGCGTCTTCTTGCGGCCGATGCGGTCGCCGAAGTGGCCGAACAGCACGGCTCCTGCGGGACGCGCGACGAACGCGACGGCGAAGGTGGCGAACGAGGCCACGGTGCCGGCTGTCGATCCCAGTGCCGGGAAGAACACCGTCGGGAACACCAGCGCGGCCGCGGTGCCGTAGATGAAGAAGTCGTAGAACTCGATGGTCGTTCCGATGCCGCTGGCGACGGCCACCTTGCGGACGCTCGTGGCGGGCGGTGCCGCGACGGGTGGTGCCGAGGTGGCGCGCGCCGTCGCGTCGTCCGGCGAAACTGTGGTCATGGTTCTCCATCCGAGGTGAGGATCGTCCGAATCGTCGGACTCGGGAGGAACGTATGTGACCTGAACCACTCCCACCACCCTCCGAAGAGGGGGGCGGGATCCGGCGGGCGGGCGGTCGCCCGGCGCTACGCTCGACCGATGATCGTCGATGCCCTGCTCGCCGTACTCCCCGCCGATCGGGTGGTGGTCGATCCCGACGTCATGGCGTCCTACCAGCACGACGAGGCCGAGTGGGCGCCGTCCGCGACCCCTCTCGCGGTGGTGCGTCCGGCCACGGCCGACGAGGTCCAGGCGACGGTACGGGCATGCCTCGACCACGGCACCGCCGTGGTGACCCGCGGCGCCGGGACAGGGCTCTCCGGCGGCGCGAACGCCACCGCGGGGTGCATCGTCCTCGCGCTCGACCGCATGACCGCGATCACCGAGATCGATCACCTCGAGCGGTACGCCGTCGTGCAACCGGGCGTGATCAACGACGATCTGCGCGCTGCCGTCGCGGAGGTCGGCCTCTGGTACCCACCGGATCCGGCGAGTTCGCCGTGGTCGACCATCGGCGGCAACGTCGCCACCAACGCCGGCGGCCTGTGCTGCGTGAAGTACGGCGTGACCCGCGACTACGTCATGGGCATGGAGGTGGTCACGGGCACCGGTGAGAAGGTCCGACTCGGCCGACGCACCGCGAAGGGCGTCGCGGGGTACGACCTCGCCGGGCTGATGGTCGGCTCGGAAGGAACACTCGGCGTCATCACCGAGATCACCGTCAAACTGCGCCCCCTCCAGGACCCGCAACGGACCGTCGCCGGCTACTTCGACTCGATCGTCGACGCGGGCCGAGCGGTCGCCGCCGTCGCCGCCGCCGGGCTCACCCCCTCCGCTCTGGAACTGGTGGACAAGCAGTGCCTCCTCGCGGTGGACGCGTGGAAGAACATGGGACTGTCCGTCGACGCCGAAGTGGTGCTGCTCGGCCGCGTGGACACCCCCGGGCAGATCGGTGACCAGGAGGCTGAGAAAATGCTCGCCTGCTTCGACGAGGGCGGCGCCACCTGGTCGGCGGTGTCCACCGATCAGGAGGAGGCGGACGCGCTCTTCGCGGCGCGGCGCCTGGCCTACCCGGCCATGGAACGACTGGGCCCGGTGCTCACCGAGGACGTGTGCGTCCCCAAACGGCATGTGCCGGAAATGCTGTCGCGGATCGAGAAGATCGGCATCGCCCACGACGTCGTCATCGCCAACATCGCCCACGCCGGCGACGGCAACCTGCACCCACTGCTCATCACACCCCCGGGAGACGACGCCGCCCGAGCACGCTCGCAGGCGGCGTTCGCCGAGATCATCGACGCCGCACTCGCCCTCGGCGGCACGGTCACCGGCGAGCACGGCGTCGGCCTGCTCAAGATGCACGGACTCGTCCAGGAACTCGATCCGGTGGTCCTCGCGATGCACCGCGCGGTCAAGGACGCACTCGATCCGCAGGGCATCCTCAACCCGGGCAAGGTGTTCGACCAGCTAGGCTCGCCCGTGTGACCGACACCCCCGCACGTCCCGTCATGCCCGACGACCTGCGCGAGTTCGCTGAGGCGGCAACAGGATTCATGCCCGCCGACGAGGGACTCGCGCTCTTCGACGCCACCGCCGAGTTCCTGGGCGACGGCGTGGTGGTGGAGATCGGCACCTACTGCGGCAAGTCGACCGTGTACCTCGGCGCCGCGGCGCGCGCCACGGGCGGCCGTGTGGTCACCGTCGACCACCACCACGGATCCGAGGAGCACCAGGTCGGCTGGGAGTACCACGACACCACGCTCGTCGACCCGGCCACCGGTGCGCTGGACACTCTCGGACGATTCCGCCGCACCCTGGCGGGGGCGGGCCTCGAGGACGTCGTCGTCGCCGTCGTCGGCCGTTCCGGCGACGTCGCCACGCTGTGGAAGCATCCCGTCGACGTGCTGTTCATCGACGGCGGCCACACCGACGAGGCGGCCACCGTCGATTTCCAGGGGTGGGCGCCGTGGGTCGCGGTCGGAGGCGCCCTGCTCATCCACGACGTGTTCCCGGATCCGGCGGACGGCGGGCAGGCCCCGTACCGCATCTACCGGCGTGCCCTCGACAGCGGCATGTTCACCGAGAACCGCGTGGTCGGCTCACTGCGAGTGCTGGTGCGGACCTCGGGTCAGCCGGGCACGCTCGCCGGGTAGAACTCCCCGGCGCAACCGCAGCTGCGATGCGCACCGGAGAGCCCGACGGGCAGATCGTCCCCCCGGAAGATGCCGGATCCGGCACTGGACCGGGACAGGGCGTCGGCCGCCAGAATCATGGCTCCGGTGGTCCACGTCGTCCTCTCGACGGGCCACCGCTTGCCGTCCGCGTAGACCAACCCGGTCCAGTACGACCCGTCGTCGTCCCGCAGGTGCTGCATGCTTCCGAGCAGGTCCGTCGCCACGTCGACCCGGTCCATCGCGTCGAGAGTCAGAACCAGCTCACACGTTTCGGCACCGGTGACCCACGGTCGGTCGTCGACACAGCGGATGCCGAGCCCCTCCACGACGAAGTCCGACCACCGGTCGTCGATGCGCCGCCCGGCCGCCGGTCCGCGCACGGCGCCGCCCAGGATCGGGTAGTACCAGTCCATGGAGTACGACGGCTTCGGCGTGAAAGCCGAGAGGTGATGCCGCAGAACGTGACCCAGCCGGCCGACGGCGACCTCCCAGTCCGGCTGCGGGTCGCCGATGTACGCCGCGAGGGCCAGCGCGCACCGCAGACTGTGGTGGATGCTGGCGTTCCCGGTGAGCAGGGCCTCGGCACGCGATCCGTTCGGCCCTGCGGCCCAGGCGATCTCGCCGCGGTCGGTCTGCAGACCGAGGACGAAGTCGACGGCGCGGCGCACGGTGGGCCACAGGGCCAGGGCGAAGTTGTCGTCGCCGGTGACGAGGAAGTGGTGCCACACTCCCACGGCGATGTATGCGCAGAAGTTGGTGTCGGCGCCGGCGTCCTCCACGACGTCGCCGCGCAGCCGGATCGGCCAGGTGCCGTCGCTGCGCTGCGTGCGCCGCGACCACTCGTACGCGGCGTCGGCCTCCTCGACGAGGCCCGCGGCGCTGAGCGCCATGGCCGATTCGACGTGGTCCCACGGGTCGAGGTGCCCGCCCTCGGACCACGGAATCGCCCCGGACCGGACCTGGACGGCGGCGATGCTGCGCGCACTGGCGAGACACTGCTCGGCGGACAGGATTCCGGGAACCGACGGGGTCACGTGATCAGTGAGCGCCACGTCCGGCCCCCGGTCCGCCGATCCCGGTCTCCGGCTTGCGCAGGTAGATCACCACGGACTTGCCGATGACGGGATTCAGGACCTGCTCGAGCACTCGGGTGGTGCGCGGGGCCTTCATCATGTCCCACACCAGCATCGAGTGATAGCCGCGCACCAGCGGGTGATCGTCGTTCCGCACCCCGACCGCGCACTTGAGCCACCAGTACGGAGCGTGCAGTGCGTGCGCGTGGTGGGTGTGCGTGACCTCGAGGCCCGCCGCGGTGAGCGACGCCGCCAACTCACTCCCACGGTAGATCCGGACGTGGCCACCCTCGTTCGCGTGGTACTCGTCGGAGAGGGACCAGCAGACCCGCTCGGGCAACCAGCGCGGGACACTCACCGCCACCGTGCCGCCGGGGCGCACCACGCGCGCGATCTCGGCGATGGCCGACGCGTCGTCCGGCACGTGCTCGAGCATCTCGGACACGATCACCCCGTCGAACCACTCGTCCGGGAACGGCAGGGACAACGCGTCGCCGACGACCGTCTCCGCCGTGGCGGACTCCGGTACCTGCTTCTCCTCGGCCATCGCGCCGAACATGACCTTGACCTCGTCGAGTTCGTCCGCGTTCTGGTCGAAGGCGGTGACATGGGCCCCGCGGCGGTACAACTCGTAGGAGTGGCGCCCCTGGCCGCACCCGATGTCGATGACGCGATCGCCCGCACCGAAGCCGAGCCGGTCGAAGTCCATCGTCAGCATGTCGTCTCTCGATTCCCTCGTCCACGGCGATCGGCGATCGCCTTCTCGTACTCCGCGACGGTCGCGGCGGCCACCGCCGGCCAGCCGTAGGTCTGCGTGGCCCGTTCCCGCCCGCGCTCGCCCATGGCGCGTCGGCGGGGCTCGTCGTCCAGCGCGCGCATCAGGGCCCGCGCCAGGGCGTCGCTGTCACCGGGAGGCACCAGATCGGCGCAGAGCCCGTCGGGCCCCACGACCTCGGGGATCGCCCCGGTGCGGCTCACCACGAGGGGGGTCGCGCAGGCCATGGCCTCGATGGTCGGGAGCGAGAAGCCCTCGTACAGCGACGGCACGCAGGCCACGTCGGCCGACGCCAGCACGCGCGCCAGTTCGGCGTCGTCGAGACCGCTCCGCGTCCGCACGATGTCGTCGATACCGAGATCGTCGATCAACGTCCGGGTCGGCCCTGCGGGGTCCACCTTCGACACCAGTTCGAGTTCGACATCCCGCTCGGTGCGCATCTTCGCGACCGCCTCGAGAAGGTGCCGCACACCCTTGAGGGCGACGTCGGCACTCGCGACGGCGACGATGCGGCCGGGAACTCGCGGCGCCGCGCCGGGGGTGAACACGGTGGTGTCGACCCCGAGCGGGACCACCGTTACCGCACCCGGAGCGACCCCGAACGCGTCCACGATGTCCACCGCGGACGAGCGGGACACGGTCAGCAACCGCGGGATCCGGCGCGCCACCCGCCGCTGCATGGTGAGGAAGCCGTACCAGCGCCGCACGGTGATCCGTCGTCGCCACGGCGCCGCCGCGAGGTCGAGGGCACGGTCGCGGGTGATGGGGTGATGAATGGTGGCCACGAGCGGCAACGGGATGCGCAGCAATCCGTAGCTCAGCGATTGGTTGTCGTGCACCACGTCGAACTCGTCGGCTCGCGCGCGCAGCATACGAGCGGCGCGCGCCCCGAACGTGCGGGGCTCCGGGAACCCGGCCGTCCACATGGTCAGCACCTCGGACACGTCGACCAGGTCTCGGATCTCGGAGGGCCGCGGGGTGCGGAACGGATCGTCGTCCCGATAGAGGTCGAGGCTCGGTACTCGCGTGAGCCGCACCCGCGGGTCGAGATCGGGATAGGGCTGACCGGAGAACACCTCGACCTCGTGCCCCTCGTCCACCAGCGCTCGACTCAGACGCGCGACGTAGACACCCTGACCGCCGACGTGGGGCTTGCTCCGGTAGGACAGCAGAGCGATACGCACGTGGGTCCCCCGAGCTGTCGCGGCAGTGTGATGGCAGACACCCTCGCCGCGGTGGAACCGGCGATCATGTCCCGATGTGTCTACCACCTTCCGTTCTTCTCGAATCCACACGACCGACGACCAGCACTGATTCACACTGGACCTCCCCGCCACCCGAGATCGAGGAGACGACGATGACCGGAACCGGCGACAGGGCGCTGCACATCTTCTCACCGGCGGGTCTGCCGTTCATCGATGTCCGGCGCGAGTTCGACGCACCCGTGTCCGCGGTCTTCCGGGCGCACGCGGAGCCCGAACTGGTGTCCCGCTGGCTCGGTCCCGCCGGCTACGAGATGTCGGTCGAGGAGTACGACTTCCGCGGCGGTGGCCGGTACCGCTACGTCCACCGTGATCCCGGCGGTGCGGAGTACGCGTTCCACGGCATGTTCCACACGGTGCGGACGAACGAGTTCGCCGTGCAGACCTTCGAGTACGAGGGCTTCCCCGACGTGGTGAGCATCGAGTTCCTCACGTTCGTCGACCTGGGTGACCGCTGCCGGCTGGAGGGCCACTCGGTGTACCCGACACTGGAGGCGCGGGACTCGATGGCAGCGAGCGGCATGGAGAAGGGCATGCGGGAGGGCTACGAGCGCCTGGACGATCTGCTGGGCTGACCGGGTGGTCACAGGCGCAGCGCGGGGTCCATCCGCTCGATCAGGGTGTCGAGAGTGATGGGCAGGTCTCGCACCCGGACACCGCACGCGTGGAACACCGCGTTGGCGATGGCAGCAGGCGACCCCACGATGCCGATCTCGCCGATCCCCTTGCTGCCCATCGGGTTCAGATCGTCGTCGTGCTCCTCGACCCAGATCGCCTCGATGTCGGCGACGTCGGCGTCCACCGGGACGTGGTACTCCGCGAGGTCGGCGTTGAGGAAGCCGCCGTGTCGTCGATCCACTATGCCCTCCTCCATGAGTGCCATGCCGATACCGAACACCATGCCGCCCAGGAGCTGTGACCGAGCCAACCGAGGGTTCAGCACACGGCCCACGGAGAAGACGCCCAGCATCCGCGTCACGCGGACCTCCCCCGTGTCGACGTCGACGTGCACCTCGGCGAAATGGGCGCCGAACGCCTGCCGCGCCAGCGCCGCACGCTCCTCGAGGTCGTCGGTGGTGTCCGCGGTGGCCGTCGCGCCCGGTGCGAGGTCTCCGTCCGCGCGCAGCGCACGACAGGCCTTGGTCACCGCCCAGCCCCACGACGAGGTACCCGAGGACCCGCCTGCGCCGGGCGCCGTGGGCAGCGCACTGTCCCCGACGTGGATGTGGACCCGGTCCAGCGCGACCTCGAGCGCGTCGGCGGCGATCTGGGCGAGCACTGTTCGTGCGCCGGTACCGATGTCCGACGCGGCGACGGACACGTCGACCGTCCCGTCGTCACGGACGGTCGCCCGCGCCGTGCTCGGCGACGTCATCGCGGGGTAGGTCGCCATCGCGACACCGGTCCCGACGAGGGTGCGTCCTTCTCGGCGTATCGCGGGCCGCGGGTCACGACCGGCCCAACCGAAGCGCCGCGCGCCCTCCTCGAAGACGGCGCGGACGGTACGTGAGCTGTAGGTCTGCCCGTCCGCGGGATCGACCGAGGGCTCGTTCCGCAGCCGCAACTCGACGGGGTCCGTTCCGAGCGCGTGGGCCAGTTCGTCCACCGCGCACTCCAGAGCGAACATGCCGGGCGCCTCACCGGGAGCGCGCATCCAGCGCGGTGTCCCGACGTCCAGCGCGACCGCGCGATGCGTGGTCGAGACGTCGTCGATGTCGTACACGTGGCGACTGCCCTCGGACGTCTGCTCCACGAACTCCATCACGGTGGAGGTCTGCTGGAGCGAATCGTGCAGCAACGCCGTCATCGAGCCGTCCGCGTCCGCCGACAGTCGGACCCGCTGGATCGTCGGCGTCCGGTAGCCGACGAAGTCGAAGGTCGACCGGCGTGGAACCGGAAACGAGACCGGCCGACCCACGACGGACGACGCCATGGCCGCGACGACCGCGTTCGGTCGCGTGCTCCCCTTCGATCCGAAGCCGCCGCCCACGTGCCGGGCGATGACGCGCACGGCGTCCGAGTCGACGCCGAAGAGCTCGGCGAGATCTCCGGCCACGCCGGACGGCGCCTGCGTCGAGTCCCAGACCGTGAGGGTCGACCGGTCCTCGCTCCACGCGGCGATCGACGCGTGCGGCTCCATGGGCGCATTGTGTTCGGGCGGCGTCGTGTAGCGGACGTCGACGCGCACCGCGGACTCCTCGAAGCGCCGCTCCGGTTCCCCGGTGACGACATCGGTGTCGAAGCCCGCGTTCACCTGCTCGGGTGCGTAGATGCCCGGGTGATGCTCCCGTAATTCGTTGTCGCACTGGCGACTCTCGTACGTGACGTCCAGAACGGAGGCCGCACACGCCGCCTGCTCCGACGTCTCCGCCACGACCACGGCGACGATCTGCCCGCGGTAGGCGACGACATCGGACTGGAGCACCTGCAACTCGCCGTCCCCGGCGGACCCGAGCGTCGGAGCGTTACCGTGCCACAGCACGGCGAGGACACCCGGAAGCGTCAGCGCCGAAGCACGATCCACGTCCAGCACACGCCCCGCCGGAACGGCGGCGCCGACGATCGCCGCGTGCGCTGGTTCTCCACCGACGTCCCGGTACTCCGCCGCGTACCGGGCGGCTCCGGTGACCTTGTCGCGGCCCTCGAGCCGCTCGACCGGTGTTCCCGTGACGGTCATCGGGTGGCCGCCTCGTCCGCGGCCGCGTCGGCGAGGGACATCACGGTGGAGGCCACCGTCGACGCGAGGAGTGACAACTTGTAGTCGTTGTCGGGGAACGTGTGTGCCGCGGCGAGCTCGCGCTCCATCGCAGCGATCACGCCGCTCCGGGACGGGATCGCCCCGAGCAGCTCGGACTCGGCGACCGTGGCCCGCCACGGCTTGTGAGCGGCTCCGCCCAGCGCGATGCGCGCCGTGGTGAACACCCCGTTCTCCACGACCACGACGGCGGCGACGGACACCCTCGCGAAGGCGTAGGACGCACGGTCCCGCACCTTCCGATAGGTCGAGCGCGCACCGGGTGGAAGCGGCGGTATGTCGAGGTGCGTCACCCACTCGTCCTGCCGCAGAGTCGAATCGCGTTCGGGTGCGGACTCGGGAAGCCGATGCAGATCGGCGAACCGGATCTCGCGTACTCCGTCGGTGCCGACGACGGTGACAGTGGGATCGAGCACCGCGAGGCCCACGGCCATGTCCGAGGGATGGGTGGCGATGCAGTGCTGCGATGCGCCCAGCACCGCGGCGTTGCGCCGATCGCCGTCCAGGGCCGAACAGCCCGAGCCCGGTTCACGCTTGTTGCACGCGGTGTCGACGTTCATGAAGTACGGACAGCGGGTGCGCTGGAACAGGTTCCCACCTGTGGTCGCCATGTTCCGCAGTTGACCGGACGCACCCGAGAGCACGGCGCGCGACAGGACGGGGAACTGCGAACGCACGACGGGGTCGGCGGCCAGATCGCTGTTGCGAACGAGGGCCCCGACGCGCAGACCCGGCACCCCACCGCCACTGCCGTCGTTCCACTCGATGTCCGCCAAGGCCAGACCCGTGATGTCGACGAGCCGGTCCGGGGTCTCGATTCCCAGCTTCATCAGATCCACGAGGTTGGTTCCGCCGGCCAGCACGCGGGTGGACCCCTCGGCGAGTGCGGACGCGATGGTCGACGCGTCGGCGGCACGGTCGTACGCGAATGTTCTCACCGGTCCGCGCCCGTCTCCGTCGTCGTTGCAGATATACCGTCGATGTTCTCTCGCACGGCATCGACGATGTTGGGGTAGGCGCCGCACCGACAGATGTTGCC
Organism: Rhodococcus sp. NBC_00294; assembly: GCF_036163995.1. NCBI lineage: Bacteria > Bacillati > Actinomycetota > Actinomycetes > Mycobacteriales > Nocardiaceae > Rhodococcus > Rhodococcus sp. NBC_00294. The sequence continues at coordinate 3,947,179 of NZ_CP108043.1, forward strand.
GCTCATCCGTTCTCGGATGTCCGCGTCCGAGGCCGTCGGCACGCCGTCGAGGTCCTCGGTGACGGCGCTGGGCCATCCGTTCTTCACCTCGTCGAGCACGGCGACGGCAGAGCAGATCTGACCGGGGGTGCAGTAGCCGCACTGGAATGCGTCGTGCGCGAGGAACGACGCCTGCACGGGATGCAGGTCCTCGCCGTCGGCGAGCCCCTCGACGGTGGTGATGTCGTCGTCCTGTGCCGCGACGGCCAGCGTCAGGCAGCTGACCACGCGCCGACCACCGGACAGCACCGTGCACGATCCGCACTGACCGCGGTCGCACCCCTTCTTGGACCCGGTCAGCCCGAGCCTCTCACGCAGCGCGTCGAGGAGGGTCGTCCGGACGTCGCACTCGATCCGGTGCTCCTCGCCGTTGACCGTGAGGCGTACTCCGACATCTCCTGTGACGAGGCTCATGCTCCGGGCTACCCTGCGCTCCCGCCACCAAACCGCCCCCGGTGCCGGACTTACAGAGGCAGTGCGGTCTCGCGCACGGCGCCGGGCGCGTCGACCGGGGGCACGATGCGTCGGAACCACTCGGTGCCGAACGCGGACGCGAGATCCTCGTCCGACATGGGGATGAACGGGCCGAAGTCACCGATCTGCGACTCGTGCACCACCATCGCCGCACGCTTGGCGGCCAGGACACCGGACACGTCCACCGCGGTGGTGAGTTCCGACTCGGGCAGGCCGAACGCCTCGATGTCGAGCTGCGAGGCGTCCTCGTTCTCGCCCGGATCCCAGTTGGGGTTCGCCGTCATCATCTCGCGCATGCGATCACGGTTCATCGTCGCCTCGTAGACGAACGGCACCTCGGCGATGGCCGCGGCGCGCACCCCCACGTGGTGCACCTGCACGTGGTCGGGATGGCCGTAACCACCGTGCGAGTCGTAGACCGTCAGGACACGGGCCTGCTCCTCGACGAGAACGTCCGCGAGCCGCCGAGCGGCCTCTTCGACATCCACGTTGGCGAAGGCGTGCGGGTTCGTGTTGCCCTCGGTCCCGGCCATCCCCGAGTCCGCGTATCCCAGCACGACCACGCGCTGTGCCCCCAGCACCTCGGCCGAGCGCTCCAGTTCACGCTGCCGCCGATCGTGCAGCGACTCGCCCTCGGTCAACAGGCCGTCGGGCACCTCACCGAGCGCACCGTCGGTCGCCGTCACCAGCACCACTCGGTGGCCGGCGTCGGCCGCCGACCGCATGATCCCGCCGGTGCCGAACACCTCGTCGTCGGGATGGGCATGGAAGCACACCAACACACTCATCGGCAGATGGTCGCACGGGCGCGGTGCGCGGGCTCGATCACGTCCGGTGTCGACCCCTCACGTCGCGTACCTGCGCAGCGCGGCGATGCCGTCGCGGGGATCGATCCGCTCGTCGACGCGCAGCACCTCGGCGTCGAGGTGGAGCGCACCGAACGGGACGGCCTCGTCGGCCCGCAGCGTGCGGGCGGGAGAGACACCGAACACCGAGAGCGCGTCGGGCTCCGGCGCGATCATGGTGGGCGACGAGTCCGCGACCACGGTGACCTCCGGGAGATCCCCGACGAGCAGCGTCTCCAGGCTGCCGTCGCGCACCGCTGCGCAGACGTCGTCGAGACCGTCGATCGCGAGCCCGGACCCCCGGCCCGTCTCGGCCGACCACCTCCGGGCGGCGTCGTCCATCGCGGCGAGTCGTCGACGCTCGACCTCCTCCTCGATCGCGTGCGCCAGTTCCTCGTCGTGGTCCCCACTTCCGCGTGCCCCGATGTCGAGCTCGACCACGACGTCCGCCGTGCGTTCCGGGAGCGCGCCGCGCAGATCGGATCGCGAGCGCACCTCCCCGGCGACGAACGCGACGTCGAGCCGTCGCTCGTCGATCAGGTGCGTCACCCGGTCGGCCACGGCGCTCACGTTGCGGCGCGCGGCGTCGTCCGTACGGCGCTGCGGGGTGCCGTAGCCGGCGGACTCCGCCCCGGCTGCCTGGTGAACGGGTCCGGACACGGCGTCGACGGTCTCCTCGTGCACTCCGCCGGGTCCGTGCACGGTGATGTCGGCTCCCGCGTGATCGACCCACGCCACCAGGTAGGTCAGGTCCACGGGGCCGTGGTCGACGAGGGGAACGAGGTAGGGCAATTCCGACACCCGCACCTCCGTCCGGACGGGCGGGCCGAGGAGGCGCTCGTCGACGAGCACCGTCGCCCCGGCAGCGATGAAAGCGCGCCCACTGCGACCGACGGCGGGCGGTGCGTCCAGCACCGCGGACCGGAGGGCCTCCACGGCCTCGTCCGGTGCGGACCGCTCCCGCAACTCCTCCTCGATCCCGCGCCAGCTGAGCTCGAGGCGCGTTCGCGCGTCCTCGGTGTCGTGCGAATCCTCGAAGTACACGGACACGAAAGGTCCGGTGTACTCGGTCAACGCACGGAGTGAGTTCGGATACATCGGTTCCTCCCACGGTGTGTCCGACGGGTGTTCGGTCGACTCGTCCGGAGGTCTGCCCGTCAGGACGGACGTCAAACGACCGGGATTGCCGCCCTCGCTTCCGGGGAACGCGATGCGTCATGACGAAGAAGAACGAGACGGTGGACGACGTGTGGGACGACTGGAAGGACGCGGTCAACATGACCAGGAAGGAGCTCGAGGACTGGCTGACGACCGACGAGTCCCGCTCCGTCGGTGACTCGAAGGACGGTGAGTCGACGGGGCACGAGATGGGGCGGCGCATCACCTCGATCCTGGACACGAAGAAATCCGATCTCACGGACGACGACGTCGCCGCGATGCGAAAGGTCGTCGGATACGTGCACCGACATCGCGCCCAGGGCCCCTCGAAGGACGTGGAGCACTCGCGGTGGCGCTACTCGCTGATGAACTGGGGAAACGATCCGATGAAGTGACCTCGGCGTGAGATGTGGGACAAGCATTCGGAGCTGAACGCCGTCCGGATGTTTTTTTCCTTCGATCCGGGTTATCCGAGCGGTATGTCCCAGTCCTGTTCGGTGCTGCTGTGGCACGTGCACGGATCGTGGACGTCCGCCTTCGTCGCGGGTCGACACCGGTACCTGCTCCCGGTGAACGACACCGGTGACGAGTGGGGGCGCGGACGGTGTGGGCGACCCTGGTCGGATTCCGTGATCGACGTACCGGTCGATCGTGCGCCCGCGCAGGATGTCGACGTCGTCGTGCTGCAACGCCCGCAGGAGCTCGAGCTGGCGGAAGCGATTCTGGGTCGACGACCCGGCCGCGACGTCCCGGCGATCTACGTCGAGCACAACGCGCCACGACCGAGTCCCGTGCACTCCGTCCACCCGCTGGCGGATCGGAGCGACATCCCTGTCGTGCACGTGACCGAGTTCAATCGCCTCATGTGGGACACCGGCGTCGCGCCGACGACGGTGATCCCGCACGGCATCGCCGACCCCGGTCCGCTCTACACGGGCTCGCTGCCCCGAGCCGTCACCATGATCAACGACCCGGTCCGACGCGGACGCGTGGTGGGAACCGACCTCCTCGGCCCGCTGGCCGGCGCCGCACCGCTCGACGTGTTCGGGATGGGAACCCGCGAACTGGACGAGCCGACCGCGAACGTCCGCGGCCTCGGCGACGTGCAGGGCCACGAGCTGCACCGCGAGATCGCTCGACGCCGCGTCTACGTGCACACCGCACGATGGACGTCGCTGGGACTGTCACTGCTCGAGGCGATGTACCTGGGCATGCCCGTCGTGGCGGTGGCGACGACCGAGGTGGCGGCCACTGTGCCGCCCGAGGTCGGCGTCCTCTCCAACGACGTCGACGTCCTCCGCGCCGGAATCAGCGAACTCGTCCACGAGCCGATCGCAGCCGAGCTCGCCGGCAAGGCGGCACGCAGCTTCGTCTCCGCACGACACGACCTCCCGACCTTCCTCGACCGATGGGACAGCGCACTCGCCGCCGTCCTCCCCTGAAGCCGCTCACCCGACCAGACCATCTCCACCCGCTCCACCGACCGAGAGGGACGTCGTTCAGTCACCAGCGACGTCTCGGAACGCACGATCCGAGGGACGGATTCCTCATGCGCATCGCCATGGTGTCAGAACACGCAAGCCCGCTCGCCGCGCTCGGCGGAATCGACGCGGGGGGCCAGAACGTCCACGTCGCGGCGCTGGCCGCGGCCCTGGTCGACCGCGGCCACGAGGTGTCGGTCTTCACCCGGCGCGACTCCCGCGACCTCCCCGACGAGGTCACCGTCGATCACGGCTACCGCGTCGTGCACGTTCCGGCAGGTCCGCCCGAGCCGGTACCGAAGGACGAACTACTGCCCCACATGGGCGACTTCGCCTCGCACCTGGCCGAGCACTGGACGCGAGACCGACCCGACGTGGTCCACGCCCACTTCTGGATGTCGGGGCTCGCGACCCAGCTCGCGGCGCGTCCGCTCGCGATTCCCACGGTCGTGACCTTCCACGCACTCGGTGTGGTCAAGCGTCGGCACCAGGGCACCCGCGACACGTCGCCGCCGAGCCGACCGAAGATCGAGCGGCTCATCGCACGCGGAGCCGATCACGTCGTCGCGACGTGCTCGGACGAGGTCACCGAACTGGTCCGGATGGGCATACCGCGCCGGCGGGTGTCGGTGGTGCCGTGCGGCGTGGACCTCGAGAAGTTCCAGCCGGCGCCGGTCAGCTCTCCCGACCCCGCGCGTCGGCGGCGGCTGGTCGCCGTCGGCCGACTGGTGCCTCGCAAAGGATTCGACCTGGCGATCGCGGCCCTCGCGTCGATTCCGGACACCGACCTCATCATCGCCGGCGGCGAGCGCAGCGACGTCTCGGACGACGACGAGGCTCGACGCCTGAAGCAGATCGCCGTCGCCCACGGTGTGGCCGACCGCGTCCGCCTGGTCGGACAGGTCTCCCACGAGACGATGCCCGACCTTCTCCGCTCCGCCGACATCGTGGTCTGCACTCCCACGTACGAGCCGTTCGGGATCGTGCCGCTCGAAGCGATGGCGTGCGGGATCCCGGTGGTGGCCGCCGCGGTCGGTGGCTTCCTCGACACCGTGATCGACGGTGTCACCGGAGTTCTCGTCCACCGACGCACGCCTGCCGCCGTCGCCGACGCCGTCCGTCGCCTGCTGAACGACGAGGGTCGGCGGACCGGCTACGGCATGTCGGCCGCCGATCGCGCTCGTGCGCGGTACTCGTGGGAGCAGATCGCCGTCGACACCGATCGGGTCTACCGGTCACTGCTTCCGGAGCCGGCCGCCGCCGACACCGCGGACGGATCGGGGGACGACCAGCTGGACCGGGTGTGAGGCCCGGTCGAACCCGATCTCGTCAGCCCCCGAACTTGTCACCCCACGTAGCGCCGCGCCACCGACCGCGACTGCGGCTCCTCGAGGAGTACGAGGCCCCGTTCGACGAACGGCGGCACCACTGTCCGCTCGCGTGCCACCCATCCGGCGGACCGCATCGCCTCCCACACCGCCGACGCCGTCGCGCGGTCCCGGGGGGCGGACCGCACCACCGCGACGGTACGGCGGAGTGCGCTGCGCACCGGCCGGCGTAACCACAGCGTCCACAGAGTGTTCCGGATCCCGAGCTGACGACGGCGGGTGGAGTCGCGGCTCACCGACGGTTCGTGTTCGATGACCATGCCCTCCTCCCAGACCATCCACCAGCCGGCCGCGGCGAGGTCGAGGGCCAACAGTTCCTCCTCGCCGCCGAGCCACATCTTCTCGCAGAATCCGCCCACTCTCCGGAACGCCGACACGCGAATCATCGTCAGCCCCGCCATGATCCCGAGAAGAGCAGGACCGGGAAGCCAGGCGGGACCCTCGATCGGGCTCTCCCGGAACTCGGGAGTGATCGGATCCTCGACCAGCGACGGCGCGACCAGACAGCGGCCCGTGACCGTCGCCAGGGCCGGATAGGCGTCGAGTCGCACCGCCCCCAGTGTCAGTGCGCCCTCCTGCCAGCGCGTGTCGTCGTCGCAGAAGGCGACGTACGGCGTCGTCACGAGATCCACCGCACGGTTCCGGGCCACCCCGCCCAGGTTCTCCGACAGGGCGAGAAGCCGTACCTCGGGGAACAGTTCCCGCACCATGTCCGCCGTACCGTCCGTGGAGGCGTTGTCCACCAGGATGATCGGGGCCGCGTCCGAGATCGACGTCATGTGTTTCAGCGTGCGGTGAAGCTCGTCCCGTCGGTCGTGAGTGATCATCACGACGGTGACACGATCGGCTGTCTCGGTCATGCTCGAACCTCCTCGTCGGGGTGCCCGGACGCCGCCGGTGTGGTCTCGAGAGCGCGAGCGGCCCGCTCGACGTCCGGGGGCAGGGTCTGTCGGTGCCACAGTGCGGTCGGGGCACGGAGCGCCGCGCCCACGAGAGCCGGCGTCACGCGAGGATCGACGAGTGCGCGCGCCACCAGCGTCGTCACCGACCGGACGCACTCACCCACCGGTCGGCGCATCAGTGCCGTGAGAACTGCATTGCGCGACTCCAGGTTCCGTCGGGCGATCGTCGCCATGCGTCGGGTCGACGGGTGGTGGTGTGCGATCACGTCGCACACGTGCACCACCCGATGACCCGCCGCCACCAGATCGAAGGCGAGCAGGGTCTCCTCACCGCCGAACTGCAGGACCGGAGAGAAGCCGCCGACGGCCAGGAAGGCTCTGCGCCGCACGATCGCAGCGCACGCGAGAAATCCCAGCACCGGCGGACCGGGGTCGTCGACGTCGGCACTGCCGGACGCCAGAGGGCTGACGTGCAGGGCCGCGTTGACGGGGTCGTCCCGACACTCGGGGCCGACCACCGTCCGCGCTGCGACGAGGGCGATGTCCGGATGGACGTCGAAAATTCGTTCCGCGGTCGTCAGCGCCGCCCGCTCCCACCACGAGTCGTCGTCCGCGAAGGCGACGAACTCGGTCTCGGCGGCCCATACGCCCCGATTGCGGGCCGCGGCACCCTCGTTGCGCGACAGTGGAATCGAGCGCACGTCCGCACCCTCTTCGACTGCCCGCCGTACCACGTCCGCGGTGCCGTCCGAGGAGGCGTTGTCCACGACGATCACCGGCGGTCGCGGCCGCAGCCGCGTCAGGTGGTGCAGCGTGGTGGCCAGTTCGTCCGCACGGTTGCGTGTCGCCACCACCACCGTGGTGCGCGACCTCTCCTCGCAACCGCTCGTCTCACTGCCCGACACGCGCCCGGTCTACCCGGAACGGGTCCGGACAAACGCGTTTGCCGGGTGCACTCACGGGTATCTGCCGCGCCATGTCCAAGGGAGCTGGATCGAATCGAACTGGCAGGTCGTCGAGAAGCGCGGTCGTGTTCGGCGGCGCGGGATTCGTGGGATCACATCTCTGCGAGGCTCTTCTCGCCGACGGCACCGCGGTGGTCTGTGTGGACAACCTCGTCACGGGGTCGCTCGACAACATCGAGCACCTCCACCGCGAGGCGCGGTTCCGTGTCGTCGAGCACGACATCACGGAACCGCTGCCCCGGTCGATCACCCGTGCCGACCCGGGACAGGTCTTCCATCTCGCGTCCGCGGCCTCCCCCGACGACTATCACCGGCTGCCTCTCGAGACGTTGCACGCGGGTGCCGTCGGAACCGAGCGGGCTCTCGAGCTCGCCCGCGAGCACCGTGCCCGGTTCCTGCTGGCGTCGACGAGTGAGGTGTACGGCGATCCGCTGGTCAGCCCGCAGTCCGAGTCGTACCACGGGAACGTCAACCCCACCGGTCCGCGCAGCGTCTACGACGAGGCGAAGCGCTACGCCGAGGCGCTCACCGCGGCCTACCGGCGCACGCACGGCGTCGACACGGCGATCGCCCGCATCTTCAACACGTACGGCCCGCGCATGCGCCGCGACGACGGGCGGATGATTCCGAACTTCGTGTGCCAGGCCCTGGAGGGCCGCTCGCTGACCGTCACCGGCTCCGGCCTGCAGACCCGGTCGGTCTGCCACGTGGACGACACCGTTGCCGGGCTGCTCGCACTGGTCCGGTCGGCGCATCCCGGGCCCGTCAACATCGGCAACCCGGACGAACGGACGGTGCTCGAGATCGCGCGCGCCGTGGCCGAGGTCGTGGGGTGCGACCTCACCGTGGCACCGTGCCCGCCGGTCGAGGACGACCCCCAGCGCCGCTGCCCCGACATCACCGTCGCGCGCACTGCTCTCGGATGGAGCCCGACCGTCGACCTGGCGGACGGTCTCACCCGCACGGTCCGGTGGTTCGCCGACACCGCTCCGTCATCACGACCGAATCCGAACACGGTGTTTACCGGCGCGGCCGGCGGGTAGATCGGGCCTCACCGGCGCGGCCGGAGGATCGATCGGACGAAGAGGAGGTGAGTCATGCGCGTGCTCGGGATCAACGCGGTGTTCCACGATTCGGCCGCCGTGGTCATGGTCGACGGCCGCACGGTGGCCGCGGCGGAGGAGGAGCGCTTCTCCCGACGCAAGCACGGGAAGCGGCCGGTTCCGTTCTCCGCGTGGGAGCTTCCCGAGGCGGCGATTCGCTGGTGCCTCGATCACGCCGGCCTCGACGCGTCGGACATCGATGCCGTCGCGTACTCGTACGACCCCGCCCTGGTGGACCACGACGCCGTGCACGGAGATCGCCACGGTGGCCTCGATCCACGGTGGGAGGAGCTGCGTACGACCTATGCCGAGCGCGCTCCGCACTTCCTGTCCACCGTTCTCGGCGGGGCACCCGTGGGGTCGTTCCACCATGTGCGGCACCACGTCGCGCACGCCGCGTCGGCGGGGCTGCTGGCTCCGTTCGGCGGCTCCTGCGCGGTACTGGTGTCCGACGGCCGGGGCGAGAGCACCTCGATGCTGTCCGGCCGCTACATCGACTCCAAGCTCGAAGTGCATGCCACGCAGAGCCTTCCGCACTCCCTCGGACTGCTGTACGAGGACCTCAACGAACACCTGGGGTTTGCTCGCTCGAGTGACGAGTACAAGGTGATGGCACTGGCCTCGTACGGACGGCCCCGGCACCTCCCTCTGCTGCGTCGGTTCGTCCACGTCACCGACGACGGCGGCTTCCGCACCGAGTGGATCGACTGGGAGCAGCTGGTGCCCCGCCGTGCCCCCGACGCGCGGTTCGACGAGCGCCACGCGGATCTGGCCTGCAGTGTGCAGGCCGTCGTGGAGGAGGTGCTGCTCGCCCTGACCCGCGAACTCGCCGACAGGACCGGCGAACACCGGTTGGCCATGGCCGGCGGAACCGCACTCAACTGTGTGGCCAACACCCGTGTGCTCGCCGAGGGTCCGTTCGACGATATCTGGGTCCAGCCGGCCGCCGGTGACAGCGGAACCGCGTGGGGCGCAGCAGCGACGGTGGCCGCCGAGGCCGGTGACACCATCGCGCCCATGACGACGGCGGCTCTCGGTCGCCGATGGAGCGACGACGAGATCGCCGCCCAGCTCACCGTGGCCAAGGTGCCGTTCGAGCGGCCCGTCGACATCGCCTCCGCCGCGGCGGAGGTGTTGGCGGACAACGGAATCGTCGCGTGGTTCCAGGGCCCGTCCGAATTCGGTCCCCGCGCGCTCGGCCACCGCTCGCTGCTGGCCCATCCCGGTCATGCCGGAAACGTCGAGCGCCTCAACGACGTGAAGGGGCGCGAGCAGTTCCGGCCCGTGGCACCCATGGTGCTCGCGCATCGCGCTCCCGAACTGTTCTCCCGCGGTCCGATTCCCAGCCCCTACATGCTGTTCGTGCACGACGTCGACCCGGCGTGGCGCGATCGGCTCCCGGCCGTGACCCACGTCGACGGCACCGCGCGCATCCAGACCGTGGAGGACGGTTCGGGGCCGACCGCGGCGATGCTGCGCGAGTTCGATCGCCGGACCGGCATCCCGGTCGTCGTCAACACGAGCCTCAACACCGCGGGCCGACCCATGGTGGACAGCCCGCACGACGCCCTCGAGCTGTTCGGATCCTCTCCCGTCGACGCGTTGGCCATCGGACCGTTCCTCGTCCGGCGAAGCCGATGAGCGCGCCGGCCCACAGCGAGCCGACGTGGTCCGTCGTGATCCCGACGATCGGTCGGCCCGGCCTGGCCACACTGCTGCGTGCGCTCGACTCGGGAACGGGTCCGACACCGGACGTCGTGGTGGTGGTCGACGACAGGCCGCGCAGTGCGACCGAGCCCCTCGACCTCCCCGCACTCGATCTCACCGTCCGACCGGTCCGCTGCGGTGGGCGTGGACCAGCCGCTGCACGCAACGTCGGCTGGCGCCACACGAGCAGCGAGTGGGTCGCGTTCCTCGACGACGACGTGACGGTCGCGTCGACGTGGCGGGACCACCTCGTGCGCGACCTGCGCGGACTGCCGTCGTCCGTGGGGGCGTCGCAGGCCGTGATCGACGTGCCACTGCCGACGGACCGTCGGCCCACCGACGACGAACGCCGCACCGCGGCGCTGTCCACGGCGCGGTGGATCACTGCCGACATGGCGTATCGACGCACGGCGTTGCGCACGGTGGACGGCTTCGACGAGCGGTTCCCACGGGCGTACCGCGAGGACTCGGACCTGGCGGTCCGCGTTCGCCGTGCCGGGTACGACATCGTCACCGGCACCAGGATCACCACGCACCAGCCCGCCGTGAGCGCGGACCCGTGGGCGAGTCTGCGCGCGCAACGTGGCAACGAGGACAACGCGCTGATGCGCCTGAAGTACGGCGGCGACTGGCGCTCCGAGATCGGTGAGGGTCCGGGCATGATGCCCCGCCACGTCGTCACGACGCTGACGGCCGTCGTCGCCGTGCGATCCGTGTCGAGGGGCCGGCGAAGGATCGCCGCCGCCGCCGCGTCGGCCTGGGCGACACTCACCGCGGAGTTCGCGGCGCGCCGCATCGCCGCGGGACCTCTCTCGTCACGGGAGTGCGTCTCGATGGCCGTCACGTCGGTGCTGATCCCGCCACTCGCCGTGGCGTACCGGGCACGCGGGGAGCTGCGTCATCGTCTCGTCCGGTCGGACGCGTCCACGGGTCCGGCGCGGGCCGTGCTGTTCGACCGCGACGACACCATCATCGTGGACGTCCCCTATCTGGCCGATCCCGACGCGGTGACACCCGTCGACGGGGCGCGCGAGGCCCTGGACCTGTTGCGCGACAACGGTATCAAGGTCGGCGTGGTGAGCAATCAGTCCGGCGTGGCCCGCGGTCTGGTGGCACCCGAGCAACTGGACGCGGTGAATGCACGCGTCGAGACGTTGCTGGGTCCGTTCGACACATGGCAGGTGTGTCCCCACGGCGAGGCCGACGGGTGCGGGTGCCGCAAGCCCCGCCCCGGCATGGTCGATGCCGCCGCACGGGAACTGGGCCTGTCCCCAGCCGACTGCGTCCTCATCGGGGACATCGGCGCGGACATCGGCGCAGCACAGGCTGCGGGTGCACGCGCGATCCTCGTGCCCACGCCCCGCACCCGTGCGGACGAGGTGGACCATGCTCGCCGTCACGCCGCGGTGGCGCCCACCGTGGCGGCCGCCGTGTCGGCCGTGATCGCAGGTGCCGTGTGAGTGGGCGAAGTTCGGAAGGCAGACGGGTGCTCGTGGCTCGCCTGGACAGCATGGGCGACGTCCTGCTGACCGGCCCCGCGGTGCGTGCGATCGCGCGGGAGGACTCGGTGACCATGCTCGTGGGTCCCGGCGGGCGCGCTGCGGCGGAACTCCTTCCGGGCGTGCAGGAGGTGATCACGTTCACCGCACCGTGGATCGTTCTCGATCCGCCGGCCGTCGACCGCGCCGAGATGGATGCGCTGGTCTCGAGACTCGCCGACGGAGCGTTCGACCGGCTGCTCGTCTTCGGCTCGTTCCACCAGTCGCCGCTCCCGCTCGCGCTGCTCGGCCGACTCGCCGGGATCCCGTGGATCGGCGCGCACTGCGAGGACTACCCCGGCTCGTTGCTCGATCTGCGTCACCGAGCACCCGACGAGGACGTTCCGGAAGCGGAGCGTGCCATGTCCCTGGTGCGCGCGGCCGGGTACGAGTCCGGTGGCAGCGCCCTGTCGGTGCGGCGCCCACTGCCGGACACCTCGCACCTGACCGGTCCCGAGAGCTACGTCGTCGTGCATCCCGGCGCCGCCGTGGCGGCCCGTCGGCCGGGACCGGACCACAGCCGGGCCATCGTGTCCGCGCTCGTCGCGGAGGGTCATCGCGTGGTGGTGACGGGAGCCGCGGAGGAGGCCCGGCTCGCAGCCCACGTGGCCGACGAGGACGCGGCGAATCTGGCCGGACGCGTCGACCTCGCCGAACTCGCGGACGTCCTCGACCGCGCCGACGTCGTGGTCGCCCCCAACACCGGGCCGGCCCATCTCGCGGCGGCCGTCGGCACCCCGGTGGTCTCTCTCTTCGCGCCCGTGGTGTCGTCCGTCCGATGGGCGCCCCACGGGGTGCCTCGCGTCGTTCTCGGCGATCAGACTGCGGCGTGCCGGGGTACGCGAGCGCGGCGCTGTCCGGTGCCGGGGCACCCCTGCCTGGACGGCATCGACCCGGGCGACGTGGTCGAGGCCGTGCATCGCTTCACCACCCGGCGCACAGCCGTTCCCGCACCAGATCCCACACCCATTCCCACACCCGGAGGCGGACGATGATCGAGGAACACTTCGCAGCCCTGCAGACCGCGGCCCGGCAGGCGTCGGGCGCGGCCCCGGTCCTGTCCCGGTGGGCGGCCCACCTCACCACCGTGTTCGACGGCGGTGGTCGGCTCCTCGCGTGCGGCAACGGCGGGAGCGCCGCGGAGGCGCAGCACCTCACGGGCGAACTCGTCGGCCGCTTCCGGCACGATCGACACCCGCTGTCCGCCATCGCCCTGCACGCCGACACCTCGGCCACCACCGCCATCGTCAACGACTACGGCGAGGAGGAGGTCTTCGCGCGCCAGGTCCGTGCCCACGGCCGCTCGGGGGACGTCCTCGTCGCGCTGTCCACCAGTGGCTCGAGCCGGAACGTGCTCGCAGCGGCGAAGGCTGCGCAGGAGATCGGCGTCACCGTGTGGGCTCTGACGGGCCCTCCTCCCAACGAACTCGCCGCCACGGCGGACGACGCGATCGCCGTCGAGGCACCCACCGTCGCGACGGTCCAGGAGATCCACCTGGCACTGGTGCACGGGCTGTGTCTGGCGCTCGACACGGCACTGGGAGTGCGGACGTGAGTGCGGCGCCTGATCCCGGTCCGCTGGTGATCGTGGGCGACACGTTGCTCGACGTCGACGTCGAGGGTGTCGCGGAGCGGCTCAGCCCCGAGGCGCCCGTTCCCGTCGTCGACGTCGCCCGGAGCTGGTGTCGCCCGGGTGGTGCCGGGCTCGCCGCGCTGATCTCGGCCCGCCACGGCGTGCCCACGGTGCTCGTCACCGCGGTGGGAGTCGACGCCGGTGCGGACACCGTGCTGGACCTGCTGGAGCGCGACGTCGAGGTGGTGACGATGCCGCTCGACGGTACGACGGTGCGCAAGACCCGTGTGCAGGCGTCCGGACAGCCCCTGCTGCGCCTGGATTCCGGCGACGGGCGGGCGTCCCGCGCCGACGTGCCGACCCGGGTGTCCGACGCGATCGCCTCCGCGGGAGCCGTTCTCGTGTCCGATTACGGCCGCGGCGTGGCGGCCAACCCGTCACTACGGGCATGTCTGGACGCAGCGGCCGAGCGCGTTCCCGTCGTGTGGGACCCCCATCCTCGAGGGCCCGCGCCGGTGCGCGGCACCATGCTCGCGACCCCCAACCTGGACGAGGCTCGGCGAGTCACGGGCGCGCAGGACCAGGAGGCGGTGCTGGACCGGGTGGCCGCGGCTCTGCACGCCGCCGGTGTCGCCGTCACCACCGGTTCACGTGGCGCAGTCCTCGTGGAGGGCGACGATCGCACCGAGGTACCCATCGGCGCGGACGTCGGCGCCGCAGGGCGGGGCGCCGACACGTGCGGCGCCGGTGACCGGTTCGCGACCGCGGCCGCAGCCGCGCTGCTGGGCGGTGCCACCCTGCTCGCCGCCACCCGGGCGGCCGTCGACGCGGCGGCCCGCTTCGTCGTGTCCGGCGGCGCCGTCGGCTTCTCCCGATGCGAGGGCGAGATCCCCGCTGCCGCGCTCACGACCGTTCCCGAGGACGCCGAGACGACGATCGACCGCGTCCGACGTGCCGGCGGTCGGATCGTCGCGACCGGCGGGTGCTTCGACCTCCTGCACACCGGCCATGTCTCGTTGCTGCGTCAGGCCCGACTGATGGGCGACGCCCTGGTGGTGTGCCTGAACTCCGATGCCTCCGTCGCCCGCGCCAAGGGACCTGCGAGACCGGTGGTCTCGCAACGAGATCGAGCGCGCGTGCTGCTCGAACTCGGCAGCGTCGACGCCGTGGTGGTGTTCGACGACGACACCCCCACCGCCGTCCTCGACCGCCTACGACCCGACGTCTGGGTCAAGGGATCCGATTACGCGGAGGCGACGTTGCCGGAGGCGGAGACCGTCCGTCGTCATGGCGGCGACATCGTGCTCGTCCCCGTGGTCGGCGGGTACTCGACCACTCGGCTCGTCGACGCGGCACGTGCACGCCCTGCCTGACCCGTCCACACGATCGACCATGGAAGGAACTCTCATGACCCCCACTCTCGGAACCGTTCTCGTCACCGGTGGTGCATCCGGCCTCGGCGCCGCCGTCGTCGACGCCGTCCTCGACGCCGGTGGCACACCGCTGGTCATCGACCGCGTCGCACCGGAATCCGGTGTCGAGCACGTGGTCGCCGACCTCGCCGACTCGGCGGCCGCGGAAGCCGCCACCCTGGAGCTCGTCTCCCCCGCCGGCCGTCTCGACGGGGTGTTCACCGCCGCCGGCGTCGATTCGTGCGGTCCCCTGGGCTCGGTGTCCACGAAGGACTGGGAACGGGTGGTGCACGTCAATCTGCTCGGCACCGTCGCCGTCGTGCGCGCCGCCCTCCCCGCGCTGACCGAGTCGCACGGACGCGTCGTCACGTGCGCGTCCACGCTCGGCATCAAGGCCGTGGGTGACGCCACCGCCTACTGCGCCTCCAAGTTCGGCGTCGTGGGCTTCACCCGAGCCCTCGCCGCCGAGACCGCCGGCGAGATCGGCGTGACGCTGCTGATCCCCGGCGGGATGCACACCGCATTCTTCGACGGCCGCACCGAGCAGTACAAGCCGCCGGCCGACGCCAAGTTGAACCGGCCGGAGGACACCGCCGCGTCGGTGATCTTCGCTCTCTCACAGCCGGCGGGCTGCGAGATCCGCGAGCTGGTGGTCACCTCCTCCACCGAATCGTCCTGGCCCTGAACCTCTCCCGCATCCTCGTCCTGCGCGCGCTCGGTCTCGGCGATCTGCTCACCGCGGTGCCGGCGCTCCGAGCCGTGCGCACGCAGTACCCGGACGCGCACCTCGCCCTGGCGATGCCGGACCGGTATGCCGACCTCGTCGCCCTGGCGCACGGCGCGGACGGTACCGCGTGCGTGGACGAGGTGATCGACACCCGCGGCCTCACCGGACCGCCTCCGGGTCCGACCCCGGACCTCGCGATCAACCTCCACGGGCGAGGACCGCAGAGCATCGACGTGTGCGTCGCCACCGGCGCACCGTCGATCCTGACCCACGCCCACCCCGATCGGGGACTCGCGGGCCCACCGTGGATGCAGGAGCTCCACGAGGTCGACCGATGGTGCCGCCTGACGGAGTACGGCGGCGCGTCGGCGGACCGGCGGGATCGCCTGATCGCTCGGCCCGCCGACGTGCCCGTGACGCGGTCCGTGGTCGTGCACCCCGGCGCGGCGTCGCTCTCACGCCGATGGCCTCCCGACCGGTTCGCCCGTCTGGCAGCACGACTCGACCGACAGGGCCACCGGGTGGTGCTCACCGGAGTGGCCGAGGAGAGGGGTCTCTGTCGGGCGATCGCGGACCAGGCGGGACTGGGCGCGGACGCGGTCGCGGCCGGAGAGCTGGACCTCGTGCACCTGGCAGCGCTGGTGTGCGATGCCGACCTGGTGGTGAGCGGAGACACCGGTGTGGCGCATCTCGCGAGCGCCTACCGGACGCCGTCCGTCGTACTGTTCGGTCCCACCCCGCCGCGCTGGTGGGGTCCGCCGTCGGACGGGCCGCACACGGTGCTGTGGAGCGGACGCACCGGCGATCCGCACGCGGACACGGCGGATCCCGGCCTGCTCGACATCTCGGTGTCCGACGTGCTCACCGCCGTGCGCGACCGGCTCTGACGGCTCGAAGCATCACCGGCGCAGGGCTTCTCGCGGCTTGGCCAGTACCTTGTGGCCGGTCGCCTTGACCACGTCGGGCAGGACCGCGTCGACCGCGGCCATCGCCTTCGACATCACCGACGCCGCCACCACCCTGCGCGAGCCGGCCTGCATGGCGTCGTATCCCGCACGCGCGACGTCCGCCGGGTCGTCCTTGCTCGACCGGCCCATGGCGGTGTCGTCCATGCGCGCGCGGTGGAAGAAGTTGGTCTCGACGGGTCCGGGCATCAGCGACGTGACGGTCACGGGTGACTCACTGAGTTCGCCCTGGATCCCCTCCGCGAACGACTGCAGGAACGACTTGGACGCGTTGTAGACGGCCTGGTACGGGCCGGGCATGGTCGAGGCCACCGACGAGGTGATGAGCACACGGCCCTCACCGGCGCGAATCATGCCGTCCAGCACCACCTTCGCGAGATGCACCGTCGAACGGACGTTCAGGTCGACGACGGCGAGACTGTCGTCGAGCGGCACCTCGGCGAACGCGCCGCCGCGACCGATACCGGCGTTGAGAGCCGCGGCCACGAGGGGGCGGCCCTGCGCCCGCAGCGCGTCGGCGACGCGCTCCACACCGTCCGGCGTCGCCAGGTCCGCGGTCACGGGGGTCACCGACACGCCGGTCGCGCTCAGTTCGGTCGCGACCACGTCGAGGCCGTCGGATTCCGCCACGACGACGAGGTCGTGACCGTCGCGCGCGAAGAGTCGGGCCAGCTCGCGCCCGATGCCGCTGGAGGCACCGGTCACGAGCGCCAGAGGTCGGGTGTCGCCGGGGGTGGACGAGGTATCGGTCATGTCGGTCGACTACCCACCGACCACGCGACTATGCGAGTGCCCGCACGACATCGACGAGCAGATCCGCCACCACCGGGCGCACCCGCGCAGCCGCCTGCGCCGCCTCCGTGCGACCGGAGTCGGACAGACACCACGCCGTCCATCGGGACAGCGACGCTGCGTCCACGTCGTCGGCGGCGAGCACCGCCGGCCACCCCCACGCCGTGGCCTGCGCGGTCACCTTCGCTCCCCCGGCCACCGGGTCGATCGCGAGAGCGGGAATGCCGTCGGACAGCGCGAGCACCAGTCCGTGCAGGCGCATCGTGACGACGACGTCGAGGCGGCGCACCACCGACTCGACCGCAGCCGACGTCGACGGTGATCGCCACGACCGCGGATCGAGCCGGGTGTCGAGATCCAGCACCGCCAGATCGTGCCGGGAGGCGAGCCAGTCGTCGAGAACGGCAGCGACCGCCCCGTGTCGGCGACGCGTCCCGTACTCGCGCTGACCGGACGTCGTGAACACCCCGACGACGGGCACGGCTCCGGGTGCCGCCGCGGCAGCCAGGTCCGGAACGGGTGGGGCGTGGCACCTCGCCCCACCCGACTCGCCGGCCGGGACGTCGATGTCTCTGGGAAAGACCTCGTCGAACCCCGTGTACGCCGCACCGGCGACGTCGACGACGCTGACTCCCACCGCGTAACGGCGGCAGTGCGCGAATCTGCGGTGCAGCGCCTCGATCTCGCTCCCGCTCACCGGCCCGCACACCCACAGCAGATGGGTGTACTCGCTCGGGTCGACGTCGGCGAGAGGGACGTCACGGCCGGCTCGGGAGCCGAGCGGGGCGCGGCTCATGACCGTGCTCCAGGCGATGTCCACCCGGTGCCCGGCCGCGGCCACCGCGTCCGCGACAGCCCACATGGCCTTCTGGTCCCCGGCCGTGCACTCGCCGTTCTCGACACTCGACCAGCCCACGACGAGAACGCGTCGGCCGCCCGTACCGATGCTACTCATCGGGGCTCGATACCCTGGAAAAACCCCGTCAAACTCCCCACCCGGCGCTCGGAGCCGGTGTGGCATCGGTCGGACTCGGCTGCTTGAATGGCCTTTCTGGACCGAACACCGAAAGGCAGGACATCCGATGTCGATCGCCGAGAACACCACGGACGCATTCCGTGTCGACACCGAATGGCACGACGACGCAGCGATCCTGACAGTCGTGGGCGAACTCGATCTGGCCACCGCGCCGATTCTTCAGGACGCGGTGGACGCCGTACGGACCACGGCGTCGAGCGCGCTGATCATCGATCTGACGGGTGTCGATTTTCTCGCGTCGGCCGGTATGACCGTGCTGGTGACCTCGCATCAGGCGGTGGGCGACGACGTCGCCTTCGCCGTCGTCGCCCGCGGTGCGGCCACCGCTCGCCCCCTGCAGTTGGTCGGTCTCGACGAGACGTTCCCCGTGCTCGACACCCGCGAGGCGGCGCTCGCGGCCGTCACCACGTCCGGTTCGCCCGTCGACGACCTCGCATGACCAGCGCTCCCGGTGTGAGGACCGGGCACGCGTGGGGTACTCCTCCCCTCGTGATCGACGACGCGACGACTGAGCACCACCAGCCCCCCACCCAGTTGTCCCTCACCGATCTCGACGCCGAACCGCAGCGCATCACCGACGCACGCGTCCGCTTCGGTGCGTGGTTGACGCACACGCCGTTCGACACGGCGCGGACGTACGACATCGTGCTCGCCGTCTACGAGGCGATGGCCAACGTCGTCGAGCACGCCTATGCCGCCACCACCGGTCGACGCGTCTTCGACCTCCAGGCCACCTACGACTCCGCGCGGCTCGAGGTCGCCGTCCGTGATCACGGGACGTGGTCCGACTCGTCGCCGGGGCCCCTCCGTGGCCGCGGTCTGCCGCTGATCGAGACCCTGTCGGACGACGTCACGCTGTCGTCCGCCGACTCGGGCACCACCGTGACCATGGCATGGGACGTGGCACCGACATCCGGCATCGACACCGACGATCAGGTCTCGTAGACTCGTACGCGATTGCTGAGGCTCCCCGTGAGTCTCTCCTCCTCCAGCCCCGGGGAGAGCATTACCGCTCTCGTCTCACCGGAGGCTTCGTGACTGCACTCTCGTCCCACGCGTTCGACTCCCCGCGCCGTGCCACGTCGAGAACGGCGATCGATGCCCTCGATCTCGGTCCCGACCTCGCGCAGGCCGCCGAGGCGGCACGCCTGGCCGCGTTGGCCCGGTACGACGTCGAGCACACCGCCGCCGACGGCGCCTTCGACCGCATCGCCCGCCTCGCGGCCCGCTGGTTCGACGCGCCGTACGCGTCCGTGTCCATCATCGATGCCGACCTGGTGCGGTTCACCGCCACCTACGGCGACGGGCTCCCGGCCCACACCGAACGTCACGACGCCCTGTGCACGATGGCGATGACGCACGACGGGCCTTTCGTCGCGTCGGACACCCTGGCGAACCCGGCCACCGCCGGTAGTGCCTTCGTCCGCGGCGATCTCGGCATCCGCTTCTACGCCGGCGCCCCCATCGTGACTGCCGACGGCTTCCGGCTCGGCACGGTCAACGTCTACGACGTGGTGCCGCGTACGGTGTCCGACGATCGCGCGGACATCCTGATGGAACTGGCCGACATAGCGATGGACGAGTTCGAGTTGCGACTGTCGGCCGCGACCACCGTGCGCGCCGAGCGGGAACTCCGCACGCGCGCCGAGGCGGACTCCGCGATCATCGGTGACTACGCCGCCGTGCTGCAGCGCACGCTGCTCCCACCCTCCCTTCCCACCATCGAGGGTCTGACGCTCGCGTCGCACTACCACGCCTCGTCACCGCTGCAGGTCGGCGGCGACTTCTACGACGTCTTCGCGCTGGGCAAGGACCGGTGGGCGTTCTTCCTCGGCG
The DNA here is from genome assembly GCF_036163995.1 of Rhodococcus sp. NBC_00294. Taxonomy (NCBI): domain Bacteria; kingdom Bacillati; phylum Actinomycetota; class Actinomycetes; order Mycobacteriales; family Nocardiaceae; genus Rhodococcus; species Rhodococcus sp. NBC_00294. The sequence continues at coordinate 3,967,120 of NZ_CP108043.1, forward strand.
ACGTCCAGGGCCACGGCGCCGGCGCCGCGGCCGTCACCTCGCTGGTCCGCTACACCCTGCGGGCCGCGGCGCTGCACCACGACGATCCGACGGAGGGGCTCGCCGAGCTCAATCGACTGTTGTTGATGGACACCTCGCATCAGCGTTTCTGCACCGTGCTGTTCGGTGTGATCACCCCGGATCCTCGCGGCGGTTTCCGCGTCACACTGGCGACGGGCGGGCACCCGCCCGCCCTGCTCCTCGATCCCGCTCGCGGCGAGGTGCACGAGATCCGTTCCAGTACAGGCATGTTCGTCGGCGCTCTGCCGAACGCGACCTTCAGTGCGTGCAGTTTCCGGTTGCAGGAGGGGCAGACACTGCTGCTCTACACGGACGGCATCACCGAGGCACGTCCCGACGGGCGCACCATGTTCGGCGAGGACGGTCTCGCGCAGTTCACGCAGGCCCGCCTCGGACTGTCCACGACGAAGATGGTCGAGGATCTGGTCGCCCTCATCCCCGACCTCTCTCCGATCGACGACATCGCCCTACTCGCGCTGGGCGCCTGACCGGGCGTGGTCGCGCAGCAGGCGTAGCGCGCGTTCGATGGTCGCGGCCAGGACGTCCTTCGGGTCGCCCTCGAAGACCACGCGCTCCGCGCTGGTCGTCCCGTGGTCGGCGATGCCGAACCAGACCGTTCCGGGTTCCACGTCCTCGTTCGTCTCCGGTCCCGCCTCACCGGTGACGGCCACGGCGAGATCCGCGCCGAGCGCCGACGCCGCTCCGCTCGCCATGGCCGTGGCGGCCTCCTCGCTCACCACGGGGCCGCGGGGTACCTGCAACAGCGAGTACTTCACCTCGCTGGCGTAGGCGACGATCGACCCGCGGAACCACGTTCCGGACGACGACGCGCGGCCCAGGTTGGCAGCGATGTTCCCGGCGGTGAGCGACTCGGCGGTGGCGATACGGAGGTCGCGTTCGAGTGCGAGTTCCGCGATCTCCGAACAGAGCTCGGCGAGATCCTCGTCGGTGTCGACGCGCTGCTCCGGTTCGGCCGCCTCGCCCTCGATGAGTTCCTCGGTCTCGACGTGGTGAGACATGTGTCTTCCGTTTCCTCTCTCAGTGCTGCACGGACCGGTAGTCCTTCCCGCTCCGTCCGGTGACAAACATCCCCGGCACGCGCGGAGGATCGGCGCTAGCGTTGAGTCATGCCAAGCCTTCGCGACACCATTCGAACCGAACTCGAGGTCCGTCCGACCATCGATCCCGCAGCGGAGATCGACACGCGGGTGGGCTTTCTCGCCGACTACGCCGTCGCCACCCGAACTGCCGGCTTCGTACTCGGCATCAGTGGCGGACAGGACAGCACACTCGTGGGACGCCTGTGCCAGCTCGCCGCGGAACGCGTTCGCGCCGGCGGCGGCGACGCGACGTTCATGGCCGTACGACTCCCCTACGGTGAGCAGGCGGACGAGGCCGACGCGGCGATCGCGCTCGATTTCATCCGCCCCGACACCACGGTGACGGTGGACATCAAGCCGTCCGCGGACGGCGCAGGCGTGGCAGCTGCCACGGCCCTCGGAGTCGATCGACTGCGCGACTTCGTTCGCGGCAACATCAAGGCACGCGAGCGGATGGTCGCCCAGTACGCGCTCGCGGGCGAGCGGAACCTGCTCGTCGTCGGTACCGATCACGCTGCCGAGGCCGTGACGGGGTTCTTCACCAAGTACGGCGACGGCGGTGTGGACCTCACGCCGCTGACCGGCCTGACCAAGCGCCAGGGTGCGGCCCTGCTGCGCGAACTCGGTGCCCCGGAGAGCACGTGGAAGAAGGTACCCACGGCCGATCTCGAGGACGACCGGCCGGCGCTGCCCGACGAGGAGGCACTGGGTGTGACGTACGCCCAGATCGACGCCTACCTCGAAGGCGAGGACGTGCCCGACGAGGCCGCCGCCACCATCGAGAACTGGTTCGTCAAGACCCGGCACAAGCGCACCACTCCGGTCACCCCCAGTGAGACGTGGTGGCGCTGACCGTCTCGGTCGGTCGGTGTGATCGTGCTCCGAACGGGTAATCCCCCTCACAGCGCTCGAGAAGTGAGGCGTCGACGCATTGCGGTGTTTCGACAGGAGATGAACAGATGGACATCGACACGGTGGTCTGGACCGAGACCGGTCCGCGGCAGGAATGGTGGGAGGCCGTGATGGCACGGTGCGGAGCGGAGACTGCACGACCGGTTCCCCTCGACTCGGCACCCTCCCGCCGAGAACGACCGGACCATGCCGACACCCCGACCAGGCGTGCGGGCTGACCGGACCGACGAACGACGAAGCCCCCGAGGATCGATGATCCTCGGGGGCTTCCGTGTGAGTGGATCAGGAGATGCCGACGATGTCCTTCGCCAGCGCTGCCAGACGAGTCTGCGCGGCGGAGACCACCGAGTGGCGGTTCTTGTTGCGCTCCTCGTAGGCGACCACGGTGCGCAGATCTGCCGGATCGGTCAGTTCCTTGATCTCGGCGACTGCTGCGGCGACGTTCAGACCGTCGTAGTCGGCGATGGGAAGTTCGTGCTCCTCGAGCGTCCCGCCGGCCGCACGGGTGCGGTGGATCGCGTCGGCGACACCGGTCGCGCCGCCGTCACGAGTGACCTCCTCGGCCGTCTCGAGTGCCGCGTCGCGGCTCGCGGTGACAGTGTCGACGGCCAGTTCGGTCGCGCGCTGGCCGCGGCCGATGAGGGTGGACACCTTCGCGGGAACGTCCTTCGCCGTGCCGACGACGCGGTCGACACCTCGCGACGACCAGGTGACCGGCGTGTTGATGAGACGCACGGCAGCACCGGTGGCGGCCTGGATCGGCGTGCGACGCAGTGCGGCCGGTCCACCGAGGGCGTCCTCGGCGAGGACGGTGGTGAGCCACTCGACGGTCGCCGTGTGGGCGGTCACGAGATCGTCTGCGAGCGACACGACGCCCGGCGTGGACGCGGTCGTGGCGAGAGCCTTGACGTAACGGGCGCGGTCGAGCAGCTGGTGCTCCAGCGCGAGATCGCCGAGAAGGGCCTCGTCGAACGGCTGCGCCTGCTCGCCGATGGCCTTGAGCAGCGCGGTGAGGCGCCCGACGACGGGTGCGACGACGCCGGGGAAGCCGCCGAGTTCACGAATGGCGGCATCGACGCGAGCAGCGCGATCGCGTCCGTTCGACGCGTTCTGCAGCAGTTCCTCGCGGACAGCTTCCGTCCGAGCCTGTGCGACGCGGGTCTCGGCCACCTGAACCTCGGTGTTGGTGAGCGCGAGCAGAGCGCGAAGCTGGGCGACGAGCGTCGCCCGTTCGGTGTGTGCGGTGGTGCTGACCATGTGATGTGCCCCCTGTGATGGAAGTTGAGTCTCGGTGCAAGAGCAGCCGGAACGACCGCTCCGTGTCATTCGGTGACAGATCATGGTTACCCGCCGGTACAACGGGGAAAACGCAGTGTGACGAGGCACATTCCCCGCGATCGAAGGAGTTCTCATGGCCGACGAACTGGACGAGACGATGCTCGACTCCGTGCAGGAGAAGATCGACGAGGCCAAGCAGGCGGCGGGAGACATCCCCGAGCGGCGTGAGGGCGGGCCGGATCAGGACGATCTCCACGATTCCTCCGACGGTGCCGCCGAACAGACCGGCGACGCGGCGGAGGCGACACTCGACGAGTTCCGCAACGCCGACGGTGACCGTGACGAGGGCATGACCGAGGGCGGCGGCGGAGGTCAGGGCGCCGCCTGAGTGGGCTGAGCGATCCGTCTCATCACGTCGGCGACCAGTCCGCTCCGCGATGCGTCGACGGTCTGTGTGCAGAGATCCGCGTTCACCGCGGATCTCTGCACACAGGTTCTCCGCCCGCGCGACGTGCGCCTCAGAGCTGCTCGAGGTGGCGGTCGAGGGCGTCGAGTAGCGGAACCTGCCCGCTCAGCAGCCGACGCCGCGCGGACTTCCGATCACACCACTCCACGCGGTCGACCTCGGGAAACACCAGCCGTCGCCCCGATCTGGGTGGCCACTCCATCTCCACACTGTTGCTCACGGCGGTCGAGGGGTCGAGTTCGCCGCGCACGGCGAACGCACGAACCGACTTGGCTCTGGACTGCGCGACCGTGCCGAGATCGATCCAGTCCCCGTCGGGCACCGGGGACCCGAGTTCCTCCGCGAACTCTCTGGCCGCCGCTGTGCGCGCATCCTCGGTGTCGGCGTCGTACTCGCCCTTCGGTATGGACCAGGCGCCGGCGTCCTTGCGCGCCCAGAAGGGTCCGCCGGGATGAGCCAGCAGCACCTCCAGCTCGCCCCCACCCCCGCGGAACAGCAGCACACCGGCACTCGTCCTCATTCCGGGATTCTGTCCGATCACGTTTTCTCGCGATCGTGTCGGGTACGCGGTCCGCTGCACGAAGCCTCCGTTCCACAGAGCAGTCAAGGAGCCGACACATGACAGACGTCGCGTCGCAAGGGTCGACACCGGCAGACGACCGGGACATCCTCACCAATCGTCAAGGGCATCCCGTCTACGACAACCAGAACCAGCGCACCGTGGGCTCACGCGGTCCGGCCACCCTCGAGAACTACCAGTTTCTCGAGAAGGTCAGCCATTTCGATCGCGAGCGCATCCCGGAGCGCGTCGTCCACGCCCGCGGAGCCGTCGCCTACGGCTATTTCGAGGCCACCGGGAAGTGGGGTGACGAACCCATCGAGAGGTACACCCGCGCGAAGCTGTTCGCCGAGGCCGGCAAGCGCACGGACCTCGCCGTCAGATTCTCGACGGTGATCGGCGGGCGCGATTCGTCCGAGGCCGCGCGTGACCCCCGCGGCTTCGCGATCAAGTTCTACACCGAGGACGGCAACTGGGACCTCGTCGGGAACAACCTGGGTGTCTTCTTCATCCGTGACGCCATCAAGTTCCCGGACGTCATCCACTCGCTCAAGCCGGATCCGGTGACGTTCCGGCAGGAGCCCGCGCGCATCTTCGACTTCATGTCGCAGACGCCCGAGGCGACCCACATGCTCGTGAACCTGTTCTCCCCCCGCGGGATTCCGGCCAACTACCGGACGCAGCAGGGTTTCGGAGTGAACACCTACAAGTGGGTCGACGCCGAGGGCGAGACTCACCTGGTGAAGTACCACTGGATCCCGAAGGCGGGAGTCGCGTCGCTCACCGAGGCGGACGCCGCCGCGATCCAGGCGAACGATCTGGGCCATGCGAGCAAGGATCTGTACGAGCACATCGAGCGCGGCGATTTCCCTGAATGGGAACTGCGCGTGCAGGTGATGAGCGACGACGAGCATCCCGAGCTGAACTTCGACCCGCTCGACGACACGAAGGTGTGGCCGGAGAACGAGTTCCCGCCGAAGGTGGTGGGCCGCATGGTGCTGGACCGCAACGTCTCGAACCACTTCGCCGAGAACGAGCAGATCTCGTTCGGCACCGGTGTGCTCGTCGACGGCCTGGACTTCTCCGACGACAAGATGCTGGTCGGCCGGACCTTCTCGTACTCGGACACCCAGCGCTACCGCGTGGGGCCGAACTACCTGCAGCTGCCCGTCAACCAGGCGAAGAACGCGCGGGTGTCCACGAACCAGCAGGGCGGCCAGATGCAGTACTCGGTGGACAACACCGGCAGCAATCCGCACGTGAACTACGAGCCCTCCATCACGGGCGGTCTCCGTGAGGCCGAGTACCCGACGCACGACGAGCAGGGTCCGGAGATCCACGGCCGCCTCACCCGCAAGCGGATCGATCGCACCAACGACTACGAGCAGGCCGGTCAGCGGTACCAGCTGATGGACCAGTGGGAGAAGGACGACCTCGTGGCGAATCTCGTCGCGAACATCTCGGAGGCGACGCGCGAGGTGCAGGAGCGGATGGTCTGGCACTTCTTCATGGCCGACGACGAACTCGGCGCCCGCGTGGGAGAGGGGCTGGGCATCTCGGCCGACGACGTCCGCGGACTCGAACCGCTCGCATCGCAGACCCTGTCGGAGGAGGAGGACCGGCGGCGCGCGAATCTCGGGAAGAACGGCCCCCGCGACGTCGCCGACCTGCAGATGACGCACTGCGTGCCGAACGAACGCGCGACGACTGCCGGATGACGTCGCCATGACGCAGGTGTGGACAGCGTCACTCCGCGGGGTTATCGTCGGAGACGCAAGCCGAACAGGTCGTAGGACGAACTCGAGGCAGGTGGTGCGTATCAACACGGTGACGACGAGACACGTGTTCATTCCGACGCGAGGACGATCACGCGGAGCCTGTTCTCCGGATCGACTCGCACCATCCACATCAACCTGACAGAACCCCGGCGCCGTATCGGCGCCGGGGTTCTTCGTCGTTCGGGTCGGCCGATCAGCCGGCGTCGGGGTCCAACGTCTCCTTGATCTTGCCCATGACGCCCTTCTCCGTGCCGAGAGCCGCGTTCGACGGTTCGCCGAGTCCGCCGTCGTAGGTGGCGTAGAGCTTCGGGTCCGGCGGCGGTCCACTCTGCTTGTTGCCCAGCGGCTGCGGATCGGCGAGGAACCTGTTCTCGTGGCGGCCGTCAGGTGCAGTGCCGTGCGCCCACCGGCCCTTGTCCGACTCGGTGCCGTCCGACAGATGCCACAGCGTGCTCGCGTGCTCGTCGTACTCCTCGTCGAACAGGTCGTTCGGCGCCACCACACCCTCCAGACCGTCCGCCTGCAGCTCCTCGATGGCCGCGAGCCACATGTTCTGGTGATACGTGTCGCGGGCGAGGTTGAACTTGAGCATGTTCTTGACACCGGGATCGTCGGTCATGTGCCACAGGCGTGCGGTCTGCACGCGGCCCTGCGCCTCCGCCGCGACGTTGGCGCGGAAGTCCGCCAGCAGGTTGCCGCTGGCGACGATGAAGCGCCCGTTCCACGGGACACCGTTGCTGTCGGCGAGGGTGGGTCCGCCACCGGACACGATGGCCTGCTGCGGATCCATCCCGCCCAGCACCGCGGCGACGACGGGATCGGCGGCAGCGTTCTTGGTGGACTCGGTGGCCGGTGCGCCCTCGAGGAGCCGCGCGACCATGGTCGCGATCATCTCCACGTGACCGATCTCCTCGGTCGCGATGTCCATGATGAGGTCCTTGTACTTGCCTTTCATGCGACAGTTCCATCCCTGGAACAGGTACTGCATCGTGACGGTCATCTCGCCGTACGCGCCGCCGATCAACTCTTGCAGCTTGCGGGCGTAGACGGGATCCGGCTTCTCCGGCTTCACGTCGAACTGGAGGTGGTCGGTATGACGGAACATGAAGGCTCCTGACAGTGCTCGGGGTCGTGCTCTTGTCGCGCCCCGGCTACCCGGAGGCGGACCCGACAAACGACCCGGATCGCCGGGTCGTGCGCGTGGGTAACGGCCCCGCGAACGGGTAGCCCGGTGCGATGAGCCCTGACCTGAACGACCCTGCGGCACCGGGCGACTCCCCCGGTCTGCGTCGCGCCGTCACCGGCAAACTCCTGTTCGTCTTCATCCTGGGTGATGTTCTCGGAGCGGGCATCTACGCACTCGTGGGCGAGATCGCCGGCGAGGTCGGCGGTGCCGTGTGGGTGCCGCTGCTGGTGGCACTCGCGATGGCCATGCTCACCGCGGCCTCGTACGCCGAGCTGGTGACCAAGTACCCGCGTGCAGGTGGTGCCGCCGTGTTCGCCGAGCGAGCCTTCGGACGGCCGGTGGTGTCGTTCCTCGTCGGGTTCTCGATGCTGGCGGCGGGTGTGACGAGCGCGGCCGGGCTGTCCGTCGCCTTCGCCGGTGACTATCTGGGCGCCTTCCTCGACGTCCCGACGGTTCCTGCCGCGCTGGTGTTCCTCGCCGTCGTCGCTCTCCTGAACGCGCGTGGCATCAAGGAGTCGATGCGGGCGAACGTGGTCATGACCGTCGTCGAGGTCAGCGGACTCGTCCTCGTCGTCGTCCTCGCCTGCATCGTGCTCGGTCGCGGCGACGGCGATCTCGGCCGCACCCTCGAGTTCACCGATGCCGTGAACCCTGCCGTGGCGGTCCTCGCGGCGGCACTGCTCGCCTTCTACTCGTTCGTGGGGTTCGAGACCTCGGCCAACATGGCGGAGGAGGTCCGGGACGTGCACCGCGTCTACCCTCGCGCGCTCTTCCTCTCGCTGGCGACGGCCGGTGCGGTCTACGTCGCGGTCGGACTCGCGGTGAGCGCGGTGGTGCCCGCGAGCGACCTCGCGGACACCTCGGCGCCCCTGCTCGCCGTCGTCTCGGCGGCCGACGTCGGTGTCCCCGACAGGCTCTTCGGACTCGTGGCGTTGATCGCCGTGGCCAACGGCGCCCTGCTGACCATGATCATGGCCAGCCGACTCACCTACGGGATGGCCGGACAGCGACTACTGCCCGCCGTCGCGGGCCGGGTGTTGCCACGTCGGCAGACTCCCTGGGTGGCCATCGTCGCGACCACGGTGGTGGCGATGATTCTCGCGGCCACCGGGACCGTCGCAGCGCTCGCGGAGACCGTCGTCCTGCTGCTCCTGATCGTGTTCGTCAGCACCAACCTCGCCGTGCTGGTGCTGCGCAAGGACCAGGTGGACCACCCGCACTTCCGCACCCCGGTGATCCTTCCGGTGCTCGCTCTGATCAGCTGCGGCGTGCTCGCGACGCAGCAGACCGCGCAGACGTGGCTGCGTGCCGGCGTGCTGCTCCTGGTCGGCGGCGTGCTCTACGCGGCGATGCGGTGGACACGGAGTTTGAGAAGTCCCGAAATCGTCAACACGTGACCTGTCTCCTGTAGAACGGGGACGTTCGATGTGTGTCCGACGCCGGAATTCCGGCGTCCGGTCGTGACGACTGAAAGGTAGACGATGGCTATCAACGACGACGACATCACCACTTCCGGAGCAGCAGGCGGCGAAGGCCCCGCCGACGGCGGCTCCAACCCGAACGGTCACGACGGCGGCGCCGACGGCACCGCGTCCAGCACGGAGGGCCCCGCCGACGGCGGCTCGAACCCGGGTGGACACGACGGCGGCGCGGACGGCTCTGCGGCCAGCGGCGAGGGCCCGGCCGACGGCGGCTCGAACCCCGACGGCCACGACGGCGGTGCGGACGGTACGGCTTGAGCCGACCGACCGATGACGAGCGCGGACCGGGAGACCGGTCCGCGCTGCGTCGTCTTCTGAGCATCGATCCCCGCGCCTTCGCCGAGGACCACTGGGGACGCGCGCCGCTCCTGACGCGTGCGGCCGACCTTCCCGCTCCGTTCACCGATCTGCTGTCGACGGACGCCGTCGACGAGCTGGTGTCCGAACGCGGCGTGCGCACACCCTTCGCCCGGATGGCCAGGAACGGCGCGCTGACCGACCGCGGGCAGTTCACCGATTCGGGTGGCTTCGGGGCCGAGGTGACCGATCAGCTCGACTCCGCCGGAATCCTGGCGGCCTTCGCGGACGGCCACACCCTGGTCCTGCAGGGACTCCATCGACTGTGGCCTCCCCTCATCCACTTCACCGGCGACCTGGTTGCCGATCTCGGCCACCCGGTGCAGGTCAACTCGTACATCACCCCCGCGTCGTCGCGCGGATTCGATCCCCACTACGACGTGCACGACGTCTTCGTCCTCCAGATCGCCGGCGAGAAGCGGTGGATCCTGCACCCCCCGGTGCACGAGCACCCGCTGTCGAACCAGCCGTGGTCGGACCGCAGGGACGCCGTCGCCGCCATGGCGCGCACGGACCCGCCCCTCGACGTCGTTCTGCGCGAGGGTGATTCGCTGTACGTCCCGAGGGGCTGGATCCATTCCGCCGAGGCCCTGGGTGACACCTCGATCCATCTGACCGTCGGAATGTCGGCCTTCACCCGGTACGACCTCCTGCATCACGTGCTGGGCACCCTCGCGGACGACGCGAGCTTCCGGGCCCCGCTGCCCGTGGGGCTCGATCTGACCGATCCGGACGCCGTCGTACCGCACGTGCGCGCGCTGATCGCAGATCTGACCGCGACCCTCGCCGACACCGACGGCCGCGACGGTCGAGCGCGGACGGCGGCAGAGCGTGTCGGCCGTCGCTTCGTCGAGGTCACGCGGCCGGCCCCGGTGCGTCCTCTCGAGACCGTGCGCACGATGGCCGGCCTGTCCGCGGCCACCGTGGTGACGTGGCGATCCGGGCTCGCCGCGCGGGTGACGCAGTCGCCCGAGTCGGTCGCCGTGACGACGCGGACCAAGACGATCACGCTGCCCTCGATCGCGGCGGACGCCGTTCGGCAGCTGCACAGCGGGAAAGACTGCGCGGTCGGCGACCTCACGGGTCTCGACGATCAGGACGCGATCGTCGTGGTGCGTCGCCTGCTCCGCGAGGGTCTCGTCGTCGCCCGATCGTGACGACGCCGGTGAGCACCACCGCGGCGTGGCGCCCGTGCAGCGACAATGCTCGTGATCGGGGAGACACGTTGGCGGGAAGCGGTTCTCGCGGAGAACGATGGTTCCTCGTCGAGGTCGCGGGAAGTTGGGGCCCGTCGGCGTTCCTCGATTCCCCGTCCGTCCTCGATCCCGTACTGGGTGGAGCGCTCGTGCGCCGCATCGAGAGTGCCGGATTCCGCCCCCTCGCCGTCCGGGAGCCCGGCCGTCGCCGAGGCCGCGGCCGGTGGCGGTGGGCGTCGGTGGACGCACGGCCGGGGCACGAGAGGGTGCACCGGGGCGAGGTGTCCGACGCGGCCGAACTGCTCGACGTCCCGCTCGACGGATCGTCGGGTACCGCGTCGACGGAGACCATCGTGGCCGTGTGCACCCACGGCAGGCACGACCGCTGTTGCGCCGTCCGCGGTCGCACGATCCTCGCCCCGGCCGTGTCGGCGTACCCCGGCGAGGTGTGGGAGTGCTCGCACCTCGGTGGCGACCGGTTCGCCGGCACGATGATCGTCCTGCCGCACGGTCTCTACTACGGCAACGTCGACGACGCGGACGTCGTCCGCATCCTGCGCCGCCACCACGACGGACTCGTCACCCCGGAGTTCCTGCGCGGCCGCAGTGCGCTCTCGGGGGCCGTGCAGGTGGCCCAGCACGCCGCACGAACCGTCCTGCAGGACTTCGCCATCGACACCCTGCATCCCCTGTCGGAGGCTCCCGGCCCGGACGGTCGGCGACACGTCCTCCTCGACCACCACGGGGACACCGTCGAGGTGGTCCTCCAGGAGTCTCGGTCGGCGCCGATCCTCACCACGTGCCACGCCCGCGTCGCCGGGCCGGTGCGCACCCACGAGGTGGTGTCCGTCCGCCCGTCTCGACCCCGCTGAGCGACCACTACTCTGGACCGGAGGCCGGTCGTACATCCGGAAGGGACACGTGTGGAACTCGTAGTACTGCTCGATGAGGACGGCCGTGCCATCGGCACCCACGACAAGGCCACTGTGCATCACGACGCCACACCGCTGCACCTGGCGTTCTCGAGCTACGTGATCAACCGCGAGCGCGAGGTACTGGTGACACAGCGGGCGCACGACAAGCGCACCTGGCCCGGAATCTGGACCAACACGTGCTGCGGACACCCCGCGCCGGGTGAACGTCTCGACTCCGCGGTTCTGCGGCGCCTCGATCACGAACTGGGTATCGGTGCGGACAGCGCAGCTCCGGTGCTCCCGTCGTTCCGGTACCGCGCCGTGATGGACAACGGCGTGGTCGAGTACGAGATCTGCCCGGTGTTCCTCGTCCTGCACGACGACAGGACCGTCGATCCGCGACCGGACGAGGTGGCCGACTACCGCTGGGAACCATGGAACGAGTTCGTCGCGACCGTGTTGGCGGGCGAGAGCGATCTGTCGCCGTGGTGTCAGGACCAGGTCCGTCAGCTGCACGCCCTGGGTTCCGACCCTCTGGCGTGGCCCACCGGCGGCACCGAGTCCCTCCCACCCGCGGCACGCGTCGCGTGACGCACGGGTCGGGACGACGCGCGGTCGAGACGGGTGCACCACCGCGCGGCAACGTGCTGATGACGGCGGTCGACCGCATCTCGAACGCCCTGGGTCGGTCGTCGATCTTCGCCGACATCGACTTCGACGACGAGGCGCATCCCTGGTTCCTGTCCGCGGAGGAGCGCGCCAACCCGGACACTCGCATCCGCGCTTGGACAGAGGGCAACCGTTGCGTCGCTCTCGTGCACGGCGACACCTACTTCCGCGTGCTGAACGAGCACCTGGCCGACGCGAAACCGGACGATCTGGTGTTGTTCACCGATTGGCGCGGCGACCCGGAGCAGGTGCTCACCGACCGCGGTCCGACGGTCGAGGACGCGCTGACCGGTGCCGCGACGCGCGGTGTCGTCGTCCGAGGTCTGCTGTGGCGTTCGCACGCGGAGGGCCTCGGATACACCGGCGGCAAGAACAGTGCCCTCGCGACCGCCCTCGAGGACGCGGGCGGTGAGTGCGTTCTCGATCAGCGCGTTCTGACGTTCGGGTCCCATCATCAGAAGCTCGTGGTGATGCGCTCCGCGTCGCGTCCCGACGGCAACGTCGCCTTCGTGGGCGGGATCGATCTGGCCCGGTCGCGACGGGACGATGCGCACCATCACGGCGATGCCCTGAGCCGACCGTTTCCACCGGAGTACGGGGAGACCCCCGCCTGGCACGACCTGCAACTCGAGATGCGCGGTCCGGCCGTGCGCGACGTCGAGGACACCTTCCGGGAGCGCTGGGAGGATCCGGCGGCACTGTCGCGGCTGCCGTGGCACGTGGTGAGCGACGTCGTCCGCCGGCACCGGCGCGAGCCGTCCGAGCTGCCCACTGCCCTCCCCGACCCGGAGGCGACAGGAACGTGCTCGGTGCAGTTGCTCCGCACCTACCCGCGTCGCCGACCGTCCTACCCGTTCGCGCAGGACGGCGAGCGCAGCGCGGCCCGTGCGTACGCCAAAGCCCTCGGTCGCGCCGAGCGCCTGATCTACATCGAGGACCAGTACCTGTGGTCCGTGGACGTCGCGCGGGTCTTCGCGCGTGCGCTGCGGCGCTCGCCCAGGCTCCGCATGATCATCGTGGTACCCCGGCACCTCGACGACGACAGTGCGATGACCATCCCGCCGTCGCTCCTGGGTCACGCCGCCGCGTTGGATCTACTACGCGACGCGGGCGCCGACCGGGTGCTCGTCCTCGACGTGGAAAACGACGACAGTGTGCCGGTCTACGTGCACTCCAAGGTCTGCATCGTCGACGACGTGTGGGCGGCCGTCGGTAGCGACAACTTCAATCGCCGCTCCTGGACGCACGATTCGGAACTCACGGCGGCCGTGGTCGACGAGGAGCGGGATGCGCGCGAGCCCGTCGATCCCGGTGGCCTGGGTGACGGTGCGCGGGTGTTCGCCCGAGATCTCCGACTCGAGCTCCTCGCCGAACACCTGTCCCGTGGGAGCGGCGCGGACGCCGACGTCGCCGACCTCCTCGACCCGGACGACTGCTTCGACGCGGTCGCCGAGCAGGTCAGCGAGCTCGACGCGTGGCACGACGGGGGCCGCGACGGTGATCGCCCGCGGGGACGGTTGCGCATGCATGCCATCGAGGTGCCGCCGCTGTGGAAGCAGCGGGTGTTCTCGCTCCTCTACCGGCTGGTGGTCGACCCCGACGGCCGACCACTGCGGCTGCGGTTGACGCGCCGCTTCTGACGGTGCGGCCGCGCAGGATTCGCACGCCCACTCGCGGGTACCTGGGCGTTCGTGAGCCCCGACACCGTCCCACCGCCCGACATCGATGCGGCCGCGCGGGCGCTCGGTCATGCCGAACTGCATCCGAGACAACGTGACTCGATCGATGCCGTCGTGTCCGGACGAGACGTGCTGGCACTGCTGGCGAGCGGTTTCGGCAAGTCGGCCATCTATCAGGTCGCCGCGTCGCTGCTCGACGGGCCGACCGTCGTCCTGAGCCCGCTCATCGCGTTGCAACGCGATCAGGTGGACGGTCTGCGTCGTCGGTCGACACACGTGCGGGCGGTCGCGGTGCACTCCGAGCAGAGCGACACCGAGAACGAGCGTTCGTGGGAGTCCCTCGCTCGCGGTGAGGCGACCATCGTCTACCTGACGCCGGAAGCAGCCTCGCGGAACGAGGTGCAGGATCGGCTGCGCGCACTCGGCGTCGCGTGCGTCGCCGTCGACGAGGCCCACTGCATCGCCGCCTGGGGCCACGATTTCCGTCCGGCCTACCTTCGTCTCGGTCACGTGGCCGAGGCGATCGGGCGCCCGCCGATCATCGCCGTCACCGCGACGGCTCCCCCGCCGATCCGTGACGAGATCACGACGCGCCTCGGCATGCTCGATCCGTTGACGGTGGTCGGCTCCTTCGATCGGCCCGAGATCCGGCTGTCCGTCGTCCGGCACCACGACGCGGACGTGGCACTCCGGGCGGCCGTGGACGATGTCGTCCGGCGCTCGGAGTCCGGCGGCCGGTCGGAATCAAACGGGCAGGCCGGAACCGGTCTCGTGTACACCGCCACTCGCGCGCAGGCGGAGGAGTTCGCGGCTCTGCTGGCGGAGCGCGGCCTCCGAGCGCTCGCGTACCACGCCGGTCTGCCGCGGTCCGCGCGCGACGAGGCGCACGAGGCGTTCGCGGCCGGGACGGTCGACGTCGTCGCGGCCACGTCGGCGTTCGGGATGGGCATCGACAAGCCCGATGTCCGGTTCGTCGTCCACACTGCACCGCCCGATTCGCTGGAGCGGTACTACCAGGAGTTCGGCCGCGCCGGTCGCGACGGTGCGGACGCCGCTGCCGTCCTGCACTTTCGCGCCGAGGACCTGGGGCTGCCGTCGTTCTTCGCCACTCGCCGACCGCGCCGAGATGCGCTCGAGGCGGTGCAGGGGGCGCTGCGGCCCGCCACGGAACCGATGTCGACCGAGTCACTCACGGGGTTGCCCGACCTGTCACCGCGCGCTGTGGAGACCGCCCTGGAGCTGCTCGATCACGTCGACGCCGTGCACCACACGGACGCCGGGTGGGTGCCCGGCAGCCTCTCGACGACCGAGGCCGTCGAGCGCGCACTGGAGGCGGCTCGCCGGCAGGAGACGGCGGCGCGATCGCGGGTGGAGATGGTGCGGACCTACGCCGAGACACGGCGATGCCGACGACAGGTGCTCCTCGAGTACCTCGGCGAGGTGACGGAGCAACTCTGTGGTCGGTGCGACACCTGCGAGTCCGGCACCGCGGCCGAGTCCGACGTCAACGGCGGTGACACGAGCTACCAGCCCGGCGACACGCTGCATCACCGCGACTGGGGCGCGGGGAACGTGGTGTCGGCCGAGGCGGACCGCGTCACCGTGCACTTTCCCGAACACGGTTACCGCACTCTGGCGACCACGATCCTGGAGGAGCGCGACATCACCGAGTGACAGCCTCGAAACGGACCTTCGACGACCTGCGGGAGCTGAGAACCGGGACCGACCACGACGGACGCGCGAGACTCGGACCGCAGGTTCGTTTAGCGCGTCGACCTGGCGGTTCCGAGCGCGGATCGACTGGGAAGACCGTAGATTCGCGCATGACAGACATCCCCGGGGGAGGGTGTGCCGTCGCTCCTTCCTGCCCGTCGAGTGTGAGGTTGCTAGACCACATGACAGACCTGAAGCCCTTCTTCAAGAACGTTCAGTCGCACTACGACCTGTCCGACGACTTCTTCGCGCTCTTCCTCGACCCCACGTGGACGTACAGCTGTGCGTACTTCGAGCGCGAGGACATGACGCTCGAGGAGGCACAGCTCGCGAAGATCGATCTGGCCCTGGACAAGTTGGGCCTCGAGTCGGGCATGCGCCTGCTCGACGTCGGCTGCGGATGGGGAACCGCGATGATCCGCGCCCGCGAGCGGTTCGATGTGGACGTGGTCGGCCTGACGCTCAGCGAGCACCAGTTCGGACGCGTCCAGTCCCGTCTGGACGACCTCACGGGCGACCGCAAGGCCGAGGTACGCCTGCAGGGCTGGGAGGAGTTCGACGAACCGGTCGATCGGATCGTCAGCATCGGCGCCTTCGAGCACTTCCGTCGCGCGCGCCACGTCCCGTTCTTCGAGAAGGCGCACGCGCTGCTCCCCTCCGACGGAGTCATGTTGCTGCACACCATCGTCGGCTACGGACTGGACGATCTGGAGGAGAAGGGTGTCGCCGTCGACAAGCGCGACGCCGTCTTCATGCGCTTCATCCTCCGGGAGATCTTCCCCGGCGGGGAGCTCGAGCGCCCGGGCACCATCCAGGAACGCGCGACGTCCGTCGGGTTCTCGGTCGACCGGGTGCACTCGTTGCAGCAGCACTACGCCCGCACGCTGGAGATCTGGACGGAGAACCTCGAGGCCCGCAAGGACGAGGCCATCGCGATCGCCGGCGACGAGGTCTACGAGCGCTACATCAAGTACCTCGGCGGATGTGCGAAGCAGTTCCGCCGCGGAACCATCGACATCATGCAGTTCACGCTGTCCAAGTAGAACCACGCCGTTTGGAACCATGTCGGCGGGGAAGCCGCCGGCATGGTCTCCCACGGCAGCTACACGTTCGTCGGTAACGCGACCGGGTTGGTGAGCTACGGCGACATCACGCTGCTCACCGATCCCAACTTCCTGCACGCCGGCGAGCGTGCCTATCTCGGTCACGGTCTGTTCTCCACACGCCGTCTCGATCCGGCCGTCTCGATCGACGAGTTGCCACCGCTGTCCGCGATCGTGTTGTCGCACATGCACGGAGACCACTGGGACCGGCGCGCACAGAGCGGGCTCGACCGGTCGCTGCCGGTGTTCACCACGGGTCACGCTGCCTCGAAACTGACCCGTCGCGGCTTCGAGGCGGCGACCGGACTGTCGACGTGGGAATCACGACGCCTGCGAGTCGGAGAGCAGGTCGTGACGATCACGGCGATGCCCGGTCGGCACGGCCCCGTCTGGGCACAGCGTCTGCGGGTGCTTCCGCCGGTGATGGGCACGATGCTCGAGTTCGGATCCGCGGAGTCCGACACCGTCGACCTGCGCGTGTACGTCTCCGGCGACACCCTGATGGTCGACGAGCTCCGGGAGATCCCCACGCGCTATCCGGACATCGACACCGGTGTCGTGCACCTCGGTGGCACCACCCTGCCGTTCGGGCAGAACCCGCGCTGGGGAGCGATGGTGACGATGGACGGCCGCCAGGGCACCGACGCCGTGCAGCTCGTCGACCCGGCGCAGGTACTGCCCGTGCATGTCGACGACTACGGTGTCTTCGCCTCTCCCCTGTCCGACTTCTCCCGCGAGATGCGCGCGCGAGGTCTCGGTGACCGCATCACCTACGTCGGGCGCGGCGAGACGGTGCCGCTGAGACGGTGACGTCGGCAGGGTTTTCGCGCCTCGGGACGCGGGTAGGCCACCTGGACACGAGACCCGACGTCAGGACCAGAGAGAAGGAGGCAGTCGTGCCCACCACGAACGACGACGGCAAGCCCATCGAGTCGGAGTTGCCCTCCACCCTGCAGAAATCGGACGAGAAGGCGCAGCGCACCTTCGCGAAGACACTCGACTCCGCGGAGGAGGAATACGACGACGAGCAGCGGGCGCACCGAGTCGCCTACTCCTCGCTGAAGCACAGCTACGAGAAGGTGGGCGACCACTGGGAGCCGAAGGACGAGAAAGGCCCCTCCGACGAGCGCGCCGAGAGCGGCGGCCCGAATCCGAAGGGCCGCAGCGCGGGCGGCGTCGACGCGAACGCGTCGAAGAAGCATCTCGAGGAGGTCGCTCGCGACCTCGACGTTCACGGCCGCTCGACGATGACCAAGGACGAGTTGGTCGACGCCATCGACAAGGAGAACAGGAAGCAGACCGCGAAGAAGCGGTGACAGGTCAGCGGAACGCCTGTTGTCCCGTCAGCGCCTTACCGATGGACAGCATGTGCATCTCGCTGGTCCCCTCGTACGTGAGCACGGACTCCAGGTTGTTGGCGTGCCGCAGAGGTGAGTACTCCAGAGTGATGCCGCTACCGCCCAGGATCGTGCGGCACTCGCGGGCTATGGCGATGGCCTCGCGGACGTTGTTGAGCTTGCCCAGACTCACCTGATCCGGCGTGATCTCACCGCGGTCCTTGATCCTGCCGAGGTGGACGGCGAGAAGGAACCCCTTGCCGAGCTCGAGGGTCATGTCGGCCAGCTTCTGTTGCGTCAGCTGGAAACTCGCGAGCGGCCGGTCGAACACCTCGCGAGAATTCGCGTACGCGATGGCGGTCTCGAGGCTGTCCCGCGCTGCGCCGAGAGCGCCGAACACGATGCCGAACCGCGCCTCTCTGAGGCAGGAGAGCGGAGCTCCGAGGCTGGTGGCACCGGGCAGCATCGCCGACGACGGGAGCCGGATGTCGTCGAAGACGAGTTCCGCTGTCACCGAGGCGCGCAGCGACAGCTTCTTACCGATGGCGTGCGCGGCGAATCCCGGTGCGTCCGTGGGCACGACGAACCCACGGAAGCCCTCGTCGGTCCGCGCCCACACCGTCGCCACGTCGGCCAGGGTGCCGTTGGTGATCCACATCTTGGAGCCGGAGAGGATCCAGTCGTCGCCGTCCCGTCGCGCACGGGTGCGCATCCCGGACGGGTTGGAACCGAAGTCGGCCTCGGTCAGTCCGAAACATCCGATGGCCTCCCCGGTGGCGAGACGCGGGAGCCATTCCTGCTTCTGCTCCTCCGACCCGTACCGGTGGATCGAGAACATGGACAGCGAGCCCTGCACGGAGACGAAACTCCGGAACCCGCTGTCACCCGCCTCGAGTTCCATGCACGCGAGGCCGTAGCTCACCGCGTTGGTCCCGGCGCAGCCGTACCCCTCGAGGTGCATGCCCATCAGACCCATGCCGCCGAACTCGCGAGCGATCTCCCGCGGCAGCGCGCCGGCCTCGAACCAGTCCCCCACCTCGGGCTTGAGCCGCTTGTCGACGAACGCGCGGACCGTGGCCGCGATGTCCCGCTCGTCCTCGTCGAGCAGGGAGTCGGCGGCGAAGAGATCGAGTGGTCCGACGGGTGCTGCGGTGGTGCGCGGTGCGGTGGTCGTCATCCTGTCGAACCTACCCGGATCCGGGCCTGTACTCGATGAGTCTCGCGCTGTTTCCGACGACGATGACGGACGACGCGTTGTGCAGGATCGCCGCGAGTACCGGTGACAGCGCTCCGCCGGCACTCACGGCCAGCCCGATCGCGTTGACCGCGATCGACATGGCGTAGTTCTGGCGGATGACGGCCACCGAGCGCCGCCCCAGCGCGCGCACGTCGAGCAGTCGCGCCAGGTCGTCCCCGGCGAGAGCGACGTCCGCGGTCTCCACCGCGACGTCGGTCCCGGCGGCGCCCATCGCGATGCCGATGTCCGCGGCCGCGAGCGCCGGCGCGTCGTTGGTGCCGTCGCCGACGACCGCGACGATGTGGCCCTCGGCCTGCAGGGCGCGGACGACGTCGAGCTTGTCCTCGGGCATGACCTCGGCGCGCCACTCGTCGATACCGAGCTCGGCCGCGACGGCGGCGGCCGTGGCCGGGTTGTCCCCGGTGAGCATCACGATGCGGTGCACACCGTCGGCCCGCAACGCGCGCAGTACCTCGGCGGCGTTGTGGCGGATCTCGTCGCGCAGACTGACCAGCCCGACCAACACGCCGTCGACCGCGAGGAGCAGAGGCGTCTCGGCACGGTGCTGCAGACGGGACACCCAGTCGGACGCCTCCTCGGAGACCTCGACGTTCTCTCTGCGCAGCAGCGACGCACCGCCCAGCAGCAGCGTCCGGCCGTCCGAGACGGTCCGCATGCCCAACCCGACGAGCACCTCGCACTCCTCGTGCGGTGGAATCTCGATGCGACGTTCCTCGGTACTGCGAATCACGGCTTCCGCCAACGGATGCCGAGAGTGGATCTCGGAGCTGGCCGCATAGGCGAGCACCTGCTCCGGCTCCCACGCGTCGTGGAACGCGATCACGTTGGTCACCACCGGGCGCCCGACCGTCAGCGTTCCCGTCTTGTCGAAGACGACGGCGTCGACACGGCCTGCCTGTTCGAGGTGGGACCCGCCCTTGATGAGGATTCCGCGCCGGGCACCGTTGCCGATGGCAGCGCTGATGGCGGTGGGGGTGGACAGACCGACCGCGCACGGGCACGCGACGAGCAGCATGGTCATGGCCCGGCGGACGTCACGGGTGACGAGCAGCGTGGCGGCCGAGAGCAGGAACGACGCGGGCACGAAGCGACGGGAGAAGTTGTCGCCCACCGTCTGGATGGGCGCGCGATCCTCCTGCGCCTCTTCGACCCGGGCGATGATGCGGCCGATCGCCGTGTCGCGACCCACGGCCGACGCGCGGACGACGACGCGGCCGCGCAACACGACGGATCCGGCCGACAGCCGGGTCCCCACGGTCACAGTGACCGGCAGCGTCTCGCCGGTGATGGCGGACTGGTCGACGACGGCGTCGCCCTCGATCACGGTGCCGTCGACCGGGACTCCGACGTGATCGTGCACCACGACCTCGTCGCCGACCTCGAGCGAGTCGATGTCCACGGAGACCTCGGCACCGTCACCGGTCCGGATCCACGCGGTGTCGTGGGTGCCGCTGAGCAGATCCGAGATGGCACGCCTGGTGCGGCGCAGCGTCAACTCCTGGAGGTACTCGCCGATGTTCAGCAGCCACAGCACGGTGAGGGCGACGACGTTCTCACGCAGGACGAGGCTCGCGACCGTCGCCGCGGACACCAGGGCGTCCGTTCCGGCCGCGCGGCCTCCCGTGAGGGACCGCACGGCGCCCTTCAGGAAGGGATAGCCGGTGAAGACGGTGACCCCGGTGGCGACGAGCCGACTGGTGGGGCCCAGCACGGGAGGTCGGCGCAGCGCGTACCGGCGCAGGCCCAGCAGGACCAGGGCCGCTCCGCCCACCGTCATGCGCAGCAGCTCGCCGGTACCGACGTCTGCCGACCGTGGTGTGCGCACCGCGGCCTGGCCCGGCGTGAGCGCGGTCGCCGCGGGTACGGCCGTCAGCGCGGCCAGCACCGACGCGGCGTCGGTACGGGAGCGGGAGTACCAGACGACGACGGACGCCGTCCGAGGGAACGCGTGCACGGCGCGGACACCGGGAACGGCGTCGAGAAAGTCCTCGACCGCGACCGCGCGGACGTCACTGCCGGCGATCCAGTCGAGTCGGACGCGCATCCTGCCGGCGCCGTGGGACAGGACCTCGGGTGCTGCGGGTGTCGGCGTCTCGGCGGGATCGGTGTCCGTGCGAGCGGCGACCGCGGTGCTCACGTCGGCGCTCAGTGGTCGTGGCCGTGACCGACGTCGGACGCCGCCGGGGGCCGCACCTCCTCACCCATGCGATCCTTCGCCTCGGCGACCACGTCGGAGACCGCGAGACGGGCGGACTCGGCCTTGACCTCCGCCTTGCGCACCCCCCGCAGGCTCACCTCGGTGACCCGGACGGCAGCCTCGCGCAGCGGTGCACGCTCGACGACCTTCTTCACACCGTTGTAGGCCGCGACGCCCACGACCCCGGTCACGACGGTGGACGCCGCCTTGGCGATGACGGGAAACATCATGGTGGGACTCCCTCTGCACCGCACTGCGAGCAGCTGCGGATCGGTGACGGTGGATCGCCTGCGAGGACGACGTGCAGCGATCATAGCGTTACCGACAACCGTTGTCGGATCGGACGGGCGACGTCGGCCGGTTTGCCCCCATCGTCACGAACCCCTACTGTCTCGACGACAACGATTATCAGTATCGACAGAAGGCGGAGGAACACCACCGTGCTCGAGGTCGAGGACCTGACCGTCCGGGTCGGCGTCACCACGCTCGTGACCGGCATCTCGTTCGATGTCGTTGCGGGACACCGTGTCGCACTGGTCGGCGCGTCCGGCTCCGGGAAATCCGTGATCGCATCCGCCGTCGTCGGCGTCACTCCTCCCGACCTGGTCGTCGCCGGTCACGTGCGCATCGGTGGTCACGACGTGGCGGGCACGCCCGTCCCCCGCCGTCCCCGTGACGCCCGGGCGGCGATGGTCTTCCAGGACGCGTCGTCCGCACTCGCCCCCTTCCGCACCGTCGGACGGCAGCTCGATCTCGCACTGCGCCATCGCGGCGAGGCGAGTCGGCGACGTGCCGATCGAGAGGAACTGTTGCGGGGCATGGCTTTCACCGATCCCGAGCGCATCGCGGCAGCGCGTCCGGCCCAGCTCTCCGGCGGGCAGCGTCAGCGTGTCTGCATCGCGATGGCTCTGGCCTCGAACGCCCCGGTGATCGTGGCCGACGAGCCCACCACGGCACTCGACGTGGTCAGCCAGAGCACCGTCGTCGCGACTCTCGTCGCCGCGACCGGCGGCGATCGAGGACCCGCCCTGCTGTTCGTCACGCACGACCTAGCCGTCGCCGCCGCTCTCTGCGACCGCGTCGTGGTCGCCGACCGGGGAACTATCATCGAGACAGGCACCGTCACAGACATTCTCGCAGCACCGCGCCATCCCGTCACGGCGAGGCTCGTCTCGCGCGCACGGTCCGCCGACGCGGCGCTGCACTCCGCCCCGGTCGCATCGTGACGTCGGGATCTCCCGGTCTGCACGGCCGCGCACTGACGCGCCGGTACGACGGACACACGCTCGCGGTCGACGACGTCACCGTCTCCCTCGCGCCCTCGGAGCGAATCGCACTCGTCGGCGCCTCCGGCTCGGGCAAGTCGACCCTGCTCCGGATGCTGCTGGCGATGGAGACACCCGACTCCGGCGAGGTGACACTCGACGGCGCCGCGATCCGGCCGGGACCGGCCCGCTCGACCCGCTGGTTCCGCCGCGAGGTGCAGTACGTTCCGCAGGATCCCGGTTCCTCACTGGACCCGCGTCGCACCGTGCTCGACTCGGTCGCCGCACCGCTGCGGTGGCTGCGGTGCGAGGGCGATCACCGCGCTCGCGCCCTCGCGGCCCTGGACTCGGTGGAGGTGGCCGCGTCGATGGTCGGCGCCCGCACCGGTGAGCTCTCGGGCGGCCAGAGACAACGGGTGGCCATCGCTCGCGCCCTCGCGTGCCGACCCCGCTACCTCGTCGCCGACGAACCGGTCAGTGGACTCGACCTGCCCCTGCGAGATCTCGTCCTGGATGTCCTCGAGACCGTGTGCGACCGCGACGGCACCGCGTCGCTGCTGGTGACGCACGATCTCGCCGTCGCCGCCCGCACGAGTGACCGTCTTCTGGTCATGGCCGACGGCGTGATCGTCGAGACTGGCTGCACCACCACGGTTCTCGGGTCCCCGCAGCACACCCACACCCGCGCCCTGGTCGATGCGGTACCTCGTCTTCCCGTCCGCGCGCACCTGTAGTTCGTTCCGTCCGACCTTCCCTCGAAAGAATGCCCATGATGCGGTCCCCCCGCCGAATGCTGCCCCTCTCCGCCGTTCTCACCGTGTCGGTGCTCGCGCTGTCCGGCTGTTTCGCGGCATCACCGTCCGCCGACGACGGGAGCGGCCGAGTGCGTGTGGCGATGCTGCAGCCGCCGCGCTCCGGGCTGACCCCGCTGAGCGACGACGCCTTCAAGTTGTCCCGATGGTCGACGGCCGAGACCCTCGTCGTACTGGACGATCTCGGCGAGGCACAGCCTGCCCTCGCCACCTCATGGACTCGCGTGGACGACACGACCTGGAGCATCGACCTGCGGCCCGACGTCCGGTTCCACGACGGGACGCCGCTCGACGCCGCCGCGGTGGTCACCGCACTCACCGCGGCCACCACCGCCTCGCCGAAGCCCCGCATTCTCGACGGTGTCGACATGACCGTCGAGGCGGACGGCACGGACACCGTGACCGTGCGCACCGCGACGGTGGATCCGCTGGTACCGCAACGACTGTCGAGCCCCCAGCTGGCCATCCTCTCGCCGGGCGCGTACGCGGGCGGTGGTCCCGTCGATCCCGTCGGACACGGCACCGGTGCGTTCGTGCTCACCGCCGTCGACGGCACGTCCACGGCGACACTCGATCGCAACGACGACTACTGGGGTGGTCCGGCGAAGGCCATGGGCATCGACGTGAGTTTCGTCCCCGACGGCACGGCCCGGGCCGCGGCGCTGCGGAACGGTACCGCCGACATCGTGGAGGCGGTGCCGGTGTCGCAGGCGGCGCTGGTCGATCCGGCTCTCGTGCACGAGGTGCCCATGCCGCGCACCAACACCCTCTACCTGAACAACAGGACGGGCGCCTTCGCCGACCCGTCGATGCGCGCCGCAGCGCGGGAGGCCGTCGACGCCGATCGACTCGTCGACCAGGTCTACGAGGACCGCGCCGACGTGGCCCGCGGACTGCTGGGTCCCGCCCTGCCGTGGACGGCGGACCGGCCCGCACGCACGACCGCCCCGGCCGGCGATCCCGCGGGGCGACGGATCACCTTGGGCACCTTCACCGATCGCGCGGAACTGCCCGAGGTGGCGGTGTTGTTGCAGCAGGAGCTCGAGGCCCGCGGTTTCGTGGTGGAGCAGGTGGTCCGGGAGTACCAGTTCATCGAGGCAGATGCTCTCGCCGGCGCGTTCGATGCGTTCGTCCTGTCGCGGGCGACCGTGCTCGACTCGGGTGACCCCGTCGCCTACCTGTACTCCGACTTCGCCTGCGCCGGTTCCTTCACCATCGCGCAGTTCTGCGACCCCGCCGTCGACGCCGCTCTGTCCACCGCCTCGGCGACCGAGCCGGGAGCAGCGCGCCGAGCCGCCGTCCTCGAGGCGGAGCGGCTGATACTCGAGCGCGATGCGGTGGTGCCGATGCTGCACGAGCGCGTCGTGCAGGGTGAGGCCGCGTCGGTGTCGGGTGCAGCGCGCGATCCGCGGGAACGGATGTTGGTCACCACCGAGACCACGGTCGGATGACGTCCGGCCGCGTCCTCGTCTCCGCCTCTCGCCTGCTGTCCGTCGCGGGCGTGATCGTGGTGGTCGCACTGCTGCCGTGGCTGTCGGGCCGCGACCCGGCGTTGTCGATCCTGCGTGCGCGCTCCGCGGACCAGGAGCCGACACCCGCCGCACTCGCCGCGATCCGCGCCGATCTGGGACTCGATGCGGGTCCGATCACGCTGCTGCGCAGGTGGTTCGGCGGAGTTCTGCGGGGCGATCTCGGCACGTCGTGGAACACCGGCAGGCCCGTCCTTCCCGGCGCCCTCGACGCGCTCGCCGTCTCGACGACCCTGATGGGGTTCGCCCTCGCGGTGGCCTGTGCGGTGGCGACGGTGATCGTGGCTCCGGCACTGCGCGCCGGGCTACGGGGGCGGCCCACCCGCTCGTCGGGTGTCGGCGCCTCGGTTCTCACCTCGGTGCCGGAGTTCCTGCTGGCGTCCGTCGCGGTGATCGTCGGCAGTGTGTGGCTGTCGCTCCCGTCCTACGGCTGGACCGGCCCGACCTCGGCGATCCTCCCGGCTCTCGCACTCGGTCTCCCGGCCGGCGGGCTGCTCGGCCGTCTGCTCGCCGATGCCGTGTCGGTGTCGTTCACCGAGGCATGGGTGACCACGTGGACGGTCGCCGACGTGGACCGCGGCACGCTCGCCCGTGCGGTGCTGCGTCGCGCGGCCTCGTCGCTCACGTCCCAGATCGCCCTCGTGATGGTGGGTCTGCTCGGTGGAGCTGTCGCGGTCGAACGCGTCTTCGCCATCCCCGGGATCGGACGATCGATGCTCGGACACGCTCAGTCGCAGGACCTTCCGGCGCTGCAGGCCGACATCCTGCTGCTCATGGGGGTCAGCGTGTTCATCGGTGTGGCCGCGCAGGCCGCCCGCCGGGCACTGCTCGGCCGGTCGGTGCACGATCACGCCGTCCCGGTACCCACCGCACGAGTCGCCGTGGGTCGGTTCCCGCTCGCCGTGCCCGCCGTCGCCGCGAGTGCGTTGGGCACCATGGTGCTCGTCGGCCTGCCCCGCGACCCGTTCGCCACCACGCGAGGCAAGTTCCTGCCACCGTCCCTCGCGCATCCCTTCGGCACCGACGCGTCGGGACGCGACGTGCTCGCCCGCGTCGCTCACGGTGCGGCGCACACCGTCACCGTGTCCGCGACGGTCGCACTGGGATGTGTGCTGGTGGGTCTGATTCTCGGTTCGGCGGCATCGGTGTTCACCGGTCCGATCGAGGTGACCAACGCCGCGCCACCGGTCATCGCCGGCGTGATCGTCGCCTCCGTCGTGGGCCCCGGCGCCGCGGCGGCAGCCGTGGCTGTCCTGCTGGTCTCGTGGGCACCCCTGGCCGCGCACACTGCAGCGCTGTCGGCCGAGGTCGCGGCCAGGCCGTACGTCGCCGTCCTGCCCACCCTCGGCGCGGGTCGACTGCGCGTGCTGTTCGGGTCGGTGCTGCCGGCGGTCGGTCCCGCCGTTCTGCGTCACGGGGTGGTGCGGCTGCCGGGTATCGCCCTGGCACTCGCCGCCCTGGGCTTCCTGGGGCTCGGACCGCAACCACCCAGTCCCGACTGGGGTCTCGTGCTGGCCGACGGGGTGTCCACGGTGGAGCGGGCGCCCTGGGTGGCCCTCGCGCCCCTGGTGAGCCTCGTACTGCTGTCGGTCACGGCGGTCTCGATGTCGAGTGCCGTCCGGTCCCGCCGTGGGCGTCGGTCCACCGACGGTCCCGCCGCGCAGGCCGACCGTCCCACCCCGGTCTCCGCGTGCTGAGGGCGTCTCGCCGCGGTCGAGTGCTCCCCTGGCACGACCTCCGTGCGGCCACGCCCACCGTGAGACTGCTCGTCCTCACGCAGATGGCCTTCAACATCGGCTTCTTCATGGTGCTGCCGTACCTGTCCGTGCACCTGACGTCCGACCTCGGTCTCGGCGCCGCGCTGGTCGGTGTCGTGCTCGGAGTCCGCACGTTCTCGCAGCAGGGACTCTTCGTCGTCGGCGGAACGCTGGCGGACCGCCTCGGCGTCAAACCGGTGGTGCTGACGGGCTGCGTCCTGCGCGTCCTCGGATTCGTGGGACTGGCTCTGGCCCAGAGCCTTCCGGCCGTCCTCGCAGCCACGGCGCTCACCGGCGTGGCCGCGGCGCTGTTCTCGCCGGCCGTCGAGAGCGCGGTGGCGCTGGAAGCGGGCGAGGGTGAACGCGCGGGTGGCCAGTCCCGCCTGGACGCGTTCGCGTTGTTCACCGTGTTCGGCCAGATCGGCGCGTTCACCGGTCCGCTGCTGGGCTCCGCGCTGCTCGCGGTGGACTTCCGACTGACCTGCCTCGTCGCGGCCGGGGTCTTCGTCGTCATCACGCTCGCGCACGTGGTGCTGCTGCCAGCTCGACGCGCCGAGTCGACCACGGACACCTGGCTCGACGACTGGCGGGAGATCGCCCGCAACCGTCTGTTCCTCGTCTTCGCCGCCGCGATGAGCGCGCAGCTCGTCGCGTACAACCAGCTCTATCTCCTGCTGCCGCTGCGGGTCGAGCAGGTGTGGGGATCGCAGGCACCACTGGGATGGTTCTTCGCCGCGGCGTCGGCACTCGTCGTCGCCGGGCAGATGAGCGTGACCCGAGCACTGCGCCGGTTCCCGCTGGTAGGTGTGCTCCCACTGGGTTTCGCCGTCATGGCGACCGCGTTCGCCGCGGCGGCCGTGGCCGCACTGCTCGGCACCGAGGGTGCCGCAGGGCTCGTGGGGCCCGCCGCGTTCGTCGTGCTGCTGACGGTAGGTCAGATGATCGCCATGCCGTTCGCGCGCGACCTGGTCCCGCGGATGGCGCGGGAGCGCAGCACGGGCTCGTACTACGGTCTGCTGGCCTCGCTGGGCGGGATCGGGGTGCTCGTGGGGTCGGTCGCGCTCGGCGCGATCATCGACGCGATGCCGGACACGCCTGCAGGCGAGGCGGTTCCGTGGGCGGCCGCGGCGGTCCTGCCGCTCGCGGCGGCAGTGACGTTGCGCTCGGTGGCTCGCCGACTGGTACCGGTGACCCCGGCGATCACGCCGCCAGAACCAGATCGCGGCCCGTCAGCACCTCCGTCTCGCGAGTGATGCGTGCCCACACGTCCTCGGTCACGTCGTCCATGATCGAGAACCGGTCCCACCACATCATGCGGGTCCGGTAGCGCTCGTCGGGGTACGCGGCCGGGGCGATGTTCTCGGCCACGCGGCCGCCGCCGGACTCCCACCGTCGCAGCACGTGATCGGCCGCCGTGGCCATGACGTACCGGGCGCCCGTGAAGACCATCGTGGGCAGCGCCGTACGGGACAGCAGCGCGGAGAGCGCACCGGGATGCTCGGCGTCCGCGGAGACGAACGCGGTCTTCATCTCCACGACACCGGCGGGCAGTCGACCGTGGATGAGTTCCGCGACGTCGGGCCGAGCGGCGTTGCCCTCCCACTCCACCAGAGCGTGCGACTGGTCCACGCTGAGGTACGGGCCCTGGCCGCGGACGCCGGCGACGACCTGCCCCGCACGGTCCACGGCCGCGTAGAACACAGCGGTGTCCGCACCGTCGGCGACGCTCTCGACGTCGAGCGCGACGCCCACTCCGTGGCGCTCGTAGGACCGCGTGGCGCAGGCGAGGTACTCGTCCCAGAGCCCACGATCGGCGGACGGGGAACTCATCACCAGAACGGTCCCACTATCACGATCTGCAAGGCGCGTGCTCCCTTGTGTGATCAGGCGGGTGGGGGCGAGCAGAGTCGTCGACATCGGACACCTCTCGGACAGAGTTGTCGGATCGCCGTCCGGCGCCCCGACCAACAGACCACGGACTCGCCGGACGACGAATCCACACACTTATTGTCCCGCTTCCCGAGCAAAAAGTGGATTCCGCCCCGAAATCGGTGACGTGCGACGGATGTGCCCTTTTCGAGGCCCGAGAACGAACCGCAGGTCATTGACCCGTTACGACAACCTATATCCGAGTTACCCGTTCGTATTCCGGGTCGCTTTGGTGACTCCTCGTAGAACTGCACCGACGAAGCAGACTGAATTTCGTGAAAAGCCACGAACGGCGGGTCGGCGATTCGTGGCGAATTCGCGCTCCACGACGGCCACTCGGGCGCTCTCACAGCGCCACACCGACACCTCGGAACGCAGTCAGCCCCGGACCACACCTCCCGAGAGGTACGGTCCGGGGCTGCTGGAGACCCGGGAGTGGAGCGCGGGAACGGCTCGCCTATCGGCCGGCGCGGCCGAACAATGGTCGTCTGCCGGCCGTCTCGCGACGCGACGACGTGGCTGCGGAGAGGGAGTCCGCGAGCATCAGCTCGACGGTGCGCTCGGCATCGAGCTTGTTGTCGCCGATACCCCCCGTGGCGCCACGCTTGGCCCATCCCACGACGTAGGCCCCGGCCACCGGGCGGTCCTCGGAGTCCACGACGCGACCCTCGACGTTGCGCACGGTTCCGCGGTCCACGTCGAAGGGAAGTCCGGGCAGGGCGGACCCGCGATACCCGGTCGCCTGCAGCACCAGATCGGCGGGAATCGAGCTCGCGATCCCCGCGTCGGACGTGCCGGATCCGCGGACGTCGAGCGCTCCCGGGCGTACCGCCACCGGTGCGCGCCCGAACGAGAAGACGATGCGCGGCGCGCCGTCACCCGTCTCGGCCTCGTCGGCGCGCGGTGCGGCGGCGAGCGGTGCAGCGGACGCGGACAGCGGCAGCGCCGCCAGGACCGAGGAGAGATCGTCGTCGCCCGCGACCAGAACGGGCACCGATGTGCGATCGACGAGCGCCTGGCACTCGGACCGGGTGAAGGCGGCGACCTCGGGACCGCGTCGACCGAGCACGGTGACCTCCCGCACCGCACTGTCCCGTAGCGCCGCGAGCGCGTGGGCCGAGATGTCCGTGTCCACGAGGTCCTCGACGGGAGCTGTCAGAATTCGCGCCGCGTCGAGCGCCACGTTCCCGTTGCCGATCACGACGACGCGCGTCACGCCGCGCAGATCCACGGCGTCGGCGGGGACGTCGGGGTGACCGGTGTACCAGCCGACGAGGGTGCGGGCACTCATCGGGACGACCTCGGACTCGAGGGGAAGCTGCCTGTCCTGATCGGCACCCACCGCGTAGACCACCGCGTCGAAGGTCCGCGAGAGTTCCTCCACCGTGACGTCGACCCCGACCTCGACGCCGAGGCGCATCGTCACGCGCGAGTGCACGAACAGCGACCGAAAGTGTTCACCGATGCGCCGGGTACTCGTATGATCCGGTGCCACACCGTATCTCGCGAGACCACCCGGCACGGGCAGCTTGTCGAAGAAGGTCACCGCGGCATCGGTCTGCCGCAGGAGCGCCGTCGCGGTGTAGCAGGCGGCCGGCCCGGTTCCCACCACGGCGACCCGTTTCAGCGACACGGAGCCTATGTCCGCCGGCGGGAACGTCGGTGCGCCCCATGCATGATCGACCGGCCGGTCCCGGTAGTAGTCGGCGTTCAATTCCGCGTAGATCGCCTGCGACGGCGACAGCCGCGACACCCGCGTGATCGCGTCCACCGGGCACGCGTCCGCGCAGGCGCCGCAGTCGATGCAGGACCGCGGATCGATGTACAGCAGGTCGGTCTTGCCGAAGTCCGGCTCGTCCGGCGTCGGGTGGATGCAGTTGACCGGACAGACCGACAGACACGATGCGTCGTTGCAACAGTTCTGGGTGATCGCGAAGGCCATGGGAGCGTCAGACCATGTGGATGGTGCGGTAGACGGCCGCAGCGGGCTTGGTCAGCAGTCCACAGTCGCTGAGGAACGCCATCAGGTGCTGGCTGCTCGTGCGCATCATGACGTGGTGGTGCGTGTTGTTCTTCGCCTCGCGCACGGCACGGTCCCGGTCGAGACCGGCCGCGGCGTAGACGTCCTTGTTCACCATGTTGGACACGATGACTCGGGCGGCGATGGCGATGAGCAGGGCCGCGGACTTACGGCGGGCGGCGGAGATTCCCGCCATGTTCTCGCGCATCTGCTGACGCGCGAACGTCATGTGCCGCGACTCCTCGACGACGTGGATCTTGCTGGTGGTGCGCACCAACGGGAGCACGTTCTCGCCGCGCATCCAGTCGCGCTGCATGACGTCGAGCACTTCCTCGGCGACGAGGATGCCGCCGTAGGCGGCCTCCGACACGGCGAGGGTCTTGAAGCCACGACCGAGCTCGATGCTGAGCCGGCGCGGGACATACGCCTTGATGCCCATGGTGCGGCACGCCTTGGCGAACATCAGGGAGTGGCGGCACTCGTCGGCGATCTCGGTGAGCGCGAACTGGAAGTCCGAGGACGACGAGTCGCTGCAGTACTGATCACGCAGGACCATCTGCTGCAGGATCATCTCGAACCAGATGCCGGTGCTCATGATCGAGCAGACCTCGTGGCGGGTGAGGGTGACGCGCTGTTCGGGCGTCATCTCCTTCCACAGATCAGTGCCGTAGAGGGTGCTCCACTCAGGATTGAGGCCGAACTGCTCCGGGTCGAGAGGAGCCTCCCAGTCGACCTCCTGCATGGGGTCGTACGAGAGCGCTGCGACGGAATCGAGCAGCCGAGCAGACACGTCCTCGGCGTCCGAGACGGTGAGTTCCGGGTCGAGTGTGCTGGTCATGGCGTCGTCCTTCCGTGGGCGGGTACATCTCCGTGACTAACTGTGACAGAGGTTATCAGGTACTCGCCGTCACGGGAAGACGTCGCAGGGTCGGGACGGTCCCGAATCGTCAGGAGATCTGTGGCATCTCCAGGTCCGTGTGCGCCACTGCCCGAGCGGTGTCGGGGTCCGTTCCTAGCATCACCAGCAGCCGCTCCGCTGCGTCGTCGATCCGGCGATCGTCGACGGAGCCCGGGTCCTCGAGCCACCGGTGCACCAGGGCGAACAGCACACCCGCCGTCATCGCCGTCGCGAGAGACAGGTCCTCGATCTCGAGTCGTCCGGCGTCCACCGCCGCCGCGAGATCCCGGCGGGCCCGCGGCCCGAGACCACCGGGCGCGTCGAGCAACGCGAACCCCGACCGGTCGACGATCTCCGCGGCCTGACGATGCGATACGGCGGCACGACCGGTCCGCCTGACGGCGTCGCAGAAGATCTGCACCGGATCGTCCGAGCGCGGCGAGACTCCGTCGAGCGTCTCCCCCATCTGCTCGAGAACCTGCTCCACGGCAGCGGCGAAGAGTGCGGGCTTGTCCTCGAAGTGATTGTAGAAGCTCCCGAACCCGACGTCGGCGGCGGCCGTGATGTCGGCGATGCTCGCGGTGGAGGAACGCCCGTCGGCGATCATCTCGCGCGCGGCGTCCACGAGAGCCTGGCGCGTGCGCGCCTTCCGTCGCTCGAGCCTGTTCCCGGCAGTCTGCATCCGGAAAGTCTAGGTCGACGGGTGCCCGGTCGTCGGCGCGGCGAGCCCGCTGACGACGCGTCGCGACGTCAGCGGGAGGCAGGAGCGGACCAGATCCCCACGATGGCGTCGACGAGGTCGATGCCGCACGCGGTCCAGTACGCCGTCGGATCGGCGCCCGACGCGGCGAACTCCGCCTCTCGTTCGGCCATCACGTGCGTCAGCAGAGTGCGCGCCATGGCCCCTCTGGCCGAGCGGACGTCGGCAGGAATCGGGGGCAGACACGAGATTACGCCGGCCACCGTCTCTCGCAGCGTCGCCGAGGACAGTGCCTCGTCCACCAGGATCGGCCGCAGCACCGGGTCCGTCATGACCTGGGAGGCGAAGCGCGCGTACCAGGTGGGGGCGCCGAGCTCGGCGAAGTACTGCGTCGACGGCAGGACCAGTGCCGACACCCACGCTCGCAGGTCGGCACCCTCTCCGATCGCCGCGACGTGGCCGGAGCGGATCCGTTCGACGTCGCCCGTCCGGCGGACGACGATCGCGCGGACGAGATCCTCCTTGCTGCCGAAGTGGTAACCGACCACGGCGCTGTTGC
Source organism: Rhodococcus sp. NBC_00294 (assembly GCF_036163995.1). NCBI lineage: Bacteria > Bacillati > Actinomycetota > Actinomycetes > Mycobacteriales > Nocardiaceae > Rhodococcus > Rhodococcus sp. NBC_00294. The sequence continues at coordinate 3,999,832 of NZ_CP108043.1, forward strand.
TCTGCCCCGCCGCGTCGCCGACCTGACGGTTCGACACCGACACGACACCGTTCTCCGCGTACAGCCGCTCAGCGGCACCCAGAATCGCCTCGCGCGTCACCTCGGAGCGCGCGGACGGGGCTCGCGTCGACCGGGCCTGGCTCATTCCACCGTCTCGGTGGCCCGGTCGGTGACGGCACCTCCGACGACCTCCGACGCCTCGCCCTCGCCGTCCTGGTGACGCGGAAGGAAGGAGGCGAGTACGACCGAGAGGATCGCCGCGCCGGCGGCGATGGCCATGGTGATCCGGAAGGCGGCCTCGGACGGCACCGCGGTGGATCCGAACGACACGGTCATCGACGCGAGAACGACCCCCGCGACCGCACTGGCGAACGACGTTCCGAGGGACCGCATCAGCGTGTTGAAGCTGTTGGCCGCCGCTGTCTCGGAGGCGGGCACCGCCGACATGATCAGGGCGGGCATCGCTCCGTACGCCAGTCCGATGCCCGCACCGATGACGAGCGAGACCACGATCAGCTGCCACACCGCGCCCATCATCACGATGCCCAGCAGGTAGCCGACGGCAACCGTCGCCGCGCCGGCCATGAGCGTGATCTTCGGTCCGCGCGTGGTAGTGATGCGCGAGGACACCGGCGCGACGGCCATCATGATCAGTCCGGACGGCGCCATCACCAGGCCCGCGACGAGGATCGACTGACCCAGGCCGACACCGGTCGCGGCGGGCAACTGAAGGATCTGCGGCAGAACGAGACTGAGTGCGAACATCGCGAAACCGAGCATGATCGACGCGGCGTTGGTGAACAGCACCTGCCGCCGCAGCGAGACCCGCAGGTCCACCAGTGGCTGGGGAGTGCGCAGTTCCCACACGATCCACGCCGCGAACGCGAGGACGGACACCAGCAGCAGGCCGAGGATCGACGCGCTGCTCCACCCCCAGTCGGAACCCTTCGAGATCCCGAGCAGCAGGGTCACCAGGGCGACCGACAGCGTGAGCGCTCCACCGATGTCGAACGTGCCGCCGGTGCGCACCGTCGACTCGGGAACGACGACGACCACGGCGACCGCCACCAGTGCGCCGAGCGCAGCCGCCGTCCAGAACAGGAAATGCCAGTCCGCGTACTCGGCGATGATCGCCGCGGCCGGAAGACCCAGGGCGCCGCCCACTCCGAGCGACGCACTCATCAGCGCGATCGAACCGGGAAGCTTGTGGCGAGGCAACACGTCCCGCATCACGCTGATGCCGAGGGGAATCACACCGGCGGCGAGACCCTGCAGTGCCCGCCCCACGACGAGGGGCACGAGGCTGTTCGCAAGGGCACCGACCACCGATCCGGCGACGAGCAGCGCCAGGCTGACCAGCAGCATGCGCCGCTTGCCCACCATGTCGCCGAGTCGGCCGGTCACGGGAACGGCGACCGCACCCGCCAGCAGGGTGGCCGTGATGGCCCACGCGGTGTTCGCGGCCGAGGCGTTCACCAGAGCGGGGAGCTGGGGAACCAGCGGGATGATCAGCGTCTGCATCAGGGCGACCGTGATGCCGGCGAAGGCCAGTACCGCGACGATGCGTCCGGTTCCGGTCTCCTCCGTCTCGGCCGTGGCAGCGATGGGTGAGGACATGGGTCGCGTCTCTTCTCAGCTAGTTTGAAACAGCTGTTTTAAACTAGGCACCGATCCTTACCCACGTCAACGTTCTCGCCGCTCCTGTGGCCCGCATCACCACGTCACCGGACGAATCGGTCGAGGAAGGCATTGCCGAACACGCGGTGCGGGTCCAGTCGGTCGACGGTGCCGACGACGGAGTCCCAGTCCCGCTCGCCCGAGTACCCGTCGCGGAACGAGTCGGGGATGGTGGCCGTGAGCGCCTGCACGTCTCGGTAGGGGCGGTCCTCGTCGAACGCCCACCCCTTGGACCACTCCGGCCGGAACACCGCATCGGCACCGTCGAAACGTTCTCGCATCCACTGCTCCATCTCGCGATAGAACGCGAACATCCCGGGCGTTCCCGGAATGCCCAGCACGTTGAGCCACACCGCCGTGTCCCACTCGGGACGATCGGGTACCGGACGCATGGCCGAGATCGTCGGCGGGCCGGCCGAGTCGACGAGGACGTCCGAGCCCTGGTCGAGACCACAGCACCGGATCTCGACTGGGCCGTTGATCGGGAACTGCCTCAGGGACGCGTAGTGCTCGGTGCGCTCTCGGAACCAGCGGGTGAAGTCGTGCAGGACCGCAGCCACGTTCGCGCGAGCCGTGATCACCGCACCGCCGCCCTCCGTCAGGAGCAGTGTGCTCGGACGGATGTAGAACTGCGTGTTCTTCGGCGCTCCCCAGATGTCCGACGACCCCGTGGCCGCGAGCCCCGCCACCGTCGTCGCGAGGAACACCTGACCCAACGCGGGCGTCAGTTCCGTCCGCCCGGACACGACAGCACCGATCGCGTCGGACACCGCTTCCGGGAGGGTGTCGGAGAACGTGTAGTTGTACGGTCCGTCGACCTCGCGGGAGGACGGCGGTCGCACGGGAGTCGGCGTCCACACCTTGAGCCACGGAGTGTCGGTGAACGGGTACCAGATCGCCTCCGCGCGGCCGGACCGGTCCAGGAAATCTACGTACGTACGCCCCGGTGCCCCCGGCGCTCCGAACAACTCCGCCCAGCCGATATCGGTGATGCTCTCACATCGCAGAGGAGTCGCCGGATGCGCCTGCATCGTCACCTCGGTGACGAACGCTCGGCCGAGATGGACCGCGAGATCCGGCGCGTCGGCCTCCGACCGGGCGACGGTCCGCAGTGCGTACCCGGTCCCGTTCCACGCGACCACCGTCATCGAGGTCACCAGATTGCTCAAGGATCCCGACGACGAACCGATCGGAACCTGTTCTCCCACTGCGCGTACCACGGCGCCGTGCGCCCCGACAGCCAGAGCGCCCGCGATGGACAGAACCCCCGGCGCGGGCACACTCGACCATCCGAGACCGTGGTCCTCCAGCGCCTGGAGGACGTCGGACAGAGTCGCGCCGGCACCGGCGGTGACGGTGGACGACGCGGTGTCCACGGTGACACCGGTCAGCGCGGTCATGGTGTCCACGAGCACGACCCGGTCCAGGTTCTCGCCGTTCTCGATGGTGAACGGGGTCCACCCGTGCATCGCGCCGCGCGGCCGCAGCCGGTGACCGGAGGCGTGAGCCCAGTTCGCGAGCGTCACCACGTCGTCGGCGGATCGCGGCGAACACGTCCACACCGCGTCGACCACGATCTCCTTCGACCAATTCTGGTACCGCTGCCGGAACAGCGGAATTCCCGGCGGGAAGTCGGGTGGAACCGGCCCGGAACCGTCGGTCCCCGCCGGAACGGCGTTCACGAGAGCAGGTCGAAGCACTCCCGCGAGCGTGGCGGCCACGGCCGAGGCGGCGGATGCGGACAGGAAGGATCGACGGTCGAACGATGGCATGAGTCCCCGATGCGCGAGATGCGGATGATGTGAGCCCCACGCCTCGTGAGCGCACTGCTGGGCAGTCCGGATCTGCTTGTCCCCCCGGAGGGTTTACACCTTTGACATACCCGTAAAGATTGTCAAGTCCGGGAGGGTCTCGGCCGGGTGGGTCACGCGCCGGGCAGGTCGAGGACCGGCACGAGGCGGCGGCGCAGATAGCCCCGGAGCGCGTCGTCGGAGCGGGTCGCCTCGCTGTCGAACTGCACCACGGACAGGAACATGCGGATGCAGAGGTCGGCGACTTCGTCGAGGTCGCCGCCGGCCTCGGCGGGCGCTCCCACCAGAGGCGTGAGGAAGGACCGCGTCAGGCTCAGCGCGTCGATCCCGAAGGCGGATCCGTCGTAGATCACCGTTCCACGGCCGGGATGCACCAGCGGCGCCAACGCCGGCGACGACCGGAACGCCGCACGCGCGGCGACCATGGCCTCGACGACGAACTCGGACACCGACTCCCGCTCGCCGACCGCGGACACGACGGACCCGATGACACGCGAACTCACGTCCTGCAACGCGTCCGACACCAGGGCGTCGCGGGTACCGAAGTGCGCGTACACCGTCGGGCGGGAGACACCGGCCTCGTCGGCCACGGAACTGATGGTCACGCCGTCGAAACCACCGAGCTCGAGGCGTCGCACCGCCGCCGCGAGGATGCGTTCCCTCACGCGGGCGGTGGCTGCCATGCGGCGATGTCCACACCCATGGCGGTGCTCGGCGGTTCGTCGTACAACCACTCGCGCGCGATCCGCCCCCAGTTCGCGGTGGCACGAAGTTGCCCGAGGATGCCGAACGTCAGGAAGTCCGCGCGACGGGAGAAGACGTGCTCGGGCGGCAACCACTGCTTGGTCATGGTGCCGAAACTGCCCGATCGCGGGTCGACGGCGAGGACGAAACACGCCCCCGCCATCTCTGGCGTCACGGTGACCGACCCGTCGTTCAGACTGAGTTCCGCTGCTGCGCAGACGTAGTCGAGACAATCGCTCGCCGTCACGGCGGCGCCGGGGTCGAGAATCCCCCGCGCGGACATGGCGATGAGCAGATCGTCTCCGCGCCCCTCGATCGCCGCTCGCAGGCACTCTCTCTCGAAACGGACGTCCGCCGGACTCATCCGCAGGTACAGACCGAAGTCGACGAAGGTGACGCGCCCGTCCCGAGCCAGCAGGACATTGCCCGGATGGGGGTCACCGCAGAACTCGCCGAGCGTGTGCAGAGACCCGATGTAGAAGCGGAACACCGTCTCACCCACCCGGTCTCGCACCTCCGCCGACATCGCACGGATCTCGTCGAACGGCACCGCGTCGACGAACTCGGTCGTCAGGACCGCCGCGCCGCACCGCTCCGGCACGGTGTCCGGGATGAAGAAGTGCGGGTGCTCCCGATACAGTGCCGCGACGCGGCGCTGCGTCCGCTCCTCCGCCGGGTAGTCGAGTTCCGCCTCGAGGTTTCGGCGCAACTCGTCGACGACGGCACGGGAAGACAGCATCGGGATCGACGCCGGCAACAGCTTGACGTAGAACGACAGATTCTTCAGGTCGGCCCGCACCGCGTCGTCGATACCGGGGTACTTCACCTTGACGGCCACCTCCCGGCCGTCGTGCAAGCGGGCACGATGCACCTGACCGATCGACGCGGCGGCGAACGGGCTCTCGTCGAACTCGGCGTAGAGCGACTCGATCGACTCGCCCAGATCCGCCTCGATCACAGTGCGCACGTCGTCGAACGAGACGGTGGGCGCGCGGCTCTGCAACTCGGCGAGCTTGCGGTGGAACTCGTCGCGGTGCTCGTCGGGGACGAACGACAGGTCCAGCATCGACAGCATCTGGCCCAGCTTCATCGCCGCTCCGCGGAGACCGCCCAGGACGGTCACCAGCCGTTCGGCCGAGCGGACCGCCTCCTTCGCCGTGAGGGCGGCACGCAGTTCCTCGGTGCGACCCGCCATGCGTACTCGCATGGTGGCGTTACGCGCCGTGCGACCCGCGACGAGGCGACCCACCTCGGCGCCCCGGGCCACCCTGGACGTCGGCATCTTCTCCGGCACTTCCCCAGTATCCCGCACCGCGCCTGCGCTCGATCGATCGCGGCACCGCGGACCCGGAAGTTTCTGGCGCACCGGACATCTCGGGCACGCTATGTCGCACATCACGTTTCCGGAGGTCCGCGAGGGCTTACTCTTACTTCGAGTAACGATATACCGCGCGACGGGGACCGCGCGACGTCGATCAGAGGGGGAAACACAGCATGACCAGCACCATCACATCAAGAGACACACGGACCGACGCTGTCGCCGCCCGCGCGGCACACCTGTTCGACACCGACGCCGAGGTGCGCGCCGCGGCCGCCGATCCCGCGGTGTCGGCACAGGTGGCGGACCTGACGCCCGATCTGCACGCCATGGTCGAGGTGGTCATGGACCGCTACGCAGACCGGCCCGCGCTGGGTCGCCGGGCGTACGACGTCGAGCCCGCGGACGACGGTCGCCGGGTGCGTCGGCTCCAGCAGCGCATGGACACCATCACCTATGGATCGCTGTGGTCCGATGCCCTCGATCTCGCGACCGCACTCGGCGACGTCGCCACTCCGGACACCTTCGTCGCGACCCTGGGATTCGCCGGTGCCGACTACGTCGTCGCCGAACTGGCGACGGTCCGGATCGGTGCCGTTGCCGTTCCCCTCCAGTCCGGCGCCGCTCCCGGACGCCTCGCCGACATCGCCGCCGAGGTCGAGCCTGTCGCACTCGTCGTCGACAACGAACAGTTGTCCACCGCCACGGCTGTGGCCGCCGAGTGCCCGAGCATCCGCCGCATCGTCGTCCTCGACCACGACGACCGTGTGAACGACGACGAGGACCGTCTCGCCGAGGCTCGACGATCCGCACCGGGCACGGTGCTCGCGATCGAGACACTGCGGGAGGCGATCGCACGCGGTCGCACTCTCCCCCGGCTCGCCGGCCCCGAGGCCGTCGATCCCGACCGGATCGCCACGTTGATCTACACCTCCGGCAGTACCGGGACCCCGAAGGGCGCCATCCACACCCAGCGCATCGTCTCGCGCCTGTGGTCGAAGTCCCACTGGTACGACCAGAGCGCGGAGTCCGACGAGGCCGGGCGACCCGGTGCGATCACGCTGGACTACCTGCCCATGAGCCATCTCGCCGGGCGCGCGGTGGTGTTCACGACCCTGGCAGCCGGCGGCATCGTGTACTTCGCGAGTTCGAGCGATCTGTCCACGCTTCTCGACGACTACGCACTCGCCCGGCCGACCGTGGCCATGCTGGTTCCCCGCGTGTGCGATCTACTGCGTCAGACAGCCCTCGGACGCATCGAGACCCGGGCGCACCGCACCGGCGAGAGCGCGGACGCCGTCCGCGCCGAGGTCCTCGAGGACATGCGATCCACCACTCTCGGTGGCCGCATCCTCTCCGCAGTGGTGGGTACCGCGCCGACCTCCCCCGAGGTCATCGACTTCGTCTCCGAACTCCTGGACACGACGGTGCAGAACAATTACGGCTCCACCGAGGCCGGCATGGTGTTGTTCGACGGCGTCGTCCAGCGGCCGCCGGTGCTCGAGTACCGCCTCGACGACGTTCCGGAGCTCGGGTACGCGGTGACCGACCGCCCCTACCCGCGCGGTGAGCTTCTCCTCAAGACCGATTCCCTCGTGCCCGGCTACTACAAGCGGCCGGACGTGACGGCCGAGATGTTCAGTGCGGACGGCTTCTACCGCACCGGGGACGTGGTCGCGGAGACGGAGCCGGACCATCTCGTGTACGTCGATCGCCGCAAGAACGTGCTGAAACTGGCGCAGGGCGAGTTCGTCGCCCTCTCGCGCCTGGAGTCGATCTACGCGTCCGCCGACGCCGTCGACCAGATCCATCTGCACGGCAGCGGCGAGCGGTCCTACCTCCTCGCCGTGGTCGTGCCCGCCGACGGAGCCGACACCGCCACCGTGCTCGACTCCCTGCAGGCCCTCGCGCGCGAGGAGCAGCTCGAGTCCTACGAGGTTCCGCGCGACATCGTCCTGGCCGCGGAGCCCTTCACGCAGGAGAACGGTCTGCTCTCGGGAGCGAACAAGCAGCTGCGTCCCGCTCTGACGGCGCGCTACGGCGAGGCGCTCGAGGACAGGTACCGCGAGATCGACGAGGGCCAGACGGCGAAGATGAGCGAACTACGCCGCCGCGGCGCCGACGCACCCGTCCTGGAGACCGTCGGCGAGGCCGCCGCGGCGTTGCTGGGATGCGCCGGCACGGAGGTCTCACCCGATGCGCACTTCACCGACCTCGGCGGTGACTCGTTGTCCGCGTTGACGTTCGCCACCCTGCTGCAGGACATCTTCGAGGTGGACGTCCCCGTCACGGTCGTCATCGCGCCGTCGTCCGACCTCGCGGCGATCGCGACCCACATCGAGCGGCGACGCGGCGACGCGGATGCCACGGGAGCCGCGACCTTCGCCTCGGTGCACGGAGCGCACGCGACGCAGGCCCGTGCCGATCAGCTGACGCTGAGCGCCGTCCTCGGCGACGAGTTCCTCTCGTCCGCGGCTGACGTGGGACCGGTGCACACCGACACCCGGACCGTGTTGCTCACGGGCGCCAACGGATACCTCGGGCGCTTCCTGTGCCTGGAGTGGCTCGAACGCCAGGCCGCGGTCGGCGGCACCGTCGTGTGCCTCGTGCGCGGACGCACCGCGGCGGACGCTCGTGCCCGTCTCGACACCGCGTTCGACACCGGCGACCCGGCCCTGTGGTCGCGGTGGACGACGCTGGCCGACACCGCGCTCGAGGTCGTCGTCGGCGACGTGGGCGAGGCGAACCTGGGCGTGAGCGACGAGGAGTACGCGTCGCTGGCCGAGCGGGTCGACCGCATCGTGCATCCCGCGGCGCTCGTCAATCACGCGCTGCCGTACGAGCAGTTGTTCGGCCCCAACGTGATCGGCACCGCCGAGATCGCCCGGCTCGCCCTGACGCATCACCTCAAGCCGGTGACCTACCTGTCCACCGTGGCCGTCGCGGCGGGCGTCGAGGCCTTCTCCGAGGACGGCGACATCCGCGAGATCAGTCCGGTCCGCGCCCTCGACGAGTCGTACGCCAACGGATACGGCACCTCCAAGTGGGCGGGTGAAGTGGTGCTGCGCAACGCCTCCGACGCCTTCGGACTCCCCGTGACCGTCTTCCGTTCGGACATGATCCTGGCGCATCCCCGGTGGACCGGTCAGCTCAACGTCCCGGACATCTTCACCCGCACGGTGCTGTCGCTGATCGCCACCGGAATCGCCCCGGAGACGTTCTACCGGCAGGACACGGGCGCACCCGTCGACGATGCAGGGCGGCCGCGCGCACACTACGACGGACTCCCCGCCGATTTCACCGCAGCGGCGATCACCGAGCTCGGTGGCAGCGCGACGTCGGGACACCGGACTTTCGACGTGCTCAATCCGCACGACGACGGCATCTCTCTCGACACCGTCGTCGACTGGATCATCCAGTCCGGCAGAACGATTCGGCGCATCGCCGACTACGACACGTGGTTCGCCGAGTTCTCCGACGCGCTCGAGTCCCTGCCGTCGGCGCAGCGGTCCGCCTCGGTGCTGCCGCTGCGGCACGCCTACGCGCGGCCGGACCTGCCGACCGCCGGGTCACCCCTGCCGGCCGAGGTGTTCCGTGCCGCGGTCCGCGACACGTCGACACCGGGGTCGGCACTGGCGGACATCGACGACATCCCGCACCTGTCGCGCGATCTCGTCGCGAAGTACGTGCGTGATCTCGAGGCGCTGGGGTTGATCCCGACGGTTTGACAGCCGATCAGCGTCCGGTGCGTGACCGAACGAGCCGGACGGCGGGATCGAGGATCCGATGGCGTGCGAGCGCGAACACTGTCCCCACGGGGGAGCTCGCACCGCCACCGGATCCTCGCCGCGCCGCGGTGAAAGCGTCGATCCCGTTGCGCTGCAACGACGACAGCATCGTCTTCGCCACGGGCCGAGCCGGATCCGGATCCTTGCCGGCACCCATCAGATGCAACTGATCGGTGTGCCACTGCAGATCGAGCAGTCCCCCCAGCGACCGGACCGAGCGGTGGGTCGCGAAGCGGGCCGGCACCGGAACGGAGATGGACGGGCTGGGCAGTGTGCTGACGGTGCCGTCGAGAACGTCCCGTGCCGCTCCGGGCAGGACGGCGGTCGGGCGGCCGAGTCCCACCATCTGACACGCACCGGACCGCACCGCGTCCGACATTCCGTCGCGCGTGCGGAACCCACCGGTCACGGCGAGCGGGATGTGGGGAGCGAGGTCGCGCACCGTGACGGCGTAGTCGAGGAAGTACGCCTCGCGCGACGCCGTACTGGCCGACACCGCGGTGCCCATCATCGCGGGCGACTCGTAGCTGCCGCCGCTGATCTCGATGAGATCGACCGGCAGATCACCGATCATCGAGACCACCTCACGGGACTCGTCCTCGCTGAAACCGCCGCGCTGGAAGTCGGCCGAGTTGAGTTTAATGCCGACGGCGAAGCCCGGGGAGACGGCGGCCCGTACTCGTCGCACCACCTCGAGCAGGAAACGCGCGCGGCCCTCGATGTCGCCGCCCCACTCGTCGGTCCGCAGGTTCGTCAGGGGCGAGAGGAACTGGCTGACGAGATAACCGTGGGCGGCGTGGATCTGCACTCCGTCGAACCCCGCCTCCTCGGCCACCGCGGCCGTCGTCGCGAACCGCGACAGGATGTCCTCGATCTCCGCGCCGCTGGCCGCGCGGGGCGCCGGGATCCCGGGGATGTCCAGGCCCACCGCGGACGGCGCCAGGGTGCCGCCGACCGTCGTCACCGGGTTGCCCTGACGGCCGGGGTGGTTGATCTGCATCCAGATCGGACTGCCACCGTCCTGCGCCGTCTTCGCCCAGCGGGAGAGGGCGTCCAGGTCGCGTCCGTCCGCGACCGCGACGTTGCCGGGCTCGCCCAGATGCCGGTGGTCGACCATGACGTTCCCGGTGACGAGGAGCCCGTAACCACCGTCGCCCCAGCGGCGGTAGAGACGCGACAGTCTCTCGTCCGGGGCGTTGTCACGGGTACCCAGCGCTTCGCTGAGCGCGGACTTCATGATCCGGTTCGGCAGGACCTGTCCGTTGGGCAACGTCAGCGGTGCGGACAGCGACACGTCAGGCATGGAACCCCTCGTCGGGTGAATGGGTGGGTGGATCCGTTCCCCGGAGTACACCAGATGTGGTGTGATGATAGCTGTCATCACTTGCCGCGGTGTCCGTGAACGGGCGCCCCACCACTCGGGAGCGCGATGCGCAGCGTCACGGTCGTCATCATCGGCAGCGGGTTCGGTGGGCAGTGCGCCGCCATCGAACTGCTGCGTCGCGGCATCGACGACATCGTCGTCCTGGAACGACGCGAGTTCGCCGGCGGAACCTGGCGGCAGAACTCCTACCCCGGAGCGGCCGTCGACGTGCAGAGCCCGCTCTACTCGATCGCGTCCGAGCCGTACGACTGGTCGCAGATGTTCGCGGTGCAGAGCGAGCTCGAGGACTACACCCGCCACGTCGTGGACAAGCACGGTCTCGACGATCTCACCGTGCTCGGCGCCGAGGTGCAGCGCATCGAGTGGGTCGACGACTCCTGGCACGTCACGACCACAGCGGGTGACTATCGTGCGCAGTTCGTGGTCAACGCGACCGGGCCGCTCAGCACGCCTGTCGTTCCGCCCTTCCCGGGTCGCGAGAGTTTCGCGGGCGCCCAGTTCCACACCAACGCGTGGGACCACGACGTCCCCCTCGCCGGCGCGCGTGTCGCCATCGTCGGCAGTGGTGCGAGCGCGGCGCAGATCATCCCGGCCGTTCAGCCCGAGGTGGGTGAGCTCCACGTCTTCCAGCGGTCCCCGCACTGGGTGATGCCCCGACCCGATCGGAAGTTTCGACCCTGGGAACGCCGTGCCCTGCGGGTGGGCTTCGTGCGTCGAGCACTGCGCGCGGCCATCTACTGGAAGCTCGAGGCCCGGATCATCGGCTTCAAGTACTCGAAGGTCGGCCTCTGGCTGTTCGCCGAGCGTCACGCACGGAATCTGCTCCGCGACCAGGTGGCGGACCCCGATCTCCGGGCCAGGCTGACACCGGACTACACGATCGGGTGCAAGCGGATCATCCTGTCCAACACGCTGTATCCCGCCATCAGCTCCGCGAACACGACGCTCCACGACCGTGACGACGGCGTCGCCGAAGTCACCCCCACCGGCATCACCACCGCGACGGGGCGCGAGATCCCCCTCGACGTGATCGTGTGGTCCACCGGATACGACGCCACCGACGGCGTTATCTCCTACCCGGTCATCGGCCGGAACGGCACCGCGCTCCGCGACGTGTGGTCCGACTACCCGAGGGCCTATCTGGGCACGACCGTCCCCGACTTCCCCAACTTGTTCATCGTCACCGGACCGAACACCGGGATCGGCCACACGAGCGCCATCTTCGTCATCGAGGCCCAGATGCGGTACATCATGTCGGCCATCGAGCACGCTCGGCGGACGTCGTCGCGCACGGTGGAGGTCACCCGCGCCGCCGAGGAGCGCTACACCGCGATGATCCACGACGAGATGACACGCACGGTGTGGCAGAACGGTGGCTGCACGAGCTGGTACAAGTCCGCGTCCGGACGCGTGATCGCCATGTTCCCCGGCTTCAGCTTCACCTACCGCAGACTGGCCGGCTCGTTCCGGGACGACGACCACGTCCTGCGGCCCGCGTCGACCGACACCGAGAGAGCGGCAGCGTCATGATCTCCGGCACCCCGGGCATGTTCCGGAGATCCCCGCGGCTCCGCCTCGACGGGCGCGTGGCCGTCGTGACGGGGGCCGGCGGCGGCATCGGATCCGCCGTCGCGCGCGAACTCGTCTCCCGCGGCGCCGCGGTCGCGCTGCTCGACGTCGCTCCGTCCGTCGACGACGTCGCTCGTGCCCTGGGCGACCGGGCGATCGCCCTCCGCGTGGACGTGACGTCTCCCGACGAACTTCGTGCGGCCGTCGCCACCGTCCACGACCGGTTCGGCGGGATCGACGTGGTGCACGCCAACGCGGGCATCTCGAGCGGCGACACCGCGTACACCGTGGCGACCGTTCCCGACGGGGTCTTCGAGCGTGTCGTCTCGGTCAACCTGAACGGCGTGTGGAACACGATCCGGGCGACACTGCCGGACATCGTCGCCGCCCGCGGCCACGTGCTGATCACGTCGTCGACCTACGCCTATCTCAACGGCCTGGCGAACGCTCCGTACGCCGCGACCAAGGCCGCGGTGGAGCAGATCGGTCGCGCCCTGCGTGCAGAGCTCGCTCACACGGGCGCGACCGCGGGGATCCTGTACCCGGGGTGGGTCGCGACCCCCATCGCTGACGTGGCTTTCGGCGCCGACGACATCGCGACCGCTCTGGTGGCGCGAGCCTTCCCCGCACCCCTTCTCACGCCCATCTCCCCCGAGGCTCTCGCGGCGGGAGCGGTGGACGGTATCGAGCGACGAGCAGCACGGATCCAGCTTCCGGGACGGTGGCGGGCCTATTCGGCGATGCGCGGGACAGCGAACCCGCTGTCCGATCTCGTGCTGGAGAAGGACCGGACGATCCGGACGCTCGTCGCGCGGCTCGAACGTCGAGAGCCCTGATTCGGCTATTTCCCCGTTTGTGACCCCCACACTGGTCATCAGCACCACCAGTGTCCGTTGTCACGGGTATCGTTCCGACGCATGACGCTCGCCGCGCTGCTCCGGGAATGCTGGACCGCCCAGCGTGACACGCAGCAGTTGCGGCTGTTCGTGGAGTCGCGCGGTCTCGCGCGATGGATGCGCGGTCTGATCTCCTGCCTCACCCTCGTCGTCACGGCCATCGCGATCCTGTCGCTCGGATCGCCGTCCGGGGCGCAGGGTCTCGTCGACCGCGCGGTCGTCGTCGTGACCATCGTGGGCGGAATCGGCTGGGCCGTGCGCTGGAACGTCGCGCACTGGCCGTCCTTCCGCGAGTCCGTCGTCTTCTTCGCCTACGCCGACATCGCCATCGCCGTGGTCTGCTTCCTCGACTCGAGTTCGCTCGCGGGTCTGAGCGGCGCCGGACTCCTGGTGCTCCTCGGGACCTACGCGACCTTCCTGCTGGGGCCACGAGTGTTACTCGTGCACGTCCTGTGGTGCGCGTTCTCCATCACGGTCCTCGCCGTGAAGGTCGCGCTCGATCCCGAGTACGACCTCACCATCGCCGTCGCGAAGGCGATCATGCTGACCGTCGTCGGCGTGGTGGTCCCCCTCGTGATCGAGCTGGGTGTCCATCTCATCCGCGTCGACGCGGACAAGTCGTTGACCGATCCGCTCACAGGCCTCAGCAACCGCCGGGGGCTCGAGTCCCGACTGATGCTCCTCGCCGACGACATGCGTTCCACGACCACCCGCGCCGCCGCTGCCCACCCGGTGGCTGCCGTGATCGTGCTCGACCTCGACAAGTTCAAGGCGATCAACGACGAACTCGGGCACAACGTCGGCGACGAGGTGCTGGTGCGCGTCGGACACAGCCTGGTGCGCGCAGCGGGACCCACCGCCGTGGTCACACGCCACGGCGGCGAGGAGTTCCTCGTCTTCGATCTGTACGACGACGCGCTCGCGGCGTTGCGGGCCGCCCGCGCCGTCCGCGACGCGGTGGCGGAGAGGATCCCGGGGCCGGCGGTCACCGCCAGTGTCGGGCTCGCGATGGCGAGCACGACCGCCCTGCTGCACGATCGCCGGCGCCTGTCGGCCACTCTCACCGAACTCGTCGATCGGGGCGACACCGCGATGTACCGGGCGAAGCGATCGGGTGGGCACTGCGTCGCCGTGGACGGGGGAACGGCGCGCGGTCTCGCGTCGACCGGTTGAATGGTGGCGTGACCGATCCATCGCCCGCACGTACCTACGGCGGGGAGAGCGCCGAGGAGCGCACGGCTCGTCGCCGGCGCCAACTGCTCGACGCGGGGCGCGCGTCCTTCGGATCGGTGGGTTTCCGAGCGTCGACGGTGCGCGGCATCTGTCGTGACGCGCATGTCGCCGATCGCTACTTCTACGAGCTGTTCCCCACTCTCGAGGACCTCCTGGTCGAGGTGTACCGCGAGTGCATCGCCACACTGACCCGATCCACCACGGCGGCGGTCGACGACCTGCCTGCCGGGACGGACCCGCTGACGCTCTCACGTCACGGCCTCGACGGCTTCTTCCGCGCCGTGGAGGACCGTGAGCTCGCACGGATCGTGTGGCTCGAGGTGCTCGGGGTGAGCCCACGGGTGGACCGCACGTATCTCGACACGATGCACGGATTCGGTGAGCTGATGGTGGGGCTCCTCGGCCGCCACACGCCGGACATTGCCGTCGGTAGTTCCCTCGACAGGTTGGCCACCGCCGCTGTCGGCGGCATCAGCCACACCGCCATGACCTGGCTCATGGACGGATACCGAGCGGACAGAACCGATCTCGTTCACGGGACCGCCCGGTTCCTCGCGGCGGTGGTCGGTGCGGCCGAGCCCGAGTAATTCGGTCGACGCGGTCCCCCCTCGGGTGTTTCAGTGGTGCGAACCGACCACGACTCGAGGACGCACGCATGTACCCCACCGATCCCGACGTGTTCCTGCTCGTCCGACGGCAGGAACACGCGACCTTCACCCGCGACGCCGAGCACCGGCGCGTGGCTCGCGCCCGCGCACGCCTCGCCCACGACGAACTCCGCGTCCAGCGCGCATGGGAGGAACTGACGGCGGCACTGGCCGAGTCCGCGCAGTCGCGGCAGTCCCTGGCCGACCTGGTGCACAGCAGCCGCTGAGTCAGCGTTCGTTGCCCCGAAGATCGATGCCCCGAAGGAGGATATCGACGGCGGCCTCGATGGTGGCATCGTCGGGCAGCGTCCCGTACATCAGCGTCGGGCAGACCACGGAGCCGGACAGCATGGACACCGCCGCCTCGAGTTCCGGGCCCTGGATCACCGCACCGAGCATCTGCCGAGTGTGCTTCTCGCCGTCGTCGACGATGCGGCGGCGCACCCGGCCGATCTCGGCGACGGTGGCCCCCCACTGCGCCATGGCCATGAGCACGCGATCGAGGCGCTGCGTGGCGATGGCGTCGCGGAGCATCCGCAGCTCACCGATCAGGTCCGTGCGGACGTCGCCGACCAGGTCGTGATGCGGCATGTCGCCGATCGCCTCGAGAGCCATGGTGAGCAGGTCGGAACGGGACGGCCAGTGCGTGTACAGCGTGGTCTTGGAGTAACCGGCCACCCGTGCGACGTGCGCGTGGGTCACCGCCTCCCACCCCTCGCCTGTCAGCACCTCGAGCGCGGCGCGCGAGACGTCCGCGCGTGTGCGAGCGACGCGGGCGTCCTCTGCCACGGCGTCGGGCTCTGTTCCGATTCCGTTCTCGTCCGACGGGGTATCACTCATCGCGTCACTCACCTCCTCGGTCGCTGTGCTTCGAAATTCGGGCATCGAAGTTCGAGGGTTGAAGTTACGCGAATTTCGGGTGCAGACCTATTGAACTAAATGTTCATTACTGTACTGTTGGACCAGCTTCGTGCACGGCATTTCGACCGCGAACTCCCCCACCATCATTCGCGACGGGTCATCCGTCGCCTCGGGCCTCGGCGCAGCACAGCGTCGGGCCGGTCCACGGAAGGACACCGATGTCTGCCATCCTCTTCGGCTCCATCAGCACTCTCGCCGACACGTCCGAGCTCCAGCGACGCGCCTTCAACGAGGCGTTCTCCTCGCACGGGCTCGACTGGAACTGGTCACGCGACGACTACCGGTCCATGCTCGGTTCCAACGGCGGCGCGAACCGGATCGAGGACTTCGCGGCGTCCGAGGGCGTCGAGGTCGACGCCTCCGCGGTGCACGCGACCAAGTCGGAGATCTTCCGGTCCCTCCTCTCCTCGGCCGGTGTGAGCCCGCGACCCGGCGTCGTGGACACCATCGCCGCGGCGAAGAAGTCGGGCGCCAAGCTCGGCTTCGTCACGACCACGTCGAAGGAGAACGTCGACGCCGTGCTCGAGGCGCTGTCCCCCGAGGTCACTCGCGACTCCTTCGACGTCCTCGTCGACGCGGACGACGTCGAGCAGGGCAAGCCCGACCCCGCGTCCTACGCCTTCGCCCTCGACAAGCTGGGCGAACAGCCGTCCGCCTGTGTCGCGATCGAGGACAACGCCGGTGGTGTGGCCGCCGCAGCCGCAGCCGACATCACCTGCGTCGCGTTCCCGAACGAGAACACGGCCGGCAGCGACTTCTCCTCGGCATCGGAGACGGTCGAATCCCTCGACCCCGCTCGCATCGAATCTCTGGTGACGGCTCGACAGTGACCTTCACCGGTCGACTCCACACCCTGTCGAGTCACATCCACGCCAACCCCGGTTCACCCGTCGAGCGCGATGCTCGCGAACCGTTTTCCTCGGGAGAGAAGTAGTGAGCAACCTCCAGGCACGTGTCACCGCAGACGATCGCACCTTCCACGTCGAGGGATACGAGAAGATCGAGTACGACCTCGTGTACGTCGACGGCGTCTTCGACACCGCGAACACCGAGCTCGCGGACAGCTACCGGCCGTACGGCCGCTGCCTGATGGTGGTGGACGACAGCGTCCTCGCGCTGTACGGCGACGCGATCCACACCTATTTCCGCCATCACGACATCGCGCTGACCATCGTCCCGGTGCAGATCCGCGAGACGGCGAAGTCGATCGAGACCTTCGAGCGGATCGTGGGCGAGTTCGATCGCTTCGGCCTGGTGCGCACCGAGCCCGTCCTGGTCGTCGGCGGCGGACTCACGACGGACGTCGCCGGCTTCGCGTGCGCCAGCTACCGCCGGAACACGCCGTACATCCGCATCCCGACGACGCTGATCGGTCTCATCGACGCCAGCGTCAGCATCAAGGTCGCCGTCAACTACGGCAAGCACAAGAACCGTCTGGGCGCGTACCACGCCTCGCAGAAGGTGTTGCTGGACTTCAGTTTCCTGGGCACCCTGCCGGAGGACCAGGTCCGCAACGGCATGGCGGAACTCATCAAGATCTCCGTCGTGGGCAATCTCGAGATCTTCGAGATGCTCGAGAAGCACGGCCCGGAGCTGCTCGCGACGCGTTTCGGTCACCTCGACGGCACCGCGGAACTGCGCGAGATCGCCGACCGCCTCACCTACAAGGCCATCGCGACCATGCTGGACCTGGAAGCGCCCAACCTCCACGAGATCGACCTCGATCGCGTGATCGCTTTCGGCCACACCTGGAGTCCGACGCTCGAGCTCACCCCGCCCGCGCCGTTCTTCCACGGACACGCCATCAACATCGACATGGCGCTGTCCACCACCCTCGCGGAGCAGCGCGGCCACATCACGGCCGACGACCGCGACCGCGTGCTCGGCGTCATGAGCGGGATCGGGCTCGCGCTCGACAGCTCGTACCTGACGGCCGACCTGCTCGCCGAGGCCACGTCGTCCATCCTCAAGACCCGAGACGGGATTCTCCGCGCGGCGGTGCCGGCGCCCATCGGGTCCTGCGAATTCCTGAACGACGTGACCGTCGACGAGCTGTCGGACACGCTCACCCTGCACAAGAAGATCTGCCTCGAGCACGACCGCGACGGCGACGGCGTGGACATGTTCACCGCGCCGCAACCGGAGGTCGCGGTCGGTTCGTCCCACGATGAGTGATGCACGGCCGGTCACACCGACCACCATCGCCGCGGTCGAGCTGACGGAGCTGTGCCGGGACCTCGACGACCTCGGGGTCCCGGCAGCCGTTCTCGGCCGCGCTCGGCGTGCGCGTGACGTGATCGCGGGCCTCGACCCGTACCTGGACGAGTGCACCACCCCGGAATCACCCGCTCTCGCGGATCTGGCCGCACGCACCCGATCCGCGGAATGGTCCGGCAGCGCGCTCGAGCAGGAGATGCTGTCCGGCCACGTCGAGGGACGTTTCCTCGACTTCCTCGTGCGGATGACCCGCGCCACGTCGGTCCTCGAGATCGGCATGTTCACGGGGTACTCCGCTCTCGCCATGGCCGAGGCACTTCCACCCGGCGGAAGCATCGTCGCCTGTGAACTGAACGAACCCGTCGCGGCGTTCGCCCGACAGTGCTTCGACGCGTCGTCGGCAGGCGACGCGATCGAGATTCTCGTCGGTCCTGCGGCGGAGTCCCTCACCCGTCTCGCCGACGAGGGACGCCGGTTCGACCTGGTGTTCATCGATGCCGACAAGGCCGGGTACCTCGGATACCTGACGGCGCTTCTCGACTCCGAGCTGCTGACGCCGGACGCCGTGGTCGCCGTCGACAACACACTCCTGCAGGCCGAGCCGTACCTCGGTACGGCCATGTCGGACAACGGTTCCGCCATCGCGGAGTTCAATCGCGCCGTGGCGGCGGACTCCCGCGTCGAGCAGGTCCTGGTCCCGCTGCGGGACGGACTGACGCTCATCCGTCGATCGAGCGCGTCGTGACGAGCGTCGGCCGGTCCGTGGCGGTCCTCGCCGGCTCGCTCGTCACCGCCCCGCTCGACCTCGTGCCCGTCCTGGCGGCGCTCGCCCGACCGCGCACGGCACCCGGTTCGCCTGCCGCACAGCGTAGGACGGTCGTGATCAACGGCGGCAAGATGACCAAGGCGCTGCAACTCGCGAGATCGTTCCACGGCGCCGGCCACCGGGTGGTACTGGTCGAATCGGCCAAGTACCGGTACACCGCGCATCGGTTCTCCCGAGCGGTGGACGTGTTCCACACCGTCCCCGAGGCGTCGGAACCCGGATATGCGCGCGCGATCGCCGACATCGTGCTGAGCGAGAGAGCGGACGTGTTCGTGCCGGTGTCGAGTCCGGCGTCCAGCGTGCCGGACGCCGAGGTCGGTCGTCTGCTCGACGGGCGGTGCGACGTCGTCCACGTCGACTCGGCCACCGTGCGCATGCTCGACGACAAGGTGCAGTTCTCGAAGGTCGCGGAGTCGCTCGGTCTGCGCGTGCCGGAATCACACCTCGTCACCGACCGTCGGCAGGTCGAGGACTTCGACTTCCCCGACGGCCGTACCTACATCCTCAAGCGCATCGCGTACAACCCGGTGGGTCGTATGGACCTCAGGCCGTTGACGGGACGGGACCGCGCGGCGAATGCCGCGTTCGTCTCCGGGCTCGACATCTCGGACGAGGATCCGTGGATCATGCAGGAGTTCGTCACCGGTCAGGAGTACTGCACCCACTCGACTGTCCGCAACGGGCGCGTGCAGGTGTACGGGTGCTGCGAGTCGTCGGCGTTCCAGATCAACTACGCCATGGTGGACAAGCCCGAGATCCGGTCGTGGGTGGAGCATTTCGTCGGCGAGCTCGGGCTCACGGGCCAGGTGTCCTTCGACTTCATCGAGGCGGCGGACGGCCACGCCTACGCCATCGAGTGCAATCCGCGAACGCATTCGGCCATCACCATGTTCCACGATCACCCGGACGTGGCGGCTGCGTACCTCGACGACGGGCACCCCGTCATCACGCCGCTCCCGTCCGCCCGGCCGACCTACTGGATCTACCACGAGATCTGGCGGCTGCTCACCCAGCCTGGCCGCCTCGCCCGCGCACGCACCATCGCCACCGGGAAGGACGCGGTGTTCACACGGTGGGATCCGTTGCCCTACTTCATGCTTCACCACCTCCACATGCCGTCGCTGATCTGGGCGAACCTTCGCGCCGGTCGCTCGTGGAGCCGCATCGACTTCAACATCGGCAAACTCGTGGAGGCCGGCGGTGACTGACGACACGGCTATCGTCCACCCGACCGCACGGGTGACCGTGCTGCACCTCGCGGGGTCCGCCGAGGACGAGTTCCACTCGGACCTGTCGCGGGTGTACGCCTCGGACGCGCTGTCCGCGCTCGCCGATCCCGCACGGTACGAATTCCACGTCGCACTGGTCTCGCCCGACCGCACGTGGCGCTTCCCGGTCGATCTCACCGACGACGCGGTGGCGGGGGCTCCGCCTCTGTCGCTCGCGGACGCGCTGCGTCACATCGAGGCTCTGGGTGTCGACGTCGTCGTGCCGCAGATGTTCTGCCTGCCCGGCATGACGTCCTACCGGGCGCTGGTCGACGTCGTGGGTCTCGCTCTGCTGGGCAACACCGCCGACGTGATGGCACTCGCGGCGGACAAGGCGCTGACCCGAGCGGTGGTCGCTGCGGCGGGCGTTCCGGTGCCGGAGGGCCACGTCGTCGTCGTGCCCCCGGACGCACCACGGTCAGGCACGCGGTCGCCCGTCCCGTTACCGGTGGTCGTCAAGCCGGTGGACTCCGACAACTCGGTGGGGGTGTCGCTCGCGCGCACTCCTGACGAGTACACCGACGCGCTCGCGGACGCTGCGCGGTTCTCCCGCCGGGTGCTGGTGGAGCGCTACGTCGAGTTGGGACGTGAGGTGCGCTGCGGCATCGTCGTGGTGGACGGTGAACCGGTGTGCCTGCCGCTCGAGGAGTACGCCGTGGACGCGGACGATCGTCCGATCCGCACACGCGAGGACAAGTTGTCCCGCGACGAGGACGGGGCGCTGTACCTGGTGGCCAAGAACGCCACGAAGGCGTGGATCGTCCCCGAGGACGATCCGATCACCGAGCGGATCCACGCGGTGGCCCTCGAGTGCCACCGAGCGCTGGGGTGTCGGCACTACAGCCTCTTCGACTTCCGGGTGGACCCCGACGGTCGACCGTGGTTTCTCGAGGCAGGCCTGTACTGCTCCTACGCGCGGGGCAGCGTGGTCGCGGTGATGGCTGCGGCCGCGGGAATCAGTCTCGAGGACCTGTTCGCCGCAGGACTGCGCGAACTCTCGATCGAAGGAGCACGATGATGCGACACACCACCCTCGAACCCGTCGGCGCACACGTCGAGGACGTCCGGGTGGAGGACCTCGACGCGGCGGGAATCGACGAGACACGCCGCCTCGCAGCAGATCACGGCGTCGTCGTCTTCCGGGGGCAGTCGCTCGACGACGACCGTTTCACCGAGTTCCTCCGTGCGTTCGGCGACCTCGTGTTCACCGAGGGCGAGACACCGGTCCCCGGACACCCGGATCTCAACGTCATCAGCAATGTCGGCCGGACGACGACGCCGCGCTCCACCTTCCACGTGGACACGAGCTATGTGGCACACCCACCGGCGTACACCTCGCTCCGTGCGGTCACCGTGCCGTCGGAGGGAGGACAGACCGTCTTCAGCAACCAGTACCGCGCGTGGGACACACTGCCCGACGACCTTCGCGACGAACTCGTCGACCGCACGCTCACGCACGTCGTGACCGGTCTCGATCTCGCCGACGATGCCGAGTCGTCCGCAGTGCATCCGCTCGTGGCGACCCATCCGATCAGTGGACGGCGCTCGCTCTACCTGTCGACTCCCGCGCGATGCGCGTCGATCAGCGGGATGTCGCCCGACGAGACCGCCGAGACCGTCCGGTTCCTCTACGACCACTCCACTGCGGAGGACAACGTGCACCGGCACACGTGGCAGCCGGGCGACGTCGTCTTGTGGGACAACCGGTGCGTCATGCACCGGGCCGACCACAGCGGAGTGGTGGGCGACCGGGTGATGCACCGCGGGATGGCAACCGACGGTCGCGCTCGCTCCTGAGGCCGATCGTCAGCGCGCCAGGACAGCGGCCCCTCGCCGCACCACCATGTCGCGGAAGGCGAGGGCCTGCGCCGGCAGGGTGCGTGCGGGCCACACCACGCCGATGCGCCGCCGCGCCGCGGGGTCGTTCACAGCGATGTCGACCGTGGGCAGCGGGCCGGCGGGAGCGGTCGTGCGAGGGAGGACGCTGACGCCGAGGCCCGCCCCGACCAGCCCGCGCACGGTGTGGATGTCCTGCCCCTCGAAGGCGATCGTCGGGGCCATTCCCGCAGCGGCCCACAGTGTCTCGCAGAGAGAACGCATGCCGTACCCGTGTTCCATCGCCACGTACGGGTCGTCCGCCGTTTCCACGAGGTCCACCGATCGGCGGCCCGCCAGTCGGTGATCGGACGGGACGACCAACACGAGCCTCTCGTCGTACAGCCCGAAGGACGTGTCGGTGCCGTGTTCGGTGCCGAGCGCCACGAATGCGAGGTCCGCGCTCCCGTCCTCCAGTCTGTCGAGGCACCGGGCCCGCGCGCCCTGGTCGAGGGTGAACGTGACGGCGGGATGATCGGCGAGGAAGCGCTTGATGAGCAGCGGGAGCACGCCCTCGCCCACCGTGTTCTGGAAGCTGACCGAGATGCGGCCACGAGTGCGGGCGTCCTGCTCGGTCATGGCGTCGAGCCCGGCCTCGAGTTCGCGGACCGCCCGGTCGAGGAAGGGCATCAGTGCACGTCCCGCAGGCGTGAGGGCGATGCCCCGACCACGACGCTCGACGACCGCCACTCCCAACGCGGCCGAGGCGCGGGCGAGTTGCCGGCTCACCGTCGGCTGCGGGAGGCCGAGGACGTGCGCCGCCTCGGTGATGTGTTCGGTCTCCGCCACGGCGAGCAGTGTCGGGATCAGAGGCAGGAGTGCCTCGGCTTCCTCACGCATGAATCGAACGATACGTCACGATCATGATTGTGCGAGATGCAATGCATTGGACGAATAGGTCGCGTCCGGCCTACCGTCGGATCCCGTGACCATCGACGAGGCGACCGACACCGACTGGGACGGACACACCCGTGGGTCCCGCGAGTACCGCAGGCTCGTCGCCGGGCTGCTTCTCGCCGGTGTCGCCACTTTCGCCCAGCTGTACTCCGTCCAGGGCATCCTCCCGCTCATCGCCTCGAACCTCTCGATCACGCCGTCGCAGTCCTCGCTCGCGGTGGGCTGCGCCACGGTCGGCGTCGCGGTCGCCGTACTGCCGTGGTCCGTGGTGGCCGACCGCGTCGGCCGGGTGCGTGCCATGAGCATCTCGATCGTCACGGCCACCGTCCTGGGCCTCGTCGTCCCGCTCTCCACGTCGTTGCCGATGCTGCTGACGGTGCGGTTCGTGGAGGGCGCCGCCCTCGGCGGGCTGCCGGCCATCGCGATCGCCTACCTCAGCGAGGAGGTGCACCGCCGGAACACCGCGGTGGCCGCGGCCACCTACGTCTCGGGCACCACGCTGGGCGGGCTGCTCGGCCGCATCGTCGCCGGACCCGTCGCCGAGTACACGAACTGGCGCATCGGAACACTGACGGTCTCGATCATCGCCGCCGTGGCCGCGATCGCCTTCCTGCGCCTCGCCCCCGCACCGCGGCGCGCGCTCCCTGCGCGGGATGGCGGCCCGGGGCTGGGGAAACGCGTCACCACACACCTCCGGGACCCCGGCATGCGCGCGCTGTTCGGGCAGGCGTTCCTGCTCATGGGCGGCTTCGTCACCGTCTACAACTATCTGGGCTTCCGCCTCGAGGCAGCCCCGTTCGGACTCCCCCAGTCGCTGATCAGCCTCATCTTCATCGCCTATCTCAGCGGAACCGTCTCGTCTCGCGTCGCCGGACAGCTGGCCGGCCGGTTCGGACGCTCCGCGGTGCTCGCCGGGTCGACGGGCGTCATGATCGCCGGGGTCGCCCTGACGATCGCGCACTCGCTGATCGTCGTACTCCTCGGCCTGGTGGTGTTCACGATGGGATTCTTCGCCGCGCACGCCATCGCGTCCGGATGGACCGGGCATCGCGCGACGGACGGTCGCGCTCAGGCGGCGTCGCTCTACAACCTCTTCTACTACGGCGGTTCGAGCATCGTCGGCTGGACGGGCGGCGTCGTGTATCAGGCCTACGGCTGGTCGGCCATGGCCGCGTTCGTCATCGCACTGGCCGTCGTCGCCGCTCTGTGGGCACTGGTCCTGCGGTCGCCCGGCGCCGAGGCTCAGTCGGCGTAGTCGCCGGGGTCCAGGATGTCGTTCATGTCGCGACGGACGAGCCGGACCATGAGCGGGAGCGGCAGGAACCGGGCCCCGAAGGCGACCTGGCGCGACCGGTGTCCGGTGACGATGCGCATCCGTCCGGACTCGACGTCCCGCACCACGCGCTCGGCCACCGCCTCGGGCGAGGTGGCGTAGTACTTCGCTGCGAACTGCTGGGATCCCTCGGCCCGCGAGATGTTGGTCGCCACGCCGCCCGGATGGACCAGGTGGACCGAGACGGTGGACCCGGCGAGTTCGGTCGCGAGGGCCTCGGTGAATCCCCGCACCGCGAACTTGCTGGCGCAGTAGTCGGTGTGGTTCGGCGTCCCCTGCAGTCCGAAGATGGAGGACACGTTCACCAGCGCAGCCGCCGGCCGCGACATCAGCTGCGGCAGGAAGGCGCGCGTCCCGTGCACCACCCCACCGAGATTGACCGCCATCACCCGGTCGTAGGACGCGTCGTCGAGATGCCAGGCGGGCCGGAAACCGCCCTCGATGCCGGCGTTGTTGACGACGACGGTCGCCGGGCCCACCTCCCGGGCGACGCGGGCGGCGAAGGCCGCGACGGCGTCGCGATCGGCCACGTCGTACACCTCGTGAACACCGTGCCGCCAGAGGGCAGGCTCGTCACCGTCTCCGCGAGGGCGTTGCCGTCGATGTCGCCGAGCGCGAGGACCGCCCCGCGTGCGGCGTAGGCCGCCGCGTACGCGCGGCCCATGCCGGACCCGGCTCCGGTGATCACCACCACCTTGCCTGCGAGGTCCGCCAACGGTCTCCGTCGTCCCACCATCATCTGATGATAGCTGTCATCACATCGCGTCGGAGTGTCGATATGCCCGGGTACTGTGCGTGTCATGCCCGACGTCGTCGTACCCGCTGCCGATCGAATCCACTGGCGCAACGAGTGGCTGGACTCCTGGCAGTCCTTCCCCGTGGCGGGCAACTTCGATCTCGCCGCGAATGCGCACGGGTTGCTGCTCGTCCACAACGACGACACCGTCGACGCGGGCGAGGGATTCGACAGCCACCAGCACGCCGACGTCGAGATCGTGACCTGGGTGCTGGACGGATCACTGGTGCACCGTGACTCGCTCGGGAACGAGGGGACCATCACGCCCGGGTTGGCGCAGCGGATGAGTGCGGGCTCCGGCGTCGTCCACTCCGAGCGGAACGGGGCCGGATATTCCGCCGGGACACCGCTGCGGGTCGTCCAGATGTGGCTTCCGCCGGACGAGAACGGGCGGCCGCCCGGGTACGAGGAGTACGCGGCGGCAGGCGAACTGGCCTCCGGCCGCCTGGTCACGGTCGCGTCGGGACTCGACCGTGACCGCGGTGGCACGGCCGTCGGACTGGGCCAGAGCAAGGCGGCGCTCCACGTGGCGCGGCTGCGGCCGGGCACGCCCGTCACCCTCCCCACCGCGCCGTTCCTCCACCTCTTCGTCGCGCGCGGCACCGTCGAGATCGACGGCATCGGAACACTCGGTCCCGGTGACGCGCTCCGCGGTACCGACACCGGCGGACATGTCGTCCACACGACGTCGTCGGCCGAGATCCTGGTGTGGGAGATGCACGCTCATGCGTGAGTGTTTGCGGTCACACGGCCGGGGGTAGAGATCTGTCCACACGGGTCGCGATGTGGACGTACCCGCCCGGAAGACGGAGAACGAGATGGCCAACGTCGTCATGCTGCTGATGTTCATGGTGGTCGGTGTCGGTTCGGGCGCTGCCCTCCTGCTGCGACCGCCCGTCCGCTAGGGCATTCCGGCGCCACCGGTCGGCGCCGGGCGCCGGTAGTGTTCGCCCATGGCCACTCTCGATCACGGCGACCCCGGCGACGCGCCGTCGATGCCGACGCCCACCGCTCCCGTCACCCACCCTCGCCGGCCGTCCGCGGCGGAGGAGGCGCGCACGGTGGCCGCGTCGACCAACACGGCCACGCTCGCGAGCCTCTCGGCCGACGGACATCCGTGGGCGTCGTACGTGACGTACGGCCTCCTGGGCGGGAACCCCGTGCTCTGCGTCTCCCACATGGCGGAGCACGGTCGCAATCTCGCGGCGGATCCACGGGTGAGTCTGTCCGTCGTCGCTCCGGGCGAGAACAGTGATCCGCTCGCGAGCGGATGTATCACGCTGGCGGGCACCGTACTTCGGCCGTCGGGCTCGGACGTCGAGGCTGCGCGGGAGGCGCACCTGGCGGCCGTCCCGGCGGCACGGTACTACATCGACTACAGCGACTTCACCGTCTGGATCCTGTCGGTGAACCGAGTCAGATGGGTGGGCGGCTACGGCCGCATGGACTCGGCCACGGCGGCGGACTACGCAGCCGCCGTACCGGATCCGGTACGGCCGGTGAGCGGGCCTGCGGTGGAGCACCTGAACGCCGACCACGCGGACGCACTCACCGCGATGACCGCGGCATTCGGCGGATTCCCCGATGCGACGTCCGCTGTGTGCACCGGCGCCGACCGCTACGGACTCGACATCACGGTCACCACACCGAGAGGCGTGTCCTACACGCGAGTCGGCTACACGTCGCCGTTGGCGTCACTCGACGATCTCCGTGCCGCGACGATCGAGCTGACGAGAAACGCCCGCCGCCCCTGAGGGGACGACGGGCGTCGATGGTCGAACGGCTCAGCTGACCGCAGCGTTCCGACGCGGCAACTTCCAGTCGGGGCGGACCCAGTGGCAGGTGTATCCGTTGGGGATCCGCTGCAGGTAGTCCTGGTGCTCGGGCTCGGCCTCCCAGAACTCGCTCGCCGCGGTGACCTCGGTGACCACCTTTCCGGGCCAGATACCGGACGCGTCGACGTCGGCGATCGTGTCCAGCGCGACGCGCTTCTGCTCGTCGGAGGTGTAGAAGACCGCCGATCGGTAGCTCACTCCGCGGTCGTTGCCCTGACGGTTCTTCGTCGACGGGTCGTGAATCTGGAAGAAGAACTCCAGGATGTCGCGGTAGGTCGTCCGGGTCGGGTCGAACACGATCTCGACCGCCTCGGCGTGCGTGCCGTGGTTCCGGTACGTCGCGTTCGGCACGTCTCCGCCCGAGTACCCGACGCGCGTGGAGAGCACGCCCGGCTGCTTGCGGATCAGTTCCTCGACACCCCAGAAGCATCCACCCGCCAGGATGGCCGTCTCGGTCGTGGAACCTACCTGTGTGCTGTCCGCCATGGTGTCTCCTCTTGTCGCAGTAACACTCTGTTCCGACAACGTCCGCGCGCACCGCGTTGTTCCGACGGACAGTTCCGGCGGGCCGTCACGCGACGGGCGGAACCTCGACGGACCTCGTGGGATGCGACTCCTCGATCAGAGACAGCGCGACCTCCCGCAGCGGGCGGTTCTCGGACTGGGAGATGTGGGCGAGCATCGTGAAGGCCTGCACGGCATCGACGTCGAATCGCTCCATGAGGATGCCCTTGGCCTGGCCGATGATGTCGCGACTCGCGAGGCCGTCCCGGAAGTTCTGGTCGTCGCGGGCACTGAGCAGCGCCACCGCGCCGTGGGCGGCGAGCGCGGATCCGACCATCTGAGCATCGGCGTCGAAGGTGTCGGCAGTCCTGCTGAACAGCAGCAACACGCCGAGATCACGTGCCGACGGATCGGTGTAGAGGCGGAAGGCCGCCATCGACTCGATTCCCTTGTCGCGCGCGGCCGCGGCGAAGGAGGGCCACCGCCGCTCGCTGCCGAGATTCTCGGCCACGACGGTGTCGATCTGCCAGATCTCGTTCTCGGTGGGCCCCTCACCCAGTTCGAACTGCACGCGGCAGAGATCGGCGGCGACGTCGTCGGTGCGGGCGTGGATGGTGCGCCGCGCACCGGTCATCACGGTGACGCACGCATGGTCGACGCCGGGCATGAGCTGCGTGGCCGACCGCACCAGGGCTGTCAGCGTGTCGTCCACCGATCGACGGGTTCCGCGGAGAGTGCGGGCCATCTCGGCGATGCTGCCGAGCGCCGACGCCTGCTGATCGACGGAGGTGTCCTCGTCGATGGTGCGGACGAGATCGCCGCGATCGCCGTACGGCACCGTCATGTGTTCCCCACTCTCGACGCCCATGACAACCGACCGTGTCGCGGACCTGTGTTTCCGACCCGGTCCAGAATAGAGCGAGGCCCCGGGGGCCGTCGCGCGACCGCCCCCCTTCACCTCGCGCCGGGTGTCGCCGTCACCTGATCGGCTCGAGCAACCGACGAGGTGCGCGGAGCGCACGGGACACGGTGTTCGGCCGCGGGGTCGCGGTCACACCCGGCCCCGGCGACATGACGACCCGACCGGCAGCGGGCACGGTCCCGCACTGCGGGCAGCTGCCGTGATCGTCGAGCTCACCGCCGCACGGTTCGTGTCGGAACACCCGACGGGGGCCGTCCTGCGCGGGCACTGCTCGTTCACCCCACACCGTCAGCGCGTGCAGCGCGGGCCACAGGTCGACGAGGATCTCGGTGGGACGATATTCCTCACGCCCACCGACACGTTCCCTGCTCAGCAACCCGTGGTCCACCAGGGCCGACAGGCGCTGCGACAGCACTGCCTTCGACATGCCGAGGTGGTGCTGGAAGTCGGAGAACCGGCGTACACCGAACAGGGAGTCCCGCACGACGAGCAGTGTCCACCGCTCCCCCACGATCTCCAGGGCGCGAGCGAGCGAGCAGTCCTGCGCGGCGTAATCCGTTCCCATCGCCATGGCCCGAGCCTACCTCGAACGGTCTGTTGACCGAACCATATCGGCGGGTTACGGTTCGCTCACCGAACCGAAGGACGGGCATGACTCAGCAGCGATCCGCACCACCTCTCGCCCGTCCCCTGCCCGTCGCAGCGTTCGGGACCCTCCTCGCCCTGGCTGCGTTCACGTTTCCCCTGGCGACCATCGGCAGCACCGCCGCGACGCTCGGGAGCGACGCGTCGGGCAGAACCTGGATCCTGAGCTCGATGAGCATCGGCCTCAGTGCCGCGTTGCTGGTGTCCGGCGCACTCGCCGACGACATCGGCCGTCGCCGCACCTTCGTTCTCGGTCTCGTCGTCCTCGCCCTCGCGTCCGCTGTGTGCGCGGCCGCGCCGTCCACGCTCGTGTTCGTCCTCGCCCGCGTGGTCCAGGGCGTCGGGGCGGGCGCGGTGCTGGCGTCGAGTCTCGGCGTCATCGCGCACGCCTTCGAACCCGGCCCGCTGCGCGCCCGTGCCAGCGGCATCTGGGGCGCGGCCGTCGGCGCGGGCATCACCCTCGGGCCCCTGCTGTCCGCGACCTCGGATCGTCTCGCCACGTGGCGCGAGGGGTACTGGCTGCTCACCGCGCTGACACTCGTCGCCGTGGTCGTCGCAGGGCGCCTCCTCGCCGAATCCCGCACGGAGACACCGCGCGGGCTGGACCTGATCGGCGCCGTCGCCCTGTCCGGGGGTCTGTCGGCCCTCCTCGCCGCGCTCGTCGAGGGCCGTGCCGGGTGGACGCGACCCCTACCCCTGGTCCTGCTCGCCGTGGCCGCGCTGTTGCTCGCGGGTTTCGTTCTGCACGAACGCCGGACCGCGTCGCCCATGCTCGATCTCACGCTGCTGCGCCAACCCGCCTTCCTCGCCGCCACCGTCGCCGCACTCGCCACCGGAGCCGGGGTGATCGCGCTGATGTCGTACATGGCCGGATTCGTCGGCGCCGCATTCGGTCTGGACGCACTCCACAGCGCCTTCCTGCTCTTCGGCTGGTCGGCGACGAGCGTTATCACCGCCCTGCTCGCGCGGCGCATACCCGCGTCCGTCTCCGGCCGAACGCAACTGGCCCTGGGCCTCGTCGGTGTCGCCGTCGGGACGGGGCTGTTACTCGGACTGTCCGAGACGTCGTCGCCCCTGCGCCTCGTGCCGGGTCTCGTCCTGGCCGGCGCCGCGACAGGAATAGTCAACGCCGCCCTCGGCCGCGAGGCCGTCGCGAGCGTCCCAGCCGGGCGCGCCGCCATGGGAAGCGGGGCGAACAACACCGCGCGCTACCTCGGCTCGGCGATCGGCGTGACCGTGGTGTCGGTGGTGGTCCTGTCGGCCGGCACCGCGCCGTCCGCGGTGTTCGACGGCTGGAACCACGCCGTGATCGTCGTCATCGCGATCACCGCGCTGGGGGCCGCGGTCGTCGCGGCGACCCGGCCGAGAGCCGCACGCTGACAGCGTCGTCGCGCGCCCTCAGAACGAGGTGCGCACCGCGGCCTCGACGCAGCCGGCGGCAGACTCGTCGCTCCAGTCGGACACCCAGTGACGGATCGAATCGATGATCGAGTTCCAGGTCATGGCCCGACGCTAGAGCCGCGCGGCGCGCGGAGACACAGTTCTGCTCGGCGTGATCGGAAAGGTCACGACGGTCGTGCGTCGACTCCCGTTCCCGGAACGGCATTGCGCAGTTCCCTGGTGTACTCGTGCTGCGGTCGATCGAACACGTCCTCCGCCGACCCGGACTCGACCACTCGCCCGTTGCGCATCACCAGCACCGTGTCGCTGATCTGCCGCACGACCGCGAGATCGTGGGAGATGAACAGATAGCTCAGATCCAGCTCTTCCTGCAGCCGAGTGAGGAGTTCGAGAATCTGCGCCTGCACCGAGACGTCCAGTGCGGACACCGGTTCGTCGAGCACGAGCAGCTCCGGGTGGAGAGCCAGCGCGCGGGCGATGGCGACCCGCTGGCGCTGCCCACCGGACAGCTCGGCGGGGCGCCTGTCGAGGTACTCCGGCGCCAGGGCGACCTGCTCGAGCAGTTCGGCCGCCCGGGCGGGACGCGTGGAGCGTGATCCGAGCCCGAACGCGACGAGCGGTTCCGCCACGATGTCCCGCACGCGCAGTGCGGGATTCAGCGATGCGTACGGGTTCTGATACACGATCTGGAAGCGTCGCCTGAGGGTGCGCAACTCCCTGCCGCGTGCGGACGTGATGTCGTCGCCGTCGAAGACGACCGACCCCGCCGACGGGTTCTCGAGCCGTAGGGCGATGCGAGCGGTGGTGGACTTTCCCGAGCCGCTCTCCCCGACGATCGACACCGTCCGTCCGCGCTCGACGTCGAGCGACACCCCGTCCACCGCCGTCAGGTTCTGCCCACGACCGATGCGGAACGTCTTGGACACGTGTCTCAGCGACAACAGGACCGGCTGCGCCTCGCGCGTCGCACGCGGCAGCCGTACCGACGTCAGAGACGGCGCGGACGCGATCAGGCTTCTCGTGTAGTCGGCGGTCGGGTTCTCCAACACCTCTCGCGCCGGCCCGATCTCGACGATCTCACCGTCACGCATGACGCCGATCCGATCGGCGCGGTCGGCCGCGACCCCGAGGTCGTGCGTGATCAGCAGTACCGAGGTGTTGTGCTCGGCGATCCGATCCGCGAGGTGGTCGAGAATGCGGCGCTGCACGGTCACGTCCAGAGCGCTGGTCGGCTCGTCGGCGATCACCAGCTCCGGCTCGCACGCCAGCGCGACACCGATGAGCACGCGCTGACGCTGCCCGCCGGACAGGTCTTGCGGATACTGCCGAGCACGGAGCTCCGGATTGTCGATCCCCGCCTCGTCGAGTATCTGCACGGCCGCCGCCGCGGCGCTGCGCCGGTCGGCCCGGCCGTGGATGCGGAGCACCTCTGCGACCTGCTCCCCCACTCGCTTCACGGGATTGAGCGACGTGGTCGGGTCCTGCGGCACCAGACCGATGTGCGCACCGCGAAGCTTCTCCCACCGACGGTGTCCCGCGTCGTCGACACGGTCACCGTCGAACGTGACGGTGCCCCCGGTGACGGTGCCCGATCCGGCGAGGAGACCGATGATCGCCTGGGCCGTGGTCGTCTTGCCGCTGCCGGACTCGCCGACCAGGGCGAGCACCTCACCCCGCGCGATCTCGAAGTCGACACCCCGCACTGCCTCTGTCGCCCCGTACGACACGCGCAGACCGTCGACCCTGAGCAGGCTCGTCCGGGTCGTTCCGCCGGCTCCACTCCTGCTGCTCATGCTCGATCACCCCGATCCAGCGCGTGGCCCACTCTGTGCGCCGACAGCACGACCGCCACGATGACGAGACCGGGCAGCGTGGTGAGCCACCAGGAGGTGGCGAGGAAGTTGCGCCCCTCCGACACGAGCGAACCCCACTCCGGTGTGGGCGGTACCGCTCCGAAACCGAGGAAACTGAGCGACGACACCGCGAGCACTGCCATGCCGAACTGCACTGCCGCCAGGGCGATCACGGGTGGATACGCGTTCCGGAGAATGTGGGTCCACAGCACGGTGTGCCACCGCGAACCCGACGCGAAGGCGGCCTCCACGTACAGCGACCGCCTTACGCGCAGCACCTCGGACCGCATCACGCGCGCGAAGCTCGCGACGAGGGTGACACCGACCGCGATCGCGACGTTCACGGTTCCGAAACCGAGAGCGGTGACCAGGGCCAGGGCCAGCAGCAGAGTCGGGATGGACAACAGCACGTCGACGAGACGCATGAGCACCGCGTCGACGATTCCGCCGACAGCGCCTCCGATCAGGCCGAGAATCGATCCCGCCACGAGCGCGATGGCCACGGCCATCAGCGTCGCGCTGAGCGACAACCCGGCACCGTGCACGACCCGGGTCCAGACGTCGCGGCCGATGTTGTCGGTGCCGAACCAGTGAGCGGCGCTGGGTCCCTGCAACTTCTCCGCCGGGACGCCGCGCAAGGGATCCCCACTGGCGAAAAGAGACGGGACGACGGCGAACCCGATGGCGACGATCAGGACGGCCACCGACACCGCCACGCCGATCCTGCCGCCGACGGCCCGCGGGGTCACTCGCCGTCGACGGGACGTCGGCTCGGGCGAGACGCTCGCGTGGACCGTCTCTCGTACCAGGACGTCAGACATGGGCCGGCTCCTTCGTGGGTCGGGTGGTGCGCTGGACGATCCGGGGATCGATCAGGGGGTACACGATGTCCACGGCCAGCGTGACGACCACGAACACCAGCGACGTGAGGACCACGATTCCCTGCACCACCGGGATGTCCTGCGCGAGAACCGATGTCTGCGTCAGTCGGCCCACGCCGGCCCGGGAGAACACGGTCTCGACGACCACCGAACCGGCCAACAGTTCGCCGACGAGGACGCCGGCGATGGTGAACGCCGGCACGCTGGCCAGGCGCAGCACGTGGCGAGTCTGGATCCGCCACCGGGACGCACCCTTCGCCTCGGCCGCGGTGGTGAACGGTTGCCGCCACGTCGTGGTCAGGCTGGTCGCGAGCACCTGCGCGATGACGGCCCCGGTCGGTACCGCCAGCGTGATCGCCGGCAGCACCAGCGATCCGAACCCGCGGTCGCCGAACGCCGGGAAGATCGGCAGCCCGAACGAGAACACCTGCAGGAGCAGGAGTCCCACCCAGAACGTCGGCACCGCGACGCCCAGCGGAGGGAGGGAGAGCAGCGCGGTACGCAACCATCGTGCGCGGGTGTAGGTAGCGAGAAAGGCGAGCCCCCCACCGACACCGACGGCGAGCATCAGCGCGAGACCGGCCAGGGCGAGGGTGCTCGGAACGGCGCCCAGGATCGCGGTGGTCACCGGCTGACCCGTGGAGATGGACGTGCCGAAGTCACCACGGATCGCGCTGGTGAGCGATGTCCAATACTGCTCGAGGACAGGCTTGTCCAGTCCGTACCGGGCCTGCAGCTCGGCGACCGCGGCCGCGTCCACCGGGGTGCCACTGCCGCCGCCGGAATCGACCGCGATGCTCACCGGATCAGAGGGCAGCAGGAACAGCACCACGAAGGAGATGGTGAACGCGGCCCACAGGACACCGATCGCCTGCAGGACGCGCAGGCCGAGGTAGCGAAGCATGTCAGCTCCTGCTCAACCAGGTGTCGAAGAACTGCAGCCGAGCAGACGCGTCGAACCTCTGGTCCTGCACCGACGAGCTCGCGCCGACCGCCTGCGACAGTTCGACGGTCGGGATCCACAGTCCGTTGTCGAGCACCTGCTGCTGTGCGTTCGCCAGGTACTCGCCGCGCTGCGTCGTGTCCGTCGTGCGCAGCTGATCGGTCAACGAGGCATCCAGATCGGCGATCGGGCCACGCTGGTTGAGATTTCGGCCGTCCGCCGCGAACGACGTCCGCAGGATGTCGCCGTCGGCACGCGTGCTGTTGTAGTACGTCGCGTCGAAGTCACCGGCGTTCTGTCGTGCGATCGACTCGGGCACGGACGTCAGCTCGAGCCGGGCATCGACACCGACGTCCCGCAACTGCTGCTGCAGCAACTCGAGAATCGCCTGGTTGCCCGCGAACACGGCGCTGAACAGGATCGAGAAGCTGAGCCGCTGACCGTCCTTCTCGCGGATCCCGTCCGCGGCCGGTACCCAACCCGCACGGTCGAGCACGGTCCGCGCCGCGTCGGCGTCGAAGGTCACGTCGGGCAGCGACACGTAGCCGGGCGTCCTGCTCGCGAGAGTGCTGGTCGCCGGCAGGAAGTTCGGGCCGAGGACGGTGTCGACCAACTGCTGACGGTCGATCGCGGGGACGAGTGCGCGGCGCACGTCCGGGTCGGCCAGTACGCCTCGCGAGACATTGGGCGCGATACCGAAGGGTGTTCCGGGATTCGACGTCGTCAGCACTCGACCGCCGGTCGCCTCGATGGTCGGTGCGTCCTGCGGGAGCGCGTCGCTGACGGCGTCGAGCTGACCCGACGACAGGCTTCCGGTCCGGACGCCCGATTCCGGCACCACCGTGAACTCGATGCCGTCCAGGTAAGCCTCACCGGAGTGACCGAACGCCGGCGAACCCCAGGAGTAGCCGGCTCGCCTGGCCACACTCACTGATCGATCCTGCTGGTAGTCGGTGTACGTGAACGGGCCACTGCCGATGTTTCCGCCCTGGCAGCGCTCCTCGGCGGACAGCGACGTGGTGGCATCGGCCTGCAGTCCCAGCTGTGAGGTCGCCGATGCCTGCAGGAACTGCGCATTGGGCGACGAGAACGTCACCCGCGCGGTCCGCGGGTCGACCACGGTCGTCCCGACGTACCCCGCGAGATAGCTGGCGGCGAGCGGCGCCTTCGCCGCCCCGAGCGTGCCCACGATGGCGTCGAAGTTGTTCTTGACCGACTGCGCGGTGACCGGTGTGCCGTCGCTGAACGACACCCCGTCCTTCAGTGTGAACGTGAACGACGTCGCATCCGCATCGGTCTCCCACTTCTCGGCGAGCCACGGCACGATCTCGCCAGTGTCGGGATCCTGATCGGTGAGTGAGTCGACCACGGCGCGCGTGACGTAGATCGTCTGGTTGGTCCCTGCCTGCGCGGGATCCGAGCACGTCGGCGCTGTGGAGAGTCCGTAGTTCAGGGTGCCTCCCGGCTGAGCGGGGCCGGCGTCGGCGCCCGCCGAACCAGCAGCGCCGCCGCAGGCGGTGAGGGCCGTGGTCAGGGCGACGAGGCCGATCGCGGCACTGACGGCGGGTGTCCGTTGATGGCGGTCGATCACTGGGTCAACTCCAAGAGGTGTGTGTGCAGGAACGAAGAACGGGGGTCAGTTGGTGGGTCGAGTCGTCTTCCGGAACGCACGGGGCACGCCCTCGGCCGGCGGGGCCACCGGGTCGAACAGCGGTGTGTACCCCGCCGCCAGATACAGGCCGACAGCCTCCGGTTGGCGCCACCCGGTGGTGAGGTGGATGCTCTTGTAGTTTCGGACAGCGATCTCCGATTCGAGTTCGGTGAGAACGCGCCGAGCGAGTCCTCGTCGGCGGTGCGATGCGGACGTCCAGATGCGCTTCAGTTCGGCGGTCTGCTCGTCGTGACGCCGAAACGCCCCGCCGGCAACAGGTTCACCGTTCTCGAGGAGCACGATCAGCCCGCCGTGCGGCGGCGCGAAGTCCTCTGCCGGATGGGTGGACAGAGCCGAGTACATCTGGTCGGCGGTCCCGCCGTAGCGGGTGCTGTACTCGATCGCCAGCGCCGCAAGCAGGGGTCGTGCCAGCGGATCGCCCTGGTCGACTCGCGCGACCTCGAGCTGCGGGCGATCGCTGCCGGCCACGGGTGCTCCTTGTCGGACCGAGGTCACTTCTTCGGGAGCCCGGGTGGATTGATCTCCGAGGCCGACACGGCCTCGCCGCCGAGCCCCCACTTGTCCAGCACCTGCTGGTAGGTCCCGTTCTCGATGGTGTGATCGATGGCGTCCGCGAACGCCTCGGCGAGCCCGCTGTCCTTCTTCACCAGGACGGCGATCTCACCCTGGAGCGCCTCGCCCGCACCGGAGAAGGTGCCGATGATCTTCGACTCCCCTGTGCTCGACGAGTGGTACTGCGCGGACGGATTGGGTCCGAGGTACCCGTCGATGCGCTTCGAGGACAGGGCGAGGTAGTAGTCGGCGGCGTTCTGGTAGTAGACGATCTCGGCGGGCGCGATGCCCTCCGCCCCGTTCTGCGTGTTCCAGTCGACGAGCAGTTGTTCCTGGTTGGTACCGGACGAGACACCGATCTTCTTGCCGGCGATGTCCTTGCGGTCGGTGAACGTCCAGTCGGAGTCCGTCGGAACCTCGAGGGCGACGTTGTCGAGGCGGTAGGTGGCGAAGTCGTACTTCTCCTTGCGCTCCTCCGTGACCGTCACGTTCGAGATGAAGGCGTCGTTCTCGCCCGAATCGATCTTCACGAAGTTCTGGGCCCAGTCCGCGGTGCGGCGGTCGACCGAGAGACCGAGGACGTCGGCGAAGAGGCTCGCGAGATCGATCTCGGATCCGACGACGGTGGTGTCGTCGGTGGCATAGAAGCCGAGAGGCGGAGTCGCACCCGCTGTTCCGGTGACGACGAGGGTTCCGCGATCACGGATTGCCTGCGGCACCTTCGCCGCGATGTCGTCCACCTTCTCAGTGTGGATGCGCCCGGACTGCTCGGGCGAGAGATCATAGGAGACACCGGCTTCGGACACCACGGTGTTCTCGGCTGCGGGTTCGCCGCACGCGGACGCGACGAGCGCGAGGACGGCGACGGAGGACAGGACCGACGCGAGGCGACGGGACGATCGAGACATGGGAGAGGTCACTTTCGGGAGAGGTGTGCGTGGGAATCAGAGAACCCGGGAGAGGAACTCTCGAGTGCGACTGTGGGTCGGGGTGTCGAACACCTCTACAGGAGAACCCTGTTCGAGGACGACGCCGCCGTCCATGAACACCACGGTGTCGGCGACCTCGCGTGCGAAGCCGACCTCGTGCGTGACGATGACGAGCGTCGCGCCGTCTGCGGCGAGACCGCGGATGACATCGAGCACCTCGCCCACCAGCTCGGGATCGAGTGCCGAGGTGGGTTCGTCGAACAGGATCACCTTCGGGCGCAGCGCCAGCGCCCGGGCGATCGCGACGCGTTGCTGTTGTCCGCCGGACAACCGCCGCGGGTAGTCGTGCGCCTTGTCACCGACACCGACCCGCGACAGGAGTGCGAGAGCCTCGGGTTCCACCTCCGACCGCGGACGTCGCTGTGCGGACACGGGTGCCTCGACCACGTTCTCGAGCACCGTGAGATGCGGGAACAGGGTGAAGTTCTGGAAGACGAAGCCGATCTGCGAGCGCTGGCGCCGAATCTCCTTCGGCGTCAGTTCGTGCAGTTTCCGCCCTCTGCGGCGGTATCCCACGAGAGCACCGTCCACTCGGACGGATCCGGCGTCGACCTTCTCGAGGTGGTTCACCGTGCGCAGCAGAGTGGACTTGCCCGACCCGGAGGGTCCGAGAACGGCCGTGACCTCCCCCGGCCGCACGGTCAGGTCCACGCCTTTCAGGACCTCGAGAGCACCGTAGGACTTGTGCACTCCCCGTACCTCGACCGCATACCGCACAGTCTCGATCTCGGCGGTCATCGAGTTGCTCCCCTCGGTGACAGCGGCAGCGCAGCGATGCGCGAACGCAACTTCTGGATCGGCGTGAGCGGCACCGTGCGCAGTGCACCCTTGGAGTAGTGCCGCTCGACGTAGAACTGCACCACGGACAGGACGGACGTCAGAATTACGTACCAGACCGTCGCGACCATGAGCATCGGGACGACACGGCCGGTCCGTCCGTAGATCACCTGGACCTGATAGAACAGCTCGGCGATGGCCATGACCGAGACGATCGAGGTGCCCTTGAAGAGACTGATCACCTCGTTGGCCGCGTTGGGGAGGATTCCCCTCATGGCCTGCGGCAGCACGATCGCGAAGAATTCGCGTCGCTTCGGGATCCCCAGCGCCGCAGCGGCTTCGAGCTGCCCCTGATCGACCGAGATGATGCCGGCGCGCACGATCTCCGCCGAGTACGCCGCCTGATGCAGGGCCAGACCGATGATCGCCGCAGTGGACCCGCTGATGACACTGTTGACGTCGAACTCGACGAAGCTCGGTCCGAACGGAATGCCCAGGGACAAACGCTGATACAGGTAGGCGATGTTGAACCAGAACAGCAGTTGCACGATCAGCGGGATCGACCGGAACGCCCAGATGTAGAACCAGGAGATGATCTGCAGGACCGGGTTCTGCGACAACCGCGCCGCCGCGAGAGCGATGCCGAGTGCGAACCCGATGAGGGTGCCCCAGAAGGTCAGCTGGATCGTGAGCCACAGAGCAGTGACGACGGACCGCGCCGTGAAGTACTGAGCGAAGGTGCCCCAGTCCCAGCCGGCGTTGGTCACCAGCCCGTGGACGAACTGTGCGAGAAGGACCAGGGTCGCGACGGCGATGATCCACCGCCACGGGTGCACCGTGCGTGCGACGACGAGGTCGTGATCCGAGACGTCACCGGCGTCGGTGGCGACCGGTCGATCGTGGAGTTGAGTCACCGGCTGCACCGGTGCGTGAGGGCAGCGAACATCGCTGTGCCTTTCGAGAGGACGAAGTGAGGGACCTGGTCAGCGCCGCGTACAGGCGCAGCAGCACTCTCGACACGACTCGAGGTGCAGGCGCAGGACGTGCGGGCGTTGGCTCGTCACAGTGTTCATCGGCGGATCTCCTCCATCGGTCCTGGCGGTAGCACCCACACACTCGAACTCGAGGCGGGTTGCTGCGACGTCGACGAGCCAGGTCTCTCGGTCGCTCTGGATGGTGAGGAAAATGTAGCGCCGACGTCTCGAGACGTCAAATCGCACAACACTTTTCGGCTCAGTCGAGTTCGAATCACGATGACCGGAAAGGGTGACAACCGCACCGACCACGAGTTCGCGGTGGTCACGCGCCCGAGGTCTCACGGCCAGACGTGCGCCGGATCGCCGCGACGGAACCGTCCCGGTCGGTACATTCACGGGGTACACGGTGGAGGTCAGCCGACGACGGATCACCGGTGACGGGGACCGGGGTGCTCGCGTGACGCCACACATCGACAGAGCGCACCGCGGCGCGCGGACGTCGCTCACCGAGTCGCCTCTCGAGACACCCGCACGGCAGGTGCTCGACATCCGGTCGATCGCGATGGGAACGGCGATCACCGGTTCCGCCCTGTCACTGGGAGCGGGCTGGGTGGTGCCCGGGCTGTTCTTCCCCGGCATCGCCCCGATGCTCGCCACCGCTCTCGCCGTCGCTGCGGCCGTGGTGGGAGCCGGCATCATCTGGCGCTCGGGGCGGCTGACCGAACGCCAGTTCGTCGCCATGGGCATGGTGATGCTGTGCGGTACGACGTTCTCCGCGGTGGCGGTGACCGATCCGGCGGGTTCCCTCGCGATCGCCGCGCTGCTCACCATCGTCCCGGTGCTCTCCGCGGCCGCGTCGCCGCCCGCGATCGCGTGGTCGTTCACCGTGGCTGCCGGTGGAGCCGCCGTCGTCGTGTCGTTCGCCTCGGCAGGGTCTGCGGCCATCGCGTTCATCAGTGCCGGCGCGTCCCTGACCATCGTCGTCGTCCCCGTCGTGTTGGTGTGGGGCCTGCGGCGGTCGATGGTGCGGGTGAGTCACCGATTCGACGTGCTCGCGCGCACGGACGTCCTGACCGGCCTGTTGAACCGCCGGGGCGTACTCCCCCGTCTGACGGAACTGCTGGGTGCCGCGGCGTCGCGGCACGAATCGGTCACCACCCTCGTCATCGACATCGACAACTTCAAGGCCGTCAACGACACCCACGGACACACCCACGGTGATCGGACGCTGCAGTCCGTCGCGCGAGCGGTGGTGCTGGCGACTCCGGCGGGCGCCGTCGTCTCTCGTCTCGGCGGCGAGGAGTTCCTGGTCGTCGCCCGCGGTGCACGTACGGCCGATCTCGCGGACCGTGTCCTGCGATCGGTGCGCACACGGTGCTCGGTGACGGTGAGCATTGGCACCACGACGGCCGTGGCCACGGCTCCCGACGGCGCCGCGCTCGCCCTCGGCGACGTGGAGTCGACGCTCGACTCCTTCATCTCCTGCGCGGACGATGCGATGTACCGGGCGAAGCGTCTCGGTCGTGACCGCGTCGAGCACGGCGACACGACTCGGTTCCACCCGCCGTCACTGCTGCGAGCACGGTCGTCCGAGCACCTCCGGTCCCGTCGACGGCAGGCTGTGCAGAGACGCGCGCGCACCGAGGCCGCCGCGGCGGTCGCTGCCACCCTCGTCGCGCTCCAGACCCGCGGACACGGGCCGGAACACACGGCCGTCCGACTCGCGATGCTGTCTCGGCGCCTCGAGAAGGAGATCGACGTGGCGACGACGTCCCGTTCGGATCGATACTCCGCGGCACTGCGCTCCGCGGCCGCGCTCGATCAGAGCATCGGCATGGCGATGGAACACCTCGCGGTGGACCGGGACACCGCGGCGGCACTCCTGCAGTCGGCCGCGCACGCCGAGGGAACTTCACTCGGCGCACTGTGTCGAGCGCTGGCGTCTCTGGCGGACGAGAACCCGGCGGAGGCCGCGAGGTATCTCACCGCGACAGCCCGAGAATCACCGTGAGCGCAACTCTGTCCCGACAGGTCCGGGTTTCCCGACGTGGGACTCACTGCGGATGTGGCCGAGTGGTGAGGCAACGGCCTGCACAGCCGTGCACACGGGTTCGATTCCCGTCATTCGCTCCACGGGGCGCTCAGCGATCGGCGATCACCGTCGCGATGTTGCGTTCGGCGAGCGCCGCGATGGTGAGCGACGGATTGACTCTGCCGGTGCTGCCCGGGATCAGCGCTCCGTCGACGACGTGCAACCGGTCGTGGCCGAGGACGCGGCCGTGCGCGTCGGTGGCTCGGCCCAGCACCACCCCTCCCAACGGGTGCGCCGTGAACGAGGTGTTCACGTCCGGAACCCGCAGGGGCGGATACCCCACACCGATTCCGGAGCGCTCCGCGATGCGGTCGTGCACCGGTCGCAGGGCGTCCGAGACGGCGATGTTGCCGGCCTCCGGCCAGTCGAGCCGCACCGACCGCGTCGACTCGTCCCACACGAACCGCCCTCTCGTCGGGTCCATGACCATGCCCAACGAGCCGATCAGCGTCAGATCGACGGGCGATCCGGGGACGAACCAGTTCTCGAGGGTGAGCGGGGCGCCCGAGTCGTCGGAGATCCTCGACGCCGAGGGCGACGCCTGCACGATGCCGTTGCCCTCCGGGCTCATGCCGCGGACGAGTGCCGCGTCACCATTGGTGCCCCATCCCTCACCGACGTGTTCGTTCAGGTCGGGGAGCAGTCCGGTGTCGCGGGCATGCACGAGAAGCCGCGACGTTCCCATCGACCCGGCTCCCAGGAACAGGTCGTCGCAGGTCACCGTGCGGGTGGAGAGGACCTCGGCGGACGGGTCGAGCAGATCCACGGTCAGCGAATAGCGACCGTCCGCCTCCCTGGTCACGGCGGTGACCTCGTGACGCGCATGGATCGTGCACCGGCCAGTGGCGCGAGCAGCGGCCAGATAGTTGCGGTTGAGGTCGAACTTGGCGCCGTTGGAGTTGCCGAGATTCGACTCCCCGATGATCGCGGACGGACGGGACCGACCGGCCATCTCTCCGCGCACCACGTCCCAGTCCCAGATACCGTCGATGCGCTGTGGTGTGTACCCGGCGCGGCGGACCTGGTGATCCCACACCCGTGAATGCGTGAACGGCAGCGACTGATAGACGTCCTCCGGCATCGGTGCGAGCCGCAGCTCGGAACGGACGAGCGGGTAGTGCAGCGCCTGCATCTCGTCGTACGAGACGAGCCCGGTGAAGAGCTGGTCGAAGAACCGTCGTTCGGGGGCGATCATCACGCCGGTGAACACCAACGAACCACCGCCGACCGCGGCTCCGGACCACACGTCGATGGTGCCGTGTTCACTCACGTCGAAGATGCCGCCGAAGCGGTCGGTGGGAACCGTGGGCAGTCCGGTCAGCGGAGCAGTGCCACCGCGACGCCAGAACGCGCGCCCGTCCGGCAGGAAGTCGTTGGCGAAGATCTGTCGACGCGGATCCGTGGGCCACTGCGACCCGCGCTCCAGGACGGTGACGCGAACGCCGGCCTCGGCGAGGCGCCGCGCGGTGACCGCGGCACCGAAGCCCGATCCGACCACCACGGCCTCCGAATGCGCCGGCGCCGGATCGATCGGTGCGTAGAGCTCGGGCACCGCCGACCGGTACAGACCGTCGAGTATCGGAGCCGCGCGGGACACCGCTCCCGGTCCCGTCGACCCGATCAGGCCCGCGACGCCCATCGCGCCCAGAAACTGTCTTCTCGACCACCGCATGTCGACGCTTCTCTCCACCCGGTGCAGGTGATCGCGGGTGTCGCGGACGGGCAGCGGATGCGCTGAAGCTTCCTTACTCCCCGGTAAGTTGTCCACTTCGCCCGGCTCGATGAGAGGCGATCGGCCGTGACGTCGACGAGTGCGCCGCACCACTC
This sequence comes from Rhodococcus sp. NBC_00294, assembly GCF_036163995.1. Lineage (NCBI taxonomy): Bacteria > Bacillati > Actinomycetota > Actinomycetes > Mycobacteriales > Nocardiaceae > Rhodococcus > Rhodococcus sp. NBC_00294. The sequence continues at coordinate 4,042,902 of NZ_CP108043.1, forward strand.
GAGCTGTTCCGGCGCCCGCGCGCTGCGCACGGCGTTCCGCGCACGGTGCAGCGCGCGCTCGGCACCGGGCGGTGCGCGCGGCGCCTCGTAGCGGACCAGTGCGCCGCGCCACTCGGCCCCACTGGTTGCTCCGTTGCCCCCACGGGTAGCCCATGCAGGATCGAGACACGATCACCGATCGGAGGCATCACACACATGGCAGCACGAAGTCCGGGCACGGCGCTCGTCGTCGGAGCCACCGGCATCTCGGGGCAGACCATCTGTCGACGACTCGTCGACGCGGGGTGGCGCACCTACGGGTTGTCGCGCAAGACCGAGTTGCCGGTCGACGGCGTGACACCCGTGACGGCCGACCTTCTCGACGCCGATGCGCTGCGTGAGGCACTGCGCGGAACGGCGCCCGACCTCGTGTTCTTCACGGCGTGGATGATGCAGGACGCGGAGGCGGAGAACATCGAGGTGAACACCGCCACCCTCCGGAACACGTTCGACGCGCTGGCACCGGAGAACTCGGTGGAGCACGTCGCTCTCATGACGGGTCTGAAGCACTACCTCGGCCCGTTCGACGCCTACGGCGCCGCGGTGACGGCGGAGACCCCGTTCCACGAGAGCGAGGAGCGCCTCGACACACCGAACTTCTACTACGCCCAGGAGGACGAGTTGTTCTCGGGCGCAGAGCGACTGGGCTTCACCTGGAGCGTGCACCGGGCACACACCATCTTCGGGTTCGCCGTGGGCAACGCCATGAACATGGCACTCACCCTGTCGGTGTACGCCACTCTCTGCAAGGAGACCGGCGAGCCGTTCGTCTTCCCCGGTTCGGAGACCCAGTGGAACGGTCTGACCGATGTCACCGATGCCGATCTGCTCGCCGAGCAGATGATCTGGGCCGCAACGAACGAGAACGGCGCCGACGAGCCATTCAATGTCGCGAACGGCGACGTGTTCCGTTGGCGATGGCTGTGGCCGCGCATCGCCGACCATTTCGGTGTCGAACCCGTCGGTTTCGACACCGAACCGCGACCGTTGGCGACGCGAATGGACGATGCACCCGACGCGTGGCGGCGCATCGCCGAGAAGTACGACCTCGTCGAGTCGGACGTGACTCGACTCGCATCGTGGTGGCACACCGACGGCGACCTCGGCCGCGACATGGAGTGCCTGACCGACATGACGAAGAGCCGCAAGGCGGGGTTCCTCGGATTCCGCTCGACCAGTGAGAGTTTCGCGGAGAACCTCGCTCGGTACCGGGACGCGCGGATCATTCCTCGCTGACGTCGGACGCAACGGCCGGGCGGGTGGACCCGCCCGGCCGTCGGCGTCAGGACGCGATCGAGAGGCTCTTCAGAATGTTCAGGAAATCGGTCAGAGGCAGCAGATCTCCGAACGAGAAATTGAGGAAGCTGAGGCCGTTGAGAATGCTGAGCATGATGTCTCCCGAGTGAGTGATGTCGCGATTGTTTCGCGCACACAGATCATGAAGGACCCGTCGTCACGGACGACGATGAACGGTGTGGTGACCTGTCACTGACTTGGTCGTGCTCACAGACAACGCCCCGAAACGGTGTCAATTTCGAGAACATCATCAGCGAGCGAGAGCGGTCACCTCGTCCGCGATGATGCGCCCCAACTCGTCGGTCCCCGACGTTCCGCCCATGTCCGCGGTGAGCGCGGCGCCGCCCCGTGCCAACACGTTCTCGACCGCGGTCAGGACCGTGCGCGCGGCATCGGGTTCGCCGAGGTGATCGAGCATCATGCTGCCGCTCCAGATCTGTCCGATCGGATTGGCGACGTTCTTGCCCGCGATACCCGGTGCCGATCCGTGCACCGGCTCGAACAGACTGGGAAAGAGCCCCTCCGGGTTGATGTTTCCACTCGGGGCGATGCCGATGGTGCCCGCGATCGCCGGTCCGAGATCGGACAGGATGTCCCCGAACAGATTGCTCGCGACGACCACGTCGAACCAGTCCGGGTGCAGCACGAAGTTCGCCGTGAGGATGTCGATGTGATAGCTGTCGACGTCCACCGTGGGGTGATGCGACGCCATGGCGGCGACCCGCTCGTCCCAGTACGGCATCGAGATGGAGATGCCGTTGCTCTTGGTCGCGGACGTCAGGTGGCGTTTCGGCCTGGTCTCGGCGAGTTCGAAGGCGTACTTCAGGATTCGGTCGACGCCGATGCGCGACATGACCGTCTCCTGGATCACCGTCTCACGCTCAGTTCCCGCGAACATCCGGCCGCCGAGATCGGTGTACTCCCCCTCGGTGTTCTCCCGCACCACGTAGAAGTCGATGTCGCCGACCTCGCGTCCCGCAAGCGGGCTGGTGACGCCCGGCATGAGCCGGATGGGCCGCAGATTCACGTACTGGTCGAAGTGACGTCGGAACTGGAGCAGACTGCCCCACAACGAGATGTGGTCCGGCACCACCTCCGGCCAGCCCACCGCTCCGAAGAAGATCGCGTCGAACGGTCGGAGCTCCTCGAACCAGCCGTCGGGAAGCATCTTTCCGTGCTCGACGTAGTAGTCGGCGCTGGCGTAGTCGAAGTACTCGTACTCGAGGTCGAGGTCGAACGCCGCCGCCGCGGCGTCCAGTACTTCGATACCGGCGGGAACCACCTCCTTGCCGATGCCGTCACCCGGGATCACTGCGATGCGTCTGGTAGCCATCGTTCGAGCCTAGTCGGGGCGAAACCTTGACACTCGCGGACAGAACTGTCTAGGTTCTGAGCACCCGGCATCGAGATCGGGTGTTCGCCGGGGGGTGCCCACAGGTATCGGCGGACTCCACGAACGATCCGGGGGAAGCCGCATGTCACCGTTCACTCGCCGCACGTTCCTCTCCGGCGCCGCCGCGGCCGGCGGTGCGCTGATCGCCGGCAACCATGCCGCCCGCGCCTCTGCTCACGGCATCGCCGCACGCACACAACGGGTTCCGCTCTCCCGCGAGGATCACCGCGTGGTGATCGTCGGCTCCGGGTTCGGCGGCGGCGTCGCCGCACTGCGCCTCGCACAGGCAGGCGTTCCGGTGACCGTGCTCGAGCGCGGTCTGCGATGGCCGACCGGTCCGAACGCCGAGACCTTTCCGCACGCTCGCTCACCCGACGGTCGTTTCCTCTGGTACGGATCCGCGAAGAACGTGTTCGGACGTCCGATCGACGTCCCGGCGTACACCGGCCTCGTAGAGGCGGTTCCCGGCGAGAACATGACCGCGCTGTGTGCGGCCGGGGTCGGCGGCGGGTCCCTCGTCTATCAGGGGATGACGCTGCAGCCGGCCGAGGCGGTGTTCGCGTCGCAGTTCCCCGGCGCACTGGACTGGGGCCTGCTCGATCGCGTCCATTACCCGCGGGTCGCCCGGATGCTGCACCTCGCGGTCGCGCCCGACGAGTTGGTCGACAGCCCCAATTACGCTGCACCACGAGCATTCCGGGACAGTGCACGACGACTCGGACTCCCCGTGTCGAAGATCCCGATGCCCATCGACTGGAACTTCGCGCTCGACGAACTTCGTGGCGAGATGGCCCCGTCCTACACCAACGGCGACGGCGCCATCGGCGTCAACAACGGCGGCAAGTTCTCCGTGGACGTCACGTACATCGCCGAGGCGGAGGCGACCGGGCTGGCGACGGTACAGACCCTGCACCAGGTCACCGACGTCGAACGGGCGTCAGACGGCCGGTGGACGGTGTACGTCGACCGCATCGACACCTCGGGGGCGGTCGTGGAGAACAAGATCCTCACCACGCCGACCCTGATCATGGCTGCGGGCAGCATGAACACCACGCGACTGCTGATGCGGGCGGCAGCGTCCGGCCGGATCCCGGACATGCCGGACGCGCTCGGCGACGGCTGGGGCACCAACGCGGACAGGATCTACTCGTGGACGACGTTCGACCAGGACTTCGGACCCGCACAGGGCGGCCCGGTGGTCTTCGGCAGTCTCGACTGGGCGGACCCGTCCCGCGCGATGACGGTCATCCAGGCGTCGTTCCCCCCTCTCGGGGTGGATGCCCGAACCACCGTTCTGGTCGGCTACGGCGTCAGCGACGCCCGTGGGCGTTTCGTCTACGACGGTGCGCGGGACGATGCGATCCTGCGGTGGCCGCACGAGGGGGATGCGGCCATCCAGAGTCACATCGACCCGCGCGTGCGCGCGATCGCCGGACCGAACAGCCTCGTCGTGGACACCAACGCGGTGTTCCCGTCCACCTGGCACCCGCTCGGCGGGGCCAACATGGGAACGGTCTGTGATCTGGAGGGTCGAGTCCAGGGACAGCGCGGCCTCTACGTTCTCGACGGCGCCCTGATCCCGGGCAACTGCGCCGCCTGCAATCCGTCGATGACCATCGCCGCAGTCGCGGAGCACGCTCTCGACAGCATCGTGGCCACCGACGTCGGCACCGTCATCTGAGCCGGCGTCAGTCCAGCATGGCATCGGTCAGCTCGACCCGCCGCGCGACGATGTCGTCCGCGAGCTGGGTGACGCGGACCCCGTCTGCGTAGGCGAGGGACCGGAGCCGAACCACGGCCTCGTCGGCGGTGATCCGGAACCGTGCTGCCATCATGCCGGCAGCCACGTGCACGGATGCGCGGGGCAACGGATCGTCCGCGGCGTCGTCCCCCACTCCGGCGACGTCGCGGCGCACCGCGGACGCGAGTTCCCCGGCGCACCGCGCGGCACGCGCCGCGGTCACCGGCGACCACGGATGCGCGTCGCGGCGGTAGAGCTCGAGCACGCCCACCGTCGGCTCCGTGCCCACCGGAAGCGCGAACACGGCACCCACGTCGAGAGCTCGAACGGCGTCGTCGAACAGCGGCCACGGCGAGCCCTCGTCGGTACCGACCATGCTGATCATCGTCTGTTCACTCCGGAAGGCATCGAGGCAGGGCCCGGTTCCCAGCGTGAACTGCAGTTCGTCGATGCGGGTCGCGACGTCGTCGCTGCTGTAGACGAGGTCGCGGATCGCCGCGGTCACGATGACTGCCACCGCGATCCCGTCCGCACCCAGCGACGGCGCGTACCGCTCCACCACGGCGCGGGTGGCGTCGAAGGAATCCATGGATTCTGGTGCCCGAGTCGGACATGGATAAACGTACCGCCGAGATCACTCCACGACGACGGTTCGGCCGCCCTCGTTCATCGAGGCGACGAGAGCGTCGGCGACGAGACCTGCACGCAGCCCCGCGTCCGCGTCGGCGAGCTCCGAGACCCGGCCGGCCTCGAGGGAATCGACCCACTCCTGGAGTTGCAGGCGATACGCGTCCGCATAGCGGGGAACCCAGTCGGCCGGGTAGGCCACGGACCGCCGGCGGTCGCGGTCGGTGACCACGTGAGTGGGCAGCACGAGCGCAGACGCTCCGATATCGCCCACCACCTCGCACCTCGTGTCGTATCCGTAGCGGGCGTTGAGGAAGATCTCGACCGTCACCAGAACGTCGGACTCGGTCCGCAACAGCATGATCTGCGGATCCTGGCGCGTTCCGGAGTGCGCGGACGTACGACCCGCGTGCCAACTCACCTCCGTGATCGGCGACGACAGCAACCACGGCACGATGTCGAGTTCGTGGATCGCGGAGTTGGTGATGGTCGACGCGGACGTGCCGCCGGGGTAGGCCTCGACGGTGCGACTCACGCAGTGGGCGACGAGGGGTTCACCCAGTTCACCGGAGGACACCACGCGCTTCAGTTCCACGTAGGCCGGATCGAACCGACGCATGAAGCCGACCGTGATCAAGGTGCGTTCGCCCTGCGCGGCGATGATCTCGCGGCACTCCGCCGCCGTGGGCGCGAGCGGCTTCTCGCACAGCACCGGCTTGCCCGCGGCCAGCGCCAGGTGCACCAGTTCGGCGTGGGTCGAATCGTGCGAGGCGATGACGACGGCGTCGACGTCGTCGCGCTCGATCAGCGCCGGGCCGTCCGCCGCGACGGTGGCGCTGCGCAGGGTGGAGGCGACTGCACTCGCCCGTGCTGCGTCGAAGTCGGCGACAGCGGTCACCGCCGCGCCCGACACCCGCCGATCGAGGGACAGGGCATGGTCCGCTCCCATGACGCCGACACCGATGATTCCAACCCGCACAGTCATGATCGAAAGTATTACATCTTAATGTCCTGACAAATGTGCTTTCGTCTGATTGGCTCTGCCGCATGACGCAGAGCGCCTCCCTCCCCCTGTCACGAGTTCCCGATCCCCGTGACGCGCCCGTGCTCCGGTGGGCAGTCCTCGGGCCGGGCTGGATCGCGCGCCGGTTCGTCGAGTCACTGCACCGGCACACGACCCAGACCGTCGTCGCGGTGGGATCGCGCTCACCGGAGCGCGCACGCGCCTTCGCCGACGAGCACGGCGTCGACCGCGCGCACGGCACCTACGAGGCCGTCTTCGCCGACGACGACGTCGACATCGTGTACATCGCCACGCCGCACACCGAGCACCTCGCGAACGCCCTCGACGCCATCGCCGCGGGCAAGCACGTGCTCGTCGAGAAGCCGCTCGCCGTCGACGCGGTCGGCGCGGCCCGTATCGCGGAGGCCGCACGGTCGGCAGGAGTGTTCGCGGGAGAAGCGATGTGGACGAGATTCCTGCCGAAGTTCGACGTGATAGAGCAGGTGCTCCGCAGCGGCGTCCTCGGACCGATCCACACGGTGCTCGCGGATCACGGCGAGTTCTTCACCACCGATCACCGCATCTACGATCCGGCGCTGGCCGGTGGCCCGCTCCTGGATCTGGGAACGTACGTCGCGTCCTTCGCCTACTCGGTTCTCGGTGCACCGGAGACGGTGGATGCTCGGAGTCGACCTGCCAATGACGAGATCGACGGTCAGATCTCGGCCCTTCTCACCGGCGAGTCCGGACATGCGGTGCTCAACACCACGATCCTGACGAACACGCCGACGACGGCGGTCGTGTGCGGCCGGGACGGCACGCTCACCATCGCCGGGCCCTTCTTCATGCCGGGGCCGTTCACCGTCGCACTCCGCGACGGCATCACCCTTGCCTACGACGAGACCCCCGGCCTCCAGGTCGACGGACTGCATCTCGCCGCGGTGGAGGCTGCGAGAAGGATTTCCGTCGGCGAGGTCGAGTCCGCCGTCCATCCCCTCGCCGACGCGGTCGCGACCCTGGAGATCATCGACCGGATCCGCGAACGGATCAGCTGATCAGATCAGCGTAGACCACGATGTTGTCGTCGTAACTGGCTGCGTCGCTGTCGAATCGACCGCCACACGTGATCAGCCGGAGTCCCGGGTGGTCGATGTCGCCGTACACCGTGTTCGTCGGGAACTCGGCCTTCGGGTACTGATCGACCTCCATGACCCGGAAGCGCGACGTGGTGCCGTCCTGCAGAGTGACGATCACGTCGTCGTCCGGGACGAGGTCACCGAGCCGGGAGAACACGCCCGGCGCACCGTCCCAGTCCACGTGACCGGCGATCACGGACGGCCCCATCGCGCCGGGAATCGGTGAACCCGTGTACCACCCGGCCGGAAACGCGCCGGGTGGTACCTCCATCGTCCCGTCCTGCTGCAGACCCAGGCCCATGAGGTCGGAACTCACGGAGATCGCGGGAACGTCGATGCGGACCGGCGGCGACGAGACGGCCACGGCATCAGGGACACCGGTGGTGCCCTCGTCGACCACGCCGACGTCCGCCGACTCGGTCGCGGCCGGCACCGGCGACTCGGTGCCGGCAGCAGTGGAGCATCCGGAGATCAGCGCCAGCGTGAGCAGCACCGCAGCGCACAGTGAGCGCGCCGCGGTAATGGCGGAACGTGATGCCATGTCAGCTCTTTCGACGACGCAGCACCAGTGCCGACCCGATGATCGCCGCGGCCGCGAGGCCGATCGACACGGGCTGCCGATGGTCGGCCGACCGGACGGTGCTGCCGTCACCCGTGTCGACGCCACCACCCGGGACCTGAGTGATCTGGCTGCCCGGCGAGTACCGGCCCGGCGCGTCCGGACCCGTGGGGACACCGGGGGTTCCGGGAGTGTTCGGGGTTCCGGGAGTGTTCGGGGTTCCGGGAGTGTTCGGGGTTCCGGGAGTGTTCGGGGTTCCGGGAGTGTTCGGATTTCCGGGCGTGTTCGGGGTTCCCGGCGTACCGGGAGTGTCCGAGGTGGGCGGGACCGCCGGTGCGGTGGGCACCGACGAGGTGGGCGGTGTACCCGGCAACCCCGGAAGACCCGGGATGGTGATCACGGGCGGGACACCGGGGATCGACGGCAGTCCCGGGATCGACGGGATCGGAATCACGATGGGAGGCACCACGACTCCCCCGTCGCCGACCGGGGTGGTGGTCGTCCGCGGGGAGCAGTCGTTCGCCGTGATCACGTTGTCGTCCAGGGTGACCGCGCCGTTGCGCGCCAACACACGTCCGGAGACGGTCGCACCGTTCTGGACGCTGATCGAGGTGAGCGCCAGTACCGTTCCGACGAACGTCGTGGAGGTACCGATGGTCGCCGAGCTGCCCACCTGCCAGAAGACGTTGCAGGGATTCACGTTGATCAGTGCCACTCTGCTGCCGGACCCCGTGATCAATGTGGACGGTGCCTGAAAGACGAAGACGGCGTCGGGATCCGATCCACCGTCCAACGTGACGGTGCCGTTCAGGGCCAGTGCGCTGGAAGCCTTGTAGACCCCCGGGGCGAGGGTGCTGCCGGTGATGTCGGCAGCGACGTTCGCCGAGATCGGCTCCGCACTCGCCTGGTCGCATGCCGTGGTGAGGTCCGACTGCGCCTGCAGCGCAACCGCATTGGCGGCATGGATCGTGCCGTTGTTCACGAGACCGGGCGGAAACCCCGTGACGGCCGCGGTCGGACTGGTTCCGAGTCACCCGAGATGACCGACGGGCCGGTGTTGGTCACGCCCGCACCGGCCAGGACCGCGTAACTGGCAGCGGTGCCGAGTCCCACCGGAGTGGCGGCGTCGGCGGTGCTCGCGCCGACGATCATCAGAGCCGCCGTGGCGACGGCGACGGTACCCAGTGCGGGGAGGCGGCCTCGCTTCGCGGCGTCGAAGGGAGAGCGGTCGAGGTGTGTCCTGATCATGCGGTTCCTTGCGCGATGTGGTGAATGTGCCGCATCCCTGATGCAGCACATGTGGTGCGCAGACTCTGTCCCCGACGACGCAGAGCGGTGCGATGACGCCCCGGCGACGTCGGCGCGTCGATGACCGTCCGAGAAGACGACCACGGCGCCGAGATGTGGCGGGGGCAGGTGTGAGATCGAGCCGACTCCGTCGAATGCGACGTAGATTTACGGCATAAATGAGAGTGAACAGGACGATAACGGTAATGTCAATGCATGCCGGAATTGCGACATTCTGTCGAGTCCGGACAATCACGTGATGGACGACTGACACCTCTGTGCGACAACGATTCTCGGACTCTGATGTCGACATCGATACGATATCGGGCATGCATTCACGATATAACGGATGAATAACTTGGATGTACCGCCTCAGTTCTGTCCGACCGGCCGCATCGACCTCCGATCACCGCAGACGCGAGGTCAACGCGTGTGCGGCCCGCAGCAGCTGTTCGCCGAGAACAGGGCGCCGGACATCGTCGAAACGGCCGGCGACGCCCGTCAGACTCAGCGCCCACGCCGGGGCGTCGCGGCGATCGAACACCGCGGCCCCGAGACCCCAGCTACCTTCCACCAACAACCCGGGATTCACCGAGTATCCCTGCACCAGAACTTGTTCCACCCGTTCGGCGATCTCGCGCGGCGCGTGACGTTCTCCCCAGCCGCCGAGCTCTGCACGGTCGAGGTACTCCACCCGCTCACGTTCGGGCAGGTGCGCGAGGATCACCAACCCGGCGGACGCGACTCCGAGGGGCATGCGCAGGCCGACGTGCAGGACGTGCGAGCGCAGCGGGAAACTGCCCTCCTCGCTCGCGATGCAGACCGTCTCGTCGCCCCGACGTGCCGACAGGAAGGCGCTCTCCCCCGTCGTTCGGGCCAGATCGCGCAGGATGTCTCCCGCGCTCGACGTGATGTCGTACCGCTCCGCTGCCATCGATCCGAGAAGGAAGGTCTCGGGCCCCAGCGCCCACCGGCCCGACTCGTGCCGATCGACGAAGCCCTCCGCCGCCAACGCGGTGACCATCCGGTGCACGGTGGGCCGCGCCAACCCGGCGGTCCTGGCGATGTCGGTGGTCGACGCGCCGTCCGGCTCGTGATCACCGACGGCACGCATCACGGCCGCGACTCGCGCGATGACCGACCTCGCTGCCTCCGCCATCACCACAGTCTAGGGCTCGCGGGGTGTCCACTCAGTGAACACCGAGCCGCCGATCGTTCCACGAGTCGAGCAGTTCGCCGTCCGGACCCCGTATCGCCTGCGAAGACGCCGTGGTCCTGATCGAATGCAGAGAGTGCGCACGTCCACTCACCGGACCGTACATCTGATCAGTACTCGATCTCAGGAGGAACTCGTGGCCACCGAAGTCCTGTCCACCCCCGCCGACGCGATACGCGGCGTCACGGACGGCGCCACCCTGGCCGTCGGCGGCTTCGGGCTCTGCGGCATCCCGGACGCACTGATCGACGCCCTCGCCGCCACCGACGTCACCGATCTGGAGGTCTTCTCCAACAACTGCGGAGTGGACGACCATGGCCTCGGCATCCTGCTCGCAGCGCACCGAATCCGTCGCGTCACCGCGTCCTACGTCGGCGAGAACAAGGAATTCGCCCGGCAGTACCTGTCCGGCGAGCTCGAGGTCGAGCTCACTCCCCAGGGCACTCTCGCCGAACGACTACGCGCCGGGGGCGCGGGCATCCCGGCGTTCTTCACCCCGGCCGGTGTCGGCAGCCCCATCGCCGACGGCGGGCTCCCGTGGCGCTACGCCGCCGACGGATCCGTCGCACTCGCGTCCCCTCCGAAGGAGACCCGCGTCTTCGGCGACAAGCGGTACGTCCTCGAGGAGGGCATCCGCGCCGACTTCGCGCTCGTGCACGCGCACCTGGGTGACACCGACGGAAACCTCGTCTTCGACAAGGCAGCCATGAACTTCAACCCGCTCGCCGCCATGGCCGGCCGCATCACCGTCGCTCAGGTCGAGCATCTCGTGCAGCCGGGCGAGATCGACCCGGCGCACGTGCACCTGCCCGGCGTGTTCGTCCAGCGCATCGTGGAGACCGGCCCACAGACACCCCGCATCGAGAAGCGCACCACCCGACCCGCAGGAGACGCACGATGAGCACCGACACCGGATGGACCCGCGAGAACATGGCTCGGCGCGCGGCGGCCGAACTGCGCGACGGTGATTACGTGAACCTCGGCATCGGGCTGCCCACACTGATTCCCGGCTTCCTCGATCCCGCGATCCGCGTCACGCTGCACTCCGAAAACGGCATCCTCGGTACCGGCCCCTACCCCACCGAGGACGAGGTCGACGCGAATCTCATCAACGCCGGCAAGGAAACCGTCACCACCCTGCCCGGCGCGGCGTTCTTCGACTCCGCGCTGTCCTTCGGCATGATCCGCGGCAGCCACATCGACACCGCCGTCCTCGGCGGCATGCAGGTCTCGGCGACCGGCGACCTCGCCAACTGGATGGTCCCGGGAAAGATGGTCAAGGGCATGGGCGGCGCCATGGACCTCGTCCACGGCGCCGCGCGCGTCATCGTCGTCATGGAGCACACCGATCGGGACGGCAACCCCAAGATCGTCGACGCGTGCACGCTCCCCCTCACCGGTCAGGCCGTCGTCGACCGTGTCATCACCGACTACGCCGTCATCGACGTCGTCGGCGACGGCACCCTGGTCCTGCGGGAGACCGCGCCCGGTGTCACGGCGGCGCAGGTACACGACGCCACCGGCGCCACCCTCACCGACGCCGACGACCTCGTCACGCACTGACCGGCGGCGGGCCGTTCTCACGGCGTGAGGATGGCCCGCCCTCGCACCGTGCCCGCGTCCAGATCGTCGATGGCGCTCTGGAAGTCGTCGAGTGCGTACTTCGCGGTGTGCAGAACGACGGACCCGCGTGCCGCGAGAGCCATGAGGTCGCACAGGTCGTTGTAGGACCCGACCAGGTTGCCGATGACGTTGATCTCCGACGACACGATGTCGATTGTCGGCACGTCGATGTTCTCGCCGTATCCGACGACGTGGTAATTGCCCGCCTGCCGCAACATCGCGATGCCCTCCGCCGTCGCGCCGCCTTCACCGACGAAATCGATGACCGCTTCGCCGCCCTGCCCGCCGGTGAGCTCGAGCACCTGCTCGATGTGGGTGCCGTCGGCGACGACGCCGTGATCCGCCCCGATGGACAGGGCCAGCTTCACCGCGTCGGCGTTACGGTCGACGACCACGATCTCGGCCGCGGTCAGCGCCTTCAGCACCTGAATCCCGATGTGCCCCAGCCCGCCTGCGCCGATCACCACGACGCGGTCGCGGGGAGTCAGATGCCGGGAAGCCTTCGACGCGGCGTGATAAGCCGTCAGTCCGGCATCGGCGAGGGCAGCCACGTCCGCCGGCTCCAGCGAGTCGTCCAGCTTCACCACACTGCGTGCCGACGTCTTCAGGTACTCCGCGTAGCCACCGTTCGTGTCGATGCCGGGGAACTGGTTGATCTCGCAGTGCACGTCGTCGCCGGATCGGCAGGCGCGGCAGAGCCCGCACGTGATGAGCGGGTGGACGATGACCTTGTCACCCTCCTGCACGTTCGTCACGGCGGAACCGACGGCGTGGACCCAGCCGGCGTTCTCGTGACCGATCGTGTACGGCAGGGTCACGTTCGACTTCTCGGCCCACTGCCCCTCGAGGATGTGCAGATCGGTACGGCACACCCCCGCTCCACCGATCCGGACGACCACGTCGAACGGCCCCGTGGGAGTCGGAACGGGCACCTCGGTCATTCGGAGTTTCTCGTGGTACCCCACGACCTGGACTGCGCGCATGGTGCTCATGATGTGTCTCCTCGGCTTCTCGGGAAGGTCAGGCGTCGACCGTCGTGCGGTCCGGGTCGTCGTAGCGGGTACGGAGCAGTCCCCGGCAGAAGTGGGCGTTGCCGTCGATCGAGATGCGGGTCGATCGAGCCCGACGCAGTGCGAGCGGCACGTCGAGCTGCGTGTAGCCGGCTCCGGTGTGATCGACCATGACGATGCTGTCGGGCACGTCGTCCAGGCCGAGGGACCGTCGCCGCGACCGCAGTGCCCTGGTGGTGTCGTCGTCCGGGAGATCGCCCAGCACAACAGTTCCCATGTCCTCCATGCGCCGGGACGGATCCCGCTTCAGCAGCGCGGTCAGGCACCGCTCCATCGCCGCGACGTGAGCCTTGCGCTGGAACGTCGTCCGGAGCTCCTCCAGATCGTTCTCCGCTTCGTGCGCGAAGGTGCCCCGGTATCCCGCGTCCGCGGCGAGTCCCGCGTTGATGATCGGTGAATCGTGGTGGTCGTCGAGTTCCACCGTCACGTTCCGCGTCCAGGGCAGGCCGGTGAGCACGTCCTTCGCGTCGGAGGCCATGAGGTAGGCGAAGTTCGGCGCGCAGAAGGACGTCGGCAAGCGCAGGTGCACCACGACGTCACGGTCCTCGGAGACGGTGAGCGACTGCACGAAGTCGAGGTCGGTGATCGGCTCGTCGAGCTCGGGATCGATCACCACGTCCAGAGCCCGCATCGCCGAGTCGGCACGGGTGGTCATCTCACGCTCCCACGAGAACGTCGTCGGCCGCCCGGTCGGCGCCGCGCGGGCCGGTGGGCGTCTCGTCGGCATCGGCGATCTGCAGCTCCGCCGGAACCGGGATGTCGTACATCTTCGCGGCGTTCAGGCCCAGCACCTTGCGCTTCTGGTCCATCGTGATCTCCGGGTACTCGCTCAGCTCCGCCGGAATCTGGAAGTCGACGAACGACTCGATCAGCCAGCGCGGTGTCCAGAGGGCGTAGTCGGACGAGAACTGGATCCGGTCCTCGCCGAGCCAGTAGAGCAACTCGCCCATGATCTGGCCGAAGTACTTCGGCCGGGAGTGGATGAACGGCATCGCGACGGCGAGCCCGGCATGCACGTTCGGCTCCTGGGTGGCGATCCAGCAGAAGTCCTCGAGCCGCGGGAGACCGCAGTGCTCGACGACGAAGTTCAGATCGGTGAAGTCGGTGGCGACATGATCGACGTCCGCCACGTCGAAGGCATCGCGATCGAGCGGCCTGATGGTCGGTCCCTTGTGGACGTGGATGTTGGTGATCCCGAGCTCGCGGCAGACCTCGAGGTAACGCCGGGTCCAGTCGTCGTCGAGCTTGTAGCCGCGAGAGTCTCCGTGCCACTCCGCCGTGTAGAGCTTGACGCCCTTCAGTCCGAACCGTTCGGCATCGGCGCGGAGCTGATCGAGCCCACGCTCGCCGTTGCGCGGATCGAAGTGGTGGTTGTAGGTGAGCTTGTCGGGATTCTGCGCCGTGAGGGCCCATGCCTCCTCCGTCTGCCCGAACCCGTTCACGTAGAACTCCCCGAGGTGGGCCGGCTGGAAGATCGCATGATCGACGTACCCGTCCTCGAAGAGGTCCTTCATCAGGCGGTCGCCGCCCTGGTAGAGGTACTCGTCGTACGGCCACAGCTCGCTCTCGGGCGACAGGTTGCGGTGGTAGTCGTAGAAGCAGTCGATGAACTGCTTGCCGTGGATGTTGCGCTGGTTCTCGGGCCGCGCGTCCCACAGCGCGACGTGCGCGTCGACGATGAAGAAGCTGTTGTCGCCCTTGGTGTACATCGAGGTCCCTTCGTCGTGTGACTGGCGTCACCTTCACTGGCTCGACGCTAGGGCGCGACGGACGGGAAGCGGGCGTCCCCGGCGTCTCAATCTGAGACGGTCGACCACCCCTCGGGCGCTGTAACCTGGATCACAACCCGACCGCTTCGACCCACCAGGACGCCCGCGTGCCCGCACAGCTCCCCGAACACCGGACCGGCTCCGGCCGCGAGGTGGACGCGGTCGCCGGTGCGGTACCCCCTCGACTCCGCGCCTCCTGGCTTCGGAGTCGGCGCTATGGCATCCCGGTCGATCATGTCGAGCCGGTCTTCGCCGGGACGGAACGGCAGGAGTCGCTCTTTCGGCAGTGCGGTGACGAAGTGCTCGCCGACCTGCAGCGGACGCTCACCGCCGAGCCGGTGGGCCTCATGCTCACCGACGCCGACGGCCTCGTTCTGTCCCGCCTGAGCGGGGACCACACGTTGCTCCGCGCGCTCGACGACGTCCACCTCGCGCCCGGTTTCGGCTACTCGGAACGGGAGGTGGGGACCAACGGTCTGGGTCTCGCGCTGGCAGACCTGGTACCCACCCTGGTCCGAGCGGAACAGCACTACTCCCACAGCCTCACCGGCTTCACCTGCGCAGCCGCCCCGGTGCTGGATCCCGCGACGGGTCGTCTGCAGGGTGCCGTCAATCTCACCACCTGGTCCCGGACGTCGAGCGACCTCCTACTCACACTCGCACGGTCGGCCGCGAGCACCATCTCGCTGTCGATGTCGTCCCGATCGACCGGTCGACGAGAGCGACCGACGGTGCGTCGCAGCCTCTTCCGTATCGAGCACGGGTCCACCGGCACAGGCGTTCGACTCGGCGCGGAGTGGTCACGACTGGAGGCGGACGCCCACTCCGCGATGGCCGCGGGATCGACCGTCGCGGTGATCGGCCGCCCCGGCTCCGGCCGCTCGTCGCTGGTGACGCACGCTGCGCGGCGCGCCTTCCCGCGCCACCGCATTCTCTCGGCAGCGGCCCCCGCACCCGACGACGTCGACACGTGGCTCGACCTGTGGACGTACGAGGCGGATCGCACCGACACGGTCGTCGTCCTGCGCGACGTCGACACGCTCCCCGACTTCGCCGCGCAGTCACTCGTCGACCTGCTGCGGTCCGCCGAGACCCGGATGCCCTTCGCAATCACCGCCGAACGACTGCACGACATCCCGGCCGCACTCGCCTCCGCGGTCGCATCGGTCGTGTCGCTGCCCCCACTGTCGGACCGACCGGACGACGTCGTGCCGTTGGCTCACGAGTTCGCGCGCGCGGTGCGCGGACGCGACGTGCACATCACCCCCGCGGCGGAACGCGCTCTGCAGCACCACGACTGGCCGCAGGGCGCGGCGGAGCTCCGCGAACTCGTCACGCGAGTCGCGTCGCGTGCGGACGTCGTCGACGTCGCGATGCTCCCCGCCGAACTGCTGGCGGGCCGGACGCGCCGGTTGTCGAGCATCGAGGCGTTCGAGCACGGGGAGATAGTGCGGGTCCTCGCGTCGGGCAAGGTCACGATGAGCCAGGCGGCCCGTCAGCTGGGGATGAGCCGCGCCACGCTCTACCGCAAGACGGCCTACTACAAGATCGATCCGCGGAACCCCGGCTGACGCACGTCGGCCGCGTAGTCTCGTCCCGGACGACTCGATCTCACGGGAGGGGCGCGGACATGGACGACGAACTCACGCGACGTCTGTTCGCACTGCGCGACCTCCCCCACTTCCGTCGGGCCCGCGAACGGGACTCGACGGCGACGACCACGGTCTCCGATTTTCTGACCGGCTCGGTGGACGACGATGCCGCTCTGCTCGTCGTGCTCGAGCAGGGCGCGGCGGCGGCGGTCCGATCACTCGACGGCGTGGCGCACGCCGGCATCACCGCCACCGTGGACGGCCACCCCTTCACCGTGTCCCCCACCGACGCCGTCGTGTTCGCGCTCGACGCCCAGCAGTACGACCTCGACGACGGACCCTGCCTGCGCGCGCTGCGGACACACTCGTCGCTGCACTTCTCCCACGACGAGGTGGCCCGACTCTGGCCGCCCCTGGCCGCCCTCGCGGCGAGGGCCGGCGTGGACCGGGTGCACGCGTGCGCGCTGACCGTCGACGGGGCGGCCGCCGGCTCGGTCAACCTGTACGCCGCGGGGCCTCCCCTGTCCTCCGCGCAGGTCGAGGCCGAGGACGATCTGGTGTGCGTCCTCGTGGACCACCTCGACACCGCCCTGTGGTCCTACGGCCGCGGGCGCGACCTCGACGCCGGAGTCCGACGGATCGGTGCGGCCATGGCGGACCGCCGGGTCGTCGGCATCGCGGTCGGCATCCTCATGGTGCGGGACGATCTCGACATGGGCGAGGCCCGAGCACTACTCGAGAAAGCCGCTGCCGCAGCAGAACTACCACTCGTCGACGTGGCCCGCCGGATCACCGAGGACAGCTGACCGACGATCACCGCGCCGTGAACGCCGCCTCGAAAGCGTCGAGTGCCTCGTCGGCATCGGCGCGTGCCCACCCCTCGAGACCGACGACACCGTCGTACCCCATCTCGCGCAGTGCGGCGGCGACGACCGGGTAGGCAATCTCCCCGGTGCCCGGTTCGCAGCGCCCCGGAACGTCGGCCACCTGGATCTCGCCGATCCAGGGAAGCGAGCGCCGCACCGTCTCGATGAGGTTCCCCTCGCCGATCTGAGCGTGGTACAGGTCCAGATTCAGGCGCAGGGCCGCACTGTCCACCGCGGACACGAGTGCGAGCGTGTCCGCCGCGGTGGCGAACGGTGTACCGGGGTGATCGACCGCGGTGTTGAGGTTCTCGAGGGTGAACACGCGACCGGCACGCTCGCCCAGCTCCGCGACCCGGCGCAGTGTGTCGGCCGCCCGGAGCCACATGTCGGGGGTCACCGTGTGCTCGGGGTGGACCGGCAACCCTTCCGAATCGAGACCTGTGCCGTGCAGATTCAGGCGCGGGCAGTCGAGCCGATCGGCCACGCGCAGCGACTCCGCGGCGGTGCGGAGCAACTCGTCGATGCCGTCCGGGTCGGTGAGGCTTCCGTTCAGGTACCCGGTCATCGAGGAGAACCGGGCACCCGTGGCCTGCAGATCGTCGATGTTCTTCGTCGACCAGTTCCAGATCTCGACCTGCAGGCCGCGGTCCGCGATCCGTCGGACCCGATCGACGAACGGCAGATCGAGGTGGAGCATCTCGGCGCTGGCCGCCAGCGTGTACGTCATCGGACACCGTCCGAGTCGAGATCCGCGACGGCGACCGCGGCGCCGGACCGCACACTCTCGATCGCGGCGAGCGCGATCGACAGGGCGACCCGTGCGTCGGCTCCACCGACGACCGCGGGCGTCGAGTCGTGGACCGAGGACACGAACGCGGTGAACTCGCCGATGTAGGCCTCGCGCAGCAGATCGGTGTCGCGACGGGCGGTGTCCACGGTGATCCCGCGAGCGTCGTACAGGGTCATGTCGCTCGACGCCGTGGTGCCGGCAGTGATCATGCCGCCGGATCCGAACACCTCTCCGCGGACGTCGTAGCCGTACAGCGCGGAGAAGTTGGCCTCGGCCGTCGCGAGGGCGCCGTTGTCGAACGCGATGGTGACGACGGCGGTGTCGAGGAAGCCGTCGTCCCTGGCCTCGGGCCGGATCAACGCGTCGGCCATGGCGTGCACGCGCACCGGAGCGGCTCCCGGGTTGAGGAAGCACAGCGTGTCGAAGTCGTGGATCAGCGTCTCCAGGAAGATGGTCCACGCTGGAACGCGGCTCGGATCTCCACCCCACGGGCCGGGATCACGGGTGAGCGACCGCAGCAGCTGGGGCGTACCGATCCTGCCCTCGTCGACGGCCCGACGTGCCGCCGCGAATCCCGGTGCGAAGCGTCGGTTGAAGCCCACCTGGAGTGTCACTCCCGCGGCCCGTGCGGCGGCGATGGCACGGTCCGCGTCCTCGAGGGTCACGGCCATCGGCTTCTCGACGAACACGTGCTTCCCGGCCTCCGCGGCCGCGACGACGAGTTCGGTGTGACTCCGCGCGGGGGCGGAGATCACGACCGCGTCGACGTCGTCACGCCGCAGGGTCTCGTGGATGTCGGTGGACGCCGTCGGTGCACCGAGTTCCCCGGCGAGCCTGTCGGCGGCGCCGGGCACCGGATCCGCCACTGCTCGCAGTGCGGCACCCGGTACCCGGCGCGCGACGATCTCGGCGTGGTTGGCGCCGATCCTGCCCGCACCGAGCACCGCGATGCCCACCACCTCCGAACGATCGACTGCCATGACGCCTCCTACTAGTACGTTCTAGTTTGCCTGTTCGCAGAGGCTAGAACGTACTAGACGCCGGCGTCAACACCCCCGTACGATCGGTGCGTGACCACCAGGAGACGAACCGAGCGTCCCGTCACGATGACCGACGTGGCACGGGCGGCGGGAGTCTCGACCGCCCTGGTGTCCATCGTCTTCCGCGACTCCCCCGGTGCCAGCGACGCGACCCGCGCACGGGTACGCGAGATCGCCGACGAACTGGGATACGTCCGCGACAGACGGGCGAGCAGTCTGCGGCAGTCGCACTCCCGGCTTCTCGGGGTCGTCTTCGAGCTGCAACAACCGTTCCACGGGGATCTGGTCGAACACGTCTATTCCGCCGCGGCTCGACGGGGCTACGAGGTGGCTCTCAGCGCCGTCGCACCCAGCAGAGGTGAGACAGCGGCCATCGACTCCCTCCGTCACGATCGCTGCGAGGCAACGATCCTCCTCGGCAGCCGACTGCCGGAGGACGAGCTGGCCGCGCTCGCCCGCACCGTTCCCACCGTCGTCGTCGCTCGCCGTGTCGACACCCCGGACACGCTGACGGTGCGCAGCGACGACGTCGCCGGCATCACGCTGGCGGTACGGCATCTCGAGGAGCTCGGCCATCGTCGCATCGCCTTCGTCGACGGCGACGGCGCACCGGGCAGCGAGGACCGATCCGCCGGTTTCCTGGACGCCCTGTCCCACATCGACGACGCCCGAGCCGAGGTGGTGCGGGGCGGCCTCACGGAGGACGACGGAGCGCGAGCAGTCGAGGGACTCCTCGACACAGAGCACCCTCCCACCGCCGTGATCGCCTTCAACGACCGGTGCGCCACAGGCGTTCTCGCCGCACTGGTCGCTCGCGGACTCGCCGTGCCGCGGGACATGTCGGTGATCGGGTACGACGACTCGCGCGTCGCCGGACTGGACCACGTCGCACTCACCACGGTGTCCCAGGACGCCGAGAGCCTGGCCGACGCGGCGGTGGACGCCGCACTCACCCTCACCGTCGACGACAGTGCGCCGAGCATCGTGCTGACGCCCAGCCTGGTGTCACGGTCGACCACCGGCGCACCGAGGGCTACGTCGTGACGTCCGGGGCGGCACCGGTCACGACGGTCCGCAGATCACGGCACGCGACGCGATAGATCTCCGCCAGGTCGGCGTCCTGATCCCCGTCGTCCACGCGCGCCGCCCACGAGTCGAACGCGACCCGGACGGTCATGATCGCCGTCTCGGCGGTCAGGCGGGAGGGCGATCGCGGAACTCGCGCCGCCAGCGCGTCGGCCAGGCGAGCGATGACCACTTCGTCGAGGGCGATCGCCGCGGACCGTAGGTGCGCATCCGACACGATCAGCCGACGGATGCGCATCACGCGGTCGGACGACGCCGTGTTCGCCGCACTCATGCGCCGGAGGAACCGCTCCACGATGTCCTCGATGCCGGCCAGACCGACACCCGCGAGGTCGGCCTCGGTCACCCACGCCAGGATCTCGCGCTCGAGCCCGGCGTCGAAGCCGACGACGGACTGCTCCTTCGTGGGGAAGTGACGGAAGTACGTGCTCTGCGAGATGCCCGCGTCGCGAGCGATGTCGCCGACGGTGGTGGAAGCGAATCCCTGACGCTCGAAGAGTTCCAGCGCCGCCAGTGAGATCTCGGAACACATGTCGCGACGCCGACGTTCCCGCAGATCGGGCACCGGTGTCGCCGCCACCTCGGTCGAGCCGTCTCCACTCACGACATCACTCCTCTCCGAATGGCCGTCACCCTACATCAACAACCAGTTTGACAGTGACTGTCATGCAGGAAGACACTGTTACCACACCGAACGACAGAGAGGCCCCACGACGATGCAGGTTCAGCAGACAGAGGTGGACGCGGCGCGCGTCACGGACGGGCCTCTGCCACGGAGCAGTCGGCTGTTGATCGCGGTGCTCGTGGTGTCGGCATTCGTCATGATCCTCAACGAGACGATCATGAGCGTCGCGCTGCCCACCCTGATGGTCGATCTCGCCATCGACGCCGGCACCGCGCAGTGGCTCACCACCGGCTTCCTCCTGACCATGGCCATCGTCATCCCGACCACGGGCTTCCTCTTCCAGCGCTTCACTCTCCGCCAGGTCTTCTTCGCGGCGATGTCGCTGTTCTCCGTGGGCACCGTTCTCGCCGCGTCGGCGCCCGGCTTCCCGCTGCTGCTCACCGGTCGAGTCGTCCAGGCAGGCGGCACGGCGATCATGCTTCCCCTGCTGATGACGACCGTGCTGCGACTGGTTCCCGCCGATCGGCGCGGCCGCATGATGGGCGTCATCTCCATCGTCATCGCCGTGGCTCCGGCCGTGGGGCCGACCATCTCGGGTGTCATCCTCAGTGCGCTCGACTGGCGGTGGATGTTCTGGCTCGTGCTCCCGATCGCGTTGCTGGCCTTCGCGATCGGATCCCGCCTGGTGGAGAACGCCACCGCGGCGAGCACGGTGGCCCCGTTCGACGCCGTCTCGGTGGTGCTGTCCGCGCTGGCGTTCGGCGGCATCGTGTACGGACTCGGCAGCCTGGGTCACGCCGCCGAGGGCACCGCGGTCCCCGTGTGGATCCCGTTGGGTGTCGGCGTCGTCGCACTGGTCGTGTTCGTCCTCCGGCAGATCGCTCGTCAGGACTCGGGCCGGGCCCTGCTCGACCTGCGTCCGCTGCGCACCCCCACGTTCAGCATCGGCCTGGGCATGCTCTCCATCAGCATGATGGCGCTGTTCGGTGCCCTCATCCTGCTGCCGATGTATCTGCAGAACGTCCGCGGGCTGGACACGTTGACCACGGGCATGATGCTCCTTCCCGGCGGTCTGATCATGGGCGGTCTCGCTCCCGTCGTCGGACGGGTCTTCGACCGAGTCGGCCCCCGCCCACTGGTGGTCCCGGGCGCCGTCGTCGTCAGCGCCGCACTGTGGTCGATGACGATCCTCACGGCCGACACCGCCCTCCCCGTGGTCGTCGCGATCCACTCGCTGCTCAGCGTCGGCCTCGCTCTGATCATGACTCCGCTGATGACCTCCTCACTGGGTTCGGTTCCGCCGCAGCTGTACTCGCACGGCAGCGCGATCTTCAACACCGTGCAGCAGTTAGCGGGAGCGGCCGGCACCGCGCTGTTCGTGACCGTGATGTCCACCGCTGCGGCCTCCCGACTGGCCGGTGGCGTGGGCGACGTGGCGGCGCAGCAGTCGGGGATCCACACCGCGTTCCTGTGCGGCGGTGCCGTGTCCCTGCTGGCAGTGGGCGCCTCGTTCTTCATCCGTACGCCTGCGGCCGACCGGGGGTGACCTGGTCGTTGCCGGAAGGTTGTCGCCCCGTCGTGGTGCAATGGTGCCGTGAACTCCTCTGACTCCTTGCCGCTCGCGGTCGTGATCGGTAACGCCGTCCGCTCGTTGAGCGCGGCGGGCACCGACGACGACCATGCTGCGGAGTTGATGCACCGGCTGGTCGACGCCGCCTGCGCGTGCATCCCCGACACGGACATGTGCGGAGTCACCGTCGAGCTGAACGGCGCACCCTTCGCGGCCGCGACGTCGTCGACCACCGTCTCCGCCATCGACCTCGAGCAGTACGACGCGGACAGCGGTCCGTGCCTGCACGCTGCTCGCGAGGGCGAGACGGTGCTGGTCGACTGCGAGGCGGGAGACGCCCGGTGGCCGGAATTCGGCACCACTGCGCGCGCCGCGGGGATCGCCGCGATGATGTGCACCCCGGTGCGGGTGGGTGACCGCACCATCGGTTCGCTCACCCTCTTCGCCCACACCCCGCACTCGTTCGACGACCTGGACCGTCAGGTTCTCAGCACGCTGGTCGGCGCCGTCTCGGACGCGCTGGAACGCCACGACCAGCACCGCGACCTCTCGACCACCGTCGACGGCCTCCGCGATGCCATGGCCCACCGCGCACCCATCGAGCAGGCCAAGGGCATCCTCATGGCCCTGCGCGGCATCGACGACGCCGCGGCGTTCGAGGTGCTCTCGACCGAGTCGCAGCGCACCAACCGCCGACTGCGGGACATCGCCCGCGAATTCGTGTCGTCGGTGACGGACGTCGCGCCGGCCGAGATGACCGGCGCGCGCCCCACCTGACGCACAGTTCGACCGGTCACCACCCGGGCGGAACCTCCAGGTCGACCGGAACTCGGGTGTTCCGGTCCCCGCTCGCGGACGCCAGTTGCGTCCGGGTGAGAAACAGCGCGTCACGCAGGTCCGCACCCCGGACGTCCGCGCCGCGCAGATCGACCCCGAGAAGGTCGCATCCGGTGAGGTCGGAACGGCGCAGATCCGCCCCCACCAATGACGCCCCGCGCAGGTCGGCACCGACGAGCCACACGTCACGCAGGTCCGCGCCCGCCAGGTCCGCTTGCGGGACGAGCCGTGCGTCCGTCGCCGCCCCGTCCGCGAAGTAGGCCGCGCGCACCTCGGCGCTCACGGTGTCGAGCACCTGCCTTACGCGCCCTCGAACGAACGTCACGTCCACCGCGAGAACCGAGGTGGCGCCGGCGTCGACGGCGGCAGAGATCTCCGCGCACAGCAGATCGACCTCGTCGGTCAGGTCGCTGTCGTGGGAACGCGTGCGCACCCGCGTCAGATGCCACAGCATCTCGTGCAGGTCCATCACGGCCTCGAAGGCCGAGAAGACGGTGCGCGCGGTCGCGTCACCGTCGCGCCACGACGCGGCAGGGAACATCGTCGTGCTGACGCGTTGGCCGGCTCCGAAACAATCGAAGGACACGCAACCGCGGTACCCGCGTCGAGGCAGAGCGGAGTGGATCGAACACCGGAAAGTCGTGTCCAGATGGGCACACGGGACGCCCGGTGGTTTGTCGGTCGCGAACTCCACCGATCGCGAGAATCCGAGGGCGGTGCAGCACAGGCCGGTGCACCGCGCGCAGTCGGCGCGCAGTGTGGACGGATGCGGGACAGAGGCCGAGAACGGCTCGTTCATGAGGTGCTCCGGAGAGAAGTGACAGGGGCCGGAGGCGGCGGAGCCCTCGGAAGGGTCCGCCGACACCGGCGCACGCAGTCACCACCGAACGCACGGAGTGCGCTCGGTCGGAGCCACAGGGCCTGGTCAGGACATCATGAAGAGATCACTGCGCGCAGAGTAGCGCACCGACCCCGGTCAGCCGAGCACGAACCTCTGCACGACGAGTCCTGCCAGCACGAGATACCAGAGGACGAGGGGGACGGCGTGGTACCGCGTCAGCAGGTCTCTCGTCCGGCCCGGTCCCGCCAGAGCCGACACGTTCACCACCGTCACGTACCAGAAGACGGGCACCGTGACGGCCCACACCACCATGCAGTACGGGCAGAGCGCACCGATCTCGTACAGGCTCTGCACGATGAGCCAGTGCACGAAGGCGACGGCCGCGGTGACCCCCACCTGCAGCCCTGCCCAGAACCACCGATCGAGACGCGTGCGCATCAGCAGGGCGACGCCCACCATGGCGACGATGGCGAAGCCGCCCACCCCCATGAAGGAGTTGGGGAATCCGAGGACGGCCGCCTGGCGTGATGCCATGACCGAGCCGCAGTTGACCACGGCGTTGAGGTTGCACGTCGGCGCGTACGACGGGTCCGCCGTCAGTCGTATCTTCTCGTACGTCAGCACACAGGCGGCCGCGAATCCGACGACCCCGCCGATCAGCAGGACCCACGGCAGCACGCGCGCCGGGGTTCCGCGAGACGGACGGTCCACGTCGACGTCGTCGTCGGACAGCGAGGACATCGTCATCGGTGGGATCCCGTCGGAGAGTCGGAGAGTGGTCGAGTCCCCGAGTGTAAACAGCCTCCCTGAGAGATCGGCTCCGGCGAGTCAGTTGACCTCGCGGTCCATCCCGTCCCAGTAGGGCGTGCGTAACTTGAACTTCTGCAGCTTGCCGGTGGCCGTGCGCGCCAACTCGTCCCGGAACTCCACGGTGGTCGGCGCCTTGTACCCGGCCAGTCGCTGCTTGCACCACGCGATGAGGTCGACCTCCGTCTCCGGGCCGGCGTCCACGTCCGGCGCGAGCACCACCAGGGCCTTGATCGTCTCGCCCCACTTCTCGCTCGGCACCCCGATGACGGCGACCTCGCTCACCGAGGGATGGGAGAAGAGGCAGTCCTCGACCTCGATGGACGAGACGTTCTCGCCGCCGGTGATGATCACGTCCTTCTTGCGGTCGGCGATGGTGAGATAGCCGTCGTCGCCGATGAGGCCGCCGTCACCGGTGTGGAACCAGCCGCCGTCCAGCGTTCTGGCGCTCTCCTCGGGCCGCCCCCAGTAGCCCTCCATGACGACGTTGGATCGCGCCAACACCTCGCCGGTCGGGTCGACGTCGAGTCGGACACCCAGTGCGGGGGCGCCGGCCCGAGTGAGCTTCGCGGCACGCTCCTCGGGTTCCAGATCGTCCCACTCCTGGCGAGTGCGGTTGACGGTCAGCAGAGGGGACGTCTCGGTGAGCCCGTAAATCTGGATGAACTCCCACCCCAGTTCACGCTCCACGCGCGCAACGGTCTTCGTCGGTGGCGGCGCACCGGCCATGATGATGCGCACCCGATCCCGGCCGGGGATCTCGCCCTCCCACGACTGCGCGGCATCGAGCACGGCTGCCGCGACGGCGGGGGCCGCACACATCACCGTCACGCCGTGATCGCGCACGCGGCGCAGGATCTCGGCGCCGTCGACCTTGCGCAGGACGATGTGCTGCGCACCGACTCCCGTCATCGCGAACGGCTGTCCCCAGCCGTTCGCGTGGAACATGGGCAGGGTGTGGAGGTAGACGTCGCGATCGCTGACGCCGACGTGCATGCCGAAGGTGACCGCGTTGACCCAGATGTTGCGGTGCGTGATCTGGACGCCCTTGGGGCGAGCCGTGGTCCCCGACGTGTAATTGATGGCAGCGGTCGCGTTCTCGTCCGGATCCCACGGTGCCGGAGTCGATCCCGGCGGAGCGTACAGATTCTGGTCGTCACCGAGAACGACGACGTGTTCGCACTCGACGTCGCCGAGCGAGTCCTTCAGCTCCGGATCGATGTAGAGCACGCGCGCACCGGAGTCCTCGACGATGTACCGCACCTCGTCCGGCCGGAGTCGAAAATTGACGGGAACGATGACGCGGCCCCAACCACTGATTCCGTAGAACGACGTGAGCAGACGGCCCGCGTTGTGGCTGACGATCGCCACTCGATCGCCACGCTCGATACCCAGATCGTCGAGTTTCACGGCCTGCCGCCGGGCGAGGTCCGCCATCTCGGCATAGGTCGGAGATCCGAGGCTCGGAGCGGGCTGATCGGGCTCGTCGACGAACCCGACCCGGTCTCCGTACACGGCGGCGGCGCGGTCGAGGAAGTCGGTGACACTGAACGGGACGAACATTCGACCGACACTAACAAGGCTCCGCGCCGTGCGGCGCAGTTCACCGAGAGGCGGTGCCCAGCAGGTCGGCCATCATGCCGACGAGCCACTCCTCGACGACGTCGAGCGGCCGCGTGCTCCGTTGCGCCTTGCACATGAGGAGGGCGCCCTCGATGGCCGACAGGGCAAGGGTCGCACCGCGTTCCGCGTCGTCACGAGCGACACCGCGCTCGCACAGAGAGTCCGCGATGATCTTCTCCCACGACGTGAAGGCCGCACCTGCCGCGTCGCGGGCACCCGGGGTGTTGGGCCCCTCGACGGCCGCCGCACCGACGGGACACCCCGCGACGTGATCCGTCGCGACGAGTTGGTCACGGAACGACCCGACGATGGAGGCCATGGTGTGCTCGGGTCCCCGCGACGCGAGACCCGCCGAGATCATCGATCCCATGAAGTCACCCGCGCCCCGTGTCGCTTCCTCGACGAGCTGCGGGCGCCCTCCGGGAAAGTGGTGGTAGATCGATCCGCGCGGCGCATGGGCATGCTCGATGACGTCGGCCACCGAGGTGGCCTCGACACCCTTCTCCCGGAACAGCAGCGCCGCGCTGCGCAACATGTCGGTACGGGCGGTGCTCTGCCTGGGCATGGGATTCCTCTCGTTCTATGCAGTGCACTATACCGACCGTGCTCGTGCTCAGCCGACGGTGAGAAACTCCCGGAACGAGAGCGGTCGGCGTCCGGTGATCTCCTCCACGTCACCCGAGACGTCGGCGAGAGCTCCCGAGGCGATGGCCGTGTAGGTCGACACCCACGCGTCGTTCTGCCAGGCGGGTGCCGCCCACCGTGCCCTCGACTCGTAGGCCTCCGCCACCGTCTCGTCGTGGAACCGCACGTCGACTCCCCGGACATCGGACAGTGTGGCGGCCACCTCCGTCATCGACAGCGCCTCGGGCCCGGTCAGATCGTAGGTCCGGCCGATGTGACGGGCCGGGTCGCTCAGCACCGCCGCAGCGGTGCGCGCTACGTCGACGCGGGCGACGAGCGCGGCACGCCCCTCCCCCGCCGGTCCGCGCAGAACACCGTCCTCCCCCACGAAGTGCTCCATGACGTCGAGGTAGAAGTTGTCCCGGAGGAACGTGAACCCGATACCCGTGGACCGGATGTGACTCTCCGTGGCGTGGTGATCTCGGGCCAGGGTGAAGACGGCGTCCGGCGCGGCGCCGACGAACGACGTGTAGACGATGTGGCGCACGCCGGCGGCGACGGCCGAGTCGACGAACGTCCTCTGCTGGTCGACACGATCGGCGCTCTTGGAGGCCGAGACCATGAACAGGACCTCGATCCCGGCGAGTGCCTGCACCGCGGCGGTCGCGTCCGAGTAGGAACACTGCGCGACGTCGGCACCCGGGTGTGACGGCGCGCGACCGGCGTTCCGCACCAGCAGACGCTGCGACGCGCCCGCGGCGGCGAGCGACGCGGCGACGGCGCCGCCGAGTGCGCCGGTCGATCCGGTGACCGCGACGGGAGTTCGGGTGACGTTCATGGGCTTTCCTCTCGTGACACGATGGCCGCCGGACGATCACCGACCAGGAGACTTTTTCATGGCGACGTGGCAGATGCGCGCGGTGGCGCTGTACATGCGGGCGACGGCGAAGCGGACGATGGCGTCCGAGGCTCGTGCCGACCGCCGGATGCGGCGGCCGAAGGACTCTCCGACTCCGCCGGCGCGCATGGCGGGACGGCACGACATCGAGCGGTTCGAGGTCGCGGGACGGCCCGTCGACGTGGTGCGTCCGCGCGACCGACCCTGCGTCGGCGGCGTCGACGCCCTGATACGCGATCTCACGACCGCGCCCTGACGTCGCTGCGTCAGGTGTCGCTCACCGCATCACGACGCGCGCGGAGACGCCGAAGACGAACGACGACGACCACGGCGAGCAACAACCACCCGGCGCCGATCACACTGCAGCCGACCACGACCATGGTGCGCAACGGATGATCCTGGTCGAGGCGTGCACCGACGAGCGCCCAGAACAGGCCCAGCACCGCGAACAAGGCCATCGCCTGCGCGACGGATCGCTTGAACGTCACTCGTCTCGTCACCAGCGGGGTGTACCCCGCACCGGGCGCGGACTACCCCCGAGGGGGGTGCGAGTCTCGTCACGCGGGAACGACGACGGTGTCGTAGCGCGGAACAAAACATGACCAGGCTCGGTTCTGAGTACAGTCATATAAACCTCACAGAATCGAGCTCGTCATGACCGCTCTCGCCGGATCCGTCGTCCTCGTCACCGGAGCCAACGGTGGCATCGGTACGCAGTTCGTCCACGACGCCCTCGCCCGCGGCGCCGCCAAGGTGTACGCCAGCGCCCGGACGCCGCGCGACTGGGACGACGACCGCATCGTTCCCGTCACCCTGGACGTGACCGACCCCGCGTCCGTCGAGGCCGCCGCCGCACAGGCCGCGGACGTCACGGTGCTGATCAACAACGCGGGCGCACTTCCGCCCGGCGCCAGCCTGCTCGACGTCGAGGTCGCCGACATCCGCGCCACCATGGAGGTGAACTTCTTCGGTCCCCTGCTCGTGGCGCGAGCTTTCGCGCCGGCACTGATAGCTCACGGCGCGGGCGTGCTGATCGACGTGCACTCGGTCGCCAGCTGGTACCACTTCGGTGGCGCGTACAGCGCGTCCAAGGCGGCCCTCTGGGCGGCCACCAATTCCCTGCGTCTCGAACTGGCGCCCCGGGGCGTGCTCGTCACCGGTGTGCACATGGGGTACGTCGACACCGCGATGGCGGCGGGCGCCGACGGGCCGAAGTTGACGACCGAGCAGCTCGTCGCGGCCGTTCTGGACGGAGTCGAGGCAGGTGAGACGGAGGTGCTCGCCGACGAGCTGACCGTCGGCACCAAGGCCGCACTGGCCGGACCACTCGACGCCCTGTACCCCGGATCCCGGCCCACCACAGTCTGATTCGACCGGCCGAGAGAAATCAGGAGACTCACGATGCGCGCACTCGTCCTCACCCGCTACAAGCACCCTCTCGTCGAACGGGATGTTCCGGAGCCGACCGTCTGTGATCACGACGTCCTGATCCGAGTGGAGGCGGCCGGTCTCAACGTGCTCGACGAGAAGATCCGTCTCGGCGAGTTCACACAGATACTTCCGTACACCCTTCCCCGCACACTCGGTCACGACGTCGCCGGCACCGTTCTCGCAGTCGGCCCGGCGGTGCGGTCCTTCGCACCGGGGGACGAGGTCTGGTCGCGGCCACCGACCGATCACATCGGCACCTTCGCCGAGCGCATCGCCGTTCCCGAGTCCGACGTGGCACCGAAGCCGGCCGGCATCAGCATGGCCGAGGCCGGGTCGCTGCCCCTCGTCGCGCTCACCGCGTGGCAGGCGTTGGTCGAGCGAGGCGGTCTACAGGCAGGTCAGACGGTGCTGATCCATGCGGGGGCCGGTGGTGTGGGCACCATCGCCGTCCAGCTCGCGAAACATCTGGGAGCGACCGTGGTGACCACGGCCAGTGCGCGCAACGCCGACTTCCTGCGGGAACTGGGCGCCGACGTCGTGATCGATTACCACTCCGACGATCTCGACACCCTGTCCGGCGTCGACCTCGTGCTCGACAGCGTCGGCGGTGAGACACTCGAGACCTCGCTCCGCGTGCTGAAGCGAGGTGGCAAGGCCATCGGGATCACCGGCCCGCCGGACCCCGCCTTCGCCTCCGACGCAGGCCTGAACATCGTCGTCCGCACGGCCATCGCGGTGATCAGCCGGAAGATTCGTCGACAGGCGGCGAAAGCCGATGTGTCGTACGAATTCCTGTTCATGCACGCGGACGGCGGTCAGCTACGGGAGATCGCCGCCCTGATCGAGAACGGGGCGCTCCGGCCCGTCGTCGGCCGCACCATCACCTTCGACGAGATCCCCGAGGCGCTGTCGACGATGTCCGCCGGCGGCAACCGTGGAAAGATCGTGGCCACCCTTCCCGTCACCTGACCGACGGCGGCTCCCGGTAGCGTCGTCGCGATGAGCTGGATTCGCATGAACGACGTCACCGCCGGGTACGAGCAGAAAGTCGTTCTCCGCGAGGTGTTCTTCCGTCTCTCCGACGGAGACAGGGTGGGCCTCACCGGCCGTAACGGGTCGGGCAAGACCACGCTCCTGCAGCTGCTCCTGGGTCGCGTCGCGCCGGACTCCGGCACGGTGGACGTCACCGAGGGTGCTCGGATCGGCTACTTCTCCCAGTTCTCCGAGCTCGACGGCGATCGCAGCATCACCGCCGAACTCGAGTCGCTCTTCGGGGACATCAGGGCGGTGGAGACCGAACTGGCCGAGGTCGAGACGGCGCTCGGAGGCGACATCGACGAGAAGGAGATATACCGCCTCGTCGACCGCCAGGCCGAGCTGCTCGAGCAGATGGAGGTCGGCGGTGGATGGACGTACCACCAGCAGATCGACACCGCCCTGTCGATGCTGGGTTTCGACGCCGAGCGTCGAGAACTGCCGGTGGACAAGCTGTCCGGTGGATGGCGCAACCGAGCCGCGCTGGCCCGCATCGTCCTGGAATCGCCCGACGTCCTCCTTCTGGACGAGCCGACCAACTTCCTCGACGTCGCCGGGATCACGTGGCTCGAGCGGTGGCTCCGTGACTTCCGCGGCGCACTGCTCCTCGTCTCCCACGATCGCCATTTTCTGGAGCAGGTGGTGACCACCATCGTCGAGATCGAGAACAACCGGTTGCACACCTACGACGGGAGCTACTCGGAGTACGTGCAGCAGAAGCAGTTCCGACTGAAGAACCTCGAGAAGGAGTTCAGCACCGAGCAGCAACTCCTGGCCTACGAGCAGGACGCGATCACCGACCGGAAGGAAGCCGCGAAGAATCCGAGCGGCGTACTGAAGCGGCGACTGGCGTCGATCAAGAAGAGCAAGACCCCTCGACCGGTCGATCAGATCATCACGTCGATCTACGGCGGACTGCACGTGCACGACGACCTCTGCGTCGTCGACGGCGTCACGAAGGGGCACGGCGGCGATCCACTGTTCGCGGATCTCTCCTTCGAGATCCATCGGGGCGACCGCATCGCGATCACCGGCCCCAACGGCTGCGGGAAGTCCACGCTCCTCGACGTGCTGACCGGGCTCGCACCCGCCGACTCAGGAACGGTGAAGTGGAAGGTCAAGGCGCCCGCGTTCATTCACTACAACACGGTGCTCGCGAACCTCGATCCGGACGACACCGTCACGCACGCGGTCAACGCGATGCCGGACAGTCTGGCACTGACCGCGACCCGGAAGGACGTGGCGCGCTTCCTCGCTCTGCTGCAGTTCTCCGAGGCCGAACAGAAGCAGCGCATCGGAACGCTGTCCGGAGGTCAACAGGCACGCGTCGCGTTGGCCCAGTGTCTCCTGTTCGGAGCCGGCGTCATCGTGCTGGACGAGCCGACCAACCATCTCGACCTCCCGAGCGCGCACGTCCTCGAGCGAGCGCTGACGGCGTTCCCCGGGGCCGTCGTGGTGGTGAGCCACGACCGCTTCTTCATCGAGAAGGTGGCCTTCCGCCAACTCGCCTTCGACGGCCGGGGCGGAGTGCAGAAGATCGCCGGCGTGCAGATGTAGCCCGAGGTTCGCTCAGCGCGGCGGCACCCGGTGCAGAAGCAGCGTGGCCGCGTCGAGCACCTGATCACGGTCGCGGGTGAGTCGATACTCCACACACGGCTCCCCGTCCGCGGTGCACGGCACCGCGGTCAGCGCCGCGGCGAATTCCGGGTCCACCACCACGATCGAGTGTTCTCTCGCCAGCGGCTCGCTCTGTCCGATCACGACGACGCGATGGTGGCCGGCCAGCGATCGCGCGTCTCCCGCGGTGAACAGCACGGTCAGAGCACTTCGCTCGGACAGCTGATCGAGCAGCTGCCGCCGAGTCCCGATCATCGTCTCCGGCTCCGGGACCGTGACGAGCACCAGCGACGTCGGCCCACACTCCAGGGCACGACGGAGCAGATCCGCCTCCAGGTCGGCCAGCGCGGCCAGGGTGGTCCGCACCGCGGGCCCACGGCCGTGAGTGAGCCCGAAGGGTGTCACGGCCACCGGGGCACGCACCGTCACAGCGGGGCCGGCCAGCCCTGGATGCGGTCGACGCGGCACGGCGTCGAAACGCGGTAGCGGGCCGGGCGCGCCGAAGTACCAGCCCTGCCCCCACGAGGCACCGAGCTCGAGGGCGCGGGCCTCGTGCGCAGCATTCTCGATTCCCTCGGCGACGACGACGGAGCCCGTTCGCGCGGTCTCCGCGGCCACCGCGGCGAGGAGCGCGATCGTCTCCGGCGTGGACGGTTGCTGGACCAGGCGCATCTCCAGCTTGACGACGTCCGGTCGCAGCAACGCCAGCAGCGCGAGGCTCGACGAGTCCGCCCCCACGTCGTCGACGGCGATACGCCACCCCAGGTCTCGGGCGTGCGCGACCGCACGCAGTATTCCGGCCGGATCCGCCATCAGGTCACGCTCGGTGATCTCCACGACGATGGACTGGTCGGCGGCGTCCACGAGCGCACCGCGTGCGAAGTCCGGCGGTGGGGCGTCCAGGGCGGCGGGTTCGGAGTTCACGAACAACGCCAGTTCACTCGGGAGTCCCGCTTCCGCTGCGCCGCGCACTGCGGACACGCGGCAGAGCCAATCGAACTCGGCGGTCACACCCCGGCGCTCGGCCTCGGCGAACAAGTCCTCGGGTGAGCCGCCGGACGCCGGCCTGGTCAAAGCCTCGTAGCCGACGATCGAGCGATTCCTCAGATCGACGATGGGCTGATAGACGGTGTCGATCGGTCCGGGAAGAAGAGGGGGTGCGTCCACCACATGCCCTTTCCGATCCACAACTGCTCCGACGTCCCCACCCGGCCACACAGTGTGCCTCGAGTTCCGTTCGAGTCGGACATCGCGGCTCTGCGTGACCAATGGCCGACCCGCCCTAGGATCAATGCCCATGGTGAACCGGTCGACAGGTGCGATGAATGGCTGAGCAGGTGGCCGCACCCCGCATCGTCGCCGGTCGCTACCTCCTCGGACCTGTCCTGGGCCGCGGTGGCGTCTCGGACGTGTTCCGGGCGACCGATCGGACGCTGGGCCGGGCCGTGGCGGTGAAGTTGTTCCGCAGCGACGACCACACGCCGCACGACCGTCGACGCATCGACAGCGAGATGCGCACCCTCGCGTCGCTGACCCACCCCGGCCTGGTCACGCTCCACGACGCCGGCTCCGAGTCCGACGTCGTCGGTTACGACGGGCCCTACCTGGTGATGGAGTTCGTGGACGGCACCACGCTGTCCACGTTCCGCGCGGGCGGCACCCTGCCGCCCGAGGTGATCCGGCAGATAGGCCACCAGGTGGCGCAGGCACTGGCACACATCCACGCGTCGGGCATCGTCCACCGCGACGTCAAGCCTGCCAACATCCTGATCACCCGCGACGACGACGCGGGACTGCGAGCGAAGCTCACCGACTTCGGTATCGCGCGCATCGTCGACTCCGACCCGATGACCGAGCACGGCACCGCCGTCGGGACGGCGCACTACCTCAGCCCGGAGCAGGCGACCGGCGAGGCGACGGGGCCGGCCTCCGACGTCTACTCGCTGGGCCTTGTCCTGACCGAGTGCCTCACGGGACGAATGGTGTTCGAGGGCAGCGCGATCGCCGCCGCGATAGCCCGTCTTCATCGCGACCCGGTGATCCCCGTCGAACTCGGGCCTACGTGGGTGTCGCTGCTGACCGACATGACTTCCCGGACGCCGACGGCGCGCCCGACCGCCGCCGACGTGGCTCACCGGCTGCACACCCTCACCGAGGACACCGACACCGCGGTCCTCGCGACCCCGATGGCGACGCCGGCCGCCGTCGTGTCGGGCCGTCGATCCGCCGTGCCGTGGGTACTCGCCGCGCTGGGAATCTGCGCGGCGCTCGTCACGGTGCTCGCGATCCGCGGAGCGGGGTCGGACGGTGAACCGACGACGGAGCCGCCGCTGCCGAGCACGTCCGTGGTGGTCGAGACGACGTCGGAGCCGACGGCCACCCCTGTCCCGGTTCCCGAGACGGTCCCGGAGGTCGCGCCACCAGTCGTCGAGACGACGACGGTCGCTCCCGCACCCGTCGTTCCGCAACCCGCAGCACCCGGCAACGGCAACTCCGGGAACGGCAACTCTGGCAACGGCAATTCCGGGAACGGCAACTCGGGCAACGGCAATCCCGGGAACGGCAACGGTAACTCCGGGAACGGTAATGGCAATCGCTGACTGATCACCCTCGTTTGTGGCGTGACAGCTCGGGTAGGCCGCACCCATGACTGCAGACGACGCGACCACACCACTACCCGACTACGACCAGCTCACGGTGGGGACCATTCAGCACCGTTGCCGATCGCTCGATCAGGATCAGATGGAGCGGCTGATCGCTCACGAGCGCGATGCGGCGAATCGCCCTCAGGTGCTTCAGATTCTCACTGCTCGTCTCGGCGAACTGCGCGCCGGAGCCGAACCCTCCGGAGGGGACCCGTCCGCCGCTCCCGAGGTGTCGGACACCCCGCGGCAGTCGAACGTCGGTCCGGAGCACTCCCCCACCGACCACACGCCGCTCCGGCACGGCGTCGCGTACCAGACCCCGGCACGCGGCAAGCCCTGACGACGCTGGGTCCGCGCGGCGTTCACCGGTCGGTGTGCGCCCAGCGTCGTGCGCCGGCGAAGGTGCTCGCGAGGACGAGCACGACGACGATCGTCAGGGCGGACCACATGGTCACGGACGCGTCGAAGGAGAACAGCAGGCCTGCTCCCAGTGCGGCCGCCGTCGCGACCACCGCGCCGAGGGGAAGCGCCACTGCCACCGCCGTCGTCGTGCGCCGGACCAGAGGATCGGAGGTCAGCCTCAGCGTCAGGAACACGGCGAGCAGCGCGAGAACGTATGCCGCCGCGACGCTCCCCACGTAGAGGATGAGCAACCCGTCCACGGGGAACGCCACGGACGCGTCGGGCGGCAGACCGACGAAGGCGGACACGATCCACAGCAGCCCGGGCAGCAGACCGAGCAGGACACCGGTGAGTCCCGCGGCGACGACTCGTCCCACGTCGTCAGCGACGTCCGGTGCGGATCACGCGGGTTCTCGCATCACACCGAAGTGCCGCGCGGTTCCGGACACCCCGGGCAGCTCCTGCACCGGGGACCATGTGGCGAGACCGTCCGTGCTGTCGGAGTACAGGTACTTGCCGTCGATGTAGGCATCGAGGTAGATGCGCCACACGTCGTTCGGCAGCTGGACCAGGGCCGGACCCTCGACCATGGAACCCCACGCGCCGGGGGCGACGAAGCGGTAGGGCCCGAGCACGGTCGGCGCGACGGCATGCTCGACGAACTTCTTCGTCTCGTTCTTGGTGAACGCGTGGTACGTGGATCCGACCTTCACAATCGTCGTGTCGATGTGGTCGGCTCCGATCCCGTCGAGTGGCACCGGAATGCTCCACGAACTCAGAGAGTCGTCGAGTGCCGTCATCAGGTACGGCACGAAGCCGCCTCCGGTCGACAACGACAGGACGACGTGCACCTTGTCGCCGTCGACGAACCATTCCGGAGCCCAGGCCTTGGTGACGAACGGCGACAGCGACGGGCCGTCGGCGAAGCCTGCCGACTCGGAGAGGAACGGGATGCGTGGGCCCTTGCCGTCTCCTGTGCCGGGCATGAACGCGCAACAGAACGGCACCGGCTGGGTACCTGTGAACGTCCAGTTCACCCGGTCCGGGCTGCGAGCGAAGCCGATGTTCGCACCGTCGGCCGTCGTGTAGGTGAGGCGGTACGACCCGTCGGTGTGGCGAAAGATGCTGGGGTCCCGCATCAGTCCCGACGGCGGTCGGAACGCGGACGTACGCTCCGGCGTGAACGTGGTCCCGTCCGACGACCGATACACGTCGAGGTCACGGTCGCTTGCATTGCTGAACGCGACCATCGTGTAGGTCCATTCCGCTGGAGCGGCAGCACTGCTCGCCGGGGCGGCGACGAGCAGGCTCGCCACGGCGAGAAGCACCATCGGTGGGCCGGACAGTCGCCTGCGTCGGAGGGTCGTCACCGATGCAGTCTCCCAGTCCCATCCGTCTCATCTGCACCAGGAGTCACATCGGTGCGGGATCGTTACGCAGGTCGTTCACAGGAGACGTCCAGCGTCCTCGCACCGCGGGTGCAGGAAGCATTCGTAACGTCCGACCCATGATGTTCTACAGAACCCCCACACCCGCCGGCTTCCCGCGAGGCGGCCGCACGGCCCTCGCCTCTGTTCTCGTGGCCGGCAGTCTGCTGCTCGGCGGCTGCAGCGCCGCCACCGAGAACGCGGCGACACCGGCCTCCGCCACCACGAGCCAGGAGGCCGCCGTGTCCACCGCCTCCGTCACCGAGGGCGCGACCACCACCGCGGCCACGATCAGCGACAGCGCCACGGCCGCCGAGGCCTTCCTGGCGACGCTCACCGACGCGCAGCGCGAGCAGGTCACCTATGCCTACGACGACGAGACCAAGACGACGTCCTGGTCCAACTTCCCCGTCACGTTCGTCGACCGCGCCGGCCTGAACCTCGCCGACCTCACCGACGAGCAGCGCGGCGCCGCCATGACCGTGCTCGAGTCGTTGCTCGGCGACGACGCCTACTCGACCGTCACCGGCATCATGGGCGGCGACGAGTACCTCCACGAGAACAGCACCTCCACCGAGGACTCACTCGGCCAGTACTACATCGCCTTCTTCGGCGACCCGTCCGACACCAGCGCCTGGGAGATCCAGTTCGGCGGACACCACCTCGGCATCAACGCCACCCTCGACGGCGCCGCCGACGCCGTCACCTTCGCCCCCACCCATCTCGGCGTCCAACCCGCCGAGTACACCACTGCCGACGGCACCGACGTGCAGCCGTTCGACGGCATCTACACCGACGCCTTCGCCTTCTACGACAGCCTCACCGACGAGCAGAAGACCACCCTGTACCAGGGATCGGACGTCGCGGCCATGGTGTGCGCGCCCGGCAGCACCTGCGACTTCCCCACCGGCACCGGACTTTCCGGCGCCGACCTCACCGACGAGCAGAAGCAACTGCTCCTGCAGGTCATCGCGAACTGGGCCGGCATGGCCGACGAGGAGACCACCGCCGACGCGCTCGCGACCATCGAGGCGACGCTCGACACGACCTACGTGAACTGGTCCGGCGCGACCACCTACGACATGAGCCAGGGCGACGGAATCCACTTCCAGATCAGCGGACCGGACGTCTACGTCGAGTTCGCAGCACAGCAGGGCTCGGCCGGGGCGGACGTCGCGGGCGTCACCACCTCGGGGTGGGGCCACGTCCACACCATCTACCGCGACCCGAGCAACGACTATGCGAACAGTGTCCCGCAACAGGAGTCGACCGGAATGGGCGGCGGCGCGATGCCGGGTGGGGGCTTCTGACGATTCCACGGTTGCGCCGGGCGGTTCGCGGCGGGTAGTCAGGTGCAGATGAAGACCTACGAGCTACCCGGCACCGATCTCCGCGCGTCCAGCGTCGTGCTCGGCCTCATGCGCATCGAGACGCTGAGCGACGAGGAGATTCGAACACTCGTCGGCACCGCGCGTGATGCGGGAGTGTCGGTCTTCGACCACGCGGACATCTACGGCAGCGATCGTCACGCCTGCGAGCGCAGGTTCGGCGACGCCGTGTCGTTCGCATCGGATCGAGACGACGTCATCGTCCAGAGCAAGGTGGGCATCCGAGAAGGGTTCTACGACTTCTCGTCCGACCACATCCTGACCACCGTCGACGAGTCTCTCGCCGCCTTGCGTACCGATCACCTCGACGTCCTGTTGCTGCACCGGCCGGACACCCTCGTGGAGCCGGCCGAAGTC
This sequence comes from Rhodococcus sp. NBC_00294, assembly GCF_036163995.1. Taxonomy (NCBI): domain Bacteria; kingdom Bacillati; phylum Actinomycetota; class Actinomycetes; order Mycobacteriales; family Nocardiaceae; genus Rhodococcus; species Rhodococcus sp. NBC_00294. The sequence continues at coordinate 4,081,162 of NZ_CP108043.1, forward strand.
GCGGCGGCCTTCGACACGCTGCACACGGCGGGCAAGGTGCGGCATTTCGGAGTCTCGAACCACACTCCCGGACAGATCGAGGTGCTGAAGACCGAGGTGCGACAGCCTCTGATCGTGAACCAGGTCCAGCTGAGCATCACGCATGCACCGCTCGTGGCGGCCGGTCTCGCGGCGAACATCGCCGGGCTCGAGCAGTCGGTCGACCGCGACAACGGTCTGCTCGATCACGCGCGACTGAACGGCGTCACTCTGCAGGCGTGGTCACCGTTCCAGAAGGGGACGTCGGACGGCGTGTTCCTCGGTGATCGCGAGAACTACCCCGAACTGGACGACGCGCTCCGCGAGCTCGCCTCCCAGTTCGGAACCACGCCCACCGCGATCGCCACCGCGTGGATCACCCGGCACCCGGCGAACATTCAAGTGGTGCTCGGAACCACCAACCCCGGCCGCGTGCGGGAAGCTGCCGCCGGTTCGGACGTGGTTCTGAGCCGGGAGCAGTGGTACCGCCTCTTCCGCGCTGCAGGGCACACGTTGCCGTGATGCCGGTGAACCATGCACTCCCGAACACCGGGATTCCCGCGCCCGCAGGAGAAAATCGTCGTCGAACACCCCTCAGCAGCACATCGACGAGGAGCAGCGCATGCGCCCGCACGTCCACCTCAGCGGTCAGCTGATCTGTCGGGACGATGCCGAGTCGGCCGTCGTGTCGGAGTGTCTGCCCCGCCATGTCGAGCTGACCCGGGCCGAACCCGGGTGCGTGTCCTTCGACGTCCAGCAGAGCGACGACCCCCTCGTGTGGCAGGTGGACGAGTACTTCACCGACGACGCCGCCTTCGTACGACATCAGGAGCGAGTCTCGTCGAGTGAGTGGGGCAGACGGACGGCGGGCATCGAACGGCGGTACGTCGTGGAGCGCGAGCGCGACGTCGCCCCGACGACGAGGGGGCCGTTACGCACCGCAGGCATCTCTCTGGATTGTGCCGATCCGGAGGAACTCGTTCGGTTCTATCTGGCCCTCCTCGGTGGTCGTCGACTCTGGGGTGACGACCAGGCGTCCGGGATGCGCACCGATGAGGGGCTCGTCCTGGTGGCGCAGAAGGTCGAGGAGTACACACCTCCCGAGTGGCCCGGAACCGCCGTGGTGCATCTGGACATCGACGCGGGCAACGACCTGGCCGGCGCGGTGCGGTACGCAGAAACCTGCGGCGCGCGACAGTCCGAAGCGCAGGTCGATTCTCGGTGGGCTGTTCTCCTCGATCCGGCCGGACATCCGTTCTGCATCACGACGATGGTGTGGTCGAAGGATGCGGAATAGCATCAGATGCACGATCGCCGCCCCGCCCGTTGCAGCCGACACGATCTCACCATGAACCGACGCCCGTTGTGGCCGCACCGGCACGCCAACCGATTCGAGGGCAGACTCGCTCGTATGAAGGTGGAAATCTTGTACTTCGACGGGTGCCCGAACTGGCAGGAAGCTGCGGACCGGGTTCGCGCTGCAGCCAGCCTGATCGAACAGTCAGACATCGAGATCGGTCACCGGCTGATCTCCTCCGACGCCGAGGCAGCGGCGTCGGCCTTCGCCGGCTCACCGACCATCCTCATCGACGGCGTCGATGCCTTCGACGATGCCGTGCAACTGACCGAACTCGCCTGCCGCGTCTACTCGACCGACCGCGGCCTGGCGGGTCTGCCGACCGTCGACCAACTCGCCGCGTCGCTGCAATCGAAAGACGAAGCGCTGCAACGATGAACGCAGCGAAGGGTCGCGTCCCGCCGCCCCGGTCGAACACTGAGCGGTAGCGCCCGCGCGGCGACCAGCGCACCTCGACCCGCACGCACTCCCCGAAGGCACGGCAGCGTTCACTCCCTCGTGGCGTTCGCCGGCGTTAGTGTTGCCCATGGCTATGTCCAGAGCGGTCCCCGCGCTGCCGGTACGGCACATCGAGACCGCGATCGCCGTCTACACCCGCGCCTTCGGCTTCACGGCGCAGTACTCCGATCCCACCTTCGCCAAGCTCACTCGAGACGACGTCGAGATCCACCTGTGGGCCTCCGACGACGACAGCTGGACCACCCGCACCGACCCTGCGCCGTGGCCGGTGTGCAGCGGAGCGGAGACCTTCCTCGCCGGAACGGCCAGCTGCCGCATCACCGTCGACGAGATCACGGAACTGTACGACGAACTCTCGCGCGCGGGCGTCCTGCACCCAGCAGACGCCGGCCACCCCGTCGCGACGGACTGGGGAACGACGGAGTTCGCGACCGTCGACGGCGACGGCAACCTGATCACGTTCTCCACGAACACTATTCGAACCGAAAGCGCGGTCGTCGACGGTGACGGTGACGCTGTCACCACTTCCTGACCGACGGAGTCGTTGATCACCACAAATACATCGACGTCATCCAAGCGCCTTGCATTGGATGCATGATACGTTCATGCGATGTCGGCCATGGACACCGTCGGGTCCGGCGCTTCTCGCGCCGAGGGGTCGGCAGATCACCTGTTGCGAGACGGCCTGTCGCTGCTCGCGCCCGAGGAAACCGTGCTGGCGGCGATGATCGAAGGGTGGGAGCAACAGCAGCGCTCGCGGATGCTCGCGAACTTGACCATCGAGCGTCGGACACAGATCGTGCGCCGGTTGGTGATCTTCACCAACGACTACCCGTGGCAGTGGTCGTCGGCGGACGTCGAGGAGTGGACGACGCATCTGGTGGAGTCGGGGGCCGCGCATTCGACGGTGCGGTTGTATCAGATGGCGGCATCGCTGTTCTGCAGCTACATCTCCGACGTCCGCTACCGGTGGCACGAGGTCTGTGAGCGGCACTTCGGGGTGCACCCGGTGCAGATCTTCCACGAGTGGAACATGGTCGTGCACCGCAGCGAGCACGAAGGGCGACCCGGGAATCGGCCGCTCACCCGCGACGAGCTGCAGGCGTTCTTCGACTACTGCGACACCCAGGTGAACCGGGTCGGTGCCTCCGGTCGCAAGGGATGGCTGGCGAGCTATCGCGACGCGACGCTGTTCAAGGTGATCCACGCCTGGGGTCTGCGCCGCCGGGAGGCCTCGATGCTCGACACGGTCGACTGGACCGCCAACCCGGCGGCCGCCGAGTTCGGCCGTTATGGGGCGCTGTCGGTGCGCCACGGCAAAGCCCTCTCCGGCGGACCGCCGCGGCGCCGCACGGTCCTGACCACCATGGAGTGGGCCGCCGAGGCCGTCGACGAGTGGGTCACCGAGATCCGGCCTCTCTACGGCTCCGATCAGCTCGCCCTCTGGCCCACTGAGCGCAGCGCACGGGTGGGAGCGGTGTCGATCTCCCAACGGTTCGCCGAGTACCGCGACGCCGTCGGGCTCGAGAAGCACCTCGGCCCGCACTGTCTGCGCCACTCGTATGCGACACATCTGCTCGAGGACGGGTTCGATCACCTCTTCGTCCAACAACAACTCGGACACTCCTGGGGATCGACCACCGCGATCTACACCAGCGTCGGCACCGATTACAAGAACAACGCCCTCCGACGAGCACTGAGTCGGGCGTTCACCACCGCGAGCACCGACGAGGAGAATTGATGCCGCACCCGCAGCTGAACTACCAGTGGCATCTGCGCCGCCTCCTGGCCGACCAGGGCATCTTCGCGACCACCGGACTCGGACCTCTCCTCGCCGAACGGGGCATCACACTCTCCGAAGCACAGGTGTATCGCCTGGTCACCGGGACACCCGAACGTCTGAGCCTGCGCACCCTGATGGCACTGTGCGACATCCTCACCTGCACACCCAACGACCTGATCGAACCGATCGCCGAACCCGCCACAGGGACCGCGACCGGAACATCGGCACACCGCCCCGACACCGCTGCCGCGACCACCCGCGCCAAGACCCGCACACCCCGACGCGCCGACATCCGGCGACAGTGATCGCAGGACGTTGTCGCATCTGCACCACCGCCGAGGTTCGCGGCATGACGGTGTGCGACCGCTGCAGAAAACGAGCCACGCAGCACCGCGGCACGTGCGCCGGCTGCACAAAGCCGGACAAACTGTTGGACGACGACGACACCTGCCGGTGGTGCCGCCAGAAGGCGCGTCGCACCTGCACCTGTTGCGCTGCAACAGGATCAGCTCTCACCAGCGCCGAAGGCGACACCCTCTGTCACCGGTGCACACTGACCCGCCGCCTCGACGCGATCATCCCTCCTCATGCCGACAGCCCCCTCGCACCGCTGCGGCAGCCGCTCCTGCACGCCGAACCCGTCACCACCCGCCGGTGGCTGATCCGCACCACACCCCTGCTGCTCTCCATCCAGGACGGCAGCACAGCCCTCACACACACACCTCGTTCGACACCCTCCCGCACCCGAAGTCGGTCGAGCACCTGCGCTCACTCCTCGTCGCCACCGGCATCCTCGGCCCGGACCTCGACCGCAGCCTGCGCCGCCTCGAAGCCCAACTCCCCCAACTACTGAGCAGCCTGACCCCGAACCACCGCGCACTCCTGACCCGGTGGACACAGTGGGCCGTACTCCCCAGATTGCGCGCGGCGACCGAGAAACGGGAAGGCCGTGTCGGCGCCCAGAACGCTCGCTCACAGATTCGCCAATCGGCACTGTTCCTCGACTTGCTGCAGCAGCGCTCGACAGAGCTCGGCGAGTGCACACAACACGACATCGACACCTGGTTCAGCGCGCCTGGAGCCGCCCACTGGCGGGTACGGTCCTTCCTGACGTGGGCACGACGCAACCGGCACCTACCCCGCACACTCACCCTCCCCTCGAGCTACCGAGGCCGAGCGGAAGTCCCCACCGGCGACGACGAGAGGTGGCAGATCTGCCGACGCCTCGTCCAGGACGAGTCGCTGGACCCCGCCGACCGGCTCGCCGGCGCTCTGATCGCATTGTTCGCCCAACCACTGACTCGTATCGCCGGGCTCACCACTGCCCACGTCACCGAAACCGACGCCGGGGTGGAACTGGGGCTCGGCAGCGCCGACACGCTCCTGCTACCGGATCCGTTCGCCCAGATCGCACTGCAACTACCCCGACCACGACGCGCAGGAACCGCGGAGCAAATACCTCAGACATGGCGCTTCCCCGGTCACCGTGCTGACATGCCACTCACGGCGACGGCGCTCGGTAACCGGATGCGTCGCATCGGTATCAGTCCGCAGGCCCTGAGACTGTCCGCCATCACCCACCTCACCCGAGAGCTCCCACCGAGCGCACTCGCCGCGATGCTGGGCCTGAACGCACACACCGTCGCGCAGCACACGCTCCGAGCCAGCGGCCAATGGACGAACTACGCCGCCGACCGCCACTCCTGAGTCACGCTATTCGCAGAATCGAATACGGCAACCCTGCCAGTGGACCCGTGACGAGTCCGGCACGGTGGCCCCAGCGATCGATGGGGCGGTGGGATCCGGTGCAGTAGTCCGCGCTGTACGCGGTTCAGTGCACCGGATTCGCTCTGCGCGGGTGTCTGTTCACTCGTCGGTCGAGTCGAACAGTGCGCGCACCACACCGTCGAGCGTCTCGGCTGACACGTCCGCCTCACCGAAAGCGGCCGTGGGCACCTTCTCCTCACGGCGGCACCATCCGGTGCGCATTCCCACGCGTCCGGCGCCCTGAAGGTCCCAGGAGTGCACCGCCACCATCGCGCACCGGTCCGCGGTGACTCCGGCGCTCGACACCGCCAGCTCGTACGGCGCTGCTGCCGGCTTCCACGCGCGGACGTCGTCGATGCTGAGCACTCGTTCGACCCGATCGGACACACCGGCCCGGAAGAGGAACCCTGCTGTGGAGTCCGCGCTCCCGTTCGACAGGGTGAACACTCGCGCACCACCGGCGATGGCGGCGTCGAGTGCCGCGACAACGTCGGGGTGCGGTGTCGTCTCCGCGAACGCTCCGATGATGTGCTCGATGTCAGCATCGGAGACGGACCCACGGGTGTACGCCCGCAGAGCGGACGATGCCATTGTGGCGAACGGCTCGTACGCACCGGACAGGGTCAGCGCCATGCCGTCGCGCAACAGGTGCGCGAACCATCCGTCGAACGACGATGTCGGCGCCGCCGCCGTGAACCTGTCGCGGACGATCTCGAGATCGGCGAGTGTGCCGACCACATCGAAGACGACGACATCAGGACCAGCGCGCTCTGCCATGCCGCCGGCGTACCCGACGAGGCGGAACGCCAACCCGCTCGACCAGCGCGCCGACGCCTCGGTGGACCTCCCCGGCCGCGCAGCGTCATCGAATTGCTCCCCGGACAGGACTTCACGAGTCCCTTCAGGGCTCGTCGGTTGCCGCGTCTCCGGTGTCCGATCGGGCCACGCCCACGGTGAAGGCATTCGCCAACTCGTCGAGCACTCGCTCCGCTCGCGCGGCGCGCCAGGTGTCACCGCACTCGAGCAACCTGTCGCGGTGCGATGCGAAGTGGGCGCTGAGCAACGGGATGAGGTCGACCGGGATGTACATCGATCCCCGTGACGGCCGGGCCTCGAACACCTGGTCCACCTCGACGCCGATGTCCCCGGTCATGACGCATCGCTCAGCGTCGCGGGCAGCCCGCCGCCCGTTCGACGACGCTCGGCGAGCAGTCGCTCGAGTGCCATCAATCTGAACACCTCTTCTGCGGGGGCGTTCTCTCGTACGGCAGCGCGTCGTCTCTGCACGATCGCCACCACGTCGTCGACGTCGGCCGTCCGGTCCATGTCGTCTGCTCTCGACACCATGGCGTTCTCCCTTTCCGACACCGGACGAGTCGTGGAACAGTCGGGCCTATGCCTGGTCTCCGGCCGTCGCCCGGCCGGGAACGAGCGCGCGGCTCAGAGCGTCGACCGCGCTGGGTCAGGTCGATACCCGTAGGGAGTTCCTGTAAACACCACGAACGTATCGACGTGACGTGGCGAGAGGACGGAAGGACGGTGTCGGTGCCCCCACCGGGACTCGAACCCGGAACACAAGGATTTTAAGTCCTCTGCCTCTGCCAATTGGGCTATAGGGGCCTGCTCGAGGCCAGCCTATCGTGGGCCGTTCAGGAGACGCCTGGTCCCGTCTCGACCGGTCGCGCGGGATCCGACGACCACGCGGACCAGGATCCCGGGAACAAGGCCGCATCGATACCGGCGAGTGCGAGCGCTGCGATCTCGTGCGCCGCGGTCACACCGGAACCGCAGTAGACGGCCACCTCGTCACCGGGTCGAATACCCATGGTCGTGAACCGATCTCGCAGGACAGCAGGCGCAGCGAAGGTCCCGTCGACGGTCACGTTGTCCGACGTCGGCGCACTGAGAGCGCCCGGAATGTGGCCGGCACGGGAATCGACGGGCTCGACCTCCCCGCGGTACCGCTCCCCCGCACGTGCGTCGAGAAGACGACCGGGGAATGTGGCGGCAGCGTCTGCCGTGACCGTCGGCAGATGGCCCTCGGAGAGCGTCACGTCTCCAGCCCGCGGCGCGGTCTCCTCGCCCGACCGCGTGGGTAGTTCGGCCGCCTGCCACGCGCCGAGTCCACCGTCGAGCATGCGCACAGTCTCGACGCCCGCCCAGCGCAGCAGCCACCACGCCCGAGCCGCAGCCATGTTGCCGGTGGCGTCATAGACGACGACGGACGAATCGGTGTGTATGCCCCATCGCCGCGCATACATCTGCAGATCGTCGAGTTGGGGCAAGGGGTGCCGCCCTTCGGTGGGCTCCCCGTGGCCGGCGAGTTCCGAGCCCAGGTCGACGAAGACGGCGCCGGGGATGTGCGCGTCGAGATAGTGCTGGTGGTTGTCGGGATCACCGAGTGCCCATCTCACGTCGAGCAGCACGGGCGGACGCGGCGACGTCAGCGCTGCGGACAACTCCGACACGGTCACCAGGATCTCCGACATGGCGATCAGCGTACGACTCGCTGCGCGCGGGAGCGCGACGCGGCCGGCAGCGCTCAGGCAGGGATGACGGGCGGCTCGAAGGTGAACGTCGTCCCGAGCAACCAGACGAGCAGCAACACCACCGGGAAATGGAAGAGGAACTGCAGGAACGTGAACCCGATGAGATCGCGTGCCCGCAGACCCAGCACGGCGAGCAGCGGCAGCATGAAGAACGGGTTGATCAGGTTGGGCAGCGCCTCGGCCACGTTGTAGATCTGCACCGTCCAGCCGAGGTTCATCTGCACGTCCGTCGCGGACTGCATGACGTACGGCGCCTCGACCAACCACTTGCCACCGCCCGACGGGACGAACAGCCCCAGGATCACGGTGTAGACGGCGATGACCACGGCAAAGGCTCCGCCGCCACCGACCTCGGTGAAGAACGTGGCGAGGTGCTCGGACACCGTGACTCCGCCCCGCCCTTCGGATGTGGTCAGAATCGCGGCCATCGCGGCGTACAGCGGGAACTGCACCAGGATCCCCGCCGTGGCGGGCACGGCCTTGGCGACGGCATCGAGGAACCGTCGCGGTGTGCCGTGCAGCACGAGTCCCAGCATCAGGAACACCAGCAGGTAGCCGTTGAGGCTGCTCACCACCGATAGCACGGGCTTCGAGAGCAGTTGCGACACCAGCCATCCCAGCGTCATCGCCCCGGCGAGGATCGGGAGGATGCGGCTGTACTCGAGCCACTCGCCCGGACGGGTGCGCGTCGGCGGCTCGGCGATGGTGTCGTCGAGGTTCACGTCCATGGCCTCGGCGGTCTTGATCGCCGCACCGGTGGGAGCGGAGAGGTGCGCGATGATCACCGTCAGCACGATGATGATCACGCACATGACCAGTGACTGCCACGTGAAGATGGTGGTGCCGAAATCGAGGACTCCGGTGATGCGGAGCAGGGCCGGCGGAAGCGAGCTCGCGGTGGCCTGGAGCTGCGCGGCGGACGACGACATGCCCAGTGCCCACACCGCGCCCAGGCCCATGAACGCCGCGGCGCCGAGCGCGCGGTAGTCGACGCTCAGATCGCGTCGCCGGGCGATGGCACGAGCGAGCAGTCCACCGAAGACGAGGCTGAGCCCCCAGTTCAGGAACGACACCGAGCACGACATGAGCGCGACGAAGCTGACCGCCGTGCGTGGATTGTTCGGCAGCGCGGCCAGTCTCGTGATCAGCCGCGCCACGGGTGGCGACGTGGCCACGACGTACCCGGTGAGCACGACCATGGCCATCTGCAGAGTGAACGCCGTCAGGTCCCAGAATCCGTTGCCGAACGCGTCGACCACGTTCTGCGGCGACGATCCGTTCGCGAACGCGGCGATCGCCACCACGAGCACGCCGACCAGCGCGAAGATGTAGGCGTCGGGGAACCACTTCTCGGTGCCGCGGGCCAGTGCCTGGGCTGTTCGCGCCAGCCCCTTCTCCGCGGGTGCGTCGGTGTCGCGGACTGCCATGGTGACCTCCTGGTCGTCGAGCGATCGGTGTGTCGGGGACCACAACGGCCTCGATCGACCCTTCCCGTGCGTCCGCCCGAAGGCAAGAGGCATCACTGCACCCTCGATCTGCGGCGATGCAGGACTGCAGGTGGCACACTGCGTCCATGGCGACAGAGGACGACGTCCGACGTATCGCACTCGCGCTGCGCGAGGTGACGGAGAAGCCGTCGTACGGCACTCCCGGCTTCCGCGTGAAAGACCGACTGTTCGCACGGGTCCACGAGATGCCCGACGTTCTGCTGCTCCGCAGACCGAGCGTCGAGGACCGCGAGGCCCTCATCAGCTCGAACCCGGCAGCGTTCTTCACCACTGATCACTACGAGGGTCACGCGTCGGTGCTCGTGCGACTACCCGAGGTGGACGTCGACGAGCTTCGTGAACTGATCGAGGAAGCGTGGGAGTGCCGCGCTCCGGTGACCGTCAGGAAGCTCGGGCCGAGACCGGAGTGATCATCGCCCGGCGACGCTGAGAGCGATCCCGTCGAGGATGTCGTGCTCGCTCACGACCAGGCTGTCGATTCCGGCTTCGGCACCGATGTGTTCGGCGAGTGTGGCCGCGACGAGGGATCCTCCGCCGATGACGTCGACGCGACCGGGATGCATCGGGCCGAGCACGGCACGGTCCGCTCTCGTCATGCCGAGCAGACGATCACAGACGTCGCGCAGATCGGTGAACGGGATGCGCGACAAGTGGATCGCGTCCGGATCGTAGGCGGGAAGATTCTGTGCCACGGCCGAGAGGGTGGTCATGGTCCCGGCAACCCCGACCCAGGTGCGGGCATCTTTCACGGGTACCGCGTCGAACGCCGGCTGGAGGCGCTCCGAGGTGAAGGCCTGCCCTGCCCTGCGCTCGGACTCGGTGGGTGGATCGGTGCGCAGGCACCGCTCGGTGAGCCGAACACATCCGATGTCGGCGGAGAAGGCGGCGCGCACGCCGTCGGCATCTCCGAGCACCAGCTCGGTGGAGCCGCCGCCGAGATCGACCACCAAGAACGGCCCCTCGTCCGGATCCAGGTCGCCGACCGCCCCGGCGAAGGACAGACGAGCCTCCTCGTCGCCCGAGATGACCTCGGCCACTGCACCGTCCGCGACGGAGGCGAGGGTCCGGCGCGTCATGTCGAAGAACAGATCACGATTGTCGGCGTCGCGCGTGGCCGACGTCGCGACCATGCGCACCGCGTCGACACCGCCCAGCTCGGTGATGATGTCGACGTACTCGAGCAGCGCTGCCTCGGTGCGGTCGATCGCCTCGGGTGCGAACGACCCGGTCGCGTCGACACCCTGCCCCAGCCGGACCACACGCATCTCACGCGCAAGGTCTCGGAGACCGTCGTCGTCCACGTCGGCCACGAGCAGGCGGATGGAGTTGGTTCCGCAGTCGATCGCAGCGACCCTCATGCTCGGAGCTCCTCGATGGTGGGCCAGTCCGCGGGCAGGGCCGTGCCACGCAGGGGCCCCTCGGCGGCCAGCGCCACCGACTCGTCGCCCAGCGGATTGGCACCCGGCCCCTTGGCCAGCGAGTGCGCCATCAACACGTGCAGACACTTGACCCGGTCCGGCATCCCGCCGCCGGTGAAATCGGTTCCGAGCGACTCGATCTCGTTGCGCTCGGCCAGATACGCCTCATGGGCACGCAGGTAGGCCGCCGCGAGCTCCTCGTCCTGCTGCAGCCGCTCGGTCATCTCGCGCATGACACCGGCGGATTCCTGGCGGCTCGCCTCGGCCGTCAGACGCGGATCCGTGAGGTAGAAGAGGGTGGGGAACGGCGTTCCGTCGGGCAGCTTCGGCGCCGTCCTGACGACGGCGGGACGGCCGTCCGGGGTGCGGTAGGCGATCTCGAGCACGCCGCGCGGCTCTCGTCCGAGCTGGGCGGACACGGCGTCGAGGTCTTCGCGCGACACGTCGCTCACTGGGTCTGACTCATTTCCGGATCGGGTGGATCGGCGTGCGCCGAGGCGTCACCGTGGGGTGGTCGCCGTGGACCACAGGTCGCTGTACCAGGGTCCGGGCGGGGGCGGCGGCGGATCGTTCTCGATGTCCGATCGTGCACGCGCGCCGGGCAACTGGACTTGATAGGGAGTCTCGCCGGGCATGACGTAACCGAGGCGCTCGCGTGCCTGTGCGGTGATGTAGGCCGGATCTTCTGTCTGGTCCTTGCGGATCTGGAGCTCGGCCACGCGCTGTTCCAAGGCCACTCGCTCGGCGGCCACCTGGGCGGCGTCCCCGCGCTGGGAGATGTACGTCCGCAACGGAACTGCGAGAGTCAGGGCGAGAGCGCAGATCACCACGGCGAGAACGACGGCCTTGCCCGTCGACAGGCCGAGGAACGTGCGCTCCTTCTTCTCGCCGCCGCGGCGGCGTCCGCGCCGACCGACCAGTGCGGCACCCTCGGTGACGACGTCGTTGACCGCGCCGGCGACGGTCCGGGGCTGCGAGGACCCGGACCCGTCGCGGCGCGTGGATCGACCGGGACGCGCGTCACGGCGCGGCGAACGGCCACCCGGCCGTGCCGCACTGCGTCGAGAGTCCCGGTCCGCCATCGGTGAGCTCAGCTGGCCTTCGAGGTGAAGTCGAGCCGCGGGAACGCCAGCTCGCCCGAGTAGCGCGCGGCGTCGCCGAGTGCCTCCTCGATGCGCAGCAGCTGGTTGTACTTGGCGACACGCTCGCTGCGAGCCGGGGCACCGGTCTTGATCTGTCCGCTGCCCACGGCGACAGCGAGATCGGCGATGGTGGTGTCCTCGGTCTCGCCGCTGCGGTGGCTCATCATCGTGCGGTAGCCACTGCGGTGCGCGAGATCGACGGCGTCGAGGGTCTCGGTCAGCGTGCCGATCTGGTTGACCTTCACCAGGAGAGCGTTGGCGGCTCCCTTGACGATGCCCTCCTCGAGGCGCTCCGGGTTGGTGACGAACAGATCGTCGCCGACGATCTGGACCCGGTCACCGATGCTGTCGGTGAGGGCGACCCAGCCGTCCCAGTCGTTCTCGTCGAGCGGATCCTCGATGGAGACGAGCGGGTACTGGTTCAGCAGGTCCGCGTAAAACGCCGACATCTCCTCCGCGGTGCGGGTGTCGCCCTCGAAGGCGTATCCCGTCCCGGCGGTGAAAAACTCGGTGGCGGCGACATCGAGCGCGAGAGCGATGTCGGAGCCCAGCGTGAGGCCGGTCTTGCCGACGGCCTCCGAGATGAGGTCGAGTGCGGCCTTGGTGCCCGCGAGGTCGGGGGCGAAACCGCCCTCGTCGCCGAGCCCGGTCGACAGGCCCTTGGCCTTGAGGACCGACTTCAGTGCGTGGTAGACCTCGGCGCCCCAGCGCAGGGCCTCCTTGAAGGTCGGCGCACCGATGGGGGCGATCATGAATTCCTGCACGTCGACGCCGCTGTCGGCGTGGGCGCCACCGTTGATGATGTTCATCATCGGCACCGGCAGGATGTGGGCGTTGGGTCCACCCAGGTAACGGAAGAGCTCCAGTCCGGCGGACTCCGCGGCACCCTTGGCCACGGCGAGCGAGACACCGAGCAGGGCGTTCGCGCCGAGGCGCGACTTGTCGGCGGTGCCGTCGAGGTCGAGCAGTGCCTGGTCGACCGTGCGCTGCTCGATGGCGTCGAGGCCGATGACGGCCGGAGCGATCTCGTCGAGCACGGCGTTGACGGCCTTCTCGACACCCTTGCCGCCGTAGCGATCGCCGCCGTCGCGGAGCTCGACGGCCTCGTGCTCACCGGTGGAGGCGCCCGAGGGCACCGCTGCACGGGTCAGCGTGCCGTCGTCGAGCGCGACCTCGACCTCGACCGTGGGGTTGCCACGTGAGTCGAGGATCTCGCGAGCTCCGACCTGTTCGATGATGGCCACGAATGAACTCCTAGTCAGGCGTTGAACACACAGCTTCGGGCGCGAACCGGTCACCCGTGGTCGGGCGCGGCTCGAAGACAGACTAGCCGTCGCAGCCGCCGCGCTCGATATTCGACGCGCAGGCGGGCAGGCCGGAGGCCGGTCGGTGATCAGGCGGGCAGGCCGGAGGCCGGTCGGTAATCGGGCGGGCAGGCCGGAGGAGGTCGACGTCAGGACGGCCGGGCACCGACGGAGTAGGCGGAGGCCGCGTCGCGGACGTCCCTCAGGTAGACCCCCGACAGGTTGTAGGCCATGAGGGCAGCCTGCCATCCCTCCGCTGTGGTGAGGTCTCCCCCACGGGCGCAGAGGTAACGCCCCGCGGTGAGCGCGGCGTCGTCGAGGTTGTCGGGGTCGGCGCGGCCGTCCCCGTTGGCGTCCACGCCCCACTTGCGCCAGGTCTCGGGGATGAACTGCATAGGTCCCATGGCGCGGTCGAAGACGGTGTCGCCGTCCAGTTCTCCGCCGTCGGTGTCGGCGATCTCCGCGTTGCCGGCGGTGCCGTCGAGGGGCACTCCGCGGATGGGCGGGGTCGCGGTGCCGTCGGGACCGACGGACGATCCACCGAAGGTGCCGTGACGACTCTCGATACGGCCGATCCCGGCGAGAGTGGTCCAGGCCAGACCGCACCCTGGTGACGAGCGGGCCATGACCGCGGCCGCGTGGCCGTAGGCCTCGAGCGCGGTGCGGCCGATTCCGGTGGGGTCGACCAGCGGTTCCGCCCAGCCGGCGAGCAGGTCGGCCGAGCGACCGGGCGCGTCCACGTCGATCGGCGGCACGGGCGCTCCGGGCCCCGGCGGGATTCCCTCGGGGATCTCCACCGCGGGTCTGCCCGGATCCAGATCGAGGGCGCCGCAGCCGGAGACGACGGCGGCCGTGGCGAGCGCAGCCGCGACGACGCGGAGGCGCCGAGAGCGCGGTGGGAGCATGCCTCCATCATCCCGAGTCAAAGTAATAGAAGGGTAAAGGTCTTCAAAAGTCCTGGTCGGCGGCTGTTTCGCACCCCGAAGCCGGTGTATGTTCACCTTTCGTATGAGGGTCGCCTTGCCTAAGACGCCCCACTCCACTCGAGCCCGGGAGATCCCACCGTGTCCACAGTCGCCGTCGTCGCGTCCGCGCCGTCCGTCGTGACGCAGATGGTCGGCAGCGGACTGATCGGGGTGCGGGAGGGACTCGAGACCGGCATCGTCGTGATGATCCTGGTCGCGTTCCTCGTGAAGTCCGACCGCCGCGACGCGCTGAAGTGGGTGTGGACGGGTGTCTCGGCCGCCGTGGGCATGGTCGCCGTCGTGTTCGCCGTCATCCACCTCGGCACCTCGACGGTCACGGGCCTGACCGCCGAGATCATCGCCGGCATCGCCTCGCTGATCGCCGTCGCGATCGTCACCGGCATGGTGTTGTGGATGCGGTCGGCCGCCGCCTCCATCTCCGGCACGTTGAAGGCCGGCATGGCCCGCGCGCTCGACGTCGGGCCGGTGGCCGTCACATCGCTCGCCTTCCTGGCGGTCGGGCGCGAAGGAATCGAGACGGCGCTCCTCATGGTCGGCTACGCGGAGAACACCAACGGCAGTTCCTGGCCGCTGCTGGGTCTGCTGGCCGGAATCGCCGTCGCTGCATTCCTCACCGTCCTCCTGTACTTCGGAGCAGTACGCATCGACTTCGCCCGGTTCTTCCGCTGGACTGGCGTCTTCCTCGTGTTCGTCGCCGCCGGAATCCTGGCGTACGGACTGCGGGCTCTGCAGATCGGCGGAATTCTCCCCGGTGGCAGCGCGACCGCGTTCGACATCAGCGACACCTGGGACGCGGGCAGTTGGTACGGCACCGTCGTCGCCGGCATCTTCAACTTCCGCCCCGAGCCGACCGTTCTGCAGGTCGCGGCCTGGGTGCTCTACCTCGTCGTCGTCCTGCCCCTGTTCCTCCGGCGGCCGAAGGCCGTGCCACGAGTCACCGCACCGCAGCCACAACCCGCCGCGTCCTGACCCACACATCTGCTCCAGAACCTCCGGCCTTCCCGCTCCACTACCGACCGGCCTCCGGCCTTCCCGCTCCCGAAAGGGCACCACCCCATGCGCACCACCACCCGCCTCCTCTTCTGCGCCGCCGCGCTGCCGCTGGCACTCACGGCCTGCACCGAGAAGGAGGCCACGACCTCGGCCGAGGGCGGCGACATCGTGGTCGACGCGACCGACAGCTCGTGCGACGTCGGTACGACGAGTGCACAGACGGGCAGCTCCACCTTCCAGGTGACCAACAACGGCTCCAAGGTCACCGAGTTCTACGTCTACGGCGAGGGCGACCGCGTCATGGGTGAGATCGAGAACATCGGGCCCGGCGTCTCCCGCCAGCTCATCGTCGCGCTACCCGAGCCCGCCACGTACCAGACCGCGTGCAAGCCGGGCATGGTCGGCGACGGCCTCCGCGGCGACTTCGTCGTCACGGGTGACGCCAAGGAGTCCGACGCCGACGGGACGCTCGCCGAGGCGGCCGACGGCTACAAGCGCTACGTCGTCAGCCAGGTCACGGCGTTGCAGGAGACGACGGGATCGTTCGTCACCGCGGTCACGTCCGGCGACGTCGAGGGCGCCAAGGCCCAGTTCCCGCTCGTCCGCACCTACTACGAGCGCATCGAACCCGTCGCGGAGAGCTTCCCCGACGATCTCGACCCCCGCATCGACCTGCGCGAGCCGGACGTCGAGCCGGGTGCCGAGTGGACCGGGTTCCACCGCTTGGAGAAGGACCTGTGGGCACAGGGGCTCCAGCCGGACACGAACGCGATCGCCGCGCAGTTGAAGGCGGACGTCGACGAACTGGTCGCGGGCGTGCAGTCCCCCGACTTCGTGATCGACCCGATCACGGTGGCGGGCGGCGCACAGGGCCTCCTCGACGAGGTCGCCCAGACGAAGATCACCGGTGAGGAGGACTTCTTCTCCCACACCGACCTGTACGACTTCCAGGCGAACGTCGACGGATCGCAGGCAGCGGTGGCGGCTCTCGCTCCGGTGCTGTCCGAGCGGAACCCGGAACTCGCGGCCACCATCGAGCAGCGCTTCGCGGAACTCGACACCGAGCTCGCGAAGTACCGCCAGGGTGATGGCTTCGTCTCCTACGACACGGTCACCGAGCCGCAGCGCCAGGACCTGTCGAAGAAGATCGACGCCCTGTCCGCGTCGGTGAGCCAGGTCCAGGGTGTCGTCGCAGGCGCCTGAGCGGACGTCCGACACGGACGCCGCCGCCACCACCCCGCCGAGTCGACGCCTCTCGCGCCGCGCGCTCTTCGGTGGCGTGGGAGCCGGCGCACTCGCGGTCGGCGCCGGTGCCGCGCTGGGCCGGTCGACCGCACCCGAACCCGTGGTCGCCGACGCGGCCGACGCCGTGGTGCCGTTCCGCGGCGTCCACCAGGCGGGCATCGTCACGCCCGCACAGGACCGCATGCACTTCGTCACCTTCGACGTGACGACCACCTCGCGCGACGAGATCGTCGCGATGCTCACGAAGTGGACGGCAATGGCCGAACGTCTCACCGTCGGCGCCGAGTCGGTGCCCGGTGGCGTGGTCGGCGGCGGACAGTACGAGCCGCCCGGTGACACCGGCGAGGCCTACGGTCTGATGCCGTCCAACCTCACGCTGACCATCGGCTTCGGCCCGTCATTCTTCGACAAGCTCGACTTGGGTGACCGCAGACCGGCTGCACTGCAGGATCTTCCGCGATTCCCCGGTGACGACCTCGACCCGGCGCGGAGCGGTGGCGACATCGCGGTGCAGGCCTGCGCCGACGATCCGCAGGTGGCGGTGCACGCCATCCGCAATCTCGCGCGCATCGCGTTCGGCACCGCGTCGGTGCGGTGGTCGCAGCTCGGTTTCGGTCGCACCGCGTCGACGTCGACCGCCCAGGCGACACCGCGCAACCTCTTCGGCTTCAAGGACGGCACGAACAACATCAAGGCCGAGGAAGCGGCGACCGTCGACGAGCACGTGTGGGTGAACGGCGGCGAGTCCGACTGGATGACGGGCGGCACCTACCTCGTGGCGCGGCGCATCCGGATGAAGATCGAACCGTGGGACCGCGCGGTGCTCGGCGAACAGGAACGCGTCATCGGTCGGTCCAAGGCCACCGGCGCGCCACTGGGCGGTACGGCCGAGTTCGACACCGTCGACCTCGGCTCCTCGACCATCGCGAAGGACGCGCACGTACGACTGGCGTCGTCGGAGTCGTTGAGCGGCATTAAGATTCTTCGCCGCGGGTACAACTTCACCGACGGCTCCGACGGCTTCGGCCACCTCGACGCGGGGCTCTTCTTCGTCGCTTTCTGCAGCGATCCGCAGACCCAGTTCGTGCCGATGCAGCAAGCGCTCGCGCGACGAGATGCCCTGAACGAGTACATCTCCCACGTCGGCTCGGCGGTCTTCGCCTGCCCACCGGGAGTTCCGGAAGGCACCGAGGACTACTGGGGCTCGACGCTCTTCGGCTAGACGGTCAGCGGTTCTTCTCGTCCGCCTGCGGCCGATGGTGGGACGCGGCGACGCGTGCGTCGTCCGTCCCCGTCGCCGCGAGCGGTCGGCCGAACATGTCGGTTCCCGGCCAGTACTTGGACCACGCTCGTGCGTCCATCTCGGCCGATCGGACTCCGTCCATGGCGGCGCCGCGCTCCGCGGCCCGTACGTCGGCCACGAACTCGTTGACGGTGCGGCGCAGCGAGTCCTCGGCGCTGGTGGCGCCGTGATCACCCGAGATGTCGATGCGCACCGAGAGCATGGACTCCGGGACGAAGTCCTGAGGGAGCCCGGCCTTGACCGCTCGGGTGATGACCTGCTGGGCGAGCGCGAGCGACGGCTGCGCCATGGCGATGCCGTCGAGACACGACGCGCGTACCTTCTCCGCGGCCTTGCGCTCCTCCCAGGCCTTCTCCTGCGCACCGATGTCGATCGGGGCGCCGGACGTGTCGGCCAGGTGCGGGCTGCGGTGGGTCAACTTGGCCACCAGGGTGGACGCCACGTCGTCGATGTCGAACGCCTCGGCGCCCGCGTCCTTGGCGATGCGCGCGTGGAAGATGACCTGCAGCAGCAGATCGCCGAGCTCCTCCCGGATGGAGTCCGCATCGCCGGTCTCGATGGCATCGAGCAGTTCGTAGGTCTCCTCGAGGAGGTACCCGCGCAGCGACTCGTGCGTCTGCTGCGCCTCCCATCCGCCGAGTGAGCGCAGTTTGTCGATGACGAAGACGGCCTCGGCGAGGTTGCCGCCGCGGGGTACCGGCACCTCGATGACGTCCTCGCCGCGCGTGATGCGTTCCTGGACGTCGGGGTTGTCGCGGCTGGTGCTGATGAGCACCTCGGGCTCGTCGTCGCCCGCGGAGGTGAACCCCGTGAGGCGCCAGCGGATGGATACCGGCACCTCTTCGGTGAAGCCCACGGGCTTGTCCAGCAACGTCACGGCCTGCACCGGCACCATGGTGGGCCGCAGGGGATCCAGCAGCAGAATCGTCATCGCGCGCTCACACCCCGATCGGTTGCTCGACTCGTACGGAGCCCGCGGGCTGCCCGTCCATCGCGAGCAGCACGTCGGCGACGAACTGCAGAAGTTCCTCGTCGCGGACACGGGCCGAACCGACTCCACCACCTGCCACACGCGGAATCGGGATCTGCACCGTGCCGGTGGTCGCCCGATACTGTGCGCTGGGGTAGAGCCGCTTCAACCGTATCTGCTTGGAGTCGGGTAGGTCCATCGGCGCCAACTTCACCATGGTCCCCGCCATCTGCACGTCCACGATGCCGTAGGAACGGCACAGGATGCGCAGGACGGCGACGGCCACGAGCCGGGCGACCTCGGCCGGCACCGGCCCGTAGCGGTCGGTCAGCTCGTCGATGACCGCACCGATCTCGGCGTCGTTCTGCGCCGCGGCCAGCTTGCGGTACGCCTCGAGCCGGAGCCTGTCGCTGGTGACGTAGTCCGGCGGGATGTGGGCATCGACGGGGAGGTCGATGCGCACCTCCTTGGGCGCCTCGTCGGTGGTGACGGGGCGGCCGTCGGCCACGGCGCGGTAGGCCTCCACCGCCTCGCCGACCAGTCGGACGTACAGGTCGAATCCCACACCGGCGACGTGGCCGGACTGCTCCGCGCCCAGCACGTTGCCCGCGCCGCGGATCTCGAGGTCCTTCATCGCCACCGCCATACCGGCGCCCAGGTCGGAGTTCTGCGAGATGGTGGCCAACCGGTCGTACGCCGTCTCGGTGAGCGGCTTCTCCGGCGGGTAGAGGAAGTAGGCATAGCCACGGTCCCGGCTGCGACCCACACGCCCACGCAACTGGTGGAGCTGGGACAGACCCAACGAATCGGCTCGCTCGACGATCAGCGTGTTCGCATTGGAGATGTCGAGGCCCGTCTCGATGATGGTGGTGCAGACCAGGATGTCGAACTCACGCTCCCAGAACCCCTGCACCGTCTTCTCGAGCGCGTCCTCGTTCATCTGGCCGTGTGCGACCACGACGCGCGCTTCCGGCACCAGCCGTCGGATGTTCGCGGCGGCCTTGTCGATGCTGCTCACGCGGTTGTGAACGTAGAAGACCTGGCCGTCACGGAGCAGCTCACGGCGGATCGCCGCCGCCACCTGCTTCTCCTGATAGGCACCGACGTAGGTCAGGACGGGGTGACGCTCCTCGGGCGGCGTCAGGATGGTCGACATCTCGCGGATGCCCGCCATGCTCATCTCGAGCGTGCGCGGAATCGGTGTCGCCGACATCGTCAGGACGTCGACGTGCGTGCGCAGCGCCTTGATGTGCTCCTTGTGCTCGACGCCGAAGCGCTGCTCCTCGTCGACGATGACCAGCCCGAGGTCCTTCCACTGCACACCGGTCTGCAGCAATCGGTGCGTGCCCACGACGATGTCCACCGTGCCGTCCGCGAGGCCGGCGAACGTCTCCCGTGACTCGGCGGCGTCGGAGAACCGGGACAGCCCCTTGACCGTCACCGGGAAGTTGGCCATCCGCTCGGTGAAGGTCTGCAGATGCTGCTGGGCCAGCAGGGTGGTGGGAACGAGCACCGCCACCTGCTTGCCGTCCTGGACGGCCTTGAACGCCGCCCGGACGCCGACCTCGGTCTTGCCGTAACCGACGTCGCCGATGACCACTCGGTCCATCGGGACGGGCTTCTCCATGTCCGCCTTGACCTCGTCGATGACGGTCATCTGGTCGACGGTCTCGGTGAACGCGAAGGCGTCCTCCATCTCCTTCTGCCACGGGGTGTCCGGCCCGTACGCGTGACCGGGCGCCGCCTGCCGCGCCGCGTAGAGCTGGACGAGCTCCCCTGCGATCTCGCGGACGGCCTTGCGGGCCTTGCGCTTGGTGTTGGTCCAGTCGGATCCGCCCAGCTTGCTCAGGCTCGGCATCTCCCCGCCGACGTAGCGGGACAACTGGTCGAGCGACTCCATGGGAACGAAGAGGCGGTCGCCGGGGTGGCCACGCTTGCTGGGCGCGTACTCGACGACGAGGTACTCACGGCGTGCCCCGCCGATGGTCCGCTCGACCATCTCGACGAAGCGGCCGATGCCGTGCTGGTCGTGGACCACCATGTCGCCGGCCGTCAACGCGAGCGGATCGACCTGGTTGCGACGCTTCGCGGGCAACCGTTTGCCGTCGCCGGCCGCCGCGACCCGGTTGCCGGTGAGATCGGCCTCCGTCACCACCACCAGGCCGGCGTCACGCAGGACGAGACCCGAGTGCAACGACCCGCACATCACGCCGACGACGTCGGAGCCGGGCTCGGCACCGGCATCGAGAGGGAGCGCCGGCACACCGGCCTCCCGCAGGCGTTCGACCGTGCGCTGCGCCGTTCCCGCGCCCGCGACGACGACGGCCACGCGGCCGCCGGACGCGAGGTGCGCCGTGAACATCTGGAAGAGCGTCGCGAGTGCCTCCTCGGAGCCGCGCACGTCCGGCGCCGCGTCGACGTCGAGCACGATCTCCTCGTCACTGCCCGAGGCGAGCGGGCCCACGGTCCACCACGGCCGACCGGCCGCCTCCGCAGACTCTCGGACCTGCCGCAGCGACCGGTACGCGGACGCGCTGAGATCGAGGTCGAGGACGGCGCTCTCGTCCGTCACGCTGCTGGTGTCCAGCGCTGCGGTGTCGAGCGGTGCGGCCGCACCGATGCTCGCGGCCGTCCACGACGCCTCGAGGAACTCCTTGCCGGTCCGCACCAGATCCGTCGCGCGCGTACGCACCTTCTCCGGATCGCAGACCAGCACGTGCGCGCCGTCGGGCAGCGCGTCGGTCAGCAGTTCGAGGCCGCCGGCCTTCAGCACCGGCAGCAACGCCTCCATGCCCTCGACCGGAACGCCGGCGGAGATCTTCTCGAGCATCTCCACCAGGATCGGGTCGCCGGTGTTGTCGGCGGCGAGACGCGCCGCGCGCTCCCGTACGGCCTCGTCGAGAATCATCTCCCGGCACGGCGGCGCGATGACCGTGTCGACCTCCACGTCGGGGATGGAGCGCTGGTCCGCGACCGAGAAGGCGCGCAGGTCCGTGACCTCGTCACCCCAGAACTCGACACGGACGGGGTGATCCGCCGTCGGCGAGAACAGGTCGAGGATGCCGCCGCGCACCGCGAACTCACCGCGTTTGCCGACCATGTCGACACGCGTGTAGGCCAGCTCGACCAGTCGCTTCTGCAACTCCTCGAAGTCGAACTCCGCCCCCACGCGCAGGCCGACGGGCTCGATCTCGCCCAGTCCACGCGCCATCGGCTGGAGCACCGAGCGCACCGTGGTGACGATGATCTTCAGCGGGACGCCGTAGTCGGCGTCCTCCGGCCGGGCGAGGCGCCGCAGCACCTCGATACGACGACCGACGGTGTCCGCTCCAGGAGACAGACGCTCGTGCGGCAGCGTCTCCCAGGACGGGAACTGCGCCACGGCGCCGCCCACCATCTCCGTGAGCTCGGCCGTCAGATCGTCGGCCTCGCGGCCCGTCGCGGTGACGAGCAGGACCGG
Source organism: Rhodococcus sp. NBC_00294 (assembly GCF_036163995.1). Classification (NCBI taxonomy): domain Bacteria; kingdom Bacillati; phylum Actinomycetota; class Actinomycetes; order Mycobacteriales; family Nocardiaceae; genus Rhodococcus; species Rhodococcus sp. NBC_00294. Next base: position 4,103,424 of record NZ_CP108043.1, read on the forward strand.
TGTGGTGCGGGACATGGCCGCAGCGATGAACGCCCGTGCCGGAGTGGGTGCCACCAGGATGGCCTCGCGGCGGCCGGACAGATCGACGATCTGCGCCAGCGACGCGTCACGCAGTGCGAATTCCAGCAGGCCCGACATCCGGCCCGCACCGTCGTCCGGGGTCTGCGCGGGAGAAACATGGACGGACGGCGAGGACACCAGCAGAACTCCTGACGGAAAGACGACACGATCGTGCACCCGCAACGCTCGACACCCCTCGCGGAGATCGATCGATCGGTGACGACTCGGTGTCGATTCTAGGAGCAGTCGCCGACAGAAACGACCGTGGGCCGACCGAGGCGACCGCGACGCCGCCGCTCGTCGTCAGGCGCCGTAGCGCAGGACCCGGCGGGCGGCGAACTCACGGAAGTAGTCGAGCTTGCGACCGGGGACCAGCGACGGGAGCAGGTAGTGCCACAGCCGCTCCATGCGCGCCGACAACTCCTTGGTGCTGTCGGTGGCCACCGCGACCATGTGGGCGCCGACGATGACCTCCAGGAACAGCATTCCGGTGGTCACGGGGTCGAGGTCGGCCTCGAGGTCGCCCTCGTCGATCGCCCGACGCGCCAGGCCGGTGTGGTACTCGGCCCAGCCCTCCATGACGTTCTCACCGGTACCGCGGTAGTCGCCGATCTGATGCTTGAGCCGGAACATCGCGGCGACCATCGGATCCGTGATCGCCAGATCGACCGTGATGTACGAGACACCGATCTCGGCCTCGAGAGCGGGGATCCGGCCGTCGTCCAGGGCGCGGCACGCCGTGGTGAGCCGCCGCACGCCCTCGTCGATGACGGCGCGAGCCAGCTCCTCCTTCGACCCGAAGTGGAAGTAGAGAGCTCCCTTGGTGACCTGCGACTGCGAAATGATCTCGCTGAGGCTGGCATTGGCGTACCCGAGCCGTAGAAAGACATGGGCGGCCCCCGCGAGCACCGTGTCTCTGGTGATCTCGGCGCGTGCCTGTCTGACCATGCGATCCGCCTCGAAAGTTTGGGGCATTCAATCCGTGAACAACGCGAGAACGGTACCACTGGACCACTACACAGCACGAGCACTCGTCCCGGAGTCCGAGCGTCGTGTCGTCACGACCGACGAGGTGGTCCACCGTGACCACCTCCGGTGACACTCGCGCTTTCAGCTCCCCAACCGGGGATCGGGCTCCAGATTCGTGAGCCCGTTCCAGCACAGGTTCACGATGTGCGCGGCCACCACCTCTTTCGAGGGAGACCGTTCGTCCAGCCACCATTGCGCCGTCATCGACACCATTCCGACCAATGCCTGGGCGTACAGCTGGGCATTGGCCGGGTCGATGTCGCGGCGGGAGAAGTCACCCGCCAGGATGTGCCCCACCTGGCCGACGGCGTCGTTCAGCAGGCTCGAGTACGTTCCCTCGGCCGCGGCGACCGGGGAGTCGCGCACGAGGATGCGGAACCCGTCGCTGCGCTCCTCGACGTACGTCAACAGGGCCAGCGCCACCCGTTCGACCCGGATCCGGGACCGGTTCTCTGTCAGCGACGACGTGATCATGGACAGCAGCGTGGACATCTCGCGGTCCACCACCACGGCATAGAGACCCTCCTTGCCGCCGAAGTGCTCGTACACGACCGGCTTGCTCACCTGCGCGCGTTGCGCGATCTCCTCGATGGACGTGGCCTCGTAGCCACGCTCGGCGAACAGCGTGCGGCCGATCTCGATCAACTGGGCCCGGCGTGCGGTCCCCGTCATCCGGACGCGGGGCGCACGTTCCGGTAGGGCGGCGTCACCGGGTGCACGCGGCTGATCGGGCTCGCGAGGCGCGTCGGGCGTCGAGGTCATGGAATCACTGTGACACGCGAGCACTGCGCGGCGAGTGAGGCCTGCGGAGCGTTTTACGGAGCGGGTGCACTCGTGCGAGGATCGACGCGCTCGGCGCACGCCAGCCGGGGCTGTGATCCGCCGTGGTGTAATGGCAGCACCTCTGATTTTGGTTCAGATAGTTCAGGTTCGAATCCTGGCGGCGGAGCCGTGACGCCACAGCGGCGGAGCTGTTGTCGTAGGGCGGCGGAGCCGTGGCGACGAGTGTGGCGGGTCCCCCGCCCGGGGCACATCCGAAGTCGGTCGAGGAGATTCATGACGTCGAAGGTCGCTGTAGTCGTGCTCGCCGCGGGGGCGGGAACCCGAATGCGATCGAAGACTCCGAAGGTTCTGCACGAACTGGCGGGTCGGTCCATGCTCGCGCACGCTCTGCACGCGGCCGACGGGGTGGACCCCGATCACCTCGTCACCGTCGTCGGGCACGACCGCGAGAAGGTCTCGGCCGCCGTCGCCGATCTGGCCGAGACGTTGGGTCGCACCATCGACATCGCGGTGCAGGCCGAACAGCACGGCACCGGTCACGCGGTGCAGTGCGGCCTCGCGTCGCTGCCCGCCGACTTCGACGGCACCGTGGTGGTCACCGCGGGGGACGTGCCACTGCTCGACGCCCACACTCTGCAGGCACTGCTGCACGATCACCACTCCTCCGCGGAGCCCGTCGCGGTGTCGGTGCTCACCTTCGTCCCCGACGACGCGAACGGCTACGGCCGCATCGTCCGCGACGGGTCCGGCCAGGTCCAGGAGATCGTCGAGCACGCCGACGCGACTCCCGATCAGCTGACCATCACCGAGGTGAACTCGGGTGTCTACGCCTTCGATGCGCAGTCGCTGCGGGTGGCTCTCGACTCGCTCGGCACCGACAACGCGCAGCACGAGCTGTACCTGACCGACGTCCTGAAGATCTCGCGCCGACGCGGCCTGCCGGTGTTCAGCACCCAGCTCACCGACCCGTCGCTGGTGCGCGGCGTGAACGACCGAGTGCAGCTGTCCGAGGTCACCCGCATCCTCAACGAGCACATCCTCGCCCGCCACATGCGCGCCGGCGTGACCGTGATCGACCCGTCGTCGACGTGGGTGGACATCGAGGTCGCCGTCGGACGCGACGCCGTGCTGCACCCCGGCACGCAGTTGCACGGACGCACCGTCATCGGTGAGGACGCGATCATCGGGCCCGACACGACACTCACCGACGTGTCGGTCGGCGAGGGCGCGACGGTGGTCCGCTCGCACGGATCCGACTCGGTGATCGGTGCCGGAGCGACGGTCGGGCCCTTCACCTACCTGCGGCCGAACAGCGAACTCGGCGACCACGGCAAGCTCGGCGCCTTCGTGGAAACCAAGAACGCGACCATCGGAGCGCACTCCAAGGTGCCGCACCTGACCTACGTCGGCGACGCCAGCATCGGCGAGCACTCCAACATCGGTGCGTCCAGCGTCTTCGTCAACTACGACGGCGTCGGCAAGAGCCGCACCGAGATCGGTTCGCACGTGCGCACCGGTTCCGACACCATGTTCATCGCGCCGGTGCGCGTGGGCGACGGGGCCTACACGGGCGCCGGAACCGTCCTACGCCATGATGTACCGGCGGGAGCGCTCGCCGTCTCCGGTGGTCCGCAACGGATCATCGAGGGCTGGGTGCAGAAGAAACGTCCGGGAACGCCGGCGGCAGAGGCCGCCGAACGCGCCCGTTCGACCGAGGAATCACACGTGCACGAACCGAAGGACGGCGAGTAGAGCAGTGACCACAGCCAACTGGATCGACAACCAGAAGAACTTGATGCTCTTCTCCGGTCGCGCTCATCCCGAGCTCGCCGAGCAGGTGGCGAAGGAACTCGGGATCGAGGTCACCCCGCAGACCGCCCGCGACTTCGCGAACGGCGAGATCTTCGTCCGCTTCGAGGAGTCCGTCCGCGGCTCCGACGCCTTCGTGCTCCAGAGCCACCCGTTCCCGTTGAACACGTGGCTCATGGAACAGCTCATCATGATCGACGCGCTCAAGCGCGGATCCGCGAAGCGCATCACCGCGATCCTGCCGTTCTACCCCTACGCCCGCCAGGACAAGAAGCACCGCGGCCGCGAGCCCATCTCTGCACGCCTGGTCGCCGATCTGCTCAAGACGGCCGGCGCCGACCGCATCATCACGGTCGATCTCCACACCGACCAGATCCAGGGCTTCTTCGACGGCCCGGTCGACCACATGCACGCGCACAGCCAGCTCGCCGACCACATCCGCGAGGGCTACAACCTCGAGCACATCACCGTGGTCTCCCCCGACTCCGGCCGCGTGCGCGTCGCGGAGAAGTGGGCCGACTCGCTCGGCGGGGCGCCGCTGGCGTTCATTCACAAGACACGAGATCCGTTGGTGCCCAACCAGGTCAAGTCGAACCGAGTCGTCGGTGACGTCGAGGGACGCACCTGCATCCTGATCGACGACATGATCGACACCGGTGGCACCATCGCCGGCGCGGTGAAGGTGCTCAAGGAAGCCGGCGCGGGCGACGTCGTCATCGCCGCCACGCACGGCGTGCTGAGCCACCCGGCCGCCGAGCGCCTCGCGTCGTGCGGCGCCAAGGAGGTCGTCGTGACCAACACGCTGCCCATCAGTGACGACAAGCTGTTCCCGTCGCTGACCGTGCTCTCCATCGCACCCCTGCTCGGCAAGACCATCCGTGAGGTCTTCGAGAACGGGTCCGTCACCAGCCTGTTCAACGGCAACGCCTGAGAAACGACGTCACCGACCGACACTCCCCGCGGACCTCGTCCGCGGGGAGTGTCGTCGTCGGGCGCCCTACTTCCGGGCCAGCACCAGGGCGAAGCGCTCGTCGGAATCGGTCCAGAACTCGTCGACCGTCAGCCCCGCCGCCGCCAGTTCGCCGGTGATCGACTCGCGCCGGAACTTAGCGGAGATCTCTGTCCGCATCTCCTCGCCCGCCGCGAACTGCACGTCCAGGTCGAGGTCCGCGACGCGCACCGTGTGGTCGCGACGTGCGCGCAGCCGCATCTCGATCCACTCGTTGCGCTCGTCCCACACGGCGACGTGCTCGAAGTCGTCCACGTCGAAGTCGGCGTTCAGCTGCCCGTTCAACACGGAGAGCACGTTCAGGTCGAACTGCGCCGTCACTCCCTGCGCGTCGTCGTACGCGGGCACCAGAACCGCGGGGTCGATGACCAGCCCGACCCCGAGCAACAGGAACTCCCCCGTGTCGAGGGTGTTCGAGATGGCGGAGAGGAACTCGGCGCGCTCCTGCGGCACGAGGTTCCCCAGCGTGCCGCCCAGGAACGCCAACGTCCTGCGCCCGCCGGTGGGGACCCAGAACAGACCACTGTCCGGGCCGCCGGTGCTCGTGAAATCGCTCACCACACCGTGGATCTCGAGATCCGGGTACTGGCGCGACAAATCCTCCATCGCACCGGTCAACGCCGACGGCGACACGTCCTGCGGGACGTAGCGACGCAGGGTGCCGTGTTCCAGACCCGCGGACAGCAGCACCCGGGTCTTGTCCGACGATCCGGAGCCCAACTCGACCAGCACCTCCACTCCCGTCACGCGAGCGATCTCCGCGGCCCGTTCGGTCAGCAGGGCGCGCTCGGTGCGCGTCGGGTAGTACTCGTCCAACTCGGTGATGCGCTCGAACAGTTCGCTGCCCACGGCATCGTAGAAGTACTTCGGCGACAACCATTTCGGCGTCGCGGTGAGACCGCGGCGGGCATCTTCCCGCAGCGATTGCTGTAGATCACCCTCGGTGATGTGGATGTCCAGTGACGGCGCTGTCATGACGAACTCCTCGGTGCTGACGAGCATGGAAGGTGCAGGGGTGGAGCGGTCAGAAGGTGGTGATGTCCACGGATCCCGGTCGGGCGGAGACGAGGCACCGATCGGGCACCTGCTGCCATCCGGGCAGATCGTCGAGCGGTTCGGACGCGAGGACGACGCTGTCCTCGTCGTACCGGACGGAGAGCGAGTGGTAAAGCGTCGTCGCCCAGAGCGACTCGCCATCGCCGAGCAGCAGGTTGACGCGCGAGTCCGGGGCGGCGGCGTCGACGTCCGCCAGCAGACCGGCGAGTGCGTCCGCCGGATCGCGGTCCAGTAGCCGCTGCTGCAGAATCGCCCACAGCACAGCGGAATCCGTGGGTGCCGCCAACCGCAGCAGCGACTCGACGGGCACCTTCTCGGCGAGCGCGGAGACCGACTGCGGCCATCCGCGCACGACACCGTTGTGGCTGAACGCCCATCGACCCTCGACGAAGGGCGCGCACGCCGACCGCTCGACGGGCATGCCGACGGTGGCGGACCGCACGGCCCCCATCACCGCCACCGAGCGGACGTGGGTGAGCGTGTCGGTGACGGCCGGGTCACCCCACATCGGCATCGCACTCCGATACGACGACGCGGTGCCGTTCGACCACCAGGCCGCACCGAAGCCGTCCGCGTTGATCGTGCCGCCGCCGCGCATCTCGCGGGGTGCGTACGACTGGGTGAGCAGCGATGTCGGGCCCGCGGTGAGCACGTCTCCGACGGTGCGCGCGGGTCCGAGATAGCCGACGTGTCGGCACATCCGCTACCGGTGTCCCACGTCGCGGGCGCACCGGAAACCGGCGAAGATCTGGCGGCGGATCGGGTGGTCCCAGTTGCGGAACGTCGCGCGGACCGCCGTCTGGTCGGTGCCGAACGAGCCGCCGCGCAACACCTTGTAGTCGCCACCGAAGAACACCTCGGAGTACTCCGGGTAGGGGAACATCTCGAACCCGGGGTACGGCTCGAAGTCGGACGACGTCCACTCCCAGACGTCCCCCATCAGCTGCTCGACGCCGAGCGGCGAGGCTCCCTCGGGATACGCGCCGACGTCGGCGGGTTCGAGGTGGCGTTGACCGAGATTCGCGTGCCGGTCGTCGGCGTCGTCGTCGCCCCAGGGGTTGCGCCGGGAGAGCCCGGACACGGGGTCGAAGCGTGCCGCCTTCTCCCATTCCGCCTCGGTCGGCAGGCGCTTGCCGGCCCAGCGGGCGTAGGCGTCGGCTTCGAACCAGCTGACGTGAACCACGGGCTGCGCTGCTCGAATCTGCTTCGCACGTCCGAAGACTCGACGCCACCACACACCGTCGTCGTCCTGCGACCAGAACTGCGGCGCGGTGAGACCGGCCTCGGTGCGGTGTGCCCAGCCGCGTTCGGTCCACAGCTCCTCGCGGTCGTAGCCACCGTCGGCGATGAACTGGAGGTACTCGCCGTTGGTCACCGGAGCCGCGTCGATCGCGAAGGTGGGCACCTCGACAGTGTGCGCGGGCCGCTCGTTGTCGAGGGCCCACGGATCGTCGCCGGTTCCCATCTCGAACGCGCCACCGGGGACGATGACCTCGACGTCGTGGGCGGGCGGCAGCTGGGCGCGGGGAGCGTCGGGTGCGTCCAGCACGGCGTCGCCGGTGCGCAGCTGATGTGTCGCCAGCATCGTCTCGTCGTGCTGCTGTTCGTGCTGCGCGACCATCGCGAAGACGAAGCCGCTCTCCACCAGCCGACTCTCGTCGAAGGTGCAGCGCTGCAACGCATCCAGTGACAGGGCGCGCACGGTGTCGACGTAGGCACGCGCCTCGTCGGGCGACAGCAGATCCAGCCCCGGCCGGACGGACCGTGCGTGGCGGAACGCGTCGTAGAGGTCGTCGATCTCCGGGTGCACCGCGTCGCGGCCGCCCACGTCGCGGACCAGCCACAGCTCTTCCTGGTTGCCGATGTGGGCGAGATCCCAGACCAGTGGGCTCATCAACGGCGACACCTGCTCGCGCAGCCCGTCCTCGTCGAGGCACCGGGTGAGCGCCAGGGTCCGGGCGCGGCTACGCACCAGCATCGATTCGAGCCGGCCGCGCAGCGCCACCGCGTCGACCGTCGTGTTCGCCGTCATCGTGAGAACTCCTTCCGAGCATCGCCTCGTGGTGGTGTCGCCGCTGTCCCTGGTGCCGTCGGCGGCTGGGCGGCGGAGCAGCGCGTCGCCGCGCGGCCCAGGGCTTCACGCGCCTCGCCGTGGCTGGAGTCGGCCGCGAGTGTCAGCAGCTCCACCGCAGCTCGCCGCAGCGCCTGGTCGGCAAGTCCGTCCCGCGCCGCGTCCTCCCACCTGTTCAGGGTGGGTTCCGCCAGGTCCAGCGCCTGATCGGCCACCGAGTCGGAGGACAGCAGGGCGTCCACCGCGTACATCGGCACCTCCCACGCCCCGTCGGGTTGGCCGTCGAGGTACCGGATCTCGAGGTGGCCGCTCGCACGCACGAGGGGAAACACCGTCGTCAGGTGGTAGTCCAGGTCGGCCGTCGTGGGGCGCCGACCCATGTCGTCGTCCAGGTCACCCTCGAGCCACTGGGCGAACGTGGCCTCGCGCGGCGGCGCGGCGAGGCGCCCGTCGCGTCGCACACACAGGAGCGGGACGTCCATGACCCAGCGTGCGTAGTCGCGGACGGGATCGACCCCGAGCGGAACACGCGTGCGGGTGCGGTCCAGTTCGAACCAGGTGCGCATGCGCTGCGAGGCCCACCGACCGTCGGGAACGCCGTACAGAGCGGGCGTGGTCGCGAACGCCGCCAGTAACGCCGGACCCACGGCATGCACTGTGGCCCAGCGCCGTCGGATCTGCTCGTCGTCGCCGCCGGCGTCCACACTGACCTGGACCGCGGCCGTGTTGCACATCATGAGCTTGCCGTACGGGCCGTACTGCTCGAAGCGCTGCTCCATCGCGCAGTAGCGCGGCAGCGTGAGCAGGCGGTCGGGAGGTCGCAGCGTGTCCGCGCCGCCTCCGGCGAGGGCGATCCCGTGCGAGTCGAGCAGGCGGGTCAACGTCTGCTCGTCGTCGCGCAACGCCTCGACGACGGAGGCGAGGGACGTGGCGGGCGAGGACGACAATTCGATCTGACCACCGGGCTCGACGGAGACGACACTTCCGGAGCGGAGGGCGAGTGCGGGGGACTCGGGCCGAAGAGACTGCGGGGTGTGGGCACCCAGTGCCTCGGCGAGCGAGTCGAGAGTGGGACGTGCACCGGACGGGGTCCGGGTGAACCATTCGAGTTCTGCGCCGATCAGAGTCGGCGGCCCCACCTTGAAACAGACCCGGGCGAGGTATGCCTCGGCGGCGGGCCGCGAACTGAGAGTGCCGGAAACGGCCGTCATGGATGCCTCCGCGGGGTGACGGTGGAGCGTGAAGTGGAACGGGCACTGCGTACGGGAAGAGGAACGGACACTGCGTGTCCGGATGACGTTTACCCCCGCCCTTCACAGACTAATCGCTCCCGCGCGCGGTCGCCGGTAGTGTCGGCGTCACTGTGAACGCCACCCCCGAGACGGACACCGTCGACGTGCTCGCCGCCCGCGCGGACACCCCTGCCGCCGAGCACGGGGTGTTCCTCGACAGCGCCGGCTCGTCGCTGCCGCCACAGCGCGTCGTCGAGACGGTCGTCGAGCACCTGCGCCGTGAGGCCGAGGTGGGCGGATACCGCGCAGCGCGTGAACGCTCGGAGGATCTCGCCGCGGTGCGCACGTCCGTGGAGATGCTGATCGGAGCCCCGACCGGCACCGTGGCACTGTCCGACAGCGCCACGCGGGCCTGGTGCGACTTCTTCTACGCGGTACCGCTCTCCCCCGGTGACCGCATCCTGGTCTCCACCGTCGAGTACGCCACCAACGCGATCGCCGCACTGCAGCGGGCGCGGGCGACCGGCGCGGTGGTCGACACCATTCCCGTGGACCCGTCCGGACGCATCGATCTCGAGGCCCTCGAGCGGATGATGGACGACCGCGTCGCGCTGGTCTCGCTCGTGCACGCGCCGACCAACGGCGGCCTGCTGAACCCGGTCCGGGAGATCGTCGACCTGGCCCACCGTCACGGGGCCCTCGTGCTGCTGGACGCCTGTCAGTCGGTGGGCCAGATCGCCCTCGACGTGGCGGAGCTCGGTGTGGACGCTCTCTCCGCGACGGGACGCAAGTGGCTGCGAGGACCGCGCGGTACCGGTTTCCTCCACGTCGCCCCGTCGGTGCTCGACACCCTGGAGCCGCGATCTCTGGATCTGCACAGTGCGTCCTGGACCGGCCCCGACTCCTACACCGTCGCCGACGACGCGCGGCGGTTCGAGACGTGGGAACACGACGTCGCGGCCCGGCTCGGTCTCGGCGCCGCCGTCGATCTCCTGCTCGAACTCGGACCGAGCGCGGTGGAGGCCGCGGTGCGTGTGCGGGCCGAGCGGCTGCGGAACACCCTCGCCGAGGTGCACGGCATCGCGGTGCACGACCTGGGCGACCACCACACCGGCATCGTGACCTTCACCGTCGAGGGCGCCGCGCCCGCCGCGCTGAAGGACGCACTGGCGGAGCGCGACATCACCGTCTCCGTCAGCCCGGCGTCGTCGACTCTGCTCGACATGACGGCCCGCGGACTGGACTCCGTCGTCCGGGCGTCTCCCCACTACTTCCTGACCCTCGATCAGATCGATCACGCCGTGGACGAGTGCCGGGCTCTGACGTCGCAGCGGTGACCCGCCGCCAACGGTGACGAGCAGGGGCGATTCGCGGCCGATCGGCGCGTTCGGGTAGTGTTCACGCCGTTGTCTCGGCGAGGGTGACGAGTGCGCAGTGCGTACGTCACCGTGATCGACGCAGGCGCGGTCTCGCAGCCGTCCTCGTTCGTGTCCACGCCGAGCGAGTAGTACCCGCAGCAGTCACACCTGACCGCAGCCGTTTCAGACCGCAGTCACACCTGATCTTCCGAGGAGCCCCGTCCCATGGCCAACGTTCTCAACGCCACCGTCCGCACCGAGTTCGGCAAGGGCGCAGCCCGCCGCACCCGCCGCGACGGTCTCGTCCCCGCCGTCCTGTACGGACACGCCACCGAGCCCAAGCACCTCTCGCTCCCGTCTCGCGAGTTCGCCGCCGTGCTCCGCGCCGACGGCACCAACGCCGTCATCGAGCTCCAGGTCGACGGCGAGAAGCACCTCGCCCTCACCAAGTCGGTCGTGGTCCACCCGATCCGTAACTACATCGAGCACGCCGACCTCCTCGTCATCCGTCGCGGCGAGAAGGTCACCGTCGAGATCAACGTCGTCGTCACCGGCGACGCGGCGCCCGGCGCCCTCGTCACCACCGATGCCAACGTCATCGAGATCGAGGTCGACGCGACCCAGATCCCCGAGCAGTTCGAGGTCTCCGTCGAGGACGCCGAGATCGGCACCCAGATCCTCGCCTCGTCGATCGAGCTGCCGTCCGGCGCGACGCTGATCTCCGATCCCGAGCTCCTCCTCGTCAACGTCGTCGAGGCGCCCAGCGAGGCTGCACTCGAGGCCGAGGGCGCGGGCGATCTCGCCAGCAACGTCGCCGCCGAGGAAGAGGAGGCTGTCGAGGACAGCTCCGCCGCCGACGAGGCCGCAGCGGCAGACGAGAACTGATCCACCGAGCACCACCGCGGCGCGCCTCCCTCACCGGAGGCGCGCCGTTTCTCGTTCCCCCACTCCGCACGACCCCGCACGCCACGAGCTGAAAGCGACTGCCGCACATGACCGATCGCCCTGCTCTCGTCATCGGCCTGGGCAATCCCGGGCCGCAGTACGAGCGCACCCGACACAACGTCGGCGCCGTCGTCGTCGACACCCTGGCGGAGCGGATGCGAGGGTCGTTCTCGTCGCACAAGCGCAGCAACTCCGACGTGCTCCAGGCACGGCTCGGGACTCGCCCGGTCGTGCTGGGGAAGCCGCGGTCGTACATGAACGAGTCCGGCGGCCCGGTCGCCAACCTGGCCCGGTTCTTCTCCGTGGCGCCGGCGGACATCATCGTCGTGCACGACGAACTCGACGTCGATCTGGGTCGGGTGCGGCTCAAGATCGGCGGCGGCGAGGGCGGGCACAACGGGCTGCGCTCGATCTCGAAGTCGTTGTCCACCAAGGACTACCTCCGTGTCCGGGTCGGGGTGGGGCGCCCGCCCGGCCGGATGGATCCGGCGTCGTACGTGCTCAAGCCGTTCGCCGCGTCCGAGCGCGACGAGGTGGCGGTCGTGCTGGAGGAGGCCGCGGACGCAGTGGAGCTGCTCCTGAAGGGCAGCCTCGAGGACGCGCAGAACCGCATCCACCGACCCTGATGCGCTGAGCTCAGCCGAGGAGCGACGCCGAGTTCGCGCGGCGGAGCTTGCCCGAGGACGTCTTCGGAATGGTGCCGGGACCGAGCACCGCGACCGTGCGAGGACGAACCCCCACTTCCGAGAACACTGCGTGCACGATGTCGTGCTCGATGCGCTTGACCGCATCCGGGTCGGCGATCTCGTTGGTCTCCGCCGCGACCGCGAAGCTCTCCCGCTTCTGCCCCGCGTCGAGACGGATCGCGACGGCATTGCCCGGCCGGACGCCCGCGACGGTGCCCACGGCACGTTCGATGTCGGTCGGATAGATGTTGCGGCCGCCCATGATGATGACGTCCTTGATGCGCCCGCAGACGACGACCAGGCCTTCCTCCGTGAAGTACCCGATGTCTCCGGTGTCGAGCCACCCGTCGTCGTCCTGCGCGGACACCGAGCCCTCCACCGTGATGTATCCGGGCGTCACCGCCGGCCCCCGCACGTGGATGACACCGACGCCGCGACTCGGGAGCACCTGGCCCTCGGCGTCGACGACGCGCCCCTCGAGATTCGGCACCATCCGCCCGAGCGTCGCGAGACGACGGACGTTGCCCTTGGTCGACGGAACGGCGCGGCCCATCACCTCGAGCAGGTCCGCGTCGACCACGTCGAGCACCTGGCCCTGATCACGGACCGGGATCGACACCGCGAGCGTGGTCTCCGCCATCCCGTAGACGGGTGCGAGAGCGGTCGGGGCGAGCCCGAACCGGGCGCCCGCCTCCGCGAGGGCGAGCATCGTGTCGGGATCCACCGGCTCGGCACCGTTCCACGCGTAGCGCAACGACGACAGATCGAGGGCCGTGTCGGCGGACGCCTGCTTGAGCCTGCGCGCCAGCAACGAGTACGCGAAATTGGGAGCGGCGGTGACGGTGCCGCGGTACTTGTCGATCAGCTGGGCCCACAGCAGCGGAGAGCGCAGGAAGTCGATCGGCGTGATGCTGACGACCTCGGCTCCGACCTGCATCGGCACCGACAGGAAGCCGACCATCCCCATGTCGTGGAACAGCGGGAGCCAGCTGACCATCACGTCGTCCTCGAGCGAGTACTCGATCCGATCGATCATCGCGTAGGCGTTGACGTAGAAGTTCTCGTGGGTGATGCGCACGGCCTTGGGAGATCCGGTGGACCCGGACGTGAGCTGCTGCAGCGCGATGTCGGACTCGTCGGTGGGCACGGGATCGGTGTCCTCACCGCCGCGCAGGTCGTCGATCGTCAGCACGGTGATCCCGCGTTCCTCCAGGATGGGCGCCGCGGCGTCGAACGGTGCTCCGAGCACCACCGCGGCGGCGTCGATCATCCGGATGACGGTCTCGGTGTCGGCACCCCACACGGCGAGATCGGTGCGCGGCGTCGGCTGATGCAGCATGGTCACGGACGCGCCGCGCATCCACGCCGCCTGACACGACGGCGCGATGTCCACCGGCTGACCGGCCAGGATGCCGATCGCGTCCCCGCGGGAGACCCCTGCCGCGGCGAGCCCGCCTGCCATCCGGCGCGCGACCGCATGGATGTCGCCCCACGTCTGCCGCAACGGTGCGTCGGGCTCACCGGTGACGAGACCTCGCTCGGTCGTGGCCGCGGTCGCGTACATCTCCTCGGTGAACCTGCTCAACGTCACTCCCTCGTCGGTGGTGCGTGCCGGGTGCGCGCACCACTGTTACATCCGGACGACGGTGACCGCTGTTACGGACGGACGGGCTCGGCGTGTCGGCCGAGTACCCTGGGTACGTTCCGACCAGTGATCCGCACAGCTGCGGTCACCGAAGAAAGGCCTTCGTGAGCACCCCGTCCGTCGACACCGACACCACCACCGCGGTCACCGCCGCCGGCACCACCCCGCCGAAGAACCTCCGGCGCGAGGTGGAGCGTCGTCGCACCTTCGCAGTGATCTCGCATCCCGACGCGGGCAAGTCGACGCTCACCGAGGCCCTGGCTCTGCACGCGCGGAAGATCTCCGAGGCCGGTGCGATCCACGGGAAGTCGGGTCGCCGCTCGACCGTCTCCGACTGGATGGAGATGGAGAAGGCGCGCGGTATCTCCGTCAGTTCGACGGCGCTGCAGTTCGACTACGCCGATCACACCATCAACCTGGTGGACACCCCGGGTCACGCCGACTTCTCGGAGGACACCTACCGCGTGCTGACCGCGGTGGACGCCGCCGTGATGCTGATCGACGCGGCGAAGGGTCTGGAACCGCAGACGCTGAAGCTGTTCCAGGTGTGTCGGCACCGCGGCATCCCGGTCATCACCGTGGTCAACAAGTGGGACCGGCCGGGCCGCTCCCCCCTCGAGCTGCTCGACGAGATCGAGGAGCGCATCGGTCTGACGCCGACCCCGCTGTACTGGCCCGTCGGTATCGCGGGTGACTTCCGCGGACTGCTCGACGTGTCGGAGCACCAGTACATCCACTTCACCCGCACGGCCGGTGGCGCGACCATCGCACCCGAGGAGTTCATGGACTCCGAGGCGGCGCAGTCCCGTGAGGGCGACGACTGGACCACCGCCGTCGAGGAGAGCGAGTTGCTCGTCGAGAGCGGGCAGCGCCACGACGAGGACGAGTTCCTCGCGGGCCGGACGTCTCCGGTGATCTTCGCGTCGGCGATGCTCAACTTCGGCGTGCACCAGATCCTCGACACCCTCGTCTCGTTCGCTCCGGCCCCGGGCCCCCGTCCCGACGTGGCCGGTGGTGAGCGCGAGGTCACCGACCCCTTCAGCGCGGTCGTGTTCAAGGTGCAGGCCGGCATGGACACCGCACACCGCGATCGCCTCGCCTTCATGCGCGTGGTCTCCGGAGTCTTCGAGCGCGGCATGGTGGTCACCCATGCCCAGACGGGCAAACCGTTCACGACGAAGTACGCGCTGACGGTGTTCGGCCGCGAGCGCACCACGGTGGAGAACGCCTACCCCGGCGACGTCGTCGGGCTGGTCAACGCCACCGCGCTCGCTCCCGGCCACACGTTGTACGCGGATCGCAAGGTCGAGTTCCCGCCGATACCGTCCTTCGCTCCCGAGCACTTCGCCGTCCTCCGTGCGGAGAGCGCGAGCAAGTACAAGCAGTTCCGTCGCGCCGTGGATCAGATGGATCAGGAGGGTGTCGTCCAGATCCTCCGCAACGACATCCGCGGAGACGCGTCGCCCGTCCTCGCCGCCGTGGGTCCGATGCAGTTCGAAGTGGTGTCCGCGCGCATGAAGTCCGAGTTCGGCGTCGAGGCGCGCATGGAGCCCCTGGGCTACTCGATCGCTCGACGCACCGACGCGGCGTCCGCCGGGGAGCTCGGTCGCCAGCGCGGCGTCGAGGTGTTCACCCGCACGGACGGCGTGATGTTGGCGCTGGTCAGTGACAAGTGGCGGCTGCAGTACATCCAGAAGGAGCTGCCGGACCTGCTGCTCGAGCCGCTGGTCGCCGCAGCCGACTGATCCTCTGGGACATCTCCACACCACCTCACCCCAAGATTGGTGTCATCTCCAATCCATAGGGTCAAAACTGTTCGCTGTTTCCTTCCCGTGGTACTTTTTCTCTGTTCGAACGTACTTCTGGTTTGTTCTTCGGAAGTACTCGAGTCACGTACCGAGACGATCGAGGAGCAGTCCGAGTAATGAGCGATGGATCAAGTGGGCCCCTCACGGGGATCAAGATCGGCAAGGCACCAGCCCACCGATCCAACGGGACACCTTCGAGCGTCACTCCGAGCAAAAGTGAGGTCGACATGACAACCAGTGATCAGATTTCCGAACACGCGTTGCCTGGCGGCAGCACGTCCACCAACGGATCGTCGAACGGCAGCAGCTTCGCTTCGGGCCGTCACCCGAGCCCCGACCGCCGCACGGCCATGGGCATCGCGTCCATCCGCATCGCGGGACGGCTGACGCAGAACGAGATCACCAGCCGCGACACGCGCCCGATGGATTCCTCCACCGGCCCCGACGAGCTGCTGCAGCTCCTCGGTGAGTACCTCACCTCCGGTGGGCTCGCGAGCCCCGAGCTGCACGTGCGTTCCAACGGCACGACGGTGGTGCTCGATCTGCAGAACCCCGCCAAGGGCTTCCGCTGATCCTCCCCTGACACACGAGAAAGGCCCCCGGCATCGCCGGGGGCCTTTCTCGTGCTGTCGTCATCCGTCCCCGTGACGCACGAAGGCGACCCGAGAAGAATCTCGGGTCGCCTCGTACTACTTCACGACGGACACAGTCGGGGGACGACCGCCGCGAAGAGAGTGTTCGTCCTCATGATCCCTGTGGACAAGGATCAGGCGGGGGGCATCATGACCGAGTCGACCATGTAGACGGTCGCGTTGGCGGTCGTGACGCCACCGCACACCAGGTTGGAGTCGTTGAACTTCAGCGAATCGCCCTCGCCGGTGATGTTGACGGCCTGGCCCTCGACGGAGGTCTGCTCGCCGGCGATCGCGTCGGGAGCGAGCTGGCCGGGGATCACGTGGTACGTGAGGATCTTGGTGAGCAGCGCGGAATCGGTCTTCAGCGTCTCGATGGTGGCCGGGTCGATCTTGGCGAACGCGTCGTCGGTCGGGGCGATGACGGTGAACTCGGAGCCGTTCAGCGTGTCGACCAGGTTGACGTCCGGGTTCAGTCCACCGGAGACCGCTGCGGTCAGGGTGGTGAGGATCGGGTTGTTGGAAGCGGCGACGGCGACCGGATCGGCAGCCATTCCGCTCACGGAGCCGGCACCGTCCGGGACCTGCTCGGCGTAGGCTGCGCAGCCCGAGCCGATGAGGTTGGAGGCCGGGTCGGCACTCGAGTTCATCGCGGTGGAGGAGGACATGGCCGACGAGGTCATCGACTCCATGCTGCTGCTCGCGGTGGTCTCGGTGGTGCTGCTGCTGTCGTCGGACGAACATGCGGACAGTCCGAGGAGTGCAACTGCTGCGAAGCCGACTGCTACTGCACTCTTGCTCTTGGTGACGCTCATGGCGAGAACCCTTCTTGTACGGATCTGATAGCCGCTCACCGCCGGTGATGATCACCGGCCGCTGTCGGTTGTGTCATCCACCATTCGGATCCGGGTCCCATGGGGGATTGGTGACGGTTGTGAGAAAAATTCCCCACCAGTCACTTCGGGGTCCGACCAGGGATCACTCCCTGGGATCGGTACGCCCCGGCCCCAATTCGGCGGGCAGATCGGTCGGAAGGCAGGTTTCCTGTGTGGCCGTGAACCATCCGGTGTAGCGGAACAATCGCCCGAGCGTGCGGCCACGCACCTCGATGTCGATGCGGTGGCGCTGCTGCTCCTCGTCCCACCACTCGCGGCCGATCGTCTCCGCCGACAGGAGACCCGGCGGCTTGATCGACCCACGCGGAGCGAGGAACCGGGGCAGACCGCTGTCGAGCCGCAGGCCACCGTCGGCGTCCGCGGAGCACTGGGTGTGCACCACCATGTCGGGGCCGGCACCGATGTAGTCGAGTGCGCCGCGCGATCCCACGACCATCACCGAGTCGAGTGCCACCTCGTGGCCGGGGAACTGGAAACGACGGACGAACGCGAGCGTGGGCCTGCCCAGCTCGTCCGTGTACGCGTGGTTGGCGATGGTGAAGGGGATGTTCTCGCCCGAGTCGGAGGGGACCATCCGCCGCTTGCCACCGAGCCACAGGGCCGGCGGCGGCAGCAGCGGAGAATGCGTGATGGTCTCCATGACACCGGTGCCGAACTGCGCCACATGATCGTCCGCACCGAAACCGAAGCGCCACTGCACCTTCGGGTGAAGCTTCTCGAACTCCGAGCCCATGACCTCGGACACGACGGATGTCATCGTCACTCCTCGCGCAGAACGCGGTCGCCGATCGACCGCCTGAACGCGAGGGTAGACCGTGTCAGCCCAGTTCCTCGGCCAGCTCCATCCACCGCTCCTCGACGGAGTCCTTCTCCGCGACGACGGTGAGCAGCTCGGCGTTGAGCGACTGCAGGGTCGCAGGATCCGTGGCCGCCTCCGCCAGCGAGGTGTGCAGTGCGCGCACACGATCGTCGAGCTTGACCAGGGACCGCTCGAGCTTCGAGAGTTCCTTGCGTGCGGCACGCTCGTCGGCGCCGCCCTTCGCCGCAGCCGGCTTCGTTCCCCCGCCCGACGTCATGCCTGGAGCCGCGTCGTCGGCCGCGGCGATTCGCGCGCGACGCCGCAGGTACTCCTCGATGCCACCCGGCAGGTTGGTGAGCTTGCCGTCGCCGAACAGAGCCCACGTCGAGTCGCAGACGCGCTCGATGAGGTACCGGTCGTGACTGATGACGATCATGGTGCCGGCCCAGCCGTCGAGCAGATCCTCGAGCTGCTGCAGCGTGTCGATGTCGAGGTCGTTGGTCGGCTCGTCGAGGAGCAGGACGTTCGGCTCGGACATCAGCACGCGTGTCAGCTGCAGTCGACGGCGCTCGCCACCGGACAGGTCACCGACGGGCGTGCGCTGCCGTGCAGGCGTGAAGCCCAGCCGCTCGGCGAGCTGTCCGGCAGAGATCTCCCTGTCGCCCAACTGGATTCGTTCCGCGACGTCCTGGACCGCCTCGAGCACGCGCATCCCGACGGGCAGGTCGTCGAGTTCCTGGCGGAGCCAGCCGATGCGGACCGTCGTGCCCTCGATGCGGCGGCCCTTCGCGGGTTCGAGCTCGCCGGCGATGGTGCGGAGCAACGTCGTCTTGCCGGAGCCGTTGACGCCGACGAGACCGATGCGCTCCCCCGGCGCGAGGCGCCACGTGAAGTCCTCCACCAGTACGCGGCCGTCCGGGGTCGCCAGCGTGGCGTCCTCGAGCTCGATGACGATGCGCCCCAGCCGGGTCTGCGCGAACTTCGACAACGCGACCGAGTCGCGCGGCGGCGGCACGTCCGAGATGAGGGCCTCGGCGGCCTCGATGCGGTAGCGCGGCTTCGAGGTACGAGCGGGCGGGCCGCGGCGCAGCCAGGCCAGCTCCTTGCGGGCGAGGTTGCGGCGACGATCCTCCGCGGCATCGGCCTGGCGAGAGCGCTCCGCGCGAGCGAAGATCCAGTCGGCATAGCCGCCCTCGTACGTCTCGACCTGACCGTTCACCACTTCCCAGGTGCGGGTGGCGACGGTGTCGAGGAACCACCGATCGTGGGTGACGACGACCAGTGCGGACCGCCGGTTCACCAGATGCTCCGCGAGCCACTGGACGCCCTCGACGTCGAGATGGTTGGTCGGCTCGTCGAGCACGAGCAGGTCGAGGTCCTGCACCAGCGCGGCGGCGAGCGCTGTGCGTCGGCGCTCACCGCCCGACAACTGCTCGACCGGTGCGTCGAGCCCGAGACCGGTGATGCCGATGCCGTCCAGAACGCTGCGGATCCGGGCGTCACCGGCCCACTCGTGCTCGGCGACACCGAGCGGTGCGAGGACGATGTCCCCGATGGTGGACCCGGGCGGCAGGACACCACGCTGCGTCACGACGGCCATCCGGAGGCCGCCCACGCGACTCACCCGGCCCGAGTCGGGCTGCTCGACGCCCGCGAGCACCTCGAGCATGGTGGTCTTGCCGTTGCCGTTCAGGCCCACGACGCCGATGCGCTCGTTCTCCTGGACACCGAGCGAGACTCCGTCGAGGAGCGGCTTCACGCCGAAGGATTTGGAGACCTGCTCCAGGTTGATCAGGTTGGCCATCAGTGTTGTCCCCGGTTCGTGTCGTTCTGGTCGCGTTCGGTGCGCACTCGCGCTCCGCTCACCGGTCCACGTGCCACACGTACCGTGCGGCAGACGCCGGCGCCGGACAGTTCCGCGCCGACCTCGACCGCATGGTCGGCAGAGGCGCAGAGGAAGGCGCAGGTGGGGCCGGACCCGGAGACGATGCCGGCGATGGCACCCGCCTCGGTGCCGGCGCGCAGGGTGCGGCGAAGGCCTGGTTCGAGGGACAGCGCCGCGGCCTGGAGGTCGTTGCCCAGGAGCGGCCCGACCCGCGCCGGATCGCCCGACGCCAGGGCCTGCATCAGCTCGTCGGGTGCGCCGAGGCGCGGCGGCGCTCCCCGTTCGCGCAGCCGGTCGAGTTCGCGGTAGACCGCGGGAGTCGAGAGGCCGCCCTTCGCGAGAGCGAGCACCCAGTGGAAGGAGTTGCGTGAGAGCACCGGCAGCAGCTTCTCGCCGCGACCCGTGCCGACGGCCGTGCCACCGGCGACGGAGAACGGGACGTCGCTACCGAGCTGCGCCGCGAAGTCCATGATCTTCTCGCGGGACAGGCCGAGGTTCCAGAGCGCGTCAAGCGCGACGACGGTCGCGGCCGCGTCGGCGCTGCCCCCGGCCATGCCCCCCGCGACGGGAATGCCCTTGTCGATGCTGATGGCGACGGCCGGCCGACGACCGGCATGGGCGGCGACGAGTTCGGCCGCCTTCCACGCCAGGTTGGTGTGGTCGGTGGGAACGATGCCCGCATCGTCCCCGTGCACGCTGACGGACAGTGTCTCCGCGGCCACGACGGAGACGTCGTCGACGAGGGAGAGCGCGTGGAAGACGGTGGTGAGTTCGTGGTAGCCGTCGGGGCGCAGGTCACCCACGGCAAGGTGCAGATTGACCTTGGCGGGAGCGCGGACCGAGACCGGCCGCGGAACGACTGTGAGCACGTCTCACCACTGTAGTCGGCGTGCGCCCGAGTACCGAACCGGATCGAGGACCCGAACTGTCCGCTGTCGGGTGCATCATGTCGACATGCGCGAGACGTCCGCCCGACTGCTGGCTCTGCTGTCGTTGCTGCAGACCCGGCGCGACTGGTCCGGGGCCGATCTGGCCGAACGGCTGCAGATCACCCCGCGCACCGTGCGCCGTGACGTCGACCGGCTGCGGTCGCTGGGCTATCCGGTGGACGGAACGGTCGGCGTCGGCGGCGGGTATCGGCTGGGTGCCGGCGCGGAGATGCCACCCCTGCTGCTGACGGACGACGAGGTGATCGCCGTGGCGCTCGGGCTGCAGAGCGGCGCGTCCGCGTCCGTCACCGGCACCGCTGAGTCGTCGATCGGTGCCCTCACCAAACTGCGGCAGGTGATGCCGTCACGGTTGCGTCACCGACTCGACGCACTGCAGATCGACGTCGTGCAGTCACGTCCGGTGCAGTCGAGCGTCGACGCGTCGGTACTGACGGCACTGGCGACCGTGTGCCAGAACCACGAACGCCTGCGGTTCGACTACCGCACCCACGGCGGGGACACCATGCGGCGTGAGGTGGAGCCGTACCGGCTCGTGCGGTCGGGGTTGCGGTGGTACCTCGTGGGCTGGGACCTCGCCCGTGAGGACTGGCGGTCGTTCCGCGTCGACCGCCTCGATCCGAAGGTGCCGACGGGGCCTCGCTTCACTCCTCGGGCCCTGCCCGAGGGCGGCGCCGCGGAGTTCGTGTCGAGGGGCATCGATCAGGCGTTCTCGGCCGCCCGCGGACGGGTCGTGCTGCACGTGCCGTTCGAACGGATCGAGGACCGCGTCGATCCGCAGTGGGGCACCCTCGCCCGGCTCGACGACGAGCGGTGCGAGGTCTCGATCACCGCGGACACCTACCCGTCGATGGCGCGGTGGCTCGCCGCCTTCGACGTGGACTTCACGGTGTGCGGCCCACAGGAGTTGATCGACGCCTGCGAGGTCGAATCACGGCGACTCGACCGTGTCGCCGCCCGATACGCCCGTGCCCGCGACGAGCACCGCCCGCGTCAGGACTCGTGACCACCGGTGGTCTGCGCCAATCGGACGAACGCGGCGGCGTCGAGCGTCTCCCCGCGTGCCGACGGGTCGATCCCCGCCTCGACGAGCCGCGTCTCCGCCATGGCCGCCGATCCGGCCCACCCCGCCAGAGCCGCACGTAACGTCTTGCGCCGCTGCGCGAATGCCGCGTCCACGACGGCGAACAGAGTGCGGCGGAACGTCTCGTCCATCGGCCACTGCGGATTCTCGTGCCGATCGACGCGCACCAGACCCGACTCCACCTGCGGCACCGGCCAGAACACCGAACGGCCCACGGCGCCCGCGCGGCGGACGTCGCCGAAGTACGCGGCCTTCACACTCGGCACCCCGTAGGTCTTGCTGCCGGGAGGAGCCGCCAGCCGGTCCGCCACCTCCGACTGCACCATCACCAGCGCGGTGCGCAGGGTGGGGATCAAGGCGAGCAGGTGCAGCAGCACCGGCACCGCCACGTTGTACGGGAGGTTGGCGACCAGTGCGGTCGGCGCGCCGGGAATCTCGTCGCGGCGCACGCGCAGGGCGTCGGCACCGACCACCGCCAACCGGTCGACTCGCGACTCGGCGCGCTCGGCGACGGTCTGCGGAAGACGCTGCGCCAGTACGGGGTCGATCTCGACGGCGACCACGTCGTGCACGACGTCGAGCAACGCCAGGGTCAGCGATCCGAGTCCCGGCCCCACCTCGAGCACCGTGTCGTCCGGACCGACTCCGGCCGCGGTCACGATGCGTCGCACCGTGTTCGCGTCGTGGACGAAGTTCTGGCCGAGGGTCTTGGTGGGCCGGACGCCCAGCTCGGCCGCGAGGGTGCGCACCTCCGCGGGCCCCAGCAGGCGGACGCGTGCCGGACCGGCTGCGGAATCGGACGCCGGCGAATCGGACGTCGGCGGGGAGACGGGAGGTTCGGACACGGGTGGAGCGTATGTCAGCGCAGCCCGAGCCTGCTGGTGCAGGAGGGCCAGGCGCCCCAGCCCTGGGTGCGCTGGGTCTGCGACGCGATCGCGATCTGCTCCTCGCGGGTGGCCAGGTCGGCGCGCGCAGCGTACTTGAGCCCGCCCTGCCGCTCCCAGGTGTTCTGGTCGAACTGCACGCCGCCGAAGAAGCCGTTGCCCGTGTTGATGGCCCAGTTCCCGGTGGCCTCGCACTGCGCGAGGGCGTCCCAGACGGCGCCGTTCTCGACCGGTGGCACCTCGGTGCCGGGCTTGGCACCGACGCGCACGGTCTTGGCGACCGGCGGTGTCGTGACGTCGGCCTTCACGAGCGTGCGGGAGACCTCGACACCGTTGACCTTGTTCACCGAGTAGGTCGCGTTCTGCTCGCCCGGAGCACCGGCGGACTCCTCGATCGTCTTGCTCATGTTCATCGTCGGGTCCTCGATGCGCTGATCCGGCGCGACGACGGGTTCGGTGACGCTGACGGTCTCCGTCCGATCGCGGGTCACCGTGACCACGGCGCCCTCGACGAGCGGCTCGTCCGCCGCGGGGGCGACCGTGTCGTTCTGTTCGAGAGGCGCACCGGCCGCGGCGAGGAACTCGCCGACGGTGGGTGCGGCGAGCCGCATCGGTGCGGGCGACGCGGCCCCGTCGGCGAGGGTCACGGACTTCGGCAGCACGACGTTGACGGAGGCACCGTCGAGCGGCAGCGGGTCGGACTCCGACTCGTCGATGTGGACGTCGGGAGCGATGCCCAACTGATCCTTGGCCTCGGCGACGGTGGAGGCGGTGGTCCACACCGTCGTCGGCGCACCGTCCACGGTGAGAGTCACCTCGCGGGCCCGCTTGAGTGTGACGGTCTCTCCGTCGGCGAGGGTCGCGTCCGCGGCGGGCGCGACCTCGTCCCGCTCGGTGGGCTGATATCCGGCGGCCTCGAGGGCGCTGCGGACGTCGGTGGTCATCGTGGAGAGCTGGACCTGCTGCCCGTCGACGTCGATCGTGACGGTCTTGTGGCGGGCCACGGCGACGCTCGCTCCCACGACGAGTGTGGCGAGAAGCGCGGCCACCACGACGTACAGCAGGCGGGACCGGGCGGAGTTGAGTCTGGCGACGTGCGACATCGTCACCGCGCTCCCGCCCCGGTGGACACGACTGGTCGAACGGACATCACGGACGAATAACGCAACTTCGATTTCCTTGCCGGGTCGAGACGATCACGAGGCCGAGAGGCTCGCATCGGGGTCATACGATCACGATACGGTAACGAGCGGGCACAGGTTCGGCAACTTAACGGCCTCGAGCAGCCCGTCGACCGTTCCTACCTTCCGGTAAGGGTCGTCGCGAGCCCCCCGGCCGATAGGGTCCGAGCCGACTGTTCACCTGCACCAGAACGGAAGGCTCTTCGTGAATCCGACCTCCCCACCGCGATCCGAACGCGGACGGTGGCACCGACTGCGCCGCCTCCCGGCGATCACCGCCGTCGTGGCACTCGTCGCGTTGGTGCTCGCACCCGCAGCGCAGGCCCAGCCGGCGCCCCCGAGCCCGGTGGAAGGTCGCACGTTCGCCATCGCCACCGACGTGACCTTCGCACCGTTCGAGTTCCAGAACTCCGACGGCCAGTTCGTCGGCATCGACATGGACCTGATCCGAGCGATCGCGGAGGACCAGGGTTTCCAGGTCGACATCCGGCCCCTCGGGTTCGACGCGGCGTTGCAGGCAGTGCAGGCGAACCAGGCCGACGGCGTCATCGCCGGCATGACGATCACGCCGGCACGCGAGGCCGTGTTCGACTTCTCCGAGCCCTACTTCGAGTCCGGCGTGCAGATGGCCGTGCTCGAGAACTCGTCGATCACCTCGTACGACGATCTCTCCGGGCAGCAGGTCGCGGTCAAGAACGGCACCGAGGGCGCCGACTTCGCGGAGAGCATCAAGGCGCAGTACGGCTTCACGACGCGGTACTTTGCCGACTCCGCGAGCATGTACGACGAGGTGCGCACCGGGAACTCGGTCGCCGTGTTCGACGACTACCCGGTGTTGCAGTACGGCATCACCCAGGGGAACGGTCTGAAGACGGTCACGGAGAAGGAGTCGCCGAGCAACTACGGCTTCGCCGTGAACAAGGGCGCGAACCCCGAGCTGCTCGCCGCGTTCGACACCGGACTGGCCAACCTGCGGTCGTCCGGCCAGTACGACGAGATCCTCGGTACCTACATCGGCGCCGCGGCGGACGAGACGGACAACTCGATCCCCGGACTGATCAAGAGCGAGTACAAGGAACTGCTGAAGGGCCTCTGGCTCACCATCGTCCTGACGGTCATCTCCATCGTGCTGGCCCTGATCCTCGGCGCCGTCTTCGGACTCTTCCGGGTGTCGACGAAGGCGTGGCTGCGCGGGATCGGCGCCACCTACGTGGCCATCTTCCGCGGCACGCCACTGCTGGTGCAGGCCTTCTTCATCTACTTCGGCATTCCCGCCGCGCTCAGCTTCCAGATGTCGGCGTTCACCGCCGGCATCATCACGCTGTCGCTCAACGCCGGTGCGTACATGGCGGAGATCGTCCGCGGCGGCATCCTGTCGGTGGACAAGGGCCAGATGGAGGCCTCGCGCAGTCTCGGCATCAGCTACCTGACGTCCATGCGCAAGGTCGTGATGCCGCAGGCGATCCGGACGATGATCCCGTCGTACATCAATCAGTTCGTCATCACGCTGAAGGACACCTCGATCCTGTCGGTGATCGGCCTCGCCGAACTCACCCAGTCGGGGCGGATCATCATCGCCCGCAACTTCCAGTCCTTCAACATGTGGCTGATCATCGGCGTCATGTACTTCGTCATCATCATGGCGTTGACGATGCTGTCGAACCGTCTCGAGAAGAGGATCAACAAGTGAGCACCGAGACCACCGCGCCCGACGCCGCTGCGGCCGAGGTCAAGATCCGCGCCATCGGACTGAAGAAGTCGTTCGGCGATCTCGAGGTGCTCAAGGGCCTCGACGTCGACGTCCACTCGGGCGAGGTGGTGTGTGTCATCGGCCCGTCCGGTTCCGGCAAGAGCACCTTCCTCCGGTGCCTCAACAAGCTCGAGGACATCACGGGCGGCACGGTCGTGGTCGACGGTTTCGACCTGACCGATCCGAAGGTGAACCTCGACTCCGTGCGCCAGCACATCGGCATGGTGTTCCAGCACTTCAACCTCTTCCCCCACATGAGCGTCATCGAGAACGTGATGCTCGCGCCCGTGGAGACGAAGAAGTCGGACAAGTCGAAGGCGCGCGAGAACGCCGTTCGTCTGCTGGCCCAGGTGGGCCTCGCCGACAAGGAGAACGCGAAGCCGGCGCAGTTGTCCGGTGGGCAGAAGCAGCGCGTCGCCATCGCACGTGCACTGGCGATGGACCCGGACATCATGCTGTTCGACGAGGCCACGAGTGCGCTGGACCCCGAGATGGTCGGCGAGGTCCTGCAGGTCCTCCGCGATCTGGCGAAGGGCGGCATGACGATGGTCGTCGTCACGCACGAGATGGGCTTCGCCCGCGAGGTGTCCGACCGTGTGATCTTCATGGCGGAGGGGTACATCGTCGAGGAGGGTTCGCCGGACGACCTGTTCGGCAACCCGCAGCACGAGCGAACGAAGGACTTCCTCGACAAGGTCCTGTGAGACGCGGGCCCCGCACCGAGAAGCCGCTACATCGACGAGAGGCACGACAGTGAGCGACGACCAAGAGATCATGCAGAAGATCACGGCGAAGATCGACGCTCGGTTGGGTGCGCAGACGAACGGTCTGCAGAACGAGGTGCCGCCCGGAGCGAGCACGCAGGACGACGACGAGGACGGTGAGCGCGGTCCCCTGGGCCGCGACTACCACCTCGCGGGCAAGTACGCGCAGGCTCTGGCCATCAACGAGCCCAGCGTGATCGACCGTGCCGAGTTCGATCGACTGGTGGAGACGTACGGAGACGACGACTGATCCGTCGCCGCGACCCGATCGTGACCTGAGCATCGGTAACGATCGGGTGGTGGTCGCCGACACACCCTTCGACCGCCGAGCAGAACGCTCGGTACGGACACCCTGGAGGCTCGGTGACCACTCTCCCGCGTTCGATGGCCGTTCTCGCCGTGGCGGCCTGCGCCGCCGCCGCCGTGTCGTGCGGTTCCGCCGGTACGACCGGGACGGCGCTCCCCGCCGACGACCCGGCACCCTCGTCGTCCGCCCCGGCGCCCGCACCGGCACCCGCGCCGGAGACGAGGGTGGAGACGCAGACCGAGACGGTCACCGTGCCCGCACCCGCACCCGCACCGGCGCAGCCGGCGCAGGTGGTGCCGTGCGTCGATCCCAGTTCGCTGAACGTGCGCACCGCCGTGGCGAACCTGGGCACCGACTCGCAGGGCGGGGCCTTCGTGATCGACGATCACACGCCCGGCACCAGCGCGGACCGATGTCCGACGCTCGAATGGGCGCGGGCGACGGGGACCGGCATCCGGAACGGCACCGTGCAGTCGCACGTCCTGTTCTTCACCAACTCGGGTGACTACCTCGGGACCGCGACGTCCGACGCGTACAGCTACACCTCGGTGGTCGGCGCGACCGACAGCACCGTCACCGTGCGCTATCGCTGGCTGAACGAGAGCGACGCGTTCTGCTGCCCGTCCAACACCTCGTACGTCGACTTCACGCTGGACGGCGGGACCATCGTCCCGGACGGGCAGTTCCCGCCCCCGAACTAGAGGCGGTAGACCCGCTCGGCCGTCGCGGTCGCCGACGCCGCGACGTCCTCGGCGGTGCGGCCGGTCGCGTCCGCCAGAGCGCGCGCCGTGTAGGGAAGGCAGTAGGGCTCGTTCGGTGCACCGCGATACGGATTCGGTGTCAGGAACGGGGCGTCGGTCTCGAGCAGGTACTGCCCGTCCGGCACCAACTGGGCCGCTTCCCGCAACTCGTGGGAATTCTTGAAGCTCACCGTCCCGGAGAAGCTGAGCACGTAGCCGGCGTCGACGCACACCTGCGCCATCTCGGGACCCGACGAGAAGCAGTGGAAGATCACCGTCTCCGGCGCGCCCTCGTCGAGGAGAACCGCGAGAACGTCGTGGTCCGCGTCGCGGTTGTGGATCATGAGCGGCTTGCCGACGCGCTTCGCCAGATCGATGTGCCAGCGGAAGCCCTCGACCTGCTCCTCCACCGCGGCGCAGCCGTCGAGCTTCCCCGGCCAGTAGTAGTCGAGCCCCGTCTCCCCCACGGCGACGGTGCGGGGATCTCGCGCGAGGCGTTCGATCTCCGCGCGGACCTCGTCGGTGAGCACGTTCGCGCGCGTCGGATGGATCGCGGTGGCGGCGTACACGCGGGAATCCCAGTGCGCGGCGGCGACAGCGAAGCGAGCAGCGTCCAGGTCGTCCGCGACGGTGACGACGCGTCCGACGCCCACCGATGCGGAACGATCGAGGATCGCCGCGACCGACGCTGCATCGGTGGCCCCACACGCGTCGAGGTGCGTGTGCGCGTCCACGAGCGGTGCGAGCGGAGTGGGCAAGTCGGGGGCGGGACGGTCTCTCGGCACGAAAGATAGAGTAGGCGCACCATGACTGAGACCGGTTCGACCAAGCCTGCGTTCTACATCACGACCGCTATCGCCTACCCGAACGGTGATCCCCACATCGGCCACGCGTACGAGTACATCTCCACCGATGTCCTCGCTCGGTTCAAGCGGCTCGACGGGTTCGACGTGCGGTTCCTGACGGGAACGGACGAGCACGGTCTGAAGATGGCGCAGACGGCGTCGAAGGAGGGCATCTCCACCGCCGATCTGGCGCGCCGGAACTCGGACGCGTTCCAGGCCATGCAGGAGTCGCTGAAGATCACGTTCGACCGGTTCATCCGCACCACGGACGCCGACCACCTCGAGGCCAGCCGAGACCTGTGGCAGAAGATGACCGACAACGGGGACATCTACCTCGACTCGTACAGCGGGTGGTACTCGGTGCGGGACGAGGCGTACTACGCCGAGGGCGAGACCACGCTGCAGGACGACGGTTCCCGCATCGCGACCGAGTCGGGCACCCCGGTGGAGTGGACGGAGGAGTCGACGTACTTCTTCCGGCTGTCCGCGTACCAGGACAAGCTGCTCGCGCTGTACGAGGAGCGTCCCGAGTTCATTCTCCCGGCGGGTCGCCGCAACGAGGTGGCGAGCTTCGTGAAGTCCGGTCTCAAGGACCTGTCGATCTCACGGTCCACCTTCGACTGGGGTGTCCAGGTTCCCGGCGATCCCGACCACGTCATGTACGTGTGGGTCGACGCGTTGACGAACTACCTCACCGGCGTCGGCTACCCCGACACCGACAGCGAGTCGTTCCGGAAGTTCTGGCCGGCCGACGTCCACATGATCGGCAAGGACATCGTGCGATTCCACGCCGTGTTCTGGCCGGCGTTCCTGATGTCGGCAGGTGTCGAATTGCCGAAACGCGTGTTCGCGCACGGCTTCCTGACCAACAAGGGCGAGAAGATGTCCAAGTCGGTGGGCAACGTCGTCAGCCCGGCGGCCTTGATCGAGGAGTACGGCCTGGACTCGTTGCGCTTCTTCCTCCTGCGCGAGGTGTCGTTCGGACAGGACGGCAGCTACAGCCACGAGGCGATCGTCACCAGGATCAACGCCGATCTGGCCAACGAACTGGGGAACCTGGCTCAGCGGTCCCTGTCCATGGTGGCCAAGAACTGCGATGCGCAGGTGCCGACACCCGGCGAGTTCACCGCCGACGACGAGGCGATGCTCGCTCGCGTCGATGCCCTTCACGCCGTGGTGCGCGGCCACATGGACGCCGTCGAGATGCACCTGGCGCTCGACGCGATCTGGTCGGTACTCGCGGAGACCAACCGCTACTTCTCGTCGCAGGAACCGTGGGTTCTGCGCAAGACGGATCCGGCCCGCATGGCGACGGTGCTGTACGTGACCCTCGAGGTGCTCCGCGTGACCGTCCTGCTGACCCAGCCGTTCATGCCCGACAGCACAGCGAAGCTGCTCGATCTGCTCGGTGTGACGGAACGCGAGTTCGACTCGCTGACAACGCGTCTCACGCCCGGCATCGCGCTGCCCAAGCCTACCGGCGTCTTCCCCCGCTACGTCGAACCGGAGGAGTGAGCGGACCGATCGGCGACCGTCGTACCGACCACGGCGAGCAGGATCACGGCCGTCACGGCCCCACTGACGACGGCCGACCCGGGTACCGCCGTGGCCGCGAGCACGGCGACACCGCCGACCGGCGTCACGACGTTCACCAGCCGTGACGACCGGCGGCGCATCGCCACCATCCAGAACCCCAGCACGAAGACCGCGACCGGAATCGTGATCGCGGCGGAGGACTGACGGTCCGACAGCACTCCGTCACCCTCGATGTGCGCGACAGCCACCTCGATACCCGCGGACACCGCGCCCGCGGCCGCGAACACGAAGTAATGCGTGTAGCCGAAGCTCAGCGAGCGGCCGAGTCTCGCCCCGACCGAATCCTCCTGCGACACCGAGAAGTACAGCCACCACATGCCGGCGACGACGACGAGCGTGGCCATCGCGAGGCCGACGAGTTCGACCGTGTGATCGTGTTCGTTGATGCCGCCGACAATGGCCGTCGCCGAGGCCAGCAACGACTCACCGAGCAGGATGAGGGTGAAGAGACCGTAGCGCTCGGCGATGTGCTCGCCGTGCAGCGGCGTCCGTCCCGCGCGCTCCGCCAGCACCGGGACGGCGAGCTCCGCGGCCACCAGCGCGACGAACCCGAGCACGGCGACGCTGTCGGGAAGCGCGAGTCGGGCGACCCACAACACCTGCACGACGGTGATGCCCACCGCGTATCGCATCGCAGTACCGCGGAACTCGCTGTTGCGCAGCCCCGCCCGTATCCACTGACTCACCATCGCCAGTCGCATCACGACATAGCCGATGGTCACCAGCGTGAAGTCGCAGTCGATCATCGCGTCGGAGACACCGCTGGCCAGGATCAGTACGCCGGCCATCTGCACGATGGTGGTGACGCGGTACAGCCAGTCGTCGGTGTCGAACGACGTGGCGAACCACGTGAAGTTCATCCACGCCCACCAGATGGCGAAGAACACCATCGCGTAGGCACCGATGCCCGACGCGATGTGGTTCTCTTCCAGCAGATGGGCCAGTTCCACGGAGGCGAACGACACCGCGACGACGAAGACCAGGTCGAAGAACAGTTCCAGCGAACTCGCCGCTCGATGTTCCTCGTTCGGGTCCCGCGGAACCATCGGCCGTAGAGCGAGACTCACCCGTCGGCCAACTTCTCGAGCTCCTCGAGTGCGGTGTCGAGATGCGTGAGCATGCGCTGCAGCGACGGCACGCTACGCCGATCTCCGACGAGTCCGAAGTTGACGTTGTCGGCGTTGGTCGCGAGCGTGATGTTGAGCGCCTGCCCGTCCAGCACGATCGATGCCGGGTAGACACCGTCGAGTTTCGCACCTTTCCAGTACATCTCGGTCTTCGGACCGGGCACGTTCGAGATGATCACGTTGAACGGAGGCGGTGTGTTGCGCACGAAGCCCGGCACCGGTGTGAGCAGCAGCGGGGCCATCACGGCCGCGCCGTAGCTGAGCGCCTGCAGTGGAGACAGGGTGCGCATCATCGCCTTCGACTCGTTCATCGACGAGACGACGGCGGCGAGTCGGCGTTCCGGATCGGGTTGGTCGGTACCGAGGTTGCACAGCACGGTGGTGACGGCGTTGCCACCGTCCGCGTCGGCACCGGCCTCGCGCATCGACACCGGCACCATGGCGATCAACGGCTGATCGGGCAGTGCGTTGCGGTCGATGAGATAGGACCGCAGCGCCCCGGAGCACATCGTCAGCACCACGTCGTTCAACGTGACCCCCAGCGCTGCCGCGATGTCCTTCATCCGCGACTTGGACCACTGCTGCGAGGCGAAGCGGCGTGCCCCGCCGATCGGCACGTTGAGCATCGTCCGCGGTGCGGTCAGAGGCAGCACCATCTCGTTGCCGCGCAGCTTGTTCAGACCGATCCGGGCCGCGGCGGGTCCGACCCCGGCGAGCTCACCCGCCGCCTTGACGCCCGTGGACAGCAGCGACAGGACGCCACCGTCGTCGACCCTCGCCACCTCGGTGCTCTTCTTCTTCGGCCGCTCGAACAGCGCCGGGTCCCAGATCGGGCCGCAGTCACGGGCCTCGGGATCGGTGGTCAGGGTGCGCTCGAACAACTTGAGCGCCGAGACACCGTCGACCAGCGAGTGGTGGATCTTGCTGTAGAGCGCGACGCGGCCGTCGGCCAGGCCCTCGATGATGTGCAGCTCCCACATCGGGCGATGCCGATCGAGCGGCGCACTGTGCTCGGCGGAGATGTAGCGCAGCAGCTCGCGGATGCGGCCCGGCCGCGGCAGCATGATGCGCCGGACGTGATGCTCGAAGTCGAGCTCCTCGTCGTAGATCCAGCGCACGGTGCCCATGAAGTTCACCGGCGGAGCCGGCCGCTTGCGGAACAGTTTGTAGACGTCGGTGGCGGCCTGGAACGTCTCGTAGAGCTGCATCCCGAAGTCGTCGCCGGCGTCCTCCGGGGGCACGAACAGCTGCAGTCCCCCGACGTGCATGGGGTGCTCGCGCGTCTCGGCCAGTAGGAACATCGACTCTGTGACCGGCATGAAGGGCATGGGGGCGGACCTCTCTCGAACTGCGGAACCGCGTGGTCACGGTGCGGCTCACCTGCAGGTTCACTGTGCTACCCGGAAGTAACGAACCCACAACTATTGCGACAACGTGGGGTCACGGTGTGACCCCGGCAACAACTATTCCTCGAGAAGTGTTTCGTTTCGGCCCTATCGTGCGATTCCCAGTACGAGCAAGGAAGTGGAGGGCCACCGATGAGCATCGCCTCGGCCGAGATGACCGCACCGTCGTCGCTGACACGCACGTCCGCCAGTCGCCGGGTGCGACGCGCCCTCGGCGTCGGCACCGCCGTGGACCGCCAGGAGTTCGAGGGCGGCAGCATGCAGTCCAAGCTTCTCGCCGCGTACCTGCGCCGCACGGTCCGTCCCTTCCTGGGCGTGTGGGCCCGGACCCACAGCCTGCCGTGGCCCATGTCGATGGTCGACCAGGCCGGCCGACTCCTCCCACCCGTGGGTGACACCACCGTCGCGCCCGTGCGGCTCGACGAGTGCCGGGCCGAGTGGGTCCGCACGGACAGCCCGCGTCGTGTCGGTGCCGACGGCAGGTCCGAGCGACCGACCCGCCGCGCGGACCGCGATCGCGTGATCCTGTATCTCCACGGCGGCGCGTTCGTGGTGTGCGGCCTCAACAGCCACCGCCGGCTCGTCTCGCGCATCGCCCAGTCCACCGGTGCCGACGTGCTGTCGGTCGACTACCGGATGATGCCGCGCAACCCCATCTCGCACGCGGTGGAGGACGGGGTCGACGGCTTCCGCTACCTGCTCGACGCGGGGTACCTGCCCGAACAGATCTTCATCGCCGGTGACTCCGCCGGCGGTTACCTAGCCTTCATGGTGGCGCTCGCCCTGCAGAGCCAGGGTCTGCCGCCCGCGGGCGGCATCATCGCCCTGTCTCCGCTCACCGATCTCGATCCGACGCGGAAAATGTTGCATCCCAACGCGTCCCTGTGCTCGGTCTTCCCCAAGGGCGCCGTGCCGGCGCTCACCGAGCTGGCGGACGAGGTCGAGGCCCGCATCGTCGTGGACGGCAAGCGTGGTCCCCGCGTCTGTCCCGTCGACGCGGACCTGTCCGCCCTCCCGCCGGTCCTGATCCAGGTCGGATCCACCGAGATGGTCTACGCCGACTCGGAACTGATGGCGGAGCGCCTGGCTGACGCCGGAATCGAGTGCCGTCTCCAGGTGTGGCAGGACCAGGTGCACGTGTTCCACGCCGCGGACTTCGTTCCCGAGTCGGCGCGGGCGATCTCGGAGATCGCCGTCTTCGTCGACGAGCAGGTCCGCCGCGGCACAGTTCCCCTGGCCGGCACCGGGACATGATCACGACACCGACCCAAACCGCCCTGTAGGTGTGGACGGTCGGTTACATTCACGCCATGGCTGTCAGCGGAAACAGAGAAGTCGAGATCGAGGCACCACCGGCCGACGTGCTCGCGGTCATCGCGGACCTCGAGGGTCTGCCGGCATGGTCGTCGATCCACAAGAAGGTCTCGGTGCGCGAGCGTGACGATCAGGGTCGTCCCGTCCTCGCCGAGATGACCGTCGCCGTCATGGGATTCACCGACGAGCAGGTGCTGCGCTTCACGTGGTCCGACATGTCGGTGGAATGGGACGTCGTCGAGAGCACCCAGCAGAAGTCTCAGCACGCGGAGTACCGCCTCAGCGAGACCGACAAGGGCACTCACCTCGAGTTCGAGATCACGCTCGACCCGAAGATCCCCGTGCCGGGATTCATCGTCAAGCGCGGGACCAAGTCCGTCCTCGAGACGGCGACCGACGGACTGCGCCAGCAGGTCGTCGGCTGACGTCGCGGCGTCGGCGTCAGCCGCGCGCGGCCAGCACCGCTTCGTAGAGCGCACGCTTGGACACGTCCGCCGCCGTCGTGGTGGCCACCCGTGCGCACGCGTCCTTGAGGCCGAGTCCGGCGGACACGAGATCCTCCACCTCCGCGACGAGGTCGGCGGGATCCGCACTGACGGGCTCGGCTCCGGCCAGGACCACCGTGATCTCGCCGCGCACGCCGTCGGCGGCCCACGCGGCCAACTCCCCCAGCGTCCCTCGCTTCACTTCCTCGTAGGTCTTGGTCAATTCCCGGCACACCGCGGCGCGCCGATCGGGGCCGAGTACCTCGGACGCGTCGGCGAGGCAGTCCGCGATGCGGTGCGGGGCCTCGAAGAACACGACGGCGCGGCTCTCCGTCGTCAGCGTGCGCATCCACGCCTGCCGGGGACCACGCTTGCGAGGGGCGAATCCGTCGAAGCAGAAGCGCTCCACCGGCAACCCCGACAGGGCCAGTGCGGTGGTCACGGCGGACGGCCCCGGCAGGCAGGTCACGCCGATCCCCGCCTCTGCGCACGCGGCCACCAGTCGGTAACCCGGGTCGCTCACGGAGGGCATACCGGCGTCGGTGACCAGCAGGACCCGCCGCCCCTCGCGCATCTCGGCGAGCAGCAGGGGAACCCGATCGACCTCGACCTGGTCGTAGAAACTGACGACGCGACCGGTGATCTGCACCCCGAGTGCCGTGGCCAGGGACTTCGTGCGACGCGTGTCCTCCGCCGCGACGACATCGGCCGTGGCCAGTGCGTCGCGCAGTCGGGGCGACGCGTCTGCGGGGTCCCCCATCGGTGTCGCACCGAGTACCAGCACGCGTCGTCCTCATCTCGCTCGTCGGTCACGACCGCGGTCGCCGTCGGCATCTAGCCTACGATCGAATCGTGACCCTCGTGACCGCGCGTATCCCCACCGGTCGCGACGGTTCCGACGAGTACCTCACCGCGCCGCGCCCCGCTCTCCCGCCCGCAGTATTCGGGCCCACCGACCGCATGCGCGGATGGATCGTCACCGCGGTCCTCACGGTCCTCGCGGCCGTCACCCGCTTCACGATGCTCGGCTATCCGACCGACGCCGGCACCCCGGTGTTCGACGAGAAGCACTACGCCCCGCAGGGCTACCAGGTGCTCACCGGCGGCGGCGTCGAGGACAACCCGGCCTACGGCCTCGTCGTCCACCCGCCCGTCGGCAAGCAGCTGATCGCCGTCGGCGAGGCACTGTTCGGCTACACCGGATGGGGTTGGCGGCTGTCGTCGGCCGTCTTCGGTGTGATCCTCGTTCTCCTCGTCGTCCGCATCGTGCGCCGCATGACGCGCTCGACGCTGCTGGGCGCGATCGCCGGTATCCTCATGATCGTGGACGGCGTCACGTTCGTGACGTCCCGAGTCGGCATGCTCGACATCTTCATGGTGGTGTTCGTCGTCGCCGCGTTCGGCGCTCTGGTCCGCGACCGGGACGACGTCCGGGAGCGGTTGCACCGGGTCGCCGTCGAGGGCCGCATGGAGATGACCACGTGGGGCCCGCGTCTCGGCGTCCGCTGGTGGCGGTTCGGCGGCGGACTCCTGCTCGGTCTGGCGTGCGGAACGAAGTGGTCGGGTATCTACTTCGTCGCGTTCTTCGGACTGCTCAGCGTCGCCTTCGACGTCGCGGCGCGTCGCCAGTACGGGGTCACCCGGCCGTGGGTCGGCACCGCCGTGCGCGACGTCGGACCCGCGCTGTACGCGCTGGTGGCGATTCCGCTCGTCGTCTATCTGGCCACCTACGCCGGCTGGTTCGCGAGTGAGACCGGCGTCGACCGGAACGCCGTGGGCACCGACATCGGGACGGGCGGACCGTTCTCGTTCGTGCCCGCCGCTCTGCGCTCGCTCTGGTATTACAGCGGCAACGTCCTCGACTTCCACGCCGGACTGACCAACTCGGCCGGTAACCGCCACCCGTGGGAGTCCAAGCCGTGGACGTGGCCGATGGGTCTGCGGCCGATGCTCTACTACTTCGCCGACGGGCAGCAGATCACCGGTTGTTCGACGGGCGGCAACTGCGTCAAGGCCGTCATGCTCATCGGCACGCCTGCTCTGTGGTGGGTCGCGTTCCCGATGCTCGGCTGGGCGCTGTGGAGCACCGTGGCCCGCCGCGACTGGCGCTACGCCGCCGTGCTCGTCGGCTACGGCGCCGGCATCCTGCCGTGGTTCCTCACCCTCGACCGTCAGATGTACTTCTTCTACGCCGCGGCGCTCGCGCCCTTCCTCGTCATGGGCGTCACCCTGGTCCTCGGCGACATCCTCGGGCGAGGACTCCGCGGTGGACAGGGTCGCGGTGGGCAGGGTCGCGAGCGCCGCACGCTCGGTCTGCTGCTGGTCTCGCTGTACGTCGCCGTGGTGATCGCCAACTTCGTGTGGCTCTGGCCGATCCTCACGGGTCTGCCCATCAGTCAGGAGACGTGGCAGCAGCAGCTCTGGTTGCCGAGCTGGCGCTGACCGCTCAGAGCTCGGTGCGCCCGGCCTTCGTCAGCCGGAGACGTCGACGACGTTGCGTGAGCACCAGTGGATCGTGCGACAGGTCGCGGTAGAGCGACACCGACAGCCCGATCATGACCAGCACGAACGGTGCCGCGGCGATGATTGTCATGGTCTGCAAGCCGTTGAGCGCGTCCGCGCCGCCCGTCCACAGGATGATCGCGGCGGTGCCACCGGTGATGGCTCCCCAGAACACGACGACCCAGCGGCTGGGCTCGAGGGTTCCGCGCTGACTGAGGGTGCCCATGACCATGGACGCCGCGTCGGCACCGGAGACGAAGAAGACGGCCACGAGAATCATCACGACGACCGTGGACAGTCCGAAGAGCGGCAGGTTCTCGAGCATGCCGAACAGCTGGGACTCGCTGCTGCCGCGCGCGGCCAGGTCGATGCCGTCGCGCTGTTCGCCGATACCTGCTCCGCCGAAGATCGAGAACCACACCAGGCTCACGGCACTCGGGATCACGATGACACCGATGATGAACTCACGAACGGTGCGGCCACGGCTGATGCGGGCGAGGAACATGCCGACGAAGGGGGTCCAGGAGACCCACCAGGCCCAGTAGAAGATCGTCCACGACGACAGCCACGACGCGGTCTCCGGATCGGACGACGCCGCCGAGCGAGCCGACATGTGGAACAGCTGGCTCGCGTAGTCGCCGATGGTGGTGGGAATCAGGTTGAGGATCAACACCGTCGGGCCCAGCACGAACACGAAGAGTGCGAGGACGAGTGCCAGCACCATGTTGATGTTGGACAGCCACTGGATGCCCTTGGCGACCCCGGAGACCGCGGACGCGACGAAGGCGAGGGTCAACAGCGCGACGATGGCGACGAGCAGGAGCGTGCCGGCCTCACCGAGCCAGCCGATGACCTCGACACCCGAACCGATCTGCAGCGCACCGAGTCCGAGGGAGGCGGCGGTACCGAACAGCGTCGCGAAGATGGCGAGGATGTCGATGACCTTGCCGATCGGGCCCTCGGCGCGGCGACCGAGGAGCGGGAGGAAGGCGGAGCTGATGAGCTGACGACGGCCGCGGCGGTAGGTGCTGTACGCGACGGCGAGACCCATGACGGCGTAGATGGACCACGGATGCAGGCTCCAGTGGAACATCGTGGTGGCCATGGCCGTTCCGACACTGCTGTCGGTGCCGGGCGGCGGCGTGACGAAGTGCGTCAGCGGCTCGGAGACGCCGTAGAACATCAACCCGATGCCCATGCCGGCGCTGAACATCATGGCGATCCAGCTGACGGTCTTGAACTCCGGCTTCTCCCCGTCCTTGCCGAGCGGGATACGTCCGTACTTCGACATCGCCAGGTAGATGCAGAAGAGCACGAAACCGGTGGCGGAGATGATGAACAGCCAGCCCATGTTGGTGACGAGCCAGTCCAGCATCGAGGACGTCACGTTCTCGAGGCTCGTCGGTCCGGCCAGTCCCCAGACGATGATGCCCGTGACGACGGCTGCCGCGACGCCGAACACCACGGGGTCGAGGGTGGCGCGCCGCGGCGCCGGTTCCTGCGACCCGGGGTCCTGCGCATCGGGGTGCGCGGAGGTGGGCAGCACGGCAGATGCCGCGGACGAGAGAACGTCCGCGGCATCATCGCGTGGGGTGTCAGCCGGTCCTGTGTCCGTGTCCATACGCGATGTCATGAGACGTCACGTTGCTCGCCTCGACGCCCCGGTGCAAGTTCACAGACTGTTTTTGCAGGTCAGGACGATACGCGTGCACGTGACTTCGGACGGCGGAATGCGCGGTCGACACTGTACGTGCCCGAGCCGACTGCCGCGAGGAGAAGCGCTCCGGCGCCGAGTGCGACGACCAGTTCCCAGCCGCCCTCGCCGACGAACACGCCCTTGTCGAGGTGCACGAAGACGAGCGCGCCGACCATGTCGACGACCAGCAGCAGAGCCGCGACGGACGTCAGCACGCCCAGGATCAGAGCGGCTCCACCGATGAGCTCGACGAAGGTGGCGAAGTACGCCGACACCTGCGGGGCCGGAATGCCCATGCCCTCGAAGCCGGCGGTGGTGGCATCGAGCCCGTTGGTACGCAGTTTCTGCCACCCGTGGGCGACGAACACGACGCCCAGGGCGATGCGCGCGACGAGTGCGGCGATGTCTCGAACGACGACAGGTGTCTTCACAGTGATCCTCTGATGGGTCGGGGTGGATTCGGGATCACGATGACACACTTTAGGTTGAAGCGTCAACCTAAGTGGTGTCAGGAGTCCGCGAGCGCCGTCCGCACGTAGCGCAGAGCCACCTCGTCGTCGATGCCGGCGCGACGCGCCGCGCGGACGTACTCCGTGGCCGCGAGTTGCACTGCCCCGGCCGAAGGATCGCCGCCGGCCGCCACGAAGGTGCCCGACCGCCCCCGGGTCTCGATCACGCCGTCCTTCTCGAGTTCGCGGTACGCCTTCGCCACCGTGTTGGGAGCGAGGTCCAGCGTCGCCGCGAGAGCTCGCACCGTCGGCAGTTTCGATCCCGCGATGAGTTGCCCCGACCGCACCGCGGCCACGATCTGCGACCGCACCTGGTCGAACGGCGCCGTCCCCGACGCACCGTCGATCGTGAACCTCATCGGTCCCACTCCCGCCATACTTGCTCCATGTCCGTCACGATCTATCACAACCCCCGGTGCTCGACGTCCCGCAACGTACTCGCGGCCATCCGCGACGCGGGGGTGGAGCCGACCATCGTGCCCTACCTGACCACCCCGCCGGACGAGGCGACGTTGCGAGCCCTCATCTCCGATGCCGGCCTCACCCCGCGCACCGCGGTGCGCAAGCGCGAGACACTGTACAAGGAACTCGATCTCGCGAATGCCGACGACGAGACGGTCCTGCGCGCCATGCTGACGCATCCGGTACTCATCGAGCGGCCCTTCGTGGTCGGCGAGAAGGGCACCGTCCTGGCGCGCCCGGCGGCCACGGTGAGCACGGTCCTCTGACCGGCCGGACAACAGCGGGAAGGCCGGAGGCCGGCCGGACATCAGCGGGAAGGCCGGAGGCCGGCCGGAGGTCAGCGGAAAGGCCGGAGGCCGGCCGGACATCAGACGGGATCGCGGGCGACGGGGCAGGACATGCAGCGGGGTCCGCCGCGGCCCGACCCCAGTTCCGATCCCGAGATGCGCAGCACCTCGATGCCCGACGCCTCGAGGCGCGCGTTGGTCTCGACGTTGCGTTCGTACGCGACGACGACGCCGGGAGCCAGTGCGAGCGTGTTGTTCCCGTCGTCCCACTGCTCACGTTCGGCGGTGACGTTGTCGAGTCCGGTGTCGATGACCCGCAGTTTGCCGATACCCATGGCGTCGGCCGCGGCGTCGAGGAACGGGCCCGCGCCGGTGATGGTCACACCGGTGTCCTCGCGGCGAATCGTGAACGCGGACAGCGTGTCCTGGATGATCGGGTACATCACCACCGCGTCGGTGTCGACCATCGTGCACACGGTGTCCAGGTGCATCGACGCCCGTTCCTGCGCGATGGGCACCACGAGCACGGTGTGCGCGAGGTCGTCGTCGAAGAGGCTGCGCGCGAGCGCTTCGGCACCGGCGGGCGTGGTGCGTTCACCGACTCCCACGGCGACGACGCCGGGCGCCATCAGCAGCACGTCGCCGCCCTCCACCGGCGCGGTGTGCGACTCGTAGGCCCGGCGCACACCGAGGAATCGTGGATGGAAGGCGTAGATCAGATCCGTCAGCGACGTCTCCCGAGCGCGGGCCCGCAGCGCCAGCGACGTGATCGCGACGCGTTGCTGGATCCAGAACGACGAGTCGCGGGTGAACAGCAGGTTCGGGAGCGGCTCGATGACGAAGTCGCCGCCGTGGTGCATGCGCCGGACCAGCGAGACACCCGAGTCGTCCGCTACCGGCAGTTCGTCGAAGGTCATGCCCGCCATCAGCACGGTCGCCAGTTCGGGTGCGGGCAGGCCGCGGAGGTAGGTCGCCAGATCCCGGGCGAGCACGTGTCCGAGCCGGCGGGGTTCCACCGCAGCGGCGACCCCCTGCACGCGTGCGGCACCGCTGAGGGCCAGGGTCTCGGTCAGCAGATCACCGAGCAGGAGGACCTCGACACCGCGTCCTCGCAGCAGGTCGGCGAAGGCGTCGTGCTCGTCGCGAGCGCGGTCCACCCACGGCAGCCCGTCGAACAGCAGCTGATCGTTGTTGCGGGGGGTGAGTCGGCGCAGCTCGTCGCCAGGGCGGTGCAGCATGACCGTCCGGAGCGTTCCCACCTCGGAATCCGCTCCCAGCGGAGCCGTCGCGTCCATGCCAGAACGGTAGTGCGTGAGCGCCGACTCGGCACGCGCTCCGCCGCGACACGCGCGTGAGGTCAGCGCAGCAGTCGGGAGAAGTAGTCGTTGGCCGCCTGCATGGTCATCTCGTAGGGGCGCGCGAACTTGCGCGACACCCAGTACCCCACCCGGATGTCGTTGCTCGAGTAGACGAGGAAGTGCCGCTTCGCCATCCCGGTCAAGATCTTCTCCGCGACCACCTCGGGCGACACGGCGTGGGCCTCGAAGCGTGCGGTCAGCTTCGTCACGCGTGGGTCGTCGCGATCCACGCCGGCGATGTCCACCGTCTCGACGAGCGGTGTCCGCACCGCCCCGGGGACCACGAGCGAGACGTCGATGCCGTGCCGGGCGAGGTCGTAGCGCAACACCTCGGACATGCCGCGCACGCCGAACTTGCTGGCGCTGTACGCCGCGTGCCACGGATACGCGAGCAGGCCGGCCGACGACGACACGTTGACCAGGTACCCACCGCGACCCGCCGCGATCATCGGGGGAACGAAGCACTGGGTGACGTGGATCGGGCCCATCAGGTTGATGTCGATCAGCGCCTTCCACGTCTCGTGGGCCATGTTCTCGACGGTGCCCCACGCGGAGATCCCGGCCACGTTCATGACGACGTCGACGCTCCCCACCTCGGCGTGCACGGCGTCCGCGAACGAGGCGACGGCGTCGTGATCGGAGACGTCGAGCGCACGCGAGGCGACGACGCTGCCGCCGTTCTCGGCGATGGTGGCGGCCGTGGCGGCCAGTCCCGCCTCCGCGATGTCCGTGACGACCAGCCGCGCCCCACGCCGCGCGGCCTCGATCGCCGTGGCGCGACCGATGCCGCTGGCGGCGCCGGTGACCAGCACGATCGCCCCGCACAGGTCGGTCCACGACCGTCGCGGACGTCTCCCTCTCAGCCTGCTCTGCACCATCGCGTCGCACTCCCCCCTCGCCGGCCTGCTGTGGTGCCCGACACTACCGGTCGAGTGTGCGCGCTCCGACTTGTCAGAGGCCCGACGACCGGCGCAGAATCTGCCACCATGGCGTTGATCTCGAAGGGCTTCGTGGGCC
Source organism: Rhodococcus sp. NBC_00294 (assembly GCF_036163995.1). Taxonomy (NCBI): domain Bacteria; kingdom Bacillati; phylum Actinomycetota; class Actinomycetes; order Mycobacteriales; family Nocardiaceae; genus Rhodococcus; species Rhodococcus sp. NBC_00294. The sequence goes on from NZ_CP108043.1 coordinate 4,145,388, forward strand.
GCCGGCGCGGCGACGACGGCCGGACTCCCCCCGGCCAGTACCTGACCAACGATTTCCCGGTTCTCGCCATCGGGCCCGCGCCCGTGGTCGCGACCGACACGTGGTCGTTCTCCATCACGTCCGAGACCGGTGAGACCCGGACCTGGACGTGGGACGAGGTGGCCGCGCTGCCGCACGAGACCCCGACGGTCGACATCCACTGCGTCACCAAGTGGTCGAAGCTCGACACCAACTGGAACGGCGTGAGTCTCGACGTGCTGCTGGACGGTCTCGACACCGAGGCGGGGTACGTCGTCGTGCACGGCTTCGACGGATACACCACCAATCTGCCCCTCGAGGACCTGCGAGACGGGAAGGCCTGGCTGGTCACCGAGTTCGACGGAGAGCCGCTCGCACGCGAACACGGCGGTCCCGCACGGCTTCTCGTGCCGCACCTGTATTTCTGGAAGTCGGCGAAGTGGGTCTCGCGCATCGAACTCACCGAGGAGAACGAACAGGGATTCTGGGAGCGCGGCGGCTATCACGACTACGGCGACCCGTGGCGCGAGCAGCGATACCAGGGCGACTGACGTGACCACCGGAGCCACCGCCGGGGTCGGGGCCCGGCCCTGGCTCGTCGCGAGGGTGCTCGAGGTGCGGCGCGAGACACCGACCGCCTCGACGCTGGTGCTCGACGTCGACGGCTGGCCGGGACATCTCGCCGGACAGCACGTCGACGTGAAGCTGACCGCCGAGGACGGGTACAGCGCGCAGCGCAGCTACTCCCTCGCCTCCGCACCGGACGGCACGTCGCGCATCGAGATCGCCGTGCAGAACGTCTCCGACGGCGAGGTGTCCCCCTACCTCGTCGGCGCCGTCGAGGTGGGCGACCGGTTCGAGATCCGCGGACCCGTCGGCCGGTGGTTCGTCTGGCGGCCGTCGGCACCCACCGAGACCCCGTCACCGCCTGTCCTGCTGGTGGGCGGCGGCTCGGGCATCGTTCCGCTCCGCGCGATGGTCCGCGCGCAGGCCGCGGCGGGATCGAGCGGCGGCCGGGTGCCGTTCCGCGTGCTCTACTCGGTCCGTGAACCGGCGGAGGTGTACTTCGCCGACGAGTGGGCGCATCCGCCCGCGGGAGTCGACGTCACCACGCTCTACACGCGGCGCGCTCCCACCGGGTCCCGCAGGCCGCTCGGCCGCATCACGATCGAGGATCTCGACGCGCACGGGTGGCCCGCCGAGTTCGAGCCGCGGTGCTATATCTGCGGGCCCACGAGCTTCGTCGACACGGTCGCGGACATGCTGGTCGAGCGAGGACATGCACCGGCGAACATTCGCACGGAGCGCTTCGGCCCCAGCTGACAACCGTCCCCGCCCGGCCGAGTTCAGAGGCGGGTGGTCATCTCGTCCTGGTAGTCGCGGACAGTGCGTTCGATGCGTGCGGCATCGTCGGCGTCACCGCGTTTCCGAGCGTCGTCCGCGCGTGACTGCAGCACGCGGATGGCCTTGCGCAGCTCGTTGTCGGACATGCGGCGGTCGGTGCGCTCGCGCGTGGCGATGTCTTCCATGAGTCTCTCCCGACGTCACTCGTGCGGTCGACACACGATGCCGTGTGTCTCACATCACAGTGTGCGCCGGGAGAGCGCCGAACGCTAGTGATTGCTGGAGACGCCGGTGTCGCTGGTGGCGTCGGCACCCGAGCGATCGCGTACGAAGCTGGAGAGGCTTCGCGAGGCGAACTCGCGGAAGTACGGGAGCTTCGCCGGAGGCACGAGCGAGGGCAGGATGGTGTGCCAGACCTGCTCCATGCGCACGGCGGCACCGTCGAGGCGCGCAGTGCCCTCGGCGACCATCAGCACGCCACTGAGCATCTCCGAGACCAGGCAGGACGCGGTCTCGGCGTCCAGCGAGTCGATGACGTCACCGTGCTCGATGGCACGCTCGAAGAGGTGCGAGAAGATGTTCTGCCACGTCCCGAAGACGCTCCCCCGCGTGGGGTCCGGTGCGTCCACCTCGAGCTGCAGGCGGTACATGATGCGCACCAGGTTGTCGGTATTGGCAAGGTCGAGAACGGAATACGTGATCCCGATGACGGATTCCAGTGCGGGAGAACGGCTGTCGACCATTCCGGTGCAGGCGGCCGCGACACGCTCACGACCCTCGTCGACGAGCGCGCGCGCCAGCTCTTCCTTGGAGGCGAAGTGGAAGTACAGCGCGCCCTTGGTCACACCCGACTCCGCCGAGACCTGGCTCAGGGTCGCCGTGGCGTGGCCGACCCGCAGGAACAGATCGGCGGCAGCCCGCAGGGCCGCGGACCGCGTTGCCTCTGCACGTAATTGCCTGACCATTGTTACTCCCCACTAGTCACGCGCGTTCGGACCGGTGCTCCGAACCGCCGGTGTGAATCCCGTGTCACACCTTTCTACTGCGCGTGATCATGATAGGCACAGGTTGGACTCGAACACCGCCACAGAAATGCACTCGAGACAAAATCACAATGACGACCAGCGCTCGAGCGAGTCCAGGCACCGCTCCGACTGCTTCTACTCGTCGGTAGGTTCTTTATCTCGACGAGAGCCGACTTCTCGTCCGCCGGCACCGGACGTCGGCGCACGTCATTGCAGCGAGACGGCGACGAAGATCTCGACGTTCCCGTCGGCTGAGAGGCACTCGAACTCCACCCCGCCGGCGCGCACGATCGAGCCGTCGGCGATGGCCTCCTCGGCCTGCGCCCACGCGTCCTCCGCCCGGTCGGGCAGAGTCATCGACGGCGTGAAGACCGCGAACGCTCCCGACGGAACCGTGACGAAGACGTCGCCGATCGGCACGTCGTCGACGTTCCCACGAGGTACGCCGACGACGACGTTGCAGACACCACGCTGATCCGGGACGTAGACGGTGTAGACGTCGGCGTCCTCCGGTTCACGTTCGCGGATACGTTCACGCAGGAACACGACGAGATCGCTGGCGCTGCCCTCGGGTCCGGGATCGACACCGGGCACGACCAGTCCGCCGAACACCATGCTCGGACGTGCCACGAGACGGAACGTCATCCCGCACCGCCGACGCCCCGCGAGCCGGGAATCGCGACCGGAACGTACATCTCGATCTTGTACGCGTGGGGATACACCTCGAACTCACCGGTGAAGGCGCGAGTGAAGGACCCCATCTCCTCCGCGTGGGTGATCTCGTTCCACAGCGTCGTCAGGACCTGCGGAAAATTGCCGACTGCTGAGAATTTCGCATAGCGACCCGCCGGCACACGCGCCACGATGTGCCCGCGGCGCACGTCACCGTCCGCGACGCGGTACCCGACGATCTGCGTGCTGTAGGACCCGATCGCGGGAACGAAGTCGGTGTAGATCGACCCGAGCGGTTCACCGATGTCCTGGTTCAGGATTCCGGACCACGCACGTTCGAGATTGGTGTCGTAGAGAGAGCCCAACGCCCGTTTCGGGCTACGCACAGGGAGACCCGCAACCCACGTTTCCGCGAGGTCGACGAATTCGATGGTCATGACGGGCTCCCGTGCAACGGCTTCGATGTCCGCGTGGTGGTCACTGACATTCCGGCGGACCGGCACTCGCGACCCCGCCCGGAGAAGTGCCCACCCGCCGAATACCACGACGCGCCCTCACCATACAGTGCCGCGTCAGGGGAGAACGGATACCCCGTGAGATCCGTCCATTCCTGCCGAGGCCGGTAGCGCCTCCACGGGCGGCGGTGCATCGGATCGCCACTGCACCACGGCGGCTCCCGTCAGAATTGCTGCACCACCTGCGATTTGAGTGAGAGACACCGTCTCGCCGAGCAGGAGCCACGCCGCAACCACCGCGCACAGCACCTCGACCAGCGCGATCACCGATGCGGTCGATGCCCCGAGGGCGCGGGACGCCATGATCCCGAAAACGTACGCGACGGCTGCGGAGACCAGGGCGAGCACTGCGACGGCAGTCCACCACGGCCACGCCCGGCCGTCGAGAGCGACGTCGTTCGTCGACACCTGCAACGGAACCATTCCCAGCATTCCGGCGACGCCGACCACAATGGCGCCCACCGCCAGTCCGGCGGCCGAGAGAACCAACGGATCGACGGCGTCACCCTGTTTCGCGGACACCACGAAGTAGAACGCGAGACACACGGCGGCGGACAGTCCCCAGAGCACGCCGACAGGATCGAACACGGCGCCGTCGAACACGTCGAGCACGACCAGCGCACCGCCGAGCACGAGTGCGACACCCGCCATCGTCGTCGGGCGGGGGCGCCGCCGGGTGGTGATCCAGATCCAGCCGATCACCAGGACCGGCCCGAGGTACTCGAGCATGAGTGCGACACCCACCGAGAGGTGTTGGATCGCATTGAAGAAGCAGACCTGGGCTCCTGCCACCGCGACGACGCCGTACGCGACGACGGTGACGGGAGCCGAGAGCACCCCGCGGAGTGCGCCGCGGCGCAGCAGGACGACGACGGGCAGGAGGATCACCGCACCGCCCACGATGCGAGCGAGCACCGCGGACTCGGGCGACCACCCGGTGTCGGTGAGCGCCTTCGCGAACGGGCCCGACATTCCGAACGCGATCGCGGAGGTCACGGCGAACGCGACACCGGAACGGGAGGACACCATGAGCGGCCCTTTCGAGGATCCGGCCACACCGTCGGGTACGTCGCCCGTCATGTCATGACCGTAACTGTAGATTGGTCATGACACTAGAGACCCGGAAGGTCAGGAGTCAAATGCTTTTTGCTCATGACACACGCACCGCCCTCGTCTGGGCGGCGGCGCTGATCAACACCGCCGCGAACGGCGAGGACCACCTCCCTGACGTGAGCACCCTGTCGTCGATGCTCGACGAGCACGAGTGGACGGGGCGCCGCGACGGCACACAGGAGGAACTCGACGCCGTGCGGGCCCTGCGCCCGGCCTGGCGGGCGCTGTGGGAGACGGGCGAACCCGACGCCGTCGTACCCGTCGTCAACGCGATGCTGGCCGCATCCGACGCCCGGCCGTACCTCACCCGCCACGGCGACTGGGGCTGGCACATGCACGTCAGCGACGACGACGCGCCCCTCGCCGATCGCATGACGGCCGAGACCGCCGTCGCCCTCGCCGACATGGTGCGGTCGGACGAGCTCGAGCGGCTCCGCCTGTGCGACGCACCGGACTGCGACGCGGTGCTCGTCGACCTGTCCCGCAACCGATCGAGGCGGTACTGCGACACCGGAAACTGTGGCAACCGCGCCAACGTCGCCGCGTACCGGGCCCGCAAGAAGATCTGACGACGGCCGGTCCTGGTGAACCGATATTCGCACAATTCCTGATCAGCTGAAGGTATTCCGTGGTCACCGGACCAGCCACTGGTAGCCACCCCGCTCAATAACGGTGGTTCGCGCCATATGTTGTCGCACAACATCATACGACTCATCGGTGGCTTTGACGCCACCTGCAGCCGGGGTTACCGTCGGTGATCGCGGCGGCCCGCCGGGCCGCACGCCTCATCGCTTCTCCTCGTCTCGGGAGCCACACCATGTCGATCTCGACGTCCCTCGACGGGCGGGTGCAGAGCCACACCCGCGCGCATCTGTCCGAGTCTCGTGCACGCGTGGCCTCCATGCTGGGCGACATCGTCGAGGACCGCTCGCTCGGAGCCAGACTGTGGTCGACCGACGACGTCGAGTACCTCAACTGCGGCGGGTACGGGACCCTCCTGCTCGGCGCCCGGCATCCCCGCGTCGTCGACGCGGTGATCGCCCAGCTCGGACGCCATCCCGTCTCCACCCGCACCCTGCTCGAACCTCGGGTGGCCGAGGCCGCGGCGGCACTGGCGGCCCGCCTGCCGGACCCGCTGTCGAAGGTCTACTTCGGCGCCTCCGGAACCGAGGCCACCGAAGCCGCCGTCAAGATGGCCTGCAGCGCCGGCCACCATCGCCTGATCGGGGCGAGCCGCGGCTACCACGGCAAGACCCTCGGCGCGCTCGCCCTCACGGCGAATCCGTCGTATCAGAACCCGTTCCGTCGACTGTTCACCGCGGCGACCACAGTTCCGTACGGCGACGTCCAGGCACTGTCGGACGCACTCGGCGACGACGCCTCCGACGCCTGCGTGGTCCTCGAACCCGTGCAGGGCGAGGGCGGGGTCGTGCTGCCGCCCCGCAACTACCTCGCGGTCGCCTCGGCACTGTGCCGTCAACGCGGAGCCCTCCTCGTGATCGACGAGATCATGACCGGCCTCGGACGCACCGGCCTGATGTGGGAGAGCGAGCGGGACGCCGTCGACGCCGACATCGTCCTCGTGGGAAAGAGTCTGGGCGGCGGCGTGATTCCCGTGTCGGCCGCCGTCGCGACACCGCGCGCCTTCCGTGCCTTCGACATCGACTTCGGCATCCACACGTCGACCTTCTCCGGTGCGCCGCTGGGGATGGCGGCCGCGTGCGCCGCGCTCGAGGTCATCGACGACGAGAAGCTGGTGGCGCGATCCGCACGGACGGGCGGACGACTGCTCGACGAGTTGCGCATACTCACAGCGGATCTCGGGACCGTGGAGGTCCGCGGTCGAGGGTTGCTCATCGGGCTGGACTTCGGCGACGCCGGCACCGCCGGCCGCTTCCTGCTCGCGCTGCTCGACCGGCGCGTCGTGGCCAACCACTCCCTGAACGCCAGTCCCGTCGTGCGTTTCACTCCCCCGGCCACGATGACCGAGGCTGATGTCGACTGGATGCTCACCGCCGTCGGCGACGCACTGCGCGAGACGTTCTCGAAAGGACACCGATGACGATTCTGCTGACCGGAGCCTCCGGCGTCGTCGGACTGCCGACGCTCCGCGCCCTCACCGAGGACCACGACGTCGTCGTGCTGGAAGGTCGACGGGCCGTGCAGCACTCGGGGATCACTGTCCGCGGCGACCTCCGCGCGCCACACCTCGGACTCGACGACCGGACGTGGTCCGCCCTCACCCGCGACGTGGACACCGTCGTGCACTGCGCCGGCGTCGTGGACTTCGGGATCGACGACGCGTCCACCCGGGCCGTCAACGTCGACGGAGTCCGCCACATCGTGGAGCTCTCCCGGGACGCGTCGGCACGCCTGGTGCACGTCAGCACCGCCTTCGTCGGTCAACCCGTGATCCCGGACGTCACCGGCGGACTCGCCACCATGCACCCCGGTGCGTACATCGCCAGCAAGAGGGACGGCGAGGATCTCGTGCGGAGCAGCGGCCTCGACTGGACCATCGTCCGCCCGTCCATCGTGTGCGGCGATTCCGAGACCGGTGAGATCTCCGAGTTGCAGGGGCTGCACACCCTCGTGCGCGCCTTCCTGCGCGGGACGTTGCCGGTCGTCCTGTGCGAGGACGCGCTGCAGTACGACTTCGTGCCGTGCGACGTCGTCGCACGGTCGATCGCGACGGTGGTGAACCACCCGCGGCAGTACGACCGCGAGCACGTGTGGGTCACCAGCGGGGCCGCGGCACTGGACATCGACTCGCTCGTCGCCGTGCTGGTCGACGAGGCCACCCGCCTCGGGATCGCGGTGGACGCGCCTCGCCGGCTGCACCCGGACGTGTTCCAGCGCCTGTGGAAGCCGGCCTTCTTCGACCTGCTCGACCCCGCGTCGCAGACGAAGTTCGCCAATCTCCTCGCCTCCGTCGCGAACCTGTTCAACACCAGCCCGTTTCCCACGTCGCTCGGGTCCGGACCCCTCCCTCCCGCGCAGACGGCGGGCACCATCGAACGCTCCGCCCGCCTCACCGCCCGACATCTGGTGGAGCGCTCCCCCGGCGCCGATCCCGTCCTGCAGTCCGCCTGACCGTCGATTCCATTCGAGGAGTTCTCATGTCCCCCAGCATCATCAGTGTGATCGCCACCCTCACCGGCGTCACTCCGGACGACGTGTTCGATCGGGTCAGCGACTTCGCCTCCTTCGGCGATCACGTACCCATGGTCGACCGCATCACCGTGACGGATCCCGAGTCGCGGGACGCGGCCGGGTACGTTCGATCGTCGTCGTGGTCGACCCACTTCCGCGGCGGTCTGCTGCAGTGGGTCGAGACGGACACCGTCGACGTGCCCGGCCGCACCGTCACCTTCGAGCAGTCGAGCGGCGACCTGGGATCGTTCGACGGCCGGTGGGCGGTGCGGGAGACCGGCGACGGCGCCGTCGAGATGGCCTTCGACGCCGCCGTCGACATCGGCATCCCGTCGATGGCCGACATGCTCAATCCGGTCGCCGCACAGGAACTGGCCACCGGCGTGCACCAGATCGTCGACGGGCTCTTCGGCTCGGGCGTCGTCTCCGTCGAGACCGGGTCGCGGCTCACTCAGCGCTGACGGACCGGCCCCGGCCTATGCTGAACGCGTGCTCGGCCGACGGCAGTTCCTCCGCGGGGCCGGCGCGGCTGCGGCCGCCGCCGCCCTGGCGGGGTGTTCCCGAGATACGTGGTGGCAGGACGCTTCCGGCCGACTGCGCATCGCCACCGGCAACGTGGGTGCGGTGTTCGACGAGTACGGCGCGGCTCTGCGCACAGAGGCCACGCAGGTGCTGCCGGGTGTGCGCTCGGAGGTCGTCGTGACCGGCGGCTCCGTGGGAAACGTGCTCGACCTCTCGTCGGGCACCGCGGACGTCGCGTTCTGTCTCGGCGACACGGCGCTCGACGCGGTGCGCGGCGAGGGAGCCTTCGACTCCCCGGTCCCCCTGACCGCGCTGGCCCGGCTCTACGACAGCTTCCTGCAGATCCTCGTCCCGGTGGATTCCCCGGTCACGGGCATCCAGGATCTGACGGGCGTGCGCCTGAGCGCGGGCCAGACCGACTCGGGTACCCGGTCGGTGACCGAGAGGTGCCTGGCCGCAGCAGGAGTGGACACGGCGGACGTCGACTTCGTCGCGCAACCGCTCGGCGAGGCGACGGCGGCGCTGAGCACCGGACGCGTCGACGCGCTGGCCTTCGTCAGCGGGTTCCCGGTGCGGGCACTGGTCGAGCTGGGCGCGCGCACACCGGTCCGCGCGCTGGATCTCGGTGGACTGGTCGAGGGACTCGTGTCGACGTGGGGTCCGCAGTACGTCACCGGTCCGCTGCCGGCCGGGCCGTACCGTCTGCCCGCCGCCGTCCAGACTGTCAGCGTGAAGACCTACCTCATCGCGACGCCGACGCTCCGCGAGGACACGGCCTACGGGTTCACGTCCGTCGTCTTCGACCGTCAGGACGCGATCGCACGAACCGTCCCCGACGTCCGGCAGCCGACCGTCGCCGCCGGGATGTTCACCCAGCCGGTCCCGCTGCATCCGGGGGCGCTGCGGTGGTTCCGCGATCGAGACGCGCGGGAAGTGAGATGACCGTCCGCAGGCCGGGATCGGCGGGGTCGAAGACCACGTCCCCGTCGGCGTCGCGGATGCGGAGGACGACGATCGCGAGACCCAGTCCGGTGCCCTCGACGCCGGCGTGCCGGTCGAGTCGATGGAAGCGCCGCCCCAGCTCGGCGGCTTCGGCGGCACTGACGCCGTCACCGTGATCGCGCACCGTCACTCGCCACGCGTCGCCGGCCTGCTCCAGCGCGACGTCGACGGACCGACCCTCCGCGTACTTCAGGGCGTTGTCCAGCAGGACGTCGAGGACCGTGGGGACGAGGTCCTCCTCCAGGAACGCCGGGGCGGTGTCGACGTCGACCCGGACGGTGAGCAGATCCCCGAACAACGGCGCCCACAGCGCGACCCGCTCGCGAAGCTGCCGGGCGACGTCCACCTCGGAGGAGCGTCGGTCGAAGCCTCCCGCGCGGCTGATCTCGATCACCGCGTCGAGTGAGCGCGCCATGCGTTCGGTCTCGGCGAGCACCGGTTCGACGGCCGGATCGTCCACGGCCAGGTTCTCGAGCCGGAGCCGCAGTGCCGTCAGCGGATTGGCCAACTGATGCGACACGTCCGCGACCAGTTCGCGCTGCTGCTGCCGGGAGTGCTCCACGTTCGCCGCCATGTCGTCGAACGACTCCGCGAGCCGCCGGAGTTCGGGAGGCCCGACGTGGCGTCCCTCGGTCGGAGTGCGGCCGCGGGACAGCTGCTCGACGCGGGTGGTCAGATCGTCGACCGGCCGCACCACCCAGCCGACGAGTGGCACCCCCACGAGCCAGGCGACGAGCGCGAGGACGACGGCGCCGCCCGCCGCGGCGAGCACCATCGCTCGCTGCACGTTGTCCCGCGCGGCCGATGTGTCCTCCAGCATGACGACGGCACCGAGGATCTGCGCGTCCCGGCCGATGGGCGTCGCGACGATCAACGGCTCGGTCTGCCACGGCCACAGCGCAGTCGGAGCGGAGGTCGGTGTTCCCGCGAGCGCGTCGCGTACCGCGCCCGCCAGACCCGGCACGTCGGCCGGCAGATCCGAGCCTGCCGGTGCGAGCACCGATCCGTCGATGTCGACGATCCACGTGCGGGTGCTCTCCGTGACCTCGCCGTACCGCATCAGATCGGGTCCCAGTGAGCTCGCGTCACCGACACTGTCGGCCAGGGTGGCGAACCGGGTCGCGGCGGCCAGACGCCGTTCGTGGATGGTGATCGCCCGTTCCTCCGCGTGGGCGGCCACGAGCGGCGCGACGAGTGCCGCCAGCACGGCGGCCGTCAACGTGATCGCCAGTGCGAGCAGCCGTCTCCTCACGCGTCGGGCTCGGCGGGAGCGACCAGTCGATAGCCGACACCGCGCACCGACTCGATCCGGGCGACGTCCTTCAGCTTGTTCCGCAGTGACGCGACGTGGACGTCGAGCGTGCGCGAGGCACCCACCCACGTCGTGTCCCACACCTCCTCCATGAGCGCGGCGCGGCTCACGGGGCGGTCCGGTGTGCGGGAGAGTGCCACGAGCAGTTCGCATTCCTTCGCGGTGAGCGTGCGCACGGAGCCGTCGGGTGCGGTGACCTCGCGGGTGTCCCGAGCGAGGTCGAAGCCGAGATCGACGGCCGGCTCGGTGGCGACGCGTCCGACACTGCGCCGCACGACCGCGTCCAGCCGTGCGAGCAGCACCGCGAAGCTGTACGGCTTGGTGACGTAGTCGTCGACACCCGCACGCAGAGCGCCGATCACGGAATCCTCGGTGCGCCGCGCCGTGAGCGCCACGATGGGAACGGACGAGTGCTCCCGGATCCGGCGGCAGACCCACAGGCCGTCGTGATCCGGGAGCCCCATGTCGAGCAGGACGAGATCGGCGTCGTCCACCATGTCGAGCGCCGCGGTCCCGGTCGCGGCGTGCCGCACCGCCCAGCCCTGCCGACGCAGCGACTGTGTGAGTGCGTCGGCGACTCCGAGGTCGTCCTCGACGACGAGAATCTGCATCGTCAGGCCCTCCCGTCCGGCGCGGAAAGCCTAACGCACGGACCTCAGGACACGGCCGCCTCGTTCCTGTCCGCTCGGCGTGCCTGCTCGGCGTCCAGGAAGGTCGGTGCGCGGTTCTTCAGGACGAAGACGTACACGACGAGCGAGACACCGATGGCGATGGTGACGTAGATGCCGAAGGCGTCGAGCGCATCGTTCTCCTTGGCGGCCTCGTAGATCACCGGAGCCGTGCCACCGAACATCGAATTGGCCAGTGCGTAGCCGAGTCCCAGTCCCAGAGCGCGCACGTGCGCCGGAAACAGTTCCGCCTTCACGATCGCGTTGATCGAGGTGTAGCCGGTGAGGATGACGTAGGTGCCGGCGAGCAGCAGGAAGGACACCATCGGCGTCTCGACGCGCGGCAGCAGGTTCAGGAAGGTCCACGACCACAGCACACCCGCGATGCCGAACCCGACGAGCAGCGGCTTGCGCCCGATCTTGTCGCTCAGCAGTCCGCCGAGTGGCTGGATCACCATGAGCAGCACCAGCGCCGCGAGGTTGATCCACGTCGCCGTCATGCCCTGATCGGCGTAGGTGCTCTTGACGATGAGCGGCCCGTTGACGCTGTAGGTGTAGAACGCGACGGTGCCGCCGAGGGTGACGAGGAAGCAGATGAGCAGCTGCTTCGGATACGCGGTGAACAGTTCGGTCATCGAGCCGCTGCGCTTGCCGTCGACCTCGGTCTGCAGGGATTCGTCCATGCTCCGACGCAGGAACAGCACGACCACGGCGCCGAGGGCGCCGATACCGAACGCGATGCGCCATCCGAAGGAGGCGATCTGTTCGTCGGTCAGGACGCTCTGCTGGATCAGCAGTGTGACCTGGGCGAGGACGTGACCGCCCACCAGGGTGACGTACTGGAACGAGGAGAAGAATCCGCGCAGCCCCGGCGTCGCCGCCTCGGACATGTACGTCGCCGACGTGCCGTACTCGCCACCCGTCGCGAAGCCCTGCAGCAGGCGGCAGAGGACGAGCATGACCACGGCGGCCGACCCGATGGACGCGGCCGTCGGGGTCAGCGCGATGAGCAGGGACGAGCCCGCCATGAGCGAGATGCTGAACACCAGCGCGGGACGACGCCCGTGCCGGTCCGCGTACCGACCGAAGAACCAGGACCCGATCGGGCGCATCACGAAGGTGATCGCGAAGATGCCCATCGTGTAGATGCCCGCGTTGGGCTCACCGTCGGCGAAGAAGCTCGACTGCAGGTACGACGCGAAGACCGTGTAGACGTACACGTCGTACCACTCGACGAGGTTGCCGAGTGATCCACGGATGGTGTTGAACACCGCCCGCTTCGTCGAGGGAGGCCCCGCGGGGATGGCTGTCGTGGCCATGGATGGTCACCTTTCGGTCCGGTGCAGGGGATGCACCGAACGAACACTAGGTGTGACCGGCGCCATATGAGGCACGGCTGCGGGCAGTCTTTACAGACACTTTGCAAACCCGACCGAGGCTGTCGGTGGGACCTGCCACCATCACCGACATGACGACGACGCCGGCGCTCCCCGAAGCGTGCCTCGCGTGGTGCAGCACCCGTTCGTACGAGTACGACGTGCTGGGTGATCTCGCGGAGATAGACCTCGACTGGTGGAACAGTCGGCTCACGAGCGCGCGCATCCCGGTGCGGGTCCGCGCCCGAGGTCTGGACGGAGACGTCGTCGAGACCGGCACCGGGTTCCTGCGGCGCGGCGATCTGCAGACCATCGGGAGCGGGTGCGATCTGACCACCGTCTACCACTGCGCCGCATGGCTCGTCGGTCATCGAGACCGAGACCGTGCTCGCCGCTTCCCCGATGCGCGGGACCTCGAGGAGCCGGCCGGCGACCGTCGGCTGCACGGTGTTCGGCAGGCACTGGACGAGTGCCGCCGCGCGCCGGCGCTCATCGACGTCGGTCCGCACCGAGACTGGTCGGGCTGGCCGAGGGCCACGGGATTCGGGCGCGTTCCGATGTCCCTGTACGTGTGGGCGATCGGGTCGGAGAACATGCTGCACCGCCCGCAACTCCTCGACCAGCAGGCGCTGTCGGAACTCGTGCACCTGGGGTGGGTGGACAATCCCTCGGTGTCGGCCATGACCGTGCGGCGCTACCTCGACTACTGCGAGGTGCTCGACGAGTGGGCGAGACTGGGCCGCGTACGGCCCGAGCTCGTCGAGATGTGGCTGGTGCGGTCGTGGCGGATCCGACGGGAGACGCCGTCGCCGTTCCTGGACGAGTTCCGCGATGCGCTGTGACGAGAGTCGAACGTGGTGGAGCTGAGGGGAATCGAACCCCTGACCTTCTCGATGCGAACGAGACGCGCTACCAACTGCGCCACAGCCCCTGACCCGGCGAACCAGGATCGTCTCGAACTCTAGCAGCCCCGCGGGACTGCCAGAAATCCGGTCACTCCCCCGCTGCGCGGCGCATGCGGACGTCGAGGTGGGAGTCGCCGACGCGCTCGTCGTAGTGCTCGAGATGGTCGAACGCCGGGTCCTCGTCGTCCACCTCGAGCACCACGGCGCCGGGGCGACGCAGGCGCTCGGGAGTGAGCTTGAGCTCCGGGTCGGTGCTGGACTCGACACCGAGGCGCGAGCGCTGCAGACGCTGCATGCGACGACGACGGATGTCCTCCTCGATGCGCACCTGGCGGCGGAGGTAGAACAGGTAGGACGACAGTCCGACGATGGTGACGGCGAAGACCCACCAGAAGATCGGGCTCGCAAGGAATCCCAGCGCTGCAGACATCGCGATGACGAACACGGAGCCGAGCACCGTGCGCTGACGGAACGCGTAGCGGGCGGCGCGGGCGATGGCGTCGGCCTCGGGATCGAAGCCGCCGCGGCCGCGTCGCTGCGGCACGAAGTCCTCCGAGAAGTACTCGTCGACGTGCTCGTCGCTCTCGTGGCCGTGCTGGGTCTCCATCGGATCCTCCGAAAGCGAGTCGGTCGAGTGCAGGTCGTCGTCGGACGGGCGCCAGTCGGGGTCGCTGCGATGCCCTGCCGCGGGGCCGGGATCGACGCGGAGCCGTGCTCCGCCCCGGTGCAGGACCCGTGTCGCGAGCGCGACGTCGGTGGTGCGGCGGATACGCGGGCGCGATGTGACCACCATCGGCACGAGCACGAACAGCCAGATGGCGACGAGGCCGATCCAGATCACCGAATTGGGCACACCCACCACCTCCTGACGTGAATCACATTCATGTGAGCTTGCACGTCAGCGTAGTGGGGCGCGGTGAACCGCCGACGACGACGCGCCGAACACGAGTGCACTCATGTCACTCCAGTCACAGGCCGAAATTCCCGCAGTGCTTGCGTGTTCCCGCGGACACTGCAGCACGCGCGGGAACACGGAACCCCTACGGGAACCTCGAGGCAACTACCGAGCCCACGCCGCCCGACCACTGCGCACCAGCACGTCCGCCACCGTCCCGGGCGTCTCCCCCACCGTCATGGCGACGAGGATGTGGTCGCGCCACGCACCGTCCACGTCGAGGTACCTCTGCAGCAGGCCCTCCTGGCGGAACCCGACGTTGCGCAGAACCGCTTGACTGGCAGCGTTTTCCGGCCGCACGGTGGCTTCGAGCCGGTGCAGCCCGGCCGACGAGAAGCAATGATCGACGCCGAGTGCGAGTGCTGCCGTGGCAACCCCTTGCCCGCCGACGTCCTTGGCCACCCAGTAGCCGATCCACGCCGATCGAAGGGCTCCGCGAACGATGTTGCCGACAGTCAGCTGCCCGACGAAGGTGCCGTTCAGTTCGATGGCGAAGGGCAGCATCATCCCGCGCCGGGCCTCGGCCTTGAGGCTCGAGAACAGGGGCGGCCACGACGACATCGCGTGCCGCATGTCCCACGGCGCCTCACCGGTGGGCTCCCACGGTTCGAGGTGCGCGCGGTTGTCGATGCGGGTCCGCGACCACACCGCGGCGTCGCGCAGACGCACCGGTCGGACCGTCACCTCGCCCGCGGGAACCACGAGAGGTCCCAGCTTCGCCGGCCATCCGGGATGGCTCGACCACGATCGCGGCATACTTCGAAACCTTAGCGAAGAGGACGGAGCGTCAGCCGCGCTGCGCGAGGAATGCGACGTCGACCTCTTCGCCGGTCCGCACCTCGGTCACCTCGGGGTCGACCATGACCAGGCAGTTGGCCTCCGCCAGCGTCGCCAGCAGGTGCGACGAGCTGCCGGGAGCACCGCCTAGTGCCTGCACGAGGTACTCCCCCGTGCCCTCGTCCCGCATGAGCTGGCCGCGCAGGTAGGCGCGGCGCCCGGCGATGGACGTGATGGGTCCGACGGTGCGGGCGGTGACGATGCGGCGCATGGGCTGGCGTCGACCGAGCGCGATGCGCACGAGCGGCCGCACCATCACCTCGAAGACGACGAGCGCACTCACCGGGTTGGACGGCAACAGGAAGGTGGGTACCTCGTCGCGACCGAGCTGGCCGAAGCCCTGCACCGATCCGGGGTGCATGGCCACGCGGCCGACCTCGATGTCGCCGAAGTCCTCGAGCGCCTCGCGGATCTCCTCGGACGCGCTGCCGCCGACGGCTCCGGCGATGACGACGATCTCGGAGCGGATGAGCTGCCCTTCCACCACCTCGCGCAGCCGCTTCGCGTCACCGCTGACGATGCCGATGCGGTTGACGTCCGCGCCCGCGTCCCGCGCCGCGGCAGCGAGGGCGTAGCTGTTCACGTCGTACACCTGGCCCTGGCCCGGTGTGCGTTCGATGTCGACGAGTTCGCCGCCGATCGAGATGACCGAGAGGCGGGGACGGGGATGCACCAGGACCTTGTCGCGGCCCACAGCTGCGAGGAGCCCGACCTGCGCTGCGCCGATGATGGTCCCGGACCGCACGGCGACGTCGCCGGGCTGCACGTCGTCGCCGATGCGGCGCACGTACTCTCCGGAACGCACGGGTGCGAGCACCTCGATGCGGCCGCGCGCGAACTTCGCTCGCTCCACTGGGAGAACGGCGTCCGCGAGGGTGGGCAGCGGTGCACCCGTGTCGACGCGCACCGCCTGCCGCGGCTGCAGACGGATGGGCTGACGCGACCCCGCCGCGACCTCGCCCACCACGGGCAGCGAGATGTCCACGGGTGCGCCGTCGTCGTCGGTGGCCGACCCCGCTGCAGCGATGTCCACACTGCGGACCGCGTAACCGTCGATGGCCGCCTGATCGAACCCGGGCAGCGGGCGCTCGGTCACCACTTCCTCCGCGCACAGCAGACCCTGCGCCTCGGAGATGGCGACTCGCACCGGCCGGGGGGCAACCGCTGCAGCCGTCACTCTCGACTGCTGCTCCTCAACCGAGCGCATCCGCACCTTCCGTCATCCGTGTCGACCGGGCGTCACTCGTAGGTCGTGAGCTCCGGTGCCCAGCTGTCGCTCAAGCGCTCCTGGAGCCACTCGCGCAATGCCGGACCGTAATCTTCGCGTTCCAGTGCGAAGTCAACCGCAGCGCGGAGGTAACCCCCGGGATTTCCGAGGTCGTGTCTCACTCCGCGGTGCACCACCACATGTACCGGATGACCCTCCTCGATGAGGAGAGCGATGGCGTCGGTGAGTTGCAACTCGCCGCCGGCGCCGGGCTGGATGCGTCGCAACGCATCGAAGATGGCCCGGTCCAGAAGGTATCGGCCGGCCGCCGCGTAGTTCGACGGCGCGTCCTCCTTCTTGGGCTTCTCCACCATGCCGTTGACCTTGAGCACGTTGGGGTTCACTGCGTCGGGCACGATCTCGGTGTCGAACACTCCGTACGCGGACACCGCGTCCTCGGGAACCTCGATGGCGCACAACACCGTTCCGCCGCGCTTGGCACGCACCCGCGACATCACGTCGAGCACACCCCGCGGCATCACCAGGTCGTCCGGGAGCAGCACTGCGATCGCGTCCTCGTCGTCGTCGAGCACCTCCTCGGCGCACGCGACGGCATGTCCGAGACCCAATGGCTCCGCCTGGATCACCGACTGGACGTCGAGAAGACCGGGCGCGACACGGACCTTCTCGAGCATCTCGAGCTTGCCGCTCGCCTCGAGCTTGTTCTCCAGCACCAGATCCTCGACGAAGTGGGCGACCACACCGTCCTTGCCGGGCGAGGTGACGATGACGAGGCGCTGCGCGCCGGAATCGGCAGCTTCTCCGGCCACGAGCTCGATTCCGGGCGTATCGACCACCGGCAGTAGCTCTTTCGGTACCGTTTTCGTGGCGGGGAGGAAACGTGTTCCCATGCCTGCAGCGGGTACGACGGCCGTACGGAACGACGGCTTCTTGCCACCGGCCACGGACTCACTGTTTGCTGAGCTCATGCGCACACCCTATCCATGTAGACCGCGAATCGTCCTTCGCGAGACACTGGGGTTTCCCCCGTGATCAGTGACGACAAACTCGAGTGGAGGACACGCATACTCACTGCCCGCAAGCAGCGAGACGTCCACGCACGAGAGCGGGCATCAGAGGCACTCTCTCACGCCGTGTCGGTTTTGGCCTCCGATGCGCGGGAGCGCGGCGGCGACACTCTCGCCGCCTACGTACCGGTGGGTAGCGAGCCCGGTGATGCGAGCATGCTCGACTCCGCACTGGCCGCCGGACTGCGAGTGCTGCTGCCCGTCGCGCGTGAACCGGGGCCGCTGTCCTGGGCCGAGTACCGCGGACCCGACTCGCTCGTCGCGGCCGCGTACGGCCTGCGCGAACCGTCCGGCCCGACGCTTCCTCCCGAGACCGTCGCGGACGCATCGATCGTGTTGGTACCCGCACTCGCCGTCGATCGCAGCGGCGGTCGCCTCGGCCGAGGCGCCGGCTTCTACGACCGCACACTCGATGCCGTCCGGCCCGACGCGTGGCTGGTGGGCGTGGTGTACGACGACGACCTGGTCGACGCGCTGCCCACCGAGACGCACGACGTGCGGATGACCCACGTGTTGACGCCGCTGTCGGGGCTGCAGCGACTCGGCCACGACAGCCACGGCTGAGGAATAGCGCCACCTGCACGGACGTTGCCTCGATTGCCGACGCTGGCACTGTCGACTGTAGAGTGCCAGTCAGGGACCGACAGCGGAGGAAACGTGCCTACTTACTCTTATGCGTGCACCGAGTGTGACAACCGGTTCGACATCGTCCAGAAGTTCACGGACGACTCGTTGACGGTCTGCCCCGCGTGCTCCGGCAAGCTTCGCAAGCTGTTCAACACCGTGGGCATCGTCTTCAAGGGCAGCGGCTTCTACCGCAACGACAGCCGCGGCAGTTCGAGTAGCAGCGAGTCGGGCTCGTCCGACTCCGGCAGCTCCTCGGACAGCACGAGCTCAAGCGAGAAGAAGAGCGACACGAAGTCCGACTCGACCTCGACCACCTCGAGTGAGAAGAAGTCGACCAGCACCTCCACCCCCGCCGCCGCAAGCTGATCGTCCGACCCGGGGAGCGTCGAACCGCTGTCCCCGGGCACCGTGAAACCTGGCGGCGCCCTGCGTCGCCCGCGTTCTACGGTCGCGTCATGTCTCCCACGGTCGATCACCCGCTGAGCGCGCGCCTGTTCGACCGCATCCCGCCTCTCCCGCCGCGTCTGCGGTCACCTGCCGCTCGACGCATCCTCGCCGCTGCTCTCGTGGGGCTCGCTGTCGCCTCGGCCTATCGAACCGATCCGTCGCGGACCGAGGTCCCGGTCGTCGTGACCGCCACGGACGTCGCTCCCGGCACCTCACTCACGGCCGCCGACGTCACGGTGACCCGCGTCGACTCGTCCCTGCTCGCGGACGGAACGCTGCGGTCGGTGGACGACGCGGTGGGACGGACTGTCGCCGGACCCGTCCGATCCGGCGAGGCGCTCACCGATGTCCGACTGCTGGGGCCTCGGCTGGCGTCCGCCACCCTGCCGTCCGGTGACGCCCGCATCGTGCCGATCCGCCTCGCTGATCCCGAGCTGGCGCAACTGCTTCGAGCCGGCGACGTGGTCGACGTGGTGCGGTCGGCGCCGGACGACACGTCCCCGTCCGGGGTGATCGCCGAGAGCGCCACCGTGGTGATGGTCTCCGCCCCGGGCTCGGGCGTGTCTCGACGCGACCAGCTCGTTCTGGTCGCCCTGCGCGCGGACGACGCGTCGGCCGTCGCCGCTGCGTCGCTCTCCGATGCACTGACGGTCCTGCTGCGGTGACCGTCCCCGGGTCCCGGGCTTCGCCGCGCCCATCGAGACGCGCTGGTCGGTTACTCTCGTCGTGGCTCAATCCATGATCGACGAGAGTAGGGGCGGATCGCATGTTGAAGGGCTTCAAGGACTTCCTGCTGCGCGGGAACGTGGTCGACCTCGCGGTCGCAGTGGTCATCGGTGCGGCCTTCACGGCCATCGTCACCGCATTCACCACCAACATCGTGAACCCGTTGATCTCGTCCATCGGGGCGAGCAACGAGCTGGGCTGGGGCTTCCTGATCCGCTCCGGCAACGACGCGACATTCGTGAACATCGGGGCCGTCATCACCGCGGTGATCAACTTCGTCATCATCGCGGCGGTCGTCTACTTCGTGCTCATCCTCCCGGTGAACACCGCGAAGAACCGCTTCGCGACGAAGAAGGAGAAGGCTCTGAGCGATCAGGACATCCTGATCCAGATCCGGGACCTCTTGGCGGAGGGCCGGTCCGACGGCGTCAAGACCACCTCGGACGGCATCACCGGAAACACGACGCCGGGCACCACCACCACGTAGTCACCCACAGACACGACGAAGGGCTCGTCCTCACCGCACGGTGAGGACGAGCCCTTCGTCGTCTGTTCGAACGAGCGGGATCAGTTGAACTTGACCAGCGGGAACTCGTCGAGGGTGATCGCGGTGCCGGCCGCGGAGCAGGCGTCGACCACGGCCGTCGAGTTGTCGACGAACGCCTGACCGGACGAGCTGTCCGGCTCGGTGAGTTCGAGGGAATCGGCGGGCAGCGCACCGATGAGGGTGCTGAGCGAGGACTCGACGTCTCCGGTGGCGGTGTCCGCGAGAGGCTGGAACTTCTGCATCTCGGCGGTCTTCGCGTCGGTCCAGGTCTGGACGTCCGTGTCGGCCGGGCCGGCCTTGACGAGGGCGGTGAACTGGTCGTACGTGGTCTCGAAATCGGTGCAGGCGGTGGCGTTCTCGGACGAGTCGTCGGACGTCCCGGAATCCCCGCTGCTGCAGGCGGACAGGCCCACCAGGGCCGTGAGGGCGAAAGCTGCAGTCATCACACGAGTCGCGGTACCGGAGTTCATGCCGACCATTCAACAGGATGCGTGGACGTCGGAACGCAGTGGGGCGGTGCACCTTCGGATGCTCGTGACATGCCACCGACCGTTGTCGCACGCAATTGTCACGCCTCACGAACATGACGAAGCCCCACCCGGATGGCCCGGATGGGGCTTCGTCTGTGATCAGATCTGCTGTGGCAGCGGACTACCGATCAGCAGGCAATTGATACTGGCTGGGCCAGGATCAGTTGAAGCGCCACGGCTTGCCGTAGGTGACTGCGGTGTCGCCATTGCTGGAGACGACCTTCACGTACGGGCGAACCGAGACGTTGCCGGCGATGTTGGTCGCGGTGCCGTGCACGTTCGAGATCTGGATCTCGGTGCGCGCGCCCGAAGCCGAGCCGGTGCCGACCTCGACGTCCTCGATGCCGGGGCCCGGCTCGAGGGTAACCGTGGTGCCGACCTGCGGGAGGATGTCGGACACGGTGCCGCCGCCATCGAAGTCGAGCTCGAGCTGCGGGGTGCTGTAGCTGAAGGTCAGCTCTCCACCCAGCGAAGCCGGGTAGCCGAACTGGTAGCCGAGGGTGATGTCGCCCTCGAAGTCGTCGGCGTCGGGGCCGGTGACCTCGACGATGGCGCGACCGTTGTGGAACCACTCACGGGTGAGGGGGCTTCCGTCGAGCGGGAAGACGCTGTTGATGAAGGTGTCGGCCTGCGAGACCGTGATGGTGTTGCCACCACCGTCGACGACGGAGTTCGAATCGTCGACTGCTGCAGATGCCGAGCCGCCACCGACGACCAGGCCGACGACTGCGGCACTGGCGACCACTGCGGTACGCATGGACTTGAGCCCCCGGCTGCGCCGCGGCTTCTGAATTACGGTCATGTACTTCCTCATCATGTTCGTCCCGCGGCGTGTTCGCCTCGGGTGCGCTGTCGGGCTCTGACGTCCTCCCGAGCGGTTCGCTTGCGAGCGAACCGTATCAGGCGGCGACTGCAAGCTCATGGCTTACGCGTCGGGCAGTGCAGGAACACAAGTTGGACGCGTCCTCGTATCGATTCAGCATCCACCGTTGAACCTGAGCGAAACCTTAGAGGGTGATTCGGACCGTGACAATCCCTACGTTCGCGGCGTTGCGTCCGAAAGCCGCCGTCCACGTTTCGTGCGTGTGAACGTGCGTCACAAGCGTTTTGGCCGCACGACGCGCCGCAGCTCCAATGGCGCGAAACGTCGTCGGACTGTGCTAACCGGGTGCCCGGGTGCCCGTGACGTGGGCGTTATTCGACTCGACCCCGAGCGGAACCACTGTTCGACCAGGGTTGCCAGTCACACCAGTCACATCTACCCTGCGGTAACTCGCGCGGAGGTCGTCCAGATTCAGGCGAATTCGCGGTTAACAGACAGGCAACACCGGGTTCGCACTGTGGTAACTCCCAGTGATGTGGATCACACAAAACTATTCGTAATGCGGAGGCCTCTGGCTTCTCAACCACTCCTCCGAGCCCGAGGACGAATCACCTCGATGTGGTTCGCCCGACGTTCCGTCGTCTCGAGTCGACTCGGGAAGAACGTCGCCGAACACACGAGCGAGCCGGGCCCGTCGTGCACGGGCCCGGCTCGCAGTGTCCCCGGAGTCCGGATCGACGGGTGATGCGTCGCCGGCTCGAGGGTCGTTCTTCTGGGGGTCGTCAGCCGTCAAGGCTGGACAACTCACCGATGACATGGGCGGCGAGGGGCGTCAGCGTCGCCATTCCGTCGCGGACGGCCGCGCGGCTCCCGGCCAGGTTGACCACCAGCGTGCTGCCGGACACTCCGGCGAGCCCGCGGGACAGACCGGCGTCGAGCGACCCCGCCGCCAGTCCGGAGGAGCGGAGCGCCTCACTGATGCCGAGGAGTTCACGGTCGAGCACCTCGGCCGTCGCGTCCGGAGTGACGTCGCGCGGCGACGTGCCGGTGCCGCCGACGGAGACCACCAGGTCGACGCCGCCGATGACCGCGGTGTTCAGTGCGTTGCGCACGTCCACCTCGTCGTTGCTGACCACGACGACACCGTCGACGAGGAAGCCCGCCTCGGTCAGCAGTTCGTTGACCAGAGGTCCGGTCGAGTCGGCATCTCCGTGAGCCGTGCGATCGTCGACGATCACGACGAGCGCACGTCCGGCCACGGCTGCATCCATAGTCATGTCGCTCACCGTAATGCCCGGGCCCGACGGAGACTCGATGTGCCCGACGATGGGCGTGAGGTGCCCACGGTCACGGACGATCCGGGGTCGCTTCATCAGTTGCCTCCGCTCGGGGCCGTCCCGAGCGTGACCTGCACGGTCTGCTCGTTGCCACCCTGTGTGTAGGTCACCGAGACCTGGTCGCCCGGGGCGTGGGAGCGGACCGCCGCGATGAGTGCGTCGCCGCTGGCGATGACGCGGTCGTCGACCTTGGTGACCACTGCACCGGTCGGGATGCCCGCCTGCGCGGCCGGCCCGCCGTCGGTGACGGCCATGACCGTGGCTCCGTTGGCGTCGTCGCGGCTCGGGACGCTGATGCCGATGATCGCCTGCGTCGCCTTGCCGGTCTGTACCAGCTCGTCGGCGATGCGGCGGGCCTGGTCGACGGGGATGGCGAAGCCGAGGCCGATGGACCCGCTCTGCGACTCGGACGAGCTGGCGCCCGCTCCCAACGTCGCGATGGCGCTGTTGACGCCGACCAGCTTGCCGTTCATGTCCACGAGCGCGCCGCCCGAGTTCCCCGGGTTGATGGCCGCGTCGGTCTGGATCGCGTCGATCACCGTGGTCTGGTCCGTCGACTCGCCACTGGTCGCGACCGGGCGGTTGAGCGACGAGATTATGCCGGAGGTCACCGTGCCGGCGAGGCCGAGCGGCGAACCGACGGCCACGACACCCTGACCCACCTGCAGACCGTCCGAGGTGCCGAGCTCGATGGGCGTCAGGTTGCTGCGACCCTGCGCCTTGATCACCGCGATGTCCGAGGACGCGTCCGCACCGACCACCGTCGCCGACGACGTGGATCCGTCGTTGAAGGAGACGGTCAGCTGGGCGTTCGCACCCGCGCCGGACACGACATGGTTGTTCGTCAGGATGAGGCCGTCGGAGGAGAGGATCACGCCGGACCCCTCACCCTCGGCGGTGCGGCCCGCCACCTGGATCTGGACCACGCTGGGGAGCACCTTGCCGGCCACGGCCTGCACCGAACCGTCGGGGGCGTTGGCGGCCGGGTTCGCCTGCGTGACGGGCTGATTGAGGGCGTTGGTCACGCCACCGTTGCCGCCGTCCGCGGCGATGGCGCCGACCGCGCCGCCGACTCCACCGCTCACCAGGGCCAGGGCGATGGCGCCTGCGACGAGGGCTGCACGCCCCGGCTTCCGCGACGTGGTCGCCGGCGCCGTCCCGCCGTAGTACTGCGGCTGCTGGTACGGGTTCTGCTGGTAGGGGTTCTGTCCCTGCTGATGAGGCTGCTGATACGGGTTGTGGGGCTGCTGGTGTTGACCCGCCTGGTGTTGACCGGCCTGGTGTTGACCCGACTGTCGACCGTCCCACCCGGTGTACTGGGGCTGTGTCTGTCCCCCGTACGCGGGCTGCTGCGCGGTGGGCTCCGATGCGCCGTCTCGGCCGTCGCGGCCGGTGTCACCAGTGGTGCGGTCCTCGTTCATGCGTTTCGCTCCATCTCCATGACCAGCTCGCACCGGTCACCTCACGTCGTCCTGATCGACGATGCTCCGCCGGACTGAGAGGGCGCTGAGATCATCGTGTCAGTGGCCTGTGGGTCCTGCGATCCTGTTCCCAGCAGATCCTGCGGACCGGCGGATTCCCCCGGGAGAACGATTCGAATCAGGGTGCCGCCGGTGACCGAGTCCTCGACCGCGATGGTTCCGCCGTGCTTGAGCACCACCTGGCGCACGATCGCCAGACCCAGCCCCGATCCGGGCATGGACCGCGACGCGGTGGACCGGTAGAAGCGTTCGAACACCAGCTCTCGTTCCTCGGGCGCGATACCCGGACCCGCGTCGGACACGGTGAGCTCGAGCAGGCCGTCGGGCCGGGCGATCATCGCCACGTGCACGGTGGCGCCCGACGGACTCCACTTGGCGGCGTTGTCGAGCACGTTGAGGACGGCGCGGGACAGACCCGCCTGGTCGCCGTACAGGATCCACGGTGTGGTCATCGAGTCGAAGTCGATCTCGTTGCGACGCCTGCGAACTCGCTCCAGGCTTCGCTCGACGACATCCGCCATGTCGACACGTTCGAAGACGTTCTCCGGGGCGTCCTCACGGGCCAGGTCGACCAGATCGCCGACGAGCGTGGACAGTTCCTCGATCTGCGCCACCACGTCGAGACGCAGCTCCGCCATGTCCTGCTCCGGGATGCGCGGCGCACCCGGCCGACTCGACGCGATCAGCAGTTCCATGTTGGTGCGCAACGACGTCAGCGGGGTCCGCAGTTCGTGACCCGCGTCCGCCACGAGTCGACTCTGCCGCGCCCGCGACTCGGCGAGTGCCCGCAGCATCGTGTTGAAACTGTCGGTGAGGCGGGCGAGCTCGTCGTTGCCCGTCACCGGAATGGGCGTCAGGTCGTCGGTTCGGGCGACACGCTCGGCCGCCGCCGTCAGCCGTCCGATGGGTCGCAGACCGGTGCGTCCCACCGCCGTGCCGGCCACCGCCGCGAGGACGACGCCACAGCCGCCCACGACGAACAGCACCCAGGCCAGTCGATCCAGGACCTGGCCGGTGGGAGCGAGCCGCTGTGCGATCACCAGCGTGCTCCCGGTCTGCGTGCGCTCCGCGAGAACGCGAGCTCCCGAGGTGGTGCGCAGCGACGAGGTCGACTGTCCCAGCGCGACGTCCATCTCGGGGTCACCGATGGGCACGATCGAACCCGGCGGGATGTACTTCGTCAGGTCCGGAAAGATCAGCGCGACACTGACATCGGTGCTGTAGAGCGTGGCGCCCGCGACGTACCGGGGATCAAAGGCGACGAGGTTGGTCTCGATCAGCGCACTCGCCCGGGTACGCAGCTGATTGTCGACGTCGCCGTACAGCGCGCGGGACACCACCGCGTACGCGGCGATCGCCATGACGGCGACCGCGATGGCCACCACTGACGCCGCGAGCAGCGTGACACGCCACCGCAGGGACACCGAGCGGGTGAGGGGCATCGGAGGACGCATGAGTCCGTCCTGTGCCGCGCGCCCCTTGTCGGTCCCGGCCTCGCCCCGCCGGCGGCCGAAGGGAGCAACCATCACGGAGGCGTTTCCCGCAGCACGTAACCCACACCGCGGACGGTGTGGATGAGACGAGTCTCGCCGTCGGCCTCGGTCTTGCGCCGCAGATACCCGACGTACACCTCGAGGGCGTTGCCCGACGTCGGGAAGTCGTAGCCCCACACCTCCTCGAGGATGCGGCTCCGGCTGAGCACCCGTCGGGGGTTGGCGAGCAGCATCTCGAGCAACGAGAACTCGGTGCGGGTCAGGCTGATGGGCCGTTCGCCCCGTCGCACCTCGCGCGTGACGGGGTCGAGTGACAGATCGGCGAACGTCATGGCCTCGCTGTCCGGACCCAGTTCCCCACCGGTGCGTCGCAAGAGTGCGCGCAGCCGTGCCAGCAGCTCCTCGAGCGCGAACGGTTTGGGCAGGTAGTCGTCCGCACCGGCATCGAGACCCGCCACCCGCTCGGACACGGAGTCACGAGCCGTCAGGACCAGGATCGGCAGGTCGTCTCCCGTGCTGCGCAGGCGACGGCACACCTCGAGCCCGTCGAGCCGGGGCATCATCACGTCGAGGACCAGCGCGTCCGGTCGCTCGGCCGCGACCTTCTCGAGGGCGTCGAGACCGTCGGTGGCCAGGTCCACGGTGTACCCGTTGAACGTCAACGACCGTCGCAGCGATTCTCGGACGGCACGATCGTCGTCGGTCACCAGTACACGCATGGGAACAGTGTCGCCCCGACGACTGAGACGCTGCTGAGAGGACACAGGGGCGGCCGGTGTCAGCGCCCGAACAGCCGGTCGACGAACGCGATCGCATCGGGCTGCGAGTCACGGAACGTCTGACTGTGGTCGCCCGGGTAGGTCCGGAAGGTCAGCGGTTCGCCGTTGGCCGTCATGGCCGCCGCGAGCGACAGGGCGGACGGTGCAGGCACATCGACGTCCCGCAGACCCTGGCCGATGAAGACGGGACGGTCGTACCCGGAGGTGGGCACACCCATGTAGTCGTTCAGCAGTCCGTACACGTTCGGGATCTGCGCCAACGGCCGCGAGAACATGTCGCCGAGTCGCAGCCCGGACACCGCATCGTGGAACGGGTTCGCGCACTGCGTCTCGGCGGTGTCCACCCACTGCCGGCCGAGCGGAGTCAGGTACGAGTTCAGATCGATCTCGGGATGGGCGGCACGCAACCCCGCCAGGATGTAGAAGACGTACGACGTCAGACCGTCCGGAATCGCGACGGGCGGGACTCCGGGCCCGAGCGGAAGCAGAACGAGTTCGATGTTGGCGGGCACGCCGGTCCCGACGGCGCCGAGGTAGTCCAGGCCGTCGCCGCCGTACTCGGTGGCGTACCGCGCGGTCGTCACCGCGGCGCCGCCGCCCTGGGACTGGCCGATCGCGACCCAGCGATTCGACAGCGTCGGCTCCAGTTCCCTTGCAGCAGCGACACTGTCGACGACGCTGTGCGCCTGCACCTTGCCGTCCAGGTACGGCATCACTCCGGGGGTACCGAGTCCCACGTAGTCCGTGGCGACGATCGCGTAGCCGCGGTTCAGCCACGTCTGGAGGTACGGGAAGTCGCGGTCCGGCAACGTGGGGCCGACGACCGACGGAGCGCAGTCGTCGCCGAGCCCGGACGTGCCGTGGGCCCACGCGATGACAGGCCAGCCACCTTCGGGCGCCTCGCCGGGCGGCAGATAGACGCCACCGGTACTCAGGGCCGGCTCGTTCTGCGAGCCCACCGACCAGTAGGTGATGCGCCGGGCGTCGACACTTCCCGGAATCGGGGCCGGTGACGCCGTCGATCCGACGAGAGCGCCCGGATCACGGTCCTGCGCCTGCGCCACACCCGTGAGGGTCAGCGCGACGGACGTCGTGGCGGTCAGGGTCACCAAGGCGCGCAGCAGGCGGCGGGAGCGGTTCGGCACGGCGTCACCGTACCGCTCCGGCACCGGATTCCGGACTAGAACATACGTTCGATCACGGCTACGCTCTTCAGTCATGGACGAGGTGGGTGCGACGCAGAGTTCGGTGAACGACAAGGTGCTCGAGCTGCGCGCGGTCGCGGACGAGCTCCGGGCGCTCGACGACCACCGAGTGGCCCTCGGCGACAAGCTGGTGGACCTCGAACACTGGTTCCGACGGGTGGGGTGCCTGGAGTTGTCCGACCACGCGCTCGACGTCTTCGTCTCCCGCTACGTGGGCCGGGTCTTCGAGCTGGCGGACGGCCTACGCGAGTAGCCGTGACCTCGCGTCACACTCAGTTGTGACCGCCGTCGCCCCGATCGGCACCACGTGGGGTGCCCCTCATTCCGGTGGAAACCACCTCGCAGCGGGCAATCATGGAGCACGGCGGGACACGCTCCCGCCGGGGCCGGTCAGGGGAACCGACCTCAGCACGATCGGAGGAAACACATGATGATCACACTGACACTCGTCGGCGCGGCAGCACTCGCGGTCGCACTGTTGTCCGGCGGACGCGACCTGGACTTCCGGGGACGCCAGATGTCGCACAGCTACCGTTCGCGCTGACACCGACGCACATCGACGACTGCCCACCGTTCACCTGTGAACGGTGGGCAGTCTTCTGTCCACATTCGGTGACATCTACTATCGAACATATGTTCTAATCCATGTAGTCTGAGGTCGTGGAATCGGGGGATCCAGGGTCGGCCTGGCAGGTGCAGATGGGCCGACGTGTCGGCGCGCTGCCTGCTGTGGCCGCACCTGTCGACGATCCCCGCGTGTGCGCGCTACTCGCCCAGCTCGGCTCCGCGGTCGAGGGCATCGCCATGCTCGACGCGTCGACGCTCACCAGCGAGGACCGACTGGCGCTGGTGTGCGGGGCCGAGAACACCCGGCGCCTGCTCACCGGCGCGTCACACACCTGGCTCAACGGCCTGGTGGCCGGCTCGGGATTCGACTCTGTGATCGGTGCGATCGGCGCGAGCGGTGTTCCGCACGCGCTGGCGCACATGCTGCGCATCACCACGGCTGCCGCCGCATCCCGCCTTGCCGTGGCACGCGATCTCGGCACCGGAACGACCATGACGGGTGAGACGCTCGATCCGCCGTTGACCCACACGGCCGCGGCAGCGCGGGACGGCGCGCTGGCCGACGCACACGTCTCGATCATCCGCTCGTTCCTGAAGAAGCTCCCTCACGCCGTCGATGCCGAGACGCGCGACGCCGCCGAGCAGACTCTCGCCGACCTTGCGCGCACGGTCGGACCGGAGGAGCTCACGGCCATCGCGACGCGCCTCACCGAATACCTCGATCCCGACGGAGCGGAGCCCGACGATCGCGACCGCGCCAGGAAGCGCTTCTTCGAGATTGACCCCCAGGGTCCCGATTCGATGTCGACCGGCCGCTTCTGCGTCGACCCGGTGCTGCGCGCCCTCCTCGACGCGTTCCTCGCCAAGTTCGCGGCACCCGGAACGAACGCTCCCGACGGTTCAGTCGATCTCGACGCCCCGCCCCCGAACGATGACACGACCCCCACCGACGCTGTCCCGTCCGGCGACGCAGGACAACCGGCCGACAGCGCGGAAGGGTCGGACGACCGAGAGGCCGAGTGGGACCACCGCACCCCTGGCCAGCGCAATCACGATGCACTGACCGACCTCCTGAAGGACGTGCTGGCCTCGGGTCGACACGGACAGCATCGTGGTCTGCCCCTGTCCGTGGTCGTGTCGGTGTCACTCGACCAGCTCACCGCCGCAGCAGGTCTCGGACTCACCGCCACCGGATCCACGGTCCCGGTGGCCGATGTCGTCAGGCTCGCGGCCGAGGCGCACCACTACCTCCACGTCTTCGACAGGGCCACCGGCAGCACGCTGCACTTCGCCCGAGCCCGCCGGTGCGCGAGCACCGACCAGCGGCTCGCCCTGTTCGCCCGCGACCGCGGCTGCACCGGGCCGGGATGCTCGGCGCCCGCGTCACGGTGCGAGGCCCACCATGTCGACGACTGGGCGGCGGGCGGCCTCACCGACATCGACGATCTCGCGCTGGCGTGCGACGTCCACCATCCGCTCGTCGGCGAACGTGCCGGCCAGTGGGCCACCAGCACCGCTCCCCCGAGTCATCCGTACCCGGGAACAGT
The DNA here is from genome assembly GCF_036163995.1 of Rhodococcus sp. NBC_00294. Taxonomy (NCBI): domain Bacteria; kingdom Bacillati; phylum Actinomycetota; class Actinomycetes; order Mycobacteriales; family Nocardiaceae; genus Rhodococcus; species Rhodococcus sp. NBC_00294. The sequence continues at coordinate 4,175,209 of NZ_CP108043.1, forward strand.
GCTGTGGCATCCGCCTGCCGTCATCGACGAGGGTCGGCACGGCATCCCGAACCACCTGAACTTCCCCGAACGGCACCTCGCACCGCCGCCGGACGACTGATCGAATCCGAGACAGTGAGCCGAGGGCGACCTCAGGTTCGACACTGCGCCGGCCTGGCACCGTCAGCCGGAATGTTCCGCCGTGAATTCCGTGATCTCGGCGAGCGCAGGCTTGGGCGAGAAATCGCGGCGCACCATTCCGAAATTCTGCTCCGTGTCGGACTCGTCGCTGCCCGAGTCACGCATGCTGTAGACGTACGCGGGCCCGAGCCAGGAATTGCCGAGAAGGGCATTGAGCATGATGCCGATGGACTCGGCCTGCCCCTCCTCGCTCATGGCATTCGCGTTCGTTCCCGTGGGGGCGCCCATCTCGGTGATCCAGATCTGCTTGTCGCCGTCACCCTCGGCGCTCATGACATCGTGCATCGACCACATCGCCATCGCCGTGTTCCACGGCGCCGTCGACAGATCGTTCGGAAGGAACGGCCACGTGTACGGGTGGACGTTGAAGGCATCGAAATAACGATTCGCTCCGAGGGTGTACAGCGACGAGAGGAAAGCGGTCGGCGAGATGTTGGTGCCGTTGTTCACCGCGGGCGCCATACCGCCGGCGAGCACCAGCGCCTCCGGTTGCACCTTCTTGATGGCGCGGTACGTCGCGCGCAGCATCAGCGCGTACACCGTCGGGTCGGGCAGCGGCGTGAAGTAGGTGGTGATGTTCGGCTCGTTCCACACCTCCCACAACACGATTCGGTCGCGGTACCGCTCCGCGGCGAGTGCCGCGAAGGCCGCGAACGCGTCCGGACTCGCCGGCCGGGCGTAGGGCTGATCCCGAGCCGTCGCCACACGCGCCCAGGCAGGTGCGTAGGTCACGATGGCGTACGGGCACATACCCCGAGCGACGATGGCGTCGACCACTCTGTCCGTCGACGACCAGTCGCGCCGACCGGGCTGCGGCTCCACCACCGACCAGTCGATGTCGATGCGGACCGAGAACATGCCCGCATTCTTCGCGATGTCGAGTTCGCGTCCGAGGTCCTCGTCCGACAGGAATCCGAAGGAGCCGCCGGGTGATCCGCCCACCCGGACGCCGTCGGACTCCGCGACACACCGCGGTACCTCGCCCGACGGAGCGCCGGATGCCGGTGCCGGCACACCGACGAGAACGAGAAGGACAGCGGCACCAGACACGCTGCATCGCCGGAGAAACCCGGCACCGGCTCCGCGCCGAGTCGGCCTCGAACGCGAAACAGACCGATCGGTGAGCACCGGCCCAGGCTAACAGCGGCGGCCGCGCGGGGCGTACCAGCGAAAACGGACACCGGCGAGGCTCCGGCTGCGATGATTCTCCACATCGCTCGATCCCGTACAAGCCTGCATTAGTATCGGCGAAATGACGACGGGAAACGACGGCTTCGACGCCCGCCTCAACGAGGTTCTGGAACAGCAGGCCGTGAGGGTGGGCGAGACGGTGCCCGCCTATGTTCGGCGCGCCGTCATGACACGCCTGGTGAAAGAACTTGCCGAGGCGGACGACACCGATCTCGGCCATCTGCTCAAGCGCCTCGAGTCGACGGCGGATCCGGTGCCCGACACGCCCGCGTCCACACCTCCGGCGGCATCCGACATGCCCGCGATCGTCACCGATCCCGATCGCGTGCGCGCCGTCGAGGCCACCGGGCTGCTCGACACCCCGTCCGAACCGGCCTACGACCGCATCGTGGCCATGGCCGCGGACGCGTTGTCCACGCCGGGCGCCTCGATCTCCTTGATCGACAAGGACCGACAGTTCATCAAGAGCGCTGTCGGTTTCGGGCCGGAGGAGGAACGACCTCGGGAGATTCCCCTCGAGGCCGGAATGTGCCGCCACACGGTGGCCCTGGGTGAACCACTGCTGGTGGAGGACGCCCGCCTCGACGAGAAGTTCATGAACCACCCCGGCGTGCTGGACAAGACCTTCATCTCCTACCTCGGCATCCCGTTGGTGGACGACGGCGGTCACGCGGTGGGCACGCTGTGCGTCTGGGACGCCGAGCCACGTCAGTGGACGACGGGGCACGTACAGGTACTGAAGGACATCGCGTGGATGGTTCGCGAGCGAATTTTCGAGTGAGCGAACCATTCCGGGCGTGATCTACATTTTCGCCTCGTTAGTCTGTCCATCGGTCGCTTTTCCGTAATGGCGCCGTGACCATTCTGAGAAGACAACTCCAAAGAATGGTCTAGTGTTGACCTCGGTCGGTCAACCACTAGGTCCGTACGGAGTGAATCCTGTGTCCGAAACACTGGAATCGCGAGATACGTTGCTACGCAACGCCCCTGCCACGAGGGTGTCCAATGAACGTGGAATAGCGGACCGTCTTCGCGTCGATCCCGCACACACGATGGTCACCATCGCGGCAGACGCGACGGCAGCGATCGTGGCTGTTGCCGTGGCGAGGTTCTGGCCGGGAACGGGCGGCATCGACTACGGCTGGGTGCCGTGGTTGTTCGTGCCGCTGGTTCTGCTCATCCTGGCGTCCCGCTCGCTCTACCGACGCGGACTCCGCCGGAACTTCCTCGACGAGATCGGTCCCGTCGAGACGTCCGTCGCGCTCGCCACTCTGCTGGTGCTGACGATCTTGCTGGTCATCGGCACGGAGTACCGGCCCGGCCTCTTCATGGTCCGGGTGTGGATCGCCGCGGCGATCCTGGTGGCGGTGGCGCGGTTCCTGCGCACCGCGATCCAGCGGTACCTGCGGGTGAACCACAAGTCGGCGGCTCCGACGCTCATCATCGGCGGCGGTCCGATCGCCCACCAGCTGGCGTCGCGCATGCACCAGTTCCCCGAGTACGGCCTCGACCCCGTGGGCGTGCTCGACAAGGCACCCGCGGTCGATCCGCAGCCCGACACTCCCGAGGCACTGACCGTCCCCTACATGGGCACACCGTCGCAGCTCGCGCAGGCCATCGAGCAGACCGGCGCCGAGGAGCTCGTCATCGGGTTCTCGGACGTTCCGACCGAAAGTCTGGTCAAGGCCATCCGCACCGCCCACTCGAACGGCATGCGAGTGTGGTTGGTACCGCGCTTGTTCGACACCGTCGGCGTGCGGACCCGCGTCGAGCATCTCGGCGGGTTGCCCCTGATGGTGCTGCCGCACACCGACCCCAAGGGATGGCAGTTCGTCGTCAAGGGCGTCATGGACCGCACCCTGGCCGGACTGGGCGTGCTGGTCCTGTCCCCCGTCTTCCTGGTGCTCGCGCTGCTGGTCAAGACGAGCTCCCCCGGACCCATCTTCTTCTCCCAGGAGCGCATCGGCCGTGACGGAAAACCGTTCGGCTGCCTCAAGTTCCGGTCGATGCGTCCGCCGCGTGCCTCGGACGCCGAGTTCACTCGCGTCGAGGGCGCCGCTCCGGGCGGCGTCGAGGGCGTCGATCGCCGGACCCGTATCGGCAAGATCATGCGTCAGACGTCGCTCGACGAGCTGCCCCAGCTCCTCAACGTCGTTCGCGGCGACATGAGCCTCGTGGGTCCCCGACCGGAGCGCCCCGCGTACGTGGATCTGTTCGAGATGCAGATCCGCCGCTACGGTGAGCGGCACCGGGTGAAGGCCGGTGTCACCGGGTGGGCGCAGGTGCACGGACTGCGCGGACAGACGTCCATCGCCGACCGCGCCGAGTGGGACAACTACTACATCGAGAACTGGTCGCTGTCCCTCGACATCAAGATCCTGTTCCTCACCATCGCCGCGGTCCTGAAGAAGGCGGAAGACTGACCGTGTCGGCGGTCCCGTCATGCTGATCGTCCTCGAGGGTCTCGCCGCGGTCGTCGTGCTGGTCGTCGCGTTCCTGGTGGCACGCGCGGTCTTTCACCGACCGCAGCTCGGGGTGCTGCTGCTGGCCGCGTTCGTCCCGCTGAACGGTCTCCTCGCCATCCTTCCGCTGCCCGGCTTCGTCGCCGGCTGGAAGGAGGGCCTGGTGATCTTCACGCTCGGCAGCGCCTGGATCCGGCGCAGTCGAGCGCTGGGCCCGCGTCGTCCGACACTGCTGATGCCCTGGTGGCCGGCCGCAGCCCTGTTCGTGGTGTTCGGGACCGCGTCGGCACTGCTGTCGTTCGGGATCATCGGCTTCGTCGGCATCAAGGTGACGTTCTTCTACCTGCTGCTGGTGGCGATCCTGTGGCTCGCGCCGTTCGACGCCCGCGACCGGGACCACCTCGTCAGCATCCTCATGGGCATGGGCGCGTTCACGTCCCTGGTCGGCATCGCTCAGTTGCTCGCGGGACCGGCGGCGCTCGTGGCGATCGGGTACGAGTACGGCACCCAGGTCCGGACGTCGGGCGGGCTGCTCCGCACGTTCAGCACGTTCAACCTGCCCTTCCCGTTCGGGCTCTACGTGATGCTGTCGCTGCTCGTCGGCGGAGCCGTGGCGCTCGCGAACCCCATGCGCCGGCGCAACCTGCTGTTCCTGTGCGCGAGCCCGTTCATGGTGGTCGCCATGTCGAGTGCCATCGTGCGAGCGGCGCTGCTCGGACTCGCGGTCGGGCTGATCTACATGACCATCATCCGGTTCCGCGCACTCGGCGGTCTGCTCGTGATCATGGCGGCGCTCGTCGGCGCGATCCTGCCGTTCGTCCCCAAGATCACGTCGGTCTTCTTCTCGTCGAGCAGCCTGAACGAACGTGGCGGTCGATGGAACGAGGTCATCGAGAAGGTGCGCACCCACTGGCTCGGCGAGGGGCTCGGGTCGAGTGGTGCGGCAGCGGACCGGATCTCGTCGGCGCAGGGTGAGAACATCACCGGGTCGCTCGGGCTGTCCACCAACTACCAGCCCGACAACTACTACGTGAAGACGGCTCTCGAACTCGGTCCGATCGGACTGTGGGCCGTCCTCGCGCTCCTGGTGACCGCCCTGATCTGGTGCACGCGACTCTCCCGCACCCTCCCCGGTCAGGACGGCGCGCTGACACTCGGCGTCGGCGCCTCCATCGTCGCGGCGATGTTCGCGTCGCTGGTGGCCACCTATTTCGAGATCTTCCCTATCGACGTCTATTTCTGGCTCTTGTTAGGAGTTGTGGGATGCGCAGCAGCACAACACGAATCGTTTTCGGGGCCCTCGCCCTCCGTCCCGGCGGCAGCGGCGTCCAGACGTACATCCGTGAGCTCCTGAGGGAGCTGCCCGGCCGTCTCCCCGGAACGGACCTCGCCGCCGTCGTTCAGAAGGACGCGATCGGCGAGTTGCCGACAGGCGTCGACGCGCTCCCCCGGCCGGTGTCCGGCGGTGCCGTCCGCGCGGTGCTCGGTGCGCTCCCGGTCGGATCGCACGACGTGGTCCACGGGCTCGACGTCGATCTTCCCCTCGTCGGCCGGGGCGCCACCGTCGCCACAGTGCACGACATCTCGGTCATCGACATGCCGTCCGCGTCGAGTCGCTTCCGCGCCGCCGGCGAACAGCGCCTCGTGCGACGGTCGCTGCGCAAGGCCGACCTGCTCATCGCCGTCTCGCAGTTCACCGCCGACCGCATCAAGGCCGTCAGCGGCCGCGACGCCGCGGTCGTCGAACTCGCCCCGGCAGCCTGGGCCGTTCCCCCGGAGGACGGCGCGGTGGAGACGGTGCGCGCGAAGTACGGTCTGCCCGAACGCTTCGTCATGCAGGTGGGCACCGTGGAGCCGCGCAAGAACGTGCAGTTGGTCGCCGACGCCGCCGAGAAGCTGGGCGTGCCCTTCTTCCTGGCGGGCGCGGGGTCCACGGGCCCGGACGCACCCCGCTACGCGAACGGGCTCGGCTACGTCGACGTGGAGGACCTGCCCGCGCTGTACGCGGCGGCGACCGTCACCGCGTACGCGTCGCGCTACGAGGGCTTCGGGCTGCCCCCGGTCGAAGCGATGGCGTGCGGCGGCGCCGTGGTCGCGAGCGCGGTGGGCGCCCTGCCCGAGGTGGTCGGCAAGGGCGCCGTGCTGCTCGACAACGAGCGGGTCGACGACTGGGCGGAGGCACTGAGCCCGTTGATGTTCGACGAGACGGCGCGCGCGGACCTGGTGACCGAGGCCCTGCACGCGATGGCCGACCTGACGTGGGCCCGGACCGCCGAGCGCACCGCGGACGCCTATCGGGACGCAGGCCTGCTCTGATGGACGACGACATCACCGTCGAGGGTGCCGTGATCCCCGAACCCGAGACCCCCGAACCTGAGACGACGGCACCTGAGACCACGGCACCCGACTATCGCGCGCTCGCCGCCGATCCGAAGGCGGCGGCGCGGGCGACCGCGGCGGTGCTGATCTCCCGCGTGATCGTGGCGGGACTCGGCTGGGTGGGCAGCGTCATCGTGGCCCGCTCGCTGAGCCCCGAGGGGTGGGGTCAGTTCAGCTTCGTCTTCGCGCTGCTCGGACTCATGTCAGTCGTCACCGACCTCGGCGTCGGCCGCGTCGTCCTGGCCCGACTGATGGACGACGACGCCGAGGAGATCGGCCGCACCGCCTCGTCGTTCCTCGCACTGCGCACCGTGCTCGGACTCGTGGGGTACGTGCTCGCCGTCGGCTACGTCGTGGTGCTGCAGTACCCGGGTGAGGTCATCGCGGCGACCGCTCTGGGCGGCCTCGTCGTGGTGTTCGCGACGCCGTCCCACGCACTCTCCGTGCTGTTCCAGGCTCGCCATCGACTGTTGCTGGTCGCGGTCATCGAGAGCCTGGGCCAGGGCCTGCAGTTGGTGCTCACGATCCTCGCCGCCGTCTTCGCGCCGGTGCTGCTGATCTTCGTGCTGCCGGCCGTGCTCAACGAGGCGTTCCGCGCGGTCGGCAAGGGTCTCGCGGTGCGGCGGCGGTCGGTGGGCTTGCGCCCGTCTCGTCACATCGACGTCCACCGGTGGGGTGCCTACCTCCGCGAGGCGATTCCCCTCGCGATCGGCTTCGCGCTGACCATCGCGATGCTGAAGATCGACGTCCTGATGCTGAGCCTTCTCGACACCTTCGACGCGGTCGGCCTGTACTCCATCGGCTACAAGTTCTCCGACATGATGGACACCATCGCGCTGGCCGCCGTGGCGCCGGTGAGCACCCTCCTCGTGGCGGCCTGGCCGAGCGAGACGGCCACGTTCCGCGCCCGATCCCGTTCCGCGGGACTGTACTTCGCGACCTTCGGCGCCGTCGCCGTCGCCGGCTTCTGGCCCTCTGCCGAGCCGCTCATCCGCCTGCTCTACGGCGAGCGCTTCGCTCCCGGTTCCGACGCGGCACGGCTCCTCGTCCTCGGTGCCGCGATCATGTCGCTCATCCTGCTCGGCATCTTCCTGCTCGCCTCCGCGGGGATGCAGCGGCACTACCCGCTCGTCGCGCTGTTCGGCCTCGCTCTCAACATCGGTCTCAACGTCGCGCTCATCCCGAGGTTGTCCTACAACGGATCCGCCATCGCCACCGTCGTCACGTTCGGTGTCACGGTGATCATGCTGTGGGTCGTGATCGAGCGCAGCATGCCCATGTCGGGGCTGCTCGCCGTGTCGCCGATCCTCGTGCTCGCCGCCGTCACGGCCGCGGTGACGGTCGGGGCGACACTGCTCGTCGACGCGGCACCGTCCCTGTGGTTCCTGATCTCGGTCGTCGCGGCGCTCCTGGTCGCCGCGTGCGGGTTCCTCCTGACCAAGCGTGACTCGCGCAGCAACTCTCCTGCCCCGGAGGTCGCCTCGTGACTCCGGATCGCACCACCGTGTTCGTCGCGCACACCGCGAACATCTCGGGTGCCGAGAAGATGCTGCTGTCGCTGGTGTCCGAGGCACTGCGGGGGCCGGGCGGAGTCACCGTCGTCTGTCCCGTCGGGGCGCTGTCCGAGGCGCTGCCCGACGCCGCGGTGCACGTCGCGATCCCCGAGCTGGGCCTGGGCGGAGAGCAGGGAGTCGCCCGCATCGGCGCCGCGGCGAGGATGGCGGCGCGGTGGGTGTCCGCCGCACGGACGCTGCGTGCGGTGACGCGACGGCCGGCGACCCACACCGTCGTCAACTCGCTGTTCGCCCTGCCCGCAGCGCGACTCGCCCGGCCACCGCACGGTGTCGCCTGGCTGGTGCACGATGCGATCGCGGCGGGACGCCAGCGCGCCGTGGCGTCGGCGAGTCGAGGCGCCGTCCGCCGCGCGGTCGCGTGCACGTCCGCCGCGGCGGCACCGGTACGCGACCTCGGCATCGAGGTGGAGATCGTGCCCTACGGCGTGCCGTGGCCCGTGGAGGATTTCGCCGCCCCCACGCACTCGCCGCCCGTCGTGGGCATGCTCGCGCTCCTCACTCCGTGGAAGGGGCACCTCGTTCTGCTCGACGCGGTCGCGAGGCTCGACGACGTGGTGGTCGAACTGGCGGGCGGCAGCTTCTCCGGCGATCAGGCGTACGTCGACGAACTGCACACGCGGGCAGCACGTCCCGATCTCGCGGGACGTGTCCGCTTCCTCGGGCACGTCGATCCCGACAGCGCGCTGCGCCGGTGGGACGTCGTGGTGTCGGCCAGCGTTCTCCCCGAGGCGGGGCCCCTGTCCGTCCTCGAGGCCATGTCCCACGGGGTGCCGGTGGTGGCCACCGATCACGGCGGTCCCACCGAGTTCCTCGCTCGCGGGGAGGGCGTGCTGGTCCCGCCGGGTGACGCGGCGGCACTGGCCGACGCTCTGCGAAGGGTGCTCGGCGACGACGCGGCGCGCGCGGACATGGGAGCACGCGCGCGGGACACCGTCGCGACGCGTCACGACATCTCGATCACCCTCCCCCGACTGTTGACGGAATTGACCGCATGAATGCCACGACAGAAAGAGCCATCAGCCATTCCTCACGCGCCCAGAATGGGTACCGCGTCGGTTTCACGACGGCCCGCGAACCGATCTCCCGAACGGTGACACACGGCAATTCACCTACGCAGGAATGGTCTCCGTCCCTGCGTAGTATCGAATGGGACATGCCGTCGACCGGGCATGACCGCACGCGCACCAGCAACTCGAGGAGATTCGGTTGGCGCCCGTAGACGACCCCGTGCACCGCGGAGACGTACCTCCGCCGATAGATCTCGCCGGGCACATGCGGGAACTGGGACGCGCGTTCCTTCCCGCTCTGATCATCGCGCTGATCGTCGGCGCCGGCGTCTTCGCCCTCCGCGAGTACGGCACCGAGAAGCAGTACGCGGCATCCGTCGTGACGGAGATCCGGGCGACCGGCGAGGTGATCCCCGGCGACGCGTTCATCGAGCAGCTGCGCGCCCCGTTCATCGGGCTGGCCGCGGACAACGACGTGCTCGATCAGGTGCTGTCGCAGGTCGACACCGGCTGGGACGCCGGTGAGCTCGCCTCCCACCTCGAGCTCGCCCCGGGAACGTCGCCGGCGCTGCTCACCTTCACCGTCACCGCGGACTCCCCCGAGCTCGCCCTCGAGGTCGCCCGCACCACGGTGACCACGGTGTCGCAGGCGTCGTCGGCCAACGCCGCCCGCAACGCACAGGGGCAGCTCGAGCAGGTCCAGGCCTCGATTGCCGCCGAGGAGGCGCGCAACTCCCAGCTCATCCCGGGCGACCCCGCCCGCTCCGCGTCGGACCAGTCGCTCGCCGACCTCCGCGACCAGCTGACACAGCTCCAGAGCACGGGCGGCGGGAACCAGCTGGTGGTGCTCGCCGTGCCCGAGCAGAGCACCGCCCCCGTCTCACCGATGCCGGCCTCGGAGGCCTCCGTCGCGGGTCTGGTGGCGTTCATCGTCGCCGCCGAGCTGATCGTGTTGCTGCGCAGTCGACTCGGGCGTCGTCCGCGGCCCGCGTGGGCCCGCCGCGTCGCTCGCAAGTACCAGGCCGACTTCGATCCGAAGGTGACCACGGGCCTGCCGCCCATCGTCGCCGCGACGGTGGCCGCGTCGGACCGGGGCGCGTCGTCGTCCAACGGGAACGGCAGCAACGGCAACGGCACCCGGTCGGCCGGCGCTCGCCACGCCGCTCACGGTCGCATCGAGCAGAACGTGCTGGTACTCGTCGGTGACGACGCCGTGTATCCGGCTCCCACCTCCCTCTCCACGGGCGGGCAGCCCCGCCACCCGGACGCACTCGTCGGGGCCGACCTCACGAGCGAGTGGTGGACCTTCGTCGACGTGCACGACGTCGAGACCGCGGTGGTACTACTGTCGTCCGGTGGACGCGACCGCCGAGCTGCCGAGGGAGTGCTGAAGCAGCTGCGGACGTTCGGCATCCACACTCACCTCGTCGTGCAACCGTCCGGCCGCAAGCGCCGGTCCGATCCCGCCCCGGGTGGACGCACGGCCTCCCAGCGCCCCGAGGAACAGGTCGGACACAATGCCAGACACTGACAAGATCGCGATCGTCCACGAGCGCTTCACCGAGATCGCCGGATCCGAGCACGTCGTCGAACAGCTCGCTCTGCAGTGGCCGGGCGCGCGCGTGTACGCACCCATCGCCCGTCCCGAGGGAACTCCCGCCGGGCTGACCACGCCGCCGAACACCACGTGGCTCAACTCGATCTACAACGGCATCGGTCAGCGGTCCTACGCCCCGGTCCTGCCGCTGATGCCGACGGCGTTCCGTCGTCTGCCGTTGCGCGACGCCGAGGCCGTCGTCGTGAGCCACCACGCCTTCGCGACGCAGGCCGTGCACGCGACCGACGCTCCCGTCATCGCCTACGTGCACAGCCCGGCGCGTTGGGCGTGGGATCCGGAACTGCGGGCGGGTGAGGGCGGCGGCCGCGCAGGTGCCGCGATCCTCACGGCACTGTCGGCCGTCGCACGGCGCTGCGAGACAGGAGCCGCGCCGCGTCTGACCACCGTCGTCGCCAACTCGACCGCCGTCGCGGACCGCATCTCGCGCTGGTGGGGACGAGACGACGCCGTGGTGGTGCACCCACCCGTCGACACCGAGGGCTTCACTCCCGATCCGACGGTGGAGCGTGAGGACTTCTTCCTGCTCGCCGGTCGCCTGGTGCCGTACAAGCGTCCCGACATCGCGATCCGTGCGGCAGCCCTGGCGGACGTACCGCTCATCGTCGCCGGCGACGGCCGCGCGATGGAGCAGTGCCGCGCCCTCGCCGGACCGAAGACGGTGTTCCTCGGCCGCGTCTCGCACGAGAAGCTGCTCGAGCTCCACCGCTCCACGCGTGCACTGCTGATGCCCGGCATCGAGGACTTCGGCATCGTTCCCGTCGAGTCGATGGCCACCGGTACCCCGGTCATCGCGCTCGGTGAGGGTGGTGCCGTCGACTCGGTCATCCACGGCACCACCGGATTGCACGTGCAGCCCGGTACCGACGACGAGATCGTCACCGGTTTCGCCGACGCCATGACGTCGTTCGACCCGGCCCAGTTCGATCGAGCGCAGATCCGCGTCTGGGCGGAAGGCTTCTCGCGAGCCAACTTCCGCTCACGGATGCAGGAGGTGATCGATGCCGCAGTCTGAGTACCCGTCGACCGAACTCGACCGCACCTTCGCGTCCGCGCAGACCCTCGCCGTCGTCGGGCCGACGGCGGGTCTCGACGTCGACGCTGCGCGGGCGATGCTCGCCGCGGCGGAGAACGCGTCTCCCACCTCCCGCATCCGGCTCGATCCCCGCTCGGACAGTCGGAACTGGGCGTACCGCACCGACATCGGCGCCGGCACTGCCGTCACCAGCAGGCCGGATCTGGCCACCGACGACCTCGGTGAGCTGATGGACCGGGTGCGCACCCGCGACGGTGTACGCGCCCCCGTGGAGATCGTGCTGTGCGGTGACTACGCCGTGGTCCACTACTCCCACGGCGTGGGCGACGGTCAGCTCGGTGTACTGCTGGTCGGCGCCGCCGCGAGCGACCCCGGCTTCGCGATCGCACGCAGCATGGCGCCGTCGCTGCCGAGAAACGCCACGTGGAGTGCTCTGCGGCGGCACTACCGATCCAACCCTCGTGCCCTGCAGGACTTCCGGCGCCTGCGCGCCGTCCACAAACGGCGTGACGCGACGGCCGACGGGGCGCCGACGCGCCGTATCGAGCACTGGGAATCGTCGAAGACCACGCGCGCGGCCTACATGCGTCCCGAACAGGTGGCGGAACTGCGATCGTGGTCGAAGGCGAACGCGCCGGGCGCCACCGGCGCGTCGGTGTCGGTGGCTCTGCTCGTCGCCGCTCTGCGCTCCGAGGGTGTCCCCCTCGACGAGCACGTCATGATCCTCTTCAACTGCCGCCGGTACCTCGACGAGAAGCACCGCGCGGAACACGGCAACTTCGCGATCGGTATCCCGGTCCGCCTGCCCGTGCTGCCGACGCCGGGTGACGTCGCCGGTGTCATGAAGCAGGTCATCGACTCCGGCTGGCCCATCGCCGTGCTCGGAATGGCCGATGCCCGAGCAACTCTCAAGGGTCACCGGACAGCCCCGGCACCGGCGCCGAGCGAGGACGTCGTCACGGTGCCCGACCGACCGCGACTCGCGGTGAGCGACCTGGGCACCCTCTCGATCTACGACCATCTTCCCTGGCTCGACGACGGTCGGCCCCGTCAGATGACGGCTTCTCTCGAACCCGACGGCCCGGACGGCATCTCGATCCTCGTCTCGCAGGTCCAGGGCGGACGTTCGTACTCGGCGTCGTTCTGCAGCGGCATGATCGAGACCGAGACGGTCGACCGTGCCCTCGCCCGCGCGTGTGCCGATCCCGTCGGCCTGCTGAGCCGGAACACGGCCGACCTGCGCTCCGACGGGGAGTGACGTGCGGTGGCCGCGATCGAGACGACGACCGCGCGCCGTCACGTCGTGCTGACCTGGCTGTCGGTGTTGGCCGTCCTCTGCGCGAGTTGCGCTGGGCTGCCCGGAGAGTCGGACCCGGAGACGGCCGTCGACTCTCTCGCCGACGTCGCCGCCGGCTCACTGCTGGGCACCCCCCGTGACTTCGCGGGCTATCCCGCGCTCGCCACCCTGACAGCGGTGTCGAAGACGGTGCTCTACCGTTCGACCTCCGGCATCGACGGCTCCGCCACCGAGGTGAGCGGGCTGGTCCTCGTTCCTCGCGGCGACCCACCGGCGGGTGGGTGGCCGGTCGTCTCCGTCGGCCACGCGACCACCGGTACCGACAGTCGGTGCGCGCCGTCCACCCACATCGGGCTGCTGGGGGCGCTCACCACCGTGATCCCCTTCCTCGCCAACGGTTACGTGGTCGCCATGACCGACTACGAGGGCCTGGGCACCCCGGGTCCGCACCCGTACCTCGATGCCGCCACGGCCGGCAACAACGTGATCGACGCGGTGCGCGCAGCGCGCGAGGTGGAACCGACGGCGTCCGACTCCTGGATCGGCTACGGCGTCTCCCAGGGCGGGCAGGCGGTGTGGGCCGCCAACGAACGGGCCGCCGACTACGGCGACGGACTCCGCCTCGTCGGCACCATCAGCATGTCCCCCGCGACCGACCTGAGCCCGCTCGTCGACGCGATGGTGGCCGGAACACTCACCGCCGAACAGGTCGCGCTGGTGCCGTCGGTCCTGACAGGGCTGTCCGTCGCGCACCCCGACCTCCAGGTGACCGACTACCTCCGCGGTGTGCTGTACGAACGTCGGGACGTCTTCGCCGCCTGCGAGGGCGAGAACGACGGTCTCGAGAGCGCGATCGCCGAGTCTGTCACACCGGCGGACTACGCACCGGTGGACGAGGCCGCCGCAGATCGTCTGCGCGCGTGGCTCACCGAGGCCGGAGTGCCGGGCGCCGCGGCGACCGCGCCCATGTTCGTCGGCTACGGCGAACTGGATCGACTCGCACTCCCGGAGTGGACGGTGGCCGCGGTGCAGCGAGCGTGCGCACTCGGCGACACCATCGAGCTCCGCGAGGCACCGGGGCAGGGCCACGGCATCCTGAACCTCGGAAGTGCGCCGGCGGAATGGCTGGACGGCCGGTTCGCCGGGACACCGGCGCCGAGTACCTGCAACTAGGTCACTCCCCGCGCCACTCGCGCTCGAACGGCAGCCGCCACGCATCGGGCGCGACCAGACTGTGGATCGCGTTGGGACCCCACGATCCCGGCGCGTAGGACCGGACGGGCGGCGGGTCCTCGAGCAGCGGTGCCGAGACCTCCCACAGCCGCTCGATGCCCTCGGACGTGGTGAACAGCGTGTGATCCCCGTGCATCGCATCGAGGATCAGCCGCTCGTACGCCTCCAGAACGTCTGCGGCACTCTCCGTCTCGTGCAGCGCGAACTGCATGCTGAGCTTGTCCAGGCGCATGCCCGGGCCCGGCCGCTTACCGTAGAAGGAGAGCGACACCTTCGACGAGTCGGCGAGGTCGAAGGTCAGGTGGTCCGGCCCCTGGGCGCCGACGCCGGAGCCCGCCGGGAACATCGACTTGGGCGGCTCCCGGAACGCGATCGAGATGATGCGCTGCCCCTCGGCCAGCTTCTTGCCGGTCCGGAGATAGAACGGCACACCCGCCCACCGCCAGTTGTCGATGTGGCACTTCAGGGCGACGAAGGTGTCGGTGTCCGAGTCGGGGGCGATGTCCTTCTCGCTGCGGTAGCCGGAGTACTGGCCGCGCACGACGTTCCGCGGATCGAGGGGAAGCATGGAGCGGAAGACCTTGTTCTTCTCCTCCTTGATCGCCTCGGGTTCCAGCGCGGTGGGCGGTTCCATGGCCGTGAAGGCCAGTACCTGGAACAGGTGGGTCACCACCATGTCCTTGAAGGCACCCGTCGACTCGTAGAAGCCGGCGCGGCCGTCCAGTCCCAGAGTCTCGGGCACGTCGATCTGCACGTGTTGGATGAACGTGCGGTTCCAGATCGGCTCGAAGAGACCGTTGGCGAAGCGGAACGCGAGGATGTTCTGCGCCGGCTCCTTGCCGAGGAAGTGGTCGATGCGAAAGATCTGCTCCTCGGCGAAGGTCTCGTGCACAGCCGCGTTGAGCGCGACGGCGCTGGCGAGATCGGTGCCGAACGGCTTCTCCATGATGATGCGGGCCCGCTCGACGAGCGTCGCCTCGGAGAGCATGTCGATGACGGCGAGCGCCGCGGACGGCGGTACCGACAGATAGTGCAGCCGCTGCACGCCGTCCCCAAGTTCCTTCTCCGCCGCTGCCACCGCGTCCGACAACGCCTGCGGGCCGGCGGTCTGGGGCACGTAGGTCAGGCGAGTCGCGAAGCGGTCCCACTCGTCCTCCGTCGGTGTGCGCGTGGAGAACTGCTCGATCGCCTCCTTCGCCATCGCTCGGAACTCGTCCGACGTCATCTCCTGCAACGACGTACCGACGACGCGCATCCGCGGCGCCAGTTCGGACAGGACGAGGTGCATCATCCCCGAGAGCAGCTTGCGTTTGGCCAGGTCTCCGGTGGCACCGAAGAGGACGACCACCTGGGGCGGCAACGCGTCCGGGACGGAGGATCGGCGGCGAGTCGTGGTCATGCCCGCGATGCTTCCATCGAACCCGCACTCCCGCTCGGCGGGGGTGAGCGCCGCGCACGCGCTACCGTGGTGGTCAGCGCCGTGTCGTCGCGCTGCCCGATTCCGCACCTTACGGAGCACCCGCATGTCGTCCCGTCCTGCCCTTCTCCGCACCGTTCTCCTGGCGTGCCTCGCGTTCGTGATGTTGCTGGCCTCGGCCTGCACCATCGGATCGAGTGACGGCGGCTCGGGAGGTGATTCCGGCGGCGCGCCGGAGACGACGCAGGCCGCACCCGCGCCGACCCTCACCCTCGACCCGCAGGACGGCGCGGCCGACGTCAACCCGCTCGCGCCGGTGAGCGTGACGGCGTCGAACGGCACCATCACCGCGGTGCGGATGACGAACGCGGACGGTGTCGTCGTCGACGGGGTCGTGACACCCGACGGATCCACCTGGAAGCCGGCCACCACGCTCGGCTACGGGAAGCAGTACTCACTGGAGATCGACACCGAGGCGACCGACGGCGCCGCGCACGAGCAGACGAGCACGTTCACGACCGTGGAGCCGGACAACTACACGCTGCCGTCCTTCGTGACGTCGGGCGGCAACCTGCTCACGGACGGGGGCACCTTCGGCGTCGGCATCGTCGCGGTGGTGCACTTCGACGAGCCCATCGGTGACCGCGCCGCCGCCGAGCGCACGCTGTCCGTCCAGACCACGCCCGCCGTGACCGGATCCTGGTACTGGGCCGACGACCAGAACGTCCACTGGCGGCCGGAGAACTACTACACGCCCGGAACCGCGGTGACCATCTCCGCGAAGGTGTACGGCGTCGAGGTCGGTGAGGGCCTCTTCGGACAGGAGGACGTCACCACGTCGTTCACCATCGGCGACTCGCACGTCTCCGTCGCCGACGACGACACCAAGCAGGTAGAGGTGTACGAGAACGGCACGCTCGTGCGCACCATGCCCACGTCGATGGGCATGGGCGGCAGCGAGACCGTCGGTGGCCAGACGTTGACGTTCTGGACTCAGCCCGGCGTCTACACCGTGCTGGACAAGGCGAACCCGGTGATCATGGACTCCTCGACGTACGGGCTGCCGGTGAACTCGCGCCTCGGGTACAAGGAGTCGATCAACTACGCGACGCGCATCAGCAACGACGGCATCTACCTGCACGAACTCGAGGACACCGTGTGGGCGCAGGGCAACACCAACGTCTCGCACGGCTGCCTCAACCTGAGCCGGGCCAACGCGTCCTGGTTCTACGACTTCTCGGTGCCCGGCGACGTCGTCGAGGTGCGCGACACCGGCGGTGCACCGCTGCAGCAGTGGCAGAACGGTGACTGGAGCGTCCCGTGGTCCGAGTGGCTCGCCGGGAGTGCGCTGGCCTGATCCGCTCGCAGTCGTCACCACCCCGCGCGCACCTTTACACTGTACGGAGACGCGCGAGGAAGGTTCATCAGGAATGCCGGGGACGACGACAGCACACAGCGCATGACGGGTGTGCTCGCATGATGCACGTGGTCGCGTGACGACCCGCGACGAGCTGTTCCCCGGCACGGACGCCACCTCGACCGCCCATCGCGAGTTCGACTGGTCGACGACGTCACTCGGACCGGTCGAGAACTGGCCGGACGCACTGGTGACCGCCATCCGCACGCTGTTCCCGTCCGAGGTGGGACAGCTCGTGTGGTGGGGCGAGGATCTGGTCCAGCTCTTCAACCACGCCTACACCCCGATGGCAGGCGACCTGTTTCCCGAGGCCGTGGGCCAGCGCGCCGCGGACTGCTGGCGCGTCGGCTGGGAGCAGCTCGGCCCGTTGGCGCACGACGCCCTGCGCGGCACCGCCGTCCATCGCACCCGTCAGCGCGTCCTGCTGGACCGTTTCGGCTACCTCGAGGAGACGTTCTTCACGTTCTCCTACAGCCCGATCCTCGGTTCCGGCGACACGGTGAACGGGGTCTTCGTCGCCACCACCGACGTGACCCAGCAGGTGCTGGCGGAGCGCCGCATGTCGGTGCTGCACGAGCTGGGCTCGATCTCCGTGGCCTCCCGCGACATCGACGACGTCTGCCGGGCGTCACTGGACCTGCTCGCCGGCAACGAGGCCGACGTGCCGTTCGCGTCCATCCACCTCCGCACCACCCACGACGCGGAACTCGGCGAGATCCGTCCCGTCGCCTCGACGTCCGCGACGCTCCCCGGTCGGCCGCACACCGCCACGACCGTCGATCGCGACGTGATCGATCGCGTCAGCAACAGCGGTGTCGGCGAGATCGTGGGCACGACCGCCGTCGTGCTCCCCCTGCACGCGTCGTCGGGCCGACCCGTCGGCGTTCTCGTGGCCGGCATCAGCGCGTTGCGGCGCTTCGACGAGCCGTACCGCGTGTTCCTCGATCTGGTGGCCGGACGCATCTCGACGGCGCTGACGGATGCGTACTCGTATGCGGCAGAACGCCGCCGGGCTCGCGACCTGGAAGAGCTGGATGCTGCCAAGACCCGGTTCTTCGAGAACGTCAGCCACGAGTTCCGCACCCCGCTGACGCTGCTCCTGGGTCCGTTGGGCGACGTGGTGGACGATCAGGAGAACCCGCTGCCGCCGCACCGGGTGCGATCGCTGCAGACCGCGCGGCGCGCGGCACTGCGACTGCAGCGACTGGTGGACACCCTGCTCGACGTCGCACGCGGCGATGCCGACGGATTCGTCGTGTCTCTCGAACCGACCGACATCGTCTCGCTCACCACGGACTGCGCCTCGATGTTCCGCGACGCGACGGCGCGGGCCGGCGTGGAACTGCACCTCGCACTCGACGGCGTCACCCACCGCTTCGCCGAGATGGACCGCACGATGTGGACTCACGTGGTGATGAACCTGGTGTCCAACGCGGTCAAGTTCACGACGGCGGGATCGGTGACCGTGAGCCTGCGAGACGACGCGGACACGGTGACGTTGACGGTCACGGACACCGGGCCGGGTGTCCCCGAGGCCGACCGAGCGAAGATCTTCGACCGGTTCTATCAGGTCGCGGCCGCCGCCGGTCGCAGCCGCGAGGGGTCCGGCGTCGGACTCTCCCTGGTGCGCGACCTCGTGGCCGCCCTGCACGGCACCATCGACGTGAGCGACGGCCCGGACGGCACGGGATCCACGTTCACCGTGACGCTTCCCCGCACGGTGGCGTCCGCGCCGCCCGCCTCCGACGCCACCACACAGGAGGTCGCGGAAGCGTTGGGCGCCGGGTACATCGGTGAAGCCGACACCTGGCGACCGCTGGACGGCGTCCGGACCGATCCGACACCCGATCAGCGCCAGGTGGTGCTCGTCGAGGACAACGCCGACATGCGCGACTACCTCGTCGGACTGCTCCGCGAACAGAACTGGCACGTGACCATGTTCGCCGATGTCGACTCCGCGATGGCGCACGCCCGCGCCCACCCGCCGGACGTCATCCTCAGCGACATCATGCTGCCGGGACGCTCCGGTCTCTCGCTCGTCGACGAGGCGAGGTCCGACGGCCGGCTGGTGCGCGTCCCGATCGTGTTGCTCAGTGCACGTGCGGGATCCGAGTCGGTCGTCGAAGGCCTCCGCCTCGGTGCGGACGACTACGTGACCAAGCCGTTCCAGCCGGCGGAGCTCGTCGCACGTGTCCGGGTGCACCTCGAGCTCGCCCGGTTGCGGGAGCAGCTGCTCGGCAGCGCGCAACGCGAGGTGTCCTCGCTGCGCACGGCGCTCGACAGCCGCAGTGTCCTGAGTCAGGCAGTGGGCCTGCTGATGGTCACGCAGCGGATGTCGCCGGAGGCGGCCTTCGACCACATCGCGACGATGAGTCAGGCCGCCAACGTCAAGGCTCGGGTGATCGCGGAGCAACTGGTCCGCGACTTCGTGGAGGAGCTCGGGTCCGACCCCGTCGGATAGGCACAGCAGCGCAGGAGGTCTCGTCGCATGACGGAACGCAAGCCGTCGGACATCAGTGTCCAGACGTGGGTGGACCGGCAGATCGCGTCCGCTCAGGAGAACGGCGCCTTCGAGAACCTGCCGGGCCTCGGCAAGCCGATCCCGCCGTCGAGCACCGACGAGTTGTCCTGGGTGCGGGGGTATCTGAAGCGCGAGAACCTCTCGGGCGATGCTCTTCTGCCGACGCCGCTCCGCCTGCGCAAGGAGGTCGAGCGTCTCCCGGAGGCGCTGCGGGACGTACGGTCCGAGGACGCGGTCCGTGCGATCGTCAAGGATCTGAACGCGCGCATCATGGACTGGCTGCGGGCGCCCGTGGGACCTCAGGTACCCATCGGCCGCGTCGACGCCGACGAGGTGGTCGCGCAGTGGACCCGGGACCGGTCAGCGGCTCGGGCAGCGCTCGCGGCGAAGAAGGCATCGCTGCAACAGGCCGGTCTCATGACGTCGGACCCCGCGCCGCCAGCACGCGCAGCGTCACGGGCTCGACGACCCTGGCTGCGATGGGTCCGGCGACGGCCATGATCAGCACGTAGGCCGTGGCGAGTGCGGCCAGCTCGCTCTCCACGGCGCCGGCCGCGACGGCCAGACCCGCGATGACGATGGAGAACTCGCCGCGCGCGATCAGTGCTGCCCCGGCACGCATCCGGCCCAGCTGTCCCACGCCGATCTGCTTCGCGGCCCACGCGCCGGTAGCCACCTTGGTCACCGCGGTGATGACCGCGAGCAGCACCGCGTACCCGAGGACGGGCGGGATCGAGCGCGGGTCGGTGTTGAACCCGAACACGACGAAGAAGATGGCCGCGAACAGGTCACGCAAGGGCTCGAGCACCCGGGTGGCGGCCTGGGCGGTGGATCCCGAGATGGCGATCCCGAGCAGGAACGCCCCAACGGCCGCGGACACCTGCATCGCCGACGCGATTCCGGCCACCAGGAGGGCGAGCCCGAAGACTTTCAGCAGCACCACCTCTCGGTCCCGGCTGGCGACCACCTTCGACACCACCCACCCGTACCGCAGTGCGACGACCAGCACGACGGCGACGACCAACAGGGAGATCCCCACGGCCTCGGCGCCGCCGAGAATGCTGACGCCGCCGAGCACCGCGGTGAGGATCGGCAGATAGAGCGCCATCATGAGGTCCTCGAACACCAGGATCGACAGCACGACGGGCGTCTCGCGGTTGCCCAGTCGGCCCAGGTCACCGAGCACCTTGGCGACGATGCCGGACGACGAGATGTAGGTGACACCGCCGAGCACCAGGGCGCCGATCGGTCCCCAGCCGAGAATCAGCGCTGTCACCGCACCGGGCACGAAGTTCAGCACCAGGTCGACCAGGCCCGCGGTCCACGACCGTTGCAGCCCGGTGACCAGTTCGTTCGCGGTGTACTCGAGCCCGAGGAGCAGGAGCAGCAGCACCACGCCGATCTCGCTCGCGAGATGGGTGAAGTCGTCGATGCCGTCGAGCTCGACGATGCCGCCGTTGCCGAAGAACAACCCGGCGAGCAGATAGAACGGGATGGGGGACATGCCGATCCGCGAAGCGAGCCTGGCGAGCAACCCCAGCGCGAAGAAGACAGCGCCCAGCTCGGTCAGTCCGAGCGCAGTCTCTCCCACCCGTCAGCTACCGAGGATCTTCGCTGCGTGATCGAGACCGTCGCTCGTTCCGACGACGACGAGCAGGTCGCCCGAGACGAGGGTGAAGTTCGGCGGCGGCGACGGCTGGACCTGCCCCGCCCGCATGACCGCCACGATGGACACCCCGGTCTTGGTCCGCATGGCGGTGTCGCCGAGAAGTCGGCCGTCGAAGCGGGATCCCTCGTGGATCGGCAACTGCCGGGTCCGGATACCGGGGAGGTCGCGGTGCTCCTCCCCCAGCTGCGCGACGAGTTGCGGCGCGCCCAGCAGGTTGCCGAGTGCCGCCGCTTCCTCGTTCGTCAGCGTGATCGACGCCTGCGTCGAGTCCGGGTCCTCCTTCTTCGACACGATCAGCTCGTTCGTGCCGTCCTTGCGCGTGATGACCCCGATGCGTCGCCCCGTGGACAACGCGAAATCCTTGCGTACCCCGATGCCGGGAAGCAGGGTGACGTCGACGTTCATGCGGCGATGCTAGCCCCTCAGGTCAGTCGTGACGGGTCCAACAGTCCCGTCTGCACCGCCTTCACCAGCCGACGCGGCACCCGGTGCGTCACGCCGCCGACGGTGACGGACACCAGATCCGGCGGCGTCGCCTTCCACTGCGAGCGTCGACTGCGCGTGTTCGAGCGAGACATCTTCCTCTTGGGAACAGCCACGGGTCAGGCCTTTCTCGTGCGGGTGCCGTAGCGACGCTCGAACTTCTCGACGCGTCCCTGCGTGTCCATCACCCGCGCCGCGCCGGTCCAGAACGGGTGCGACTCGTTGGTGACGTCGACGACCACCAGGGGATATGTGCGACCGTCCGAGTACTCGACGGTGCGATCGCTGGTGACGGTCGACCTCGTCAGGAACATCGATCCCGTCCCGGAGTCCTGGAATACGACCGGATGGTAGTCCGGATGTACGTTCTTCTTCACTGTGCAGCCCTTCTGTCGTCGTCCGCCCCGACGGCGGAACTGTCTGTCTCGCAGGGATCTTCGTGGTACTGCCCGAAAGGGTCGGCCCACTCGGCCCAGAGCTCGGGAGTCTCGAGCTCATCCGGCGTGAGCAGCGCGTCGGACAGCGCCGCGTACACGTGCTCGGGATCTGCCTCGTGCACCAGCACCACCAGCGACTGCGCGCGGTCCCCGTACTCCTCGTCCCAGGCGAGTGCGGCGAGAGCGCGGCGGGCGGTGGGCGCCTCCTCGTAGTCGTCCGGTGCCATGGCCGCGAGCCACGAGCCCGCGGAGGCAACCCGGAGCCCACCGCCGGCGGACTCGAGCCACAGCACGGCGTCGGGTTGCGTGGCCACCCACAGCCGACCGCGGGTGGCGACGACACCGTCGAGGAGAACGTCGATCGCGTCGTGCAGCCGGCCCGGGTGGAACGGCCGTCGGTCCGTGAACTCGACCAGGGTGACGCCGCACTCCGCCGACAGCGGCGGCTGCCCGTCGAGCAGTGGCGCGTGGGCGTCGTCGACGAGTCCTCGTCGCGCCGTCGCCGGAACGCGGGCCAGCAGGTCTCGCGGACGTTCGCCCGGCAGGATCCAGACCCGCGGCGCGCGTGGTGCGAGCCGCGCCAGTACCGCATCGAGGCGCGCGGCGTCCCACCGATCGACTCCGGTGTCCGCGACGACCAGCAGATCGGATCCTCGAACGGTGCCGACGGCGACCTGCGCGACGGTGCGGTCGTCGAGAAGATCCACGACCTGACCGCCGTCGGGCCCGGGCGGGAACGCCCGTTCGCCGACGAGCTCGTCGCCGGTGGCGTCGGACAGCCAGGTCGCGCCGTCGACGCAGCCGACGACCGCCTCGATGCGCACGTCTCGCGACGCCGTGGCGTCCACCCGGCCGACCATGCCGGTGACGACGGTGTTCTCGATCGCCCAGCAGATCGCCTCGACCTCCAGCGAGGGATCGACCCGGACGACGATGCGTCGCACGGACGAGTCCGCGGAGACCGATCGCAGCAGGGGCAGCAGATCCTCCCGCAGCAGGCAGGAGACGCAGCACCCGAGACCCGCCAGGTCGACGACCCGGGTGGTCGGCGTGCCGTCGTCGTCCATCCGGACCGTCCGCCGCCGCACGACACCGACGGTGGCGTCGGAGAGGTCGTGGTGCAGGACGATCGTGCCCGGCTCCTGGAACGTCGCGCTCACCGCGGCGCCGAGATCCTCCGGCCCGCACACCACGACCAGGGGCGTTCTCCTGTCGGGCGCCTCGAGGTTCTCCATCGGCACTGCACGTCCTTTCGGTTCTTCGAGTTGTCGACAACGATTGTCAGTTACCGGCGTCCGAGCGTACAGTTCCGATACAGCGCTTGTCGACAACTGTTGTCGATAAAGTCACCGGTCACCAGTCGACAGAGAGGAAGGGTTCGCGATGTCCGCGCACTGCGACGTCACAGGACGGGTCCCGAGCTTCGGGAAGTCCGTCTCGCACTCCCACCACCGCACGAGTCGGAGGTGGAACCCCAACGTGCAGCACAAGACCTACTTCGTACCGAGCCTCGGCCGACGAGTGCGGCTGACGGTCTCGGCGAAGGGGATCAAGACCATCGACCGCGACGGCATCGACTCCGTCGTCACGCGGCTCGTCGCGGCCGGAAAGAAGTTCTGACATGGCGAGCAAGAGCACCGACGTCCGGCCGATCGTGAAACTGACGTCGACCGCCGGCACCGGCCACACGTACGTCACCCGGAAGAACCGGCGCAACGATCCCGACCGACTGGTCCTGCGCAAGTACGACCCCGTCGTGCGTCGACACGTCGATTTCCGGGAGGAACGCTGATGGCCACGAAGTCGAAGATCGCCCGCAACACCCAGCGGGCCGAGATCGTCGCCCGCCACGCGGCACGTCGCCACGAGCTGAAAGAGCTGATCCGGAGGCCCTCGACGAGCGACGAGGACCGGTTCGCGGCGCAGCGGGCTCTCCAGCGTCTACCGCGCGATGCGAGTCCGGTAAGATTGCGCAATCGAGACGCTGCGGACGGTCGCCCGCGCGGGTACCTCCGGAAATTCGGACTCTCCCGCATCGGCGTTCGAGAGAGAGCACATCGCGGGGAACTTCCCGGCGTCCACAAGAGCAGTTGGTGAGATGGAGAACTCATGGCAGTGAAGAGGGGCCCGTCCAAGAAGGATCGGGTCGAGAAGGATCGCAAGCCCAAGAAGAACCCGCTCATCGCGGCGGGCATCACCGAGGTCGACTACAAGGACGTGAACCTGCTGCGTCAGTTCATCTCCGATCGCGGCAAGATCCGTAGCCGCCGTGTCACCGGGCTGACCCCCCAGCAGCAGCGTCAGGTCGCCACCGCCGTGCGCAACGCACGCGAGATGGCGCTCCTTCCGTTCACCACCCGCTGAGTGTCGACCGGTAGGGGCTGACAGGCCCCCCGTGTCAGGAGTTCTCGCCGGATTCACCGTCATCTTCGTGGTCGTCTTCATCGGCTACGTCGTCGCCCGTACGGGCGTACTCGGTGAGTCCGGCGGACTCGTTCTGGGGCGGATGGTGTTCTTCGTCGCCACTCCGGCGCTGCTGTTCGACACCCTCGCCCGCGCCGACCTGTCGGTGATCTTCTCCCCCACACTCGCCATCACGGCCGTGGGGGCTCTGCTGGTCGGAGCCCTGTATCTGGTGATCGCCCTGACGATCACGAAGCGCACGGTCCCCGAGGCCACCATCGGGGCACTCGCCGCGTCCTACGTCAACGCGGCCAACCTCGGCATCCCCATCGCCGTGTACGTCCTGGGCGACGCCTCGTTCGTCGCGCCGCTGCTGCTCTTCCAGATCATGATCTACTCGCCGCTGGCCCTGACGATCCTGGACGTCTCGACGTCGTCGCGCGGCACCTCGCTGGTCGGTGTCGTGGCAGCCCCGTTCACCAACCCGATCGTCCTCGCCGGCCTCGCCGGACTGGCGCTCGCCGTGACGGGTCTGAGCCTGCCGGACCCCGTGATGCAGCCGTTCGCACTGCTCGGCGGCGCCAGCGTTCCCGGCGCCCTTCTCGCCTTCGGCATGTCGTTGCAGGGCGTACGCGTGCTCGAGCGGGGAGCCGGACCGCGCCGCGACGTCGCGCTGGCGACCTTTCTCAAGATGGCCGTGCTGCCCGTCCTCACCTACGTCCTGGCGCGGTGGGTGTGGCGCATCGACGGCCACGACCTCTTCGCCGTGGTGGTCATCGCAGCGCTTCCGACCGCGCAGAACGTGTTCATCTACGCCACCCGCTACGGCCGCGGAACCGTGCTGGCACGCGACACCGCGTTCGTCACGACGCTGGTGTCCGTTCCCGTCATCGCCCTCGTCGCGGCGCTGCTCGCGTGACCGTGGGAGCGAGCTCGGCCGGGCCCGCGCGCGGCCGCGCTACCGTGGAGGTCATGAGGTCGTTCGCCCTGGGGCTGCTGTTGTGTGTCGCACTCGGCGGATGCGGCTCCTCCGACCCCGGCGACGCCGGCGACCTCGAGACCGGCGCGGCGTCCCCCACCGACCTCGTGCCCGTCCCCGGCTCACCGCCGGTTCCCCACGAGGTGGCCGCGGACCAGGTGGGCACCGAGTTCACACCCGGCGCGTCGCTGGTGATGGCGCAGTCCACACCGTTCGAGGCGTGGACCGCGCTGCCGGGCAACCGGATCGCGGTGCACTTCGTCACCGGCACTCCCGAGTGCTACGGCGCCGACGCGACCGTGGAGGAGACCGAGGAGACGGTGGTGGTCACCGTCCGGACCGGCACCCTCGAATCCGCGAAGGACAAGTCCTGCATCATGATCGCCGTGTACGGGACCATGGAGCTGCAGCTCGCGGCCCCGGTGGGCACCCGCACGGTGCTCAACGGGACCTGAGCCGGCTCAGCGCTTCCTGCGGGCGCTCAGATAGTCGCTCACCACCGCGGCACCGAGTCCGTCCAGATCGGGTGCGACGACCCGCCCGCCCACGCGCTGGGCCATCCGGTCCACGACGCGGGCCAGACCGGGATCGTCTCCCAGCCGGAAGATCGTCACCTGCGCACCGATCTTCGCCAGGGTATCGAGCTCCCTGACCGTCAACCCGAGGGTCCGCGGATGCGGCGGATAATCGAAGAAGGCGTGGCCGTCCGGTTCGAGATGGGCGGTCGGCTCGCCGTCCGTGACGATGAGCACCACGGGTTGGGCGTTGGGATTGCGCCGCAGGTGCGCCGTGGCCAGCATCAGCGCGTGGTGCAGGTTGGTGCCCTGGTCCCACGCGCCGTCGAGCCCCGCCAGTTCCGACGGTGTGAGCGTCTGCGCGTGTCGTCCGAAACCGATCATCGTCAGATCGTCGCCGCGGAACCGCGTGCTGACGAGGTGATTCAACGCCAGCGCCGTCCGCTTCATCGGAACCCAGCGACCCTCCATCACCATGGAGAACGACGTGTCCACCAGCAGGGCCACCACGGCCTGTGACCGTAGCTCGGTCTCGCTGATCTCGACGTCGGTGACGGCCAGACGCACTCCGGTCTCGCCGTCTCCGCGAGGTTCCGTCGCGGTGCGCAGGACGGCGTTGGTCACCGTCCGGACGACGTCCCACGGCTCGGTGTCGCCGAACTCCCAGGCGCGCGACGCACCGGTGGGCTCGCCCATCGCGCCCGCTCGGCGGGTGTCACGCTCACCGCGGCGCGATGCCATGCCGCCCGCGACGTCCTTCAGAGCCGATTGCCCCAACTGCCGCATGGCCTTCGGGGACAGGCGCCACTGTCCGTCGGCCCCCTTGTCGAGGAAACCCTCCTGCTGCAACGCCTTCTCCAGGTCCGCCAACGTCCGCGCGTCCGCGGCCGCCTCCGGACCCAGTTGGCGCAGCAACGCATCGGCGTCGATGTCGTCGAGCGCCGCACCGTTGTACTGCTGCGAGAGCTGGTCCCCCAGCTCCTCGAGTTCGGCGATGTCCTGCAGCACACCGGTCCCGTCGCCGAGTCCCATGCCCTCCTGACCGCGGAACTTCTGGGCGGAGTCCCAGTCCTCCCCCGGCCGGGCCGACTGCAGATTCGCGTCGAGTCGCGACAGCTGGTCCATCAGGTCCTGGCTGCCGAAGGCCTGCTGCGCCAACGCGTCCAGCTCGGCACGCTGCTCCGCGGAGAGCGAGTTCCGCAGCCTCTGCGCTGCCGCGGACCGCTCCGCGAGAGCATCGATCAGGTCGTCGATGGTCTCGGGATTCTCGGGGAAGAACTCACCGTGATCGCGCATGAACTTCTCGAACTGCTCGTCGGTGTTCTCCCCGCGCGCATGGGCGTCGAGCATGTCGTTGAGATCGGACAGCATCTCGGCGACCCGAGCACGGTCCTCCTCGGTGGCCCCCTCGAGTGCCTGCTTCATGCCCTTGAAGCGTTGATCGAGCACCTCGCGGCCGAGCAGATCCTTGATCTTCTCGTAGTTCTCCCGCGCCTCGCTGCTGCGCCAGTCGTAGTCGGCGAGCTCCTGCACGGCCTGCGCCGTCGACGGAGGCAGTTCGGCGATCTGCATCTCCTGGAAGCGGGCGTCGTCGTCCAGCGCACGGGCCAGGGTCTTGCGCTCCTCGAGGACCGCCGCGTCCAACAGCTCGCGCACCTCCTGCAGGGTGCCGTCGAGATTCTTGTTCTTCAGCAGTTCCCGCCGACGACGGTTCGCCCGCGCGGCGAGATCGTCCAGGCCGCGCATGTTCTTCGTCCCGCGACGCAACATCTCCTGCATCGCGCGGCGCGGCGACGCACCTTCGAGAACGTCCTGACCGATCGCGTCGAGCGCCTCCCGCAGATCGACGGGTGGCGCCAGCGGATCCGGACCGTCGACGTACGGCCCGTACCGGGAGTTGTGGCCCGCCATCAGCTGTACACCGTCTGCCCGTCGTCGCCGGTGTCCTTGCCGATGCGACGTGCGAGGTAGAGACCCTCGAGCGCGAGCTCGACAGCCGCGGCGCGCTCACCGTCGGAGGTCGCGCCCAGACGCTCGGCGATCTCGTCGATGACAGGAAGATCCGGCAACTCGTTCAGGAGCACCTTCGCGGTGACTCGATCACCGGTGATCACGGGCTCACCCTGCTCGACGACCGTGACGAGAGGGCCCAGGTCGATACCGCCGAGCGAGTCCCGTGCGGTGTCGGCTGTGGCCCGCCGCAGCAGGTGGTTCAGAACCTCGATCTCCCGTCCCTCCTCGCCCGACTCGAACTCCACCTTGCCCCGCAGGACGTCGACGATCGTCTGGGTGTCGACGGGTCGAGCCACCGGATCGGACTCGCCCAGCACGGCGGCACGGTGCACGGCGGCCGCGCCGACGGTCTCGGCGGCGGCGACGGCGAACCGAGCCGAGACGCCGGAACGCTGGTCGACCGACGGCGATTCACGCAGCAGCCGGGTGAACCGCGCCAGCACCTCGAGCACGTGCGGCGGCACGACTGCGGTGAGGTCGGCCTCCTGCTCGATGACCGCGATCTCGTCGGTCAGCAGGATCGGATAGTGGGTGCGGATCTCGGCGCCGAACCGGTCCTTCAGCGGAGTGATGATCCGACCGCGGTTGGTGTAGTCCTCCGGGTTCGCACTCGCGACGAGGAGCACGTCGAGGGGCAACCGCACCGTGTAGCCACGGATCTGGATGTCGCGCTCCTCCATCACGTTGAGCAACGACACCTGGATGCGCTCGGCGAGGTCGGGCAGCTCGTTGATCGCCACGATTCCGCGGTGGGTACGCGGCACGAGGCCGAAGTGGATTGTCTCCGGATCGCCCAGGCTGCGGCCCTCGGCGACCTTCACGGGGTCGACGTCGCCGACGAGGTCGGCCACCGACGTGTCCGGGGTCGCCAGCTTCTCCGAGTACCGCTCGGAGCGATGGCGCCAGGACACCGGCAGATCGTCGCCGAGTTCGGCTGCCCGGCGGATCGAGGCGGGGGTGATGGGGTCGTAGGGATGCTCACCGAGCTCGGAGCCGTCGATGACGGGCGTCCACTCGTCGAGCAGCGTGGCGAGGGTACGGAGCAGGCGGGTCTTGCCCTGCCCGCGCTCGCCGAGGAGAACGACGTCGTGCTGGGCGAGGAGTGCGCGTTCGATCTGCGGAAGGACGGTGTTCTCGAATCCGAGAATGCCGGGCCATGCGTCGCGGCCCTCGCGCAGGGCGTCGAGCAGGTTGTCGCGGAGTTCGTTCTTGACTGTCTTCTGGACGTGTCCCGACGCGCGGAGTTCACCGAGGGTGGTCGCGCGCGGGTGTGGATCTCGACTACTGGGAGACTGGGTCACCCTTCCAACGTACGAGCGTCGAGCCGTTTCGGCACGTGCACAGCTCGATCAGTGCCCCGACGGGTCCGTCAGGTCCTTGCCCTCGGCGTTCTTGACGCGCTTGCGTTCGAGCAGGATCACCGTCAGACCGGCGGCCCAGAGGATCACGGTGGCCGGGAACAGGATCATCACCCACCCCTCGAAACCACCTCCTGCGGCAGTGAGCCCGAGACCCATGGCCCCGAGGCCCAGTGCGATGAGGAAGTAGCCGGGCCAGTTCCGGGCATCGGCGATGGCCTCGCCGGCGTGTGCGCGGAAGGTCCGCTCGTCGTCGCGAGGCTCGCGCTCCGAGCTGCCCTCCTTCATTCCGCCGTCCGGGTCGCCGTCACGGTGGTCCTGAGTCATGGCCCGCGTCTACCCTCGCCGAGAACAGACCAAACACGATGTGGCCTCCTGCCGGTAGCGTCGAGCGGTGACCGAGACCAGTGCATACGACTTCACCGCCACGACCATCGACGGCGAGCCCGTCGACCTCGCCGCCTACAAGGGCAAACCGCTCCTCATCGTCAACACCGCTTCGCAGTGCGGATTCACGCCGCAGTACGAGGGCCTCGAGGTTCTGAACAAGACGTACGGGCCGCAGGGGCTGGTGGTTCTCGGCTTCCCGTGCGATCAGTTCGGGCACCAGGAGCCCGGCGACGCCGACGAGATCAAGAACTTCTGCTCGCTGCGGTACGACGTCACGTTCCCGATGCACGAGAAGATCGAGGTGAACGGCGACGGCGCGCACCCGCTCTACAAGTGGCTGCGCGACCAGAAGTCGGGCGTGCTGGGCAGCCGGATCAAGTGGAACTTCACCAAGTTCCTCATCGACGCCGACGGCAAGGTGGTCGACCGTTTCGGGCCGACCACCAAGCCGGAGAAGCTCGCTAAGCCCATCGAGAAAGTTCTCGCGAAGGGCTGAGCCCGGGGGGTTGAAGTTCGGGGGGGTCGAAGTTCGGGGGGGTCGAGGTTCGAGAGAGGTCAGTGTGCGAAGTGGCGTGACCCGGTCAGGTACATGGTCACGCCCGCCTCGCGCGCTGCCTCCACGACCTCGGTGTCGCGGATCGATCCGCCGGGCTGCACCACCGCCGCCACCCCCGCTGCGGCGAGGATCTGGAAGCCGTCGGGGAACGGGAAGAAGGCGTCCGACGCGGCCACGGCGCCCGTGGTGCGGTCGCCGGCGCGGCGCACGGCCAGTTCGGCGGAATCGACCCGATTGACCTGTCCCATGCCCACTCCCACGGACGCACCGTCCGCGGCGATGAGGATGGCGTTGGACTTGACGGCGCGGCACGCCTTCCAGGCGAACTCGAGGTCGGCCAGCACTGCCTCGTCGGCGGGCTCGCCCACGGCCAGGGTCCACCCCGACGGATCGTCGCCCGCGGCGTCGAGACGGTCGCGGTCCTGCAGCAGCAGGCCGCCCGAGATCTGCTTGATCTCCGGCACCGCCGTCGGCGGCTCGCACACGAGGACGCGGATGTTCTTCTTGCGCTGCAGCACTCCCAGCGCGCCGTCGGCGTAGGACGGGGCGATGATGACCTCGGTGAAGATCTCGGCGACCTGCTCGGCCATCTCGACGGTGATCTCGCGGTTGGACGCGATGACGCCGCCGTACGCGCTCACCGGATCGCAGGCGTGCGCCTTGCGATGCGCCTCGGCGATGGAGCCGGACGCCGACACCGCGATGCCACACGGGTTGGCGTGCTTGATGATCGCCACGCACGGGAGATCGTGGTCGAACGCGGCACGCCAGGCGGCGTCACCGTCGGTGTAGTTGTTGTACGACATCTCCTTGCCGTGCACCTGCTCCGCCTGCGCGATGCCGGCGGGAGCGGACGGGTCGACGTACAGAGCGCCGGCCTGGTGCGGATTCTCGCCGTAGCGCAGAACCGAGGCGCGCTCGTAGGTCGCGCCCATCCATGCCGGGAAGTGCTCGGACTCGTCGGAACCGCCGGCGACGAGGACGTCGGTCATCCAGGACGCCACCGCGACGTCGTATGCTGCGGTGTGCTGGAACGCCGTGGCGGCCAGAGCGATTCGCTGCTCGAGCGTGAAGCCGCCACCCTGCACCGCGGTCAGCACGTCGGCGTAGCGAGCGGGATCCACCACGACCGCCACCGACGGATGGTTCTTCGCCGCGGCGCGGACCATGGACGGGCCACCGATGTCGATCTGCTCCACGCACTCGTCCGAACTCGCACCGGACGCCACCGTCTCGGTGAACGGGTAGAGGTTGACGATGACGAGCTCGAACGGAGCGACGCCCAACTCGTCGAGCTGCGCGAGGTGTTCCGGCTTGCGCGTGTCCGCCAGGACGCCGGCGTGCACGCGCGGATGCAGCGTCTTCACGCGGCCGTCCAGGGTCTCGGGGAAGCCGGTGAGGTCTTCGACCCGAGTCACCGGTACGCCCGCGGCGGCGATGCGCCCGGCGGTCGATCCGGTGGACACGATCTCCACCCCGGCGGCGTGAAGGCCCACGGCCAGCTCGTCCAGACCGGTCTTGTCGTAGACGCTGACGAGTGCGCGCGAGACGGCACGCGTGTTCTCTGGGTTAGTCACTGGGGATCTGGGCCTTTCGTCCATCGGTGATGACTCCGCGTGTGGCGACGGCGGCGACCACGTCGATCAGCAGCCGTCGTTCGACGATCTTGATGCGCTCGTGCAGCGACTCCTCGGTGTCGCCGTCGAGCACCGGAACAGCTTCCTGCGCCACGATGGGCCCGGTGTCCACACCGTCGTCCACCAGGTGGACGGTGGACCCGCTGACCTTCACACCGTGGGCGAGGGCGTCGGCCACCGCGTGCGCGCCCGGGAACGACGGCAGCAGTGCGGGGTGGGTGTTGACGATGCGGCCACCGAAGCGTGCGAGGAACACCGGCCCGAGGATCCGCATGAATCCCGCACTCACGACGAGATCCGGTGACCAGGAGTCCACGACCTCGGTGAGGGCGGCATCCCACTCCGCACGCGAACCGTGGTCCGACACGGCCACTCGCCGGGACGGCAGCCCTGCGCTCTCGGCGCCGCACGGCCGATCCACCACCACGGCGACGACCTCGGCCGGGAACTCGGGAGCGGACGCGGCCTCGACCAACGATCCGAGCAGTGATCCGACCCCCGAGGCGAGGACGACGACGCGGGCCGGGAGGTCCCGCCCGGGTGTCGAACGCGGGGCAGACAGCGTGCTTCTCCTCAGCTGCTCGGGCGGGTCAGGTGCTCTGTCGGCGTGGGATCACGCCGACAGGAAGCCTAGACGGCCGCCGTTCGCCTCCTCGATCGGCCTCGCTCGGGGAGGACGCGCGTCAGGGAGCGGTGTCGGTGCCGCCGGGCTTCTCGGGCTCGGCCGACTCGTCCGGCAGGTCGACGATCTCGGCGTCGACGACGTCCGCCTCCACGGCATCGTCTTCGGTCTCGACGGTGTCGGTGTCGGTGGTCTCGGCTTCGGTCTCGGCTTCCACGATGTCCGTGTCCGTCGGCGCGGCGTCCGGGGCTGCGGGGAGGGCGGCCGGCTCACCGAGCATCGATGTGCCCGCGGAGTCGTCGGATTCGCTCTCCTCGGCTTCGCTGTCCTCGTGCCATCCGTGGATGTCGTGGCGCCGCATCGACCAGGCGGTGACGGCCGCGGTGAGCGCGCCCACCACGAGGCACCACGCGAAGGTGGTGACGCCGAGGAGCGGCGCATCGACACCGAGATGGCCGAACGTTCCCACCGAGCCACCGGCGACGACGCCGATCAGGACGGCCGCCACGCTCACGCAGACCGCGGCGGCGGCGGCACTGCGCACCGCGTCCACCAGGGACGTCGTCGCACGAGCACACGCACGCCCGAGCACCACGGCGGCGAGTGCGGGGACGACGAGCATGACCGGCCACCACACCTGGGCCGACGATTCGGGCATGACTGCCAGCACCGGGACGGCAGGAAGCTGACCGCCGGTCGTCTCGGTGACGGAGACCATCGCCGCGCCCACGTGGGCGGACGACCCGGTGACGACCGACGACGCCGCCACCACGATGTTGGGCAGATACAGCACCGAGATCGCGGTCAGACCCAGCGCTCCGCCGATCCCGCCGCCGGACTCGAGCAGCGTGCCGAGCGTGGAGAAGGACAGCACGAGAGAGGCGGCGACGACGACGGCGCCACCGGCGAGCAGTACCGCGCCGGCACGCGCCGCGGGAGCGAAGGACGCTGCGAGCCACGGCGGCAGGACCACCGTGCGCATGAGTGCGGGCCAGGTACCGCGGATGCAGCCGATCGCCGCACCGATGCCGTGCACGAGGATGACCCACCCGAAGGTGGCGAGTGCGTTGGGCGTGCTCAGGGCGATGACGGTGGACGCGTCGTGAATCATCGCGAGCATCACCGCCGCCATCGCGAGCGGACCTGCGATCGCCGCGCCGACGACCCATCCGATGTCGCGACGGGTGGAGGCGTCGGTCAGTGGCCGCGCGACCGCCGACGACACCGCGTGCACCAGCACGAGAGTGGGCAGCAGCGGAAGGATCGACAACGTCGCACCGGCGATGCCCAGCGGCACTTGATGCACGGCCAGCCACGTGGCGGCCAACGCGCCGAACGTCCCCGTCAGGTCGCTGTTCGCGGAGACGAGCGTCACCAGCACCACGGCCGTGACGACGGCCAGGAGTAGCCCGACGGGCCGGAACGCCACGGTGAGCAGCATTCGAGCCTCGTCGGGACTCGGACCGAAACGGCCCCGCGTGTGCGGTTCGCGATCGAGTAGTGAGGTCATCACCGATCAGGTTCTCACCGTCGGCGCGGTGGAGAACCTAGGCGCGCCGACGACGCGGTTCAGCGGCGGTCGTCCGACCGATCGCCGAAGTCGAGTGCGCGGGTGGCTTCCGGCGCCTGCTGCTCGGGTGCCTGCTGCTCGGGTGCCTGTTGCTCGGGCGTGTGCTCCTCCGTGCTCGGCTGCTGCGCGGACGACTGCTCACCGGTGGGAGGTGTCGCGGACTCCGCCGATGCGGCGTGCGCGGGGGCGGTGTCCGCGGCGGTCTGGCCTACCGGCTGCCCGTAGCGCTCGGTCGGGGCGCTGTAGGGCGATCCGTAGCCCTGCGGCTGGCCGTATCCCTGCTGACCGTAGGCGCCGGGCTGCGCCTGACCCTGCTGGCCGTATCCCTGCGGCTGCCCGTAGGCACCCGGCTGCCCGTAACCCTGCGGCTGCCCGTAACCCTGCGGCTGCCCGTATCCCTGCGGCTGCCCGTAGGCACCCGGCTGCCCGTAGGCACCCGGCTGGCCGTACCCCTGCGGCTGGCCATAGCTCTGCGGCTGCCCGTAACCCTGCTGGCCGTAGGCGCCCTGCTGGCCGTATGCCTGTTGGCCATATGCCTGCTGCCCGTAGTTCTGCTGGCCGGGACCCTGCTGTCCCGGGCCACCCGGCTGGCCGAACTGCTGCTGCTTCGGACGCGGCGCCGGAACCGTCACGACTCCCGAGTCGACGAGAAGCGCACCGACGGCCGCGGCCACCTGCACGATGGCCAGGATCAGCACCAGGATCGACCCGATGCCGATACCGACGCGGACGGTCTCACCGAAGGCGGTGAACGCCGCCCCGCGGTTCACCAGCTGGAAGATCAGCGTGAGCAACGCGGTGACGGACAGCGCCGCGACCAGTCCCCGCGACGTCGTCTGCCGCGGCAGGAGGCCCGCGGCCGTGACGAGCGCAGCGAGGAGGAGCAGCGCCACGGACGTCGGGTCGCCCAGCTCGCGTTCGAAGAAGTTGGAGGACTCACCGCCGAGCGCGAACTGCGCGGACAGACCGAGCAGGAACGCGAGGACACCGGTGCCGATGACGACGTACGACGCGATACGGGCGACCTGCGTCGTGCGCGCCGCGATCTGCTCGGTCGTGTTGTCGTCGGCGCCGCTCGCGTCCGCGTCGACGGACTGGGTCGCAGCGCCGTCAGTGCGGTCGATCGACGCTGAACGGTCGTCGACCTGCCCGGTCTCCGTGGACGGGTCTCCGAAGGTGGTCGTCCGCGGGTCCGTCCGGCCGTGGTCGTGGTCGGGTCCCCCTGGTGAGAAGGTCATCT
Source organism: Rhodococcus sp. NBC_00294 (assembly GCF_036163995.1). NCBI lineage: Bacteria > Bacillati > Actinomycetota > Actinomycetes > Mycobacteriales > Nocardiaceae > Rhodococcus > Rhodococcus sp. NBC_00294. The sequence continues at coordinate 4,210,410 of NZ_CP108043.1, forward strand.
CGATTCCTCTTCCTCGGTGCTGGTCGTCGGTCGGCCGCCGACTGCGGCGGCCGCGCCGCTCACCAACACTACGGACCCGCGGTGAGTGACTCCTCGCTCAGGCGACGCCGACGGGTTCGCGGTCACTCGCCCGCGCGGCCTCGATCTCCCGCACCAGCGGCAGGATCTTCGCTCCGAAGTACTCGATCTCCTCCTGGAAGTGCAAGAAACCGCCGAGGATGAGGTCCACGCCGCGGTCGCGGTAGTCGACGATGCGCGTCGCCACCTGTTCGGGCGTACCGATCAGCTGGGTCTTGAAGCCGTCGTTGTACTGCACGAGGTCCTCGAAGCTCGAGTCGGCCCACATGCCCTTCTTGTCCGACGTCGAACTGCCGGCCTGCTGCACGGCACCGCGGAACCCCTCGACTGCCGGCTTGTTCGCCTTCTCGATGATCTCGCGGAGGGTGTCCCTCGCCTCCTTCTCGGTGTCGCGGGCGATGATGAAGCCGTTGAGACCGAACTTCACTTCACGCTGATGGGCCTGTGCGACGCGCCGCACGTCGTCGATCTGCTCGGTGATGCCGTCGAAGTCCTTGCCGTTGGAGAAGTACCAGTCGGAGTACCGACCTGCGTTCTCCCGTGCCGCCGACGAATTACCACCCTGGAACAGTTCGGGATTGGGACGCGCGGGCGTGTTGAGCGGTTTCGGCTTGAGCGTGAAGTCGTGGATGCGGTAGAAGTCGCCGCGGAAATCGACGTCGTCCTCGGTCCAGATCTTGCGCAGCACCTGCAGGAATTCGGCGCTGCGTCGGTAGCGCTCGTCGTGTTCGAGCCAGGGCTCACCGAGGTGCGTGAATTCGTCCTTGAACCATCCACTCACCACATTGACGGCGAAGCGTCCGTTGGAGAGATGGTCCGCTGTCGCACCGAGTTTCGCGAGCACGGCCGGTTGCCAGAGCCCGGGATGCACGGCAGCGATGACCTTGAGGCGCTCGGTCGCGAGGAGCAGTCCCAGACTGAAGCTCGTGGACTCGTGTTGAAACTCGGCTCCGTAGCTGGCCTCGTACCTGACCTGGCTCAGCGCGTACTCGAACCCGTTGTTCTCCGCCGTCTGCGCGAGCTTCTTGTTGTACTCGAACTCCCAGCTGGTGCGTTGCTCGATGTCGCTGGTGACGAGGCCACCACTGACGTTGGGCACCCAGTAGGCGAACTTCACTTCGTCGGCGATCTTCTCTGTACTCATGCAGTCCTCGGTTCGATAATAGTGCGCGACATATGATTTCAGGAGTACCAGGTGGGCTGGGGCAACTCGCCGGTGAGCACGTGGCGGCCGACCTCGCGGCGCTTGTAGGCCACCGGATCGTGCAACGTGTGCGTGCGCACGTTGCGCCAGAAACGGTCGAATCCGTGACTCGACGCGGTGGCGCGGGCGCCGAGCCCCTCGAAGATGCCCGACGTGATCTCCAGGGCGACCTCCGTGGCGCGTGCCTTCGCCGCGGCGACGCGCACCTCGTGCTCGCCGCGCTCGTGCTCGGTGACGGTCCAGGCGTTCTCGTGGATCCGCTGCTGCTCCGCGGCCACGGCGTCCGCGAGAGCCTCTGCGGCCCAGAGCTTCCCGGTCAAGTCTCCGTACAGGTCGATGATGTAGGGCTCGTCGAGCGCGTTGTCCACGGTGCTGTGCAGCCACGCTCGCGTGGTGGTACGCGTGTAGTCGGCAGCGGTCTCGAGGGCTCCGCGTGCGATGCCGAGGTAGAAGTTGACGAACACCAGCTGGATGATCGGGACGTTGAGGGTGTTGTAGACCCGCGGCTCGAACGCCTTGTTCGCGAATCCGGCGGCCGAGCTCCAGTCGGTGCGGACGTGATCGATGGTGACACTGCCACTCTCGGTGCGACGCTGACCGATGTTGTCCCAGTCGTCGTGGAACGTCAGGCCCTCGGAGTTCGACGGAACGATGGCGAAGACGTGGGTGTCGGTACCGGCGAGCACCCCCTCGAGCACGGTCACGTCGGAGACACGACTGCCCGTGGAGAACGTCTTGGCACCGTTGTAGACGATCGTGTCGCCCTCGTCGGTGATCTCGACGTCGTTGTCGCGCGGGTTGACCGCGCCGCCGAAGAACCAGGTGTTCTCGGTGGCGGCTTGTTCGACGGCAGCGATCTGCTCCTTCGTCCCGACCAGACGTGCCGCCCAGAACCACAGCAGGTGGTAGCCGAGCAGCTGTCCGATCGACCCGTCGGCGGCGGCCACGGCGCGGATCACCTGGTAGGCGGTCTCCCAGGTCTGCCCGCCACCACCGAACTCGGTCGGCCCGAGGATCGTGACCAGACCGGACTCCTTCAACAACGTCACCTCCTCGTGCGGCGCCTCGGTGGCGCGATCACGGGCGACGGCGTTGACGGCGAGGATCGCGGCCACCTCGTGGGCACGGTCGATCCATTCCGCGGACGTCGTGGGAGCGGTGGTCCAGCGCGGTTCGGTGGCGGCGCCGGCGGGGCGGGTGTCGGTGATCGTCATGCCCGGAAGTACATCGCCCGGGTCGATGCGGAACCACCGTTGCGCTCTGGGTGATTCGAACGGTTCGCTCACTCGCCGGGTGCGGTGAAGTAGTCGGTGCCGTGCGAGTCGCGGACATGGACGATCCCGTCCCGGAGCATGCGGTGGTGCCACTGCCGCCGGGTCTTCAGGCCGTGGTGCCGACGGCACAGCGGCGCGAGGTTGCCGGTGACGGTCCAGCCGCCTCTCTCCGGGTCGGTGTGGTCGAACGGGACGACATGGTCGAGGTCGCAGTCCTCGCTGGGCACAGCACATCCCGGGTGAACGCACGTCGAATACAGCGCTGTCACCAGCGACGCGATCGCTTCCGACGGCCGGTAGGTCAACGCCCCGGCCGGGGGTACGGCGAATCCCCCATGTCCGTCGGGGTTCTCGACGGCACGGTCCAACGACAATGGTGGCAGCGCGCGGAGGTACTCGGTGTCCTCCCGCACCGCCCGCGCTCGAACGCTGTCCATTCGCCCCGTGGTCGGTGTCCAGCCTGCCGGCATCCGCCGAGTACGTCGAACCTCTCGCCCGGCATCCGCGGCCTCGTGCTCCGGGCATCGGCAGCTGCACCCCACCCGCGGTTCCGCGACCTTCGCGGCGGTGATCATCGCCTGCCACGTCGCATCCCCGGCGATTCTCCGGGCCACGTCCGCAGGAACCGGACCCCAACCCACGAGATGCCCCGGCTCCCCCGCCAACCCCGCCGCCGTGGCCGCATAGAGCACGATCACCGCAGTGGCCTCCGGACGGGCGACCGACCCCCGCCGTTCGCAGTCATGGCCAGCACATTCACACGCGACAGCTCCGCCGGCGAGCACCGCGTGCGCTGCATCGAACAACCGCGCCGGCAGCGGCCGCGGATCCGTCGCGCACACCCCACGCGCCGCCGACACGATCGCCCGCCACATCGCCGCGACCTGCTCCGCCGGACCACGAATCACCAGCTCGGCCTGACCGCGCGGGAGCTTCCGCACCGTTGCCGACCGCTCCCGCGTCGCCCGTTCACGCGCTTCCCGGTGCCATTCCGCGTCGAACTCCGCGAAGATCCGGTCGACCGCCGCTGCCACCGCACCCGGAGCGCACCTCGACGCGGCAGCGACCACCCGCTGCAGCAGCGCTTCGGTGGCCTTCGGAACCCCGGCCACCGATCGGCACACCGTCCGGAACGCCGCATACGCCAACCGGCCCGCATCGAACGCCTCCGCCACCGCAGGATGCGCGGTGCGGGTCAGGAACAGCCACTCGGTGACCGTGCGCGTCGACACCGACAACGCCGCCGCGACCTCCGCCACCGCACAGGTCTCAGCAGCTTCCGCGTCGAACACCCCACCCGGACCGAGCACCGACGGCCGACGCGACGACTCCTGCACGTACGCACACGACGCCGACACGGTCCGGGCGAACGAGGCCTGAGCGTCAACCTTCGCGGACACCAACACATCCGTCGAAACCACTGTGTCGTACACGAATTCACCCCCCGGTGATGCCCCGATCAGACCGCCCCCCGACGACCTGAGCAGACAGTAACCCATCCCACCGACAAGAACTCGGGCACGATTTCCCTACCGAACGACGACCACCTTGCCGATGGTGCCGCCACTTTCCACTCGTCGGTGCGCGTCCTGCAGGGTGTCCACGTCGAACGGTGACAGAGTCGTGGTGCGGGTGCTCCGCAGAGTTCCGTTGTCGATGAGTCGCGAGACCTCGTCGAGGATGGTGTGCTGAGAAGTGCTCTCCGGCAACGCCAACGGCACCGTGAACATCAGTTCCCAGTGCCAGGTCTGGCTCTTGGCCTTCAGCGGCATCAGGTCCAGGCCGACCGGATCGTCGATCGCCACGACCTGGCCGTGCACTGCCATCACCGCGGCGTAGGCGTCGACATTGCCCTCGGAGAACGGGGAGAACACGTACTCGACGCCGTCCGGCGCCAGGGCACCGACCTCGTCCACGAGCGAGTGCCGATCCACGACGTGATGTGCGCCCATCTTCGTTGCCCAGTCACGGGATTCGCCGCGGGATGCCGCGGCAACAACGGTGAGCGAGGTCAGTGCCCGGGCGAGCTGGATGATCATCGACCCGGTACCGCCGGCGGCCCCCATCACGAGAAGTGTGCCGGTGCTGTCTTTCCCGAGTCCGAGCCGGACGAACAGCGATTCCCAGGCGGTGATGGCGGTCAGCGGCACGGCCGCGGCGTCCTCGGCGGACAGTGACGACGGCGCATGGCCGACGATCCGCTCGTCGACGAGTTGGTACTGGGCGTTGCTGCCGTCCCGAGCTATGGATCCCGCATAGAAGACTCGATCGCCGGGCTCGAAGATTCGGGCGTCGGAACCCACCGCGACGACCTCACCGACGGCGTCGAAACCGAGGACCTTCGGGCCGTCGGACGGATCGAAGGACGAGCGAACCTTCGTGTCCACCGGATTGACGGACACCGCGTCGACACGTAGGAGAACGTCGAATCCGGTGGGCGACGGAGTCTCTCGCTCGATCTGCACGAACGGCGAGTCGGGTTCGACGGAGACGATGGCGGAGTGAGTCGCGGGAATGCTCATACCTCGACGGTAGTCCCCCGGAACGACACGAGGGAGGCAAGCTTCCCGAGCGGGAAACCGGCCTCCCTCGTGTGAGAGAAGAAAGAGTGACTACTTCTTCTCGAGGATCTCGCGCGCGAGGGCAGCGGTCTCGGACGGCGTCTTGCCGACCTTCACGCCGGCCGCCTCGAGGGCGTCCTTCTTGGCCTGAGCCGTTCCCAGCGAGCCGGAGACGATGGCGCCGGCGTGGCCCATGGTCTTGCCCTCGGGAGCGGTGAAGCCGGCGACGTAACCGACGACGGGCTTGGTGACGTGCGCCTTGATGTAGTCGGCTGCACGCTCCTCGGCGTCGCCACCGATCTCGCCGATCATGACGATGATCTCGGTGTCGGGATCGTTCTCGAACGCCTCGATGGCGTCGATGTGCGTGGTGCCGATGACCGGGTCGCCGCCGATGCCGATGGCGGTGGAGAAGCCGAAGTCACGGAGCTCGAACATCATCTGGTAGGTCAGGGTGCCCGACTTCGAGACGAGGCCGATGGGGCCCTTGCCGGCGATGTTGGCGGGCGTGATGCCGACCAGTGCCTCGCCGGGGGTGATGATGCCGGGGCAGTTCGGCCCGATGATGCGGGTCTTCTTGCCCTTTTCGACGTTGTAGGCCCACGCGTACGCGCTGTCCTGCACCGGGATTCCCTCGGTGATGACGACGAGCAGCGGGATCTCCGCGTCGATGGCCTCGACGATGGCGTCCTTGGAGAATGCCGGCGGCACGAACGCGATGGACACGTCGGCTCCGGTCTTCTCCATGGCCTCGGCAACGCTGGCGAACACGGGCAGCTCGACGTCGGAACCGTCGGCTGCGGTGTGCTTGACCGTGGTCCCGGCCTTGCGAGCGTTGACGCCGCCGACGACCTGCGTGCCGGCCTTGAGCATCAGGGCGGTGTGCTTGGTGCCCTCGCCGCCGGTGATGCCCTGGACGATGACCTTGTTGTTCTTGTTCAGGAAAATAGACATAGTTTCGGTGCCCTCTACTTCGCAGCCAGCTCGGCGGCCTTGTCGGCGCCTTCGTCCATGGTCTCGGCCAGTGTCACCAACGGGTGCGCAGCATCGGCGAGAATCTTCCGGCCTTCTTCGACCTTGTTGCCGTCCAGGCGGACGACCAGCGGCTTGGAGGCGGTGTCGCCCAGCGTCTTCAGAGCGCCGACGATGCCGTTGGCAACCGCGTCGCACGAGGTGATTCCGCCGAAGACGTTGACGAACACGCTCTTGACCTGCGAGTCGCCGAGGATGACGTCGAGGCCTGCGGCCATGACCTCTGCCGAGGCGCCGCCGCCGATGTCGAGGAAGTTGGCAGGCTTGACGCCACCGTGCGCCTCACCGGCGTACGCGACGACGTCGAGGGTCGACATGACCAGTCCGGCACCGTTTCCGATGATGCCGACCTGTCCGTCGAGCTTGACGTAGTTGAGGTCGTTCTCCTTGGCCTTCGCCTCGAGTGGGTCCGCCGCGTCGGCGTCCTCGAACTCGGCGTGGCCCTTCTGACGGAAGTCCGCGTTGGCGTCCAGGGTGACCTTGCCGTCGAGGGCGAGGATCTGGTCGTCCGGCGTGCGCACGAGGGGGTTGACCTCGACGAGCAGCGCGTCTTCCTTGATGAAGACGTCCCACAGCTTCTGGATCGTGTTGGCCGCGGCGTCGAGCACCTCGGCGGGAAGCTTGCCGGCCTCGGCGATCTCACGCGCGAAGGCGAGGTCGACACCCTTGACGGCGTCGACGGGGATGCGGGCGAGCGCGTCGGGGTTCTCCTCGGCGGTGACCTCGATCTCGACACCACCCTCGACGGAACACATCGCGAGGTACGTGCGGTTCGTGCGGTCGAGCAGGAAGGAGATGTAGTACTCCTCCGCGATGTCGCTGGCCTCGGCGACGAGGAGCTTCTTGACGACGTGGCCCTTGATGTCGAGTCCGAGGATCGCTTCCGCGTTCGCCTCGGCCTCGGCGACGTCCTTGGAGTACTTCACGCCGCCGGCCTTGCCGCGGCCGCCGACCTTCACCTGGGCCTTGACCATGACAGGCTTGCCGATTTCTTCGGCGATCTGTCGTGCACCGGCGACCGTGTCCGTGACACGACCTGCCGACGTCGGAACCTCGTGCTTGGCGAAGAGTTCCTTCGCCTGGTATTCGAAGAGATCCATCAGCTCACCATCTCGTCTGCGTTGACGCCCGCTCGAGGGGTAGGAGCGGGTCCGACTTGCGACTGTAACTTTCCACCGAGAGGCCTGATCGACAGCCCGTCGAACTTGTGGTTCAGATCACCGACCTGCGCCGACATCTACTCGCCAGTACGAAAAAATCCCGCCGCCACCAGCGCCGATGCCGCAGCGCCGACAGCGGTCACGAAGGCCCCCGACGACGCCGTCACGTCGGGGCCCGCGCCGCCGAGGATCGGGCTCAGCGCGACACCCGCCAGAGCCACCGCGGAACCGATCTGGAGCGCCGCGGCGCGCGACGCCCGAGCGCGGGCCGCGACGGCGGCGCCGATCAGGACGGCGGCCACGAGTACCAGCCGCCCCCACACGTCCCACCCCCACGGCAGCGCCCCGATCCAGCCGCCGGTCTCCCCAACCACGTCGTACTGCGGCAGGAGCAGCCCCAGTGCGGCGACCCCGGCCGCGACGGCCAGCGCGGCTGCGAGGGGGCGCGAGGCCCCGTCCAGATCGCTGGTGTCGACGCCGTCCCGCTCCGAGGCGCCCGCCGCGGCGACGAGCGCGAGCGTGAGCAGACCGAGCAGCGTGCCGACGACCAGCAGCCAGCCGCCCGCACCGACGGACACGCCGTCGATACCGACGCCCAGCACGAGCGCCTGCAGCACCGCGGCCGCGAGCGCCAGATGGCCCGTGACGATCAGCGGCACCGCAGGCCGCACCGCGGCGGCGAACTCCGAGAAGAGCAACAGCACGCCGCCGACGACGGTCACGACGGCGTACGCGGCCACCGCCCGATCCCCCACCACCGTCGGGACGGAGCCGGTCGAGACGTCGAGAAGCGGCAGGACGGCGCCGACACCGAGAGCGATGCCCGTCAGGACGGTCACCGCTCCCGCGACGACGTGCCGCCGCGTCGAGTTCGAGGGAGCGGCGGACCGTGCGAGCCGGGGCACGGAGGTCGTGGGTCCGGAGGTCGCGCGCGCCGTCGCCACCGTGGCCACGCCGAGGACGAAGAGCCCGCCGACTCCGACGACCGTGCCCGCGCCGAGGTCGATGCGGTCGCCCGCCCCCAGCGCGGCAGCCAGGCGGACGCCGACGACGGTCGCCGACGCCGCGACCACACCGGTCAGTGCGCCGACCGCCGCGGACCTGCTGGTCGACGAGAACGCGTAGGCCACACCCACCAGCACCGCGACCGCGGACAGTCCACCGCCGAGAGCCGACGCGACGGGTCCGGCGACCGGAGCGGGAGCGAGGACGACGGCATCGGTGCTCACGTACGCGGGCAGGAGGAACGAGGCGGCGAGTGCGAGAGCGCCCGCGACCCCCGCGGCGACCACGACCGATGCCGATCGACGAGCGACGGGATCCTCGTCGACGTCGTCCCACTCGACCGTCCGCGCCAGCGCGAGTGCCGCCAGCACCCCGGCGACGACGACGAGCGCGTGCCCGAGCGTCACCACCACGGCTCCGGGGCCCGCCTCCAGCGCGCCGGCCGAGATCGGACGGAACAGCTCCAGCCGGTCGGCGTCGATCGCTCCGACGAACAGCTGGAGATCGGCCACGATCGATCCCAGTGCGACGGCGCCCAGCGTCGCGAGAACGGGGAAGACGATCGGCCAGGTCGCGCGCACCAGGAGCAGCAGGGCGATCGCCGCCCAGAGCGCCGACGAGACGGCGGCCGCGCCCCGCACCGGGGGACCCACGTCGGCGCCGCCGACGACGGGAACGTACGGAGCGGCCGCCACCGCCAGCGCTCCGACAACTCCGAGAGCGCGGGCACCGAGCCGGACGGGGTCGGACGCGGAACCTGAGGTACGACGGCCCGCGGATGTCGGCTGTGTCACGATGACGAACGGTATCCGGTCCTCGTGTCCGTCGATCGTGATGCCGCTCGCCTCGATCACAGGAAGATCACCGATGTGCCTGATCGGCGTCGGGACTCGTCCTCGAGTAAACCCAGGACACCTTGTGAGCCACCTCACATATGTGACCCGAGAAGCCGTTTGGCTTGCGCCCGCCGCGACCATTTCGTTACCGTCCACGAGGTTCCACATCACGGGTAGGTCACGAATCAGGAGGACGGCAGGTCTTGCAGCACCACCGAACTCCGTTCACACGCTCACGCTTCGTCTCGGACGCCACCGACGACAGTCGGTTCGATTCCCAGCAGTACGAGGCCCAGCAGTTCGAGCACGACACCACCGTGTTCACGCCGGCGGACGGTCATCTGACCGACACCGGCCCCCTCGAAGCCCTCTCGACCGATGCAGCATCGTCCCCCTGGGACCGTGCGCACGAGTCCAGCGACTACGTGGCGTCCGCGCCCGCGTACACCCCGGCCGCCGTCGGCGATGCGTCCACGCGCCGCCGCCGCTCGGTACCGGCGACGTCCTTCCTCGTCACCGCTCCGGCCGGAGCAGCACCGTCGGTGACCTCGGCTGCCATCGCGGACGAGATCGCCGTCAAGCGCAGCGGCGCCCATCGCATCCCCGCTCCGCCGTCCGCCCTCAAGGGACGCGTCGCTGTCGTCGCCGTGGCCGCAGGTGCGGTCGTCGCTGCCGGCCAGGCCGCGATCGACAACGCACAGCCCGCCGAGCGCACCGAGACCTCCGAGTACGCGCTCGCCGCCGGCCAGGCCCCGGCAGCTGCCGCGTCCGCAGGAATCGTCGACAGCTCCACCGCCGCCGGCATCGTCGCGGACCAGCCGGCCGCGCACGTCGACTCGGTGCCCACCGCCACGTCGACCGGAGCGCCCGTCACGGCCCCCTCCACCTCCGCGGCACCGCAGATCCTCAACATCGCCGCACCGGTCGACCTGGGCCAGTTCTCGGAGCTCCTCGCGAAGGGCCAGCGCTTCAGCGAGGAGCGCGAGGCTCGCGAGGCCGCCGCACGGCGTCCCCTCTTCGCACTGCCCGCGCTCGGCACCTACACCTCCGGCTTCGGCTCGCGGTGGGGCACGCTGCACGCCGGCGTGGACATCGCCAACGCCATCGGCACGCCGGTGTACGCCGTGGCCGACGGCACCGTCATCGACTCGGGCCCCGCGGCCGGCTTCGGACTGTGGGTCCGGTTGCAGCACGCCGACGGCACCATCACCGTGTACGGCCACATCGATTCGTCCGAGGTCCAGGTGGGCCAGACGGTCATGGCCGGCGACGAGATCGCCAAGATGGGCAACCGCGGCCAGTCCACCGGCCCGCACCTCCACTTCGAGGTCCACCTCACGGGGGACAACAAGATCGACCCGCTCCCCTGGTTGGCGTCCCGCGGTATCGCTCTCGGCCCCGAGCGCGACTGAGTTCCCACCTCCACTCACGTCGAAGGTCCGGCGCCACCGTCATGGACGGTGGCGCCGGACCTTTCTTCCGTGCCCTCTCACAGCTTGGTCATCGGCACTCCGCCGATGAGCATCATCTTCACGCGACCGGACGTGCCGAAGTCGATCAGCACCATCGCACGCTGACCTGATCCCTCGGACTCGACGACGGTCCCGAGACCGTACTTGTCGTGGCTCACGCGATCACCCACGGCGAGCGTCAGGGTGTTGTTGGACCGGGCCTTGCCGAAGCTGGGTGTCGGGGTGGCCGACGGCGACGACCCACCGGACCATCCACCACGGGGATTCGACGTCCAGTCGCGCTGGCGCCCCGAGCCACCACTGGAACCGAACCCGCTGCCGACGCCGGGATCCTCCCGTTTCCAGTCGATGAGATGCTGCGGAACCTCTTGCAGGAAGCGCGATTCGGGGTTGTTGATGGGCTGCCCCCACGCCGAGCGCATGATCGCGCGAGTGAGGTAGAGCCGGTGCCGCGCACGCGTGATGCCCACGTAGGCGAGTCGACGCTCCTCGGACAACTCCGCAGGATCACCGAGCGCTCGCATGTGCGGGAACTGGCCGTCCTCCCACCCGGTGACGAACACGACCGGGAACTCGAGCCCCTTGGCCGTGTGCAGCGTCATGAGCGTGACGACACCGTCGCCGTTGTCCGGGATCTGGTCGGTGTCGGCCACCAGCGAGACCCGCTCGAGGAAGGCGGCGAGCGAACCCGGCTCGGCCACACCGTCGGTGTCCTCTGGTTCTGCGGACGCGACGTCGAGGTCCGCGTTGATGTCGACCCCCACCTCGAGATCCTCGATGCCCTGAAGGTTGCGTGCGTCGGCACTGAACTCGCGGGCCACGCTGACCAGTTCGTTGAGGTTGTCGAGGCGAGCGCCGTCCTGGGGATCCGAGCTGGCCTCGAGTTCGGCGCGATACCGCGTGCGGTCGAGCACCGCCTCGACGATGTCGCCGATGTCCGCGACGTCGTTTCCGTCGGCATCGGTCGCGTTCATGGTGGCCCGCAGCTCGCCGATCATCTCCATGAACGACGCGATGGCGTTCTGCGCGCGCGTGTTGAGCAGCGCAACGGAGCCGGCCGCGGCATCGAGGAGCGCGGCGTTGAAGCTGATGTTCTTCCGCTCGGCGTGCACGGCGACACAGGCCTCGGCACGATCGCCGATGCCGCGGCGCGGGGTGTTGAGGATGCGCCGCATGCTCACCGTGTCGTCCGGATTGGCCAGCACGCGGAGGTACGCGACCACGTCGCGTACCTCCTTGCGCTCGTAGAAGCGCACACCGCCCACCACCTTGTAGGGCAGACCGAGGCGGATGAAGATCTCCTCGAGCGCGCGCGAGGAGTTGTTGGTCCGGTAGAACACCGCGACGTCGGAGTACTTGTAGTCGGTGCCGTCGACCAGCCGATCGATCTCCGACGCCACGAACTTGGCCTCGTCGTGCTCGTTGTCCGCTACGTAGCCGATGATCGGATCGCCGTCGCCGGTGTCCGTCCACAGCCGCTTGTCACGACGGTTGGTGTTGCGCGCGATGACGGCGTTGGCTGCCGCCAGGATGGTTTGGGTGGACCGGTAGTTCTGCTCGAGCAGGATGGTCCGCGCATCCGGATAGTCGCGCTCGAACTCCTCGATGTTGCGGATGGTCGCGCCGCGGAACGCGTAGATCGACTGGTCGGCGTCGCCCACCACGCACAGTTCGCTCGGGGGAACTGCCGCGACGTCGCCCTCCGCCGTCGATCCGGTGCCCACCAACTCGCGCACCAGCATGTACTGCGCGTGGTTGGTGTCCTGGTACTCGTCGACGAGGACGTGGCGGAAGCGGCGCCGGTAGTACTCGGCGACGTCCGGATGGCTCTGCAGCAGTGCCACCGTCTCGCCGATGAGATCGTCGAAGTCGAACGCGTTGGCCGCCCGCAGACGCTGCTGGTAGTGGCCGTAGACCTTCGCGATGACGGCCGGCAGCTCGGCCGGCTCCTTCTCCGCGTCGGCGACGGCCTGGTCCGGATCGATCAGCTCGTTCTTCAGATTGGAGATCTGCGTCGCCAGCAGACGCGACGAGAACTTCTTCGGATCGAGCTGCAGATCCTTGCCGATCATCGTGAGGAGCCGACGCGAGTCGTCCGCGTCGTAGATGGAGAAGTTCGAGTTGAGGCCGGGAAGCAGCGCCGCCTGGCTCCGGAGGATCCGCACGCAGCTCGAGTGGAACGTGCTCACCCACATGAAGTTGGCCCGCGGCCCGACCAACTGGACGACGCGTTCCCGCATCTCCGCCGCGGCCTTGTTGGTGAACGTGATCGCGAGGACCTGGCCGGGTGTGACATCTCTCTCCGCCAGGAGATACGCGATGCGACGGGTCAACACCGCGGTCTTGCCCGAACCGGCGCCCGCCACGATGAGCAACGGTCCCCCCGAGTGCATCACTGCCTCGCGTTGCTGGGGATTGAGGCCCTCGAGGAGCTGGTCCGAGGACCTGGTGGCGCGTGCGGGTGACTGTGTGTTCATCGTCCGTCCAGATTACCGGCGGTCACCGACACCGACACCATCACTCGGGCCGTGGGCGCCGAATCCCTGTCGTGTCGGAGTTCTGCCGCTCGCCGTATCACGCCGATCTGCAATTGCTCCTTCTTTACGTGGGGAGTGACACGGGCATACTCTTGCCCGGGCTCGACCGGCGAACGGCATCACACCGACTGCACCCGACCGTAGTGACCAGGCGTTTCGTGACTTCCGCGGAAATTCGTGGAAATCGCGTAACAGAACGTGAGAGCAGAGCGACACACGTTCTGACACGAGGAGTTGATATGAGCACAGCGATTCACACCACCGCAGCATCGGCATCGTCCGAGTCGAACGATCACGCCGACGACGCGAACCTGCCGACGTCCGAAGCCGAGATCGACGAGCTCCGCAAGGAGATCGACCGCCTCGATGCCGAGATCCTCGCCGCCGTGAAGCGCCGCTCGGAGGTCTCCCGCACCATCGGTCAGACGCGGATGGCACAGGGCGGACCCCGCCTCGTCCACAGCCGCGAGATGAAGGTCCTCCAGCGCTTCAGCGACCTCGGCCAGGAGGGTCACACGCTGGCCATGCTCCTGCTCCGCCTGGGCCGCGGCCGCCTCGGACACTGAGTCCACCGCTCGTAGAGCTCGACCGGGAACCGCCCAGACGACGGGCGGTTCCCGTGCCTCACCGCATCACTGCAGGGCGATGTACTTGGTCTCGAGGTACTCCTCGATCCCCTCGCTTCCGCCCTCGCGACCGAATCCCGACGCTTTGATCCCACCGAACGGTGCGGCCGCGTCGGAGATCACCCCGCGATTGACACCCACCATGCCGGTCTCCACGGCCTCCGCCACGCGCAGCGCCCGGTCCAGATCCCGCGTGAAGATGTACGCGGCCAGGCCGAACTCGGTGTCGTTCGCCGCAGCGATGCCGTCCTCCTCGGTCTCGAAGCCGCGCACCGCGAGCACCGGTCCGAAGACCTCCTCGCTCAGAATTCGGGCGTCGCCGGCCACGTCGGTCAGCACGGTGGCGGGGTAGAACCAGCCCGGCCCGTCCTCCGCAGTGCCGCCGAGAGCGACGGTCGCGCCCTTGGACGCCGCGTCGTCGACGAGTTCGGCCACCGTGTCACGCTGCTCCTCGTTGATCAGCGGTCCGAGCTTCGTGTCCGGATCACTGCCCCGCCCGACCGTCATGGCGCGCATCTTCTCGGTCACCTTGGCGACGAACTCGTCCTTGACCGAGTTCTGCACGTGGAACCGATTGGCGGCCGTGCAGGCCTCGCCGCCGTTGCGCATCTTGGCGAGCATCGCCCCCTCGACGGCGGCGTCGATGTCCGCGTCGTCGAACACGACGAAGGGCGCATTGCCGCCCAGCTCCATCGACGTCCGCAGCAGATTCTTCGACGACTTCTCCACGAGCATCCGCCCCACCTCGGTGGAGCCGGTGAAGGTCAACTTGCGCAGTCGAGGATCGTCGATCAACGGCCCGGTGACAGCGCTGGACTTCGACGTCGGCAGTACCGACAGCACGCCCTCGGGCAGCCCGGCCTCGGAGATGAGCTTCGCCAGGTAGAGCATCGTCAGCGGAGTCTCCGAGGCGGGCTTCACCAGGATCGTGCATCCCGCCGCGAGTGCGGGCCCGATCTTGCGGGTGCCCATCGCCAGCGGGAAGTTCCACGGCGTGATCGCCAGCACCGGGCCGACGGGCTGTTTGGTCACCAGAATCCGGCCGTTGCCCGCGGGCGCCGGCGTGTACCGCCCCGCGATGCGGACCGCCTCCTCAGAGAACCAGCGGAAGAACTCTCCGCCGTACTTCACCTCGGCCTGACTCTCGGCGAAGGCCTTGCCCATCTCCAGCGTCATGAGCAGTGCGATGTCGTCGGCGTGCTCGGTGATCGACTCGAAGACCGCCCGCAGGATCTCGCCGCGCTGTCGCGCCGGGGTGGCGGCCCAGGACTTCTGCACCGCGACGGCCTCGTCGAGCGCGCGTGCGGCGTCGGCGGGACTCGCGTCCGAGACCTCGGTGAGCACCTCCCCGGTCGAGGGATCCCGAACCGGGAACGTGGAGCCGTTCTCCGCGTCGACCTGCTTGCCTCCGATCCACAACTTCGTGGGGACGGACGCGATCAGGTCCTTCTCCCGGGTCGTCGCTGCGCTGCTCGTTCCTTCGCTCACGTCTCTCGCACTCCTCGTCGCTGCTCGCCGGGTCGCCCGGTGGTACCGACTGTCTACCCCGTGGGGCGGGACTCGTCACGCACTCCCGCACGGCGATCGCATGTCAGCGGGCAGGCCGGAGGCCGGTCGGCATGTCCCAGCGGCTCGGGTGCCCAGCGATTAGGGTCAGGGCTCATGAGCGCCGACATCACGAGCACCGAAGCCTGGACCGAGCTCGTCTCACATCACGAGGCCGTGGCCGATCGCCACCTCCGTGACTTCTTCGCCGACGATCCGTCGCGTGGGAGCGAGCTGACCGTCACCGCGGGCGACCTGTACATCGACTACAGCAAGCACCGGGTCGAGCGGCAGACGCTCGAACTGCTGCTCGACCTCGCACGCGCAGCGGACGTCACCGGGCGTCGGGACGCCATGTTCGCGGGCGAGCACATCAACACCTCCGAGAACCGGGCCGTGCTGCACACCGCGCTGCGTCTGCCGTCGGACGCGTCACTCGAGGTCGACGGCCAGGACGTGGTGGCCGACGTGCACGAGGTCCTCACGCGGATGGGCGATTTCAGCGATCGAGTGCGATCCGGCGAGTGGACCGGCGCCACCGGTGAGCGGATCCGCACCGTCGTCAACATCGGGATCGGCGGCTCCGACCTGGGTCCGGTGATGGTCTACCAGGCTCTGCGGCACTACGCCGACGCGGGCATCTCGGCGCGCTTCGTCTCGAACGTCGACCCGGCCGATCTCGTCGGCACCCTCGCCGATCTGGACCCGGCGTCGACGCTGTTCATCGTCGCCTCCAAGACCTTCGGCACACTCGAGACGCTGACCAACGCCACGGCCGCCCGGCGATGGCTCACGGCCGCACTCGGTGACGACGCCGTCGCCCAGCACTTCGTCGCGGTGTCCACCAATGCGGAGAAGGTGTCGAACTTCGGCATCGACACCGCGAACATGTTCGGCTTCTGGGACTGGGTCGGCGGCCGCTACTCGGTCGATTCCGCCATCGGTCTGTCGGTGATGCTCGCCGTCGGCCGCGAGGCGTTCGCGGACTTCCTCGAGGGCTTCCACCTGATCGACCAGCACTTCCGCGAGGCGCCGCTCGAGTCCAATGCGCCGATCCTGCTGGGCACGCTGGGCGTCTGGTACTCCAGCTTCTTCGGCGCGCAGTCCCGGGCGGTGCTGCCGTACTCGAACGATCTGAACCGGTTCGCCGCCTACCTGCAGCAGCTCACCATGGAGTCGAACGGCAAGTCGGTGAGGGCCGACGGAACGCCCGTCACGACGGACACCGGCGAGATCTTCTGGGGCGAGCCCGGAACCAACGGCCAGCACGCCTTCTACCAATTGCTGCACCAGGGAACACGACTCGTGCCGGCGGACTTCATCGGCTTCGCCGAGCCGACGGACGATCTTCCCACCGCGGACGGCACGGGCAGCATGCACGACCTGCTCATGAGCAACTACTTCGCCCAGACCAAGGTGTTGGCCTTCGGCAAGACGGCGGAGGAGATCGCCGCCGAGGGCACGGACGCGGACATCGTGCCGCACAAGGTGATGCCGGGCAACCGCCCGTCGACGTCGATCCTCGCGCCGAAACTCACGCCGTCGGTGGTGGGTCAGCTCATCGCCCTCTACGAACATCAGGTCTTCGTCGAGGGCGTCATCTTCGGCATCGACTCGTTCGACCAGTGGGGAGTCGAGCTGGGCAAGACCCAGGCGCAGGAGCTGACGCCGGTGCTGACCGATGCGGACGGCCCGGGCGCGGACCTCGATTCGTCGACGGGTGCGCTGATCGACTGGTACCGCAGCGAACGCGGACGCTGACGTACAGCGAGACCGCGCCGGTCCGTCGGGTCGGGGGTCTGACGGACCGGCACGGTCTCACACACCATGTCGCCGCCACCCGTCCGGGCGTTACACATCGGGCGAACTTTCTTCGGCGGCCTCGTGAACAACCACAACCGGGCGTGGCAGCGGTACGGTCGAACCATGAACGTGCGGATCGAACGCCGAGGTCCGGTGGTCACGGTGATCCTTCACCGACCCGAGGCACGCAATGCCGTGGACGGTCCGACGGCGGCCGCTCTGGTGGAGGCCTTCGAGGAGTTCGACGCGGATCCGACGGCATCGGTCGCGGTGCTGTGGGGAGACGGCGGAACCTTCTGCGCCGGTGCCGACCTCAAGGCACTGGGCACCGAGCGCTCGAACGTGGCGACCGAGCACGGTGACGGGCCGATGGGGCCCACACGCATGGAACTGTCCAAGCCTGTCATCGCCGCGGTGTCCGGCCATGCGGTCGCCGGCGGTCTCGAACTCGCGCTGTGGTGCGACCTGCGCGTCGCCGACGAGGACGCCGTGTTCGGTGTGTTCTGTCGGCGCTGGGGTGTGCCGCTGATCGACGGCGGAACGGTGCGATTGCCGCGGGCGATCGGTACGTCGCGGGCGATGGACATGATCCTCACCGGGCGTGCCGTCGACGCGCAGGAAGCGCTGACGTTCGGACTCGCCAACCGGGTCGTCCCCACGGGCACCTGCCGCGCTGCCGCGGAGGAACTCGCCGCGTCCCTGGCCGAGTTCCCGCAGGCGTGCCTGCGCGGCGACCGACTGTCGTCGCTCGAGCAGGAGGGCCTGGACCACCGCGCGGCGATGGCGAACGAGTTCCGGCACGGTGCCACCTCGCTCGTCGACGCGTTCGACGGCGCACAGAAGTTTGCGTCCGGCGCCGGGCGACACGGAGCACCGCTCGAGTGACTCGCCTCTCCGTCGTCGACGAGATCTTCCTCCGCACACATCGAGGCTTCGGCATACCCGTTGCGATGCAGGGCCTCTGGGTCACCGAGGAGCCCATCACCCCCGGCGCTCTCGACCTGATCGACGCCCGGCTCGCCGAGGGTCGTCTGGGTGTGCGGATCGTCAGCTCGCGTCTGCCCGGCGCGCGTCGGCGCTGGGTCCGGGCATCGGGGCGCCCCGGCGTCCGGTGGACGGAGCCGACCGACGACCCGGTCCGCTGGGCCGAGTCGGGCGCCGACGTCTCGCTCGACCCCGAGTACGGACCGGGCTGGCGTCTGACCGCGGCGCCCTGCGGGAACGGAACCGCCGTCTCGTTGGTGTGCTCCCACGTCATCGCCGACGCACGCGGACTCATCGACGCAGCAGCGGCGGCGCTGTCCGGCGTCCCGGACCCGATCGCCCCGGACGACGGCACCACCGACACCGCCGATGCACTGGCCACACTGTCGACCGTCGTCGGCCGCACCGCCGTGGCCGTCTCCGCGCTCGCCGTCAGTCGCGCCCGGCGCGCCGAACTGATGCAGTACCTGCAGGCGTCGAGGACCGGAACTCCTGCGCCGGCCCGTCCCGACGCGTGGGAAGCGCTGTCCGTGAGCACCGATGTCGAAGCGACGCAGTGGGATCGGGTCGCCGCCGACGGAGCGGGCACTCCGAACGTGGTGTTCCTGTCCGTCGTCGCGGCCGTCGTCGCGACGCTGAGATGTTCGGGCACGTCCGGCGACACCGACGGGTCCGTCCTGCTCGGCGTCCCGATGAAGGTCGAGGCCGGCGGCGCCAACGCGATCTCGGTGACGGCGGTCCGCATCACGGAATCCGACTCACTGGCCGACATCCGTCGACGCGCGAAGACGGCGTACCGAAGCCCGCTGACCGGTCCCGCGGGCTTCCCCGACGAGTTGCTGCACGTGGTCCCCGAACGCGCCGCCGCGCTCCTCGCGCCGTCGACGGGCCGGCGAGATGCTCTGTGCTCCAACATTGGCCCGCTTCCCGAGGCGGTGCGCACCATCGGCGGCCGCCCCGCGGTGCGCGTCGCCGCGCGGGCGATCCACCCGGGACTCCGACACGAGCAGTCCGCCGCGTCGCCGACCATCCTGTCGGCCTATCTCTGCCGCCACGATCACGCCTACACGCTGTCGGTGGTGGTCACCGATCCTGCGTTGACGCACTCGGTGGAGCAGGTTCGCGACGCGATCGCGACGGCACTCGGGCATCACCACCTCACACCCGACTTCTGGTGAGTACGGTGAACATCACCGACTTCAGAGAGGTGAGTGCGTTCATGAGTGAGACCGACATCTACGCGAAGATCAAGGACCTGGTCGACACCGAGCACGAGTTGCGTTCGCGCACCGAAGCAGGCGAGCTCGATCCGAGCGAGGAGCGGGCGCAGCTCGACCAGCTCGAGAAGGCACTCGACCAGTGCTGGGACCTGCTGCGTCAGCGGCGCGCCAAGAAGGACGCCGGACTCTCCCCCGACGACGCCGAGGCGCAGTCCGTCTCACAGGTCGAGAACTACCTGCAGTAGCTAGACGAGCCCGTCCGTGAGTCGACGAGGGAGCACGCGCAACACGACGTCGATCGCCTTCCAGGTGAGGCCCGGCAGCGCGGAGCGCGCGACCTCCTTCTCGATGGCCGCGACCATCGCGGAGACGCCGTCGTCGAGTGAGGACATCAGTCGACCGGCGTCTCCGGCGCGGGAGGACATGTCGGTGGCGACATATCCGGGCAGCACCGTGGTGACCGCGATGGGTGTGCGGCGGAGTTCGGCGACCAGCGCCTCGCCGAGTGCCGAGACTCCCGCCTTCGACGCGGAGTACACAGCCTTGGATCCGGGTAGTCCGCGATCGGCACTCACCGACGACACGAGGACGAGGTGACCGGCATTCTGCTCACGGAACACCGCCAGCGCTGCCTCGACCTGGGACACCACTCCGACGAAGTTGGTGCGTGCGGTCTCGAGGTTGGCGTCCGCGCGCCCGGTGCCGAGCCTCGCGCCCTTTCCGAGACCGGCGTTCACGATCACGCGGTCGAGCCCGCCGAGTGTCTCCCGCAACGCGTCGATCCCCGACACCACCGACTCGTGATCCGTCACGTCCATCGCGGCGACCGCCACGGTGATGTCCGGATGCCGGGCGGTGAGCTCGGCGCGCAGAGCCTCGAGCCGGTCCACCCGCCGGGCACACAGCCCCACGTCGCGGCCCATCGCCGCGAACCGCCGCGCCATCTCCTCGCCCAGACCCGAACTGGCCCCGGTGATCACGATCTTCTGTCTCCCCATCGGGCACACACTAGCCACCACGACCCACTCAGAACTCTGGAGGATCAGTGAGCGACAGCAGCACCGACGAGTACGACGTCATCGTGATCGGCGGAGGGCCCGTCGGCGAGAACGCGGCGCAGTACGCGATCGCGGGCAGTGATCGCACTGCCGCCATCGTCGAGCACGAACTGGTGGGCGGTGAGTGCTCGTACTGGGCCTGCATGCCCAGCAAGGCGTTGCTCCTGCCCGCCTCCGTGCTGAACCAGGCCCGAGCGATGCCCGGGGTCCGCGAGATCGTCGGCGACGCGCGACTCGACGTCGACGCGGTGTTCGCCCGCCGCGAGAGCTTCACCCACGGGCTCGACGACTCCTCCCAGGTGTCGTGGGCCGAGGGCGCGAACATCCACGTCGTGCGCGGTCACGGCCGGGTGTCCGGCGAGCGCGAGGTGACAGTGGGCGATCGGGTCCTGCGCGCTCGGCACGCGGTGGTCCTCGCGACCGGCACCACGGCCACGGTGCCGCCGATTCCCGGACTGCGCGAAGCACTTCCGTGGACGTCCCGCGATTCGACCAACCTGCACGAGGTGCCGGAGCGGATCATCGTGATCGGCGGGGGCGTGGTCGCCTGCGAGTCGGCGACATGGTTGCTGGCCCTCGGCGCCGAGGTCACGATGATCGTGCGCGGAACCTCGCTGCTGGCCGGATCGGAGCCGTTCGCCGGGGCGGCGGTGGCCGACGCTCTGACCGCCGCGGGTGCGCGCATCCTGTTCGAGTCGCAGGTCGCCACGGTGTCGCGGCCCGACGCGCAGGACACCGGGTACGGCCACCTCCACGGTGGGCCCGCCTCGGTGACGATCGGCGACGACACACTCGAGGTCGACGAGATCCTGGTCGCCGCCGGCCGACGGCCGGCCACCAAGGACCTGGGGCTCGACGCGGTGGGCCTCCCCACCGGGGACCCGATCGCCGTCGACGACCATCTGACGGCGAAGGACGAGTGGCTCTACGCGGTGGGCGACGTCAACGGTCGCGCCCTGCTCACCCACATGGGCAAGTACCAGGGACGCGTGTGCGGCGACGTCATCGCCGCGCGCGCCGAGGGTCGATCGATCGACGGCAGCAGGTTCCGGGCGAGTGCCGACCACGGCCAGGTGCCCCAGGTCGTCTTCACCACCCCCGAGGTGGCGTCGGTGGGCCTCACCGAGAAGAAGGCGCGGGCCGCCGGTCTGCCGGTGCGGGTGGTCGAGATGGACATCGCCGTCGCGGGAAGCTCCCTGCGCCAGGACGACTTCGCCGGACACGCGTCGATGGTGATCGACACGTCGAGCGACGTGATCGTCGGATTCACGCTGGTCGGCCAGGGCGTCGCGGAACTCCTGCACGCGGCCACCATCGCAGTGGTCGGCCGCGTCCCGCTGGAGACCCTGTGGCACGCGGTCCCGTCCTACCCGACGATGAGCGAGGTGTGGTTGCGCCTGCTCGAGGCCGCTCGCAGCGGAAGCTAGCCGCGCGGCAGCGGCTGGGCGCGCCGTACGGACAGTGCTGCTCGCGCGGGGTCGAGTGGGACCGGGGAGATCACGACACCGGGTCCGACTCGCAGCGTGCCCGAGCTGATCGGCGCGGTGCGCAGACCACCGCGTCCGATCAACGCCTTGCGGGTGCCGTCCACCACCATGCTGTCCATCCACGCGCACGGGTGCGCGGGACGCCCCCCACGCAGGAGCACCGGGCCGTCACCGGTGTCGATGACGAAGTCCTCGCCCCGGAGCGGGTCGAGTTCGAGACCACGCACGACGATGTTGCGGCGGGCCACGCTCACGTCCCCGTCCCACGGCTCGTCGTCCGGGTGCAGGGCGTTCGCCTCGGCGACCGCCGTCTCCCACGCCTCGACGGCCAGGAACGTGATCGCCGCCTCGGTGTGCGCCTGGACGCCGAAGAACCGGTCGCCCCGGATGCCCTTCCCGGTCACCACCTCGACGGACGACGGCAGCTGCGTGCGTACGTCGGCGGCGGGCCCGTCCTTGCTGCGACCGAAGTAGGCATGTGACGGAGACACGAGAAGCTGCACGATCTCGATGGGACAGGTGAACGTCATACCCCGAGTGTGCTCACTCGGCTCTCCGTATAGTCGCCGGATGGGGCAGGGAGACTTTTCGACAGAGATCACCACGAGCGAGGGGCGGGTCCGCGGATTCGTCGCGCGCGGTATCGCGCAGTGGCGGGGCATCCCGTACGCGCAGCCGCCGGTCGGACCGCTGCGGTTGCGCGCACCGCAGCCGCCGACGGCATGGGAGGGCGTCCGGGACGCCACCCGCTGGGGTGACGCGGCGGTCCAGGACTCGGGCCGCTCCCCCATCGGTCCCATCAAGGGACAGGGCACCAGCGAGGACTGCCTGACGCTGAACGTCAGCGCGCCGGCCACCACGCCCGCCGGCCCCCGCCCCGTCATGGTGTTCATCCACGGCGGCGCCTACACGCTGGGAACGTCGGCCACCTCCATGTACTCGGGCACGTCGCTGGTCCGCCGCGGCGACATCGTCTACGTCTCGCTCAACTACCGGCTCGGCGCCCTCGGGTACCTCGACTTCCGACAGTTCTCGACGCCCGACCGGACCTTCGACAGCAATCTCGGGCTGCGGGACCAGGTCGCCGCGCTGCAGTGGGTCCAGCGCAACATCGCCGCATTCGGCGGCGATCCGGACAACGTCACCATCTTCGGCGAATCGGCCGGCGGCAACGCGGTCACCACGTTGACGACCGTGCCCGCCACGAAGGGCCTCTTCCACAAGGCCATCTCGCAGAGCTCGGCGCCGGGCATGGTCGCCACGTCCGACCGTAGCGAGAAGTGGGGACGCGACTTCGTCGAGTTGCTCGGTGCCACTCCGGACACCGCCGCCGACACGCTCGCGGGAGCCGACGTGGCCGACCTGCTGAAGGCGGCTCACCGGCTGGGTTCGAAGAGCCTGAAGGAGACTCCGGGGCTCATTCCGTTCGGCCCCAGCGTCGACGGGGACTACGTGCCGGAGGCGCCGCTCGAGGCGTACCGATCGGGCCGCGCGCATCCCGTCCCGATGATCATCGGCAGCAACGAGCACGAGGGCACCCTGTTCCCCAAGTGGCTCGACGCCCTTCCCACGAATGCCGAGCGCATCGACCGCCTGTTCGCGAACACCGACCCGTCGGCCAGGGATCGCATTCTCGCCGAGTACCCCGGATACCCGAAGGGCCTGTCCGCCATCGACTTCGGCGGCGACATCACCTTCTGGCGACCGTCGCTGGAGATCGCGGACGCGCACACCGAGCACGCGCCCACCTATGTGTACCGCTACGACTACTCACCGCGGTTGTTCGACCTGCTGAAGCTGTACTCGACGCACGGTTCCGAACTGTTCGCCGTGTTCGGCGTCTACCGCGCCCGCGTCGGGAAGTTCTTCGCGATCCTGGGCGACTGGGGCAGCTCGGTGGCTGTCACCGACGAGGTGCAGAAGCAGTGGCTCGCCTTCGCGAGAACCGGTGCGCCCGAGGCGGACTGGACTCAGTACGAGGTGCCCGGGCGCGCCACTCGGATCTTCGACAGCGCGACGCGGATGGAGAACGATCCGCTCGGATCCCGCCGCGCTGCGTGGGAGGGCTTCAGCGGCTACGACACACCGACCGGATCCTCGGCCGGTACGGAGAACGAGTCGTCGCAGGACTTCCGCTGATCGGCTACTTCACGAGACGGGACAGACGGCGGTCGGCGAGAATCCGGCCGCCGGTCTGGCACGTGGGGCAGTACTGGAACGACCGGTCGACGTAGGAGACCTCGCGCACGGTGTCACCGCAGACCGGGCAGGGCATGCCCGTCCGCGCGTGCACCCGCATACCGGACCGCTTCTCGCCCTTGAGCCGTGCCGCGTCCTGACCCTCGGACCGCGCGACGGCGTCGAGCAGGACCGAGCGCATCGTGGTCCACAGCAGGGTCACCGACTCGGGGGTGAGCGAGGCGGTGGTGGCGAACGGCGAGAGCTTCGCGGTGTGCAGGATCTCGTCGCTGTAGGCATTGCCGATCCCGGCGAGCAGTTGCTGATCCACCAATGCGGTCTTGAGCCGAGAACTCTTGCGGGCGAGTAGTTCCGCGAACTCCGGCTCCGTCACCGCGAGGGCGTCCGGGCCCAGGCGGGCGATGCCGGGCACCTCCTGCGGATCGCGCACGACCCACACGGCGAGCCGCTTGCGCGTCCCCGCCTCGGTGAGGTCGAACGCGGGCGTGAGCCCCTCCGGCGTGAAGAGATGGACACGGAGTGCGAGCGGCCCCTTGCCCGGCTTGGGCGGCGCCGACGACGGATTGTCCGTCCACCGCAGCCAGCCGCCGCGCGACAGATGCGTGACGAGCCAGAGCCCGCCGGCCTCGATGCCGAGGTGCTTGCCCCACCGGGCCGCGCCCGTGACGTCCTTGCCCTGCAGATCGGTGACCGGCGGGTCGAAGGTCTTGAGAACGCTCAACGCGGCCACGTCGATGCGCCCGATCACCGCTCCCAGCGCATGCTCACGGAGGAAGCCCGCGAGAGCCTCGACCTCGGGTAATTCCGGCACACCTCGACCCTAATCGGAAGTCACGGTCGATGGACGAGATAGGTGTCCATCACCCAGCCGGCCTCGGCCCGCAGAGCCGCCCGGCGCGCGACGATCTCGTCCCCGATGTCGTCGACGGGGCCCGCCAGGGTCACCTCGCCGGGCGTGCCCAGGTTCGCACCCCACCACACGTTCCACCCGGGCAGCGACCGGAAGCTGCAGTCCGAGTCGAGCATCACCACGGCCGCCGTGACGCCGTCGGGCAGGCCCTCGTCACGAAGCCGGCGACCGGTGGTGGTGAGGACCGGCTCCCCCACTCGGTTCATCACGATGCGGTGCGCGGCCGCGAGCGCCGACGGACTGGTGACACCCGGGATCACCGAGACCTCGAACGGGCTGTCGAGCACCGCGCGCACCCGCTCCACCACGCGCAACGTGCTGTCGTAGAGCGACGGGTCGCCCCACACCAGCATCGCGCCGACCGACTCGGACGGCTCCGCGTCCACGAGGTCGGCGAGCATCCGGGCGCGGAGGTCGTGCCAGGTGTCGACGGCGTCGTCGTAGTCCGACGGCGCGCGGTCGCGCGGCGGATCGGTGAACTCGACCACGCGATGGTCGGTCGGCACGTGCTCGCGCAGGATGCGGGTGCGGACGTCGACCAACTCCTGCTTCTGCGCGCCCTTGTCGATGACGAAGAAGACGTCGACGGTGTTCATCGCCTTGATCGCCGCGACGGTCACCTGGTCGGGATCCCCCGCGCCGATACCGATCACGTGCATGGTCCTCATCTGCCTGAGCCTAAGGTGTAGCCATGGTCGCGACGCCCTACGAGGATCTGCTCCGCCGCGTGCTCGCGGAGGGCACGCCCAAGTCCGACCGCACCGGGACCGGCACCACCAGCCTGTTCGGCCACCAGATGCGGTTCGATCTGTCCGAGGGATTCCCGCTGGTGACCACCAAGCGCGTGCATCTCAAGTCGATCGTGCACGAGCTGCTGTGGTTCCTGCGAGGCGAGTCCAACGTCGCCTACCTGCGCGAGAACGGCGTCACCATCTGGGACGAGTGGGCCGACGAGAAGGGCGACCTGGGGCCGGTCTACGGAGTGCAGTGGCGCTCGTGGCCCACACCGTCGGGCGACCACATCGATCAGATCTCGCAGGTGATCGACACCATCCGCCGCGACCCCGATTCCCGACGCATGATCGTCTCGGCCTGGAACGTCGCGGAGATCCCCGACATGGCGCTGGCTCCGTGCCACGCCTTCTTCCAGTTCTACGTCGCCGACGGAAAGCTGTCGTGCCAGCTGTACCAGCGCAGCGCCGACATGTTTCTCGGCGTGCCGTTCAACATCGCGAGCTACGCCCTGCTCACGCACATGGTCGCCGCGCAGACCGGCCTCGAGGTGGGCGACTTCGTGTGGACCGGCGGCGACTGCCACATCTACGACAATCACGTCGACCAGGTACGCGAGCAGTTGACGCGAGACGCGTTCCCCGCCCCCACGCTCCGACTCGCTCCACGTGACTCGATCTTCGACTACACCTTCGACGACATCGAGATCGTCGACTACCAGCACCATCCCGCGATCAAGGCACCCGTCGCGGTATGACGATCGGGTTGGTGTGGGCGCAGGCGCACGGCGGCGTCATCGGCAAGGACGGCACGATTCCGTGGCGGGTGCCCGAGGACATGGCGCACTTCCGTGAGGTCACGGGATCCAGCCGCGTCGTCATGGGACGGCGTACCTGGGACTCGTTGCCCGCACGGTTCCGCCCTCTGCCAGGCCGGACGAACATCGTGCTCAGCCGTGACGCGTCCTGGTCCGCGGAGGGTGCCGCACGTGCCGCCACGATGGACGAGGCGCTGCTCGGCGGCCACGACACGTGGATCATCGGCGGCGCGGACATCTACCGGCTCGCCCTGCCGCACGCCGATGTCGTCGAGATGACCGAGATCGATCTGGACGTCCCCGGCGGCGACACGGTCGCTCCCGAGGTACCGGCATCGTTCACCCGGACCGAGGGCGCCTGGCAGACGAGCAGCGCATCCGATGTTCGCTATCGATTCGTGCGCTACACGCGCTGATTCGCCGCGCCGGGGCCTGCTGAGCGGGACAATACGACGCATGGACAAGAAATCGCTGACCGCGCTCGCTCGGCAACAGCTGAAGCTGGCGAAGACCGCGTCCAGCGGGCGGAGTTCGCACACCGTCTACGGCGGACATCAGCGCAGCCTGCGGCAGACCGTCGTCGGCCTGGCCGCGGGCAACTCGCTGGCCGAGCACGATCTGAACGGGGAGTCCACGGTCCTGGTCCTCAGCGGCCAGTTGCAACTGGTGAGCGGTGAGCGATCCTGGAAAGGTTCCGCGGGCGATCTCCTCGTCGTCCCCGACGCCCGCCACAGTGTGGAGGCCGTCGAGGACGTCGCGTTCCTGCTGACCGTCGCGATGTAGGACGGGCAGGCCGGAGGACGGGCAGGCCGGAGGCCGGTCGATCGAAGACGGTCGTCAGATCTGTCAGACGGCGATGGCTTCGCCGCGTTCGCGGTCGCGGGCGAGTGCTCGGTCGCGTGACTCCTCGAAGCGCACCGCCTGCTTCTCGAGGTCGGCCAGGTAGTCGGCCACCATCTCGCGCAGCTTCTCGCCCTCGGGTCCGAAGTCGGTGCGCTCGAAGATGTCCCACTTGCGCAGCACCGGCATGATGACCTCGTCGAGGTGCTGGCGCAGGTCGTAGATGCCGTACTTCGCGATGAGGACGGCGTTGCGACGGAAGTCCGGCTGGTTGAGCCCCGGCATCTGGAAGTTCATGACGACGTCGGCGATCGCCTTCATCGTCTGATCCGGCGCGAGCTCGATGGCCGCCGAGCACATGTTGCGGTAGAAGATCATGTGCAGGTTCTCGTCGGCCGCGATGCGGGCGAGCAGTGCGTCGGCGATCGGATCGTTGCAGGCCTTGCCGGTGTTGCGGTGCGACACCCGGGTGGCCAGCTCCTGGAACGTCACGTAGGCGACGCCGTGCAGCAGGTTGGCGCCCTCCATCGGCGAGTCGATACCGACCGTCATGTGCTCCATCCGCGCCTGCTCGAGCGCGACGGGATCGACGCTCCGGGTGACGACGAGATAGTCGCGCATCGCGATGCCGTGGCGGTTCTCCTCCGCGGTCCAGCGACCGACCCAGGTTCCCCAGGCCCCGTCCATCGAGAAGTTCTCGGCGAGCCCGCGGTGGTAGGAGGGCAGATTGTCCTCGGTCAGCAGGTTGGTGACCATGGCCGCCTTGGCGACCTTCGACAGCGACGACTGCTCCGGCGACCAGTCCTGGCCGCCCAGCATCGCGAAGTTCTTGCCGTCGCTCCACGGGATGTAGTCGTGGGGGTTCCACGGCTTGGCCAGCGTCAGATGGCGTTCGAGATTGGTTTCCGCTACCGGCTGCAGTTCGCGCAGCAGCTCGATCTGTGACAGCACCTGTGGCATGAGGTTCCCCCGTGACGCGTCGTGTTCCGTCGACCTGGCCGGCCGACGAGAGGTGACGCTAGGACGGGTCCGATCGGGCCACCGCCGCCTTGCGTCGATGTTGGGACGAGTCGCAGGACGGTCCGATTCCGCCTGGCTCGGGTCACAGCGCCGCGAGAAAACGCGGGACGAAACTACACATATGAACTTTTATTGCCCTACAATCTGAACTTGCGCCCCGTTTTTGTGCGAGTGACGAGCCAGTCGACCGTCGACGTGGAGGGAAACCGCCACGTGACACGGAGTGGACGTACGGCTCGCCGACCGGAAGGAACTAGTTACGTGAGTGTCGAGAACACGCAGTCGTCCCAGGCGGCTGCGGTGGAGAAGAGCACCACCGGACTCATGGTGGCAGGCCGCACCGGCGTGCCGCCACGCGACCTCGAGAACGTCGCTCGTCGGACGGTGGGTCAGCCGGCTGCGGCCACCCGCACGTCGACACTCGGCGCGACCCTCCGGGCCGACGTCACGGAACTGACGGTGTCCTGCCTGTCCATGGCCGTCGGCGTCGGCGACGCACCCACCACCTCGGACGAGGACATCGCCGAGCTCGGTGGCCGCGCGGCGCAGTGGGCCCGCGAGGGTGTTCCGCTCCGCGCCGTCCTCGGCGTCTACCACGAGGGCATCCAGATGGGCTGGGACCTGGTGTCCGAGCGCGCGACGGGCAATCTCAAGGCTGTCGCCAAGGCGTTCGTCGCCCTGTCGGAGCGCATCTCGACGGCCGCGTCGGCCAGCTACGTCGACGAACTGCAGGCCGTCGCGAGCGAGCACCACACCGCCGCGCACACCGTCGTCACCGCACTGCTCAGTGGCCACAACGCTCGTTCGGTGGCCCGCCAGTCGGGCATCGAGCTCGCCGACTCGTTCACCGTGCTGGCCGTCTCCATCGCCGCGCATCCCGACGAGTCCAACCCCGCCCTGCCGCGCGCGGTCACCGCCCGTCGCAAGCTGCGCCGCGTGCAGGCCGAGCTGGCCCTCGTATGCGACCGCTCCCCCCTGTCGATGCTGTCCGCCGAGGGCGGCACCATTCTCGTTCCCGGCGAGCGCGACGACGAATGGGTCGCCACTCTCGTGGAGCGCATGTCCGTCGCCGCCGAGACCGCGGTCACCGCCACCGTCGCCACCAGTTCCGTCAACGACGTGCCGGCCGCCTCGGATCAGGTGCACGAGCTTCTCGACCTCGCCCAGCAGCTTCGTCGACCCGCCGGTGTCTACCGCATGACCGACCTGGTTCTCGAGTACCAGCTCACCCGCCCCGGCCCCGGCCGGGCGTACCTGTCACGCGTTCTCGTCCCATTGGACAACTCGCCCGAGCTGCTCGAGACCCTCGAGATCCACATCAACCACGACCTCAACCGTCAGCGCTCGGCGCGTCAGCTGCACCTGCACACCAACACGGTCGACTATCGCCTCAAGCGGATCGCGCACCTCACGGGGTTCGATCCCACGCGCCCGTCCGGAATGCGGCACCTGCAGGCCGCACTGGTGGCACGCAAGCTGGAGGCCATCTCGCCCAGCGCCTGACAGACATGTCGACCCGGTACAGTGCTGAGCGTCAGCCCGGCTCTCGCCGGGTCGGCCCTCGTAGCTCAGGGGATAGAGCAACCCTCTCCTAAAGGGTAGGTCGCAGGTTCGAATCCTGCCGAGGGCACCGAAAGCCCCGCTACAGTCCAGCCATGACGCGCGCGCTCCTCCTGGTGGCAGCCCTGCTCGGCTCACTCGTCCTGTCGGTGCCGGCCGCGTCGGCAGCACCGTCGACAACCTGGCTCTGCCGGCCCGGCACCGCGGATCCGTGTGGTGGTGGCACCGACGCCCCTGTCGACTGCTTCTACGTCTACCCCACCGCCTCTCTGCAACCGGCGCAGTCGGCGAACCTCGACGCGTCCCCCGAACTCGCCTTCGCCGCGGCGGCGCAGGCCCGCCCGTTCGACTCCGTGTGCAACGTCTGGGCTCCGGTGTACCGGCAGGCCACGCTGCTGAGCCTCGCCACGGCCGACGGTCCCGCACGCGACGCGGCACTCGCCGAGGCCTACGTGGACATCGATCGAGCCTGGACCGATTTCCTCGCGCAACGGGACTCGAACCGTGGTGTCGTGCTGCTCGGCCACTCGCAGGGGTCACGCATGCTGCGCACACTCCTGCAGAACCGCATCGAGCCGGATCCCGCAGCCCGAGAAGTGCTGGTGTCCGCGATCATTCCCGGCATCTCGGTGCGGACGTCGGACTTCACCACCGTCGCCCCGTGCACGGATGCGAGCGAGACCGGTTGCGTCGTCGCGTATTCAACGTTCTCGCGCACTCCCCCGCCCGACTCCCGCTACGGCGGCGACGGCATCCTCTGCACCAACCCGGCGTCGCTCGGGGCGAATGCCAGGACGCCGGTGCTGGGGCCGTTGCCGAACCTCACGGCGCAGTGCGACGGTGACAACGTGCTCATGATCGACGGCCCCGGAGCCTCGGCCCTGCCCACGCTGCCGAACGCGACCTGGGGGATGCACCTGCTGGACCTGACGATTCCGCAACAGACACTGGTCGATCTGGTGCGGTCGCAGAGCGCGGCGTTCACTGCCTGACCGCACACCGATTCCGTCAGGCGCACACCCGCTGCGGCCTGTTGATAGGGGTGTGCGCCCACCAGAGGGGGGGTGCACACCCCTACCGGGCCAGCATCTCCCGCACACCCACCGCAGCCCCGTGCGCGCTGGTCACACGGGGTGCGCACACGCGAACCAGACCCGCACGCCGAAGCGCACACCGATTCCGTGAAGCGCACACCCGCTGCGGCCTGCTGGGAGGGGTGTGCGCTCACCAGAGGGGGTGTGCACACCCCTACCGGGCCTTGCACCGAAGCGCACACCCACCGCAGCCGCGCGCGCTCATCACCCGGGTGCGCACACGCGAACCAGACCCGTACTCCGAACCGCACACCGGTTCCATCAGGCGCACACCCCTTGCAGCCTGCGGGAAAGTGTGTGCGCCCACCGGAAAGGGTGTGCACGCACTGCCGATCCCGTTCCGCCACAACAACTCCACCCGGCAGAGCGCCCACGGCACCGGCCCCACCCGCTGCGAGACGGCGGTCACAGCGACCGACCGGCTACACTTGGGCACGCTGCTGCGCCACTGTGCGCGGCGTACGTCGTGGAATCAGCACGAATTTTTCTTACGGCGATCGGAACTGCCCACCGGCAGTCTCGCCATTCTGCGCTCCGCCACAGGAGTGCTCAGATGCCCGAAAGGCACTCGAACTCTTCATGACTTCTCCCTCCTTCGCCGACCTCGGCGTCAGTGACCGTCTCGTCCGCGCTCTCACAGCTGCCGGCATCGCGTCACCGTTCCCCATCCAGGCGGACACCCTGCCCGACACGCTGAAGGGTCGCGACGTCCTCGGACGCGGAAAGACCGGCAGCGGAAAGACTCTCGCGTTCTCCATCCCCATGGTGTCCCGGCTCGGCGAGACGTTCTCGGGCGTCCGCAAGCCCAACCGCCCGCGTGGTCTGATCCTCGCCCCCACCCGTGAGCTGGCCACCCAGATCGCTGCCGCCCTCGAGCCGCTCACCATGGCGTCGAACCTGCGCGTCACCACGATCTTCGGTGGCGTCTCGCAGGCACGCCAGGTCACCGCGCTCAGCCGCGGCGTCGACATCGTCGTCGCCTGCCCCGGTCGCCTCGAGGATCTGATGAAGCAGCGTCTGGTGACGCTCGACGACATCGAGATCACCGTGCTCGACGAAGCCGACCACATGGCGGACCTGGGCTTCCTGCCCGGCGTCACGCGCATCATGAAGGCCACACCCTCGCACGGACAGCGCATGCTGTTCTCGGCGACGCTGGACAACGGCGTCGACAAGCTGGTCAAGCAGTTCCTCACCGACCCGGTGCAGCACTCCGTCGACGAGGAGAACTCCCCCGTCGCCGCGATGACCCACCACATCTTCGAGGTGGGCGGTGTCGACGGCAAGAAGGCGCTGGTCCAGCGTCTCGCCTCCGGTGAGGGTCGCCGCATCCTCTTCATGCGCACCAAGCACCAGGCTCGCAAGCTGGCGCGTCAACTCACCGAGGCCGGCATCCCGTCCGTCGACCTGCACGGCAACCTGTCGCAGGCTGCGCGTGACCGCAACCTCGCTGCGTTCTCCAACGGCGATGCGCGCGTGCTCGTGGCCACGGACGTCGCGGCGCGCGGTGTGCACGTCGACAACGTCGAGCTGGTCGTCCACGTCGATCCGCCCGCCGAGCACAAGGCCTACCTGCACCGCAGTGGCCGTACGGCCCGTGCGGGCAGCGCCGGCGACGTCGTCACCGTCGTCCTGCCGGAGCAGCGTCGAGACCTGTCGGTCCTGATGCGCAAGGCCAAGATCGACGCGGCGCCGCAGCGCGTGACCGTCGACTCACCGGCCGTCCAGGAGCTGGTCGGCGATGTCGCGGCCTACGTCAAGCCCGCTCCCAAGGAGGCCGCACCGGCTCCGAAGCAGCAGCAGCCCGGACGCGGACGCTCCACCCGCGGCGGTCATGCCGGCAACTCCAACGGGGGTTCGGGTCGACGTCGTCGCCCCACCACCGCGCGCAGCGAATCAGCCGGTTACCGGGGCTGATCGCCGAGCGATCCCGACGCTGAGCACCGCCGCCACGACGCAGAGACCAGCTGCGCCGAACCAGGCGGCGGTGTACTCACCGGTGGCATCGCGCACGACCCCCGCCACCACGGACGCGATGCCCGCGCCCACCTGGTGCGAGGCGAACACCCAGCCGAAGACCAGCGGCCCCTGCGTGCCGAACACCTCGCGGCACAGAGCGATGGTGGGCGGCACCGTGGCGACCCAGTCGAGGCCGTACACGACGATGAACACCACGATCGACGGGTGCAGGGCGTCGGACAGCAGCGCCGGCAGGAACAGCAGGGCGACGCCTCGGAAGGCGTAGTACGCGCCCAGCAGCAGTCTCGGATCCACCCGGTCGGTGAGCCAGCCCGACGCGATGGTGCCCACGATGTCGAAGATCCCCACCACGGCCAGCAGTCCCGCGGCCGTGGTCTGCGGCATGCCGTGGTCGTGCGCGGACGGGATGAAGTGCACCCCGACCAGCCCGTTCGTGGTGGCGCCGCAGATCGCGAAGCCCACCATCAACGCCCAGAACGTCCGCACGGACGACGCGTCCCGCAGTGCTCGGATCGCCCGCATCGCGGGATTCCCCGTGACGAGCACCGGGGCGGCCTGCTCGGTCGCCCCGTACGGCAGCTCCCCCACCTCCTCCGGGGAGTTCCGCAGGAACAGCAGGACGAACGGCACCACGGCCAGCGCACCGCCCGCCACGACCAGTGACGCCGTCCGCCATCCCGAGCTGTCGGCGAGCGCGGCGACCACCGGCAGGAAGATGAGCTGACCGGTCGCGGACCCGGCCGTGAGGATGCCGGACACGAGCCCGCGCCGCCGCACGAACCAGCGGTCGGTGACCATGGCGGCGAAGACGAGTGCCATCGATCCGGTACCCAGGCCGATGAGCAGTCCCCACGTCAGCAGGATCTGCCACGGCGCGGTGACGAACACGGTGAGGGCGCTGCCCAGGGCCACGACGGTGAGGGCGACGGACGTCACCGTCCGGATGCCGAAGCGGTCCATCAGTGCCGCCGCGAACGGTGCGGTCAGCCCGAAGAGCAGCAGGTTGACACCCACCGCCGCGGACAGCACGCCGCGCGACCAGCCGAACTCGTCGGTGATCGGCACCATCAGCACCGACGGAGCGGCGCGGAACCCCGCGGCCCCGAGGAGTGCGAGGAACGCCACGGCGGCGACGATCCAGGCCCGGTGCACGCGTCTCGGGCGCGTGATCTGCACGGCGGCGTCGGAGTCGGACGTCATGGCTCACTTTCTCGTTCCGCGGGTCTCCGTCGGAACGGGAACCGGACACGCCGGTGGCACACTCGAGGGGTGAGATCCAGGACGGCCACAGGTCGCGGTACGAAGACGCTACACCCGGACGAACTCGCGACCGGATCGGTGATGACCGCCCTCGCCGTCGCGTTCTCGGTGATCGGCGCCCTCATTCCCGTGGCGGGTGCGCTGCAGATCGTCGCCATCGTCCCGTTGGCCGTCATCGCCCACCGCCACCGCCTGCGGGCACTGGCCGTCGCCGGTACCGCCGGCATGCTCGTGTCGTTCGTCGCGGGCGGGTTCGGCACCGCGCTGACCATGACGATCTCCGGAGTGCTGGCCGGGATCGTCGGAGTGAGCGTCCGACGCGGACGTGGGTTCACGTCGGTGCTCACCCTCTCGCTGCTCACCGGCGCCGTGGTGGGCGCCCTCTCCGTGCTGATGCTGCTGATCCTCAGCGGACTACGCGAGCTATTCCTCACCGTCCTCGACAACTCGATCCGCGGCAGTGCGGACATCGTCGGCAGGATCGCACCCGCCGAGGACGTCGCCACCGCCGTGGCCGACTACGCCTCCTTCGCCCTGGGGTACTGGTGGGTGCTCGTCTTCGTCTCGGCGCTTGTGTCGACGGCCGTCAGCGGCGTCGTCGCGTGGTGGGTGCTGCGCGCCACCCTGTCCCGCCTCGGCGAGCTGGCGTCGCGGGGCGAGTTGCCCGACGTCGTGGTCACCCCCGACGACGCGGCCGCACCGCACCCCGTGCCCGTGCGGTTGACGGGCGTGACCTACCGCTACCGGGGCGGTCACGACGACGCGCTGGGCCCACTCGATCTCGAGATCGTGCCCGGCCGTTTCGTGGCCGTCGTCGGCGCCAACGGATCCGGCAAGTCGACCCTCGCTCGCATCCTGGTGGGCACCGAGCCGACGGGCGGCCGGATCGACCGGACGGGTTCCACCGGGCTCGGCCTGATCGGCGGAACCGCGATGATCCTGCAGCACCCCGAGTCCCAGATCCTCGGCACCCGCGTGGCCGACGACGTCGTGTGGGGCCTGCCGGCGGCGGCGCGGCCGACACCGGACCGTGTGGAGGCCCTGCTCGCCGAAGTGGGCCTGGCCGGGTACGGGCTGCGCGACACCGGCAGCCTGTCCGGTGGCGAACTGCAGCGCCTCGCCGTCGCCGCGGCGCTGGCTCGCGAACCACGGCTGCTGGTCGCCGACGAGGCCACCGCAATGATCGACCCGGTGGGTCAGCGCGATCTCGTCGAACTGCTCGCCCGGCTCCCCCGTCGCCACGGCATGGCCGTCGTCCTCATCACCCATCGCGCGACCGAGGCAGCGCTGGCCGACGACGTCGTACGGCTGCACCGCGGCCGCCGGGTGATGCACGACCCGAACTGGATGTCGTCGACTCCGCTGCGGACGGATCCGCTGCCGCCGCCCGGACCACCGTTACTGGTGCTGCGCGGCGTCGGACACGTGTACGACCGACGCGGTCCGTGGGCCACCCGCGCGCTCGAGGGAATCGACCTCACGGTGCATCGCGGCGAGGGGTTGCTCGTCATCGGCGGCAACGGCTCCGGCAAATCCACGCTGGCCTGGATCATGGCCGGCCTGACGAAGCCCTCCGAGGGCACGTGCGAGCTCTCGGGCAAGGCCACGTCGTCGTCCGTCGGCACCGTCGCGCTCTCGTTCCAGCACGCTCGATTGCAACTGCAGCGCCGCACCGTGTCCGAGGACATCGAGGCCGCGGGAGGAACCGACGTGGGCACCATCGACGTCAGCCGTGTTCTCGACCAGGTGGGACTCGATCGCCGCATCGCGGGCGCGCGTGTCGACGAACTGAGTGGCGGGCAGATGCGGCGCGTCGCGCTGGCCGGACTGCTGGTGGGCAAGCCGGACGTCCTGGTGCTCGACGAACCGCTCGCCGGACTCGATCCGCCGGGTCGACGGGAGATCACCGCTCTGCTCACCCATCTGCGCCGCACAGGGCTCACCCTCGTCATCATCTCGCACGACGTCGACACCCTGGCGTCCGTCCGATCGCGCACCGTCGTGCTCGACCACGGCACCCTGCAGCTGGGGTCCACCGACGACACCATGGAACGAGGAGTGACCCGATGAGAGGCACGCTGCTCCGCGAACTTCCGCGGGAGACGTCGGTCCACCGACTCTGGGCGGGAACGAAACTCGTGGCGGTCACGCTGCTGGGCGGGTCGCTGGTGGTCTACCCGACCTGGCCGATGCTCGCCGCGGTGTCCGTCGTCCTGCTGCTCGCGGCGATCGCCGCGCGGGTCCCGGTGTTCGCGATCCCCGTTCCGCCGTGGTGGCTCTGGGGACTGGTCGCGTTCGGTGCCGCGGTGAACTCGGTGGTCGGCGTCGACGCCGTGTGGATCTACTTCCGCGGCATCCTGTTCGGCGTCGTGCTGCTGTGGGCGACGCTCACCGTGGCCTGGACGACGTCGATGGCGGACATCGCACCGGCCATCGCCACTCTGTTGTCGCCCCTGCGCAGAGTCGGTGCGCCCGTGGACGAGTGGGCCGTCTCGATGGCTCTGCTGCTGCGGTCGCTGCCGATGTTGGTCGACGACGTCTACACGCTGGTGGCCGCACGCAAGCTCCGACCCCGCAAGAGCACGCGCAGCGGCAAGACGCAGGACACATTCCTCATCGACATCATGGCCGCCATCATGTCGGTGGCCATCCGGCGGTCGGCCGACATGGGCGAGGCGATCGCGGTGCGCGGCGGCAGCGGCAGCATCACGTCGGGCCGACGTCGCCCGCACGGATCCGACGCGGTCGCCCTGGTGCTGGTGATCGCCGCGTGCGCGACGGGGGTCGTACTGTCCTGACGCTCAGGAGAAGACGGTGACGAACGTGTCGACGGACTTCTCGATGTCGCCCTTGAGCGCCCGCGCCACACCGGATCCCACGGGACCGAACAGGGGCGCGCCGCCGAGATCGATCGTCATCTTCAGCTCGGAGCCGTCCTTCTTCTCCGCGACGGTGAGCTTCAGCGAGACCTTGACCCCGCCCTTGCCCGCGCCCTTCAGCTCGAGCTCGCGCGGCGGGGAGTACTTCTTCACGGTCCACTGCACCCGGTTCCGCATGCCCTTGACCGACACCACGGACGCCATCTGCGTGCCTTCGGACAGTTCGGCGGGCAGGTCACTGCGCCACCCGTCGTGAATGCTGAGCCATTCCTCGTACCGCGTCAGATCGGATGCGCCGTTCCAGGCATCCTCCGCGGACAGAGGAACGATGCGGACCACCTCGAGTTTCGCCACCGCGTCAGACTAGCCGGTGGGTGTGCTCGTAGTGGCCCGCATCGCGATCGGACTGTCGTCGAGATGTCAGTGAGCGGATGCCTTCTCGGCGCCGACGCCCGTCATGGACCGCACCTCCATCTCCGCCGCCTTGTCGGTGCTCTCGTTGTCCTTGCTCGTCAGCGTTCCCACGATGCCGAGGATGAAGGCGAGCGGGATCGAGACGATGCCCGGGTTCGACAGGGGGAACCAGGCGAAGTCCGAGCCCTTGATCATCGCCGTCGCCGAGCCGGACACGGCCGGGGAGAAGATGATGAGCACGATGGTGGAGATCAGACCGCCGTACATGCTCCACAGCGCGCCGCGCGTGGTGAAGCGTCGCCAGAAGAGCGAGTACAGGATGGTCGGCAGGTTGGCCGCCGCGGCGACCGCGAAGGCCAGCGCCACGAGGAAGGCGATGTTCTGTCCGTTGGCCAGGATGCCGCCACCGATGGCGAGGATGCCGATGACGACGGCGGTGATGCGAGAGACCTGGACCTGCTTCTTGTCGTCGACCTTGCCCTTCTTGATGACACCGGCGTAGATGTCGTGAGCGAAGGACGCGGACGCCGTGATGGTGAGGCCGGCGACGACCGCGAGGATCGTCGCGAAGGCGACCGCCGAGATGACGCCCAGCAGGATCACCCCGCCGAGTTCGAACGCGAGAAGCGGTGCGGCAGCGTTCTGTCCGCCGGCCGCGGCGAGGATGCGGTCCGGTCCGACGATGGCGGCGGCGCCGTAGCCGAGCACCAGCGTGAAGAGGTAGAACGCACCGATCAGCGCGATCGCCCAGACGACGCTGCGACGGGCTTCCTTGGCGGTGGGCACCGTGTAGAAGCGCATGAGCACGTGCGGCAGGCCGGCGGTGCCGAGCACCAGGGCGATACCGAGCGAGACGAAGTTCAGCTGCGACGTGGCCGAGCCGCCGTACTGGGCGCCGGGGGCGAGAACGTCACGCGCGGCGACGGTCTCGGAGACCGAGTCGCCGACCATGGTCTGCGCGCTGCCGAGGATCTCGGACAGGTTGAAGCCGAACTTGGCCAGCACCATCACCGTCATGAGACCGGCACCGGCGATGAGCAGCGCGGCCTTGATGATCTGCACCCAGGTGGTGCCCTTCATACCGCCGACGAGGACGTAGACGATCATCAGGACGCCGACGACCGCGATGACGATGGACTGTCCCGTGCGATCCGAGATGTCGAGGAGCAGTGCGACGAGGCCGCCGGCTCCGGCCATCTGCGCGAGCAGGTAGAAGAACGACACCGTGAGTGTCGACAACGCGGCGGCGGTACGCACCGGGCCCTGCTTGAGGCGGAAGCTCAGCACGTCGGCCATCGTGAACTTGCCGGTGTTGCGCAACATCTCGGCGACGAGAAGCAGGGCGACGAGCCACGCGACGAGGAAGCCGATGGAGTACAGGAAGCCGTCGTAACCGTAGACGGCGATGGCGCCCGCGATGCCGAGGAAGCTCGCCGCGGAGAGGTAGTCACCGGCGATGGCGACACCGTTCTGCGGTCCGGAGAAGCCGCCGCCCGCGGTGAAGAACTCCGCGGAGGTGGCGTTCTTCTTGCTGGCCTTGATCACCACGGCCATGGTCACGATGACGAAGACCGCGAAGATCGAGATGTTGACGAGCGGGCTGCCGACGGTCTCGGCCTCGATCGTCTGCTGGGCCAGGAACTGCTGCGCGGCAGAGTAGGTGGTCACTGGAGGGGTCCTTCGAGTTCGTCGCGGATCTTCGCGGCACGGGGGTCGAGCTCACGGTTCGCGAACTTCACGTAGATGCCGGTGATGGCGAACGTCGTCACGAACTGTCCGAGTCCGAGCAGCAGTCCGACGTTGATGTTGCCGAAGACGCGGGTGGCCATGAAGTCGTGTGCGTACGCCCCGAGGAGCACGTACGTCGTGTACCAGATGAGGAAGAAGGCGGCCATCGGGAAGACGAAGCCGCGCAGGCGCTTCTTGAGTTCCTGGAACTCGGGCGTGGCCTGCATGTCGACGAAGTCCTGGGGGGACGGGGTCCGGGGTTCGGGGTGTGCGCCCGAATGGGGTTGTGCGGTGGTCACGGGTGCTCCTACGTGTCGGGAGATACTCGGATGACGGTAGTGAGACCACCATCACACCGATACGGCGTGGCGCCGATCACACGCCGAGCAGCGCGCCGGTGCGCCGAACGGTCTGCCGGGCGGGACGAACGGTCGTGCCGCTCACTGCTTGCGCAGTCGCTCCACGCCCAGACCGAGGCGTTCGGGTGCGTGCATGGCCGACATGATGCGGCCGATGTCCAGCGGTATCGAGGACCGAGTCGCCAGCGACACCGTCACCATGACGGCGAAGGCGAGGGGCACGCTGACCGCCGCCGGGTAGCCGACGATCGCCGCGGCCCACCCACCCAGGAGCTGATCGGACACCCCGCCGAGCACGGCGAGGGATGCGGCGGCCGTGGAGACCCCGCCGCCGACGATCAGCCCCGCGGCGGCCCCGGCGGCGGTGAGACCGCGCCACCAGATGCCGAGCACCAGCAGCGGACACAACGTCGACGCCGCGACGGCGAACACGAGCCCGACGGTGCGGGAGAGGTCGAGCGTCACCAACCCGACCGACAGCAGCAGCGGACCGGTGCCGGCCACGATCGCGGCGATCCGGAAGTCGCGCACCCGGCCGCGCAGGACGTCGGTGCTGAGCACTCCGGCGATGGTCACCAGCAGTCCCGACGACGTGGACAGGAACGCCGCCATCGCGCCCGCGGCGACGAGTGCGGCGAGCAGCAGCCCCGGCACCCCGTCGATGGCCGCCGACGGCAGCAGGAGCACGGCCGCGTCGGATGCTCCGGTGATCAGCAACTGGGGAACGTACAGGCGTGCGAACACACCCAGCACCGTCGGGAACAGGTAGAACACCGACAGCAGACCCACCACGGTCAGCGCCGTCCAGCGAGCCGCCGGCCCGTCCGGGTTGGTGTAGAAGCGCACGAGGACGTGGGGCAACCCCATCGTGCCGAGGAACGTGGCGAGGATCAGCGAGTACACCTGGTACAGCGGGAAGGGACCACCGAAACCGTTGCCGGGCGAGAGCCAGTCGGAGCCCTCGACCGGTGCGCCCGCCACCACGGGGACCG
This sequence comes from Rhodococcus sp. NBC_00294, assembly GCF_036163995.1. Lineage (NCBI taxonomy): Bacteria > Bacillati > Actinomycetota > Actinomycetes > Mycobacteriales > Nocardiaceae > Rhodococcus > Rhodococcus sp. NBC_00294. The sequence continues at coordinate 4,251,076 of NZ_CP108043.1, forward strand.
GCGATCCGGCCTCGAGTTCGAGCACCGTGCCCGACTGCAGCGTGTGGTCGCCCGCGTCGAGTGTCGTCGGTCCGTCCACCGCGGCGCCGTCGACGGTGCCGCGGACCACGACGTCGAGGTTCTCCTGCACCTGCACGACGACGTCGGTACTGATGTCGACAGTCGTGGCGGTGTCCACGGACGGCGGTGCGGGGGTGCCCATCTCGCGCGGATCGGCCGCGAAATGCACCGCGAGCACCAGCGCCGGTACCGCGACGGCCGTCAGCTTGAGCCAGTACTGGAACGCCTGGACGAACGTGATGGAGCGCATGCCGCCGCCGACCACGTTGAGGATCACGATCACTCCGATGACAGCCGCGCCGACCCAACTGGGAACGCCGAGAAGGATGTTGAGGGTGAGCCCGGCGCCCTGCAGCTGCGGGACGAGGTACAGCGCGCACACCCCGGCGACCACCAGCATGGCCAACGTGCGGAGCCGCGCCGAACCGAGGCGGAACTCGGCGAAGTCCGGCACCGTGTACGCACCGGACCGTCGCAGCGGCGCCGAGACGAACAGCAACAGCCCGAGATACCCGGCCGTGAAGCCCACCGGGTACCACAGTGCGTCGGCACCGTACTTGGCGATCAGGCCCGCGACCCCGAGAAACGATGCGGCCGAGAGGTACTCACCGGACACGGCCGCGGCGTTCCACCGCGGACCCACGCTACGGGAGGCGACGAGGAAGTCGGAGGTGGTGCGCGCCAACCGGACTCCGTACGCGCCCACCGCGACCGTGGCCACCGCCGAGAAGATGACGGCGAGCACCGTGGGGACGGACACCATCAGCGCGTGCCGGACGTGAGAGCGCCGGCCATCAGTCCTCCACCAGTTCGGTGAACTCCTGCTCGTTGCGCTCGGCCGAACGGACGAAGAGGTACCCGGCGACCAGCAGGACCGGGTACGCGGCGACGGCGAGTGCCCACCACGGAACCCCGATGCCGGCGATGCGTGCGGTACCCGCGGCCGGCGCGAACACCCACACCAGCGGGACGATGCCGAGGATCAGGACGACGACGGCCGCGGTGCGCAACGCGAGCGCCAACTGTGCGCGGACCAGGCCGTTGATCATGGCCTCGCCCACCTCGGTCTGCTCCTGGACCTCCACCCGGGTGCGCACGATGCGTGCGCCGCGGCGCTGGGCCAACACCACCTTCTCTCGCTGCGCCGCCATCTCAGGAACGGTGCTGTCCGGCGAGTGCCGCTCGTGGGCCGCGGACGAGCCGATCGCGGAGTTCGCGGGTGTGGCGACGGCTCACCGGGAGCTCGACGGGTGGGCAGGCACCCGTGCCGCGCAGGCAGACCACCAGTCCGGACCCGACGGTGCGGGTCCCCCCGACCTGGCCGACGGACACGAGGTACGACCGATGGACGCGCAGGAATCCGTGGTCGGCCCAGCGGGACTCCAGCGTCGAGAGGGCGATCCGCACCAGGTGGGTGCCGGTCGTCGTGTGCAGCCGGGCGTAGTCGCCCTCGGCCTCCACCCAGACGACGGTGGATCGCGGCACCATCGTCGTCACACCGCCGAGCTCCACCGGGATCACGTCGTCCTGGTCGCTGCGCCCCGCGGGACCCGGTACCGCGCCGGACCTCTTGTCGACGACGCGGCGGACAGCGTCGGACAGGCGCTGGTCACGGATCGGCTTGAGGAGGTAGTCGACGGCCCCGATCTCGAAGGCGGCGACGGCGCGATCGTCGTGGGCCGTCACGAAGACGACCGCCGGCGGTGAGGCGAAGTTGCTCAGCACTCCGGCCAGTTCCATGCCGTCGAGTCCGGGCATGTCGATGTCGAGAAAGACACCGTCGACCGGCGCGTCGCGCAGGATGCGCAGCGCCGTGGTGGCGTCGCTCGCGCCCTCGACCGATCCGACCGCCGGGTGGCGGCGCAGCAGGTAGACGAGTTCGTCCAGGGCCGGCCGCTCGTCGTCCACGGCGAGCAGCCGCAGGGGCCGGTCGGCAGCGGCGGGCGTGGTCGCCTCGGTGGCATGGGTGGGGCTCATGGCGTCTTCATCGTGCCATGTCGCGCGCGCACGTCAGGGCCGGATGCCTGCCCGAAATTTCGGGATCCGCATACTCACCTTGGTGCCGGCGTCCGGCGCGGTCTCCACCACCAGGCCGTAGTCGTTGCCGAAGGCGGCGCGCAACCGGTCGTCGACGTTGGCGAGTCCGACGTGCACCCCCTCCTCCGATCCCAGGTCGCCGGAGCGCAGCAGTTCCGGATCCATGCCGACACCGTCGTCCTCGATGCTGATGGCCGCGTCCGTACCCGCGTCCGCCGCGATGACGGTGATGCGGCCGCGTCCCCGGCCGGCGACGCCGTGGCGCACCGCGTTCTCGACGAGGGGCTGCAGCGCCAGGAACGGCAACACCACTCCCAGTACCTCGGGAGCGATCTGCACCGTCACGTCGAGGGAGTCACCGAAACGCGCGCGCTCGAGCGTGAGGTACCGGTCGATGTTGCGGAGCTCGTCGGAGAGCACCGTGAACTCCCCCGCCGTGCGGAACGAGTAGCGCGTGAAGTCGGCGAACTCGAGGACCAGCTCGCGCGCACGATCGGGATCGGTCCGCACGAACGACGCGATAGTCGTCAGGGCGTTGTAGATGAAGTGCGGGCTGATCTGGGCGCGCAGCGCCCGGACCTCGGCCCGGTCGAGGCGTGCTCTGCTCGCGTCGAGTTCGGCCAGCTCGACCTGCTCGCCGACGTACCGCGCGACCTCGGTGCAGGCCCCGAGAAGACCGGGACCGGGTTCCTCCAGCGTGACCACGCCCAGCACGCAGACCACGCCGGCGCCCTCGGTGAGGACCGGCTGCACCACCACCGAACGTGCCGGGGCGTCCGCGGTCGCGGCGGTGCGCAGCAGCACCCGACGCTCGGTGTCGACGGCGCGGCGGGCGACCACGGGGAACTCGTCCAGGGTCCCGTCGACGGGACCGTCGTGGCCCAACACCGTCCCGTCCGGTCCCGCCAGGACGACGGCGGCGGCACCGGTCAGTGTGCGCAGGTGCGGCGCCGCCTCCGACGCGGACGCGGCGTCGAGGCCCCGCCGCAACGGGCGTGCCGCGAGCGATGCGGTGTGCAGCGCGGCGTGCACCGCGCGTTCGGTGGGCGTGGTCAGCGGGCGCGTCCCCCGGCGCGTGATGACGACGACCGCACCGGCGACGACCGCGGCCATCACCAACAGGACGACCGCCGTGGTGGCTGTCACGGCACCTGGTCACACGTGTTCGTCGGTTGTCCGGTTCCCGCGAACCGCTGGGTGATCCAGTCGATGCCCTCGATGTTGGCGGCCGAGTCGGCGTGGCCCTGGTCCGCCCGGACCCGGTAGTCGATGACGTCGCCCTGCGCGCACGCTCGGCGGGACGCGTCCTCGGTCCACTGCGGCAGGATGAGATCGTCTCGCGAGCCGACCAGCACCATCATCGGCGCCGCGGCCCGCCCCTGCGGTAGGGCGTTGTCCGACAACCACTCTCGAATGGCGGCGTACGCCTCCGGCGAGCTGGGGCGCACGTCGTCCGGTCCGATGGATCCCGCGGCCGTCAGCTTCCCGGCGGCCAGGGGTCCCGTGCAGGCCAAGAGGACGTCCTTGTTCTCCAGCAGTCCGCCGCTGAGGAAGTCCGCGTCGGTGTACTCCGGATGGTCCACCAGGAAGCCCTCGACGACGAACGGCATGATCGCCTTCTGCGGCAACGTGAGCTGCCCCAGTCCGGACTCCGGGGCGATCGGGCTGATGTCCGCGGCCGGGGACAGGTTGGCCGATCCCAGGAACTCGAGCCCGTCGCCGTACTCCGCGGCCATCTCGGCGGCGGCCCAGGTGGCCTGCCCACCCTGCGACACGCCCAGCGCCGCCCAGCGAGTCCCGCTGCCCGGCGCCACGTTCCGCGCTGCGCGGACAGCGTCGATGATGTCGTGGCCGGCCGACGAGGCGTTCAGGTACGGATGCGGATCGTCGGTTCCCAGGCCCTCGTAGTCCGTCACCGCGACGACGGCGCCGCGTTCGAGCATCGGCGTGACCAGGCCGATGGAGCCGAGCAGATTGGGATAGAGGGACGGTGCGCACTCGTCGGTCACACCCGTCGTGCCGTGCCCGACGGACACGACCGGCCATCCCCCCTCGGGCGGTGCGCCGGCCGGGACGAACACCGTGCCCGTGACGTCGACACCGCCGCCGTCCACCCCGGACGTCGAGCGGTACGTGATGCGGTGCGCCGTGGCGCCGAGATTGGTGACCGCCTGGTCGACCTGACCGAGGAGCACGTCGGCGACCAGCGAGCCGCGCTCGTCGCCCGTGGGGGCAGGAGAGCGGGGTGCCGCGTCGGTGGTCGCGTCGTTCCCCGGGGTGGGCGCGGGATCCGAGGACGCACATCCCGACAGCATCAGCATCGACGCCGCCAGTGCCGATCCCAGCAGGACGGGGACCCTGCCGCGCAGTCCTGGTCTCGAACCGATCCTGCACACGTTCACTCTCGACCTCTTTCCGCCATGAATCGCTGCAACCGTGTCTCGGTGGCGGCCTGCTCGATGTCGAGCCCGTCCAGAACCGCGGCGAGAACCTCGTCGTCGAGGTCCCCCGCGTCGCGTGCGGCGAGCAGCGCCTCGCGCTGTCGCCGCAGTGCGGTGCGCCGCCATCGATCGAACACCGCGCCGGAGGACCGCGCCCGCGCGGCCCTCTCCTGATCGTCCTCGTCCTGCTCCGTGCGGAGTCGGCCCAGCATCACGCGGCGCACCCGATCGACGACCTCGGCGGCCTCGGTTCCCTCGACCTTCGTCATCGCCTCGTCGAGCGACTCCTCGACCGCACGGCGGGCGATCTGCCGAGCGAGTGCGCGCTGCTCGTCGAGATGCCGGGCCTCGTCCGGGTCGGAGATGTCCAGCCGTCGGATCACCAGCGGCAATGTCACCCCCTGGATCAGCAGGGTTCCGACGGCCACGGTGAAGGCGATGGCCTGGATGACTCCGCGCCCCGGGAAGTCGTCCCCCGCGAGGGTGGTGAAGGGGACACCGGCGGCCGCCGCGAGGGTCACCACTCCGCGCATCCCGGCCCAGGACAGGACGACGTTCTGGCGCCAGGTCAGTTCCGCGTCCTCGGTCGACCGAGCCCGGTGGTAGACGCGTCGCAGCGCCGAGCCGGCGAACAGCATCACCGGACGCACCGCCATGACGAGCGCGAGGACCAGAAGTCCGTACAGGAAGATGTGGTGGACGGGCAGCCCCTCGCGGCTGATGTCGTCGATGACGAACTTGAGCTGCAAGCCCATGTAGGCGAAGACGAAGGTCTCGAGGAGCAGATCGAGCGTCGGCCAGACGTGCCGCTCCTGGATTCGCGTCGGGATCGCGTCGCCGCTGCGCGCCGAACCGAGCACGAATCCGGCGGTGACGACGGCGAGCACACCCGAGGCGTGCATCTGCTCCGCGGCGAGGTAGGCGGTGAAGGGAACGAGGATGCCCAGCACGGTCTCCAGCGCGCTGTCCGCCATACGGCTGCGGACGAAGCGCACGAGTCGGCTGAGCACGTATCCCACGGCGACGCCGCCCACGACCTCGTAGACGAAGAACAGGAGCGGCGAGTCGATGCCGACCCGGCTTCCCGTCACGGAGGCGACGGTGATGGTGAACAGGGTCAGCGCCGCCGCGTCGTTGACGAGTGATTCGCCGGTGAGGATCGCCATCATGCGCGCGGGCAGACCCAGCTTGCGCCCCACTGCTACCGCGGCGACGGCGTCGGGCGGCGCGACCACGGCGCCGAGGACCAGGGCGGCGCCCAGTGTCAGCTCCGGGACGAGCCAGTACGAGAAGTACCCCACCGAGACGGTCGTGATGACGACGAGACCGACGCCGAGCCGGACGATGGAGCGGAAGTTGTGCGCGAAGGAGCGGAACGAGAAGTTCAACGCTGTCGAGTACAGCAGGGGCGGAAGGATCACGCCCAGAAGGAGTTCGGGTTCGAGAGCGGGACGCGGCAGCCCGGGGACGAACGAGGCGACCGACCCGACAGCGACGAGAACGAGGGGCACCTGCAGATCGAGGCGCTTGGCGAAGCCGGCGATGACGACGGCCCCGACGATCACCAGAAGCAGGAGCCACCCGTCCATCGACTCGACTACCGCGCGGGTCTGCTACTTCTCGGGGATCGCCTTCTTGGCGGCGTCCTGGACCTTGTCGATCTTGTCGGCGTACTTGCCCTGCGTCTTCTTGTCGGCGAAGTCCGCTGCCTTGTCCACGGCCTTCTCGATCTTGTCACTGTTCTGAGCGGCGGCCTTCTTGCCCTGGCCGATCAGCTTCTTGAGGTTGTCCACGAGTGCCATGGTCGTCACGATACCGCGCCGGACCACCAACGCCGGTGCGGGAGAGGACGCGCGAGATCGACTCGCTGGCCCGGCATCGGCACCACCACCGAGATCCGCTCCGCCTCGGCGGCCGTCAGCAGCCGCTCCACGGGTTCGGACCACGGGTGGAACGCGAGGTTGAAGGTCGCCCAGTGGACGGGCACGACGATGCCGGAGGACGGGGTGCCCTGCTGCAGGTCACCGTGCGACCGCGCCGCCTCCTCGGGGTTCATGTGGATGTCCGGCCACCGGTCGTCGTAGGCGCCGACGGGAAGCAGGGTCACGTCGAACGGACCGAGCCGCGCGCCGATGTCCGCGAACGCCTCGGTGTAGCCGGTGTCGCCGCCGAAGAAGGCCCGGTGCTCCGGACCCACCACCGACCACGACGCCCACTGCGTGGTGTCGCGCACCAGGGACCGGCCCGAGAAGTGTCGTGCCTCCAGGCACGTGACGGTGAGCGATCCGATGCGGACGTCGTCGTTCCAGTCGAGCTCGACGATCCGGTCCTCGGGAACCTTCCAGCGGCGCAGATGGGCGCCCACCCCCAGCGGCACCAGGAACGGCGCCGACTGCGACGTGAGCAGCGTGGCCACCGTGTCACGGTCGAGGTGGTCGTAGTGATCGTGCGAGATGACGATGGCGTCGACTTGCGGAAGCGCCTCGGCCGCAACGGGTACCGGGTGCAACCTGGCCGGTCCGAGAACCCGCGACGGTGAGACCCGCCGGCTCCAGACCGGATCGGTGAGCACGCGGTGACCGTCGATCTCGACGACCACCGAGGAGTGCCCGAACCAGGTGACGGCCAGGTCCCCGGCCTCCGCCGGCGCGAGCGGGGTGGCCAACGGCACGGCGCGCTCGGGTCGTCCCGAGCGGCCGCGCGTGAGCATCGCGGCTCCGATGCTCGCCTGCTCCCCCGCCGCGACCGGCGAGCTGCTGCGTGTGTTGTGGAACTTGCGGTCCCGGTAGTGCGAGGACGCGGCGGCGTACGGACGGATGGCACCGCGTCCGGCGCCGACGGCGGACGGCACACCCCACGCCGCGCGCGCGAGCCAGGACAACCCTGCGGCGGCGAGCCCGATGGACACTGCTGCGGTGGCTGGTTTCACGCCTCCGACACTAGTCCACGGTTGATGTGTACCGACTTCACAAGTATCGGCTCACGTCTGTTCCGGCAGGATGTGCTCCCCCGTCTTGTCGGTGCTCAGCGACAGCGACGAGATGTAGAGCGTCTCCCCGTTCGGCCCCTTCTTGGCCGACGCGATCATGTCCGGCCGCTCGAACTCCATTCCCGACACCGAGCACAGCAGCGTCGCGTCGGACGGGTTGCCGTACTCGTCGAACATCGGCAGATCGATGCCGTCGTCGGTGCGCCGCAGGTAGTACTTGCCCTTGGTCGCGATCGCCAGCACGGGCGGCAGCACGATCGCCAGTACCAGCGCCACGATGGGCGAGTACGGCTTGATCGCCGGCCCGAACGCCCCGAAGAACACGAGGATGGACAGGATCGCGGACACCGCCATGGAGCCGAAACCGACGGGGTTCACCGCGTAGAGCATCCCCCTGCGGAACTCCGGCACCTTCGGGGACAGCTTCAGCAGGTACTTGTTGAACACGATGTCGGAGGCGACCACCGCGATCCAGGCGATACCGCAGTTCGCGTAGAACCCCAGGATGTTGTTGAGGAAGTCGAACATGTTGGCTTCCATCAGGATCAACGCGATCGCGAGGTTGAACAGCACGAAGACCAGGCGTCCGGGGTAGGACTTGGTGACGCGGGTGTACGAGTTGGTCCACGCCAGGGAGCCCGAGTACGCGTTGGTCACGTTGATCTTGATCTGCGAGATGACCACGAGCACCACGGCGAGGGTCATGGCGAGCCAGCCCGGCATGAAGTTCTCGTAGATCTCGAGGAACTGGTGCACCGGCTCGTTGGCGATCGACGATCCGTCGACCACGTTCGCGATGAGGTACACGGCGAGGAACAGTCCGACGATCTGCTTGAGCGCACCGAAGATGACCCAGCCCGGCCCCGCGAGCAGGACGGCCGTCCACCAGCGACGCGAGTTCTCCGGCGTCTTGGGCGGCATGAAGCGCAGGTAGTCGATCTGCTCCGCGATCTGAGCGATCAACGAGAGGCAGACACCCGCGGCGAGCATGACGGATCCGAGGTTCACACCGGTGCCGGCGGCACCGTCGGCACCCCCGTAGGCCATGAACTGACCGATGGAGTCGGGGTTGCTCACCACGAGATAGACGAACGGCAGCACCATGAGGATCAGCCACAGCGGGGTCGTCCACACCTGCAGTGTGGCGAGCGCCTTCATGCCGTAGATGACCAACGGGATGACCATCAGGGTGGACACCGCGTACCCGATGGGCAGCGGGATGTTCAGCCCCAGTTCGAGGCCCTGGGCCATGATCGACCCTTCGAGCGCGAAGAAGATGAACGTGAACGTCGCGAAGATGACGTTGGTGACCACCGACCCGTAGTAGCCGAATCCGCTTCCGCGCGTGATCAGATCGAGGTCGATGTTGTAGCGCGCCGCGTAGTAGGCGAGCGGCAGACCCGTCAGGAAGATGACCACGGCGAACACCAGGATTCCCCACAGCGCGTTGCCGGTGCCGTAGGAGATGCCGATGTTGGCGCCGATCGCGAAGTCCGCGAGGTAGGCGATTCCGCCGAGAGCCGACGTCGCCACGACGCCGGTCCCCCACTTGCGGTAGCTGCGCGGGGCGAAGCGCAGCGTGTAGTCCTCGAGCGTCTCCTTCAGTGCCGCCGACTGCTTCTGACTGTCGGACGTGAGCGTGGAGTCGGGTGGAACGTCTCCGAGAGCGGTCATGGTCGGGTGCCTCCGGTCGTGTCGCACGCCGTGGCGGCGCGATGCGAGATGACCGTAGGAACGCTGTGTTGCCGGACTGTACGCACTCTGTGTCGAGTGCGTTACGTGGTGCCGGGGTGTCGCCTTTGTCCGAATCGGCAGGTCAGCGACCCCGATGTCGTCACTGACCCTGGAAGACCGGGCGTCGCTTCTCCTTGCGCGCGATCCGCGCCTCCACGGCGTCGTTGCTCGCCCAGGCGGCCGCGAACGCGTCGAGCTGCGTGGCGTTCGCCTCGTCACGTGTGCCGTCGTCGTTGAAGACGAGTTTGAGGTGACGCAGCGACAGTGGCGCCAGCTGCGCGATCTCCTCGGCCCACGCGTGCGCGACGTCGAGATCGCCGAGTTTGTTGGCCAGTCCGCACGCCAGCGCCTGCTCGGCGGACAACTGCTCGGCACCCAGAAGCACCGTGCGGGCAGGACCGCCGCCGGCCAGCGACACCAGCCGCTTGACGGTCCAATTGTCCACGGCGATGGCCAACCGGGTGGAGGGAATGGCGAAGAAGGCGCCCGAGTCGACCACCCGCAGGTCTGCGGCGATGGCCAACTGCGTGCCCGCACCCACAGCAGGCCCGTTCACGGCGGCGATGACCGGGACCGACACGGTCTGGAGCGCGCGGTTCATCGACAGCAGCGCCTCGGGGAACTCGTCGGCGATGGCTTCGCCCGACAGATCGGCGCCCGCGCAGAAGCTCGTGCCCTCGCCGGTGATCACGACGACGCGGGTGCCGTCCGCCTCGGCACCCTCCACCGCCTCACGCACTTCGGTGCACAGAGCCGTGTTCAGAGCGTTGCGGCGCTCCGGTCGCTGCAGTTCCACGGTGAGAACCGCGCCGTTCCTGGTGATACCAATGGTCACGTTGTGTCTTCTCTCTGCGTGGAACGAAGTGTTCTGTGAGACCCCCTTACGCGAATTTACCGGGTGCGGAGCCCTGACTGGTGTACTGGACGGGTGCAACACGTCGACGTCGCAGTGATCGGTGCCGGGCAGGCCGGTCTGTCCGCGGCCTATTTCCTGCAGCGAGCGGGGCTGCGGGCATGGGACGACTACGTCGTGCTCGACGGTGCGCCGGCTCCCGGTGGGGCGTGGCAGTTCCGCTGGCCCTCCCTGACCCTCGAGACCGTCAACGGCGTGCACGACCTCCCGGGCATGGCCTTCGCGGACACGCTGGCACCCGACGTCGACCCCGCTCACGTGCCCGCGTCGTCGGCGGTGCCCGAGTACTACGCGGCGTACGAGAAGCACTTCGCGCTGCCCGTGCGGCGGCCGGGACGGGTGTCGGTCGTCTGCGACCGGGACGAGACGACGATGCGGTACCGGGTGGAGGCCGAGCAGGGCGACGTCCACGCACGGGGCTTGATCAACTGCACCGGCACCTGGGAGCACCCGTTCGTCCCGCGCTACCCCGGCATGGAGACGTTCACGGGGCGCCAACTGCACACGCGCGACTACACCTCGGCGGAGGAGTTCCGCGGCGAGCACGTCGTCGTCGTCGGAGGCGGGATCTCCGCGGTGCAGTTGCTCGACGAGATCTCGCGCGTGACCACCACGACGTGGGTGACCCGCCGCGAGCCCGTCTTCCTCGAGCGGGACTTCACACCCGAGGTGGGCCGCGCTGCCGTCGCGCAGGTCGAGGATCGGGTGCGCCGCGGACTGCCGCCGGGATCGGTGGTGTCGGTGACCGGTCTGATCCTCACCCCCAGCTTGTGCGAGGCCCGCGATCGCGGCGTCCTGGTACGGCGGCCCATGTTCGCGGAGGTCACACCCGACGGAGTGCGGTGGGACGACGGCACCGCCACCCGGGCGGACGTCATCCTGTGGGCCACCGGGTTTCGCAGCGCGCTCGATCACCTCGCGCCGCTCCGACTGCGCGGGCCGGGCGGCGGCATCACGATGACCGGCGCGTCGGCCACTCGAGTGGCCGCGCGGCCCACCGTCCATCTGATCGGATACGGTCCGTCGGCCAGCACCATCGGCGCCAACCGTGCGGGACGCACGGCCGTGCGGGAACTACTTCAGGAGCTGGGCGAGACGTGAGTGCCGTGGTCCGTGTCGACGACCTGTCCGCCTATCGCGGCGAGCGCACGCTGTTCGACGGTCTCGACCTCACCCTCGGACCCGGCGACGTCGTCGGGCTGGTCGGCGCGAACGGCGCCGGCAAGTCGACGCTGCTCGGCCTGCTGGCGGGCACGGCGACCGGGGTCGACCACGACGGCACGGTCACGCTCACCCCGTCGGACGCCACCGTCGGCCACCTGGCGCAGGAGGTCTCCCGCGTTCCCGGTGAGACCGTCGAGATGTTCCTGCAGCGCCGCACCGGAGTGCGCGCGGCCGAGGACGCGATGAACGCGGCGGCGGAGACGCTCGGCGACGCGAGCGCGTCGGACGATCTCTACACACCGGCACTGGAGCGGTGGTTGGCGCTCGGCGGCGCCGATCTGCCCGAGCGAGCCGAGTCGGTGCTCGCCGGCCTGGGCCTGGACGCGGCGCTCGACACCGAGATGTCCGCCCTGTCCGGTGGGCAGGCGGCCCGCGCATCACTCGCGGGAATCCTGTTGGCGCGCTATGACGTCCTGCTTCTCGACGAGCCCACCAACGATCTGGATCTCGCGGGACTGGACCAGCTCGAGAACTTCGTGACGAGTACCCAGTGCGCCGTGATGATCGTCAGTCACGATCGTGAGTTCCTGGCGCGCACCGTCACCGGCATCGTCGAGCTGGACCTGGCGCAGCAGCAGATAGCGGTCTACGACGGCGGGTACGAGGCCTACCTCGTCGAGCGCGACGTGGCGCGTCGTCACGCACGGGAAGAGTTCGAGCAGTACGCCGACACCAGGTCCGGGCTCGAGGATCGCGCTCGGATGCAACGGAACTGGCTCGAGCACGGCGTGCGGAACGCTCGACGCAAGAGCAAGGACAACGACAAGGCGAGCCGGAAGGTCCGCGCCGAATCGACGGAGAAGCAAGCCGCGAAGGCGCGCCAGACCCAGCGACGCATCGAACGGCTCGACGTCGTCGAGGAGCCGCGCAAGGAGTGGGAACTGCGCATGGAGATCGCGGCGGCGCCCCGCAGCGGCAGCGTCGTGGTCTCCGTGAACTCCGCCGTCGTGGAGCGGGGGGCGTTCCGGCTCGGGCCGGTGACGGCACAGATCGACGCCGGGGACCGCATCGTCGTCACCGGCGCCAACGGCTCGGGCAAGACCACCCTGCTGCACCTGCTGCTGGGCCGCATCACGCCGACCAGTGGATCCGTGAGCATCGGCTCCGGAGTCGAGATCGGCGAGATGGACCAGGCCCGTTCGGCTTTCGACGGACCCGACTCGGTCGCCGACGCGCTGGCAGCCTCCGTTCCGGACTGGCCGGACGCCGACGTCCGCACACTCCTGGCGAAGTTCGGTCTCCGCGGACAGGCCGCCCTGCGGCCGTCGGCATCCCTGTCCCCCGGCGAGCGCACCCGAGCGGGACTCGCGCTGCTGCAGGCCCGAGGGGTGAACCTGCTCGTGCTCGACGAGCCCACCAACCACCTCGACGTCCCCGCCATCGAGCAGCTCGAATCGGCACTGGAGACCTACGAGGGAACGATGCTCCTGGTCACCCACGACCGGCGGATGCTCGACTCGGTGCGCAGCACGCGCCGGTGGACCGTCGCGCAGGGCGTTCTGCACCAGGACTGAGGATTTCCCCACCCGATCGTCGCAGTTCCTGCCGATCGGCAGGATCACGCACGATCGTGTGGTTCAGCGCGCGCTCGCCCGAACAGCGCTGCCTACGGTATTGACACATCGTTGGGTTTATACAACACTTCGATATATGAGTCCGGTCAAACGCGGGACCACGCTCCCTATCCACAACCGCATCGGTGTGCTGCGCGCCGAGCGTCGGATGACCCGCGCCCAGCTCGCGGAACTCGTCGAGGTCAACCCGCAGACGGTCGGCGCACTCGAACGCGGCGACCACTACCCGAGCCTCGATCTCGCGATGCGCATCTGCGACGTGTTCGGGCTGCCGGTCGAGGCGGTGTTCTCGCGTACCGAGTTCGCGCCGCTGTCCACGGAGGTCTACCGACGCACCCAGCCCGAGGAAGGGACACCACGATGAGTGACACCGTTCTGGACCGCTATCAGGCGTTCCGCACCCGTCGATACCTGCAGAACGAGGCGCGGTACGCGCACTACCTCCCCGGCTGGCGCACCAGGTCACGGCGCCGGCTGCTGGTGTGGATTCTCGTCGCCTCGCTCGTCGCGCTCGCGGCATCGTCGATCTTCATTCTCGTCGGGCCCGAGTGGGCGCCGCTCACCTGGCTTCCCGGCGCGATCCTCATGAGCGTGTCGTGGACGACGCTGCAGATCGTCACCGGCCGCCGCAGCGATGCTCCCGCCGATGCGCTCGACGAGTGGGACCTGGAACGTCGCAACGCGGCTCGCTCGATCGGGTTCGCGATCACCCAGGGCGCGGTGACGGTTCCGGCGCTCGCACTGGTGTGGGCGACCACCTTCACCGACGATCCCCGACTGGCACTCGGTGGCGGATTCATCATACTGAGTGGTCTACTTGTCGGGATCTGCTCTCCCGGCATCATCCTCGCCTGGACGGCGCCGGTCGACGAACCGGACGAATTCCCCACTCCCACAACACACTCCCCCGAGAAAGGATCAGCATGAGCGGCTCGACTCTCGAGATCGACGACCTGCACAAGAGATACGGCGAGACCGTCGCACTCGACGGCGTCGGGTTCACCGTGAATCCCGGCGAGGTGTTCGGGTTCGTCGGCAGCAACGGTGCCGGCAAGACCACGACGATGCGCATCACCCTCGGCGTGCTGGGAGCCGATTCGGGAGAGGCACGCCTGAACGGGCAGCCCATCGACCTGAACGTGCGCCGCACCATCGGGTACATGCCGGAGGAGCGTGGGCTGTACCCGAAGATGAAGGTGGGGGCGCAGCTGAAGTACCTGGCCGAGCTGCACGGGCTGTCCACGTCCGACGCCTCCGCCGCGGTCGCGACCTGGACCGAGCGCCTCGGCATCGACGGCCGGGTGAACGACACGGTCGATTCACTGTCACTGGGAAACCAGCAGCGAGTCCAGTTGGCCGCAGCCCTGATTCACGATCCCGCCGTCCTGGTGCTGGACGAACCCTTCTCGGGTCTCGACCCCGTGGCCGTCGACACCATGAGCGAGGTGCTTCTCGAGAAGGCCCGCACCGGTGTCCCCGTGCTGTTCTCGAGCCACCAGCTCGATCTGGTGCAGCGCCTGTGCGATCGGGTCGGCATCATCGGTTCCGGCCGGATGAAGGCCGTGGGCAACGTCGACGAACTGCGCGGCAAGTCCGGCACCACCCTCGAGGTGCACGCCCCGGCCGCTCCCGCCGGCTGGGCCGACGCGCTGACCGGGGTCACCACCGTGTCGCACTCCGACGGGCGCACCAGCCTGTCGTTGGCGCCCGAGGCGGACGACCAGGCGGTGCTCGGCGCAGCGCTCGCCACCGGACCCGTGCACGAGTTCGCCCGCAGCACACCGTCCCTGACCGACCTGTACCGAGAGGTAGTGGCATGAGCGAGAAGTCGACCACCCGATCACCGCTCTCGGCGGGACGAGCCATCGCGCTCGTCGCCCGGCGCGAGTTCGACGTCCAGGTGCGGAAGAAGAGCTTCCTGATCTCCAACGCCATCGTGCTGCTGGTCATCGTCGGCGGCATCGTCGCGTTCTCGATCTTCTCCGGCGGCAGCGACTCCGAGGACCGGACGCCCCTCGGGCTGGTCGGTGACCAAAGCCTGTCCCAGACCCTCACCGCGGTGGGCGATCAACTCGGCGCTCCCGTCGAGGTCCGCGAGATCGGCTCGGCGGACGAGGCTCGCACGCAGGTCACCGACGGCGACGTGGACGTGGCGCTCGTCCCCGGGACCGGCGGCGCGTACACGGCCGTCACCGAGGACACCGTCGACGGCACCCTGAAGGCCGTCATCGACAGCGCGGTCGCCGCGCAGGCGCAGAACGACGCCCTCACCGGGCTGGGAGTCGATCCCGCCACCGTCACCTCGGCGACGAGCGCCGCCACGGTCACGGTCGAGGCCGTCGATCCGCCCGATCCCGCACAGGGTCAACGACTCGCGCTGAGTTTCATCGCCGTCATCCTGCTGTACGCCCAGATCATCACTTTCGGCATGTACGTCGCGATGGGTGTCGTGGAGGAGAAGTCGTCCCGGGTCGTCGAACTGCTGCTCTCCACCGTGCGCCCGCTGCAGCTGCTGTGGGGCAAGGTGATCGGCATCGGTGTGGTCGGACTGGTGCAGCTCACCGCGTACGGCGCCGCCGGCCTCATCGCGGGCACGGCCACAGGCACGCTCACGGTCACCGGTACCGCCGTCAGCGTCTTCGTCTCCACCATCGGCTGGTTCGTGCTGGGCTTCGCGTTCTTCGCGGTGCTCTACGCCGCCGGCGGCTCCATGGTGTCGCGCCAGGAGGACGTCAACTCGACGACCATGCCGCTGCTGATCGTGATCCTGGCGATGTTCTTCGCGGCGTTCTCGTCCATCGACGACCCGGGAGCGACACTGCCGACCGTCCTGTCGTGGATTCCCCCGTTCTCCGCCATCCTCATGCCGCTGCGCATCGCGGCGGGCGTCGCGGACCCGATCCAGATCGTGGGCACCATCGTGCTGATGATCGTCGCCACCCTGGTTCTCGCCGTCGTCGCGGCCAAGATCTACCAGCGCTCCATCCTGCGCATCGGCCGCACGGTGTCCTGGAAGGAGGCGCTCGGGCGCGCCTGATCGCACGCCATACTGAGCGCATGACGACCACGGCGCAGCAGTTCCTCGACGCGGTGCTCGATCCCGGGACGTTCCTCTCGTGGGATCGGGCACCGCTCGTCGTCGCGGCGGACGAGCAGTACCTCGCCGACCTCGAGCGCGCACGAATCCGGAGCGGAGTGGACGAGGCGGTCCTGACGGGTGCGGGCACCGTCGGCGGGCGGCGCGTCGCCGTGGTGGTGTGCGAGTTCGCGTTCCTCGCCGGATCCATCGGTGTGGCCGCGGCGGAGCGCATCACCCTGGCCGTGGAACGCGCCACGGCGGAGCGGCTTCCGCTGATCGCGTCCCCCACTTCCGGCGGCACGCGCATGCAGGAGGGCACCGCGGCGTTCGTGCAGATGGTGAAGATCGCCGCGGCGGTGACCCTGCACAAGGACGTCGGCCTGCCCTACCTCGTCCATCTCCGGCACCCCACGACGGGCGGCGTGTTCGCGTCGTGGGGATCGCTCGGCCACGTCACGTTCGCCGAACCCGGTGCCCTCATCGGGTTCCTCGGACCGCGGGTCTACCAGGCCCTCTACGGCCAGGACTTCCCCGAGGGCGTGCAGACGGCCGAGAACCTGTTCCGCTGCGGCGTGATCGACGCGGTCGTCCCTCTCGCCGATGTCCGCGGCGTCCTCGAACGGGCCCTGGTGGTTCTGCAGGACGAGCCGGAGGCGACCCCCGAGTACGCGGAACCGTCCGACGAGGGTACGGACACCTCCGTGTCGGCATGGCACTCGGTCCTGCTGAGTCGCCGCGACGACCGCCCCGGTGTGCGAGAGCTGCTGGCGGCGAACGTCTCTCATCACATCCCGCTGAGCGGCACGGGGCGCGGCGACTTCGACTCCACCGTGACCCTGTCCCTCACCCGGTTCCGCGGACGATCGTGCGTCCTGTTCGGGCAGGATCGCACCGGGCAGACGCCGGAGAACACGATGGGTCCGGGCGCTCTCCGAGAAGCGTTGCGCGGCATGCGTCTCGCGGAGCAATTGGGCCTGCCGCTGGTCCTGGTGATCGACACGCTCGGCGCATCGCTCTCACGTGAGGCCGAGGAGCACGGGTTGGCTCCCGGAATCGCGCGCTGCATCTCGACGCTGATCACGCTGCGCACTCCCACCGTGTCGGTCCTGCTGGGGCAGGGCACCGGCGGCGGCGCGCTCGCACTGCTTCCCGCCGACCGCGTCGTGGCCGCGCAGCACGCGTGGCTGGCGCCGCTCCCGCCGGAAGGGGCGAGTGCCATCGTGCACCGCGACACCGCACACGCGCCCGCGATGGCCGAGGCGCAGGGCATCCGGCCCGTCGACCTCCGGTCGGCCCGGATCGTCGACACCATCGTGCCCGAGGACCCGGATGCCGCCGACGAACCGCACCGGTTCATGGGTCGCCTCGGGACCGCGATCGCCCGCGAACTCGACACCGTCACCGCCCTCGACCCGGGCGTCCGACAGTCCGAGCGACTGCGTCGGTTCAGGACGCTGGGGCAGTAGCCTTCGCGCGGTGCCGCCGGACCGCGTCGCGGTTGGAACAGGCCGTGCCGCAGTACCGTTGGCGACCGGTACGGGAGAAGTCGGCGTAGACACGGTCGCAGTCGTCCGCCGAACACCGACCGAGACGGTGCATGCCGCGGCCCACCAGATGCAGCGCGGTACCGACGCTCACCAGCGCGCGCACGACGTCCGCGAGCGGCAGATCCGGATCCCGGTAGTGCAGGTGCCAGCCGTCGTCGGCGTGGTTCGTCAACCTCGGGTATGCCGAGGTCTGCGCGAGCAACGCGTTCAGTGCGAGCGCCCGTTGCTCGTGCGTCGGCGCGTCGACCACGCCGAGCCACTCCTCGAAGAACACCTCCGCCCGAGCCAGATCGGTGTGCATGGCCACCGTGTCGTCGGACATGCCCGCCTCGAGGCACCGACTCTCGAACTCCACCGCATCGGTCGGGGGCGAGTTCACGATGTCGACGGCCAGCCGGACCGCATATTCTCCGTAAGGGTTGAGGTGCACAAGACCATTACAGCAGACTCGTCGTCATGAGCACCGTGGAATGTCTGCATCTATGGACGGTCGAGTCCCGCCACCGCACCAGCGAGGGCACCGTCGTCTATCACCGGTGCCACTGCGGACGGCACCGCGTCACCCGGGAGACCCCGGTCCAGGAAGCGGTCGGGATCAGCTCCCCGACGTACCGGCCATGACGGGAACCATCACCGCCACGGTGACCGCGGTGTAGACGTCCTGCACCGCCTTGCGCACGGCATCGCTCGCCCACTCCCCCTGCGCGATGTCCTTGGCACGGTTCTTCACCGCGCGCTTGTCCGCATCGGGAAAGACCTTGTGCGTCGCGTCGATCGCCGACAGCAACGCCACCACCGCGGACATCCGCGCATCCGGATCGAGACCGTCGATCAGGACGGAGTGCAGCGTCTCGCGGACCCGGTCCTCGTGCGACGAATCGAGCGTCGGCCACGTGGTGGTGGGGAACAGCCCCAGGACCGTGCCCTTCTCCTCGCCGACGAACCCCCGCTCGACGACGCGGGCGACCACCTGCTCGCGAATGTCCTTGTGCAACTTCTCGACGGCCGACTTCGGCGTCATCGGACGTTTGGCCGTCTCGATCGCCTCCACGGCCCGCTCGAGTACCGGATCCGACACCGTTCGAGCGCCGGACACCGCGAGCCGGCCCTTCTTCGTCGTCTCGTTGTCGCCGGCCACCGACACGGTGCCGTCCATCGCGAGCTCGAGAATCACCGCGCCGGCGAGCACCCGCGGCAGCTTGGTGCTGTCGACGACGGGCTTGCCCGTTCCGTCGTCCAGCAGAAGAAGCAGCAGATCCTCGGCAATCAGGGTCATGTCTCGACCTTACGGAAGTGCGGCCGAGATTACAGTCGGCTCATGACCGAATCGGGCGCCTACCGCCAGGCCTACGACGCCGCTGCCGCCGACCCCGACGCCTTCTGGCTCGAGGCGGCGCGGGCGATCGACTGGGACGTCGCGCCGACCATCGCCCTGGACTCGTCGAACGCACCCTTCCACCGCTGGTTCCCGGACGGTCGACTGAACACGTGCGTCAACGCGCTCGACCGCCACGTCGCGGCCGGTGCCGGCGATCGGACCGCGCTGATCCACGATTCCGCCATGACGGGCGCGCGCGTGTCGTTCACCTACTCCGAACTCCTCGACCGGGTGTCCCGCTTCGCGGGGGCGCTCGCCGCTCGCGGCGTCGGTGCGGGTGATCGCGTCGTGCTCTACATGCCGATGATCCCGGAGGCCGTCGTCGCGATGCTCGCCTGTGCGCGCCTCGGTGCGGTCCACTCGGTGGTGTTCGGCGGGTTCGCCGCGAAGGAACTGGCCGCGCGCATCGACGACGCGGATCCCGTCGCGATCGTGACCGCCACTGGTGGTCTCGAACCCGGACGCACCGTCGACTACGTGACACCCGTCGCCGCGGCCCTCGCCATGTCGACGTCGTCCCCGCGTGCGGTCTTCCTCACGCGCCGACCGGAGATCGACATCGAGGCGCCTGGCGACTGGCTGGACTTCCATCGGGAACTCGACGCCGCGACCCCCGCGGATCCCGTGTCGGTCGCGGCGACCGATCCGCTCTACATCCTCTACACGTCGGGCACCACCGGGAAGCCGAAGGGCGTCGTCCGGGACAACGGCGGACACGCCGTCGCGCTGCGCTGGTCGATGACCAACATCTATGACGTCGGACCCGGCCAGGTCATGTGGACCGCCTCGGACGTGGGCTGGGTGGTCGGCCACAGCTACATCGTCTACGGCCCGTTGCTGGCCGGAGCGACGACGGTGCTGTACGAGGGCAAGCCCGTCGGCACCCCCGACGCGGGCGCGTTCTGGCGAGTGATCGAGGAGTACGGGGTGCGTGCGCTGTTCACGGCGCCCACGGCACTGCGCGCCGTACGCAAGGTCGATCCGGAGGCCGCGCTGCTGCGCGATCACGACGTGTCGTCCCTGGAAACCCTGTTCGTCGCCGGCGAGCGCCTGGATCCGGACACCTTCGCGTGGGCGTCCCGCATCCTGGACCGACCGGTGGTCGACCACTGGTGGCAGACCGAGACGGGGTGGGCTATCTGCGCGAATCTCCGCGGGCTGGAACCGATGCCGCTGAAGTCGGGCTCACCGACGGTGCCGGTGCCCGGGTTCCACGTCGGCATCGTCGACGGTTCGGGGGCCGAGGTACCCGCCGGCACCGAGGGCAACATCGTGCTCGAACTTCCCCTGCCGCCCGGCACACTCGCCGGACTCTGGCAGGACGACGACCGGTTCCTGTCGTCGTATCTCGCCGCGTTCGACGGGTACTACCTCACCGGCGATTCGGGCTACGTCGACGAGGACGGCTACGTCTACGTCCTGGGGCGCACCGACGACGTCATCAACGTCGCGGGGCACCGATTGTCCACGGGCAGTATCGAAGCCGTCGTCGGCGCCCACCCTGCCGTCGCCGAGTGCGCCGTGATCGGCATCCACGACGAGACGAAGGGTCAACGCCCCAGCGCCTACGTCGTGCTCAAGACCGGCGTGGACATCGACGACGACACCCTGCGCTCCGAACTCGTCGCGGCCGTTCGCGAGGACATCGGCGCCGTTGCCACGTTCCGTGACGTGACCGTCGTACAGGCGTTGCCCAAGACACGCTCGGGCAAGATCCTGCGCAAGACGATGCGCCAGATGGTCGACGGCGACGAGGTGGTGGTGCCGTCGACCATCGAGGACGCGTCCGTGCTCGACGCCCTGGCGGCCCTCTTCAGGCCCTGAAGGGACTGCACAGTCAAGACTTGAGCGCGCCGAAGCGTCGGAGCGCTTCCTCGCGCTCGTGCTTGTGGTCGACGATCGGCTCGGGATAGTCCTCCGGCCGTCCGTTCTTCAGGGCGTGCACGGCCTTGCCCTCGACACCGCGGAGTTCGGGAACCCAGCGACGCACGTAGTCGCCGTTCGGGTCGAACTTCTCGCCCTGCGTCGTGGGGTTGAACACCCGGAAGTACGGCGACGCATCGGTTCCCGTGCCCGCGGTCCACTGCCACCCGTGCTGGTTGCTGGCGATGTCGCCGTCCATCAGGTGCTGCAGGAAGAAGCGTGCACCCCGCCACCACGGCAGGTGCAGGTCCTTCACCAGGAAGGATGCGACGATCATCCGCACCCTGTTGTGCATCCAGTTCTCCGAGACCAGTTGGCGCATGCCCGCGTCGACGATGGGGAAGCCCGTCGTGCCGTCGCACCACGCCTGGAAGAGCTCGTCCGCGTGCGGCCCGGAGTCGAGCTCGATCTTGTCGAACCTCTTGTCGTAGTTCTCCCGAGCGCTGTCCGGTCGGCGAAAGAGGATGTCGGCGTAGAAGTCTCGGAAGCACAACTCGCGTCGGTACGCCTCCGAGCCGTCGTTCTTCAGTGAGGCCAGATCGGCCAGCATGGTGCGCGGATGGATGGTCCCGTACTTCAGGTGCACCGACATCCGGCTGGTGCTGTCCTTGTCCGGACGGTTGCGCTCGTCGTCGTACCCGGTCGCACGGTCGTCGCGGAAGTCCGCCCACGAGGACAGCGCCGCCTGCTCGCCGGCCTCGACGTCCGCACGGGTCTCCTCCGTCGGAATGGTCACTCGCGTGCGGCCGCCCGACACGTCGTCCGGATCGATCCACGACGCCGACGACGCGGAGGTGTCGGCGGGGCCGCGCCAGCCGTGGTCCTGCCAGCGGCGGTAGAACGGCGTGAAGACCTTGAAACCCTCGCCGTCGTCCTTGACGATGCGGCCGGGCGACACCGCGTACGGCGACCCCGTCCGCACCAGGTCGACCTTCTCGGCGACGGCGTCGTCGCGGCGTCGACCGTACGGACCGTAGTCCTCGCTCACGTGCACGGCGTCTGCTCCCACGGCCTTCGCCACGGCCGGAACCGCAGCCACCGGATCGCCCTTCACCACCATCAGGCGGCCGCCGAGCTGGTCGTCCAGCGCTGTCAACGACCGGAACAGCACGTCGCGGCGCGCGGCACCCGACGGGCCGAGGAGGTGATCGTCGAGCACGAACAGCGCCAGCACGTCCCGGCCGTCCTCGGCGGCGTGGGCCAGTGCCGGGTGGTCACCGAGGCGCAGGTCGCGGCGGAACCACAGGACGGAGGGTGCAGAAGAGCTCATGACAAACGTTCGTACCCGTTCCGCGCCCCGGCCGAACGTCAGGGTCCGGTGTAGGCCGGCTCGGCCGGTAGCATCTGCGTCTGGATCTGCGCGTCCACCAGGCCGGCGATGGCGGTGGGCGCGGTAAGCAGCGGGCCGAGCGGATCGGTTCCGGGCGGAGCGAGTTGGAGACAACTCTGCGTGCCCACCCTCGACTCGACGGCCGGGCCGTCGTTGTCCAACGCGTCGGCCAGCATCGCGATCGCCGTGGCGTCCGACGGAAGCAGGACGTGGGAGACGTACTTCAGGGGGCAGACGTCCTGGATCACCAGGTTCGACGCCCCGGCCATCGCGCCGGCGGCCGGGGCCGGTCGCACCAGCTCGTCGAACGCCGTCGAGATCGTGGTGGCCGACGTGCCCGCCGGGAACGGCGTCGACGTCAGTGCGGCCATGAAGTCGGAACCCTCCGAGAACTGCCAGATGGGCGCCGCACAGCCGCCCAGCGCCGCGCACACCGCATCGGTGTCCTGCGGAGCACCCACCGGAGCGAGCCCGACCACGTCGTCCACCACCGCGGCGACCTCGGGATCGGACTTCACCGCCCACGCCGCGAGAGTTCCGCCCTGGCTGTGGCCGACCAGATCGACCGGGCCACCGCGGGTGTTCGCGGTGCGCAGCACGGCGTCCACGACGAAGCGGGTGCTGATCTGCACGTCGACCGTCGCACGCCGAGGTAGTTCCACCGTGCAGAACGGTCGACCGGTCTGCGTGAGCCACGGTTCGAGCACCGCGCCGAAGTCCTCGACACTGTTCGTCCAAGTGCCGTGCACCAACACCACAGGGTCCTCCGCCGCACCCGCGACGTCGCCGCTGCACGCGTAGGTGGAGCCGACGGCCGGGTCGGCGGGCGCTGCGACCGCCGTGACGGCGCTGACCACCACCGTCGCCGCCACCGCGGTCAGGACCAACCCGACCCGAACCGGTAGCGCGAACAACGACCCTGCATTCCACCCTGACGATCCTGATCCCGACGACCCCATGCCGCATCACCCCCGACGGGGAAGCTACCGCCCGCCGGAGGTGGTGCCGCACGGAAAACGGACATTCGGCACGCCTCGAGTGAATGTCACCAGCGCGCCGCGTGCATCACAGGACGAACAACATCTCCTGGTAGGTCGGCAGCGGCCACAGGTCGTCGGCGACGATGTCCTCGAGCTGATCGGCCGCCGCCCGCACCTCCGCCATGGCCGGAAGGAGTGCGTCCCTGGCGTGGGTCGCCTCGCCGAGCGCGTCGTGCCCGGTGTCGGCGTCCAGCGCGCCCTTCAGCGTCGCCAGCCCGGCCCGCAGAGCCGCGAGCGGCACGGACACGGTGTCCAGCGGTGCCCTGTCGATCTCCACGCCCACCGCCTGCAGCGCGGCCAGGTTCTGGGCGACCTCCGTCTGGTACCGCACTGCCGCCGGCAGCACGATGGTGGTGCCCATCTCGAGCGTCAACCGAGCCTCCACACCGATGGTGAGTGCGTACTGCTCGAGCCCGATCTCGTAGCGGCTGTGCATCTCTCGCGAGTTGAACACGTCGTACTTCGAGAAGAGGGCCAGTGCGTCGTCGGTGATGAGCTCCGGCAATGCGTCCAGAGTCGTGCGCAGGTTGGCGAGACCCCGCGCCTCCGCCTCGATGGGCCAGTTCTCCGAGTACCCGTCACCGTTGAAGACGACGGCCCCGTGGTCGGTGATGATCTGCGTCAACAGATTCTGGACGGCAGTGTCGAAGTCGACGCCGTCCGCGACCGCCGTCTCGAGCTCGGTGGCCATGTGGTCGAGCGACTCGGCCATGATCGTGTTGATGACGACCATCGGCTCGTTCACCGTCTGCATCGACCCCGGGGCGCGGAACTCGAATCGGTTGCCGGTGAACGCGAACGGGCTCGTACGGTTGCGGTCGCCCGGATCGGTGGGCAGCACGGGTAGCGTGTCCGCCCCGATCATCATGGTGCCCTTGCCCTTCGAGGACGTCGCCGCGCCCTTGGCGATCTGGTCGAAGACGTCGGCGAGCTGGTCACCCAGGAAGATCGAGATGATGGCCGGCGGAGCCTCGTTCGCGCCGAGTCGGTGATCGTTCGTGGCCGACGCCACCGATGCACGCAGCAGCCCGGCGTACTTGTGCACCGCGCGGATCACCGCAGCACAGAAGACGAGGAACTGTGCGTTGTCGTGCGGGGTGTCCCCCGGGACCAGGAGGCTGCCGAGCTCGGAGTTGCCCAACGAGAAGTTGACGTGCTTACCCGACCCGTTGACGCCCTCGAACGGCTTCTCGTGGAACAGGATCTCCATGCCGTGCTTCTTGGCGATGGTCTTGAACGTCGTCATGAGCAGTTGCTGGTGATCCGCGGCGATGTTGCCGCGCTCGAACATCGGCGCGATCTCGAACTGTCCGGGCGCCACCTCGTTGTGCCGGGTCTTGGCCGGGATGCCGAGCTTGAACAGTTCGCGCTCGGTGTCCATCATGAAGCCCAGGACGCGTTCGGGAATCGCGCCGAAATAGTGGTCGTCGAACTCCTGGCCCTTGGGCGGCTTCGCACCGAACAGGGTGCGCCCCGCGTTGAGCAGATCCGGACGCGCCAGGAAGAAGTGCCGGTCGACGAGGAAGTACTCCTGCTCCGGTCCGCAGAAGGACACGACGTGCTCGGGATCCTCGTGTCCGAAGAGCGTCAGGATGCGCTCGGCGTGCCGGCCCATCGCCTGCTGGGAGCGCAGCAGACCCGTCTTGTGGTCCAGTGCCTCACCGGTCATCGACACGAACACCGTCGGGATGCACAGCGTGTTGCCGTTCGGATTCTCGAGGACGTACGCCGGGCTGGTGACGTCCCACCCCGTGTAACCACGCGCCTCGAAAGTGTTGCGCAGACCGCCGTTCGGGAAACTCGACGCGTCGGGTTCGCCCTGGATCAGCGTCTTGCCGGCGAACTCCGCCAACGCGGAACCGTCCGACACCGGCTCGAGGAAACTGTCATGCTTCTCCGCCGTCAGACCCGTCAGCGGGTAGAACACGTGCGCGTAGTGCGTCGCACCCTTCTCGATGGCCCAGTCCTTCATCGCGGACGCCACCGCGTCGGCCACCATCGGATCGAGCGGCGCACCGTGCTCGATCGTCTTCATCACCGACTTGTAGACCGACTTCGGCAGGCGCTTCTGCATCACCACGCGGTTGAACACGTTCTCGCCGAAGACCTGACCCGGAGTCTCCGTGTCGGTGTAGCTGACGGCGGGAGGCTGGTACGCCTCG
The DNA here is from genome assembly GCF_036163995.1 of Rhodococcus sp. NBC_00294. Classification (NCBI taxonomy): domain Bacteria; kingdom Bacillati; phylum Actinomycetota; class Actinomycetes; order Mycobacteriales; family Nocardiaceae; genus Rhodococcus; species Rhodococcus sp. NBC_00294. The sequence goes on from NZ_CP108043.1 coordinate 4,276,507, forward strand.
ACCGCTCGCAGAGCCTGGAGACGGACCGTGTTCGCGCTCATCGTGATACCCCTTGCATGCTCGACCCCGACCGCGCTGGATGCACCGACGGCTTCGAGAGACGATAGAGACGCTCTGTTCCGGGAAGATTGCGCAGACGTGACCACCGCGATCGTTCCCGGCCCGGCCGGTTGTGTGCAGTGATCCGCGGTGAGCGCGGATCACTGCACACAGGTCGACTCCCGCGGCGCGGGGCGCAACCGCACACCACGGGCGTTCCGGCACAATCGACGGATGACCGCTCCGGACCAGCCCACCGTCCTCGTGGTGGACGACGACGTCGACGTGCTGGCCTCGATCGAGCGCGGACTGCGGCTGTCCGGGTTCACCGTGCTCACCGCTCGCGACGGCGCCGCCGCTCTCGACCTCGTCGGTGCACGGGATCCGGACGTCGTGGTGCTGGACATGAACATGCCCGTCCTCGACGGCAATGGCGTGGTCACCGCATTGCGCGCCCGCGGCAACGACGTCCCGGTGTGCGTCCTGAGCGCGCGCAGTTCCGTCGACGACCGCATCGCGGGCCTCGAGTCCGGCGCCGACGACTACCTGACCAAGCCGTTCGTCCTCGCCGAACTGGTGGCACGCATCAACGCGATGCTGCGCCGCCGCGGCACGATCGGCTCCAGCGTCCCGGCCACTGCCGCCGTGGTGGTCGGGCCGCTGAGCCTCGACGAGCCGGGCCACCGCGCCACCATCGACGGGCGGCCCCTCGATCTCACGAAGCGCGAGTTCGAACTCCTCGCCGTCCTCGCGCACAACGCCGGAGTGGTGCTCAGCCGGGAGCGGCTCCTGGAACTGGTGTGGGGGTACGACTTCGTGGCCGACACCAACGTCGTCGACGTCTTCGTCGGGTACCTGCGCCGGAAGATGGAGAGCGGTGGGGTGCCACGGATCCTGCACACCGTCCGCGGCGTCGGCTTCGTCCTGCGCACGGCTTCATGAAGCTCCTCCGGCCTTCCCGGCGCATGAAAACTCTCCGGCCCTCCCGGGTCTTCTCGCTGCGCGCCCGCGTGGCCGCCGCCACCGCCCTGGGCGCCCTCATCATCGTCTCGCTCGTCGGTTGGTACGTCGCAGCGGCCATCTCCCGCAACAACATCCTGCAGCTCGACCGTCGGCTCGAGACCGCATCGGAGGTGGTGGTGCCGCGTGCGCAGACGTTCGAGATGTTCCTCGGGAGCCTGAGCAGGTCCGAGGCCTTCGCCATCACGATCAGGCAGACCGATCAGGTGCGGGCCAGTACTCAGCCGCAGCTCCCCGCGATGCCGCTCGGTTCGGCGACCGCCGACGTCGACGGCACCCCGTTCCGCGTCTACACCGCCGCGGTGCCGGACCGGACGGACGTCACCGTGTCCATCGCGGTGCCGTTGTCGGAGGCGCAGGACATCACGGACGACCAGCAGCGGCAGGTGCTGCAGGCCGGCGCTCTGGCGGTCGGCGCGTCGACGGCACTCGGCTGGATCCTCGGCGGACGGGCCGTGCGCCCGTTGATGAGGCTCACGCACGACGTCGCGAAGGACCCGCCGACACCACCCCGCAAGTCGACGGGTGTGCGGGAGGCGGACGCCCTCGCGGCCGCCGTCGGCGACATGCTGCAGCGAGTGTCGGACGCCCAGGCGCGCACCGAGAGCGCCCTCGAGACGGCCCGCGACTTCGCCGCCGTGTCGGCGCACGAGCTGCGGACGCCGCTGACCGCCATGCGTACCGACATCGAGGTGCTGCGCACGCTCGATCTCTCGGCCGAGCAGCGGCAGGAGATCCTCGACGACCTGCAGCGCACGCAGGGCCGGGTGGAATCGACTCTCGCCGCGCTGGAACGGCTGGCCACCGGAGAGCTGACCACCGACGCGGACCGGGTGGGCGTGGACGTCGTGGAGATCGCCGACCTCGTCGCACGGGACGCCGCGCGGACGTTGCCGGAGACGCGGGTGCGGGTGGAGGCCGACGGGCCGGTGTCCGCCCTGGGCCATCCCACGGGACTACGGTTGGCGCTCGACAACGCCGTGCTCAATGCCGTGCGTCACGGCGGCGCGACGACCGTGGTGATCAGCGTGGCGCGCACGGCGGCGGGTGCGCGAATCAGCGTGGACGACAACGGGTCCGGCGTCCCGGAGGACGAGCGGGAACGTGTCTTCGGACGCTTCGAGCGCGGATCACGAGCCGCGGCGGGCGGATCCGGACTCGGGCTCGCACTGGTCGCCCAGCAGGCTCACCTGCACGGTGGAACGGTGCATCTGGAGGCGAGCCCACTGGGCGGTGCGAGGTTGGTGCTCGACGTGGCGTGAGACCGTCGAATCTGCGGAGCAGAGGTCAGGCGTTCAGCAGATCGATGACGAAGACGAGCGTCTTGCCCGACAGCCGATGTCCGGCGCCTGCGGGGCCGTAGGCGAGCTCCGGCGGGATGGTGAGCTGACGGCGTCCGCCGACCTTCATGCCGGGAATGCCGTCCTGCCAGCCCTGGATGAGGCCGCGCAGCGGGAAGGTGATGGACTCGCCGCGGTTCCAGGACGAGTCGAACTCCTCGCCGCTCTCGAACTCGACGCCCACGTAGTGGACCTCGACGGTGCCGCCGGGAACGGCTTCCGCGCCGTCACCGACCGTGATGTCCTGGACCACGAGGTCGGTAGGAGGGGGGCCGGCCTGGAACTCGATCTCGGGCTTGGTCACGATGAACTCCTGTAGTCGACTGATACCGAACGACGATGTCCTGTACCGATCGACTGTAACGTGACTGCGCTCAGCCTATCGGGGACGGCATGGCGACGGTGCGGTAAGCGCAGGTCAGAGTCCGATCGGTCGCCGGGTCGCGCAGCTCGACCTTCCACGCACTCGCGAACTGGTCCACCCCCGGAACCATCGACACCGTGCCGGACATCAGCACCGTGCCCGCCCGGAAGAGCCCCCGCTCGGTGAGGACGTCGAGCCAGTGATCGGGCGAGAGCAGATCGCCCAGAGTGCCGTCCTGGATGAGGGTCTCGTCGTCTCCGACCCGGGCGCGCAGCGTGATGTCGTCGAGGCGGTCGGCCACCTCCGCGAGCCGCCAGGCCCCGGTGCCGAGCACGTCGGGTGAGGCGTTCTTGCTCCACGCGACGCTGTGCACCTCGAGATCGCGATCGGTGTGGTCGCACGCGACGGTCAGCAGCACGTCGTCGCGGGTGGGACCCGTGATCACCAGTGCCCACTCCGCCTCGCCCGAGGTGTGTCCGTGCTGGACGTGCACCTCGGAGGTCTGCTGTGCCAGGTAGGGCGAAATGGGGTACATCGCCGGAATGGTGGTCGGTGCGGGAACGCCGAGCTCGGCCAGTTCGGCGATGTGGGACGCGACCTCGGCCTGGTCACGGCCCGCGTACCCGGCGTTCAGGAGTGTGGTCACGGTGACCGACTCGGTGGAACCGTCGGGAAGTTCGAAGGTCAGTGTCGTCATCATTTCTCCTGTTACTTCTCTGTTTCGGGAGCGCTCGAGGGGTTGCGCATACGTCTTGTATACAGCAAGTATATGAAACACGACACCCGAAAGGACATCCCATGGACGGCACGACACCCGACGGCCGAGGGGCGGTGCGTCCCGACCGGACTGCGCTGACCAAGGCTTTCGCTGCCAGCCTCACCGGTACGGCACTGGAGTGGTACGACTTCGCGGTCTACTCCGCGTCGGCCGCACTGATCTTCCCCATCATCTTCTTCCCGGAGAGCGACCCGTTGACGGGAACGCTGCTCGCGTTCTCGACCTACGCCGTGGGATACGTCGCGCGGCCGATCGGCGGGTTCGTCTTCGGCCGCCTCGGCGACGTCATCGGACGCAAACAGTTGCTCGTCATCACGTTGTTGCTCATCGGCGTCACGACGTTCCTCATCGGACTGCTGCCGGGCTACGCGACCATCGGCGTCGCGGCGCCGATCATCCTGGTGGCGTTGCGCTTCGCACAGGGCGTCGCCGTCGGTGGCGAGTGGGGCGGTGCCGTCCTGCTCTCGAGCGAGTACGGCAATCCGCGCAAGCGTGGATTCTGGTCGTCCGCGGCGCAGATCGGCCCGCCCGCCGGCAACCTGATGGCCAACGGCGCTCTCGCGGCCCTCACCTTCGCCCTCACCGAGGAACAGTTCGAGTCGTGGGGCTGGCGCGTGGCGTTCCTGCTGTCGGCCGTGCTGGTCGGCTTCGGGCTGTGGATCCGCCTCGAGCTGGAGGACACCCCGGTGTTCAAGGCGCTGCAGGAGAGCGGCGACCGACCCGAGGCACCGATCGCCGAGGTCTTCCGCGAGCAGAGCCGCCCCCTGATCGCCGCGATCCTCTCGCGCATCGCACCCGACGTCATCTACGCCCTCTTCACCGTCTTCTCCATCACCTACGGCGTGCAGAAGCTCGGCTTCGTGCGCAGCGAGGTGCTGTGACGGCCATCCTCATCGGCTCGGCGTTCCAGCTGGCCACCATTCCACTGGCGGGCGCACTGTCCGACATCGTGAACCGGCGACTGCTCTACGCCGTCGCCGCCGTGGGCGGCGTCGTGTGGGTGGCCGTCTTCTTCCTCCTCATCGGCGGCAGCTCGTTCGGCATGCTCGTCCTGGGCGCCGTCGTCGGACTGACGTTCCACTCGTTCATGTACGGGCCGCAGGCCGCGTTCGTGACGGAGCAGTTCTCGCTGCGCCTGCGCTCCACCGGTGCCTCGCTGGCGTACACGATCGCCGGCGTCTTCGGCGGCGCGATCGCTCCGCTCATGTTCACGTTCCTGCTCGACCGCACCGACAGCTGGGTGCCCGTCTTCGTCTACATCATGGCGATGGGTGTGCTCACCGTCCTCGGCCTGGCACTCGGCCGTGGTCCCGATCCTGCGGAGGAGGAGAGCTACGTCGCGCAGAACCTCGGCGCCGAGCAGCTCTCGGCGCGGGAGAGCTAGCCGCGCAGCAGGATTCGCATGGTGACGTCCAGGTGTGCATCGATCTGCGCGGACGCCGCGGCCAGATCCCCCGAGGCCAACGCGTCGACGATCGCGCGATGCTCGGTGCACACCTGGCGCTTGCGGTCGGGAGCGCCGAACAGCGCGGACAACCCGGCACGCAACTGCCGCGCCCGCAGCCCGGCGTACGTCCGGGACAGCAACTCGCTGCCTGCGGAGTCGATCAGTTCCTGGTGGAACGTCCCGTCGAGGTCGATGAAGGTTCGAGCGTGATCCTCGGCGGCACCGGCAGCCAGTGCCTCCTGCGACTCCAGAGTGGCCGTCATCGCCGCGATGGGTACGTTCCCAGCGTCGATCGCCTTCTCCGCGGCGTGCCGTTCGAGCACGCCGCGCAGGTCCATCAGTTCACCGATCTGGCGCCCGGACATCGGCGGCACGTACGCGCCCCGGCCGCGCACCATCTCAATGAGACCCTCGGACACCAACAGCAGCAACGCTTCTCGGACCGGGGTGCGCGACACCCCGATCTGCGACGCCAGCTCGCCCTCGTTCAGGAACGTGCCCGTGAACGCCGGTTCGGACAGCACGCGGTCGCGGAGATAGACATAGGCACGCTCGCGACCGGACTGTTCTTGCATACTGTGTGTATACCAGTCACGACCCTCGACACCCCGCACGCCGACGTCAGGAGCACCGCATGAGAATCAGCCTCGCCCAGATCACCGCGTCCCGCGATCCGAACGAGAACCTCGACCTGGTGCGCTCGTCGGTCCGTGACGCCGTGGACGCGGGCGCCCGGCTGTGCGTCCTTCCCGAGGCAACGATGCGCCGATTCGGCGGATCGATCGCCGACGTCGCCGAGCCGCTCGACGGCCCCTGGGCCACCGCGGTGCGCGAGATCGCCGACGACGCGGGCATCACCGTCGCGGCCGGCATGTTCACCCCGGCCGTCGGCGGTGACGAGCGGGTGCGCAACACCCTGCTGATCACCGGCGGGGGCGTCGAGGCGTCGTACGACAAGATCCACCTGTTCGACGCGTTCGGTTTCGCCGAGTCCGACACCGTCGCACCGGGAACCGAGCCGGTGGTCGTCGACATCGACGGCGTGGGTGTCGGCTTCGCGACGTGCTACGACATTCGCTTCCCCGGCCTCTTCCAGACCCTCGCGGACCGCGGCGCCCTGCTCACCGTCGTCGCCGCGTCGTGGGGCCGCGGCCCCGGCAAGGTGGATCAGTGGACACTGCTCGCCCGCGCCCGCGCACTGGACTCGACGACGTTCCTCGCGGCCTGCGGGCAGGCGGACCCCGCCGAGTCGGGTATCGAGATCTCCGGCTCGGCACCCGTGGGCGTCGGCAACTCGATGGTGGTGTCCCCCACCGGCCACGTGCTCGACCAGCTCGGCGCGGCGCCCGGTCTGCTCACGCTCGACATCGACCCGAACGAGATCGACGCGGTGCGCCAGAACTTGCCGGTGTTGGCCAACCGGAAGTTCTGACGCACCGCGTCGGGGGTGTCGCGAGGGGCGGGCCGATCAGCGGCCGTCGATGCCCTCGTAGCCGCGCTCGGTGTAGCCCGTGTAGATCTGACGGGGGCGGCCGATCTTGGCGTTCGGGTCCTGGTGCATCTCCTGCCAGTGCGCGATCCACCCGGGCAGGCGGCCGAGCGCGAACAGCACCGTGAACATGCGCTCGGGGAAGCCCATGGCGCGGTAGATGAGACCCGTGTAGAAGTCGACGTTCGGGTACAGCTTGCGCTCGACGAAGTAGTCGTCGGACAGGGCGACCTCTTCGAGTTTCATCGCGATGTCGAGCAGCTCGTCGTTGGTGCCGAGCTTCTCGAGGATCGAGTGCGCCGTCTTGCGCACGATGGCCGCGCGCGGGTCGTAGTTCTTGTAGACACGGTGTCCGAAGCCCATGAGCTTGACACCGTCCTCCTTGTTCTTGACCCGCTTCAGGAAGTCGGCGCTGTCGCCGCCCTCGCTCTGGATGCGGTAGAGCATCTCGAGGACGGCCTGGTTGGCGCCGCCGTGCAGCGGACCCCACAGTGCGTTGATGCCGCCGGAGATGGACGTGAAGAGGTTGGCGTCGGACGAGCCGACCAGGCGCACCGTCGACGTCGAGCAGTTCTGCTCGTGATCGGCATGCAGGATGAGCAGCATGTCGAGCGCCTTGACCATCTCGGGATCGGCCTCGTAGGGCTCGGCCGGGAAACCGAAGGTCATGCGCAGGAAGTTCTCGACGTAGCTCTTCGAGTTGTCCGGGTACAGGAACGGCTGGCCCACCGACTTCTTGTACGCGTACGCGGCGATGGTCGGCAGCTTGGCCAGCAGACGGATCGTCGAGAGCTCGACCTGCTCGGGATCGTTCGGGTCGAGCGAGTCCTGGTAGTACGCGGACAGCGCGTTGACCGCGGACGAGACGACGGGCATCGGGTGCGCATTGCGCGGGAAGCCGTCGAAGAAGCGCTTGAGGTCCTCGTGCAGCAGGGTGTGCCGACGGATGCGGTCGGTGAAGTTCTCCAACTCGACGGTGGTGGGCAGCTCCCCGTAGATCAGCAGGTAGCTGACCTCGAGGAACGACGACTTCTCGGCGAGCTGGTCGATCGGGTATCCGCGGTAGCGCAGGATGCCCTCGGCACCGTCGATGTACGTGATGGCGGACTTGGTGGAGGCCGTGTTGACGAACCCACCGTCCAGCGTCGTGTACCCGGTGTTCGCGAGCAGTTTGCCCAGCTCGATACCGTCGTTGCCTTCGGTCGCTCTCGCAATGGTCATCTCGTGTTCGCCGCCGGGATAGATCAGCTTGGCGGTGGCGGCGTTGTCGGCATTCTCAGCGGGCACGAAGGGTCCCTCTCGAGCTCGGTGTAACGGAACTTGTGGTGTCTCGATAAAACTAGTCGTCGCCGACCTCGTCCGCCCAGGGAGGGTCCGCCCCCGGTCGTGACACGGTGATGGCGGCTGCCTTCGCGGCGAACGTGAGAGCCGCCGTCCAGGCGTGTGAATCGAGTCGCAGAAGGTCCGCCGACGAGCGCACGCCGTGCTCCGTCAGGTGGTGGAGCATCGCTCCGTGGACGGTGTCGCCCGCACCGATGGTGTCCGCGACCTGCACCGACACACCGGGAACGGCTGTCTCGCCGGCCGTGGTGACCACCGACAGTCCGTCCCCGCCGCGCGTGACGACGACGGCCGTCACGCCCGCGTCCAACCAGTCTCGGACGGTGGTGCCCTGCGGCCCCTCCCCCAGCCATCCCGCGTCCTCGACCGACACCTTGAGGATGTCGATCGACGGAAGCCAGGTACGGAACCGGGCGCGGTAACCGTCGCCGTCCGTCATCGCGGCCGGGCGGATGTTCGGATCGAGCATCGTCAGGACCCCGGCGTCGTGCACCCTCGCGAGCAGCGCCGCGTACACGCTCGCGCCCGGCTCGTAGAGCAGCGACAACGTGCCGAACGACGCCGCGGTCACCGACTCGGGGATGGTCGCGGGCGCCTCGACGAGTCGGTCCGCGGTGCCGTCGGCATAGAACGAGTACTCGGCGGCGCCGTGCGCGTCGAGCACGGTCAGGGCGAGCGTGGTCAGCTCCGGCCCACGCTGCAGCAGGTCGAGTCCCACCTTCGACGCCTCCAGCCACGCCACCAGGTCGCGGCCGAACGGGTCGCGGGAGATGCGGGAGAGGAACTGCACGTCCGCACCGAGGCGGCCGAGCGCGACGGCGACGTTGAACGGGCCGCCGCCCAGCTTCGGCGTCAACGCGGGACCACCGCCCCGGCGATCCGGCACCAGATCGACCAGCGCCTCGCCGCACACGAGGATCGTCACGAGGCGCTCCCGTCGTCCGCCCGGATGCCCCAGCTCCCGGTCCAGGTCTCCCCCGGCTCCAGCACGATCAGCCCCACCCCTGAGTTCAGCGCGTCCGGTGGGCACGTCATCGGTTCGATCGCCAGGGCGCGGCCGCGGTCCGGGTAGGCCTGATCGTGCGCCGGATCCGCCGTGAACACCTGCACCCACGGGAAGTTCGCGTCGGTCCACAGCACGGTGGCTGCGCTGTCCGGCGGCGTCAGGTACTGCCGTGCGATGCCGTCCGCGTCCGGGACGAGGGCACTGAACGGGGTGTCGAGCCAGACTCCGGCGAGGCTCCGCGCCGCAGCGAAGTCGAGGTCCGTGTCCTGCACGGGCACGGGGCCGCCGCTGGGCAGGTTGCGCTCGCCGTCGAGCGGGAGACGCACACCCGCCGAGAGTCGGAGCGTGCACTCGTCCAGGGGCGCATCGCCTGCGCGGACGAACGAGTGGACGCCCATGCCGAACGGCGCCGTGCGATCCCCGACGTTCGTCGCCGTGTGGGTCACGGTCAGACCGTCGTCACCGAGGCTGTGCCGAGCTGTCAGCCGCAGCGCGAAGGGCCATCCCTGCTCGCCACCGATGTCGATGGTGTGGGTGATCGACGAGTCGGACCGCTCCGCGACGTCCCATTCCCGTCGACGGACGAGTCCGTGACTCGCGTTGTTCCGGGCCGGTTCGGTGATCTCGAGCTGATGTGTCTCACCGTCGAACGTGAATCGGCCGTCGCGCGTGCGGTTGGGCCACGGTGCCAACACCAGCCCCGCCGACAACGGCGGCTTGACGGCGACCCGATCCCGACCGGCCTCCGGCCTGCCCGCGTCCCACGTCTCGGTCAACCGGCGGCCGGAGTGCTCGAGGGCACGTAGTCCCGCACCGGTGGCGGCGACGTCGGCTCTGTACGCACCGTGGCGCAGCGAATGGGACAGGGCGGATGGCGCGTCGTCGACCATGGCAGCACGCTACCGCCCTGATGTGACGCGCCGTTCTCTGTACGGTGGATCGGGTGTCCACAGTCGTCGTCGCCACCGAACCGGTGACATCCCGCCGTTGGTTCGACAGGACCCTCGTCGACATCGTCGTGGTCGTCGCCGCCCTCGTGGTCTTCAACCTGACCGCACACTTCGCGCCCACTCCCATCGCGGTCGCCGCCGTGCCGGTCGGCGCCCTGATCCTGCTCGCCTTCGCTCGTGCGCGCGGCGTCCAGTGGAGCGACCTCGGGCTGAGCAACATCGGGCGCGGAGCCCGTCACGGCGCCGCTGCGGCCGGACTCACGCTGGTGGTGGTGGCCATCGCTGCCTCGATCCCCCTCACCCAGAGCGCCTTCCTCAACGAGCGGTACGGCGTCAACGTCGGCGCCACGCTGTTCGCGGCCCTCGTCATCATCCCGCTCCAGACCGTCATTCCCGAGGAGCTCGCGTTCCGCGGCGTCCTGCACGCGAAGTTGTCGCGGCGCTTCGGCATTCGCGCGGTCGCCGTCATCGGCTCGCTGTTGTTCGGACTGTGGCACGTGGCGTCGTCACTCGGCCTGACAGTGGGCAACGACGGGTTCTCCGCCGTGCTGGGAACCGGACTGTTCGGCCAGATCATCGGGGTGTGCGGCGCGGTCGCCGGGACCACCGTCGCCGGCTTCGTCTTCACCTGGCTGCGCCATCGCGGCGGGAGCATCCTCGCTCCCATCGGTCTGCACTGGGCACTCAACGGCGCCGGCGCGTTGGCCGCACTGGCGGTGTGGCACGTCACCTTCCACTGAGGTCGAGCGTCGCGGCGAGATTCCGCACGATGTCGGCGTAGAACGCGCCGGTGTCCTCGGTGACGCCGACCAGATGGCCGAAACGCTCGAACGACACCGCGCCGAAGACCGTGATCCACGCCGACAACGTGCGGGCCACCAGGTCGGTCGTCATCACGCCGCCGACGTCCTCACCGGTGGCCTGGCGATAGTGCTCCACGACGAAGTCGCGCGCCGGTGAATAGATGTCGTGCTCGATACGGACCGGCGGTGCGGACCGATGCGCATCGACGACGATGCTCACCACCACGAGAGTCGGGCGCGTGGCCGGACCGACGGTCGTCTGCGGCGCTCGATAGCCGGGCACGGGCGAGCCGTACAGCAGCGCGTACTCGTGCGGGTGCGCCGCGGCCCACGATCGCAGTGCGTCACACACCGCGACCCAGCGGTCGACAGGCTTCCCACCCTGCGGATCCGCATCCTCGAGGGCCGCACCCAGCTCGTCGTAGCACTGCACGATCAACGCGGTGAGCAGGTCGTCCCGGCTCGCCACGTAGCGGTAGACGGCCGAGGACACCATGCCGATCTCCCGCGCCACCGCCCGCAGCGACAGCGACGCGGGACCGACCTCGGCGAGCTGCGTCCGTGCGGCGCTCAGGATCGCTGCCATCGTCTCCGTGCGTGCGGCTTCGCGGGGCGTGGGCATGCGCCCACAGTAACCGAGAGCACCGCTCTTGACTTTCGAGAGCGGTGCTCTCATAGTTGTGTCGAGAGCGGTGCTCTCCACTACGGAAGGTGTTTCCCATGTCCGATCGTCACGTCGTCGTCGGGGCCGGCCCCGTCGGTTCCCATGTCGCCCGCCTTCTCGCCGACCGCGGCTCCGAGGTCATCCTCGTCTCCCGCCGCGGCACCGCCGTCCCGGGTGTCACGGCCGCCGCCGCGGATGCCTCCGACGCCGACGCTCTCAGCGCGCTCACCGAAGGCGCCCGTGCGCTGTACAACTGCGCCAACCCCGGCGATTACACGCAGTGGCAGCAAATGTGGCCGCCGCTGGCGCGGTCGCTGCGCAGCGCCGCCGAACGGACAGGTGCCGTCCTGGCCGTCACGGGCAACCTCTACCCGTACGGGCCCGTCGCCGACGGTGTCATGCGCGAAGGAATGCCCGACGCGGCTACCGACCACAAGGGTGTGCTGCGGGCCCAGATGTGGGCGGATCTCGCCGACGCTCACCGCGCCGGTTCTCTGCGCGCCGTCGAGGTACGCGGATCCGACTACGTGGGAACGGGAGTGGGCGCGAACGGCCACGTCACGCGCCTCCTCCCCGCTGCGCTCGACGGCAAGGCAGTGTGGGCGATCGATGCGGCCGACGTGCCGCACTCGTTCACCGACGTCCTCGACGAGGCGCGGGCACTGATCGCCGCCGTCGACACTCCCGAATCATGGGGTCAGGTGTGGCATGCGCCGACCAATCCCGCTGTGACACTGCGGCAGGCGATCACCGACACACTCGCGGCCGTGGGCAGACCCCCGGTGCCCGTACGCGTCGTACCCCGCGTGATCACGCGGGCTGCGGGTCTCGCCGTACCGATGCTGCGGGAGCTGAACCAGCTGTCCTACCAGCGCACCGCGCCCTACGTCCTCGACTCGACGCGGTCACAGCAGATGCTGGGCATCGAGCCCACTCCCTGGGCGGAGGTGTGCCGCCGCACCGCTCAGGTGTGAGCCGTGACGCGGTACTTGACGAAGGCCGGGATGGCGAGGGCCGCGATCATCACGCCGACGATGACCAGCACCCCGCCGCCGCGGCCGCGGTACCCACCATGAAGGCGGCCGCGCCGTGCAGGACGTCGCCCACCCGCGGGCCGCCCGCGACCACCACGATGAAGACTCCCTGCAACCTGCCACGCATGTCGTCGGTGGCCACGGACTGCAGCATCGAACTCCGGAACGCGGCGGAGATCATGTCGGCGCCGCCGCCGATCGCCAGGAAGCCCAGCGCCAGGTACAGCGCCCACCCGCGCTCCCCGACCGTCGCGAGCGCCACGGAGACGCCGAACCCGATCATCGCGCCGCCCCACACCACGATGCACGCGATCACCGCGACACCCTGACGCTGCACGCGCGGCAACCACCCCGAGAAGATTCCGCCCAGCACCGCGCCCGCCGACAGGGACGCGAACAGCAGACCGAGGACGAGTCCACCCTCGGCCGGGTCACCGAACGTCTCGGTGGCCACCTCGGGGAACAGGGCGCGCGGCATCCCGAACACCATCGCGATGATGTCGACGACGAACGAGGCGAGCAGCACCTTCTGCGTCGCCAGGTAGGCGAACCCCTGGAACACCTCGCGCAGACCCGCGCGTCGCGACTCCCCCGTCGGCGGAATCTTCGGCAGTCGCGCGACTGCCCACAGGGTCACCGACAGCGCAATGGTGTCGAGCAGGTACAGCGTCGGCAGCCCGAACGCCGGAATCAACGCACCGGCCAGCATCGGGCCCGCGATGGCACCGAAGTTGAACACCGTCATGTTGAGTGAGTTGGCAGCGGGCAACTGCCGCACCGGAATCAGGCGCGGGATGATGGCGCTGCGCGTGGGTTGGTTCACCGCGAAGAAGCCCTGCTGCACGCCGAGCAACACCAGCACGATCCACACGTTGTTCAGCCCCAGGTGCGCCTGCAGCCACAGCATGAACGACGTCGCGCCGATCCCCACCGTGGTGATCATCAGCAGGGTGCGCCGGTCCATCACGTCGGCCAACGCCCCGCCCCACAGCCCGAACACGACCAGCGGAACCAACGCGAACGCACCCGCGAGCCCCACGTACGCCGAGCTCGACGTGATCTGGAAGATCTGTTGCGGCACAGCGACGACCGAGAGCTGGGCACCGATGACCGTGACGACGCCCGACGCCCACAGTCGTCGATAGTCGGGGTTCTGGAGAGGAGTGGTGTCGGCGAGAAGTCTCACGGTTGCAGACGCTCGACGCCGGACGCCGTGACCACCAGCCTGTTGTGCAGACGGTTGTTCCGGCCCTGCCAGAACTCCACGGACTCGGGCGCGATGCGGAGGCCGCCCCAGTTCGGGGGCACCGGCACATCCTGGTTCTCGAACCTGTCGGTCACGTCGGCGAGGTGCCGTTCCAGGTCCTGACGCGATCCGATGGGGCTCGACTGCTGCGACGCCCACGCACCGAGCTGCGACCCCCGCGGCCGGGTGGCCCAGTAGGCAGCCGTCTCGTCGGCGCTCACCCGCGTGACCGGTCCGCGCACCGTGAGCTGGCGCTGGATGCCGATCCACGGGAACGTCGCGGACGCGAAGGGCGTCGACTCGAGATGGCGGGCCTTCGCGGATCCGTAGTTGGTGTAGAAGACGACGCCCGACTCCGACAACTCCTTGCACAGCACCGTGCGCGTCGCCGGTCGGCCGTCCGCGTCCACCGTCGCGAGTGTGATGGCATTCGGCTCAGGCAGACGCGCGTCGATCGCCTGCTGCAACCACACACGGGCGAGCGCGAGCCAGCCGCCGGCGAGGTCGCTCTCCTCGAGATCGTCGTCCCCGCCATACGCCACCCGCATATCCGCCAGGTCGATGTTCTCGCTCACCGCGCAGACGCTACTCCCGGAGTACGGTGCGGCCCGCGCTACCCACTAGGGTGCGGTGAGGTGCAGGTCCACGCACGAAAGCGGGGTCCGCGGACACAGGAGAACGAGGGATCTTCATGGCCCAGGAAACAGTGGTACCGGAGGGCTTCGTCGCCGGACTCGAGGGCGTCGTCGCCTTCACCACCGACATCGCCGAACCCGACAAGGACGGCGGCGCACTGCGCTACCGCGGCGTCGACATCGAGGACCTCGTCGGCAAGGGCGTCACCTTCGGCAACGTGTGGGCACTGCTCGTCGACGGACGCTTCGGCCCCGGACTGCCGCCCGCCGAACCCTTCCCCCTCCCCATCCACACCGGCGACGTCCGCGTCGACGTCCAAGCCGGACTCGCGATGCTCGCACCGATCTGGGGGTACGAGCCGCTCCTCGACATCGACGACGACACCGCCCGCGAACACCTCGCCCGCGCCTCCGTCATGGCGCTGTCCTACGTCGCCCAGTCCGCGCGGGGCATCTACCAGCCGGCCGTGCCGCAGACGCGAATCGACCAGTGCTCCACCGTCACAGAACGATTCATGACTCGGTGGAAGGGCGACCCCGATCCCGCCCACACCGAGGCCATCGACGCCTACTGGGTCTCCGCCGCCGAGCACGGCATGAACGCCTCCACCTTCACCGCCCGCGTCATCGCCTCCACCGGAGCCGACGTCGCCGCCGCCCTCTCCGGAGCCATCGGCGCCATGTCCGGACCGCTCCACGGCGGCGCCCCCGCCCGCGTGCTCCCCATGATCGAGGAGGTCGAGAAGTCCGACGACGCACGGGCACTGGTCAAGGGCATCCTCGACCGGAAAGAGAAGCTCATGGGCTTCGGGCACCGCGTCTACCGCGCCGAGGACCCCCGCGCCCGCGTCCTCCGCGCCACCGCGCAGCGCCTGAACGCACCCCGCTTCGAGGTCGCCGCCGCCCTCGAACAGGCCGCACTCGCTGAACTGCGCGAACGCCGCCCCGACCGCGCCATCGAGACCAACGTCGAATTCTGGGCCGCCGTCATCCTCGACTTCGCCGAAGTACCCGCGCACATGATGCCCGCCATGTTCACCTGCGGCCGCACCGCCGGCTGGTGCGCCCACATCCTCGAACAGAAACGCCTCGGCAAGCTCGTGCGTCCCGCCGCCATCTACACCGGCCCCGCACCGCGCTCCCCCGAGAGCGTCGAGGGGTGGGGCACCATCGCGTGAGGTAGGTGGGGTGCCCAGTTGCTGGGTGCCCGGGTTTCCGCCGCGCGCACCGCACGGTGTTTCGCGCATTTCTCGTCCTGCGCGCGTAGCCGAGCGGTGCGCGCGGGGCAAGGGGCGGGCGCTCGAACCCGGGGATGACGCCCGACTGTGGACGGCCGCAGCGCGGGCGACCGACTCGTGCGCACACTGCGGCCGTGAACTTCTACGGGGAACACCTGCTCAGCCGTCGTGACGCACTGGCACGCGGCGCCACCGACGCCGAGATCAAGGCTGCACTGGCGCGTCGCGAGATCGCCGTCGTCCGGCGCGGCATCTACGTTCCGGCTGCGGTCCTCGAATCGCTCGACGCCACCGGCCGGCACCTGCTCGAGGTGCGCGCGACGCTGCTGGCGAGCGCCCCCGCGGCGGCCGCCGCACACGGTTCCGCAGCCTTGGTGCACGGGATGTCGTTGTGGCGAGTCCCGGAACGGGTGCATCTCGGGATTCCGCGATCGTCGGGTGGCCACGTCGGTCGGCATCGCCACGTGCATGCCGACGGTCTGACCGAGCGGGACGTCGACGTCATCGACGGCCTGCGCTGCACGTCCGCTGCGCGCACCGTCGCCGACCTCGCGCGGACCCTCCCGTTCGAGGATGCGGTCTGCGCCGGTGACTCCGCACTGAACCGACATCTCGTGACGCCGGAGTCGGTGCGCGAGTCGCTGAGCCGTACGCCGTCCCATCGCAGACGCACCGCCGCCGAGTGTGTACTCGGCTTCCTGGACGGGCGAAGCGAGAGCGTCGGGGAGTCGCGGAGCCGCGTGTATCTGCACCATCTCGGCGTTCCGTGCCCGGAACTGCAGGTCACGCTGATGCTCTCGGACCGCCGCACCACCTTCCGCCCCGATTTCTTGTGGGAGGACGAGGGTGTGATCGGCGAGTTCGACGGTGTCTCGAAGTACTCGGCTCTCGCACGCCCCGGCGAGTCACCCGCCGACGTCCTGGTGCGGGAGAAGCGTCGCGAGGACCTGCTCCGCGCACACGGATGGACGGTGGTGCGCTGGACGTGGGCTGATCTGACGTCGCCGCAACTCGGCCGCGAACTGTGTCGGGTGTTGGCCGCAGGGTCCGGGGGCGCACGGCCGCGCACCACTCGGGTGGGGTGACCGCGCCCTCCACGCGCAGCGCCCGTCGACGAGCGCACGCCGCATCCTGCGCAGGGCACCGCGCGGTGCGCCCGCCGGCCCACCAGCACCGGGCAACCAGCACCGAGACGCCCAGCGGGGTGCACGACCCCTGTCACGGCTGCACTACCCTGATCTCGCCGGTACCGCCCACACCGAAACTAAGGACGCGAACCCCGTATGGCCGAGAACCTGACCATTCCTTCCGACCTCAAGCCCGGCGACGGACGCTTCGGGTGCGGTCCGTCGAAGGTCCGGCCCGAGCAGCTCCAGTCCCTGGTGGACGTGGGCGCGTCGGTGTTCGGCACCAGCCACCGCCAGAAGCCGGTGAAGGACGTGGTGGGTCGGGTGCGCGACGGTCTGCGCGAGCTGTTCTCGATCCCCGAGGGCTACGAGGTCGTGCTGGGCAACGGCGGCACCACCGCGTTCTGGGACGCCGCGGCGTTCGGCCTGATCAAGGAGAAGTCGCTGCACCTCACCAACGGTGAGTTCAGCTCGAAGTTCGCCTCGGTGGCCAAGGCCAACCCGTTCATCGGTGACCCGATCGTCGTCTCCGCGGAGCCGGGCAGTGCTCCGGAGCCCACGTCGGACCCGTCGGTCGACCTGATCGGGTGGGCGCACAACGAGACCTCGACCGGTGTGGCCATTCCCGTGTCGCGCCCGGCGGGCTCCACGAGCGCCCTCATCGCGATCGATGCGACCTCCGGCGCCGGCGGCCTGCCCGTGAACGTGGCCGATTCGGATGTCTACTACTTCGCTCCCCAGAAGAACTTCGCTGCGGACGGTGGCCTCTGGGTCGCGCTGATGAGCCCCGCGGCACTGGCCCGCGTCGACGAGATCGCGGCGAGCAAGCGCTGGGTCCCCGACTTCCTGTCGCTGCCCATCGCCATCGACAACAGCACCAAGAACCAGACGTACAACACCCCCGCGGTGGCGACGCTGCTCCTGTTCGCAGACCAGATCGAGTGGTTGAACGGCAAGGGCGGCCTGGACTGGGCGACGTCACGGACCGCCGACTCCTCGTCGCGGCTGTACGACTGGGCCGAGAAGTCGGAGTTTGCGACGCCGTTCGTCGTCGACCCGAAGCATCGCTCGCAGGTGGTCGGCACCATCGACTTCGACGAGAAGGTCGACGCTGCAGCCGTCGCGAAGACGTTGCGCGCCAACGGTATCGTCGACACGGAGCCCTACCGCAAGCTCGGCCGCAACCAGCTGCGCGTCGGCATGTTCCCGGCCGTCGAGCCCGACGACGTCACCGCCCTGACCGCCTGCATCGATCACGTGGTCGAACACCTGGCGTGAGAGCGTGCGTGTCCCCCCGACTGCTGCACTGTGGTGCATTACAGTCGGGGGTGGCACCGAACCCGGCCCCGTGCTCGGACAGCGAGCAGCCGAGGGGCAGGGGCCGTCGCGACGCAAAGGAGTGATCGTGCGAGAGATCCACGTGATCGGCCTGGCGTCGGACGGCAAGCACATCGTCTGTGCCGATTCCTCCGGTGAGAAGTTCCGTCTGCCGGCCGACGAGAAGTTGCGTGCCGCCGCCCGTGGTGACGCCGCGCGACTCGGACAGATCGAGATCGAGATGGATTCTCTGATGCGACCGCGCGAGATCCAGGCGCGCATCCGGTCCGGCGCCTCCATCGAGCAGGTGGCCAAGGAGTCGGGTATGCCGGCGAGCAAGGTGGAGCGCTACGCGCACCCCGTTCTGCTGGAACGCTCCCGCGCTGCCGAACTCGCCCAGCTGGGCCACCCCCTGCGTGCCGACGGGCCCGCCGTGCTCACCCTCGTGGAGATCGTGGGACTCGCGTTCCGCGGCCGCGGGCATTCGATGGACCAGGCCGAGTGGGACGCGTGGCGCGACGAGGACAATCACTGGATCGCTCAGCTGACGTGGCCCGCGGGACGCACCACCAACACCGCGCACTGGCGTTTCCAGCCGGATGCCCACGGCGGCAGTGTCACGCCCCTCGACGACGCGGCGTCCGAGCTGATCGACCCCGACTTCGGCCGCCAGCTCCGAGGGCTGGCCCCCGTCGTCGCCGCCGAGGAGGACTCGCCGTCGCAGCAGACCCTCGACGACTACTACGGGGTCGACGCGGACTCGGACACGGAGACCACGGCGGAGCAGCCCGAACCCGCGGAGACACCCGCAGTGCAGGCCGAGCCCGAGCCCGAACCGACGCAACCCAAGCCGGCGCCGGGCCATGCGAACGCGAAGGACAAACGGGGAAAGCCCGCCATGCCGTCGTGGGAGGATGTCTTGCTGGGAGTGCGCAGCAACGGCCGCTGAGCCGAGCAGTGTTCACGGCAGAGCGATCTTCACGGCCGAAAAAGTGACCGTCTGAGACCGGACGACGACAAGGGGGCGCCCGGTGGGGCTGGGAACAGCAGCGTTGTGGTTCGTCGACGCACCTGATCCGATCGCGGTACTGCGGTCCGGAGTGCAGTCCGACACCGATGCGGCCGCGGCCGTCGCACGGAAGCTCCACCCCGGTCTCGAGCCCACCCTCGTCGGCATGGCTCCCCTGACGGCGTTCGCCGTGGCGTCGGAGCCGAACCGCGTGCTGGTCGGCTGCTACCCGGGCATCACCGTCGTCTGCGCGTCCGAGCCCGCCGCGGTGCGCCCGTCGACTCTCGAGGAGTCGTGGACGTCGTTGCTGCCGTCCACGCACACCTTTCTCGTCGCCTCCGAACGCGAGCACGCGTGGGGCGCCTTCGCGCAATGGGACTCCGGCACCCTGAAGCGCTCGTTCAGCGCCGGCCCCACCTACATCCACGAAGACGAGGGTCTTCCCTTCCCGTGGGAACGGCCCTTCTGGTCGGGCGACCATCCGCTGCAGTTCGACGGCGAGAAGTTTCCCGATCCCCAGGCGCTGCCGTTCCACCCCCAGGAGTTCGCCGACGCGGCGAGCGCCCACTGGCTCGGCGTCCGCATGATCGGCGGTGCCCGCGACGGGGACACCGACCCCGGGTCGGTGCTGTTGTGCGACTTCGCGATGCGCGATCCGGCGGCGACCCCTCCGCCCGAACCGCCGCGACCGGAGACTCCGGAGCCGCAGCGCAAGCGCGGCCTGTTCCGGCGCCGCTAGACCGACGCGTCGACGGCGAACGCCAGCACACCCACGGCCGCGCCGGCGGCGATGCCCGGAACGATGAAGCGCCACACCGGATCTGCACGCCGGCGGGCGACCGACGGCGCAGCGCCGCCCACCATCACGGCCATCACCAGGACAGCGAAGAGGCTGCTGACCCGGAGCAGGGTGAGGCCCAGCGTGATCACCGCGGCGGCGGTGACGAGTGCCACGGCGACGGCACACGCGATTCCCGGGCCCCACGGTGTCGGTTCGTCCGGATCCCTCATCCCGTGCGCACCCGCTCGTAGAACGCCATGGCGGCCGCGGTGGCGACGTTGAGCGAGTCGGTGCCCGGTGCCATCGGGATCCGCGCCCGGACGTCGGTGGCGCGCATCGCGTGTTCGGTGAGTCCGGGCCCCTCGGCGCCGAGCAGGAGCGCGACCTTCTCCCCCGTCATCGCCTCGGCCAGCGGAACGGCGGTGGGATTCGGAGTCAGCGAGACGAGCTGGAACCCGTTGTCGCGCAGCACGGACAGCCCGCGCGGCCAGTCGGGGACCGTGGCGAACGGCACGCGCAGCACGTGGCCCATCGAGACACGCACCGACCGTCGGTACAGCGGGTCGGCGCAGGCGCCGCCGAAGAGGACGGCGTCGGCACCGAGGCCGGCGGCATTGCGGAACATCGAGCCGAGGTTCTCGTGGTCGTTGACGCCTTCGAGAATCGCCACCGTCCGCGCGTCGGCGACGACGTCCGCGAGGTCCAGCGGTGCGGGGCGCCGGGCGGCCGCGAGCACCCCGCGGTTGAGGTGGAACCCGACGGCCTCCGCCATGACGTCCGCCGTGGTGCGGTAGAACGGCACGTCGACGTCCACGAGATCGTCCGCGAGCTCACCGAGCCGCCGCTCGACGCCCAGCAGCGAGAGGGGCTCGAAACGTGACGCGACGAGGCGCTGGACCACCAGAACACCCTCCGCGATCACCAGCCCCTTGCCCTCGGGCAGGTCGGGACGACGGTCCGAGGAGTTGAGGTCCCGGAAGTCGTCGAGGCGAGGATCGGCTGGGTCGGTGATGTCGACGACGTGTACCACGGACCCATCTTCTCAGGACGTGTTCCGGCGGTGCATCGGCGCGGCCGATAAGGTCGTCTGCGATGACTACCGACGACACGATCACCATCCGTACCGCCACCGAGGACGACTGGGACGCCATCGCGCTCCTCGACGCCCACGCTTTCGGTGAGCACCAGAACAGCGAGGACATGGAGGAGACCAAGATCCTCACGGCCTCGTCCGAGATCTTCCTGGCGTGCGACGGTGACCTGCCGGTCGGTGTCACGATGCACTTCCCGATGGACGTCACCGTCCCCGGTGGCCGCACCCTGCCCGCGACGGGGGTGTCGTGGGTGTCGGTCGCTCCCACGCATCGCCGACGCGGCATCCTGCGCCGGATGTTCACCGCGCAGCACGAGCGCTTCGAGGAGGCGGGGAAGCCCCTGTCGGTGCTCACGGCGAGCGAGGCGACCATCTACGAACGGTTCGGGTACGGCGCCGCCACGCAGGGTGTCAACTACACCATCGACCGGCGCTTCACCGCGTTCCGCAAGGATCTGCCGCCGCCGCGGGGCGCCCGTCTGGTGACGTCCGCGGAGGCTCGTGAACTGCTGCCGGAGATCTACGGACGGTGGCAGCGACAGACCGCCGGCGCCCAGCCGATGCCCCAGACCCGGTGGCATCGCTTCTTCGCCGATCGCAAGAACTCCCGCGGTGGTTTCTCCAAGCTCTTCTTCATCGTCCACCCCGACGGATACATCGCGTTCCGCCGCGGCTACCGCGTCGGGACAGCGGGGGCGCAGGAGGCGCGCATCGTCGACATCATCGCCGCGACGGACGAGGCACGCTCCGATCTCTGGCAGGTGATGTGCGGCATCGATCTCGTGGAGACGATCGAGGTGACGCTTCCCGTCGGGGATCCGCTGCTGACACTGCTGACCGATCGTCGTGTTCCGCAGGTCACCGGCGTCAAGGACGGCCTGTGGGTGCGGTTGATGGACGTCCCGGCCGCGCTGTCGGCGCGGACGTACGCCATCGACACCGAACTCGTGATCGGCGTGGAGGATCCGTTCCTGCATGCCGGCGGCGCCTATCGCTTCGTCACCCGCGACGGGCACGCCGAGGTCACCCGCAGTGACGACGACCCCGACGTGACGGTGTCCTCGTCCGTCCTCGGCAGCCTCTACCTCGGCGCGCACCGCGCTCGCCAGTTCGCGGCCGCCGGCCGAGTGGCGTCGACGTCGCAGAAGGCGTTGCACGAGTTCGATCTGGCTTTCGGCACCCCGAGCCAGCCCCAGATCGGCTGGTTCTTCTAGGCGGGTCGGGGTTCGTCGACCCCGACGTCGGGCATCGCGATGTCGGCGACATGGGTGCGGCGCACGACCAGCGCCGCGCCCAGGCCCGCGATCAGGGAGACGATCCCGCCGAGCACCAGCGGTGCGCGAGGATCGACGACGTCGGCCACCCAGCCGAGCAACGGGCTGCCCAGCGGGGTTCCGCCGAGGAAGAACAGCATGTAGATGCCCATGACCCGGCCGCGCATGTCCGACGGGACCGACGCCTGCAGGATGTTCATCGCGATGGTGCTGAACGTGAGCTGGACTGCGCCGGCCGGGATCAGCATGACTGCGACGGCCCAGAACGCGGGCATCACTCCGGCCAGAGTCTCGAAGATGCCGAACACCACCGCGGACAGCACGAAGAGACGGATCCCGGGGGTGCCGCGTCTCCGGGCGGCGAGAGTCGCGCCGATCAAGGTGCCCACCGCGAGCACCGTGGACAGGAATCCGTACGCGTCCGCACCCTTGTCGAAGGTGTTGCGCGCGATCACCGACAGGCTCAGCGGGAAGTTGATGCCGAACGTCGACACGACGAACACGGTCGCCAGGAGCACGCAGAGATCCGGCCGCCCCGCGACGTAGCGGAATCCCTCCCGCACCTGCCCTTTCCGACGCGGTGCACGCTCGACGGTGAACAGTTCGGCGGGCCGCATGGCGGCGAGGGCGCCGAACACCGCGGCGAACGAGGCTGCGTTGACGAGAAAGACCCAGCCGGTGCCGACCAGCGTGATGCCCACGCCGGCGATCGCGGGGCCGACGATGCGGGCGAGGTTGAACGTCATCGAGTTGAGGCCGATGGCGTTGGGAAGCCGTGCGGGACCGACCATCTCGATGGTGAACGACTGCCGGACGGGCGCGTCGATCGCCGACGAACAGCCGAGGAGCAGCGCCAGGACGTAGACGTGCCACAGCGCCACGACACCGCCGACGTCGAGCAGCCCGAGAACGAGCCCGAACACGGCGGCAGCGGCCTGAGTGGCCATGAGGAGACGTCTCTTGTCGTACCGATCCGCGAGCACCCCGCCCCACACGGACAGCACCAGCGTGGGACCGAACTGCAGTGCCATGACGATGCCGACGGCGAGCCCGTTGCCCCCGGACAGTTCGAGAACCAGCCAGTCCTGGGCGATGCGCTGCATCCAGGTGCCGATGAGCGAGACGATCTGACCCGACGCCCACAGTCTGTAGTTGCGCGAGTGCAACGCGTCGAACAGAGAGGGCCGGGCCGCGGACCCGTCCGTCCGCCGATGAAGTAGTTGCACGAAGTACCAATCTACTCCGGTGGCGGAGACCTCGGCCCGAGGTCAGGCGGGGAGCGTCACTCCGACTCGTTGACGATGGCCGACATGATGTCGACCGCGGTACGCATCGCCACGAGCTGGTCCGCGTCGAGCCCGCGCAACTGTTCGGTCAACCACGCCTCGCGGGCGTTGACCTCGTCCTCGATGACCTGACGGCCCGCGTCGGACAGCGACACGATGATCTGACGGCCGTCGGTGGGGTGGGGCATCCGGTCCACGTACCCGAGATCGCCCAGGGACGCGACGACGCGCGTCATGGACGGCGGCTGTACGCGCTCGCGCGCTGCCAGGGTGCCCGGAGTCATCGCGCCTTCGCGTGCGAGGGTCGCGAGAGCGGAGAGCTGCGTGAGCGTCACCTGGCTGGTGCGGCGGCCTCGCAGGTGCCGCGTCATACGGACGACAGCGAGGGAGAGGTCGCCGGCCAACGCACGCAGTTCCTGAGGCATCGCCACAGGATACGGCACGTGCGGGTGCTGAACGACCCGCGCGAGCAGCGGATCTGCGCCGACTACGTGAGCGCGTCCGTGATGGGCCCGAGGGCGAAGTACGCGACGAAGAGCAGGGCCACGATGCCGAGAAGTGGGTGGACGCTGCGGATCTTGCCGCGACCGACGGCGAGGACGACCCAGGTGATGAATCCGACGCCGATGCCGTTCGCGATGGAGTAGGTGAACGGCATGACCACGATGGTGAGGAACGCGGGCAGCGCCACATGGAATTTGGTGAAGTCGATGTCGGCGACCTGCCCGATCATCAACGCCCCCACCACGACGAGGGCCGGTGCGGCCGCCTCGATGGGGACCACCGAGTACAGCGGTGTCAGGAACATCGCGGCGAGGAACAGCACGCCCGTCACCACGTTGGCGAGGCCGGTGCGCGCACCCTCGGCGATTCCCGACGCCGACTCGACGAAGACCGTGTTCGACGACGCCGAACCTGCGCCGCCCGCGACCGCGCCGACACCCTCGACGACGAGCGCCTTGCCGACGCCCGGCAGCGTGCCGTCCTTGCTCGCGAGCCCGGCCTCCTTGCCGAGCCCGGTCATGGTGCCCATGGCGTCGAAGAAGTTGGCCAGCACCAGCGTGAACACCAGCAGGCTGGCCGCCAGGACGCCGATGCGGGTGAAGGCGCCGAACAGATCGACGTTTCCCACGAGTGACAGGTCGGGGAGGTCGACGACGACGTCGGGCAGCGCCGGCACGCTGAGGTTCCAGCCCTTCGGGTTCACTCCCGCGGAGGCACCGGTGTCGGTGATCGCCTCGATGATCGCGGCCACCACGGTGGTGACGACGATGCCGATCAGCAACCCGCCCCGCACCTTTCGCGCCACGAGGATGCCCATGAGAAGCAGACCGAAGACGAAGGTCACCGTCGGCCACGACGCGATGGACCCGTCGATGCCCAGGCCGACCGGAACGGTGGTGCCGGCGATGTCCGGCACACGACGCACGAAGCCTGCGTCGACGAGACCGATGAGCGCGATGAAGGCGCCGATGCCCGCCGCGATGGCGGCCTTGAGTTCGCTCGGGATGGCCTCGAACACGGCGGTGCGGAATCCGGTGAGCGCCAACACCACGATGATGATGCCGTCGATGACGACCAGCCCCATGGCCTCGGCCCAGGTGACCTGCGGGGCGATGGTGACGGCGAGCAGCGTGTTGATGCCGAGTCCCGCCGCGATGGCGAACGGGTAATTGGCGATGACACCGAAGAGGATGCTCATGACGCCGGCCACGAGCGCCGTGACGGCGGCGACCTGGGGCACCGGGAGGATGTCGCCCAGCACGTCGGTCTTGGCCGCCGCGTCGTCGGGCGAGAAGCTGCCGAGGATCAGCGGATTCAGCACCACGATGTAGGCCATGGCGACGAACGTGACGACGCCTCCCCGCACCTCGGCGGACATGGTCGATCCGCGATCGGTGATCTTGAAGTACGAGTCGAGGAGAGACGTCGCGCGAGACATGAAGTGGAGACTAGGCCATGACCCGGTGAGGGGCGCGGGTAGCGTCGGCGCCGTGCGCCCCACCCCCGCCACCCCGCCCGGACTGCCACCGCGCGTGACCGATCCCGCTCCGGTGCTCGCTGCCGGTACGCTGCTGTTCCTCGTCGCCGCCGTCCTGTGCTCGGTGGTCGACTCCTTCTCGGGCGCAGTCGCGGTCTGCTGGACGGGAACCGCTCTGGGCGCGTTGGGGTTCGGACTGTTCGCACTGCAACGCCGAGCTGCTCGCCGCGGCCGACGCACGGCTCAGAAGGGGCTCGTGCACCCGCCCGAGGTGTGACCCGGGCGACAGGTTCCGGGCGCGAAAACCCCCTCTGACGTGCTGGAACTCACCCTCCTAGAGGTTGAGTAACACGGACGTAACGTGGAGAATCAGTTATGTCAGTTCAGCTACTCGAGCAACGTCCGGAGAGATAGAAGTGAAGTACGTCGAAAGTTTCCTCAACCGCCGCCGCCACGTTCGGGCGCTGCGTGATCTCTACGCACGCGCGAACAACGTGGGCAGCCCCGCGATGCGTGACGAGCTTCTCGTCATCGCCCAGCGCGACCGCTGAGTCGCGACACCACCGCGATACCCGCGACACCGACCAGGGCCCCCAGGAGCCAGCCGACGACGACGTCGCTGAGCCAGTGCGCCCCGAGGTAGACGCGGGAGAACCCGATGAGCAGCGTTGCCGCCGTGACCACGGCGGCCGCTGCTCTCGTTCGTTTCCGGGCACTGTCGAACGCGCCGAGCGCGACCAGCAGCGTGATCACCGCCGCCGCGAAGGTCGCCGACACCATGGCGTGACCGGACGGGAACGAGTAGGTCGAGATGTCGACGAGGCGCTCGGGCACCGGCGGCCGGGTCCGGCGGATCGCGTACTTGAGAGCGTTCATGACGAGCCATCCGGTGAACACCGTGGCCACGAGGCCCGGCCCGAAATGGCGGTGCCCCCGGCGCACCAGGATCAGCGCGACCACCACCGTCACGAGTGCGACGCCCGCGGTGTTGCCCACCGTGGTGATCACGGTCATGGCGTCCGTCAGGGCCGCGCTCCGGTGATCCACCATCCAGTCGAGGACATCACGGTCCGCGCTCACGGCAGCACCGTCCGTGACACGTGCGTCTCGCCGTCGTCGGTGACCCAGAAGGGCACCGCTCGCTCCACTCGCACGGTGCCGCGACACCGCACCACCAGGTCGTCGTGCAGGACGACGACGTCCGGGACCGGCCACGACGAGATCGCGCGTGCGGCCGCGAGGGCGGGATGGGTGTCCACCGTCGCCCGCTCCCCCACCGACACGATCTCGACGCTCAGCGCCGTCGACGCCGTCTCCACGTCGAGGAGATCCGCGAGGGTGTCGGCGGACGCCGTCGACCCGAGCACGACTCGGTCGGCGGGTAGCAGGGCGATCCACCGCGGGTGATCGAGGACGACCACCGCGGCGGGATCGGCCACGCTGCCGGCGAGAGTGCGTACCGCCACGGGCGGATCGATGTCGCGTAGATCCACCCGCCCGGCGTCCACCGCCTCGGCGAGGAGCGTGTGGACCCGGATCGCCACCGCGGGAGACACCACACGATCGGGATCGGCCGCCGCGGCGAGCAGATCGGCCGCCGTGTCGGCGTCGTCGATCGCGGGACCCGCCAGCGCCGCGGCGAACTCGGCGGCGCGGGGATGGTCGACGGGGTCCAGCAGTCCACGCAGGGAGTCGTCGCCGGGCAGACGGAGCAACCCCAGCGGTGTCTCGTTCACCCGCGCGTGACGACGCAGCCACCAGGCGGTGTATCCGGTCCGGTCCCGCACCGCCGCGGCCGTCACCGGATCGTCGACGATCTGGGTGAGCGCGTCCGCCCAGCGCGCCTCGTCCACCAGATCGAGATCACGCACGGCGACCAGGGTGCCGGGCTCACCGGCGAGACTGTCCCACCACGCCTCCTCGTCGTCGAGATCGTGATCGGGACCCGCGGGGGTCTCGTCCACCACGACGCCGAAGCCGTGACCCACGCCCACCACCCGCAGGGCGTCCGCGCCGTACCGATCGACGACGGACCGATCCACCACGCCGAACGGGCTGTCCCGCTGCAACACTCGCCGTAACGGCGAGTCCGGCAACAGCAGTTCGTCCGCCGCCCGCATCTCGCCGTCCGACGAGAGCAACGGCAACGACCCGACGGAGCCGATCCTCGTCCCGCCGCCGACAGCTGCCGCGAGGGTCAGCACGTCGTGCACCAGTTCCTCCGGCACGTCGTCCGGATCCTCGAGCATCGCTGCCAACGCGGGGTCGGCGAGCAGGTCGGCCGGGCGAGCGGTCCGCGCTCCCGCGCGGCGGAGCAACGGATGGGCGGCGTCCGGGTGCACCACACGAGCCCACCCGACCGAGCCGAGACGGTCGCCGTCCACCAGCACCACCGTGCGGGGACCCGTGACGGTGCGGC
Organism: Rhodococcus sp. NBC_00294; assembly: GCF_036163995.1. Lineage (NCBI taxonomy): Bacteria > Bacillati > Actinomycetota > Actinomycetes > Mycobacteriales > Nocardiaceae > Rhodococcus > Rhodococcus sp. NBC_00294. The sequence continues at coordinate 4,304,188 of NZ_CP108043.1, forward strand.
CGTCCGTCAGCGGAACCGGCAGCGCCGCACACTCGTCGACGTCCGCCGAGTCGTGCACGATGTCGGTCAGTGCGTCGTACAGGCGGTGCCACCAGATCGGCGGCCGCGACACCCCCGACAGGCTCTCGACGATGCCCGCGAGCCCGAGCCGACGCACACCGACCGCCGCCAGAGCCGTCGCCGACGCGCGATCCGATGCCTCGGGTGCCACCAGACCCGGCACGACGTCCACGAGGAGTTCGGCCAATTCGGCTGAGATCGAGTCCACCACCGCGGCATTCGCGGGACGTACCGCCCGGCCCGCCGCCGTCGGGACCCACGCGGTCGACTCCAGGTCGCGGACGAGCGCCGCGCGGACCGCCTCGTCGACCTCGGACGCCGGCAGTCCCGGACGCGGTACCGCGGCGGCCCGATGAGACGCCGGCAGGTCGGCGACCAGTGCCGCGTATCCGGTCGCCACGACCGAGAGGTCGGCGCCCGGAAGGACCCGTCGACGGTCGGGCTGGAGGGGGACGTCCGCGATCAGGAGCAGCGGAATCGTCAGCACCTCATCGGATCTGGTGGGCGCACGCAGCACGTCCCGCGTCAGTGGCGCGGGCGAGTCCGGCGTGAGACCGTCGTCCTCGAGCGGCAGAAACCAGCGTGCGGCCGCCGCGTCGCCGCGCCACCATCGTCGGCCGCCGACCCGCACGTCCGTCCACGCTCCCGGGCCCGACGACACCTCACGCACGAGTTCGGTCCCGTCGACGGAGATCGACTGCAGCGCATCGAGTTCGAGCATCAGATCGATCGACTCACGGGCGGCCGCGGTCAGCACTTCGGCGACGTCCACGACGCCGTGCAGCACGACCTCGGTGTCCCAACCCGGGGTCGGCACGTCGTCCGACGCCCACGGCAACCGGAGGACGGGAACGCCCTGCTCCGGCTCACTGAGCCCACGCGCGGCGATCGCTCGGCGCGTCCTCGATCCGTCGAACACGATCGAGCCCGACGTGGATCGGATCTCGATACGCTCGGACACCGCACGGACGGCGGTGAACCCGACTCCGTATCGCCCGACGGACGTGGCGTGCTCGGAAGTCTTGTCGGACGCTCGCAGCGCGGACAGCGCCTGCACCCCGGTGATCGACAGCGGCACACCGACATTCGCGACGTGCAGCGCGTCGCCGACGGACCACACCGCCAGGCGACCGGGAACGTCGGCGCGGGAGGCGGCGTCGGCGGCGTTCTGCGCCAGCTCCGTGATCACGCGATCGCGGTAGCCCCCCACCACCAGATCGGCCTCCGTGGCCGCATCCTCCCGCAGTCGGGTGGGCGACGACGACCAGGCCGCGAGAACGGACTCGCGCAGTGCCTCCGTCCCGAAGGGGTCGGTCAGAGGGTCGACGACGACTCCGTGATGTCGGTGACCGCCTCGGTGTCCCGGGGCTCGGTGTTCTGGGGCTCGGTGTTCTCGGTCGGCGTGGTCTCCAGGGCACCGTCGTCGTAGGCCGCGTACGCGGGCGATCCGGCGCCGGTCGGTCCCTCGGTGTCCGAGTGCGCACCGCAGCCGTACGCCGCGTGCACCACGTGTCCGTCCGCGGCCAACTCGTTTCCGCACACGCCGAACGCAGCGCTCAGCGAACCCTGCAGAGCGAGATAGAAACCACACGTGACGCACGTGCCCGGCGCCGCCTTGGCCATCGGGGAATCGGGACCGAAGTCGCTCTCGGCCCACCGCTCGGCGGCCTCGAGCCGACCCTCGCGGCTCATGACCTGCTTGCGACCGAGACCGAGTTCGAGGGCGACGTCGTCGACGGCGGGATCGCCGGTGGCCAGGTACCCCGGCACCAGTCGGACGTCCTCGTGGCGTGGCGGCAGCAGGTCACCCGGAGCCAGATCGCCGGGACGGATGCGCTCGTCCCACGGAACCCACGTCGGCGCCACCAGGGCGTCCGGACCGGGAAGCAGGGCGAGTTCGCTGACGGTGACGGTCTCGGAGCCGGGGGGCGCTGCGACGACGACCGCCCACTGCCAGCCGCCGTATCCGGGCAGGTCGGCCGCGAAGCGGTGGATCGCAGAGGCCTCGTCGACGGCCTCGACCCCGAGGTGGGCTCCGACCGGGCCTTCGCCCGACTCCACGACGGCGGCCTGCGCCACGGACACGGCGTCGGCGAGGAGCGGGGGGATCTCGGTCACGACAGGGGCACTCACACCCCCTATTTTGCAGCATCGGCTCGCGTCGTGCGCCCACCGGGCCTGACAGGATGGCCGTATGCGTTCGGGTCTCTTGCGTTCAGGTTCGGGAGTCGGCCGCGCGATCGGGTCCGGAACCGTCGCCGCCGCGGTGGTGCTCGGTGGATGCGCGCCGGATCCCGCACCGCCGGCCGCGGACGTGCCCCGCTTCGGCGTCGAGATCGTCGGCACGTCGCCGCACGACACCGACGCCTTCACCCAGGGTCTCGAGATCGACGGTGACCGATTGCTCGAGGGGACGGGCCGCGAGGGCCGCTCCCGCGTCACGGCGTCCGATCGGGAGACGGGCGACGTGCTCGCGGAGGTGGACCTTCCCGCACCGCTGTTCGGCGAGGGCCTCACCGTCGCCGGCGACGCGGTGTGGCAGCTGACCTGGCAGGACGGGATCGCGGTGGCCCGAGATCGTGAGACTCTGCTGGAGCGGCGACGCGTCGACTACGACGGCGAGGGCTGGGGTCTGTGCCTCGACGAGTCGAGTGCGGGATCGAGCGGCCGCCTCGTGATGAGCGACGGCACCGACACCCTCACCTTCCGAGATCCGGTCACCTTCGAGCCCACCGGCAGCGTGCGCGTGACTCGGGGCGAGCGGCCGGTGACGTCGATCAACGAGCTGGAGTGCACCGCGGACGGGATCTACGCCAACATCTGGAAGACCGACGACATCGTGCGGATCGATCCGTCGACCGGCGCCGTGACGGCGATCGTCGACGCCTCGCCGTTGCGTGCCGCACTCGAGGACACGTCCGGAATCGACGTCCTCAACGGCATCGCGGCCGTCCCCGGCACGTCCCGCTTCCTCGTGACCGGCAAATTGTGGCCCACTCTGTTCGAGGTCGAGTTCCGACCACGGTGAGCGAGGGACGCCGCCCCGCCGAGCGAGTCGCCCACACTCCCCGACCCGAGGTGGGGGACAATGACGGGGTGACAGGTCCCGACGATCCGCGCCCCGGTTCGCGACATCCGGGATGGGACAACTACTCGCCGTCCGAGCGACTCCCACCCCGTCGATCGCCGCTGCCTCCGCTGCATCCACCGACGGCCGGACCGGGCGAGACGATCCCGGGCGACCCGACCACGGCGCCCGACCCGACGACACGCATGCCGAACCAGGACACCGGTCCCCGCCGTCCCCGCGTACCGCGCAAACTGACGGTCACCCGCGTCGCGGCGATGCGTGGTCGTGAGATCACGGGCAAGGGCATCGCGACGTTCCGACGCGCCGCCACCGCCGACGGAGCCGACAAGTCCGGTCTCACGGCGCTCACCTACGCGACGATGGCCAACTTCGCCTCGGACGCGGCGATGGCGGTGGCGCTGGCCAACACGCTGTTCTTCTCCGCCGCGACGGGCGAGGACAAGACCAAGGTCGCCCTGTATCTGCTCATCACCATCGCCCCGTTCGCGATCATCGCGCCCCTGATCGGCCCCATGCTCGACCGCCTGCAGCAGGGTCGCCGCATCGCGCTGGCCACCTCGTTCGTCCTGCGCGCCGTCCTCGCCGTGGTGCTGGTCTTCAATTTCGACACCTGGCTCCTCTATCCCGCCGCGCTCGGGATGATGGTGCTGAGCAAGTCGTTCTCGGTGCTCAAGTCAGCCGTCACCCCTCGGGTGCTGCCACCGGACATCGACCTCGTCCGGGTGAACTCCCGCCTGACCGTGTTCGGGTTGCTGGGCGGCACCATCTCGGCGGGAGCGGTCGCGGGTGCCATCGCGTTCGCACTGGGTTCCGCCGGGGCACTGTGGTTCACGTTCGCCGTGACGGTGTTCGGCGCGTATCTCTCCATGCGCATCCCGTCCTGGGTGGAGGTCACCGAAGGTGAGGTGCCCGCGACGCTCGGATACCACGCCGAGGCGACCACCGGCGCGATCGGCATCGTCCCGGCGCCCAGCAAACGGCGGCAGCCCCTCGGCCGCGACGTCCTCACCGGACTGTGGGGCAACGGCACCATTCGTGTGCTCACCGGCTTCCTCACGCTGTACGTCGCGTTCGTGGCGAAGTCCCGCACCGAGCACGAGCCACTCCAGCAGGCACTCATGTTGGCGTTGGTGGGCGCGGCGGCCGGACTCGGCAACTTCGGCGGCAACGCCGCCGGCGCCCGGGTGAAGCTCGGTCGCCCGTCGGTGCTGGTGGTGCGCTGCACCGCGGCCGTCACTGCGGTCGCGATCGTCGCGGCTCTGACGAACAGCCTGCTGACTGCCGCGCTCGCGGCTCTCGTCGCCTCGGGCGCGAGCGCGCTGGCGAAGGTGTCGCTCGACGCGTCGTTGCAGAACGACCTGCCTCCCGAGTCGATCGCGTCCGGCTTCGGGCGCAGCGAGACGGTGCTGCAGCTGAGCTGGGTCATCGGCGGCACGTTCGGCGTGCTGCTCCCCACCGAGTACTGGCTGGGTTTCACCGTGGTGTCGGTGGTCCTTACGATCGGCCTGGTGCAGACATTCGTGACCCACCGGGGCGGCTCGCTGCTTCCCGGCTTCGGCGGCAAGAGACCGGTACGAGCGGACCAGGAGGTGGCGGGCAGCGAACTGCGCCACGCCACCGGCCGAATTCCCCGAGTGGATCAGGACGCGGGCCGCGCACCCGCGGGCGAGGACGCTCCCCGATGACGACACGCAAGATCCTGTACGGACTGTCCGCACTGGTCGCCGTCGTCGGCGTCGCCTTCGTGCTGGTGGTCGGCAAGGCGATCCTCGACGCCCCCGAGGAGTCCCCGCGGGTGTCCGCGTACGCCGACGGCCGGTACGAGGAAGTGGAACCGTTCCGGTACTGCCCGGTGCAGGAGCCGCTCTGCGACTACGAGGGCACGACCGCGACGATGCCCGTGCGCGAGGGCCATCCGCTGCAGTTGTCCCTGCCGGGCGCCATCTCGGAGAACCCGTGGGGCTTCGCCAGCGTCTACGGAGACCCGGACTCCGGCGACGTCGTGGAAGCAGACGAGTACTTCGCCCCCGGGACTCGGAACACGCTCACCGTGCCGCCGGTGAACGAGGACGGACTCGTGCTCATCGGCGTCGAGGTGCGCCTGCCGTCCGGTGTCATCGACGTCGACACCGACCAGGAGGAGATCGTCAGCCACGCCATCTGGTCGATCGCCACCACGACGGCCCTCTAGGACTCGGGGCTCGCGTGACGGATTCACCACCCAGTTCGAGCACTGGCGCACGCACGGCCGCTGGGAGTGACCGCCCGGGTCAGCTGTCCAGTTCGCGGGCGACGGCCCGGACCACCTCGGATATCTTCTGGGCGGTCTTGCGGTCGGGGTACTTGCCCTTGCGCAACTCTGGCTGCACGGTGGCCTCCAGAAGCGTGATCATGTCCTCGACCATGCCGTGCAACTCGTCGGGCGTGTGCTTGCGAGCGGTCGGCTGATCGCGGCGGGCGGCGGCACCCGCCTGACGCAGTGAGGGCGCCGGGTCGAGAACCTTTAGCGACAACGCCTGGGGTCCGCGGCGCCCGGCGGCCATGCCGAACTCGACGCGCTGGCCGGCCTTCAGGCCCTCGACTCCCTGCGGGAGCGCGGACGACCGGACGTACACGTCCTCACCCTCGTCCTGCGAGAGGAAGCCGAAACCCTTGTCGACGTCGTACCACTTCACCTTGCCGGTCGGCACCGATCTCACCCATTCGTCTCGTTGATCGCGTCACATGAATAATCGCGCCCGTTGCCGCCGCCCATGACGGGCCCTGGCGCTCGGGACGCGATGAGTCGATGGTACTCCGCTGCGCGAACGACGAGCACCTCGATATCGCGGGGGTAGGCGGCGGGAAGGCCGGAGGCCGGTCGGGTCGTCAGGCCGGGAAGGCCGGAGGCCGGTCGGGGCATCAGGGCGGGAAGGCCGGAGAGATAGTGTGCTCTCTCGTGACCGACTCCCCCCGTACCGGAACCCCGGCGCTCCTGGTCGCCGCCCTCGTCTGTTTCGGGCTGGGCCTGCTGGCGATCGTCGTCATGTTCGTGACGCTGCTCGTCTGGGACGATCCGCCCGGACTGTGGATCTATCTCTCGGCGATGCTGTGCCCGCTGGGGTTCCTGCTCGGTCTTATCCACGCGCTGCGGTCGGGCCGCCGAGCCCGGCGCTGACACGGCGGAACCGGGCATACTGGTCGCATGCGCCTGCTGCTGAACGTCATCTGGTTGATCTTCGGCGGCCTGTGGCTCGCTCTCGGCTACTTCGTGGCCGGCATCGTCTGCTGCATTCTCATCGTCACCATCCCGTTCGGTGTCGCGGCCTTCCGCATCGGGGTGTACGCCCTGTGGCCCTTCGGCCGGACCGTGGTGGACAAGCCCACGGCGGGCGTCGCCTCGGTGATCGGCAACGTGATCTGGATCGTCGTGGCAGGGATCTGGCTGGCCATCGGGCACATCCTCACCGCGATCGCCATGGCGATCACCATCATCGGGATCCCGCTGGCGTTGGCGAACCTCAAGCTGATCCCGGTGTCGCTCATGCCGCTGGGCAAGGACATCGTCGACTCGGACGCACCGTTCGTGGCCACGCGCTACTGACGTCGGGGCGCGCACTCAACAGAACGAACGGTTCCTTCTCGGCGTGGCCCGAGGGGTGATACACGTCGGATCGGTCTACCATCCTGTGCGTGATACTGAAGAAATCCGATGACCGCACCTTCGGATCACACAGGATCTTCGTCGCCCTCACCGTGATCGGTGCCGCCGTGGCGCTCGTCGCGCACGATCGGCTCATCCCGTTCGACGTCCCCAAGTTCGGGTTGTTCCGGTTCGGCATCGACGCTCTCGTGTACCGCGCCGGCGGAGCGACGGTGCTCGACTCGTCCCCGCTGTACGCCCACGATCTGGTCGGCGAACTCCCCTTCACGTATCCCCCGTTCGCCGCGCTGGTGTTCGCACCTCTCGGGGCGATGTCCACTGCGACGACCAACATCGTCTTCTGGCTCGGGAACATCGCGCTGCTCTATCTGATCGTCCGGTCCTGCTGGATGGTCCTCGGCTTCCGCGACGACCGCAGTCTCCGCATCGTCAGCGCCGCACTGTCCATCGTCTTCACGTGGCTCGAACCGGTGCGCATGACCATCTGGCTCGGTCAGATCAATCTCGTGCTCCTGGCGCTGGTGCTGTGGGACCTGTCGCGGCCCGAGGGCAGCCGGCTCCGCGGCATCGGGGTCGGCATCGCCACCGGCATCAAGATGACTCCCGGACTGTTCCTCGTCCACCTAGCGCTGACACGGCAGTGGCGGGCACTGGTCGTCGGCGTCGTCACCGCCGCGGCGACCGTGGTGCTCGGCTTCGTCGTGCTCTTCTCCGACGCGGTCACCTACTGGTTCGGCGCCATCTCCGACTCGTCCCGCATCGGCGACATCTCGTCCGGCGCGAACCAGTCGCTACGCGCGTCGATACCGAGGTGGTTCGGCATGACCGAGGCGCCGACGCTGCTCTGGATCGTCATCGCCGGAGCCGTCTGCGTGGCCGGCCTTCTCGTGGGCACGGCGGCGCACCGCCGGGGGTTGCCGCTCCTCGGCCTGATCGTCATCGGCCTGACAGCGCCTCTGGTGTCCCCGTTCTCCTGGGGTCACCACTGGGTATGGCTCCTGCCGCTGGTCATCGTCTGCATGGACGTCGCACTGCGTGCCTCGAACCCGCTCGCCTGGATCCTGCCGCTCGTCGCGAGCCTGCCGCAGATCGCCTGGTTCTGGGTGGCGCCCGGTGACGTCTACGCGATCGGCACCTTCATGCTCCCGCCGTCGAACCGACTCGAGGGTGTGGTGCTGCAGACCGTCTACCCGACCACGGGTGTTCTGGCGCTCGTCGTCGTGGCTGTGATCCTGCGCACATGTGACGTCGGACACATAACGAAGCGGTCACGAACGGGTGACGAGACGGTGGTCAGCACGCCTTCGCCGTCCTAGCTGCGACGACCCGTTCGAACACCTCACAACGGCGGCGCGACGCGCGCACCAGGGGAAGTTATCGAACAGTGACATGTGTGCCCGTTTCGTAATACTGTCCATCACGGCCGGAAGTTCGGCCGACGTCCGGCCCGCCGCGCCAAACCTCGTCCCGCGGGTACCGGACATCCCTCACAGACATGATCAGGGACGAGGGCGGGGGACCCACACGTCCTTCGTAGATATCCGGCCGGCTCTCGCGGCGCCCCACCGGGCACCGAGCAGTCGACCTAGGGGTGAAGCCTCTCCGCTCCAGCCAGGAGCGCACCGAGGCCGGGCTACCTCTCAGCCCGAATCCGACAGCTGACCTCGCAGGCGCGTGTGGAGAGGATTTCTACCCTTATGAGCGGACGTCATCGCAAGCCGAGCACCACGGGCAAGACCGTCGCCAAGGTCGCCGTCACCGGCGCACTGGTCGGCACCGCAGGTCTCGCATTCAGCGGCACGGCCAACGCAGCCCCCGATTCCGACTGGGACCGTCTCTCGCAGTGCGAGGCCGGCGGCAACTGGGGCATCAACACCGGTAACGGTTTCCAGGGCGGCCTGCAGTTCTCGCCGAGCACCTGGACCGGACACGGCGGCGGAGAGTTCGCGGCCACCGCGAACCAGGCCAGCCGTGAAGAGCAGATCGTCGTCGCCGAGCGCGTGCTCGAGTCGCAGGGCTGGGGCGCCTGGCCGTCCTGCTCCTCGCAGCTCGGACTGAGCAGCGGTCCGACGCAGCGCGACGCACCGGCGACCACGGCGCCCACCGCACCGGCACTCCCCGATCTGACGAGCATCCCGTCGACCGAGCAGGCCGTGCAGGGACTCACCCAGGTCGTCCAGAACTTCACCAACGATCCGGCGATCCTGGGCTTCGTCCAGGCCGCCACCGCGGATCCGCAGGTGGCGAGCTTCATCGCAGCGAACCAGGATCTCCTGCCCCGCTGACCCACTCCACGAGAAAGGCCCCCACCGACTGGTGGGGGCCTTTCTCGTGTCTCGCGCGTCAGCGGTTGATGACCGTGTGGGGATGCGCGTAGGGCAGCGAGTCCACCGGCAGCGGGAACTCCGTCTCCTCACCGAACGGGGACAGGTTTCCGGCGCGCGCCGACATCAGTTCGGTGACGGGATGATCGTCGTCGTCCGCACTGTGCGGCCAGCCCGGGTCGACATATCGCTTCTTCTCTGAGTTCGCCATGGTTCATTTCACCATTCGGAGTAGCGCCTCTGCCAGTCCAGGTCCCTGGACCGGTCTCTACGCTTGACCTCGATGACCGACAACGAGGGCACGCCGGCGGACACACTCACCGAGTGGTTGTCCGCGCGCAGCGACGACGAACTGGCCGAACTGCTGCGGCTCCGCCCCGATCTGACCATCCCGCCGCCGCCCACACTCGAGGTTCTGGCGGGCCGGTCCGAGCAACGTGCCTCGGTACTGCGCGCGGCCGAGGACCTGGACACCACGTGCCTGACCGTCGTGGAGCTGCTCGCGCACGAGGGCGCCGACACCGCCCCGGTCGCCCGCGCCCGACTCGACGAGATCGTCGGCCGCCGAGCGACGAAGAAGGCGGTCGACGCGGCTCTGTCGGTGTTGCGTGCGCGTGCGCTGGTGCGCGGCACGACGTCGCTCACCCTGGTCGCGGCCGCACGCGACGCCGTGCCGTGGCGGGTCGGACGGTTCTTCGACGTCGACGCCTCGCTCACCGCCGAGGTGGTCGGTGCGAAGCTCGCGGAGATCGACGACCGCAGCCGTGAGCTGCTCACCACGCTGACCCGCTCGTCGTCGATCGGCCGGACGCGCGACGCTGCACCCGGTACGCCCGCGGATCGGCCCGTCCAGCGCCTGCTCGCCGCCGGGCTGCTCACCTGGCTCGACGACAACACAGTCGAACTGCCGCCGCAGGTCTCGCAGGTACTCCGCGGCGAGCCCGTCACCGATCCGGTGTCGCTGGCCCCACCGGCGGCGTCGACCACCGCTGTCGGGGTGGCGGACGTCGACGCGGCCGCCGCCGGGGAGGCCCTCGAGCTGCTGCGGCACTGCGAGGACATCGTCGACTCGCTCTCCCGCACGCCCGCGCCCGCACTCAAGGCGGGGGGACTCGGCGTCCGGGAGATCCGACGCATCGCGAAGGCAGCCGATCTCGACGAGGCGCGAGTCGGCCTGCTGGTCGAGGTCCTGGCGGGCGCCGGACTCATCGCGGTGGGGCTGCCCGATCCGGGACCGCTCACCGACATCGACGACATGTGGACGCCCACCCCCGCGGTCGACGCATGGGTCACCGCATCGCCGGCACAGCGCTGGGCCACCCTGGCAGGTGCCTGGCTGGATCTGCCCAGGGTGCCGTGGTTGATCGGCATGCGCGACGCCAACGACAAGCCGATCGCCGCACTGTCCGACGAGGCCCGCTCGGCCGCCGCGCCCCGAGACCGGCGGATCGTGCTGGGCGTGATCGCCGATCTCGCCTCGGGAAAGGCCCTCGCCACCGAGGACGTCGTCCGCATCGCCACCTGGCGCAGGCCTCGCCTCGCCGCTCGCCTGGGCGTCGGCCCGGTCTCCCGCTACCTGGCCGAGGCCGGCGCTCTCGGGGTCGTCGGCCGCGGAGCACTGTCCACCCCCGGACGCGCACTGATCGGTGATCCCTCCTCGGCCGCGGCGGCGATGCACCGCGTCCTGCCCGAACCCATCGACCACGTTCTGGTCCAGGCCGACCTGACCGTCGTCGCCCCCGGGCCGTTGACTCCCGAGCTCGCGCAGCGGATGGCGACGGTCGCGGACATCGAGTCGGCGGGCGCCGCGACGATGTACCGCATCGACGAGCGGACGCTGCGACGTGCTCTGGACGGCGGCACCACCGCCGCGGAGCTCCATGCCCTCTTCGCCACCCATTCGCGGACGCCTGTCCCGCAGTCGCTGACCTACCTCATCGACGACGTCGCCCGCCGCCACGGACGCCTGCGTGCCGGGGTGGCGTCGTCCTTCGTCCGCTGCGAGGACCCCGCACTGCTCGCGGAGGTGCTCTCCTCTCCCGCCGCCGAGGCCCTCGCGTTGCGGGCACTGGCCCCGACCGTCGCGATCTCGCAGGCGCCGCTGGCCGACGTGCTGGCCGGGCTGCGCGCCGCCGGGTTCGCACCCGCGGGCGAGGACTCCTCCGGCACCATCGTCGACGTCCGCGATCGCGGTGCGCGCGTCGTCCCCCGTCGCGGTCGCTCGCCCTACCGCACGCCCGCCGTCCCCACGGACGAGCAACTGGGGCGCCTCGTCTCGGAGATGCGGGCCGGCACCCGAGCCGGAGAGGTGCGCCGGACCGAGCGTGAACGGGTGCGGTCCGACGGCACCCGTGCGTCCGGCGCCGCGACGATCGCGCTTCTCCAGCGCGCCGCGTTGTCCCGCTCACCGATCAGCATCGGTTACGTGGACGCTGCCGGTGTCTCGAGCAACCGTGTCGTCGAACCGGTGACCGTCGGCGGCGGCCAACTCGACGCGTGGGACCCCGACGCCGGTGTCATGCGTCACTTCACGTTGCACCGCATCACGTCGGTGGCCCTGCTCGCCTGAACCGCCGCGCCGGTGCAAGGCACAATGGACTGGTTGCGCCCCGGTTCGTCCATGCGGGGCGCGTGAAGGAGAGACCGTGACCGACGGACCGTTGATCGTCCAGTCCGACAAGACCCTGTTGCTCGAGGTCGACCACGAGCTCGCCGGGCAGGCCCGCGCGGCCATCGCTCCGTTCGCCGAGCTGGAACGCGCACCCGAGCACGTCCACACCTACCGCATCACCCCGCTCGCGCTGTGGAACGCGCGCGCCGCGGGCCACGATGCCGAGCAGGTGGTCGACGCTCTCGTGACCTTCTCCCGCTACGCGGTTCCGCAGCCCCTGCTCGTCGACATCGTCGACACGATGGCCCGCTACGGCCGGCTCCAGCTGGTCAAGTCGCCCGTGCACGGGCTGTCCCTGGTGAGCCTCGACCGCGCCGTGCTCACCGAGATCATGCGGCACAAGAAGATCGCCCCGATGCTCGGCGCACAGGTCGACGACGACACCGTGCTCGTCCACCCCAGTGAGCGCGGGCGCCTCAAGCAGATGCTCCTCAAGGTCGGCTGGCCGGCCGAGGATCTGGCCGGATACGTCGACGGCGAGGCGCACCCCATCGATCTCGACTTCTCCGGTGGCCACTGGGAGCTACGCGACTACCAGCAGATGGCGACCGACTCGTTCTGGGCCGGCGGATCCGGTGTGGTCGTCCTCCCCTGTGGTGCCGGCAAGACGATGGTGGGCGCCGCGGCCATGGCCAAGGCCCGCGCGACCACATTGATCCTCGTCACCAACACCGTCGCCGGTCGGCAGTGGAAGCGCGAGCTCATCGCCCGCACCTCCCTGACCGAGGAGGAGATCGGCGAGTACTCCGGCGAGCGCAAGGAGATCCGCCCGGTCACCATCGCGACCTACCAGGTGATCACGCGCCGCACCAAGGGTGAGTACAAGCACCTCGAGCTCTTCGACTCCCGCGACTGGGGCCTGGTGATCTACGACGAGGTGCACCTCCTCCCCGCTCCCGTGTTCCGCATGACAGCCGACCTGCAGTCGCGACGCCGACTCGGACTCACCGCGACGCTGGTGCGCGAGGACGGCCGCGAGGGCGACGTGTTCTCGCTCATCGGCCCCAAGCGTTACGACGCACCGTGGAAGGACATCGAGGCACAGGGCTGGATCGCGCCGGCCGAGTGCATCGAGGTGCGCGTCACTCTGACCGACGCGGAACGCATGTCGTACGCCGTGGCGGAGCCGGAGGAGCGTTACAAGCTGTGCTCCACGGCGCACACGAAGATCGCCGTGGTGAAGTCGATCCTGGCGCGGCACGAGGACTCACCGACGCTCGTCATCGGCGCGTACCTCGACCAGCTCGACGAGCTGGGTGCGGCCCTGGACGCCCCCGTGATCCAGGGCTCGACCAAGAACAAGGAGCGCGAACTGCTCTTCGATGCGTTCCGCCGCGGCGAGATCAAGACCCTCGTGGTGAGCAAGGTCGCCAACTTCTCCATCGACCTCCCCGAAGCCTCGGTGGCCGTGCAGGTCTCGGGCACCTTCGGATCCCGGCAGGAGGAGGCCCAGCGACTGGGCCGACTGCTGCGCCCCAAGCACGACGGTGGGCAGGCGCACTTCTACTCGGTCGTCTCGCGCGACACCCTCGACGCGGAGTACGCGGCTCACCGCCAGCGCTTCCTCGCCGAGCAGGGCTACGCGTATCGCATCACCGACGCCGACGACCTCCTGGGACCGGCGATCTGACGTGCGCACCTTCGACTTCCCCGTGGACCGCGCGCACGCCCGGTCGGTGAACGAGACCCTCGGCGACGTGCGGCGGTTGCGCATCTCGTCCGTCGTCTTCGCCGTGCTCCTCGCGGGCGGCGCGGCCTGGCTGTACGTCCTCGACCACGCGTGGTCCTACATCCTGTGTGCGGTGCTGGCCGTGGCCGCCCTGATGTCGCTGTGGGTGTCCGTGTGGGCGCCCCGCAAGGTCGGGTCCATCGACGAGCTGTACGCCTCGAGCGCGTTGGTGCCGGCCATGGTGTCGGAGACGCGACCGCGTGGAGCCACGATCCTCGCGCTGATCGACATCGCCAAGCCGGAGACCACCGTCCCGCACTACGCACTCGTCGTCCGGAACGTGCGGGCGCTGCCGGGACACACGATGACCGAGGGCGAGCGCGTCCCCTCCGTGGCCGTGCTGTCCGACCGGAGCGCCAAATCCATCTCGGAGACGTGGCAGATGGTCAGCCCCATGCCCGTCGCTTGGGGTACGCGGGACCGGACCGTGCTGCGGACGGCCATCGAGGCCATCGATCCGGTCGAGTGGAAGCTGCTGCGTAAGAACCTGTCCGTGTCGGAGACCGTGCGGCAGGCCGAGAACGATCAGCTCCTCATCGACCCCCACGACCTGCCCGAGGAACTGCTGCAGAAGCGCGCGGACTGACGCGTCGAGGGACTCGTGACTCGAACGCTAGGCTCCCCCTCATGGCTGTGACGTCGAACGACCGCGCATCGAGTCCGGCCGGCCTCCGGCCTTCCCGCGAATCGAATCCGGCCGGCCTCCGGCCTTCCCGCACCGTCGCCCGGCTGCGCCCCTTCGCGTCCACCATCTTCGCGGAGATGACCGCGCTGGCGGCCACGCACGACGCCGTCAACCTCGGTCAGGGTTTCCCGGACACCGACGGCCCCGCGCGCATGCTCGAGGTGGCGCGCGAGGCCATCGCGTCCGGCCTCAACCAGTACCCGCCCGGACCGGGCATGGCGGTGTTGCGCGACGCCGTCGCTCGGGACCGGGCCGGCCGCTACGGCACCGAGTACGACCCGGACTCGGAGATCCTGGTCACCGTCGGGGCCACCGAGGCGATCAGCGCCGCGATGCTCGGCCTCGTCGAGAGCGGTGACGAGGTGCTGCTCGTCGAGCCGTACTACGACTCCTACGCGGCCGCCGTCGCGCTCGCGGGTGCGCAGCGGCGCACCGTCCCCCTCGTCGTCGACGGCGATCGGTTCGCCCTCGACGTCGATGCCCTGCGCTCCGCCGTCGGCCCGCGTACCCGCATGATCGTCGTCAACTCCCCGCACAATCCCACCGGAACCGTGTTCACCGCATCGGAGCTGGCCGCGATCGCCGAGGTCGCGTGCGAGCACGACCTCCTGGTCCTCACCGACGAGGTCTACGAGCGACTGGTGTTCGACGACGCCGTCCACACCCCCATCGCCACGCTCCCCGGCATGGCCGAGCGCACCATCACGGTGTCGAGCGCGGCGAAGACGTTCAACGCCACCGGGTGGAAGACGGGGTGGGCCTGCGGACCCGCCGACCTCATCGCCGCGGTGAAGGCGGCCAAGCAGTTCATGACCTTCGTCGGCGGCGCCCCCTTCCAGCCGGCGGTGGCCCACGCCCTCGACCACGAGAGCGCCTGGGTGGACGCCCTGCGAACGGGACTGCAGGCCAAGCGGGACACGCTGTCCGCCGCGCTGTCGCATGCCGGGCTGGACGTCAAGCGCAGTGAGGGCACGTACTTCGTCTGCGCCGACATCGCTCCACTGGGCGAGTCCGACGCCGACAGTTTCTGCCGTGCGTTGCCCGAACGCATCGGCGTCGTCGGCGTACCGGTGGACGCGTTCGTCGATCACCGCGAGGGCTGGGACACCCTGGTGCGCTTCGCCTTCTGCAAACAGGATCACGTGCTCGCCGACGCGGCGTCGCGCTTGGCCCGATTGTCCGCCACCCCATGACGATCGACACTGCGGCGCCGCCGACCATCTCGGTGGAGTTCGTCCGCACGGCGGTGACCCTCGCGCGGGAGACGGGTGTGGACCTGTCCGCCTGCCTGCGCGAGGCCGACATCGACCCGCACGTCCTCACTCGTCCCGGCGCCCGCCTCACCACCGACCAGGTCACGCGCCTCACTCGCGCGCTGTGGCAGATGACGGGCGACGAGCTGATGGGTCTCGGATCGGCTCCGGTGCGCCGCGGCACCTTTCGGGCACTCAGTCTGACGATGATCCACCGCCCCGATCTGGGGAGCGCGCTCGAACGGATGGTGGACGTCGGTCGCGCCTTTCCCGGCGTCCCGCGCGGTGTGCTGATGCGCGGCGGGGGACGCGCCCGGCTCGAACTCGTCGACTCCCCGACGATGATCGCCGATCAGCTCTCCCCGGAGGCGGCCGAGGCGGCGCAGCGCATCCGCATCGAGTTCCTGCTCATCCTCTGGCACCGCTTCTCGGCATGGCTCATCGGGCGGCGCGTGAAACTGCTGTCCGTCCAGGTGCCCTTCCCCGAACCGCAGCATCCGTCGCCGCGGGTGTACGACGACATTTTCGGGGTGCACGTGACGTTCGGATCCGACGTCGCGGCACTGGAATTCGACGACGCGATCATGGCGTCACCGCTCGTGCAGACGGAGGAGAGCCTCGAGGAGTACCTCCGCGAGTCGCCCAATCGCCTGTTCTCGGAGCGGGACTACGGCTCCAGCGCGGCGAGTGTGGTGCGGCGCGCCCTCGCACTGGGCGCGATGGGCCGCGCCTCGACCACCACCGACATCGCGACGATGTTGTCCATCAGCGTGCCGCACCTGCGCCGGTTGCTGCGCCAGGAGGGCACGTCACTGGGTCAGCTGCGCGACGAGGTGCTGCGCGACGCGGCGGTCGCCGGGCTCGAACGAGGCGAGACGGCCGAAGAGATCTCCTCGCGTCTCGGCTTCTCCGAACCCAGCGCCTTCCGCCGCGCCTTCAAACGGTGGACCGGGATGACGCCGGGGTCGTACCGCTCACACGCGTGAGGCGAGCACGAACTCCGACAGCTTCTCCCCGATGAGCACCGACGGTGCGTGAGTGTGGCCGCGGATGATCGTCGGCATCACGGACGCGTCGGCCACGCGCAGCCCCTCCACCCCGCGCACCCGCAGCTCCGGATCCACCACCGATGCCGCGTCCGAGCCCATCCGGGCGGTGCCCACCGGGTGGTAGAGGGTGTGGGACATGGTCTCCAGCGACTCGCTCAGCGCTTCGTCGAGTGCCTCGCTGTTGCGCAGTACCGGGCGCACCATCTCCCCCAGTCGCGATTTCAGCGGCTCCGTCTGCGCGATGTCGGCGCAGTAGCGCAGCCCGCTGAGCATCGCCGCACGGTCCACACCGCCCGGGTCGGACAGGTAGCGCGGATCCACGATCGCCTTGTCCAACGGTGCGGACGACCGCAACGAGATGCGTCCGCGGCTCTCCGGCTTGAGCAGGATCGACGCCAGGATGGCCGCATGCGAGTCCGCAGGGATGAGACCCTCGTCGAAGAAGGGCGCCGGCGCGAAGAGCAGTTCGATGTCCGGGAGGTCGAGCGAGTCGCGGCTGCGGACGAAGCCGTACGCCTCCGCGACGTTGGAGGTCAGCATGCCGCGTCGACGCGCGAGGTAGTTGATCAGCTCCGGAATCTTCTCCGCGGTGAACAGCGTGTCGGACTGCACCCCGTATCCGAGGGCGGACACCAGGTGGTCCATGAGGTTCTCGCCCACCTCGGGGGCGGCATGCACCACGTCGATGCCGTGCTCGGCGAGATGCTCCGGCGCACCGATCCCCGACAGCATCAACAACTGCGGGGTGTTGATGGCACCGCCGGACAGGATGACCTCCTTCGAGGCCCGAACCGTGTGCAGCGCACCGTCCTTCGAGTACTCGACACCCACTGCGCGGGTTCCCTCGAAGAGCACGCGCGTGGCCTGCGCCTCCGTCACCACGGTGAGGTTGGGCCGTGACATGGCCGGCCGCAGGTACGCGTCGGCGCAGCTCCACCGGGCGCCGCGCTTCTGGTTGACCATCGTCTCGGTCATGCCCTTGGGCGTGGGGAGATTGGCGCGCTCCGTCGACAAGCCCAGTGCCGCGGCCGAATCGAGGTACGCGCCGGTGATCGACCGGGGACTGCGCTGCTTCGACACGTGCAGCGGTCCGCCGCTGCCCTCGTCGGACTCGGTGGCACCCTCGATGTTCTCGATACGGCGGAAGGTGTCCACCACGCTGTCGAACGACCACCCGGGTCCCGCTGCCTCCGCCCAGTCGTCGTAGTCGGCTGCGAACCCGCGCACCCACATCATGGCGTTCATCGACGAGGAGCCGCCGAGCATGCGCCCACGGGGCCAGAAGATCCGTCGGCCGGCGAGTTCGGCCTGCGGCTCGGTGTCGTAGTCCCAGTCCAGTTCCGAACGGAAGAGCTTCGAGAACCCGGCGGGAATGTGGACGAACTTGTCCTTGTCCTCCGGGCCCGCCTCGAGGACGACGACGTCGGTGTTCGACGCGGCACTGAGCCGATTCGCGACGACGCATCCTGCGGATCCTGCGCCGACGACGACGTAGTCGGTGGAAGTCTCGGTCATGTCAACCTCTCAGAGCGGACGCGAAGATGGCGGGCAGGGCTTTCCAGGACGGAGCCGCGGCGAACGCGGTGAACCGCTTCGCGGTGGTGGCCGCGGTGCGGTTGGTGACGAACCACGGCGGCTTCGGCGACAGGGTGAACTCGCCCTTCAGGATCGAGCGCGGCGCGGGTCGGAAGGGCCCGCGGACGATGGTGCGCTCGGGTCGGTCGATCAGCAGTGCGTTGTGCACGACGCCGATTCCGCTCTGGACGTCGTCGAGCGTGTGGCCCGGGAACGCACCCCAGGTCGCCGCCGCCGTGAGGAAGCCGACGCCGGTCCACGCGTTGAGCGCGATGGTGCCGTAGCGCAGGTCCTCGAGCATCTCGTCGACGGCGGTGCCGAGCGACGACAGCGTGTCGGGATGCGCGATCACGTTGACGCCGAGCGTGCCGACGAACTCCTCGTTCGACATGCGGACGGCCTCGTCCACGAAACGTTGCCCGGTGTACGGGATCTCGATGACACCGAGCACCGGTGCGAAGTACTCGGTGGTGAGCAGAGCGCGGTAGCTGTCCGGATCGAGGTCGCTCACGAGGGTGCGGCCGCCGGACGGGCCGAGCGACTCCGCGCCCGGGTAGTCCGCACGGGCACCGGCGACGCGGCTGGCGCTGCCGGGGTAGTACGGCTCGCGGTCCGGTGCCTCGTGCAGTGCCGTGCGCAGTGCCGCCAGGAACGCGTCGCGCTGCGGCCACTCGGAGGAGATCACCACGACCTGCGCCGCGACGCAGTTGTAGCCGCCGTTGTGCAGCCGCTGGGTCACCACGTGCTCGGCCTGGAACCGGATGTCCGCGTCGGACCACTGGCCCGGGATCACGATGACCGGCGAGACGCCGCCGAGTTCGCTCGAGATGGGCACGTCGAGCAACGGGGTGTTCGCCTTCTTCCGCTCGGCACCCTCCTCGCCGGTGCCGAAGACGATGGCGTCGTGCGTGATCGAGCTGCCCGTCATGTGCACGTGCGCCACGGCGTCGTGGTGCACGAGGTACGAGCCGACGTCCGGGCCACCGGTGAGGATGCGCACCGCGCCCAGCTCGACCAAGGGAGCGAAGACGGCGCGGAGCACCGGTTCCATCGGATCCGTCACCGGGTTGAGCTTCAGCGCGACGACGCGGTTGTGCGCGACCAGTTCGTAGAGCGTGTCGAGCGGGGCGATGGACGTGATGTTGCCGGCGCCGAGCACCGCACCGATGCCCCCGGTCTCGGTCGGGTTCCGTTGCGCGAGTCCGGCGTCACGGCGCGCGGTGTCCGCGTCGACACCCGGTTCGAGCCACACCTCGGCGGAGAACCCGTTGAGCAGCAGCGTGTCGAAGATGTTCGACGGCAGGACCTGCACGGTGGTGCGCCCGCCCGGACCCGAGCCGATCCGGGCGTCCGCGAGCGGGCTCTTCCCCACGGCGAGCTGCCGCAGACTCTGCGCGAGCACGTGGCACGCGGTGACGACGGAGTACGGCCCGGAGAGCCATTCCTCGCCGAGGAGTGCGGAGGCCGCGGGCAGCTTCTTGAATCGAGCGGCCGCGTCGACCCACTCCTGCGCCTTCGACGCCGTGAGGCCCGCGACCCGGTCGAGAAGGTCCGCACGGTCGCCGAGCGAGGCACGTGCCCATGCGGCCTCGCCCTGCGCGAGGTCGCGGAGAGCCGCGTCGACCTCGGGAAAGGCGGATGCGCCGGTGGTACTCGGGGTGAGTTCGCCTGTGGTCATACCGTTGATTGTGACCTGTACTACATCGGGTGGCCATAGGCGGACGTCGGCCGCTCACGCGCCCGGCTTGTGCCGAGGCACAGCAGCCCTGTGGTGTCCGTCACCGGACAGCCGTACGGTGGAGTGATGTCGACGCCTGTGGCCGTCCGCCGCTCCGTACCGGAACCGCTCACCTCGCAGGGTCTCGCCGCGCTGCTGGGAGAGCACGTCGGCGAGCTCAGCGAGCGACTCGTCCTCGACATCCTGGTCGCCGAACAGTCGTACCTCGAGGCCACGTCGCTCACGCGGGACGAGCTCGCCACGGTGTGCACCGGCAATCTTCGGTCCATGCTCGACGCTCTGACCACGGGCGCGAGCGGCGACCTGGAACCCGCACGCGCGGCCGGCCGGATCAAGGCCGAGAACGCGGTGCCGCTGGCGGCGTTGCTGCACGCGTTCCGCCTCGGTGGTCGTCTGATCTGGGCCGAGCTCACCGCGGCGGCCGCGGGCCGGGCTCCGGAGGTGCTGCTCGCGATGGCCACCGAGGTGTGGGCACTGGTGGACACCTATTCCGACGCGGCCGCGGAGGCGTATCGCGACGCCGCGGACCGGCTCGCCCTCGACGACGCGGATGCGCGCCGCATGGTGCTCCGCGCTCTGTTCGACGAGACCGCCTCGGACCCCGCTGCCGTGCAGGACGCCCTGCGGGCCTTCCGCATCCCGGACGCGGGCCACTTCGCCGTCGTGTCCGCCGAGACCACCGTCGACCGGGGTGCCACTCCGGGCAGCGCGCGCGAGAGCATCCTGCCGCTCGGTGTCGAGTCGGTGTGGGACACCGATGCGGACGGTCACCTGGGACTGCTGGTCGCCTCGGCGCCGGCGGTGCTCGACGACGCGGTGGACACCCTGGGCCGGCTCTACGGCACCCGACTGGGTGTCGGCACGTACTACGAGCGGTCGCTGTCCACCCCGACGGCGGTGGCGCAGGCCCGGACGGCTCGTCGCTGCGCACCGCCGGGGAGCGCGCGCATCAGTCGCTACGACGCGTGTCCGGTTCCGCTGCTGCTGGTCTCGACTCCCGACGCCGCCGCGCGGGCCGCCCGGCAGATCCTGGGTCCGCTCGCCGTGGCCGAGGGCCCGCACCGCCTCGCGGACCGGGACAGCCTGCTCGAGACGCTCGACGCGTGGTTCGCGGCCGCCGGTTCCACCACCGCGGCGGCCGACCGCTTGCACTACCACCGCAACACCGTGCTCTACCGGCTCCGCCGTATCCACGACCTCACGGGCCGTGATCACACGAACCCGGTGGACGCCGCCGAACTGTACGTCGGTCTGCGCGCAGCGGAGCTGGCCCGCGTTCGGTGACGACGGCCGTGTAGGAACATACGTTCGAACGACCGCGCTACGATGGCCCCGTGACCTACGCACTCCAGGCGTCCCTGTTCGACGACGGCGCGGACGGACCGTCGCTCGGCTCCCTCACGTCCGTCCGCCGGACGGTGTTGACCGACGGCGCGTGGATCGACGTGCTGCCGAACTGGGTGAGCGGCTCGGACTCCGTCTTCGACCGGCTGGTGGAGGAGGTTCCGTGGCGGTCGGAACGCCGACCGATGTACGACCGCGTCGTCGACGTCCCGCGCCTGGTCTCCTTCTTCCCCGACCCCCAGCGGCTGCCCGCCCCCGTCCTGGTCGATGCCGGTCGACAGCTGAGCGAGCACTACCGGGCCGAACTGGGCGAGGACTTCGCCACGGCCGGACTCTGCTTCTACCGCGACGGCAAGGACAGCGTCGCCTGGCACGGCGACGACCTCGGACGCGGAGCGCGCGAGGACACCATGGTCGCCATCGTGTCCCTCGGCGCCGCACGGCCGCTGTTGCTGCGACCGCGCGGCGGCGGTCCCTCGGTGAGACACACTCTGGGACACGGTGATCTGATCGTCATGGGCGGGTCCTGTCAGCGGACCTGGGAGCACTGCGTGCCCAAGAGCACGCGCGCCACGGGGCCCCGGATCAGCGTCCAGTTCCGACCGCACGGCGTGCGCTGACGGCGTCGGCCAGCGCACGCACGGCGCGTTCGGTGTCCGCCCACCCGAGGCAGGCATCGGTGATCGACTGGCCGTAGGTGAGCGGCTCCCCCAACGTGCCGAGGTCCTGACGGCCCTCGACAAGGAAGCTCTCCACCATCACCCCCACGACGCCGCGGTCGCCGCCGGCGATCCGGTCGGCGAGGTCGCCCATCACGTCGAGTTGGCGTCGGTGGTTCTTGGCACTGTTGCCGTGGCTGACGTCCACCACCACCCGCGGGTCCGCGCCCGAGCGCCGGAGCCGCTCCCCAGCGTCGGTCACCGAAGCCGCGTCGTAGTTCGGGCCGGAGGACCCACCCCGGAGGATGACGTGGGCGTCCTCGTTGCCCGCCGTGCGCACGGCGGCCAGTCGGCCGTCGTCGTCGACCCCGGCGTACACGTGCGGCGACCTCGCCGAGCGCACCCCGTCGACGGCCACCTGCACGTCGCCGTCCGTCCCGTTCTTGATGCCCACCGGCATCGGCAGACCGCTGACCATCTGGCGGTGAACCTGCGACGACGCGGTGCGGGCACCGATCGCCCCGTACGTCACCAGGTCCGAGAGATGGCCGGACAGAGCAGGATCGAGGAACTCCGTCGCCGTGGGCAGGCCGCCGTCGACGATGGCGGCCAGAATGCGCCGCGCCGCCCGGAGCCCGGCGTCGAGATCGTCCGAGCCGTCGAGGCCGGGGTCGCTGAGCAGACCCTTCCAGCCCACCGATGTCCGCGGCTTCTCGAAGTAGACCCGCATGATCACCTGGAGTCGATCCCCCACCTCGTCGGCCAGGACGGCCAGCCGGCGGGCGTAGTCCAGTGCCGCGATCGGGTCGTGCACGGAGCACGGGCCCACCACGACGGCCACGCGGTCGTCGGCTCCGGTCAGGATGGCGCGCAGGGCGTCACGGCTGTCGGCGACGCGGAGAGCCGCGTCGGCGGATGCGGGTTCCGCGTCCCGCAGCGCACGCGGCGAGACGAGCGGACCTGTCCGCGACAGGTCGGGAAGAGTGTCGAGTGCGAGAGTCACGATGAGTCCTCGGGGCGGTCGGGTGAGACGTCACGACCGGGACACGCATTCCACGCGAGCCGGTCCTGCCGGCTCGTCGGGTGGAGTGGGTCAGCGCATGGTTCCGCTGACCGGACCACCGAGGGCCGGCCTGCTGAACCAAAAATATGCTCGCTGCACACAGGCACTGTAGCGCACGGCCGTACCGACGCACCCGGGCGGCGGAAGCGGACATTCTTCTCCCTTGACGTGGGACCATGGTCCGATGGCGATCGACACCTCTCGCGGGGACCGCATCCAGAACAGCACGGCGTTCGAGAGAGCCGCCCGCGCAGGGCATCTCGTGAGCGGAGTGCTGCACCTCCTGATCGGATACATCGCGGTGCGGCTCGCCTTCGGACAGGGCGGCAACGCCGACCAGTCCGGCGCGCTGGGCGAGCTGGCCTCCAAGCCCGGCGGTGCCGTCATGCTGTGGATCGCCGTCGTCGCCTTCCTGGCCCTCGCCGCGTGGCGCATTCTCGAGGCGGTGGTGGGCAAGAAGACCGAGGCCGATTCCGGCAGTGCGACCGATCGACTCAAGGCCGGTGCACTCGCCGTCGTGTACCTCGCATTCGCCTGGTCCGCGCTGAACTTCGCTCGCGGTGCCGGGCAGTCGACGGGTCAGCAGAACGCCGGGCTCACCGCCCGCCTCATGGAGTCGACGATCGGCAAGGTCGTTCTCGTCGTGGCCGCGGCCGTCATCATCGGCGTCGGCGCTTATCACGTGTACAAGGGCATCTCCACGAAGTTCGAGAAGGACCTCGAGGGTCACGTCGGGCGTCCGGTCCGGGTCATCGGCGTGGTCGGATACACCGCCAAGGGCCTCGCCCTCGTCGGTGTCGGTGTCCTGGTGGCCGCCGCCGTGCTGACCGCGGATCCCGGCAAGGCGACGGGTCTCGACGGAGCCGTCAAGACCCTGGGGGCGCAGCCGTTCGGACAGATCCTGCTCGTCCTCGCCGGAGTCGGCATCGCCCTCTACGGCGTCTACGCCGTCGTGATGGCCCGGCACGCCCGGATGTGAGGCGTCGATGTCGTGACACCGACAAACCCATCGGTGCCCATGACGCCGCTCCGACCCGCGCCCGCCGCCTCGCAGCCGCGTGACGACGCCTACCCCGGCGTTCTCCGCACCCTCGCGATGTTCCTGTTCGCACGCTGACGTCCGCCTCGATCGCTGCGATGGACTTTTGTCTGGAGCAAAAGGTTGTGCACAATTCAATTGTGCGCTACGTTCGGTCTTGTGAACGACGCGCCGACACTGGACAAGCAACTCTGCTTCGCCCTGTACTCGGCGTCGCGGGCCACCACCGCGGTCTACCGGCCCCTGCTGGACGACCTGGGCATCACCTACCCGCAGTACCTGGTGATGCTCGTGCTGTGGGAGCGGGACGGACTCAGCGTCTCGGAACTGGGCGATCGACTCGGCCTGGATTCCGGAACACTGTCCCCCCTGCTCAAGCGCATCGAGACACTGTCGCTCGTCACCCGCGAACGCTCAGCGGAGGACGAACGACGCGTCGAGATCCGGCTGACGGACACGGGCCGCGCCCTGCGTTCCGCGGCCGCGCACGTTCCCGAGTGCATCTTCACCGCGACCGGCCTCACCGAAGACGAGGCGACCACGCTGATCGCGCTCGTCCGCAAGACCACCGCGTCGCTTCGTTCCGCCTGACCCGTCCATCCCCACCACGAGAGGTTCACCCATGAAGACGCTGTACACCGCAGAGGCACTGGCCACCGGCGACGGACGCAACGGCCACGGCCGCACCACCGACGGCAAGGTCGACGTCGACCTCGCCGCCCCCACCGAGATGGGCGGCAGCGGCAACGGAACCAACCCGGAGCAGCTCTTCGCCGTCGGCTACGCCGCGTGCTACCACTCCGCTCTGCGCCTCGTCGCCGGCCAGCAGAAGGCCGACGTCACCGACTCCTCCGTCGGCGCGAAGGTCAGCATCGGCCCGAACGACGCCGGCGGCTTCGAGCTCGCCGTGGTCCTCGAGGTGACCCTCCCCAACCTCGATCACGACACGGCGCAGGCCCTCGCGGACAAGGCCCACGAGGTCTGCCCCTACAGCAACGCGACCCGCGGCAACATCGACGTGCAGATCACCGTCAGCGACGACTGACCGTTCAGATCGGGTAGGTGACGCCCGTGAGCTCGACCGACCTGGTCCAGAGCTCACGGGCTTTCGCCTCGTCACGCGAGGCCTTGTTCGATCCGACCTTCTTCGGGTGCCCGCTCAGCTCCTGGAACCCGTCCGGTCCGAAGTAGCCGCCGGACTGCAGCCCCGGCGCCGTCGCGGCGTAGAGCTCCGGCAGGCTTCCCATGTAGGCCGACTGGGCGAAGACCCGGCCGAGTGACATGAACGCGTCCTGCACACTCTCCGTCCGACCCATCAACTCGGTACTCGAGTAACCGGGATGCGCCGCCAGCGAGAGCACGGGTGACCCCGCCGCACGCAGTCGGCGATCCAGCTCGTACGCGAACAGCAGGTTCGACAGCTTCGACTGCCCGTAGGCACCCCACCGGCTGTAGCGACGCTTCTCGTAGTTGAGATCCGACAGCTTCAGTCCCGGTACCTGGTGCATGAAACTCGACATGGTGACCACGCGGTCGGTGATCCTGTCCAGCAGGAGGCCGGTCAGCGCGAAATGCCCGAGATGGTTCGTGCCGAACTGCATCTCGAAACCGTCGGCGGTCCGCTTCAGCGGCAGTGCCATGACGCCGGCGTTGTTGATCAGTACGTCCACGGTGGGCGTGTCGTCGGCGAACTCCCGCACCGAGCTCAGATCCGCGAGGTCGAGTCGACGCACCTCGGCGCGCTCACCGATCTCGTCCGCGATCGGCTTCGCCTTCTCCACGGTCCGGCAGGCCAGCACCACCGTCGCGCCCGCGCGACCGAGTGCCTTCGCGGCCTCGGCGCCGAGCCCGCTGTTGGCTCCCGTGACCACGAAGGTCCGGCCGGACTGATCCGGTACGTCGGTCTCGACCCACTTGTGTGCAGACTTCTGTGCCATGCGCTTCCCCCCTGAGACTTCTCTCGGCCGCTCGCCGCGGCCGACCGCGTTCGAGGGTACCGGCGCACTACGCTCGATCCGGTGCCCGCACCGCTGCCGATCCGAGACGGTCTCAATCCGACGCGGATCCGCATGCCGGACGCGCCGGCAGAGCACAGGACCATAGTCGAGTACCTCGTCGCACGCTTTCCGCGCGATGCGGAGGCCCTGCGCGCGAAGGTGACGGACGGCGAGGTCGTCGATGCCGCAGGACGGCCCGTGCTGGTCGACACTCCCCTGGTCCCCCGCGCCGACGTCTACCTGTACCGGGATCCGCCCGTGGAACCCGAGGTGCCGTTCACCGCCCCGATCCTGTACCGAGACGATGCGATCGTGGTGGTGGACAAGCCGCACTTCCTGGCTACGACACCACGGGGGCGCTTCGTCGTGCAGACCGCCCTGACCCGGCTGCGACGCGAACTGGGAAACGACGCACTGGCCCCGGCGCACCGCCTCGATCGCCTCACCGCGGGCGTGCTCGTCTTCACCGCACGACAGGACGTCCGCCGCGCATATCAGGAGATGTTCCGGGAGCGCAGCATGGTCAAGGTCTACGAAGCGGTGGCCCCCGACTCGCCGATCTCGTTCCCGCACACCGTGATCAGCCGCATCGTCAAGGACCGTGGATCACTGCAGGCGACCGAGGTGCCGGGTGAGCCGAACAGCGAGACCGTGATCGAGAAGGTGCGCACGGTGGGCGACCTGGCGCTCTACCGCCTGCATCCGCGCACGGGCAAGACCCATCAACTACGCGTGCACATGGCCTCTCTCGGCCTGCCCATAGTCGGCGACTCGCTGTATCCCGTGCCGCGCGAGGTCGCCGTCGACGACTACCGGGATCCACTGCGACTGCTGGCGCGGAGCATCGAGTTCACCGACCCGCTCACAGGCGCACCGCGGCACTTCGCGTCGCAGCGGACCCTCGCGCTGTCTCCACCGTGATCCGGTGCGAGATCGCGGCGAGCGTCAGCAGTCCGATCGCGAGGTTGGTCAGGGCGGCGAAGCCCGTCTCGGCGAAGTCGACGAGCGCACCGAGCAACGCGTAGATCAGGGCCGCCGACCGGAGTCGGTGCAGAGGCCAGAGGGACGCGGTGCGCCGCCGCGCGATCAGCGACGGGAGGCCGAGGGCGACCGTGACGCACGCCGTCACCCACAGGATGCCGCCCGAGATGGTCATCCGGTCGAGGGTGACATCGAGGTCGTCGCGTTCGATGACCAGACCGCCCGTGGCCAGTTGTGCGATGCCCGCCACGACCGTCGCGGACGCGGTGACCACCATGAGCCAGGACAACGCGATCGCCCAGCGCGTACTGGTCACGAACGACGGAACGGTGCGCGAGAACCACACCAGCCGACGCGTAGGCCGGGACGGTGCCGGAACGCACCGACTCAGCAGGGTGTCGATGCTCGCGACGAGCTCGGGGTCGGCTCCCGTCGTCCGCGCTCGGTCGAGCAGTTCGCGGGCCAGCTCCCGGCGCGATCCCGGTACCCCACCGACGAGTCCTTCCGACGCGATGGCGGCAGCGTTCGCGAGGCATTCCCGTGGCGTCGGTTCGCGGACGTCGCGGACGGTTCGTCCGAGCACCAGGACCAGAACCACCGTCACGTACATGATCTCGGCGGACGGGCCGTAGAAGTAGTCGTTGTCCTTCGTCACGAACTTCCCGACCTCGTCCAGGAACAGACCGAAGCCGACGCCGCCCAGCAGCACGGCCGACGAGCGCGCTCCGAAGCCGAGGAACAGCCATCCGACGACGAGCGCCGTCATCATCAGCGCACCGCCCCACAGTGCGTGGGCGATGTGCAGGCTTCCGCCGCCCACCTGCGGATAGTCGGTGAGTTCGAGGTAGGCGCGGGTGAGCAGGATGGTCGCGACCGCGGCGATGACGAACGACTCCACGGACGATGTCCCGTCGGCACTGCGCACGATCGGCGTCCGCACCCGCCGCGCACCCTCATCCCGCTGCATGATGGCCATCGTCGATCATGGTCATTCACAGGCCACTTTCGCGGTGGAATGCGACGGTACGCCCGGTAAAGTTCGTCCGATGAGACTCCTTCCCGCCACGCTCGCCGCTGCCGCCACCCTCGCCCTGATCCTGGGTGGATGCAGCTCCGAGGATCAGCAGTCCGCACAGGACACCGCGAACAACGCCGCGGAATCGGTGGGCGACGCAGCTCAGGGCGCACTCAGCTCTGCACAGTCGGCCGCACCCGGCATCCAGTCGAGCGCCGGCAGCCTGGCCGACGATGCCGGCAACGTGTTCGACGACGCCAAGCGCGCGACCTTCGTCGCCGCCTACAAGGCGCAGTTCTCCGCGCTCTCCGAGGGAAAGTCCGACGAGGACATCGAATCGCTGCTCGGCAGCATCTGCCAGCAGATCACCGACGGCAAGGAAAAGGACGCCGTGGTCACCGACATCCGGTCGCAGGCCACCAACAACGGCAACGAGCCCGGTGTCGACGAGGCCGGTCGCATCTACGACCAGGCGAAGGTCGCCTGCCCCTGACCGCACGAGCTCCGCGAGGTGCGCGGGCTGTCGGTGATCGGGGTTAGCGTGGCGATCGTTCCCCTTCGGAAGGATCTCATCGTGGCCACCCCCGACCTCTCGCGCACCACGCCCTGCTGCCAGGGCGTCGTTCCTCCCTACCTTCTGCAGCGCCTCGCGTCGGCCCCCGCGGAACGCAGTGCCCGCCTGGACACCGCCCCGTCCGTCGCGAGCCGCACGCTGGAACTCGACGACGAGATGCGGCGCCGACGCGACTCGACGCGGTCCACCGTGTCGCCCACCGCTCCCCGCGGCGCCGTCGCGGATCGGCTGCAGCGCACCATTGCCGACGCGAGGAACACGCAGACTCTGCCCGGCGACGTCGTGCGTACCGAGGGCGGCGAACCTGTCGGCGATCCGGCGGCGGACGAGAGCTACGACGGCCTCGGCGTCACCCACGCCCTGTTCGCCGAGGTCTACGGATGGTCCAGCCTCGATGGGCAGGGGCTGCCGCTCGACGCCACGGTGCACTACGGCGAGCAGTACGACAACGCGTTCTGGGACGGCACCCGCATGGTGTTCGGCGACGGTGACGGCGAGGTGTTCACCCGCTTCACCGTGTCGCTGTCCGTCATCGCGCACGAGTTGGCTCACGGTTTCACGCAGTACACCTCACAGCTCGAGTACGCCGGACAGTCCGGCGCCCTCAACGAGTCGGTGTCCGACGTGTTCGGCGTCCTCGCAGAACAGCGCTCGCGTGGGCAGAACGCCGAGGACGCGTCCTGGCTCGTCGGCGAGGGGCTCTTCCTCCCCGACGTGCAGGGCAGCGCCCTCCGCTCGATGCTGGCACCCGGTACCGCGTACGACGACGACGTCCTCGGCAAGGACCCCCAGCCCGCGGACATGGCGGGATACGTCGAGACCACCGAGGACAACGGCGGGGTGCACATCAACTCCGGCATCCCCAACCGCGCGTTCGCCGAGGCCGCCGTCGCGCTCGGCGGGCCGGCCTGGGATCGTCTCGGACAGGTCTGGTTCGACGCCCTCACGTCCGGCAGCCTGACGCCGACCGCCGATTTCGCCGCCTTCTCCGCCGCGACGGTCGCGGCGGCATCGGCGCGCTACGGAACCGGGTCCGACGTTCACCGCGCCGTGGTCGGCGGGTGGACTACCGTGGGCCTCGAGCCGGCCGGGACGGGATCCGCGTCCGATGCGGCGGACGAGGCGAGCAAGAGGACGTGACATGGTCATCGTGGTGGTACGCAGCGGCGGCGTGGCCGGGATGACCCGCCGCGGCAGCGTCGACACCACGGCCCTCGGCGACACGGCACCCGAGTGGGAGCAGCTGGTCACCCGCGCGCTCCCCCTGTTGAACGGCCTGCCCGAGTCGTCGTCCCTCGCCCGCGACACCTTCCGGTGGCGACTCGAGATCGGCGAGCACTCGTGCGAGACCGGCGATTCGGCACTCACCGGCCCGCTTCGCGAGCTGGCAGAGCGCACTCTGCGAGAGGGTCGCTCGCCGCGATGACGGCGGCCTCACGGCGTGCGAGGTTCGCGTTCCACCACGGGTCGCTCCCGGGCTCGTCGACGATGCAGTCGCGCAGCGTGGGCGGCAGGGTCGACACGGCGGGCACCGCGTCCGCCGACAGCGTGCCGAGATAGTCGACGTCGATCAGTCCGGTCCGCTCGTAGCGCTCGACTGCACGGTCCGCGACCAGCGCATCGACGTTCACCACCGCCATCACCAGCACGCCCAGCGCCGCCGTGCCGACGATCACCGCGGGCAGTAGGCGCGCGGACCAGCGCGCACCGGCGACGATGACGGCGAGCACGACGACGCCCAACCACACCTCGACGGCCATGACCCCGACTCGCAGCCGAGTGAGACCGAACTGCTGCTCGTACAACGACATTCGGTACACCGCCGACCAGACGACCACCAGCGTCAGCACACACAGCGACCCGAAGGCGATGCGCGCGAGCACCCGGTCGCGCCGCACCTCGGCGTCGACCTTGCGTACCTGCACGGCGACCACGACGAGCACGCCGACTGTCACCGTGATCAGCTGCCAGAATCCCGATCGGGCGTGGTCCGCGAACGTCAGGTCGTCCGTCGTCATCACGTGGTCGTGTCCGCCGAACAACGTGGCTGCCTGCACCACCACGAACGCAGCGAACACGACGACGAGCGCGCAGACCGGCACCGCCCACTCCCACACCGGTCGTCGTCGACCGGCGCCAGGAGCGAGCGCATCGAGTGCCATCGCGTGACGCTTCGCGTGGGCGACACCCAGAATCCACAGCGCGACGCACAGAGCCACGACCGGCCCCAGCGGGTCGACGTCGACGGACACGGTCGGGATCACCGCGTCGACGAGCGAGGCGAAGCGATCGTCGGCGCCCGCGAACAGCAGCGTGAACACGGTGACCAGCAGGGCCGTGCTCACCACGACGCGCAGCGTGCGTACCGCGGACCCCCGAGACGGGAGCGTCACCTGTGCGGCACCGGTTCCGAGCGAGCGGAGCACGGCTCCCTGCACCACGACGGGCACGATCGGCGCGAGCACCGTGGCGGTGAACGTCGTCGATCTCGTGGTCGACAGAGCCACACACCACACGGCCAGTCCGACGGACGACGCTGCGAGCCATCCCGAATCGCGGACGAACGGGACCAGCAGCAGCGCGAACGCGGCGCCGATCCATGCCACGGACCAGCGCGACCGGTCCGGCAGTCGAGCGGCGAGGACGGCAGCGACGCCGACGGCGAGATAGGCCACCGACGGCCGGTCGGTCAGTATCGCGCCGGCGACCACCCCGACCGCTGCGGCGGAACCCACGGCCCAGCGACGCGGAGACTCGCTGACGGTGCGGACCGGCGACTGCGCCGCCGGATCGGGAAGAAGGTCGGTGGTCATCGTGCACCTCTTTCGGGCAGGGGTGATCGCGCGAGCACCGGATGCGGTGTCACGTGCCGAGTGCGGACGGTGGGGGGTCAGACGGGAAGGGTGAGCCGGAAGCAACACCCGGCGCCGACGTCGACCACATCGAGTGTGCCGCCGTGCAACTCGGCGGCCCATCGAGCGATGGCGAGCCCGATGCCGGTGCCGCCGTCGGTCGACCCGCCGCGGACGAACCGGTCGAACACCCGAGCGCGATCGGCCGGCGCGATCCCGTCGCCCTCGTCGACCACGTCGATGCGCACCGTGTCGTCACCCACCACGGCCGACACGGCCACTGCACCGTCGGGCGGACCATGGCGCACGGCGTTCTCGACCAGATTGGCCATCACCTGCCGTACCCGTTCCTCGTCGGCGGTCACCGTCGCACCGAGAGGCTCGACCGACACCGAGAACCGGGTCGCCGTGCTCTGGGTGACCACGCTGGTCAGGAACTGACGGAGGTCGAACGTGCTGCGCGACAGACCGAGTGCGCCACCCTCGAGCTTCGAGAGATCCAGGAGGTCGTCGACGAGCCGAGCCAGACGTTCGGTCTGCTCGAGGGCGACTCCCACCGTCGCCGGGGTCGCCTCCTGCACCCCGTCGGCGATGTTCTCGAGCACGGCCTGCAGCGACGCGATCGGTGTCCGGAGTTCGTGCGAGACGTTGCCGATCAGCTCCCGACGGTAGCGGTCGGCCTCTGCGAGGTCTGCCGACATCGTGTTGAACGCGACGGCCAACTGGCCGATCTCGTCCCGCGACGTGGCACGAACCCGGTGCGTGTAGTCCCCGTTCGCCATCGCTCGCGAGGCTGCGGTCATCTCGCGCAGCGGCGAGGTCATCCCGTGCGCGACGATCTGCGTGACCACCAGAGCCACGACGAGTGCGAGCAGCAGCGCGTACCGGAACGGCTGCTGCGCCGCGAGCCAGAAGGTGCCCGACGCCGCGAACAGCGCGATCACCACCACCAGGCCGGTCTTGACCTTGAACGAGCGCAGCGAGTCGAGAGGGCGGATCATCCGCGTGCCCGGAACGCGTACCCGACGCCGTGGACGGTGCGCACGACGTCGGACCCCAGCTTGCGCCGCAACGCCTTGACGTGGCTGTCGACCGTGCGGGACGGCACGGACGTCATGGAGTCGTCGCGCGACCACCCCCACACGTCCGACAGCAGTCGATCTCGCGCGTAGGCCGCGCCCGGCCGCCGAGCGAGGAACAGCAGGAGATCGAACTCCGTGCGTGTCAGGTGGACCTCGTCGCCGTCACGGAAGACCCGCCGCGCGTGCTCGTCGACCCGCACGTCGTCGAACTCGTGCACGACGGTCGGCGTCGGCGCGGGATGGCGTTCCACCCGGCGCAGCAGTGCGTGCACGCGGGCCACCAGGGTGCGCATCGAGAACGGCTTGGACATGTAGTCGTCCGCACCCACCCCGAGGCCCACCAGCTGGTCCGTCTCGTCCGACCGCGCCGTGAGCATGAGGACGGCGACTGCTCCCTCGGGGCGGGACTGGATGCGTCGGCACACCTCGAGACCGTCGAACCCGGGCAGCATCACATCGAGGACAACCAGGTCGGGGTTCGTGTGGGCCACCGTCTCCACGGCGGCCGGTCCGGTTGACGCGAGGTCGACGTCGAAGCCCTCGGACCGCAGCCGCGCCGCGATCGCGTCGGCCAGGGCCCGTTCGTCCTCGACCACCAGAATTCGTCGTCGATCCATGAAACAGACCGTAACGGCATCATGTGCGGGTCTCGGGGACACGTTGTGAAGATTCCGTGGAGATCGCTCCGGCCCACGAACCGGACGCCGCGTCAGCCGAGCAGCCGCGCCACCTCGGCGGCCGCGCGACCACCCGACACCAGAGCACCCTGGATCGACGGGGTGTCGCGATGGTCGCCGGCGAGCAGCACGCGGTCACCGACCCGCAGCGATCGCCGGAGCGACGTCCCGGGTGCCTGGACCGGGAGCGCACGCCGCACGTCGTGACGCACGATCACCCGCCACGACGCGGTGGACCGACCCCACAGCCGATCGAGAACGGCGCGCACGACGGACTCCTCGGCGGGACCGGCGTCGTCCAGCAGCGTGGTCGCCTGCACCAGGGTCTTCCCGGTCGGCGCGTATCCCGGTGCGATGGAGCTCATCTCGGCGGTGTTGACCACCACGCCGCCCGTCCCCGAGATGCGGAGGAACTCGTCGGATTCCGCGGCGTCGGCCTCGAACCACCACGTCGACAACCCGCGCATGGGAGAGGTCCGGGTGTCCGTCAGCTCGTTCGCGCCTCGAGCGTCCGTCGCCACCACCACCGCGCGGGCCTGCAGCACCGACCCGTCGGCGATCCGCACGGCGGGTGCCGCGCCGTCGGTGACCTGCTCGACGCGCGAGGAGTACGCGATGTCGACCCCGGCATCGCGGGCGAGCTGCTCGGGGAACGCCTGCATTCCGCGGTTCGGCACACCGGGTGTCGCGAGAAGAAAGCTGCGGAGCACGAGCCGAACGTAGCGGTTCGACGTGTCTCCCACGCCGTCGGCGAGGACCCCGCTGAGAAACGGAGCCAGCAGTGCGGAGCGCAGCGGACCGCGGAGGCCGACGCGGTCCCAGTCGTCGGCGAGTGCAGCGTCGGGGGACGCGGCCAGGCGGCGCACCGGTCCGACAGCGGGCAACGCCCACCGCGCGGCGCCGACGACGGCGCCCGGGTGCAGCAGGCCCAGGCGAGCCGCGGACCGCACCGTCCCGAGCAGCAGGCCCGGGTGCCGTGTCGGGTCGGCGACCGTGTGCGCTCGCCCCGAGTCGTCGACGATCCGCACACCGCGACCGGCGACCCGCAGATCGAGCGCGGACACGTCGACATGACGCTTCACGGCCGGGTAGGAGGGGTTGAGGAGCTGGAAGCCTCGATCACAGCGGAAACCGTCCACGAGATCGGTGCGGATCCGTCCTCCCGGGGCGTCGCCCGCCTCCACGACCCGCACCGTGAATCCACGCCGGCGCAGCGCTCCGGCGCACCGTAGACCGGCGATACCCGCCCCCACCACGATCACGTCAGCATCGATGTCAGTCATGCCCTATCGATACCACCCGGGCGTCGGCGACCTCGGACGACGGGTCCGGAAACGAGAAGAACCACCTGCGCGGGCAGGTGGTTCCAGTCTGTGTCTATCTTCGGTGGCCAGAGCCGGGATCGAACCGGCGACCTTCCGCTTTTCAGGCGGACGCTCGTACCGACTGAGCTACCTGGCCGTGGGCACCCTCGCGGGTGCCGGTGATGCTGTACTACTCGGTGCTGACGATCATCGCATCACTGAGGTACTGCGACCTCTGAGGTGTTGCGACCCTGACGGGACTCGAACCCGCGACCTCCGCCGTGACAGGGCGGCGCGCTAACCAACTGCGCCACAGGGCCATGCTGTGAAGCATGTACTGCGTGGAAGACCCTACTGCATCTTCGTCCTACTTCTCACCACTCCCGCTCCAGCGTTGTCACTCGCTGAAACGTACCCCCTACGGGATTCGAACCCGCGCTACCGCCTTGAAAGGGCGGCGTCCTAGGCCGCTAAACGAAGGGGGCCCGTCGAATCGCTCCGACCGTACCCCAACGGCGTTCCGTTGGGAGCTTGGATAGCTTAGGACACCGCTTCGGAATTTCACAAATCCGCAGGTGAGGCTATGTTTCGACGCTCACGGCGTCGACTCGGGGCCACCCGTTGACGCGCCACTTGTCGAGCCATTCCCGCGACGCCATCGCCATCAGGAGAACCTCGAGGGACTCCTCGAACAGCACCACCAGGTCGGTGTCCTCGGCGGTCAGATCGGCCATGTACCGCTGGCCGGCGAGCGAGGTCACCAGCACGCGGGTGAACATGCGCGGATCGATGTCGGGGCGCAGCAGACCGGTCTCGTGCGCCTCGGCCGCGAGCTTGTGGGCGGTGCGACCCCACACGGCGCCCGCTCCCTCGCGGATGCTCGCGTGGAACTCGGGCTCGACCACGAGACGGAACTCCGCACGCACGACGACGTTCTCGTCGAAGGACCGGGCGAGCTGGAAGATGAGGTTGTGCAGCCACTCGAGGGCGTCGACGCCGTCCGGGCGCTCCACGTCCATGATCGCGACGTACTTCTCCATCGCGGTCTGCAGAACGGCGCGAGCCAGTTCTTCCTTGGAGCTGAAGTGGAAGTACATCGCACCCTTGGTGGCGCGTGATCCCTCGAGAATCGTGTTGACCGACGCCGCGGTGTACCCACGCTTGCTGAACTCGTACGCGGCTGCCTCGACGATCGCGGCCCGGGTGCGTCGAGCACGTTCCTGCTGTGCCATTGCGCTGCTGCCTCCGAAATTGAACACCCTGAAGGGCCCTGATACTGAGTGAAGGGTAGCCGACAAACCTGAGAATCCCCTCGGACGTGGCCGCAAACATCGAGCTCGAGCGGGTTCGTCCGGCGTGTTCGGACGGCCCCACCAGCGTGTCGTGCGTTCCGATGACCGGTTTGTCCGACATTCCCCCGGCCCGCGTCCGAATGTAGACCGTCGAGAATGGTGATGATTCATAGCGAATAGGTGAATGGTGAATGCGTCACTCTCGACACGAGGCCAGGTCGAGAGCGTCCGCCCGGGGTCCATTACACTCGTCGAGCACTGCCCCTATAGCTCAGTTGGTAGAGCTACGGACTTTTAATCCGCAGGTCGTAGGTTCGAGCCCTACTGGGGGCACAACGTCTTTCCCCACACCCGTCGACGCTCAGGAATTCTGGCTCAGCCGGGCCCCGATGCTCTGATGGAGTGAGCGCAACGCGTTCTGACCCAGCGCCACGGTCTCCGACTCGATGTGGCGGAGTAGATGAGCGTCGCTCACCACCTTCTCGGACGACTGGATCAGGACCGTTCCCGCACCGGTGAAGTCGAACTGCCGCTCCTCCCCCGTCTGTGCTCCGAGGAGCATCCCCTGCGCCGCCCCCAGGAAGCTCTGCATCCACTGCGCGTCGAAGTGGTGGGACGGAGCGGGGCAGTCGGCCCAGCCGACGAGTGCCTGCGGATCCACTCGAACGGGCGGTTCGGCGAACACGACCGCACCGTTGGACGAGGCGAGGAACTTCCCGGTGCCGAGCAGCGTGAGAAAACCGGGCACGATGGACTGCTTCAGCTCGAGGCCGGGTTCGAAGGCCAGCAGGTTGGACGCCCGGATGGTCAGGTTGCCGTCGTCGAGATCGAACGAGTTGATGTCGAAGCCGCGATCGCCGAGCAGCACCTTGCCGTGTCCGCTCGCGAGCACCCAGTCGTTCGCGTACAGCGGCGACGAGAAGCGTGAGGCCACGACGGCCACCATCGACGTCCGCCCGAGAGGCTCGAACTGCACCGACCCGTAGTAGGCGATCATCGCGCCCTTCGCCGTGAACCACGGCTGTCCCGCGAGTTCGATGCAGAAGGCGTAGTCGTTTCCCGGCACGTTGTCGTTCACCGGCAGGGTGTGGGGGTTGTGCACGACGTCGGTCATGTCCGATCCCTCTCGTCAGAACTTCTGCTCGGACGCCTGGACCCACACGGTCCCTGCGCCGCCGATAGCGAGTTGCACCGCTTCACCCGAACCGCGGCCGACGGCGTCACGCCACCCGACGTTCGTCGAGATGTCGACGGTGAGAGTGCCGCGGTGACACACGTACGCCTGCGGATCGACCACCACCTGCGGCCGGTGCGGACCCACCTCGATCTCGACCGTCCCACCGTGGGACAGCACGGCCACCTGCCCACGTCCGGCGACCTGTGTCGTGAACATGCCCTGCCCGGTCATCGCCCCGCGCACCGCGCCGCGGACCCCTCCCTGCTGCGTCAGGGGTACGACCGATGTCGAGAGTGCGCCACTGTGTGCGAGCAACCGTGACGCCTCGACCGAGAGGACACCGGTCCCGTCGAGATCGATGACGGACACGTGCAGCCCGGCGTGGCCGTAGTGCACGGTGCCGGACCCCTCGGCGGCCATCATGGCGACGTGCTCGCCCGACATCATCCGGCCGGCCATACCCACGACTGCACCCATCCCCGGCATGCCGCCCGCGCCGCCGATCGTGTGCGGGACGAAGCGGACGTCGCCCTGGTGGAACAACATGGATCCACGGCGCGCCGGCGTGGGCGAGCCCTGGGCGACGGTCGACTTCACGACCTTGCTGTTGACGAGTTCCAACATGTCAGCGCTCCTGCGGCTGGATGTAGACGACACCGGTGCCGTCGAAGCGGAGGGAGAAGGCCTCGCCGCTCCCGCCACCGACGGCCGACCGCCACGTGACGTCGGTGACGAAGCTCTGTGTCACCTGACCTCGGTGCGCGACGAAGGCGTCCGGATCGACCACCAACGGGTACTGCGGCGACACCTCGAGCGCGATGAGCGGTCCGCCCGCGGACAGCAGTCCCACCTCGCCCTGTCCACTGACGACCGTCGTGAACAGGCCCTGCCCGGACGAGGCGCCGCGGAGCCCGGCGAAGGCCACATCGGACCGCAGCCCGCCGGACAGAGCGAGCAACTGCGACGATTCGACGTGGAGTGCGTCACCCGCCAACGGCACGACGACGACGTGCTGCGCGTCGACCGCGAGCCGCACCGTTCCCTGCCCCGCCATCTCCATCAGGGACAGCGACTCGCCGGTGACCTTCTGCTTGAGAGCGGCGCGCAGTCCACCGCCACCGCCCATCCCGGCGTTCCGGAAGGTCACCTGGCCCTCGTACGCGATCATCGATCCGGTGACCGCCCGCACGCTGTCCCCGTGCAGGTCGACGACCAGAACGCGGTGTCCCTCGGTTCTCAGTTGCGCCACGGCAGACAGAATGGCAGACAACGGCCGTCGCCACAGTGGCTCCGGTGATCTGTCCCCTGCCACCGACTCCGAGTGACGCACAGTACATCGAGTTCGTTTCTCGCAGAAGTCACAACACCTGTACCCCGTACCCCGCGGCATATACTGGACGGGGTCGACGGCGGGCGGGCGTAACGAACTGTCGCCCCGCTCGATGAACGTCTACCGGACGGTACGCACCCCTCGCGGCGGCTCGTCGAAGCAATTCACATCGAAGTTACGGTGCCGTAGGCTGCCCTCACAGTACGAGGCAGCGCGGTCATCGCGCGGAAGCAGTGAGCCGAACACCATTCTGGAGGACACGCATGGCACGGGATCTGACCCAACTGGAGCTGCTCGGAGAGCTGCAGCCGGTTGCGGAAGAGAATCTGAACCGGCATCTCTCCATGGCGAAGGAGTGGCACCCCCACGACTACGTCCCCTGGGACGAGGGGCGTAACTTCGCCGCGCTCGGTGGCGAGGACTGGTCGCCCGAGCAGTCTCGGCTCGACGAGGTGGCCAAGGCCGCCATGATCACCAACCTCCTCACCGAGGACAACCTGCCGTCGTACCACCGCGAGATCGCGGAGAACTTCTCGCAGGACGGCGCCTGGGGCACCTGGGTGGGCCGGTGGACCGCCGAGGAGAACCGCCACGGCATCGTCATGCGCGACTACCTGGTGGTCACGCGCGGAGTGGATCCCGTCGCCCTCGAGCAGGCCCGCATCGAGCACATGACCAATGGCTTCTCCTCGGCCGCTGCCGGTGGCCACGATCAGATGGGCTTCCTGCACTCCGTCTCGTACGTGACGTTCCAGGAGCTGGCCACGCGAGTGAGCCACCGCAACACGGGCAAGGTCTGCAACGACCCCATCGCCGACCGCATGCTCCAGCGCATCGCGGCCGACGAGAACCTGCACATGATCTTCTACCGCAACCTGTGCGGTGCGGCGCTCGACATCTCGCCCGACCAGGCGCTGCGTGCCATCGCCGACATCGTGCAGAACTTCCAGATGCCCGGCGCCGGCATGCCCAACTTCCGCCGCAACGGCGTGCTGATGGCCAAGCACGGGATCTACGATCTGCGTCAGCACCTCGAGGACGTCGTCATGCCGGTGCTGCGCAAGTGGAACATCTTCGATCGCACCGACTTCACCGCCGAGGGCGAGCAGACGCGTGAGGAGCTCGCCGCCTTCCTCGAGAAGCTGGAGAAGGACGTTCTCAAGTTCGAGGAGCAGCGCGACCGCATGCTGTCCCGCGAGGCTGCCAAGCGGCAGGCCGCGCAGGCATCCTGACCCGCACCGCACCACGGAGTGGCCGAGTGCCAGTTCCGACGGATACCCTCGATGTGCCCGGCACCCGTTCCGCGGATGCCGGGCACATCGCTGTTTCCCGTCGACCATGTCTGGTGTGTGATCAACCATGACTCTGCAGATCGGTTCCCTCGCCCTGCGTAGTCCCGTCGTCCTCGCGCCGATGGCCGGTGTCACCAACGTGGCGTTCCGCACGCTGTGTCGGGAGCTCGAGGAGACGCTGACGGGCAGCACCTCCGGGCTCTATGTCTGCGAGATGGTCACCGCGCGTGCCCTCGTCGAGCGGCAGCCCGCCACGTTGCACATGACCACGTTCGGCCCGACCGAGACGCCTCGCTCTTTGCAGCTCTACACCGTGGACCCGGACACGACGTACGACGCCGCGAAGATGATCGTCGACGAGAACATGGCCGACCACATCGACATGAACTTCGGCTGCCCCGTGCCCAAGGTGACGCGCAAGGGCGGCGGCGCCGCCCTGCCGTACAAGCGATCGCTGTTCGGACGCATCGTCGCCGCGGCGGTGAAGGCCACCGAGGGGACCGACATCCCGGTGACCGTCAAGTTCCGGATCGGCATCGACGACGAGCATCACACGCACCTCGACGCAGGACGGATCGCCGCCGGCGAGGGTGCTGCGGCCGTCGCGCTCCATGCGCGCACCGCGGCGCAGCGTTACTCCGGTACGGCCGACTGGTCCGAGATCGCGCGCCTCAAGGATCACGTCCGCGACGTCCCCGTCCTGGGCAACGGCGACATCTTCGACGCGTCCGACGCCGCCCGCATGATGGCCGAGACCGGCTGCGACGGCGTGGTCGTCGGCCGCGGCTGCCTGGGACGCCCCTGGCTGTTCGCCGAACTGTCCGCCGCCCTGCGCGGCACCACTGCGCCGACTCCGCCCACGCTGGGCGAGGTCGCCGTCATCATGCGTCGGCACGCGGAACTGCTGTCCGACCACCACGGCGAGGGCCGCGGGCTCCGGGAGATGCGCAAGCACGTCGCCTGGTACATGCGCGGATTCCCGGCCGGCTCGGACCTGCGGGTACGCATGGCCACCGTCTCGACACTCGCAGAGCTCGACGAGCTGCTGGCCCGCCTGGATCCGACCGTTCCCTTCCCGGCCGACGCCGAGGGCCCCCGCGGTCGCCAGGGTTCCCCCGGCGCCGTGTCGCTGCCCGACGTCTGGCTCGACGATCCCGACGACTGTGCGGTGCCGGCGGGCGCCGATCTGATGCACTCGGGCGGATGATCAGTACTATGGCGTCGATCCGTCGACCACTGTTCGACGCCCGAGAGAAAGACGGAACGACCAGTGGGTGACGAGAACGAACCGGGGTCGCCCACACCCGGACGACGCGCCCCCTGGGAGCGTCCCATCTCGCGAGTGCCGCGCTCCGATCGCGACCCCGAGACACCGTCTCCCCCGTCCGAGCAGCCCGCGCCGGAACAGCGCCCGCCAGCGGATCGACCCGAGCCCGACCAGACCCCGCCGTCCTCGTCCGACGACCAGGATCGACGCCTCTCGGTGGCCGAGGTCGTGGATCGGATCTCCCGCATCGGTTCGAACCGGGGACGC
This sequence comes from Rhodococcus sp. NBC_00294, assembly GCF_036163995.1. Taxonomy (NCBI): domain Bacteria; kingdom Bacillati; phylum Actinomycetota; class Actinomycetes; order Mycobacteriales; family Nocardiaceae; genus Rhodococcus; species Rhodococcus sp. NBC_00294. Next base: position 4,345,218 of record NZ_CP108043.1, read on the forward strand.
GCAGCGGGTCGCGACGACTCGCCGACCTCCGGCGCGGACGATCGAGCGGTCGCGTCGAGCCCTCCACCGTCCCCGCCGGTTCCACCTCGCGAGGATCCGGAGCCGCCTACCGAGGTGATCGCCCCCGTCGTGGACGAGCGACGCACCGCGGAGCGTCCGGCACCCGAGGCGGTCGGCCCCGTCGCACCCCCGACGCTCACGCGGCTCGCCCTCAGCAGGGCACGCAAACGCAAGCGGATGCGGGTCGCCGGCCGTGTCGGCGTCTCGATGGTCTCGATCCTGGCCCTGGTCATCACCGGTGTCGTGTGGGGATATCTCCGGGCGACCGACCGCGGGTTCGAGCAGGTCGCGGCCCTGGACACCGAGTCCACCGACGTGGTCGACGCGCCCGGCCAGTACGGCGACGAGACCTACCTCATCGTCGGGACGGACACCCGAGCCGGAGCCAGTGGTGAGATCGGCGCCGGCACGGTGGCCGATGCCGAGGGTGCACGGTCCGACACCGTCATGCTCATCAACATCCCGGCCGACCGCAGTCGCGTGGTCGCCGTGTCGTTCCCCCGCGACCTCGACGTCGAACGCCCCGAGTGCGAGGGCTGGGACAGCACCACCGGTGACTACACGGGCGAGATGTATCCCGCCGCGGACGGCGACAAGCTCAACGCGACCTATGCGCTCGGTGGACCCAAGTGCCTGGTCAAGATCATTCAGAAGATCTCTGGACTGCGGATCGGCCACTTCGTGGGTATCGACTTCGCCGGCTTCGAGTCGATGGTCGACGAGGTCGGCGGGGTGGACGTGTGTTCCCCGGTTCCGCTGGTCGACGAGGAGCTGGGAACGGTCCTGGCCACCGCGGGCGAACAGCGCATCGACGGACGCACCGCGCTCAACTACGTACGCGCCCGCAAGGTGGACGCCGAGGGCACCGGTGACTACGGACGCATCAAACGTCAGCAACTCTTCCTGTCCTCGCTCCTGCGCTCCGTGCTGAGCAACCGCGTGCTGTTCGACCCGGGCGCCCTCAACGGTTTCGTCACGGCGTTCACCCGCGACACGTTCGTCGAGAACGTGAAGACGTCGGATCTGCTGACGCTCGGCAAGTCGCTGCGCGGCGTCGAAGCGGGCGCGGTCACGTTCCTCACCGTCCCCACCGCGGGTACCACCGACTACGGCAACGAGATCCCGCGCACCGACGACATCAAGGCGATCTTCCAGGCGATCATCGACGACCAGCCGCTCCCCGGCGAGGAACGCGCACCCGAGACCACCCCCGAGGTCGCGCCGCCGGTCACCACCGAACCGCAGGTCGCGGTCGACCCCTCGCTGGTGTCGGTCCAGATCTCCAACGCCTCGGAGACCAGCGGACTGGCCGCCACCACCGCGGACGAACTGGCGGCCTACGGCTTCCAGGTCGTCGGGACCGGCAACGCCGAGACCACCGGTGCCGCGGCGACCGTCGTGCGATACGGCGCCGGGTCGATCGCGGACGCGTCGACGGTGGCCAGCACCATTCCGGGAGCGGTTCTCGAAGAGACGCCGACTCTGGGCGGCATCGTCGAGGTCGTCCTGGGGACTGATTTCCAGGGCTTCCTGACGCCGCCGACCGTCGTCGGAGACCTGCTTCCGACCTTCGCGACGGGGATCTCCGGAGCGTCCACGGAGGTCGCGCTCCCCAGCGATCTGACGGTCACGAACGGGGCCGACGAGTCCTGTGTGTGAATCGCTGCTCCGCATTCACCGCCCGTTCACCGCCTGCATGCCCTGTACCCACGTACGGCCGAGTAAAATCGGGCCATGCGCGTGGCTTACAACGAACAGATGACAGAACTCGCCGACCTGCTCGGCGAGATGGCCGCCCTGGCCGGTAGTGCGATGGAGCGTGCCACGCAGTCCCTGCTGCAGGCGGATCTCCGGATCGCCGAGCAGGTGATCGGCGAGCACGACAAGATCACCGACCTCAGTGCCCAGGCAGAGGAGCGCGCCTTCGCGTTGCTTGCTCTCCAGGCACCCGTCGCCGGCGACCTCCGCTCGGTGGTCTCCGGTATCCAGATCGTCGCCGACATCGACCGGATGGGCGCTCTCGCCCTGCACGTCGCCAAGATCGCGCGTCGTCGCCACCCCCAGCACGCACTGCCGGAGGAGGTCAACGGTTACTTCGCCGAGATGGGACGCATCGCCGTCGCTCTCGGCTCCTCCGCACGTGAGGTGCTCGAGACGCGCGACCCCGAGCGCGCCGCGAAGCTCCGTGAGGAGGACGAGGCGATGGACGACCTGCACCGCCACCTGTTCAGCGTCCTCATGGACAAGGAGTGGAAGCACGGCGTCGCCGCAGCCGTCGACGTGACCCTGCTGGGTCGCTTCTACGAGCGCTTCGCCGACCACGCCGTCGAGGTGGGCCGCCGAGTCATCTTCCTGGTCACCGGCAGCCTGCCCAGCGACCTGCCGACGCCTCCCGCGCAGCACGTGTCCTAGTTCTTCCACTCGGTACCCGGACGCACGAAAGGGCGCCCTCCCCGCGGGGAGGGCGCCCTTTCCGTGTGTGGACGCGCGAGCTGCGGTCTAGCCGAAGCGACCGGAGATGTAGTCCTCGGTGGCCTTCTGCGACGGGTTGGAGAAGATCTTCTCGGTGTCGTCGATCTCGATCAGGTTGCCGGGCTTGCCGGTGGCCTCGAGGTTGAAGAAGCCGGTCTGGTCGCTCACACGTGCAGCCTGCTGCATGTTGTGCGTGACGATGACGATGGTGAAGTCCTTCTTCAGCTCACCGATCAGGTCCTCGATCGCCAGCGTCGAGATCGGGTCGAGAGCCGAGCAGGGCTCGTCCATGAGCAGGACGTCGGGCTGCACCGCGATCGCACGGGCGATGCACAGACGCTGCTGCTGACCACCGGACAGACCGCCGCCCGGCTTGTCGAGGCGGTCCTTGACCTCGTTCCACAGGTTCGCGCCCTTGAGCGACTCCTCCGCGACCTCGTCCAGCTGCTTCTTGCTGCGGCCACCCTGCAGCTTCAGGCCGGCCACGACGTTGTCACGGATGGACATGGTGGGGAACGGGTTCGGACGCTGGAAGACCATGCCGATGGTGCGGCGAACGCCGACCGGGTCGACGCCGGAACCGTAGATGTCCTCGCCGTCGAGCAGCACCGAGCCCTCGACGCGGGCACCCGGGGTGACCTCGTGCATGCGGTTCAGCGAGCGGAGCACCGTGGACTTGCCGCAGCCGGACGGTCCGATGAAGGCCGTGACGCTACGAGGAGGAACGGAGAGCGTCACGTTCGACACGGCGTGGAACTTGCCGTAGAAGATGTTGACGTCCTTGAGATCGAGTCGTTTTGCCATGTCGAGATCCTTCTGTCAGAAGTTCTTGGGAGCGAAGAAGCGGGAGACCAGCTTCGCGCCGATGTTCAGCACCGCAACGATGAGGATGAGGGTGAGGGCGGCACCCCACATCCGCTCGCTGGTGAGGGCAGCGGTTCCGGCCTTCTGGAGGTCGACCATCATGAGCGGCAGCGACGTCTGCGGACCGGCGAACAGGTTGAAGTTGATGGCCGTCGCGGACCCGACCAGGATCAGCACCGGCGCCGTCTCACCCATGACGCGGGCGAGAGCGAGCATGATGCCCGTGACGATGCCCGAGAGCGCCGTCGGGACGACGATCTTGGCGATGGTCTTCCACTTCGGCACACCCAGCGCGTACGACGCCTCGCGCAGGTCCTGGGGAACGATGCGCAGCATCTCCTCCGCCGAGCGCACGATCACGGGGATCATGAGCAGGACCAGGGCGAGCGAGACAGCCAGACCCGACCGGTCGAAGCCGAACGTCGCGATCCACAGCGAGTAGATGAACAGCGCCGCGACGATGGACGGGACACCGGTGAGGATGTCGACCATGAACGTCGTGGCCTTCGCGAGCCGCGTGCCCACGCCGTACTCGACGAGGTAGATGGCGACGAAGATGCCGATCGGGATGGAGATGACCGCGCAGAAGAGTCCCTGGAGCAGCGTTCCGACGATCGCGTGGTACGCGCCGCCGCCTTCCTTGAAGGGGGTGACACCCGCCTGCGAGTACTGCCACCAGTCGGCCGACGCGACGGCGCCGATACCGCGGGAGACGACGGTGTAGAGAACCCAGATCAGTGGGACGAGCGCAATGAGCACCGCGAGGGACACGAGGACCGTCGCGATCGAGTCGGAGGCCTTGCGACGGGCACTGACACCCTGGAAGGTCGGCTCCTTGACGGGGCGATCCATGGTGGCGGTTCCACCGGACGTGGTGTCGGCCATGGGTCAGTCCTTCTTTCCAGCGATGGCGGCGCGGGCGCCGGCGTTGACGACGAAGGTGAGGACGAACAGCACCAGGCCCGCGGCGATGTAGGCACCGGCCTGCAGCTGGTTGTTGAACTCACCCGCGGCCAGTGCGATCTTCGTCGCGAAGGTGTTGCCGCCGTCGAACAGCGTCCAGCCGAACGTCTCCTGGGTGCTGCGGATGATGATGTAGAGCGCGATGGTCTCGCCGAGCGCGCGGCCCAGGCCCAGCATCGAGCCGCTGACGAAGCCGGACTTGCCGAACGGGATGACCGTGGTGCGCACGACCTCCCACCGAGTGGCGCCGAGGGCGAGAGCAGCCTCGATCTGGCCACGGGGCGTCTGGACGAACACCTCGCGGGTGACCGCGGCGATGATCGGCAGGATCATGACGGCGAGCACGATCGCACCGGTGAAAATGGTGCCGCCGCCGGCGATGGAGACGGAACCGGTGGCGAAGAGCGGGAACCACGCGAGGTTCGTGTTGAGCCACTCGGCGACGGGCGAGATGACCGGCGCGAGAACATACAGGCCCCAGAGTCCGAAGACGATGGACGGCACGGCGGCCAGCAGGTCGATGACGTAGCCCAGCGGGCCCGCCAGACGCTTCGGGGCGTAGTTCGTCAGGTAGATCGCGATGCCCAGTGCCACCGGCATGGCGATCAGCAGAGCCACCACCGACACCGTGGCCGTGACCAGGAACAGGTCACGGACACCGAAGAGCATGGCGGACGTGTCCGACGTGCTCCACTGCCCGTTGTACGTGAAGAAGTTCACGGTGTTGTTCTGCAGCGCGGGGATCGCCCGCCACAGGAGGAACCCACCGATCGCCGCGATCAGGACGATGACGAAGACACCGGAACCGGTGGCGAGCGTCGAGAAGATGCGGTCACCCGGGCGGGTGACCGTACCTGAGGCTTTCTTGTCGGGCACTGGTGTCGGCGCTTCCGTCTTGCGAGCGGCGCTCACGGCCGATGTGGTGGCCGGCGTGACGTCGCTGATCGAATGGGTGTCGCTCATACCGCTCACTGTCTCGTGTGGGGTGGTACGGCATCGCCTGCATCACCCGGTGAATGGTCTTCGGGGGTGATGCAAGCGAGAACCAGTGTGTCAGGAAATGGCGTTGATCGCCGTCACCAGACGCTCCTTGAAGCTGTCCGGGAGCGGCACGTAACCGGCAGCCTCGAGGCCTTCCTGGCCCTCGTTGGCAGCGCTGAGCAGGAACGACTTGACACCCGCGGCGGTCTCCGCGTCGTAGCCCTTGGAGCAGACGATCTCGTAGGTCGACAGCACCAGCGGGTAGGAATCGGCTTCCTTGCTGGCGAACAGTGCGTCGGTGTCGAGCGCGAGGTCGTTTCCGTCACCGGAGAAGGTGACCGTGTCGATCGCCTTGGCGGCGGTCTCGGTGGTGAGCTCGACGGCACCGGCGCCGAAGTCGATCTGCGCCGCGGTCAGGTTCTCCTGATCGGCGAAGCCCTTCTCGACGTAGGTGATGGCGCCCGGGGTGGCGGCAGCGGCCTGAGCGACGCCCGACGAACCGTTGGCGCCCTCGCCCACTCCACCGGCCCAGTCGGAGCTGTGGTCCAGCGTCCAGGACTGCGGTGCGGCGTCGGACAGGAAGCGCTGGAAGTTGTCGCTGGTGCCCGAGGAATCCGAGCGGTAGATCGGCGTGATGGCGGTGGTCGGGAGCGACGCGCCCTCGTTCAGCGCGGCGATGGCCGGATCGTTCCAGGTGGTGATCTTGCCGGTGAAGATCTGGGCGATGACGTCGGGCGTCAGGACCAGGTCGTCGACACCGTCGAGCGTGTAGGCCACGGCGACCGGACCGAACACGAGGGGAAGGTTCCACGCCGGGTTGCCGGCGCAGCGCGTGGCGGCCGCGTCGGCCTGCTCTTCCTTGATGGACGAGTCCGAGCCCGCGAAGTCCACGAGACCGGCGACGAACTGGGTCCGGCCGTTGCCGGAACCGCTCACGGTGTACTCCACGGCCTTGCCGGAGCACACACCCGAGTAGACGGACGTGAAGTTGGACATCGCGTTCTGCTGCGCCGACGATCCTTCGCCGGTGATGGGGCTCTTGCCCTCGCACGTCGCGGCGGAGTCACCACTGCCGGTGGCCTCGACGTTCGCGTCGGAACCACATGCAGCCAGCGTCAATCCGCCGACAGCCAGTACACCCATGAGGGCAATGCTGCGCTCGAGCTTCACCTGTCTCCTCCAGAAACAGCCCGTCGGCGACCGATCGGTCGGCGGGCGAGAAAAGATGCGGTGACGTCGTACCGCAACGGGCAGCGTGCGCTACCCGTGGGAAAACGTAAGCGCCGGTGGTGGACGGTTCACCGCGCCTTTGTGAACGGAGGGTGAACAGACAGACCGAAAACCCGGATCGGGATGCGATGCGCGTCTCAGGGACCGCACCGGTCCCGCGTCAGACGCGCGCGAACGCCGCGTCGACGTGGAAGGTGGTGAAGCCGAGCCGGTCGTACGTGTGCACGGCGGCCGTGTTGTCCGACTCGACGTACAGCAGCACGCCGGCGAGGCCGCGATCGGCCAGGTACCGCAGGCCGGCGAGCGTGAGGGTCCGGCCGAGCCCCCTGCCCTGGGCCGCCGGATCGATACCGACGACGTAGACCTCACCCAGTTCGGGATCGTCTCCGGTCGGCGGGTGCACCTTGGTCCAGTGGAACCCCAGCACGGTGTCCGGGTCGTCCGTCGACGTCGCCACGAACAGCCCCGCGGGGTCGAACCAGGACTCCGCGCGGCGCTCGTCGATCTCCGCCTGCGTCCAGCCACCCTGCTCGGGGTGCCAGGAGAACGCGGCGTTGTTCACCCGCAGGATCTCGGCGTCGTCGGACTCCCGGTAGGTCCGCACGGTGATGCCGTCCGGGACGGTGAGTTCGGGCAGGGGCGCCGCGTCGGGGCCACCGAGCGGGCGGCGCATCTGCAGCAGTTCGCGGACCACCTCGAGACCGACTTTCTCGGCGACGCGATCGGCGGCGGGCAGCCGCCCGTGGGCCCACACGCGCGCCCCCGGTGCTGCGAGAGCGCGGTCGACCAGCGCGGTGCCGACGCCGCGGCCCCGGTGATCGGGGTGCACGACGGCCTCCACCATGACCGGCGCGTCACCGCGCGCGGGCGAGAGCGTCGCGTACCCCACGAGGTGTTCGCCGTCCAGTGCCAGCAGATGCTCGTCGTCCCGCGGAGAGTCCACGGCGCGCTCGGCCTGCTCCGACAGCGGCGGTGTCCCGTCGGCGGTCGTGGCGGCCTCGATCGCGTCGCGGACGCGTCGGGCCTCGTCGCCGACCGGTCGCCGTGCCTCGAGTCGAATCGCGTCGCTCACGTCAGAAGGCCGTCCGATCAGCTGGGGCGAACGAGGGTGTCGCCGTGTCGTTCTCGATATCCAGGTCGCCGTCCGACGGCAGGTCCACCGCGTCGTCGCTGCCCGCCGCACCCTTACCTGCCCGGCTCGGTCTCACGGCCTTGTATCCCACGTTGCGCACGGTGCCGATGAGCGACTCGTACTCCGTTCCGAGCTTCGCGCGCAGACGCCGGACGTGCACGTCCACAGTGCGGGTACCGCCGAAGAAGTCGTACCCCCACACCTCCTGCAGCAGCTGCGCTCGGGTGAAGACGCGGCCCGCGTGCTGGGCGAGGTACTTGAGGAGTTCGAACTCCTTGTAGGTGAGGTCGAGCGGTCGCCCGCGCAGACGGGCGGTGTAGGTGCCCTCGTCGATGACGAGCTCGCCGAGAGTGATCTTCCCCGAGGCCTCGGGACTGCTGACGCCTCCGTGGCGGCCCACGAGCAGACGCAACCGGGCATCGAGCTCCGCGGGTCCGGTGGTGGGCAACAGGATGTCGTCGAGGCCCCACTCCGCGTTGACGGCGACCAGACCGCCCTCGGTGAGCACCGCCACCACGGGTACCGACGAGCCGGCGCTGCCGAGCAGTCGACACAGTCCGCGCGCGGCGGCCAGATCGGTGCGGGCGTCGACGAGCGCGATGTCCGCGCTCCCGGCCTCGAGCAACGACGAGACCTCGGTCGGTGCGGGACGCACCGTGTGCGCCAGGAGCGCGAGGGACGGGAGCACGGACTCCGGATCCGGATCGGAGGTCAGCAGCAGCAACTCCACAGGGCCTCCTCGTCCACTCTTCTCCGGCCGGACGAGCCCACCAGCGGGTCCGCGACCGGCACTTCCGGTTGTTCTTCGGTCACAGACTAACCTGTCGGAAGGCAGGACAGTCGGCTGCGAGCCGCCACCGCCCGCCTCGGGACCCGCCCGCAGGACACCGAACCGCCCGAGAGGAACTCCGTGCGAAAACTGATCGTCGGGCTCGTCTTCGTCCTGGCGCTCGCTCTGGCCGCCGATTTCGGCACCGCCGCCTACTCCGAGTACCGCGTCTCGCGGGCACTGCGGGACGGCGGAGATCTGGTGTCCGATCCGCAGGTGACCATCCACGGCTTCCCGTTCCTGACCCAGGCGGCCGACGGCAGGTACGGCCGCGTGGAGATCCGAGCGCAGGACGTCCCCACCGACTACGTCGAGAAGACGACCATCGAGGCGACGTTGCGCGGCGTGCGCATTCCGGCATCCGACCTGCTCGACGGATCGGTGCGCACGGTGCCCATGGATCAACTCGACGCGCGCGTCCGTATCGACGCCACCGACCTCGGCCGGTTCCTCGAGATCCCCGACCTCCAGGTCTCCACTCCCCCCGCCGACCGCTCCGACGGCACCGGCGGTTCGGGCGGTTCCGGCGAGACCACCGCCGGGGCCGTGGTCCTCACGGGCACCGTGCCCGTCGGCCCCCTGGACACCGCGGTCAGCGTCACCGCCGAGCTCCGGCTCGACGGTGGAACCGTGTCCATCGTCGCGTCGGACCTCTACTTCGGGCCCGAGGGCCAGGCCGACTTCACCATCCCCGAATTCCTGAAGCCCGCGGTCCTGGGCCTGTTCACCCGCACGATCGACGAGCAACAGCTGCCGTTCGGCATCCTCCCCACGTCGGTCTACGCGGAGGGCGGGCAGATCGTGATCGAGGGCAGCGCCGAGGACGTCACCATCGAACTCGACGAGATCCGCACGCCGTGAGCGCCGTCGTCGTCCTTCTCGTCGCCCTGGCGCTCGCCGCCGTGGTGGGCCTGTGGGTCCGCCGCCGCGAGGGCGCCGTCCGCACGTCGGATCGCGGCGGCGCGTCGGGATCGCGAGCTCTCGCTCTGCGCGCCGCCGGCGCCACCGACGGCGCGGTGACCGTGCTCCACTTCTCCGCCACCTGGTGCGGCCCGTGTGCGGCGGTGCGACGCGTCGTGTCCGCCGTGGTGACCGACCTCGAGTCGGCGGGGCACCGCGTGTCCGACGTCGAGGTGGACATGGACGAGAATCCGCAGCTCGCCCGCGACTTCGGCGTGATGTCTCTCCCGACCACCTTCGTGCTCGACGGGGCGATGCGGGAACGATCGCGCGCGTCGGGTGTGCCGTCGTCGAAGGACCTGCGGGCCGCCGTGCTCTCGGCGTCCGATTCACCCTCGTCGGAGTGACGAGCGACACCCGGAACTTCTGGATCTGGACCGGCGTGGGTACCATGGCCGACGTGACCGCCAGCCACGAGCTTCTGCTCACCCGACGCCGCACAGTGGACCTGTGCCGCCTCGGTGGCTGTTGCTGCCGTTGCCGCTGACGACGGTCCTCCCCTCGTCGACCCGTCCGCTCGGGTACAGCCGTGCTGTACCGACCTCGGACCGCTCGACGATCGCCGGAGACCATGCGCATCCGCTCGGTCCCCTTTCCTCCACTCCAGGAGCATCTCGATGTCATCCATTCCCCCGCAGGTCGACGTTCGTGGTCCCCGCTTCGTCGCCTGGGTGACCACCGGCGTCCTCGTCGTGACGCTGCTCGTGTCGACGGTGTCGCTCACCGCTGCAGCGTTGCTCCTGGGCCTGCAGACGCTGGTCTTCGCGTACGGCGCTGCTGCCGGGCCGGCAGCGCATCCCTACGGACGCATGTTCCGCGCCGTCGTCGCACCGCGCCTGGGCCCGGTGTCGGAGACCGAACCGACGACCCCCCTGCGGTTCGCGCAGGGACTGGGATTCGCCTTCTCGATCGTGGGAACCGTCGGGTTCGCGCTGTCCTCGACGACCGTCGGCACCGTCGCCACGGGTCTGGCCCTGTTCGCCGCCGTGCTGAACGCGGCGTTCGGAATCTGCCTGGGCTGCAAGATCTACCCACTCGCGAGTCGGCTCCTGCCGGCTCGACATGCCACCACCTGAACCACCCACCACCTGTCAGAGAAGAATCGAAAGGAACCACATGGCTCGCTCCGACGTCCTGGTCACTGCCGACTGGGCCGAGCAGAACCTGCATGCTCCCAAGACCGTGTTCGTCGAGGTCGACGAGGACACCAGCGCCTACGACACCGGCCACATCGAGGGTGCCGTCAAGCTCGACTGGAAGTCCGACCTCCAGGATCCGGTCCTTCGTGACTTCCTGAACCAGGAGCAGTTCTCGGACCTGCTGTCGACGCGCGGCATCGCCAACGACGACACGGTGATCCTCTACGGCGGCAACAACAACTGGTTCGCGGCCTACGCCTACTGGTATTTCAAGCTGTACGGCCACAAGGACGTCCGTCTGCTCGACGGCGGCCGCAAGAAGTGGGAACTGGACGGTCGTCCGCTGAGCACCGACGCCGTCTCCCGCGAGGGAACGTCCTACAGGGCCGAGGCTCCCGACCTGTCGATCCGCGCGTTCCGCGACGAGGTCATCGCCGCCATCGGCACCAAGAACCTCCTCGACATCCGCTCCCCCGACGAGTACTCGGGCAAGATCCTGGCGCCGGCACACCTCCCGCAGGAGCAGAGCCAGCGTCCCGGCCACATCCCCGGCGCCGTCAACGTGCCGTGGAGCAAGGCAGCGAACGAGGACGGCACCTTCAAGTCCGACGAGGAACTGAAGGAGCTCTACGACGGTGTCGGCATCGATCCGAGCAAGGGGACGATCGCGTACTGCCGCATCGGCGAGCGCTCGTCGCACAGCTGGTTCGCACTGACGCAGCTGCTGGGCTATGAGAACGTCAAGAACTACGACGGCAGCTGGACCGAGTACGGCTCCCTCGTGGGAGCACCTATCGAGTTGGGAGCGTAATCATGTGTGGAGCACCTGCTCAGGGACAGACCCTTCCCGCCGGCGTCGACGTGGAGAAGGAGACGGTCATCACGGGCCGTGTCCTGGCCGCGTCGGACGGTCAGCCCGTCGGCGGTGCGTACGTGCGCCTGCTCGACAGCACGGGTGAGTTCACCGCCGAGGTCGTCGCGTCCGGAACCGGCGACTTCCGCTTCTTCGCGGCCCCCGGCACCTGGACGCTGCGCGCGCTGTCCGCGTCCGGCAACGGCGACGTGACCATCTCGCCCGAGTCCGCCGGCCTCCACGAGGCCGAGATCTCGATCGGCGCCTGACCGAACACCTCTCGTTTCAGCCGAACACCCTCCCCAGCGTGCTGGGGAGGGTGTTCGCGTCGTGGAGGGTGTGCGATCCGACCGCGGGAACTACTTGCCGGGCTCCGGCGGGAGGCCGAGGGACTTCAGCACTTCCTCCCACGTCGACGGCACCGTCTCCACGGGCTGCGCCGGCGGCGCGAGATAGCCGGGATTCACCGGGGGAATAACGCGGGGCTCGGCGGGCGCCGTCGTGTCTCCCGCAGGAGGAGCGGCCGGCTCGTCGACCGGAGGGGCCTCGCTCTGCTCGCGAGCGAGGTCGGTGATCCAGCGGATCATCTTCTCGCTCTCCCAGTCGCGGCCGTTGTCCGGGAAGTTGTCCCAGTAGTAGAGGTGCTGCAGGAACCCCCGTTCGACGTAGGGCTTCTCGAACAGCTGCGGGATGTCGGCGTTGTCCTCGCCGAACCCCACGGCCTCCGCCTGCAGCTTGGCCTCGACGACGGGGCGGCCGGGACCGAGCGCCCACGTCACGGCGTCGAACATCTCGCGCGGCGTCGGCGACCGCTCGTCCGGCAGTGGCTGGGTGCGGTCCGACACCCGGAGCATCACGTCGAGCAGGGACTCGTCCGACGTGGCGAAGTCAGGGTCGCTGAAGACGTGCGCGATGGTGCGAGCCGCGACGTCGGACGAGACCGCGACGAACTCGGTGACGGTGCGGCCCGGATCGAGCAGGGTGAAGTGCATCCGCCCGAAGACGTTGAGCGCCAACGGCAGGACGCCGAGGTTCTCCGGTGCGTCACAGGCGATGTCCATCGGACGGCACGCCCACCGGATCTTGTTCGTGAGGGTCCCGTAGTCCTTCGGCTCGGACGACATGAAGCCACCACCCGGCGGACCGGGCTTGTCCAGAGACGCAGTGCCGGCAGGGCGGTACGGATCTCCGACGAGGGCGACCCCGGCGATGTCGTCGGACGTCACGTGCGCCGTGGACGGTCGGGACCCGATGTCGACGGCGAGGCGCTCGACCACCTCGGCACCCACGCTGTAGCCGAGCAGCACGTACTTCGTCGACGTGCCGCACGCGGTCTTGTTGGCGTCGATCATCCGGCCCATGGTCGCGAGGCCCTCGGCGACGGATTCCTGATAGGTGGGCACCGGCTCGGCCACGGCCACGCCGTACTCCGACGCGTACGGCACGTACACCCAACCGACTCGTCCGGGCGTGGACGCCGAGGCCTCCCCCGCGGGCACGGTCACGTTGCCGACCCAGTTGGACCACGGCAGCCGGTCCACCTCGTCGACGGGGTTCCGGTCCGACTCCGAGTCCGTCGCGCCCGTGATGGCGACGATGAGCACGTCGGGGCAGTCGTACGCGTAGTTGTTCGGATCCTGATCGACCTTCGTGCCCAGCCCGAACGTGTCGAGCACCGACTCGACGGGGTCGTCGCCCAGACCGAGCGGATCGGAGGGGGTGATCGGTGCCGCCCCCGCCAGTCCTCCAGGGATCGCGCACAACAGCAGTGTCGCGAGGGCAGCGGTCGCCGCGCGCAGCACGATCCTCGTCGGCCCGGTCCGCCGACGGTCGGTCGGGTCGAGCCCGGTCACACGAAGCATGGATGGATCACCCTCGTCTCTCGATTCCAGAACCTCACGACCTTAAACAATGAATCGCGTCACCGGACCCGGCACAGGTTGTCATCCGTCACACAGTCTGCGGACCGCCTGCGTCGACCGATCGCGACGGCGGCCCGTGGCAGATCCACGACACCGCCGGTCTACAATCGGTGCGTGGTCCTATTCTTCGAAGCACTCCTCATCCTGGCGTCGATCCTCATCGCCTGGTTCTCGCTGTACGTCGTCTATCGCCTGGTCACCGACGAGTCGTGACCGACGAGTTCGGCACCCCGGCGCCCCGCCTGAGCGGTGACGCCGCGGTCGCGCGTGCGGAGGAACGGGCCAAGGAGACGGCCGGGCGCAACATCCCGCTGCTCCCCGATCTGCCCGGTGACGGTGACACCGCCAATCTGCGGCAGGGTCCCGACATCTCGCACTCCATGCTGGCACTGCTGCCGCTGGTCGGCGTGTGGCGCGGCACCGGTGAGGGACACGACGCCGAGGGCGACTACACACTGGGACAGCAGATCGTCGTGAGCCACGACGGCGGTCCCTACCTGTCGTGGGAGTCCCGCACCTGGCGCGTCGACGAGAACGGCGCCTACGCCGGTCGCGACCTGCGCGAGTCCGGCTTCTGGCGGGTGAGCGGAACCGGTGAGCCCGGTGACGACGGCGAGGAGACTCTCGAGCTCCTACTGACCCACGCGAGCGGGCTCATCGAGCTGTACTACGGCCGCGCACTGACGCAGTCGTCCTGGGAGCTGGCCACCGACGTGGTCATCAGAAGCACGTCGGCGGCGCTGGTCGGGGGCGCGAAGCGTCTCTACGGCATCGTCGAGGGTGGCGATCTCGCGTACGTCGAGGAGCGGGTCGGACCGGACGGCGATCTCGAGCCCCGGCTGTCCGCCCGCCTCGAACGCTACGTGGGCTGACGCTCGCCCTTCTCGCTCTCCGCATCCTTCCCGGAACCGGTGTCGGCCTTCTCGGTGTCGGATTTCTCGGTGTCGGATTTTTCGGTGTCGGATTTTTCGGAGGCACCGTCCTCGTCGAAGTCCGCGAACGCGGTACCGGACACGGTGCCGCCGGTGCCGGGCAGCGTCACCGTCTCACGCGCACCGGTCTCGTACCGCGCATTGAGGCCGTCCATCTTCTCGCCGGCGCGATCGAGGTCCTCCTGCGTCAGCTCGGGGCCCACGGTCTCCTCGTTCGCCGAACCGGTGTCGGAGGACGTGTCGTCGGTGTTCGTCGTGTCGGGCTGCTCGTCACTCGTCATGTCCCCCACAGTGACACAGGCGAGGGGGTCTGCTCGGCAGAACGGGAAAGACCAGGCGCGCGGGCCTGGTCCGGACATGGGACGACCCCCGAGCCCTACCGGTACACCGTTGCAGGAGTACAGGTCTCGGTCTGGACGGACCGAGGGCTCGGGGGTCGGGTAGCTGCCTGGTATTCGCCCGCCGCTCGCGCGGTGAGAGAAGAACCGTCAGCGGTTGCGGCTAGCGGGCAGCCACCTCACGCGTCCAAGAGTCATACAATTCCAGACCACCTCCTCTCTCGTGTACAGACGACGCTACGCGTGGATCAGCCCGGTCGGCAACGTCTTTTTCCGTGAGCGAACACACCTGACGTTCACCGCTCACGGTCACCACTCGAACGCCCGTCGGCACCGGTCGATGCGTCACGACCAGAACGGTCGTCGCCCGATCGAACAGTCCACCGTCGGGATCGAGCATCGCGGCGAGCAACGCGGCGGAGGACACGTCGTCCACGTGTTCGGTGGGCTCGTCGACGATGATCACCGCCGCCCGCGAGAGCGTCGCGCGGGCCAGCAGCAGTCGGCGACGCTGTCCGCCGGACAGCACCTCCGCGCCGCCGTCGAGGTCCGTGTGCACACCGTCGGGCAGTGCGCGCACCCAGTCGCCGAGCCCGACCCGGTCGAGTGCCGCCGTCGCCTCCGTCTCGGTCACGTCACCGCGCACCACACGGAGGTTCTCCAGAACGGTGGTCCGGAAGACATGGGCGTCCTCGGCGACGTAGGACACCGTCCGACGCACCGCGTCCTCGGACAGTTCGCCGACGGACCTGCCGTCGACGAGCACGGCGCCCGCGGCGGGGGCGACGAGCCCCGCGATCGTCATGGCGAGCGTGGACTTGCCGACGCCGCTGGGTCCGCTGATCGCCAGGCGCGCACCGGGTTCCACCACCAGAGATACCGGCGCGGTCCGCGATCCGCCGCGGCCTGCGACGACGTCGCACACCTCGAGGCGCACCGACGGCGACGGCGACGGGTCGTCCTTCGGCGTCACCGCCGGCCCGGAGCGGGCCTCGTCCACGAGAGCCATGATCCGCCGAGCCGCCGCGGATCCGCGCACCCACGCCACCGCGGCGGCGGGTATCGCACCCGTCGCCTCGAACGCGGCGAGCGGAACCAGCACCACGACGGCGAGCCCGGTGGGGTCGGTGCCGCCCGCGAACCCCGATGCGGTGCCGTACGCCGAGATGCCGACGGCGAGGGCGCCCAGCACCGCGACTCCCATCGACAGCGGGGTCGCCGCGGCGGACAGGGCGGACCACCCGGCGGCGCGGTCCTGCGCGGCACCGACGGCGCGGTCGGCCTCGTCAGCGCGGCGTCGCACGTCTGCCAGTCGCCCGGACACCCGGAGTTCGGCGGCGTGGTCGATCGCGGTGACGGCGTGGGCGGCGAAGTCGGCTCGCGCAGCGACGAGATCCTCGGCGGCGGCCCGCTCGGCCCTGGCGCTCGACCAGGGCGCCACGACCCCGGAGACGAGCAGCGCGACCGCCAGGACGATTGCCGCGGCAGGGGACCACACGGCGACGAGTCCGACCGCGAGAGCCGAGACCACCGCCGCGACGGCGACGGGAACGAGGGCGCGCACCACCACGTCGCCGACGGCATCCACGTCGGCGCCGGTCCGCACGAGGAGATCCCCTCGCCGCGTCGTCACCGCCGTGGCCGAATCACCCTGCGACAGTTCGCGGTACAGGGTGGACCGCGCACGGACGGTCCCGCGCAGTGCGACGTCGTGCGTGGCCAGTCGTTCCAGGTACCGACACACGCCGCGCGTGATGCCGAGCGCGCGCACCGCGACCACGGCCACCGAGAGGTGCAACACCGGCGGCATCTGCCATGCCCGCGTGATGAGCCAGGCCGAGAGCGCGGACAGCGCGAGTGCACTGCCCAGCGTCGCGACTCCGGCCGCCACGGCCCGCGCGACGCGCCCCGGCGGCAGGTCGAGCAGCCGCAGTGCCCGCGTCAGATTGCTCATGCCGACACCGCCGCTCGGTCCACGTGCACGACAGTGTCCGCGGCGGCGAGCACCTCGGGCGTGTGCCCCACGATGACGACGGTGCGGCCGCCGTCGGCCGCGGCCCGCAGGGACCCGAGCACCCGACGCGCCGATTCCGGGTCGAGGTGGGCGGTCGGTTCGTCCAGGAGCACGACGGATCCCGTCGCGGCGAGAGTGCGCGTCAGGGCCAACCGCTGGGCTTCTCCGACGGACAGTCCCACTCCCCCGGCGCCGAGCATCGTCGCGGCTCCGCGGGGCAGGGACGCCAGGACGGACGAGAACCCCGTGGCACGAGCAGCTTCGGCCACGTCACCACGCGCCCCGAGGTCGAGGTTGTCGGCGACGGATCCGGCGACGACGGCCGGACGCTGCGGCAGCCAGGTCACACGGCGCCACCACTGGTCGAGGTCGACGGTCGACAGGTCGACCCGCACCCCGTCGGAGCCCACGAGGGAGACGGACCCCTCGTCGGGATCGACGAGCCCGAGAACGGACGCCAGGACCGTCGACTTCCCGGTCCCGTTGGCGCCGGTCAGCACCGTCACCCGTCCCGCCCGGAACGTCGCGTCGAGGTGGCGGGGTGCCCACCCGTCCCGCCCGCGGACCGACAGGTTCGTCAGGACGACGGTGACCGGACCGGTGGGCGGCGCGGCCGTCCGCTGGTCACGCGGCGCCTGCGACTCGGCGCTCTCGAGCAGAGCGAAGGTACGTCCCGCGGCCTCCGCACCGTCCTCGGACGCGTGGAAGGCGGCACCGAGTGCGCGCAGCGGCAGGTAGACCTCGGGCGCCAGAATGAGCGCGACGATGCCGGGTGCCAGCTCCATGTCGCCGTACACGAGGCGTAGACCGATCGACACCGCGACGAGTGCGACGCCGAGCGTGGCCAGCAGTTCGAGCACCATGGACGAGAGGAAGGCGACGCGCAGTGCGGCCATCGTCCGGCGGCGGTGCTCGTCCCCGAGTTCGCCGACCCGCGCGGCTGGCCCGTCCTGCCGGCCGAGTGCGCGCAGTGTCGGGATTCCGGCGAGCAGGTCCATCAGCTGAGAGGACAGTCGCGTCATCGCGTCGAGGGTTCGTCGGGACCGCCCGCGGGTCATCAGACCGATCAGCACCATGAACACCGGGATCGTCGGGAGTGTGACCGCCACGATCACCGCGGAGAGCGGATCGACGAACGCGATCATAAGGGTCGCGATCGGCGTGACGGTCGCCGCCAGGACGAGGGCCGGGACGTAGTCGGTGAGGTAGGGCGCCAGTCCGTCGAGACCACGCGTGACCACCGTCGACCACTCGCCCCGATCCTCCCCGCCGCGCGAGCGCGTCGTCGTGGCCGCGTCCAGCATGTCCGCGCGCAACCCGCGCACGACTCGGACCGCCGAGCGGTGCGCGTACCTCGACCGCGCCCACGACGCGAGGACGCGGACCAGTACGGCGGCAGCCAGGACCGTCAGCTCGGTGGTCCAGGCTCCGACCGTCCGACGGGTCGGGTCGGTGACCGCGCCGCCCAGCACGGTCCCGACGACGACGGCGATGACGACGACGCACGCGGTCGTCACCAGGGAGAGCGCCACCGACCCCACGAGGTGACGACGGACGGGCACCGACCGGTGCCACAACCGGGGGTCGATCGGTCCTCGGGGCCGCCTCGTCGCGGTCATCGAGTGCTCGCCAGGCCGATGGACGCCGGGATCTGCGTCGTCGAGATGCGCCGACGGAAGACCCAGTAGGTCCAGCCCTGGTAGGCCAGGACCACCGGTGCCGCGATCGCCGACAGCCACGCCATGATGCGCAACGTGTACGCGGAGGACGACGCGTTGTCGACGGTCAGCGAGAACGCGGCGTCGATGGTCGAGGGCATCACGTCCGGGAACAGTGAGCAGAAGAGCAACAGCACGGCTCCGCCGATGGTCACGGTGGTGCCGACGAAGGCCCATCCGTCTCGCCCGCGCAGCACGGCCACCGCTGCCGTCACCAGCCCTGCCACGGCAGCGGCGACGATCCACCAGGTCCAGCCCTTCCCGTGCGCGAGCTGAGTCCACAGCGCGAACACCCCGGCGCCCACCACGGTCGGAAAGATCAGTGCCGCAGCGAGTCTCGATGCGTCCGCTCGAACCTCGCCGGCCGTCTTGAGGGCGATGAACACGGCACCGTGGAACGCGAAGAGCATCGCTGTGGTCGCACCACCCAGCAGCGCATAGGGAGTGAGAAGGTCGAGCAGTCCCGAGGTGACCTTCTTGTCCGCGTCGATGGCGACACCGCGCACGATGTTCGCGAAGGCGACACCCCACAGCACCGCGGGCACCCAGGAACCGATCCCGATACCGAGGTCGCACCGACGCCGCCACACGGGGTCGTCGATCTTGCCGCGGTACTCGATGGCACAGATACGCAGGATGAGCGCCACGAGGATCAGCAGCAGCGGCAGATAGAAGCCGGAGAAGAGCGTCGCGTACCACTCGGGGAAGGCCGCGAAGAGCACTCCTCCCGCCGTGATGAGCCACACCTCGTTGCCGTCCCACACCGGACCGATCGTGTTGAGCACTACGCGACGTCGGGCCTCGGCGTCGTCCCGGCCGGATCGACCGAGAACGGGCATGAGCATGCCGACCCCGAAGTCGAAGCCCTCGAGAACGAAGTATCCGACGAACAATGCGGTGACGACGGCGAACCAGAATTCGGGCGTTCCCATGATCATGTCTCCGGCGGGTCAGTAGGCGAACGAGAGCGGGCGGGCGTCGGCGTCGGTGTCGCCACCGTCGTCGTCGTGGGGGTGCCTGTCGTGCTCGAGCGGACCTGCCTGCACGTAGCGACGCATGAGCAGGAACCAGACGGCACCGAGCCCGGCGTAGAGGACGGTGAACGTCGCGAGGGACGCCGCCACCAGAGCGACGGGGTGGTCGGACACACCCTGGTCGACCGTCAGGCGGATCATGTCGACTCCGCTGGGGTTGGGCGCGACGATCCAGGGTTGGCGGCCCATCTCGGTGAAGATCCAGCCCGCACTGTTCGCCAGGAAGGGTGTCGGGATCGCGAGCAGTGAGAGCCGGGAGAACCAGCGCTGGTCCGGAACTCGGCCGCCTCGAGTGACCCACAGGCCGGCGAGCGCGAGCACGGCTGACCCGGCGGCGAGGCCGATCATCATCCGGAAGGCCCAGTAGGTCACGAAGAGGTTGGGCCGATAGTTGCCCGGTCCGTACTGCTCCTCGTACTGCTGCTGCAGCTCGGTGACCCCCTGGACGGTCGCGTCGAGGTCGCTCTTCGCGAGGAACGATGTCAGGCCGGGTATCGCGACGATGTGCTGGACGCTGTCGCAGTTGTTGTGGGTGCCGATGGTGAGGATCGAGAACGAGGCGCCGGTCTCGGTGTGACACAGCGACTCTGCCGATGCCATCTTCATGGGCTGCTGCTCGAACATCAACTTGCCCTGCACGTCTCCGGTGATCGCGAGTGCAGCGCCGGAGGCGATCATGACGACGAATGCCAGCCGGGCCGCGGGGCGGAACATGGAGCGGGCCTCCGACGAGGGACCGACGTCGCCGCGACGTGCGCTGCGCACCATCCACCACCCGGCGATGCCGGCGACGAATGTCGCTGCGGTGAGGAAGGATCCGGCCACCGCGTGCGGGAACGCCGCGAGCGCCGTGTTGTTGGTGAGCATGGCCCAGAAGTCGACGAGCTCGGCACGCCCCGTGTCCGGGTCGTAGACGGCCCCCACCGGGTGCTGCATCCACGAGTTCGCGGCGATGATGAAGTAGGCGGAGGCGTTGACCCCGATGGCCACCAGCCAGATCGTCGCCAGGTGAACGGCTTTCGGCAGCCGTTGCCACCCGAAGATCCACAGCCCGAGAAACGTGGACTCGAGGAAGAACGCGACGAGGCCCTCGAGCGCGAGCGGCGCACCGAAGACGTCGCCCACGAACCGTGAGTACTCGGACCAGTTCATGCCGAACTGGAACTCCTGGACGATGCCGGTGGCGACGCCGAGTGCGAAGTTGACGAGGAAGAGCTTGCCGAAGAACTTGGTGAGCCGGTACCAGGAGTCCTTGCCGGTGATCACCCACATGGTCTGCATCGCGGCGACGATCGGAGCGAGTCCGATGGTCAGCGGGACGAGCAGGAAGTGATAGACGGTGGTGATTCCGAACTGCCATCGTGAGACATCGAGTGCGTCCATGACCAGCTTCTTGTCGTCGGCTGCGAGGCGGGGATCCTGCCTACGGGGCCGACGCTACTACTACGCGTAGTAGTAGGCGATGGACTGTGTCCACCGTTACCTGTGGCGCGCGTCAACGCGCGACGGCGGTGTCCACCAGTTCGCGCACGACGCGGTCCGACGGCATCTCCTTGAGGTGCGTGGTGTCGAGCGTGTGCACGCGCGCGGCCAGCGTGACGGAGGAGATCAGCCAGACACTGTCGGCCAGGATCAGATCGGCCACCCGCAACGGCTCGTGCGCACAGTCGAAGCCGGCGTCGCCCGCGACCTCGAAGAGAGCGTCCACCGTGGTGCCGCGCAGCACCCCGTGCTCCACCGGCGGCGTGACCATGCGGCGGTCCACCACGGCCAGCACGCTCGACCGTGGACCCTCGAGCACCTGCCCCTCGATACTGCGGAACACGACCTCGTCGAAGCCCTCTCGTGCCGCGTGGCGCAGGGCCGCCATGTTGGTGGCGTAGGACAGAGTCTTCGCACCGAGCAGCGCCCAGGGCGACTGCTGTGTCGCGTCGATGGAGAAACCCCGGTTCAGGGTCAGGGCCGACACGCCCTCCGCGCGCGCCTGGGTGACGCGATCGGCGACGGCGGAGACCATGACGAGCGCCGTCTCGGCATCGTCCGCCCCCTCGCGCCCCCGGCTCAGCAGCAGCCGCATCGCACCCTCGCCGCCACCGGTCCTCTCCCACTGCGCGAGTGCCACGTCCACCGCGCGCCGCCATGCGTCGACGTCCGGTTCCGCGAGGTCGAGCATGGCCGCCGACCGGGTGAGGCGGGCGAGGTGAGCGTCGAGTCGGCACGCCCGACCCTCGCGGATCAGCACGGTCTCGAAGATGCCGTCCCCGCGCACCGCCGCCAGGTCGTCGGCATGCAGAACAGGCTCGGTCGGATCGAGCACGGCACCGTCCAGGGTCACCACCACGCGTGAAGTCATGGCCCCGAGGGTAGTGCCGTGGCCGGACCGGGCAGTCCGCTCCTAGACTGGTGGGGTGTCCGAGACCCCTGGCCTGTACTCCTCCCCCGTTCTGGCCCGCCCCGGCGCGGTGGCCGCACCCCAGGACGGTCCCGATCGTGGAACCGCCTGGCACTACGGGGATCCGTTGGGTGAGCAGCGCGCCGCCGTCACGACCGCCGCGGTCGTCGATCGGTCGAACCGGTTCGTCATCGCGATCACCGGCGAGGAGCGACTGACCTGGTTGCACACCATCTCCAGCCAGCACGTCGCGACGCTTGCCGACGGAGCCTCCGCGGAGAACCTGAGCCTGGACGTCAACGGGCGCGTCGAACACCACATGGTCATGACCGACCTCGACGGCACCACCTGGATCGACACCGAGGCGGACCGCGGACCGCACCTTCTCGCCTTCCTGTCGAAGATGGTGTTCTGGTCGAAGGCCGCGCCGCGTGGCGGCAGCGAACGGGTCGTCGTGTCGTTGCTCGGCCCGAAGGCCGGCTCCATCCTGCGAGCGGTGGGCGCCGAGGTGCCCGCGATGCCGTACGACGCCCTTCCGCTCGACGCCGCGAACCCCGACCTCGGTCTGGTCCGCCGGATGCCGTGGCCGACCCGCACCGATTCCTTCGACGTCCTGGTCCCCGCCGACCGTCTCGACGAGTGGTGGGCGAAGTTCGTCGTCGCGGGTGCGCGTGAGGCGGGCAGCTGGGCGTTCGAGGCGCTGCGCGTCGAGTCCGGTCGACCACGCCTCGGTCTCGACACCGACGACCGCACGATTCCCCACGAGGTCGGCTGGATCGGCGGGGTCAGCGAGTTCGGGGCCGTCCACCTCGAGAAGGGGTGCTACCGCGGACAGGAGACGGTGGCGCGCGTCCACAATCTGGGCAAGCCGCCGCGCCGACTGGTCCTGCTGCACCTCGACGGCTCCGCGGACGGTCGACCGGAGACGGGCGACGACGTCACCGTCGGCGGCCGATCCGTGGGCCGCATCGGCACCGTCGTCGATCACTTCGAACTCGGGCCGATCGCGCTCGCTCAGATCAAGCGCGCGGTGCCGGTGGAGACCACGCTCGACGCCGGGCCGTGCGCCGCCTCGATCGATCCAGACTCCTACGTCCTGGACACCGCGGTCCAGGCGGGCCGCGCCGCGGTGGATCGGCTGCGCGGCCGGTGACGCAGCCGGCCCGGTCGGGACGCGTGCTGTCGGTGTGCGTCGTGCACACCATCCACCCCATCTCTCGGCCGGCGGTGGTCGACTCCGCCATCGACAAGCGAGCGGTGTCCGGACCGGTCGACGTCACCGAGCTCGGTCTGCACGGTGATCGCTCCTGCGACGTCACTTTTCACGGCGGCGCGGACCAGGCGGTCTACGCGTACGACGAGGCCGAGGCCGACAGGTGGGCCGAGGAACTCGGCCGGGAGGTTCCCGCGGGGTGGTTCGGTGAGAACCTGCGCGTGAGCGGACTGCCCGTCACCGATGCGGTCGTCGGAACGCGCTGGTCGGTGGGCACCGCCGAGCTCGAGGTGACCATTCCGCGGCGCCCGTGTGCCGCCTTCGCGCGGTGGACGGGCGAGAAGACCTGGGTCAAGCGTTTCACCGCGCGGGGCGATGTCGGGGCGTACCTGCGCGTCGTGCGAGTCGGCGCGCTCTCGGCGGGCGACGACATCGAGATCGTGTCCGTTCCCGACCACGGAGTCACCGTGCGGGACCTCTTCACCGGGGTGTCGGCGGAGGCGATGCAGATCCTTCTGAACACCCCCGATCTGGCGCCCAAGGTCTACCGCGAGGCCCGCGACATGGCGGCCCGGGCGGCGCGGCGCGCACCGTCGGTGTGACACCGGCGCCGGTGGAAGCGCAGACCCGATTCGCACGCTAGAGTGTGGGCAGGAAGAACACACAATCAGACGGGGCCGCCAAAAAATCCCAGGCCGCCCCGCTACTCGCGAGGGGGTTAGCCATGGGCCGCGGCCGGGCTAAGGCAAAGCAGACCAAAGTTGCACGTGAGCTCAAGTACAGCTCACCGTCCACGGACTTCGAGAGTCTCCAACGAGAGCTCACAGGTTCCCCCGACTCGCACCGCAACGGCATCGCCGATCGGGAGCCGTCCCGACACGACGATGACGACTACGACGACTGGCGGCGCTGACCGCATCCCCTGACACGGGGGGAATCCTCACATCGCACACACGACCGTGCGGGGCGTTCCGACTCAGGGACGCCCCGCACGGTCGTGTGTGCGAGGTTCTTCACGCGAGGTCAGATCGCATACTGTCGCGGCGTGTGCTGGACGCTGATCCAGTGGTCGGTGGTGAACTCGTCGATGGCCCACTCGCCGCCGAAACGACCGATGCCCGAGTTCTTCTCGGCGCCGAACGCGGTGTTGGGCTCGTCGTTGATCGTGGTGTCGTTCACGTGTGTCATTCCGGCCTCGAGTCTCGTCGCCACCCGGACCGCACGCCCGACGTCTCGCGAGAACACCGCGCTGGAGAGCCCGTACTCGGTGTCGTTCGCGATCCGGACGGCGTCGTCCTCCCCGTCTGCCCGGATCACCGTGGCGACGGGTCCGAACACCTCCTCGGCGGCGGTCGCGACGCCGTTCGTCCCCAGCACGAGATGTGGGCCCAGCACCCGCCCGGCCGGTCCCGAACGCTCCCCGCGCACGCGGACTTCCGCGCCGTCCGACTCCGCGCGAGAGATCCGGTCGAGAATCGACTCCACCTGCGCGTCGTTGATGATCGGGCCGATCTGTGTGTCGGGATCGGCGGGGTCGCCGGTGCGCAGTGACCGGACCCGCTCGGTGAGCCGGTCCACCACCTCGTCGTGCACCGCATCGACCGCGATCACCCGGTTGGTCGCCATACACACCTGACCCTGGTGGAAGAACGACCCGAAGACCGCCGCGTTCACGGCTGCCTCGACGTCCGCGTCCTCCAGCACGACCAGAGGCCCGTTGCCCCCGAGTTCGAGGGACATTCTGGTGAGCGGCGCCGACGCCGCGATGCCCGACCCCACGGGCGTCGAACCCGTGAACGACACGAGCCGTGTGAGGGGATGCGAGGTCACGGCGTCACCGATCTCGCTGCTCTTGCCGACGACGACGGACAGCAGGCCGGCGGGCAACCCGGCATCCTCGAGGATTCTGGCCAGCAGGAGTCCGCCGGTGACGGGGGTGTCGCTCGCGGGCTTCAGCACCACTGCGTTGCCGAGCGCCAGCGCGGGCGCCACCGAGCGGGCGGACAGTTGCATCGGGAAGTTCCACGGACTGATCACCGTGACCACGCCGAGGGGCCGCCGGTACACGCGGTTCTCCTTGCCGTCGATCAGGGCGGCAGGGAGGATGCGCCCGGCCGATCGAGTGGGGTAGCTCGCCGATTCGAGCACCACCGCGCGGACGGCCAGCCATTCCCACTCGGCGCGGGGGCGGATGGCGCCGACCTCCGCGACGAGCCAGTCCACGATCTCGTCCTTGCGCTCCTCCATGATGCGCGCTGCGCGGTGGAACACGTCCGCACGCTCGGTCGGGAGCGTGGACTCCCAGTCCCGCTGCGCGATGCTCGCCGCCGTGAACGCTGCGTCGACGTCGGCCGCATCGGCCAGCGGGAGGGTGGTCAGGACGTCGCCCGAGTACGGGTTCACGTCGTCGGCGGTGCGGCCGTCTCGGCCCACTCGCCACTGACCGGCGATCGGGAGGGTGTCGAATCCGTCGTACGTCGTCATGCCGGTCGGGTGCCCGACCAGTCCTGCGACAAACGAGAACCTAGAAACGCGGGTGATTACCCGTCAGCACGGCGCGCTCGTCGGTTCCGCTGTCGGCGGACTTCTTGACCGTCCCCAGCGTCCAGCAGTCGATGTGGCGAGCAGTGAGCACGGCGAGGGCGCGGTCGACGTCCTCGGGTGCCACGATCGCGACCATGCCGACGCCCATGTTGAACGTGCGGTCCATCTCCTCGCGCTCCACGCGTCCGCGCTGCGCGATCATCGCGAAGATCGGAGCCGGGCTCCACGTTCCGCGATCGAGCTCGGCGACGAGGCCCTTCGGCATGACGCGAGCGAGGTTGGCAGCCAGGCCACCACCGGTGACGTGGCAGAACGTCCGCACGTCCGTCTCCGCCGCGAGGGCGAGGCAGTCCTTGGCGTAGATGCGGGTGGGTTCGAGCATCTCCTCGCCGAGCGTGCGGCCGAACTCCTCGACATGACCGGTGAGCGACATGCGGCTGATGTCGAGCAGAACCTTGCGAGCGAGGGAGTAGCCGTTGGAGTGCAGTCCCGAGGACCCCATCGCGAGGACCACGTCGCCGGGACGCACCCGGTCCGGGCCCAGTACCTGGTCGGCCTCGACGACGCCGACACCCGTCGCGGACAGGTCGTACTCGCCGTCCGCCATCATGCCGGGGTGCTCGGCGGTCTCGCCGCCCAGCAGTGCGCATCCGGCCAGGATGCAGCCGTCGGCGATGCCCTTGACCAACTGCGCGACGTGCTCGGGCACCACGCGCCCCACCGCGATGTAGTCCTGCAGGAACAACGGCTCGGCGCCGCAGACGACGAGGTCGTCCACGACCATCGCGACCAGGTCGAGTCCCACCGTGTCGTGCTTGTCCAGAGCCTGCGCGACCGCGATCTTGGTGCCCACACCGTCGGTGGACGCGGCGAGCAACGGCTCGCGGTATCCGCCCTTCAGCGCGAACAGGCCGGCGAACCCACCGAGACCGCCCATGACCTCCGGTCGCGACGCCCGCTTGGCGAGGGGCGCGAACAGCTCGACGGCACGATCACCGGCTTCGATGTCCACTCCTGCCGCTGCGTACGAGGCTCCTGCGCCGGGCTGGTGGGTGTCATCGGTCATGGGTGTACTGCTCCAGCCTGATCTGTGTGTGAGTACCCGGGAGGGTCGGATGCGGCCCTAACGGTACCGGAGGCCTATCGGTCCTTCCGGTCTCGTGTCACCTCGGGCCTGGGAATGGCCGCGATCAGGCGCTTGGTGTACTCCTCCGCCGGATCCCGGAGGATCCGTCCGGGCGTCCCGAGCTCGACGACGGCGCCGCCCCGCAGCACCGCCACCCGATGCGCGAGGCGGTCGACCACGGCGAGATCGTGACTGATGAACAGGCACGCGAAGTGCAGTTCGGTCTGCAGTTCCTCGAAGAGGTCGAGAACCGCGGCCTGCACCGAGACGTCCAGCGCGCTGGTCGGTTCGTCGGCGACCAGCAGATCCGGCTTCAGGACGAGTGCCCGCGCCAGCGATGCCCGCTGACGCTGACCCCCCGACAGCTCGTGCGGGTACCGCTTGTCCGTGCCCTTCGGGAGCTGGACCGCATCGAGCCACTCCACGACCGTGCGCGCGATGTCCGCCTTCGACCCGGCCTTGTGCACGATCATCGGCTCGGCGATGCACTGGCCGACGGTCAGTCGGGGGTTGAGCGACGTGGACGGATCCTGGAACACGAATCCGAAACGCTTGCGCAGACTCTTCAGCGCGGACCCCCGCAGCCTGCCCACGTCCTGACCGAGGACGTCCACCGAGCCGGACGTCGGCTTCTGCAGTGCGGCCACGCAACGGCCGATGGTGGACTTGCCCGAACCGGACTCCCCCACCAGACCGAGGGTCTCGCCGCGGTGCAGATCGAAGGTCACTGAGTCGACGGCCCGGAAGACGGGCTGACCGATGCCGCCGGGGAACTGCACGACGAGATCGCGCACCGACAGCACCACCTCGTCCGAGACGGTGCGATCGGTGACCACGGGATCAAGCGTCGGGACCGCCGCCAGCAACGTCTTCGTGTAGTCGGCCTTCGGCGCAGCGAAGAGATCGTGGACGAGTGCCTCCTCGACCACCTCGCCGTCCTTCATGACGACGACCCGATCGGCGATGTCCGCCACCACGCCCATGCTGTGCGTGATCAGCACGATCGCGCAACCCAGACGGTCCTTGAGGTCGCGCAGCAGGTCGAGGATCTCGGCCTGCACGGTCACGTCGAGTGCCGTCGTCGGCTCGTCCGCGATGATCACCTTCGCCTCGCACGAGATGGCGATCGCGATCATCACACGCTGCTTCTGGCCACCGGACAACTCGTGCGGGAAGTAGCCGAATCGCCGCTCCGGGTCGGGCAGACCCACCATGGTGAGCAACTCGATCGCCCGGACGCGGGCGGACTTCTTGTCCAGCACCTTCCCGTCCGGTCCGGCGTGAGCTCGCAGGGCCTCGACGATCTGGAAACCGACGGTGAACAGCGGGTCGAGGGCGCTGCCGGGTTCCTGGAACACCATCGCCACGGCGTTGCCGCGGAGATCGGCCCACTGCTTGTCCGACAGCGACGTCACCTCGCGGGACCCCACGGTGACGGTTCCGCGTACGCGGGCGGTGTCCGGGAGCAGCCCGATGGCGGAGCGGACGCTGACCGACTTCCCGGAGCCCGATTCGCCGACGACGGCCAGGACCTCGCCCGGGAAGACCTCGAAACTCACTCCCTTGACGGCGTCGACGGGCCCCGCGTCGGTGGCGAAGCTGACCGACAGTGCCTCGAGGGTCAGAGCCGCCTGCGGGGTGGACGCTGAGGCCGTCATGAGGGATCTTTCTGCTTGCGTCTGGTTCTCAGAACGGGATTGAGTGTCTCGCTGACGGATTCGCCCACCATGGTCATACCGAGCACGACCAGGACGATGGCCGTGCCGGGGAAGATCGACGTCCACCAGATGCCGTTGGAGATGTCCGGCAGCGCCTTGTTGAGGTCGTATCCCCACTCGGACGCGGACGTCGGCTCGATGCCGAACCCGAGGAAGCCGAGACCCGCCAGAGTCAGGATGGCCTCGGCGCCGTTGAGCGTGAGGATCACCGGCAGTGTCTGCGTGACGTTGGCGAGGATGTGGCGGAACATGATCCGCACCGGGCCGGCGCCGGTGACCCGCGCCGCGTCCACGTAGGGCTCGGTCTTCACCGAGACCGTCGCGTTGCGCACCACGCGGAAGTACTGCGGCACGAAGACGGCGGTGATGGCGATCGCGGCCGAGAGGACACCACCGAAACTGCTGGACTGGCCTCCGGCCACGACGATCGAGACCACCACGGCGAGAAGCAGACTCGGGAACGCGTACATCGCGTCCATGAAGAGGACCAACACCCGGTCCACCCACCGGCCGACGTAGCCGGAGAGCAGTCCGAGGGGAACGCCCACCACGATCGACAGCACCAGCGACGTGACGATGACGAGCAGGGCGGTCCGTGCGCCGTAGACGACGCGGGAGAACACGTCCTCTCCGCGCACCGACGTCCCGAAGATGTGGTCCGCACTCGGCGCCGCCTGGCGCGCGAACTCCATGCCGTCGGCGGACGTCTGGGAGAAGGTGTACGGCGCGATGAGCGGAGCGAAGACCGCCATGATCACGAACAGCACCACCAGCACGAGCCCGATGACGATGGTGGCCTTCTGCAGTCCGGCACTCGAGCGGATGATCGACAGGCCGGGCACACCCCGACGTCGCTTCGGCGCCTCGATCGAGCCGACGCTCACCTCGATACTCATCAGAACCTCACTCGTGGATCGACGATCGCCACGATGGCGTCGGTGAGGAAGCTGACGACCGCGACGACGATGGCCAGGAACGTGACGATGCCCTGGACGGCGATGAAGTCGCGCGCCTGCAGGTAGCGGGCGAGCTGATAGCCCAGTCCCTGCCACTCGAAGGTCGTCTCGGTGAGCACCGCGCCGCCCAGCAGCATGGCGATCTGCAGCCCCATCACGGTGACGACCGGGATGAGCGCGTTGCGGAAGGCGTGCCGCCGGGCGACGACGCGCGCCGAGAGTCCGCGTGCGCGCGCAGCTTCCACGTAGCCGGACTGCAGGGTCTGCAGAAGGTTCACCCGCACCAGGCGCAGGAACACGCCGGCGGTGAGAAGTCCGAGCGCGACCGCGGGGAGCACGGCGTGCTTCAGCACGTCGACGGTGTAGCTCGGCTCCCCGTAGAGAATCGAGTCGATCAGCAGGATGTTGGTCTTCGGTGACACGTTCTGCAGTGCCAGTTCGACGTTGGTGCTCGCCCGGCCCGCCACCGGCAGCCACCCGAGCTTCACGGCGAAGACCAGCTTGAGCAGCATGCCGACGAAGAACACCGGCGCCGCGTAGAACAGGATCGCCAGGATGCGCAGGGTGCCGTCGGAGATCGAGTCGCGGCGGGTCGCGGCGTAGAAGCCGAGGGGGATGCCGACGGCGAACGCGACGAGCAACGCCCAGAACGCGAGTTCCAGCGTCGCCGCGCCGTTGGTGATCAGCACACCGCTGATCTCCTGGTTGCTGGTCGCGGAGCGACCGAAGTCTCCCCGCAGCAGACCGGACAGGTACTCCCAGTACTGCACCAGGATCGGCCGGTCGTAACCGGCTGCGGCGCGTCGTTCGGCGATCTGGTCGGCGGGCAGTCGTCCACCAAGGGCAGCACTGATGGGATCGCCGAGAACGCGCATGAGGAAGAAGACGACCGTGACCAGGATCCATGCCGTGGGAATGATCAGCAGGAACCGGATCACGAGATAACGGGCGAGCGCGCCGTAGCGTGACGACGCGCTCGCCCGTGACTGCTTCCCCACCGACGCCTCGTCGGGCGTGGTGGTGACCATGGATCAGCCCTTCGTGAGCGGGGTGAAGCGGAACTTGAACGAGGCGTCGAGAGTCTCGTCGACACCCTGGACCTCGTCCGTCGAGATCGCGATCTGCTTGCCCTCCAGGAGCGGCAGCGTGGACACGAAGTCCTGCGCCATCCGCGTCTGGATCTCACCGATGATCTCGGAGCGGCGAGCCGGGTCGGTCTCGGTCCGCTCGGAGTCGATCAGCGCCGTGATCTCGGGGTTCTCGAAGTGGTTCTGCAGGAAGTTGTCCGGTGCGAAGAACGGCGTCAGGTAGTTGTCCGCATCCGGGAAGTCCGGGAACCAGCCGAGCTGGTAGACGGGGTACGTGTCCGCGACGCGTTCCTTGTTGTAGGTGTTCCACTCGGTGGACTGCAGGTTCACCGTGAACAGGCCCGAGCTCTCGAGCTGCGCCTTGACCGCCGCGTACTCCTCCGACGACGAGGAACCGTAGTGATCGGGGTTGTACTGCAGATTGACCGCGACCGGGGTCTGCACACCGGCGTCGGACAGGAACTTCGCTGCCTCGTCCTTGTTCGGGGCCTCGCCGTAGACGTCCTTGAACGCGGTGTTCGCGCCCTCGAGGCCACTGGGCACCACGGACCACGCCGGCGTGAACGTGCCCTTGTAGACGTTCTCCGACAGTGCGTCACGGTCCACCGAGGCGGCCATGGCCTTGCGGATCGCGAGCTTCTGCTCGGGTGTGCCGCCGGGCATCGTGTTCTGGTTGAAGACGATGTAGCGGAGCTCGCCGCCGGGGCCCTCGTGGACGGTGAGGCCGTCCACCTGGTCGAGCGACTCGATGTCGGTCGGGGTCAGCGAACGCCACGCGACATCGATGGACTTGTTCTGCATGTCGAGCTTGAGGTTGTCCGCGCTGGTGTAGGTGCGCAGGGTGACCGATCCGGTCTTGGGCTCGCCCAGCACGCCCTTGTAGTCCGCCGCGGCGGAGAAGCTGACGAGGGAGTTCTTCTCGTAGCTGTCGATCGAGTAGGGGCCGGCGAAGGGCTTGGCCGCCACGACCGCGTTGTCGTCCATGATCGAGTCGGCCGGAAAGACCTCGGAGTCGATGATGGGCCCGGTGTTGGTGGCGAGAACCTGGGGGAAGGTCTGGTCGTTCGCGGCCTTCAGCGTGAACTCGACGGTCTTGTCGTCCGGCGCGGCCACCGAGTCCAGGTTGGCCAGCAGCGAGGACGGGCCGTTGGGATCGTTGATGGACACGATGCGATCGAACGAGAACTTGACGTCCTCGCTGGTCAGCGCGTGGCCGTTGGCGAAGGTCAGGTCGTCCTTCAGCGTGCAGGTGAAGACCGTCGGCTGACTGAACTCGCAGCTCTCGGCGGCGTCGGGCTGCAGTTCGTCGCTGCCGGGGGCGTAGTTCATCAGGAACGGATAGACCTGGTTCATGATCGTGAACGAGCCGTTGTCGTACGAGGCGGCAGGATCGAGCGAGTAGACCTGGTCGGTGGTGCCGACGACGAGCGCCTCGCCGCCGCCCTCACCGCCTGCGCCGCCGCCGTCGTCGGTGCGGCCGGAGCCGCACGCTGCCGCGGTGAGAGCCGCGACGGACAGGATGGACACGGCTGCGGTGCGCCGCGCCGTGCGTCCTCGGGAGGGCACGCTCATGGTGTGGATGTCCTTCGTGAGTCTGGGCCCGCGGTGTCGGAAGCGCGCGTCGCGTCCCGTCCGGCCGGGTCGTTCCGGTGGTTCGGTGAACGGCACGTTACCGAGTGCGCATGTCGTTCATGTGTCGAACCACACGAAATTTTTAACATGACCGGTACTTACCTGTCCGACCGCCTGATGTCCAACAGCTTCTCGCCTCGCGGAGACAGCCGATATCCCACCTTCAGACTCTCGGTCAGACCCAGCGCCTTCAGCCGTCGCACCCTCGGCTTGAACACGTCGCGTTCGAGTCCCAGCACGGCGCCGAGGTCCGCCGCCAGCACCGCCGGGCGCTCCCGGATCAGCTCGAGGGTGCGCCAGGCCCACGGCGCGTCGGCACGCTCGTCCATGCGATCGAGCTTCGTGGTCACCATGGCGACGTCGTCGTCGGACAGATCGTCGTCCGCACGCAGCCCCACTCGCGGGTCCTCGCCCCGATCCGGCCGGCCTCCGGCCTCCCCGCCCCGATCCGGCCGGCCTCCGGCCTTCCCGCCACCGAACGACACCTCGACCCGCCAGACGGGATCACCGTCGGCGCCCCGAAACCCCTTGCGCAAGGCCGAGATCGAGGGCTCCCCCGCCGCGCGGGCATCGTCGTCCGTGAGCGACTCGGGGTCGCACTCGGAGATCGAGTCCACGACGACGACACCGGCCGGCGTGTGGATCCACGTACCCGCCTTGACGCGCCGCTTCGCCCAGCGCCGGTACTGCACCCGGATCGTTCCCGCCGCGATCGCCTCGGCGATCGCGAGCCGGATCAGCATCTGGGTGTCAGGGGCGCGAGAGAGCGCTCACGTTGTCGACGGCCGCGGGCATCGCGATGCCCGCTGCGGTCGCCAACATGCCCTCGAGGACGTTCTTGCCCATGGCGGTCTCCTTGGGGAGCTCGATGGGGTACTTGCCGTCGAAGCAGGCGGAGCACAGCCGCGTCGCGGGCTGCTCCGAGGCGGCGATCATGCCCTCGATCGAGATGTAGCCCAGCGAATCGGCGCCGATGGCCTGCCGCACACCCTCGAGCATGCCGTCCTCGGAGTCCATGCCGTTGGCGATCAGTTCCGCGGGCGAGGCGAAGTCGATGCCGTAGAAGCAGGGCCAGCGGACCGGCGGCGACGCGATGCGCACGTGGATCTCGAGCGCGCCCGCCTCGCGCAGCATGCGTACCAGGGCCCGCTGGGTGTTGCCGCGGACGATCGAGTCGTCCACCACGATGAGGCGCTTGCCCCGGATGACCTCGCGGAGAGGGTTGAGCTTCAGCCGGATGCCGAGCTGACGGATGGTCTGCGACGGCTGGATGAACGTGCGTCCGACGTAGGCGTTCTTCATCAGGCCCTGGCCGTACGGGATGCCCGAACCCTGCGCGTACCCCACGGCGGCGGGGGTACCGGATTCCGGAACGGGGATGACCAAGTCGCCTACCGCGGGGTGTTCCTCCGCGAGGCGGCGGCCGATCTCGACGCGTGTCGAGTGGACCGAGCGGCCACCGATGACACTGTCGGGACGAGCGAGGTAGACGTACTCGAAGATGCAGCCCTTGGGCTCGGGAGCCGCGAATCGCGACGACCGCACGCCGTCCGCATCGATGGCGAGCAGTTCGCCCGGCTCGATGTCGCGGACGAACGAGGCGCCGACGATGTCCAGGGCGGCGGTCTCGGAGGCGACGACCCAGCCGCGGTCGAGGCGACCGAGCGACAACGGGCGCACGCCGTGAGGATCACGTGCCGCGTAGAGGGTGTGCTCGTCCATGAAGGTCAGGCAGAACGCGCCCTTCAGCGTCGGCAGCAGTTCCATCGCGGCCTGCTCGATCGTGCTGTCCGCTGCGCCGTGCGCGAGAAGAGCGCCGACGATGTCGGAGTCCGACGTGGCACCGGTCCCACGGGGACGGCCCATGATTCCCGCATCGCGGGCGCGCTCCGACAACTCGGCGGTGTTCACGAGGTTGCCGTTGTGGCCCAGAGCGATGCCACTGCCGGCCGCGGTGGTGCGGAAGATGGGCTGCGCGTTCTCCCACGTCGTCGATCCGGTGGTGGAGTACCGGCAGTGCCCGATGGCGATGTGGCCGCTCATCGCGCCCAACGTCTGCTCGTCGAACACCTGGCTGACCAGGCCGAGATCCTTGAACACCAGCACCTGCGAGCCGTCGGCGACGGCGATGCCGGCAGCCTCCTGACCGCGATGCTGCAGAGCGTAGAGACCGTAATAGGTCATCTTGGCGACGTCCTCGCCCGGAGCCCACACACCGAAAACGCCGCATTCCTCGCG
Organism: Rhodococcus sp. NBC_00294; assembly: GCF_036163995.1. Classification (NCBI taxonomy): domain Bacteria; kingdom Bacillati; phylum Actinomycetota; class Actinomycetes; order Mycobacteriales; family Nocardiaceae; genus Rhodococcus; species Rhodococcus sp. NBC_00294. The sequence continues at coordinate 4,379,566 of NZ_CP108043.1, forward strand.
CGGGTCGTTCTCGTTGATGTCCAGTTCCGGACCGGATGTGTCATCGAGCAGATTCGGGCTGTGGACCGATGGTTCACGAGTCACGACGCGCTCTCCTTGACTACGGCGAGGGGTGGGGTGCAGAAGATGCGCTGCACACACACTGCGTGAGTCTACGGCCATCACGACCTCGAACCAGCCCCCGGCGGCAATCGATACCGCCGCTCGGTGTGATCCCCGACTCGTTCATCGGTGCCATGATGGACGCATGGCCAGCAGACTCCCGTACGGCGTGACCCCCGAACAGCCCGGCGAGGGCCAGGAATCGGTGTGGGACTACCCCCGACCGCCCGCGCTCGAAGCGTCGGACAAGCGACTCGTCGTCCGGTTCGGAGACGTGGTCGTCGCCGACAGCACGTCCGCGTACCGGGTGCTCGAGACCAGCCACCCGCCCACCTGGTACATCCCTCGCGCCGACATCGACGAGAGCCGACTCCGCCGATCCGGCGCCCGATCCACCATGTGCGAATGGAAGGGCTCGGCGACGTACTGGGACATCCTCGGCGAGGACGGCGCCGTTCTGGAGGCCGGCGGCTGGAGCTACGAGAACCCCACCCCGTCCTTCGCACCGATCGCCGGCGCGCTCTCCTTCTCTCCCGTGTCCCTGACGTGCGAGCTCGACGGCGAGGTGGCACGCCCGCAGGAGGGCGGCTTCTACGCGGGGTGGATCACCCGGGACGTCGTCGGACCGTTCAAGGGCATCGCCGGGAGTTGGGGCTGGTAGTGGCCGAGAAGAACTTCTACAGCCACTCCGACGCGGCCGAGAAGTCCCGACGCGACAAGGCCGTCGCTCTCGCTCGGTATCTGTGGGACCGCGACATCTCAGCGGACGATCTCGCGGCGATGGCCGCGGACGTCCGACGCAAGGTGGCCCGGGCCGCGGACATCAACCCGCCCAGCTCCGACGAGACGTGGACGGTGGTCTCGACGCTGTTGCGCGAGAAGGCCGAGTGGGCGCGCGATCACCCCGATCACGACGCGGCCCGCCGGGCGCATTCCGGCGAGAAGATTCTGTGGGTGAAGCCGCCGGTGCAGCCCTGGCGGTGACAGTCAGATACGCACGAGCGGAAGCCAGTGCGCCACCTCGCCGGCGCGGCCACCCGATGCCGTGACGCCCGCTCCGCGCACGGCGTCGTCGAACGCCACGCGCCCCGTCACCAACAACAGCCATGTCCGCGGGTCACATTCGACGACGTTCGGCGGCGTCCCTCGGGTGTGACGCGGCCCGACGATGCACTGCACCGCGACGAACGGCGGCACGCGCACCTCGACACTCGAGCCCGGCGCCGTCTGCTCGATGGTGCGCGCACTGAGCCGCACCGCGGCGGCGAGATCGGCGCGCGGCGGCTTCGGGAGGTCGGGGTCGTCGAGCCACGGAGACACGGTCTGCAGTGCGCTCCGGAGCTCGGCCGGGTCGACGGGTTTCGAGGGTGCCACGCCGTTCAGTGTCTCACCGAGCGCGGTGTGCCCCGAGCCGTGCCTCACCGTCCACAGGTCGCTCTGATCGACGGGATCCCGTCGATTCGTGAGACTTGCGGATGCTGAGGCACGGTCTGATCAACGAGGACTGCCGCTGTCGCGATGGACGCTTCACTGTCTCCATGACACCGAACCCCTATCAAGGATCGACCATCGACCACCTCAACGTGACAGTCACGAACGTCGACCGCTCACTCGCGATCTACGTGCCGGCCCTCGCGGTACTGGGTATCGAGAAGTTGCTCGACGTCACCGGCGGGTCGGACGACGACTACGTCCGCATGGTCGGATTCGGCAGTGGCCGCAAGCCGTTCCTCTGGCTGGTCCAGGGAAGCACCGTCGATCCCGCACTGCACGTGGCGTTCTCGGCACCGACCCGTGACGCCGTCCGGGAGTTCCACGCCGCGGCCCTCGCGGCGGGCGCACGGGACAAGGTGTCTCCGCGCGTCTGCCCCGAGTACCACGAGAACTACTTCGGCGGCTTCGTGTACGACCCCGACGGCCTCAACCTCGAGGCGGTCTGTCACCTCGAGTAGAGCGCCACCACGTCGATGCGATCGCACCGACCGAGTTGGCGGCCCAGTGCAGTGCCATGGGCGTCAGAATGGTGCCGGTTCGCCGCTTCGACTCGACGAACAGTGCGCCGGCCGCCCCGGTGAACAGGACGACGGGCACCGACCTGCCCGAGTCGTACCAGTGCCAGACCCCGAATGCCGTGGAGCCGACCACCAGTGCGGCACGGGGACCCACCACGGCGGTGGCCACGGTGTCGACGACGCCGCGGAACAGGAATTCCTCGGGTAGCACTGTCCCGATGGGGATGTCGAACAGCACCCATCGGGCCAGTCCGGTCACTTCTCGGGACCGTCGGCGTCGGCGTACTCGTTCATGACGACGCGGATGCGTTCGGTGTCGGCCTGCGTCCACCCGTCGGGGGCGGCCACAGCGGCGAAGCCGTCGAGCACCGTCGTCCCGTAGTTGTGGCCGTGCCCGTCCGGCACGCCGGCCGCGTTCGTGAGGTCGGCACTCACCTGCCAGAAGGTGACGAACGGGAACCACCGCATGCTGGGCAGTCGGTCGTACCCGGGCGGCTCGGCGAGCCAATCCGGACGCTGGAAGATCAGATCCGGCGTCCACCACACGATGGGGTCGGACGGGTGCTGGATGTACAGCACGCGCGGGTAGGGCCAGTCCCCGCGCAGCGCCTCGACGTCACGGGTGCTGTCGGCGAACCGCATCAGCAGTCCGCCGGCGTAGACGGGTTCCACCTCGGTGGTTCCCGGATCGCGTCGGCTGACGTAGGTGTCCCAGATGCGATTGGAGTTCGGCGGGCCCACCCACAGCACTCCGTCGACGGTGTCCCGGATGTCGGCGATGTCCGCGAACGCGCCTTCGCCGGCCTGGGTTCCGAGACTCTCGCCGTAGACGTAGAACTTGGGCCTGGTCGCCTCGGGCTCCTGCTCCCATCGCTGGTGCACGGTGTCGATGAGCAACTTCCCCGCGGCCGCCGCCTTCTCGCGATCGGCGAGGAAAGAGATCCAACTCGGAAGGTACGAGTACTGGGACGCCACGAGCGCGACGTCCCCGTCGTACATCAGTTCCACGGCCCGAGCTGCGGTGGGATTGACCCACCCGGTTCCCGTGGTCGGGATGACGACGATGGCCTTGCGGGAGAACGCATCGGTTCGATCGAGTTCGCGTACCAGGAGATTCATGCGCTCCTCGTCCGTCTCCGCGCTCTCGAGTCCCACGTACGCGCGGATCGCCTCCATGCCCGTGCGGCCGGTCGCTCGGGTCATCTCGTCGGCCGACAACCCACCCGAGACGAAGTTCCGGCCCTCGAATCCCAGTGTGTCCCAGTCCACGAGCGAACCGGTACCACCGGAACGCTCGGGCACCGTCGGCTGTTCGGCACCCTCACGCGTGTTGCTGTTCTGAGTGCTGAAGACCGAGTTGGCGACGGTCATGGTGCCGCGCAACAGCACACCCTGCACCAGTGTGACGAGCACCGTCACGACGAGGAGGAACCCCACGAGGTTGGCAACCCATTGCGGGAGTCGGATCAGACGCAGGATCGAGCGCACGACGAAGCGGCGGATGTCCCGGATGACCCGCCACAGGCCGATGAGCGCGGCGCACACCGCGAAACTGATGATGCCGGTGCGGATGAACCCCGTGGACGTGAGCCCCTCGGCGCCCATGAGCGCGGCGAGCTGACGCTGCCAGTCCGCAGAGGCGTAGAGCATGACCGCTCCGGCGACGGTCGCGATCACCGGGACAGCGACCAGGAGTGCGCGCTCCACGCGGATCGGCAGCGGCCACCACGGCTGCTGACGAAGCACCGTGCGCAGGAGAATCCAGCCGACAGCGACGCCCACCCCGTACCCGATGGCCGCGGTGATGCCGCTGACGATGCCCTGGAACAGCCAGCCGCGTGGCAGCAGTGACGGCGTCAGCGACCAGCAGAAGAACAGGGCGCCGAACGCGATGCCGGTGACGTCGAGCCGCAGCAGACCCCACGCCCAGATCCACGCGGGGTGCTTGCGCACCGTGCGGGTCGCCGAGCTCAGGACGTACGCCGGCAGTTCCTCGAAACTGTGGGGGCGCTGCAGTTCGTCCGACGACCGAGTATCGGTGTCGGTCATCGGACGGTGCCGGTGCCGGGAAGGTCGGTCAGCCGAAGAGCGCCGGGAGCGTCCCCTCGTACGCCTCGCGGAGTTCGGTCAACGGGACACTGAACAGTCCCTGGAACTCCACCTCGTCCGACCCTTCGTCGGCCACCCCGATACGCGTCCATGGCATCCCCCTCGCGCTGCACATCCCCGTGAACCTGGTCTCCTCGGTCCGAGGGACAGCAACGAGTACCCGCCCGGACGATTCCGAGAACAAGGTGACGAAAGGATCTGTTCCTTCGGGCGGCAGAATGCGGCACCCGGTCTCGCCGGCGAGCGCGACCTCGACGACGGTCTGCGCGAGCCCGCCCTCGGAGAGGTCGTGCGCCGCGGTGACCAGACCGTCGCGGCTCGACGCCGTGAGGATGTCGGCCAGCAACTGCTCGCGAGCCAGATCCACCTGCGGCGGAACACCACCGAGATGGTCGTGAACGACCTGGGCCCAGATCGAGCCGTCCAGTTCGTCGTGCGTGTCACCCAACAGGATCAGGGTCTCGCCCGGCTCCAGGCCGATGCCCGTGGGGATGCGGCGGTGGACGTCGTCGAGGACACCCAGCACACCCACCACCGGGGTCGGCAGGATCGGCGTCGACCCGGTCTGGTTGTAGAAACTGACGTTTCCGCCGGTGACCGGAATGCCCAGTTGCACACAGCCGTCCGCCAGGCCGCGTACCGCCTGCTGGAACTGCCACATGACACCCGGATCCTCGGGCGACCCGAAATTCAGGCAGTTGGTGACGGCTTTCGGCGTGGCGCCCGTCGTCGCGACGTTGCGGAACGCCTCGGCCAGCGCCAGCTGCGCACCACGGTACGGATCCAGCGCGGTGTACCGGCCGGACGCATCGGTCGCGAGAGCGATTCCGCGGCCGGTCTTCTCGTCGATGCGCACCACACCGGCATCGGCGTGCTCGGCGAGCACGGTGTTGCCGCGGACGTACCGGTCGTACTGCTCGGTGATGAGCCGCCGACTGCAGAGCTGGGGGGAGGAGATCATCTGCAGCAGGGTCTCGCGCAGTTCCACACCTGTGGCCGGACGGGGCAGACCCTCGGTGGTGTTCGCCACCAGGGCATCCTGGCTCGCGGGCCGCTGCACGGGACGCTCGTAGACGGGACCGTCGTGGGCCACCGTCTTGGGCGGCACGTCGACGACGACGTCGCCGTGCCAGGTGATCTCGAGATGCTCGCCGTCCGTGACCTCGCCGATGTCGGTCGCCAGCACGTCCCACTTGGCGCACACCGCCATGAAAGCGTCGACGTTCTCCGGTGCCACCACGGCGCACATGCGTTCCTGCGACTCGCTGGACAGCACCTCCGCCGGCGTCATCCCGGTCGCACGCAGCGGAACCCGATCCAGGGCGATGTGCATACCGCCATCACCCGCCGAAGCGAGCTCGGAGGTGGCACAGGACAATCCGGCACCGCCGAGGTCCTGGATACCGACCACGAGCTTCTGCTGGTAGAGCTCGAGGCAGCACTCGATGAGCACCTTCTCGGTGAACGGGTCGCCCACCTGCACCGCGGGGAGCTTGCGTCGGCCCTGCTTCTCGTCGAACGTCTCGGACGCCAGCACCGACACGCCGCCGATCCCGTCGAGGCCCGTACGGGCACCGAACAGGATGATCTTGTTGCCCGAGCCCGACGCGAACGCCAGGTGCAGATCCTCGGTACGCATCACTCCGGCGCACAGCGCGTTGAGCAACGGGTTGCCGGCGTAGGACGCGTCGAACACCGTCTCGCCGCCCACGTTCGGGAGCCCGAGTGAGTTTCCGTAACCGCCGACGCCGCGCACGATGCCCTCGAGCACCCGGCGCGTGTCCGGAGCATCAGCCGCACCGAAACGCAACTGGTCCATCACCGCGATCGGACGAGCACCCATGGCCATGATGTCGCGCACGATGCCGCCGACGCCGGTGGCCGCACCCTGGTACGGCTCGATGTACGACGGATGGTTGTGGCTCTCCACCTTGAAGGTGACAGCCCACCCGTCGCCGACGTCGACCACGCCCGCGTTCTCACCGATTCCGGCGAGCATTCCCGACCGCATCTCGTCCGTCGTCGTCTCGCCGAAGTACTTGAGGTGCACCTTCGACGACTTGTACGAGCAGTGCTCGCTCCACATCACCGAGTACATCGCCAACTCGGCGTCCGTCGGACGGCGGCCGAGGATCTCCCGGATGCGGGCGTACTCGTCCTCCTTCAGACCCAACTCCGCCCACGGCTGAGCGACGTCGGGCGACCCGGCCGCAGCGGAGACGGTGTCGACCGGAGGGGTGGGGAGGGCGTCGACCTGAGGAGTGGACTCGACAGACACGGTGGATGGGGTCCTTCCCTCGGCAGAATGTCGAGGTCATTCTATGTGCAGGACCCGACACCGTCCGACCGGCCTCCGGCCTGCCCGTTCGTCAGCCCCGACCGGCCTCCGGCCTGCCCGTTCGTCAGCCCCGACCGGCCTCCGGCCTGCCCGCTAGTCCCCCTTGACGGCGTAGTCGACGACCACGTTGCCCTTGCTCGTGACGAGGGAGTTCGTCAGGACGAGACGAGTGAGCGGATCACCCGGCTCGAACAGGTGCTGGCCCTTGCCCACGACGACGGGGTGCGTCATCAGGGTCAGGGTGTCGAGCACACCGGCCAGGAAGAGCTGGCGGACCAGAGAGACGCCGCCCACCAGCGCGATGTCGCCACCGTCGGTCTGCTTGAGTCGACGCACGAACTCCACCGGATCGCCGTCGATGAGCGTCGAGTTCTGCCACGCGAGATCTCCGGTGAGCGTGCGTGAGGCGACGAACTTCTCCACCGGATTGATGAAGCCGGCGAAGGGGTCGTCCGCCCCCGCGTTGCCGAAGTGATCCGACCACGACTCGTAGGCGACCCGACCCATGACGGCGGTGGTGGTCCTGCTCATGAACCCGCCCATGGACTGGCCGAGTTCGTCGTCGAAACTGTCGAACTGCCACTGGTCGGGAGCCTCGACCACACCGTCCACCGAGTGGAAGAGCCCTGCCGTCACCGCACGCATCGTGTACCGCCCTCGTGAAGAACCGGCGCCGATCGCCGATCACTGCGGGACAGACCATGCCAGACGCCGGAACTCATCACCCGTCGTTCGCCGCGGACTCGATCCAGTCCGTCGCCGCGTCCGTCAGCTCGGACGACCCGTCGACGGACTCACCGGCCCACCACGACGGGTCGGTGAGATCGCCGTTCACGCGCAGCACGTCGTCCCTCACGGCGGACGGGAGCGGCTCACCGTTGTGTTCGACCAGCCAGTCCCGAGTCTCCGCCGTCACGGCCGGCCACCACTGCGCGATCTCCATCCCGCCAGTCTCCCCCGCCGGGCCCTGTACGGCAGCAGGATTCGTCGGCCGCGTCGACGGGGTTCCCGTACCACCACGCGGCCCGCGCGCACCGCCCGGTGCAGCGCGCATCCCGTAGCGTGCGCTGACCATCGCGCGCACCGCCCGGCGGCGGCATCGGATCGACAGGCGGCCCAACGGCCAGGATGCAACCGGCACTCAGCGCAGCCCGACCCAGCGCTACGCCCCCAGGAACGCAGCCAAGGCGTCGGCGTACATGTCGACGTCGTGTGCGCCCATCACCTCGCGCGCGGAGTGCATGGCGAGCTGCGCGGCACCCACGTCGACGGTGGACAGACCGGTGCGGGAGGCGGTGATGGGGCCGATGGTGGAGCCGCACGGCAGATCGGCTCGGTGGACGTATCGCTGCAGCGGGACGTCGGCTCGCTCGCACGCCAAGGCGAAGGCCGCGGCACCGGCGGCGTCGGTGGCGTAGCGCAGATTCTGGTTGACCTTGAGCACCGGGCCACCGTTGACCTCGATGCGGTGCGCGGGCTCGTGCCGCGAGACGTAGTTCGGGTGGGTCGCGTGCGCCATGTCGCCCGAGGCGTGGATCGACCCGGCCATCGCGCGCAGGAATTCCTCGCGGCCGCCGCCACGCGAGAGCACGATGCGCTCGAGGACGGTGTTCATCAGATCCGAGAACGCGCCACGGTCCGACATGCTGCCCACTTCCTCGTGATCGAAGAGTGCGAGGACGGGGATGCAGTCGTCGGCTTGCGCGGCCGCGACGACCAGCGCCTCGGTTCCGGCGTAGCAGGTGCCCTGGTTGTCCAGTCGCGGCGAACTGACGAGGTCGTCCGAGAGTCCCACCACTGCAGCAGGATTGAGGTCGTGGGTCATCAGTTCCCACCCGAGCACGTCACCGGGATCCACCCCGACCTCGTCGGCGAGGAACCCGATGAACGAGTGGGGTGATCGCCCGACGCCCCAGATCGCGTTCACGTTGTTCTGCGGATCGAGGTGCACTCCCTTGCGATCCTCCGACAGGTGGATCGCCAGCTGGGGCACCCGCAGGATGGGACGGTCGACGCGCACGAGGACGTCTCGCACCGAGCCGCCGTCACGCACACCGAGACGGCCGGAGATGCCGAGATCGCGGTCGAGCCAGGAGTTGAGCCACGCACCGCCGTACGGCTCCAGGGCGACCATCTGCCACCCGGCGACGTCGAGATCGGGGTTCTGCTTGACGCGGAGGTTCGGACTGTCGGTGTGCCCGCCCACGATGCGGAACGCCGCGTCGGGCGCGCGTTCGGTGGACCAAGCGATGATCGAACCACCGCGGACGACGAGGTACCGGCCGGGCTCGGAGGGCCACGCGTCCGTCTCGGCCACGGCGGTGAACCCGTGCGCCGCCAGTTCCGAGGCCACCGTCTCGACGACGTGGAACGGCGACGGGGACGCGTCGACGAAGGAACAGAGGCCGGCCGCGGTCGCGGAGGTGAGGGACGCCATGGTCACCGATCGTAGAGAGACGGGGTGCGGAGTCAGCGATGCCGGGCCCACCACGAGGGTGGACCCGGCATCACGAGTCGAGAAGGGTTCAGCTGAAGAAGCTCAGGCCGTCGAGGAAGCTTCCGGCGCCACCGAAGATGTCGGACAGTGCACCGAGAAGGTCGACGAAGCTGGCGAGGTCGGTCATGAGGAGCTCCCTTTGTGAGGTTGGTGGGCTTGTTGCCCGCTTGCTAAGTAATCCACACAAAAGAATGGCTCGCAACCCGAAAATTGTCGCGATTCGGTGACGAGAATCGACTCACGGGTCGATCTGTGCACCACCTGCAACGCCGTGCCACGGGTGAGCCATTGTCACCAGCACTGTCACCACGCGTGGACTCCGACCCGATCCGACGCCGACTCCTGCCATTCCACGCCGGGCACACCTGTGGGGCGGACTCGGCCGAGTTCGCCCCACAGGGATGATCGGGTCAGCTGAAGAAGGACAGTCCGTCGAAGATCGATCCGAGCGCGTCGACGATCCCGGACAGGTTCTGGAAGAGTTCGAGCAGATCGGTGAGGTCGGAGGACATGGTGACTCCCTTGGCACGGTGGTGACGAACGGTCGTCCGCCGACGTCAGTTACTCATAGTGACAGTCACTACACAACCGGAATCGAATTGTGCGATCCGACAAGCAGACCGTCGCTCGGCGAACCCTCGCCGAGACCGGGAAAAAGGGGGAAATGCGATGCAGGACTGGGTCGATCACGTCATCTGGTGGCAGGTGTACCCCCTCGGGTTCGTCGGCGCCGAGGCCGAGGCAGTGGACCGCACCGAACACCGACTCGACCGGATCGAGGGCTGGTTCGACTACCTCCTCGAGCTCGGGTGCAACGGCCTCGCACTCGGCCCGGTGTTCGCGTCGGAGACCCACGGCTACGACACCGTCGACCATCTCCGCATCGATTCCCGTCTGGGAACCGACAGCGACATGGACGCACTTATCGGTGCGGCACGCGCCAAGGGCATCCGAGTTCTGCTCGACGGCGTCTTCAACCACGTCGGCAGGAGCCACCCGCAGTTCGTTCGTGCGGAGCAGGACGGGCCCGACTCGGACGCGCGGCGGTGGTTCCGCTGGAAGGACGGTCGGCCGCGCACGTTCGAGGGCCACGATCTGCTGGTCGAGTTGAACCACGACGAGCCGGCGGTGCAGGAGCACGTCGCACAGGTCATGACGCACTGGCTCGACCGCGGTGTCGACGGATGGCGGCTCGACGCGGCGTACGCGGTCTCACCGGCCTTCTGGGCGGCGGTGCTCCCCCGTGTGCGAGAGGCACATCCCGACGCCTGGATCGTCGGCGAGATGATCCACGGGGACTACGCGTCGTATGTGCGGGAGTCCGGACTCGACTCGATCACGCAGTACGAGCTGTGGAAGGCGACGTGGAGCGCCCTGAAGGACGCGAACTTCTTCGAGTTCGCCCACGCGCTGGGGCGCCACGACGAGTTGCTGCCCACGTTCGTTCCGGCGACGTTCGTCGGCAACCACGACGTCACCCGGATCGCGTCCACCCTCGACGACGACGATGCCGACATCGCCGCCGCGCTGCTGTTCTTCGTGGCGGGAACGCCGACGGTGTACTACGGCGACGAGCAGGGATTCCGCGGGATCAAGGAGGAGCGGGTGGGTGGCGACGACGCCATCCGACCCGAGTTCCCGGCGACACCCGACGATCTGGCGCCGTACGGATGGCCGCACTACCGGCGCCACCAGGCCCTGATCGCGATGCGGCGACGATTCCCGTGGCTGCACCGTGCGCACGCCGAGGTGTCCGGACTGGAGAACACCGCGGTCACCCTCACCGCGACGGACGGCACGACGACGCTGGTGCTGTCGGCGAACATCGGCGACGCACCCGTGCCTCGACCGGCCGGAGACATCGTGGCAGCAGCCGACGGAGTGGAGAACGACCTGCGGCCGCACTCCTGGGCGGTGACCGTCAGGCCGTGACGATCGCGTCCAGCGCAGAGTAGAAGATGCCGAGGCCGTCGTCGCTGGGGCCCGTGAGGGCCTCGGTGGCGTGCTCGGGGTGCGGCATGAGTCCCACGATGCGCCCGTCGGCGGACGAGATGCCCGCGATGGACCGCTGCGAACCGTTCGGGTTGTCACCCGAGTAGCGGAACACGACGCGTCCCTCGCCCTCGAGCTCGTCCAGGACCGCCTCGGACGCCTGGAAGCGACCCTCGCCGGACTTGAGCGGAACGAGGATCTCGGCGCCCGCCTCGTACCGCGAGGACCACGCCGAGGACGTGCTCTCGACCGTGAGCCACTGATCGCGACACGTGAAGTGGAGGTTGGCGTTCCGGGTGAGGGCGCCGGGCAGGAGTCCGGCCTCGCACAGCACCTGGAAGCCGTTGCAGATACCGAGGACGGGCATGCCGCCCTTCGCTGCGTCGATGACCGCATCCATGACGGGGGCGAAGCGCGCGATGGCGCCGGCGCGCAGGTAGTCGCCGTAGGAGAAACCGCCGGGGACGACGACGGCGTCGACGTTCTTCAGATCTGCGTCGCCGTGCCAGAGGCTGACGGCCTCACCACCTGCGAGCGTGACCGCGCGCGAGGCGTCGATGTCGTCCAGCGTGCCGGGGAAGGTGATCACACCGATCCGGGCGGGAAGGCCGGAGGCCGGTCGATCTTCGAGGCGAGTCACAGCCGGGTCACTTTCCATTCCTCGATGACGGTGTTGGCCAGAAAGGTCTCGGCGATCTGGTCGAGAGTCGCATCGTCGACGTCGTCGCCGACCTCGAGCTCGAATCGCTTGCCCTGACGGACGTCGGAGACACCGGCGAAACCGAGTCGCGGCAGCGCCCCGACGATGGCCTGTCCCTGGGGGTCGAGAATTTCCGCTTTGGGCATGACGTCGACAACCACACGGGCCACGTGAGAGCTCCTGAGCTAAGAGGGCAGATCCAGCAGGCACTTTACCCAGTCCCGAACCACTCCACGAATCCGGCGCATACTGGGGAACCATGGAGCTGACTCACTTCGGACATTCGTGCATTCAGGTGTCGATGGCGGGATCGACGGTGCTGTTCGACCCCGGCGCCTTCTCTCACGGGTTCGAGGGCATCACCGGCCTCGACGCCATCCTGATCACGCACCAGCATGCGGACCACGTCGACACCGATCGGTTGCCGGCGCTCCTCGAAGCCAACCCCGACGCGGCGCTGTACGCGGACCCGCAGACGGCCGACCAGCTCGGGGATCGGTGGACCGCCGTGAACGCAGGAGACGTCTTCTCCATCGGGGGCGTGCAGGTGACGGGCGCGGGCGGCACGCACGCGACGATCCACCCGGACATCCCGCTGATCGACAACATCGCGTATCTCCTCGGCACGCCGGAACAGCCCGGGCAGCTGATGCATCCCGGCGACTCGCTCTTCGTTCCCGACGTGGAGATCGACGTGCTGGCACTTCCCGCAGCGGCCCCGTGGATGAAGATCGGCGAGGGCATCGACTTCCTCCGCGCCGTCTCTCCGCGACTGGCCGTTCCCATCCATCAGGCCATCGTCGCGCCGGACGCACGCGGCATCTACTACGGCATGCTGTCGGGCCTCGCGGGCGAGGGGACGGAGTTCCGCGCCCTGGAGGAGGAGACGGGCACGTCGCTCTAGACATTCCCGGACCGTCGTGGACACTGACCCGATGACGTGGACCAGGAGTACCTCGAAGGTCATCGGATCTACCGCCCTGCTGGCCGTCGTGGCGGCGACCGCGGCATGCGGGACCGGGGAGTCCGGTGCGTCGGCCACCGACACACCGCCGGGGATCTCCGTGTCCGGGGTCGGCGAGATCCAGGGCACCCCGGACACTCTCACCGCTCAGATCGGTGTCGAGACGACGGCGGACGACGTGACGACGGCGATCGACGAGGCGAACACCGCGGTGACTGCGGTGACCGAAGCGATCGCCGCTGCCGGAGTGGACCGCGCGGACATCCAGACCCGCCAGGTGTCCATCGACCCGCAGTATGCCGACGGGTTCGGGGGCGGAACCTCCACGATCTCCGGCTACCGGGCGTCGAACATCCTCGGTGTGACCGTGCGCGACCTGTCGCGAGCGTCGGCGGTGCTGGGCGACGCCACCCGCGCAGGTGGGAACGCGACCCGAGTGTCCGGCGTGTCCTTCCGCATCGACGACGATTCCGACCTCATCGCCGACGCTCGGTCACGGGCATTCGCGGACGCTCGCGACCGAGCCGAGCAGTACGCGTCCCTGGCCGGAAGCGATCTCGGCAAGGTCCTGTCGATCACCGAGAACATCACCGGCCAGGAGTCGGCGCCGAGCTTCGACAGAAGCTCGGCCTCGTCCGCGGTGCCGATCGAGCCGGGGCAGCAGACCGTCAGCGTCTCGGTGAACGTGCAGTGGGCGCTGGGATGACTCCCCGGCTGCAGTACACCTAGCGCCGCAGGGCGCGTCCCGCGGCACGTCCGGAGAAGATGCACCCCCCGAGGAATGTGCCTTCGAGCGAGCGGTACCCGTGCACACCGCCGCCACCGAAGCCGGCGACCTCGCCGGCCGCGTAGAGCCCCGGGAACGGCGTGCCGTCGGCTCGGAGCACCCGGGAGTTCAGGTCGGTCTGCAACCCGCCCAGCGACTTTCGCGTCAGAAGGTGCAGCTTGACGGCGATCAGCGGACCCGCTGCGGCACGCCCGGTCTCGTCGAGCAGCTTGTGCGGTGTGGCGATGCGCGCCAGGCGATCGCCTCGATAGTTGCGCGCCGCGTGGATCGCCGAGACCGAGAGGTCCTTGCTGAAGTCGTTGTCCATCTCACGATCTCGCGCGACGACCAATTTCTCCACGTCGGCGGCGTCGAGCGTGACGTCACCGATCTTGTTCATTCCGGCGACCAGTTCTGCCACCGTGTCGGCGACGACGAAGTCGACGCCCTTCTGCTTGAAGGCCTCGACGGGGCCGGGTGCGCCGGGACGGACTCGCTCGAGAAGCTTGCGCAGATCGCGGCCGGTCAGATCCGGATTCTGCTCCTGACCGGAGAGTCCGAACTCCTTCTCGATGATCTTCTGATCGAGGAGGAACCACGTGTAGTCGTGTCCCGTCGACACGATGTGTTCGAGAGTGCCGAGCGTGTCGAAGCCGGGGAACAGCGGCGCCGGTAGCTGCTGACCCGACGCGTCGAGCCACAGCGACGACGGACCCGGCAGGATGCGGATGCCGTGGTTCGGCCACACGGAGTCCCAGTTGGTGATGCCCTCCGTGTAGTGCCACATGCGGTCCTCGTTGATGATGTTCCCGCCCGCGGCACGCGAGATCTCCAGCATCCGACCGTCGACGTGCGCCGGTACGCCCGAGAGCATGTGAGAAGGGGTGCGGCCCATGCGCTTCGGCCAGTTCTTCTGCACCAGATCCCAGTTGCCGCCGATGCCGCCGGAGGTCACCAGCACCGCGCCGGCCCGGATCTCGAAGTCCCCCACCACGGTGCGGGACGACGTCACGCCGCGGGCGACGTCGGTCGGCTCCAGGACGGCGCCGCGCACACCGGTCGCGACACCGTCGGTCACCACCACCTCGTCGACCCGGTGCCGGAAGGCGGGGATCACGCTGCCACGGTCGATACCGTCCCGCACGATGCGTTCGAAGATCTCCACCAGTCCCGGCCCGGTACCCCAGGTGAGATGGAATCGCGGCACGGAGTTGCCGTGGCCGGTGGGGCCGTAGCCGCCACGTTCGGCCCACCCGACGACCGGGAAGATCTTCCAGCCGCGCTCGCGCAACCAGGAGCGCTTCTCCCCCGCCGCGAAGGCGACGTAGGCCTCGGCCCACTGGCGAGGCCACTCGTCCTCGGGACGGTCGAAGCCGGCTGATCCCATCCAGTCCTGCAGGGCGAGTTCGTAGGAGTCCTTGACGCCGAGACGACGCTGCTCCGGGCTGTCCACGAGGAACAGCCCGCCGAACGACCAGAACGCCTGGCCGCCGAGGTTCGCCTCGTTCTCCTGATCGAGCAGGATCACGCGCTTGCCCGCCTCGACCAGTTCCGCTGTCGCGACCAGTCCTGCGAGACCCGCACCGACCACGACGACATCGCACTCTCGTATCCCCATGACCTCACCGTATACGGCGATCCGCGTTTTCGATACCGTCGGTATCGAGCGGTACTCTTCCCGAGTGAGCAGCACCGAACCGACTACCCGCCCCCCTCGCGCCGAGGTCCGCGAGCGGATCATCGCGTCCGCGATGACGGAGTTCGGTCGACGCGGGTACGCCGACGCCACCCTCGATGCCATCGCCGAGCAGGCCGGGTTCACCAAGGGCGCGGTCTACTCGAACTTCGGTTCCAAGGAAGGGCTGTTCTACGAGCTGATGGACCGGCAGGTGCTCGGCCGGGCCAGGATGTCGGTCGACCTGCTCGCCGAACTCCCGTCCGACCTGCGGGATGCCCAGCGTGTGCTCAGCACCCGGCTGACGGAAGCGATCTCGAACAACCGCGACTGGCATCTGCTGTTCATGGACTACTGGTCGAGGGCCCTGCGCGACCCGGAGGTGGGCGCCCGGTTCGCCGAGCACCGGGCGCAACTCCGGGCGGCGGTCACCGATGCCGTCGTCAGTGCCACCGAGAGCGCCGGCGCGACGCTGCACGTTCCCGCCGAGTGGGTCACGTTCGTGATCCTGGCGCTCAGCAATGGACTCGCCGTCGAGGAACTCGCTCAGCCGGGAACGGTGCCTCCGGAACTCATGGGTGAGGTCGTCGGACGCCTTCTGCACATCCCCTGACCACGAAGGTCCTCAGCGCCCCGAATACGTCGCCTTCACGTGCATCCGTTCGCCCTGCGGTCCGAAGATTCCCAGGTACTCGACGGGCCGGCGGTCGGCGCTGCCGAACCAGTGCGGAAGGTGAGTGTCGAATTCGGCCACCTCACCCGGACCCAGCACCAGGTCCTTGTCGCCCAGGATGAGTCGTAGCTTCCCGTTCAGCACGTAGATCCAGTGATAACCCTCGTGAGACCCCAACCGCGGGTTCTCCTCGTAGCGATCTCCGGGGACGATCTGCTTGAACGCCTGCAACCCGCCCGCCCGGCGCGTCAGCGGGACGACGGTGACGCCGTTCGTCGTGACCGGCGTGAACTGCACCCGCGGATCTCCGGTCTCGGGGGCGTCGACGATGTCGTCCAGGGGGACGTCGTACACCTTGGCCAACGGCAGCAACAGCTCGAGGCTGGGCTTGCGTTGCCCCGATTCGAGCCGGGAGAGCGTGCTCACCGGGATGCCCGTGCGTTCGGACACCGCGGCCAGGGTCACGTCCGCCGCGACGCGGAGAGCGCGCAGGCGCGGACCGATCGCACTGATCACACCGTCGAAGTCGTCCATACCTCATATTGCAGTTTCGGCAAATATGTTTGTCAAATCCGCAGACTCGGGCGCACAGTGTCCGCATGACCTCACACCACCACGTCGACGCCGACGTCCTCGTCCTCGGCGGCGGATCCGCCGGACTGTCCGCCGCACTCATGCTCGGCCGCGCCCGTAGGCGAGTCCTGGTTCTGGACAACGGAACTCCTCGCAACGCCCCTGCCTCGCACATGCACGGCGTGCTGGGTCGGGACCACACCTCGCCGCTCGACTACCTGAAGAACGGCCGAGCCGACCTCGAGCGATACGACGTCACGATCGTCGACGCCACGGTCACCGCACTCGGCGGTCACGTCGGGCACTTCTCCGCGACCACGGACGACGGACGCGCCTTCTCGGCGCGGCGCATCGTGGTGACGACCGGACTCACCGATCTGCTCCCGCCCGTCGACGGTCTGGCGGAACGCTGGGGTCGGGACGTCGTGCAGTGCCCCTACTGCGACGGGTGGGAGATCCAAGATCGCCGCATCGGCGTCCTGAGCACCGGGCCGTTCAGCATCCATCACGCCTCGATGTGGCGGCAGTGGACAGAGAACCTGACCTTCTTCACCGACGGCGGACCTCTGGCGGACGATGATCGCGAGAAGTTCACCGCGCGCGGCATCGAGATCGTCGAGCACAAGGTCACCGCGGTGCTCGCCGGCGAGGATCGTCTTCGTGCGGTCGGGCTGGCCGACGGGACCGAGGTCGCGGTCGACGCTCTCGCCGTGGGACTGCGCTTCACCGCTCGCAGTGAACTTCTCGGATCGCTCGGCCTCACCACAGTGCCGCACGCGACCGGACTCGGCGACGTCGTCGAGGTCGATTCCTTCGGTGCCACCACCGTGGCGGGAGTGTGGGCGGCGGGCAACGTCACCGACCCTTCGGCCACGGTCATCGCCTCCACCGCGCAGGGAGCCCTCGCCGGCGCTCACGTCAACGCGAACCTCGTCTCCGAGGAGTTCGACCAGGCGGTCCAGGCAGGGCGCCCCCGTCCGGCGTTGGACGGGCACTTCTGGGACGAGTTGTACCGGGAGTCGGACAAGCGGTGGAGCGGCAATCCCAACCCGACACTGGTCCAGTACGCGGAGCACCTCTCCCCCGGGCACGCCGTCGACGTCGGATCGGGTGAGGGCGCCGACGCCGTGTGGCTGGCGGAACGCGGCTGGACCGTCACCGGCGTCGACATCTCCGAGGTGGCCGTCGAGCGGGCACGCGGACTGCACGACGGTGTGACGTGGCTGGCCAGGGACCTGCTGATCGACCCGCTGCCGCCGCACTCCACGGATCTGCTGACGCTGCACTACTTCGGCATCCTGCGGTCCGGGCCGGCGGACGGGGTCGCGCGCCTCGTCGACACCGTCGCTCCCGGCGGGACGCTGCTCATGGTCGGCCACACCCCGTCGCCCGGACACCGCTGGGCAGGGTTCGATCCGTCGGACTTCCACAGCCCCTACTCCGTCGCCGAGTCCCTCGACCCCGCCGAGTGGACCGTCACGGTCGACGAGACGCGTCCACGACTGGTGGAGGCAGCACCCGGAACCCCCCACGTCTCCGACGACATCCTGGTGGCCGTCCGGGTGCCGGAACGGGTCGGACAGCGATAGCGTCGTCGCATGATCCCGGCGTCCGATCTCCGCGCTCGTTTCGCAGTCGCCCTCTCGGCGATGTACGGCCGTGAGGTCCCGGCGTACACGACGCTGGTGGAGGTGGCGACCGCGGTGAACGCGGACGTGGTGGCTCACGAGGGTGCCGAGGCCGAGCGCCTCGGCACCCTCCACCGCGTCACGGCGGAACGGCACGGAGCCGTCCGGGTGGGGACCGTCGCCGAGTTGCGCGACGTGGCACGACTGTTCGGGGGATTCGGCATGCACCCCGTCGGCTTCTACGATCTGCGTGACGCCGCCACCCCGATACCGGTGGTGTCCACGGCGTTCCGGCCCGTGGACTCGATCGAGCTGGCCCGCAACCCGTTCCGGGTGTTCTGCTCCATGCTCGTCGTCGACGACCGCAGATTCTTCACCGCCGATCTGGAGCAGCGACTCTCGACCGCACTCGAGGCGCGCACGCTCGTCCCGCCCGACCTGGTGCGCCTCGCGGTCCGTGCCGCCGAGGACGGCGGGTTACCGGAACCGGAGGCCACCACGCTCGTCGACGGCGCCGTCGCCGTCTTCGAACTCGGCACGGAGCCCGTCGATCGCGCCTGGTACGACGAGCTCGAAGCCGTGTCGTCGGTGGCCGCGGACATCGGCGGGGTGTCGTCGACGCACATCAACCACCTGACGCCGCGGGTGCTCGACATCGACGACCTGTACCGCCGCATGGCCGAGCGCGGTATCGAGATGATCGACCGGATCCAGGGACCCCCTCGGTGGACCGCGCCGGTGCTGTTGCGCCAGACATCGTTCCGAGCTCTCGCCGAACCTCGACTCTTTCGCGACGCGTCCGGTGCCACGTTCTCCGATCGGCTCCGCGTCCGCTTCGGTGAGGTGGAGGCACGGGGCGTCGCCCTCACCCGCCGCGGCCGGGAGGTGTACGACACCGCGATGGCGCGGGTGGACGGCCTCTCCGACGAGGCCGCTGCCCGGGAGTGGGCGCAGCACTTCCCCGGCACCGATCAGGAGATGGCGGAGCGCGGACTGGCCTACTACCTTCGCACGCCGGACGGGCTCGAACCCGTTGTCTACGAGGACTTCCTGCCCGCGTCTGCCGCGGGCATCTTCCGGTCGAACCTCACCTCGGACGGCGCCGTGGACACCGATGCCGAGGGAACGAGCTGGTCGGCGGAGTCCCTGTCCGAGGCCCTCGGGATGCCGATCGCGGATCCCTACGACCTGTACGACGCGCAGGTCGCGGCCGGGTCAGGCGACAGCGGTGCGTGAGCGCGGAACCCACTCGTAGCGGGCCGACGTCGCACCGTGGAAGCGCGCCAGGTCCACCGCGTCGAGCATGGCGGCACGGGGGCCCGGACGGCCGAGCTGCTTGGCGCTCACCGACAGTCGCACCACGCCGCCGCGGCGAGCCGTACGGCCGGCACCCATGACGAGCGCGCGGCACCACCACGGTTCCGTGGACCCGGGCTCCCAGACGTAGCCACCGGATCCGGTGCCGAAGCCCTCACCGATACCGTGGACCCGACCGCGCACCGTGGTTCCCCGCTCGAGGTCCTGGATGCCGGCGAGCCCGGCGAAGACGCGGAACCCGACCGTGGGAAGGGCGGACACCGCACCCGGTGAGGCGACCCAGCGGGGCGGTGCGAACACGCGGGTGCGCATGCCGATCTCCTCCATGACCCGGTCCGCGGCGCGCAACCGCAGCTGCGCCTCGTGAGCGGGGAGGGTCGCGAACTCGGCGCGACGCCGCTTGGTGGCCGCCTGGTCGTATCCGTGCAAGACCAGTGCGTCTCCGTGATCGCGGCGCATGCGCAGCCAGTCCTGCGTCTCGGTGTCGCGCGTGAGGCGGTACTTGTCCTTCAACCGCGGGGCCACGAGAAGCGACAACTCGATGTCGCGGCGATCCATCTCCGCGGCGAACTCGGCGGCGGCGTCGCGGGTCTCGTCTCGGATACCGGACACGGACACGATCAGACGTGCACTCATGAAGAAACCGTCGCACACCGAGGTGTACGACGGTCTCGTCCCGCGTGAACGCCGGGCGACGTCAGAGAGTCGGAACGGGCAGCACCTTGTCGATCGCCGCGAGAACCTCGGGGGCGTCCGGTTCGGTGCGGGGGCGGAATCGGCCCACGACCTCGCCGTCCGGCGAGACGAGGAACTTCTCGAAGTTCCACTGCACGTCTCCCGCGTTCCCCTCGGAGTCCGCGGTCTGCGTCAGGATCTCGTAGAGCGGGTGCCGGTTCTCGCCGTTGACGTCGACCTTCTCCATCAGCGGGAAGGTGACGTCGTACGTCGTGGAGCAGAACGTCTCGATCTCCTCGGCCGAGCCGGGCTCCTGGCCACCGAACTGGTTGCAGGGAACGCCCACGACCGAGAGTCCGCGGTCCGCGTACTCGCGGGCCAGCTTCTCCAGCGTCGTGTACTGCGGGGTCAGGCCACACTTCGAGGCGACGTTGACCACGAGCACCGCGCGGCCGCTGTACTCCTCGAGCGAGGTGGGAGCGCCGCCGAGAGTGCTGATGCCGACGTTCTGCAGTTCTGTCATGGGCTCACAGTACCGGCCGGTAACCCGTGAGCACGAGAGCGGGCGCACCCTCCCTGCGTGGAGGATGCGCCCGCTCTCGGTCGGTGCGTGCGGTGCTAGTTCTTCACGAGGTCGGGCTTGGCTTCCGGATCGCGGGCCTCTCCGTGTCCGTCGTCCACCATCGTGGTCTCGTCGAACGGGAGCTTGCCACCGAGGACGTCCTTGACGCGCTCGTTGTCGATCGTCTTCGTCCAGGTGCCGACCAACATCGTGGCGACGGCGTTGCCCGAGAAGTTGGTGACGGCGCGAGCCTCGGACATGAACCGGTCGATGCCGACGATGAGGCCGATGCCGTCGAGGAGCTCGGGGCGGTGGCTCTGCAGACCACCGGCGAGCGTGGCCAGTCCGGCGCCGGAGACGCCGGCCGCGCCCTTGCTGGCGATGATCATGAACAGCAGCAGCGAGACCTGCTCGCCGATGCCGAGCGGGTTGCCCATGGCGTCGGCGATGAAGATCGAGGCCATCGTCAGGTAGATCGCGGTGCCGTCGAGGTTGAACGAGTAGCCGGTGGGGACGACGACGCCGACCGTGGTGCGCTGCACTCCGACGTGCTCCATCTTGGCGATGAGGCGCGGCAGCGCCGACTCGGAGGACGAGGTGGCGACGATGAGCAGGTACTCGCGGGCCAGGTACTTGACCAGCTTGAAGATCGAGACGCCGGACACGAAACGCAGGATCGTGCCGAGGATGCCGAAGACGAAGATGGTGCAGGTCAGGTAGAAGGCCAGCATGAGGGTGGCCAGCTGGACCACGGCCTCGAAGCCGGTGTCACCGACGACCTTGGCGATGGCGCCGAAGGCACCGATCGGGGCGAGCCACAGGATGCCGGCCAGGATGCGGAAGACGAGCTTCTGGATCGAGCCGATGCCGCGGAGGATGCCCTCACCCTGCTTGCCCATGGCCTGCAGGCCGAAGCCGACGAGCAGCGCGACGAAGAGGGTCTGCAGCACGCTGCCCTCGGTGAGCGACGACAGCAGCGACGTCGGGATGATTCCCTGGAAGAACTCGAGGGTCCCTCCGGCCTCTGCGGCTGTTCCGGCGAGCTCCGCACCGGCTTCCGGATCCGCCTGGATGTTCAGGCCCGAACCGGGCTGGATCAGGTTGCCGACGATCATGCCGATGGCGAGGGCGAAGGTCGACATCGCGATGAAATAGCCGAGGGCGAGGCCGCCGACCTTGCCGACGCTGGCCGCGGCCTTGACCGACCCGATGCCCAGCACGATGGTGCAGAAGATGACCGGGCTGATCATCATCTTGATGAGGGACACGAACATCGTTCCCAGGACTCCGAACTCGGACGCGAGGTCGGGAGCCGCCAGTCCGAGGACCACACCACCGATCACGGCGACGATGACGGCGCTGTAGAGCCAGTGGGTCTTGTCCCGCTTCTTCTTGGGCGGAGGGGTCGCGTCGTACGGTACGGCGTCGGTGCTGGCGGTCATGGTTGTCCTTACGATCGTGGCGTGAGGTGGATCACGCTTGTCTGAATGGAATGGTGGTCCATGAGCGTGACCCGAGTCACCAATGAGTTCATTTCGTTCATGTGTACAGCGGTCACGCGCACGTCGTGAGCAGAACAGTCGAACCCGGAGGAACCCCGTGAGCAGCACGAACACCCGGCGACGCCGCAGCGTGGCGCGGCAGCTCCTCGTCGGCCAGCTCGCGGTCGTGGTGCTCCTCGTGACGCTCGGCGGCGCTCTCGCTCTCGTCGACGCCCGCCGGGACAGCGACGAGAGCATCCGCCGGGAGGTCGTCGACATCGCCGTCTCGATCGCGACTGCCCCGTCCACGGTGACCGCACTCGCGAGTGCGGATCCGACGGCCGCGCTGCAACCGGTGACCGAGCGCGTGCGCATCGCGACGGGGATGGACTTCATCGTCGTCATGTCGCCCGACCGCACGCGTTTCACCCACACCACCACCGAGCTGATCGGCGGGCAGTTCACGGGCACGATCGACCGGGCGCTCGCCGGCGAGACGTTCACCGAGACGTACCGCGGATCTCTGGGACCGTCGATCCGCGCCGTCACGCCCGTGCTCGACGACGGCCGCGTCGTGGGGCTCGTCTCCGCCGGGGTCACCCGTCAGAAGATCTCCAGTCAGTTCGTCGCCGGGCTCCCGGCAGTCCTCGGCATCATCGCGGCGGCACTCGGCGTGGCCCTCGCGGCGTCGTACTTACTCAATCGGCGGCTCAGTCGTCAGACCCTCGGGCTCGCGCCCGACGAACTGCGCAGCATGTACGAGCACCACGACGCCGTCCTGCACTCCATCGGCGAGGGGCTGGTGGTGTGGGGCGACGACTCGGAGGCGGAGCTGGTCAACGACGAGGCGCGGCGGCTGCTGGACCTGCCCGAGGGTCCCGTGACGCGCGAGCGCCTTCCGGAATCGCTGCGCGGACTGGGCGACACCGCCGTTCGCGACGAGATGCACCTGACGACGACGCGTGTCCTCGTGGTGACCCAGGACCCCGTCCTGCACGGGTCCCGCCGGCTCGGCACGGTGACCGTGCTGCGCGATCACACCGAATTGCAGCGTGTCATGGGCGAACTCGACTCGATGACGTCCTTCGCCGAGTCGCTGCGCTCGCAAGCGCACGAGTCGGCGAACCGTCTCCACACCGTCATCACGATGGTCGAACTCGGCCGCACCGAGCAGGCGGTCGAGTTCGCCACCCAGGAACTCGAGCTGTCGCAGAACCTCATCGACCGGCTCATGAGCACGGTGCAGGAACCCGCGGTCGCAGCACTGTTGCTGGGCAAGGTGAGCCAGGCCGCCGAGCAGGGCGTCGAGCTCACGGTCACCGAGGACACCGCCCTCACCGACACCGAGTCCTTCGACCGACGCGAATTGGTCACTCTCGCCGGAAATTTGATAGACAATGCGATCGATGCAGCGAAGCAGTCGGACGAGCCGTGGGTGGAGGTGACCGTGCGCGAGAGCGAGACGGACCTCGTGATCCAGGTGGCGGACAGTGGACCGGGAATGGACGCGGACGCCCTGGCGAGAGCACGGACCCGCGGTTACTCCACCAAGTCCGGCTCGCGGGGCCTCGGTCTCGCGCTGGTCACCCAGGTGGTCGAACGCCATCACGGGACCCTGACGTCGGAGACGACCTACGGATCGGTCGTCACCGCGAGCATCCCGCATGAGTGAGGCACCCGGTCCCGACGACACCACCATCCGCGTGCTGATCGTCGAGGACGAACCCCTGATCGCGGAAGCCCATTCGAGCTACGTCGGTCGTGTCCCCGGCTTCACCGTGGGTGCGATGGTGCACACCGCGTCGGGCGCCATGCGCGCGGCGTCCAAGGCCATCGCCGACGGGTCGCCGTTCGATCTGGTCCTGCTCGACATCGGGCTGCCGGACGCCAACGGCATCGACGTCGCCGCCGCACTCGGTGGACTGCGCCCCGGACCCGACGTCATCGCCATCACCTCCGAGCGCGACCTCGCCGTCGTGCGCAACGCCGTCGCGCACGGGGTGGTGCTGTACCTGCTCAAGCCCTTCACCTTCGCGGCGTTCCGGGACAAGCTGGAACGGTACGGCGAGTTTCGCAGCGCCCTGCGCGACGGCGAGTCGGCGGTGAGTCAACGCGACATCGACCGCGCCATGGCCTCTCTGCGCACCGCGGACGAGCGCGCCGCCTCCCCCAAGGGCATCGCTCCGGCGACACTCACCGAGATCTCGAACAGCGTGCGGGCACAGCCCGAAGGACTCGGGGCCTCCGAGGCAGCCAAGGCCGTCGGCGTCTCCCGGGTGACGGCGTGGCGCTATCTCGAACGGCTCGCCGACGACGGGCTCGTCGAGCGGCACACCGAGTACGGCAGGGCCGGACGGCCCCAGGTGCGGTACCGCTGGCGGTGAGTCAGCCCAGCGGGACCGTGCGCTCCAGGAACGCGATCTGATCGGCCACCACGCGCTCGAACGGGTCGCCGACATAGATCTCGAAATGGCCGTACGGGTACACCTCGATCTGTCCGCGAGGCGCCTTCGCCGCATGGCGCAGGGTCGCCTTCGTCGGTGCGACGGTGTCCGGATCGCACACGCAGAACAGCACCGGCGCGGTGATCTTCTTCGCCGCCCGGCCGGGGAAGTACCGGGTGATGGCGAGTGCGAACCGAGCCGCCACCTCGTTGGAGAAGGCGGAACCGGGGGGCTGCAGACCGAGGTACCCGTCGAGCGCATCGGTGCTGGCCATCAGTGCGACACCACGGTGTTCCGCGGCGAGCGGCACCATCACGGGAGGCTTGCCCCGGAGCGATCCGACGATGTCCCGGACGGCGAGCGGGGTGATCCTGAGCGTCGTGCTCAGCGGCGTGGCCAGGGCCGACGCGAGCCCGTCGGTGAACGGGCACTGGGAGATCACCGCGGCGACCCGGCCGTCCCGAGCGGCGGCCTCGAGGACGTGGCCACCACCGAACGAGGACCCCCACAGCACCACTCGGGTCGGATCGATCCCGTCGATCGTGCGGGCGTGCGCGATGGCCGACGCCCAGTCCTCGAGTTGGAGCCTGATGTCGAGGAGCTGCCGTGGCTCGCCGCCACTGGCGCCGAAGTGGCGGTAGTCGAACACCAGGCACGCGTAGCCGGCAGCAGTGAAGCGCTCGGCGTACGCGTCGAGCCGCATCTCGCGGACACCGCCGAGACCGTGAGCGAGGACGACGATCGGCTGCCGCTCGCTCGGTGTGTCCGGACGGTACAGCCACGCCGCACAGGTGGCGTCCCCGGACACGAACTCGACATCACGACGTTCACTCACTGTGGCCCCCGACCGTCATTCGCTGCAGTCCACCCCCCGGCGAACGCCGTCAGCTTGCCGTATCGCGGCCACCCGTGGCAATCGCACCCGTGCGTTCGATCACCCACGCGTACTCGAAGGCGATCTCCTTCCACTTCTCGTATCGCCCGCTGACCCCGCCGTGCCCGGCACTCATCTCGGTCTTCAGCAGAATCGGCTCGCTGCCGGTGTTCTTCACCCGCAGAGCGGCGATCCACTTCGCGGGTTCGACGTAGAGCACGCGCGTGTCGTTGATCGAGGTGATGGCCAGGACGGCCGGGTAGTCCTTCTCCGCCACGTTCTCGTACGGGCTGTACGACTTCATGTAGTCGTAGACGTCTCTGTCCTCCAGCGGGTTTCCCCACTCGTCCCACTCGATCACCGTGAGCGGCAGCGACGGGTCGAGAATGGACGTGAGCGGATCCACGAACGGGACGTTGGCGAGGATGCCCGCGAACAGTTCGGGTGCGAGGTTGGCCACCGCTCCCATGAGGAGGCCGCCCGCGCTGCCACCGTCGGCCACCAGACGATCGGGAGACGTCACCCCGGTGTCGATCAGATGCCGTGCGCACGAGACGAAGTCGGTGAACGTGTTCTTCTTGTGTAGCATCTTGCCGTCCTCGTACCAGAGGCGGCCCATCTCCCCGCCGCCGCGCACGTGCGCGATGACGAACACGATGCCCCGATCGAGCAGGGACAGTCTCGACACCGAGAAGCCCGGGTCCATGCTCGCCTCGTACGAGCCGTACCCGTACAGCAACGTCGGCGCGCCGCCCTCGGACACCTCGACGTCGACGCGCTGGATCACCGAGAGCGGCACTCGCGTGCCGTCCTCCGCCGTCGCCCACTCCCTGGTCTGGGTGTACCGCGTCGGGTCGAAATCGCCGAGCACCGGCTGCGACTTGCGCAGGATGCGCTCGCCAGAGGCCAGGTCGTAGTCGTAGACGCGCGAGGGCGTGATGAACGAGGTGTAGCCGAAACGCAGCAGCGGTGCGTCCCACTCCGGATTCGAGCCGAGACCCACCGAGAACAGTTCCTCGTCGAACTCGAGCTCGTGACGCTCGCCGTAGCCGCTGTCGAGCAGTGGCCACAAGGCCATGCGCGGCACGGCTTCCCGGCGGTACGACAGCACCAGGTGGTGCGCGAACGCGTCGACGTCCTCGAGCCGCACGTCGTCGGCGTGCTCCAGGAGAATCGTCATGTCCGACGGGTCCTCCACCGGCGCGTCGGCCAGGACGAAGTTCTCCGCCTTCACTCCGTCGACGACGTCGTTGTGCAGGATCAGGAACCGGTCGCGGCCCGCGACCACGGCGTGCTCCGCGCTGTACTCGACGCCGTCCCTGCGCGGCAGGATCACGTGGAACTCGCCCGTCGGATCCTGCGCGTCGAGGTACCAGCCCTCGGTGGTGACCTTCGACCCCACCCAGATCACGAGGTACTTCTCGCTGCGCGTGGATCCGAAACTGACCCAGTAGGACTCGTCCGGCTCGTGGAAGACCACCACGTCCTCGGACGTGGGCGACCCGATCCGGTGTCGCCACACCTTGTCCGGACGCCACGAGTCGTCCACGGTCTGATAGAAGAGGTACTGCTGATCGGCGGACCAGGTCGCTCCGGGAGCGGTCTGCTCGATCTCGTCCGGGAACAGCTCTCCGGTACGAAGATCCTTGATGCGCAACGTGTACCGCTCGTCGCCGGCGGTGTCGACGGAGTACGCGAGCAGGTGTCCGTCGTCGCTCAGGGAGAATGCGCCGAGCGAGAAGAAATCGTGTCCTTCTGCCAGCACGTTGGCGTCGAGGACGATCTCCTCGCCGGGGACCTCGACACCCGGTTCGAGCGCGGGCGGCGTCCAGTCGTCCACCGAGGCGACCGGGCAGCGGCACTGCATGCCGTAACTCTTGCCCTCCAGCGTGCGCCCGTAGTACCACCAGAGTCCGCGGCGCGTGGGCACCGACAGATCGGTCTCCTGTGTGCGCGACTTGATCTCGTCGAAGATCGCCGTGCGCAGCGGCTCCAGGTGGGCCGTCTGTGCCTCGGTGTAGGCGTTCTCCGCCTCGAGGTACGCGACGACCTCGGGATCCGACTTCTCCCGCAACCACTCGTACGGGTCGACGACGACGTCACCGTGGTGGGTGCGCGTGTGCGGAACGGTCTTGGCGATCGGTGGTGTCGTCTGCTGCGCGTCGTGCGTCTGCATGTCGGTCACGGTCGTACCCAATCGTCGAAGGAGAGACCCGAGAGTCGTTCGTACGCCTCGACGTAACGCGACCGGGTGCGGTCGGCGATGTCGTCGGGCAGCGGCGGGGGCGGTGCATCGCCGTGGCGGTCCCATCCGGACTCACCGGTCAGCCAGTCCCGGACGAACTGCTTGTCGAAACTCGGCTGCGCCTGCCCCTCGGTGTAGCCGTCGAGCGGCCAGTACCGGGACGAGTCGGGAGTCAACACCTCGTCGGCGAGGACCACCTCGCCGTCGTCGTCGACACCGAACTCGAACTTGGTGTCGGCGAGGATGATTCCGCGTCCGGCGGCGAACTCCGCGGCGCGCGCGTAGATGTCGAGCGTGGCCGAGCGCAGCTTGTCCGCCGTGTCGGCTCCGACCAGGGCGACCACGGAATCGAAGTCGATGTTCTCGTCGTGATCGCCGATCGCCGCCTTGCTGGCGGGGGTGAAGATCGGCTCCGGGAGCGTGCTCGCCTCGGTGAGACCGTCCGGGAGCGGAACGCCGCACACCGCACCCGTCTCCCGATAGTCGAGCAGCCCGGACCCGGTGAGGTAGCCACGGGCGACACACTCGACCGGTGCCATGCGCAGCGCGCGCACCACCAGCGCGCGGCCGAGCACCTCCTGCGGGATCCGCGGATCCTCCGCGTCTCCGGCGAGGTGATCGCGCACGCCGAGAGTGTCGAAGAAGAACACGCTCATCGCGGTGAGCACGCGACCCTTGTCAGGAATGGGCGTCGACAGCACGTGGTCGTACGCGGAGATGCGGTCGCTCGCCACCAGGAGCAGATGGTCGTCGTCGATGCGATACAGGTCGCGGACCTTGCCGGCCGCCAGATGGGGATACTGCGAGAGAGAGGGGCGCACGACGTTCGAGCGTAGTCGTGCCGCGCATCGCGGTGGTGGCGGTGTCTGGCAGTGTTCGGAGGGACCCTCGGTACCGAGGCGAACGAAGGAGTGTGGCGGGTGACGACGACGGACAGGGTGCAGGTCGGATTCCGGTCCGAACGAGGCCCGATCCTGGCGGCGCTGATGCTCTGCAACTCGCTCGTCGCCCTCGACTCGACGATCATCGCCACGTCCGTCCTCACCATCGTCGACGACCTGGGCGGCTTCTCCCAGTTCCCGTGGCTCTTCTCGATCTATCTGCTCGCACAGGCCGTCACCGTGCCGGTCTACGGCAAGCTGGCGGATCTCTTCGGCCGCAAGCGTCTCGTCCTGTTCGGCATCGCCGTCTTCGCGATCGGCTCGGTGCTGTGCGGGATCGCCTGGAGCATGCCCGCCCTCATCGTCGCCCGGGCGATCCAGGGCGTCGGCGCGGGCGCGATCCAACCGATGGTGCAGACGATCGCCGGCGATATCTACACCGTGCGCGAGCGCGCGAAGGCGCAGGGCTACCTGGCCAGCGTGTGGGCGATGTCGTCCATCGTGGGTCCCAGTCTCGGCGGCATCTTCTCCGAGTTCCTCTCGTGGCGCTGGATCTTCTTCGTCAACATCCCGCTGTGCCTGGTCGCGGCGATGATGCTGATCCGCAAGTTCGACGAGACGGCGAGGCCGTCGACGCGGCAGAGCATCGACTACGTCGGCGCCGCGCTGCTCACCGTCGGCGCGGGCGCCCTCATCCTCGGGCTGCTCGAGGGTGGTCAGTCGTGGGCGTGGACGTCGGGAGCGAGTGTCGCGGTCTTCGCCGTCGGAGTGGCCGGGCTCGCCGCCTTCGTGCTCGTCGAGAGACGCGTCGCGTCCCCCGTGCTGCCACTGTGGGTGCTGACGCGTCGCGTCCTGGTCGCCACGAGCGCCGTGGGCGCCGTCATCGGCGCCGTCGTGCTCACGCTCACCACGTACGTCCCGACGTTCGTCCAGGGCGTACTGGGGCTGAGCGCACTGGCGGGCGGCTTCACCCTCGCACCGCTCCTGCTGTCGTGGCCGCTGATGTCGTCACAGTCGGGTCGGGTGTATCTGCGCATCGGGTTCCGGCGCACCGCGGTCATCGGTGGGTCGATCGTCACGGCCGGTTCGCTGCTCACACTGGGATGGACCACGACGTCGTCGGTGTGGGAGATCTGCGTCGGGTGCCTCGTGATCGGAGCCGGGATGGGGCTGATCGCGGGCCCTGCGCTCATCGCGGCGCAGTCGAGTGTCGACTGGTCCGAGCGCGGAGTGGTCACCTCCACCAACACGTTCGCCCGCAACCTCGGCAGCGCCGTCGGCATCGCGGTGTGCGGGGCCATCGTCAATGCCACCGTCGGAGACGACGCATCGCCGACCGAACTCGGCGACGGTCTGCACATCGTGTTCTACACGGTGATCGGCGGAGCGGTCCTGCTGCTGATCGCCGCGCTCGCGATGCCCGGTGGCCGTATCGCCGATCCCGAGAAGAGCTAGAGGCCGACGCGCTCGAGGAGTGCCTCGAACTCGTCCTGCGCCTGCGCTTCCGACTTGCCCTCGCGCAGAGCGCGCTTGTAGCCCGCGAGCGCCATCGCCTCGTACCGCTTGTAGGAGGCCAGCCACTCCTCGGCGCGCTCGCGCCAGTATCCGATGACCGAGCACTCACGGGTGCTCATGCCCCACTGCTTGCGCACGTGGGAGCGCACCACGCGGGACGCGCCCGCCTCACCGGCGAACCACACGTATCCGGAGCCCGCGGGACGCTCGTACGACGCGACCGCATCGGGGAGAACGCTCGGCATCACACCGTTGCCGGTACCCACGCGCCAGTCGACGGTGACGTCCGCCGCCGTGTCGAACGACTGGATGTCGGCGGGGTCGAGGACCTCGAGCACGACGTGGGTCCGCAGCCCGGCCGGTGCCTGTTCGAGTGCTCGGGCGATGGCCGGCAGACCCGTCTGGTCCGCCACGAGCAGTTGCCACGCGGCGTCCTCGGGACACCGGTACCAGGAGCGGGGGCGCGAGAGGACGACGCTGTGGCCCGGGCGCGCCAGCCGCGCCCAGTTCGATGCGACGCCGCTCTCGTGCAGGACGAAGTCGATGGTCAGCGTGTCGTCGTCGCGCATGCGGACGGTGTAGTTGCGGCACTCCGGCCGCGTCGCCGCGTCGTGGTAGCCCCACACGCCCTTACAGCAGGTCATCGGCGGCAGGACGTCGTCGACGGCGGGCGGGAAGTACACGGTCACGCACTCGTCCGGTGCCTCGACGCCGACGTACCGTTCCACCCACGGGCCGCCGAGAACGATGCGCACCATGCTGGGCGAGATCGCCGTCGTGGACAGCACCGACGCCGGATAGAAGCCCGGTTCCGCATCGAGCGTCGCGGCGTCGAGTTCGAACGCTGTCGACATCGGACCTCCTCGCCTGCGGCACGCTCGGGGGATCGAGCGACTGTAAGGCGAGCCTAACCATGCCTGGCGGCGGAGTGCAATGGGGCCGGTCACAGACAGCTGTGACCAGCGCGTCACGATCTCACGAGAGCCGCGTCAGGATCCCGAGCAGTCCGGCACGTCGACGGTGGCGGTGCCGGGGAGCGTCGCAGGCTGGAGCGGCACCCGCGCAGCACCCGGCGCCGTCGGCTCCACGAGGTCGAGGACGAGGGTCTTGGTCTGCCCCGGCTCGACGACGAACGGCGTGTAGAAGAACGGATGGCCCCGTTCCTGCCCGGTGAGCACGAACACCTGCTGACCATCGATCGACGCCTTCGTCAGCGTCGACCCCGTCGTCGTGAAGACCGACACCACCGATCGATTGGTTCCGGGGGGACCCTCGTACGCGGTCGTCTCGTTCTGACGTCCGGCGATGTACGTCGGGTACTCCTGCGGCGGAGCCGTGTTGGTCACGGAGGCGGTGATCTGGGTCGTCCGGGTGTCCCCCTCGCAGGACGTCGCGGTGTAGGTGATGTCTCGCTCGAGGTAGTAGTCGAGCTTGCCACCGGCACCGTTGTTGACCACCAGCGCGGCGTACGGCGCGGGATCGTCCGGCACCTCGTGCGCGATCTTGGTTCCGGAGAGCACACTCTGGATCGCGGGGTCCGCGCTCCAGACGGCGGTGTGGCCCTCGCTGACGCCACGTCCGATGGCGTCGAGAAGTCCCGCAGGATCGTTGATTTTGCCCTCCACCTTGGAGAAGACGCGGGCCGCGATCTGCTGCAGGTAGTCCTTGCGCGCGAGGTTGTCGTCGGCGAAGCGGAAGTACGCCTCCGACTGCGTCAGGTTCACCACGTTGTCCGACGTGACCTGCTCGCCGTCGGCGAGAGTCACCGGGCCGACCACGCCGAGGATGTAACTCAGCGCGACCGGGTCGGTCGCCAGCACACCGTCGACGGACTGACCGGACTCCTGCTGCCAGATCGACCGGAGGATCTCCCCCGTGTACGGGAAGTGAGGACTCACATTCGCGTTCTGCCAGTTGGCCGTCGCGTTGTACTGGTTGCCGTACGCCTTGGCGAAGTCGGGCCCCAGATCGATCGGGTCGTAGAGGGCACCGAGCTCGCTGTTCTTCGCCAGTGCGTCGAGCGAGATCTTGCCCCGGTCCGCGTCGATGATGGCGAATCCACCCATGAGCCCGCCGGTACCGCGCGACTCGGCATTGGTCTGGAACGCCAGGAAGTAGCTCTTGGGTGAGTTCTCGCCGAGCATGTCCGGGAGGATCTTCGACGCCAGGCTGGTGTTGGTGAGCAGCCCGGACAGATCGTCCAACTGCGCCTTCAGCGAATCACCGGCCTCGGTGACCTGCGGTAGATAACTGTCGGTGTCGATGGACTCCGCGCGCTGGTTCAGTGCGGTCGCCGAGGCGGACACCTGCTCGAGGGTCGGCGACGCCTCGCGCAGCGCACCCAGATCGATCGTGCCGTCGTCGGCGCGCAGTTCACTCGGGTTCAGCACCGCACCGACGTCGACCGCGGGCTGAAGGACCTCGGTCGTGAGGTCGTGGACGAGTCCGGTGAGCGGACCCACGACATCGAGAGGGGAGCCCACACCCGGAATGGCGGCGACGGCCTTCCAGATGGGCGACTCGGTCGCATCCAGCGCATCTGTCGACGCGGCGGTCGCGTCCGCGACGCGCTCACGACCCTCGTCCGCGTTGCCGGCCAGGATCGCCGACCGTGCCGCGAGTGCATCGTCACGGGCGGAGCTCAGCCCCTTGTACGCCGTGTAGACGGTCCACCCGAACCACGCGACCAGAGCCAGGAGGACGACGGCCACGATCCACACCCAGATCGGGACCCGCCGTCGCCGTGCCGTCGTGGTTCCACCGAGCTCATTCGACACGACAATCCTCTGCTCGTTCTCGGACCGATATTCGGCAGGAGTGTATCAATGGCGTTGTCGACTGTCGTTTCGTCGGACTCAGGGTCGTCCGAGACCGCGATAGTGCCACCCGGCAGAACGCCACATATTCACGTCGAGGCAATTGCGTCCGTCGATGATTCTGCGTTCTCGCACCACGCCCTCCAGATCGGCGGGAACCAGCTCGCGGAATTCACGCCATTCGGTGAGCACGAGTACCACGTCGGCCTTCGCGCACGCCTCCAGCGCAGAGCTCGCGTACCCCAGCGTGGGGAACAGCGCGCGCGAGTTGTCGTTGGCCTTCGGGTCGTACACGGTCACACCGGCACCCTGAAGTTGCAGTTGCCCAGCGACATTGAGAGCCGGCGAATCGCGGACGTCGTCGGAATCGGGCTTGAAGGCGGCACCCAGCACCGCGACCTGAGCTCCCAGCAGAGTTCCCACGGTGTCGCGCACGACCTCGACCATGCCGGTGCGACGACGCATGTTGATGTTGTCGACCTCGCGCAGGAAGGTCAGCGCCTGATCGGCTCCCAACTCACCGGCACGGGCCATGAATGCGCGAATGTCCTTGGGCAGGCAACCGCCACCGAAACCGATCCCGGCGTTGAGAAATTTGCGTCCGATTCGATCGTCGTGACCGATTGCGTCGGCCAGAACGGTGATATCGGCGCCTGCCGCGTCACAGACCTCGGAAATAGCGTTGATGAACGAGATCTTCGTCGCGAGAAATGCGTTGGCCGACGTCTTGACCAATTCGGCGGTGGCCAGATCGGTCACGATGAAGGGGATCCCCTCGGCGAGCAGGGGCGCGTAGACCTCGCGCGCGACCTCCTCCGCGCGCCGAGGACGGTTCCTGTCGACCCCGAGCACCAGCCGGTCCGGGTGCAGCGTGTCCTCCACGGCGTGACCCTCGCGCAGGAACTCCGGGTTCCAGGCCACCTCGAGGTCCTCGCCTGCCGGCGAGAGCGCATGGGCCATCGTGCCGAGTCGCTCCGCCGTGCCCACGGGGACCGTGGACTTGCCGAAGAGGACAGCGGGTCCGGTGATCAGCGGTGCGAGGTTCTCCACCACCGAGTTCACGTACGTCACGTCAGCGGCGTACTCGCCCTTCTTCTGCGGCGTGCCCACCGCGAGGAAGAAGATGTCACCGAACGCTGCAGCGTCCGCGTACGACGCGGTGAAGCGCAGGCGGCCCGCTGCGATGTTGCGCTGCAACACTTCCTCGAGCCCGGGCTCCCAGAAGGGCACCTCCCCCGCCTCGAGCTTGGCCAGCTTGCTCGGGTCGACATCGACCCCGAGGACGTCGTGTCCGATCTCGGCCATGCACGCAGCGTGCGTGGCGCCCAGGTAACCCGTTCCGATGACGACAACTTTGCTCACATGACGAACCGTAGGGTCTGACGGCCGTCACTTCCACCGGGAGACCGCCCCGTCGTCACGGTTCACATCACAGAATGGGAGCCGGTGTGTACCGAGCCGCCTCCGGGTTCGCGTCGACCAGTGTCTGCACCGCGGCGACGACCGCAGCGACCTGCGCGTGCGCGGCGCCGATGAACGCCGACCGATCCGCCAGCGCCGTGTCGAGTGCCGCGCGGTCGAGCGGCAACCGCTCGTCGGCCGCGAGTCGGTCGAGGAGGTCCGGTTCCCTCCCCTGCTCCCGCATCGCGAGAGCGACGGCCACGGCATGCTCCTTGATGGCCTCGTGGGCGGTCTCCCGACCGACGCCTGCGCGGACGGCGGCCATGAGCACCTTGGTCGTCGCCAGGAAGGGCAGATAGCGATCGAGCTCGCGGGCGATCACCGCGGTATAGGCACCGAACTCTGCGAGCACGGTCAGGAAGGTCTCCATCATCCCGTCGATGGCGAAGAATGCGTCCGGCAGCGCGACACGACGCACGACGGAACAGAAGACGTCGCCCTCGTTCCACTGTGCGCCGGCCAGCTCCGCGGCCATGGACCCGTAGCCGCGCAGGATCACCTGCAGGCCGTTGACGCGTTCGCAGGACCGGGTGTTCATCTTGTGCGGCATGGCCGACGAGCCCACCTGACCCGGCTGGAAACCCTCGGTCACCAGCTCGTGTCCGGCCATCAGACGCACCGTGTGGGCGAAGGAGGACTGCGCCGCACCCACCTGCACCAGCGCCGACACCACGTCGTGGTCGAGAGAACGAGGGTAGACCTGGCCGACACTCGTGAAGACGTGGGCGAAACCGAGATGCTGCGCCACCGCGCGTTCGAGGGTCTCGAGCTTGTCGGCATCGCCGCCGAGCAGATCGAGCATGTCCTGGGCCGTCCCCATCGGACCCTTGATGCCGCGCAGCGGGTACCGGTCGATCAGCTCCCGGAGCCGGGTCAACGCCACCATCAGCTCGTCGGCGGCCGACGCGAACCGCTTGCCCAGCGTCGTGGCCTGCGCCGCGACGTTGTGGCTGCGGCCGGCCATGACCACCTCGGTGTACTCGGCCGCGCGCTCGGCCAGACGCGCCGCGACAGCCACGCCGTGCCCGTACACGTGTTCCATCGACCGCAGGATCTGCAGCTGCTCGACGTTCTCCGTCAGATCGCGGCTGGTCAGACCCTTGTGCACGTGCTCGTGGCCGGCAAGGGCGTTGAACTCCTCGATCCGCGCCTTCACGTCGTGACGAGTGACCCGCTCTCGATCCGCGATCGACTCGAGATCGACCCGGTCGGCCACTCGCTCGTAGTCCGCGATGGCCTCCGCCGGGACGTCGACACCGAGATCGGCCTGCGCTCGCAGCACGGCAATCCACAGCTGACGCTCGAGCACGATCTTGTGCTCGGGTGACCACAGACGGGCCATGTCGGGACTGGCGTAACGGTGGGCGAGGACATTCGGGATACGGCTCACGAGCGGCCAGTTTACGGCCCGAGAGCACGTTCCCCTACTGCGCGACCGTCCTCCGGACTTCCCGCGACAACGGCGCGTGACGGTCCACCGCATCCAGCAGGACGTCCCGCACGCGTGACCGCAGGTCCGCCCCGTTCTCCCCCAACGCGCCCATCACGACACCGTCGACGAGAGCCAGGAGCGGGCGGACGTGGTCACGGTCGGTGGGCCGACCCGCGGCGGACAGCACGTCGGACAGCATGTCCTCCAACTCACCACGCAGCCGGCAGTGCAGTTCCTGCAGCTGCGGATGCCGCGCCGCGGCCAGCACCCGCTCGTAGCGCGCCACCATCAGGTCCCGCCGGACCTCGTCGCCGTCGTCCGGACCCACGAGCAGGTCGACCACCAGGTCCACCGTGTCCGCGGTGTCCAACGCAGCCGGCGCGAATGCGGTCATCCGGTCGCGGATCATCGCGATCTCGCGGACCCCGTTCAGTTCCGCGGCGTGCGTGACGAGGTCGTCCAGGGAGTCGAAGTAGTAGGTCGTCGACGCCAGCGGAAGCCTGGCCCTCGCCGCGACGCTCCGGTGCCGCACGGCGTCGTACCCTCCGGCCAGCAGAAGATCCGCTGCGGCCGAGATGAGGGCCTCGCGCCGACGCCGACCCTTGGGCGTCGAGCGGGGAGCGGAGCCGGTCGACATGCGTACACATGCTGCCACCGGCGCTTCTCCCCCGTGCGCCTTTTGCGTATCCCTGGATGCGCAAAAGGCGCACGGGGGCGCAGCCTACTACCGCAGTCGCGGGGTGAGCCGACGCAGCGCCTCGGTGATGTCCTCGGTCGCACCGGCGAAGGAGAAGCGCACCGTGTGGTGACCGTGCACCGTGTCGAAGTCCGCACCCGGGACGACGGCCACGCCGGTCTCGTTCAGGGTGTCGGCGCACCATCGGAACGAATCGTCCGTCAGGTGCCCGATGTCGGCGTACGCGTAGAAGGCGCCGTCCGCGGGAGCGAGCCGGGTGATGCCGGCATCACGGAGACCGCCGAGCAGTTCCTCGCGGTTGCGGGCGTACCGCCGCACGTGACCGTCCAACTCGGCGAGGGACTCGTCCGTGAAGGCGGCGACCGCGGCGAGCTGCGAGACGGTCGGCGGACACACCGTCATGTTCGAGGCCAGCCGCTGGACCGCTCGGGTGAGCGAACGCGGGAGCACCATCCAGCCGAGACGCCAGCCGGTCATGGAGAAGTACTTCGAGACCGACCCGATCGAGACGGCGCCGTCCGAGAACTCCCGAGCGCTCCGGCACTCGACGTCGCCGTAGGAGATGCCGTGGTAGATCTCGTCGGAGATCAGCAGCGTGCCGTGCTCGTCGCACCATCGCGCGAGCGCGGCCAACTCGTCGGGATCGATGATCGTGCCGGTCGGATTGGCCGGACTGGCGATGATCAGTCCCTTCGGAGGTTCGGGGAGCGCATCGAGCATCGCGACCGTCGGCTGGAAGCGCACGTCCTCGCCGCAGTCCAGCTCGACCACGCGACACCCCAACG
This sequence comes from Rhodococcus sp. NBC_00294, assembly GCF_036163995.1. Taxonomy (NCBI): domain Bacteria; kingdom Bacillati; phylum Actinomycetota; class Actinomycetes; order Mycobacteriales; family Nocardiaceae; genus Rhodococcus; species Rhodococcus sp. NBC_00294. Next base: position 4,416,780 of record NZ_CP108043.1, read on the forward strand.
CGGACAACGTGTTGCGATACGCGGGATAACCGGGTCGCGCCATCACCACGGTGTCGCCGGCGTCGAACGCCGCGAGGAACAGCAACGTGAACGCACCCGACGACCCGGTGGTCACCACGACGTCCTCGGCCTCGATGACGACCTGCGATCGCCTCGACAGGTAGGCGGCGATCGTCGCCCTCAGCCGCGCGGTACCCAACGTCTCGGAGTAGCCGATCACGTCGTCGTCGAGCGCCGTGCGCATGGCAGCGAGGACCGGCCCGGGCGCACGCGTGGACGGCTGTCCGGCCGCGAGGGACACGACGTCGCCGTGAGTCTCCTGGCGGCGCGCCGCAGCGGCGAACACGTCCATGACGCGGAACGGCTCGATACGCGAGCGCGCGGATTCCTCGACCATCGTCAGGAGGGGATCGAGATCCGGCCCTCGACGGCCGAGAGTCCGATGTCGGTGCGGAAGTGGCCGCCGGTCAACGACACTCGCGCCATGATGTCGTACGCCTCGGTGCGGGCGGCGGCGAGATCGGCCCCGGTGCCGACGACGCTGAGCACGCGGCCCCCGGCCGACACGAGGCCACCGTTCCTGCCGTGCGCCGTCCCCGCGTGCAGCACGCCGGGGTTCTCGGCGCCGGTGATGGCGTCTCCGGTGCGCGGTCGGCCGGGATAGTTCTCGGCGGCGAGCACGACGGTGACCGCCGAACCCTGCTTCCACTGCAGCGGCGGCAGGTCCGCCAATGTTCCGGTGGATGCCGCGTACAGCGCCGCACCGAGCGGTGAGTCGAGCAGTGCGAGCACGGCCTGGGTCTCGGGATCACCGAAGCGACAGTTGAATTCGATGACCGCGGGGCCCTCACCGTCCACCGCGAGGCCCGCGTAGAGCAGGCCGGTGAACGGGCAACCCCGTGCCACCATCTCCGCTGCCACGGGCGCGACCACCTCGTCGACGATGCGCTGGACCATCGAGTCGGGCAACCACGGCAACGGTGTGTAGGCGCCCATCCCGCCGGTGTTGGGCCCGGTGTCGCCGTCTCCGACGCGCTTGTGGTCCTGAGCGGGCAGGAGCGGCACCACGGTCTCGCCGTCGACGAGACAGAACAGCGACACCTCCGGGCCGGACAGGAACGATTCGAGCAACACGGGATGGCCGAGTTCGAGGAGCTCGGCGGCGTGAGCGCGCGCGGTGAGGCGGTCCTGCGTGACGACGACTCCCTTGCCCGCGGCCAGTCCGTCGTCCTTCACCACCCACGTCGGCCCGAAGCGGTTGAGGGCGGCATCGAGCAGTGCCGGCGTGTCCACCACCTCGCTGGTCGCGGTGCGGACCCCGGCCGACGCCATGACGTCCTTCGCGAACGCCTTGGAACCCTCGATCCGGGCGGCCGCGGCGGACGGACCGAAGCAGGCGATCCCGGCCTCGCGCACCGCGTCGGCGACGCCGAGCACCAGCGGTACCTCGGGGCCGATGACGACAAGATCGGCGCCGCGCTCGCGAGCGAGCGACACGACGGCCTCCCCGGAGGCGACGTCGACGGGGTACGTCTGGGCGACGGTCTCGATGCCGGCGTTGCCGGGTGCGCACATCACCGCGCTCACCTCGGGGTCCGCCGCCAGGGCGATCAGCAGGGCATGTTCACGGGCTCCGGAACCGATGACGAGTACTCGCACGAGAGCAGCGTACTGGCCACGACCTCTGGACCAGCGCGCCCGTTCGCGCTATGGTAATTCCGGAATTACGGAATAGCCGAACGATGCGACCCGAGGAGAACCGATGATGCGCACTCTCACCGCCGTGACCGCGGCGTCGATTCTGCTGGCCGGGTGCTCGTCCGCACCGCCGAGCACGGCCGAGCCGACGTCCACCACGACGTGCGCACCGGCCCCCGTTGCGGACATGACCACACCCGACGGCTGGATCGGCTTCGCCGCCGAGCACCCGGAATCGGTGTCCTTCGCGGTGGACGACGGGCTCGGACACACCGCCGAGCACGACGCGGACACGCCGCACCCCCTCGCCTCCGCCGTGAAGGTCGTACACCTCGGTGCCTACGCCCGCGCCGTGGCCGACGGCACGCTGGACCCGGACGAACGCATCCCTGTCGCCGACTGGCAGCGGTGGTACGCACCCGGCACGGACGGCGGTGCCCACATCGCGGCTCTGAATCGCCTCGGCATCGCGAACGACGGAACATCGCCGACGGATCCGGCCGCGACGGTGCGGCTCGACGACATGGTCACCGCGATGGTGCGTGAGAGCGACAACGGAGTGCCCGACTACCTCCGGTACCGCCTGGGCGACGACGCGTTGCGGGACGCCGCCGCAGCGGGCGGGTGGAGCGACTTCACACCACCCACCCTCGTCGGCGTCACGCTCGGCGCCCTCGACGCGACCGTCGACACGGACGATCTGTGGTCGCTCGCACAGCGGTTCGCCTTCGACGCCGACTTCCGCGCGACGTACGGAACGACTGCGCGACCGCGCGACGAGACAAAACTCCTCACGTACTTCGATCGGTTCGGCCCGACCGGGACGGCCGCCGAGCTCGCGCGATTCCACACCGCCGTCGCCGACGGTTCCTACGGCTCGGGGGTCGGCACCGTCAGGCGCCACCTCGAATGGCAGGACCCGCCTGCGGACGCCGGGTTCGTGGCCATGGGGTTCAAGGGCGGAAATCTGCCCGGAGTTCTCACGCACGGCTTCGAGTTCCGCCGCGCGGACGGCGCCCCCGCCGTGGTGGTGTGGCTGAACCATGGTCTGACCGCAGCCGAGTACGAGTCCGCGACGACGAACCTGACCCAGCATCAGACGCTGCTCCTCGAGGCTGCGGCGGATCCGGCGACAGTGGGGCGGCTAGCCTGCATCTCGTGAGCGAGCTGGAGGCACGCGTCGCAGCCCTGGAGGCTCGGGTCGCGGCGCTCGAGGGGGACCCCCGACAGACGGCGGCGTCCACCGGGGGCCTCGTGTCCTACTCGGGTGACGTCCATCTGGCCGGCGACGTCACCTGGTCCATCGAGTACGTGCCCGACGCCGTGCTCGATCTTCCCCCCGACCGGGCGGTCGAGGTGCTGGCGGCGCTCGGCCACCCTGTGAGGCTCGCCGTGGTCCGCGCACTGTTGCGCGGTCCCGCGGTCGCCGCCGATCTGCAGGCGGCGGTGGGACTGTCGTCCGTCGGTCAGCTCTATCACCATCTGAAGACCCTCACGTCGGCGCGGATCGTCGAGCAGCACGGCCGGGGCGACTACCGGCTCGCCGCACGCACCGTCGTGCCCGCGCTGGTGCTGATGCTCGCCTCGGCCGACATCGCCGGAGAACTTCGCTGATGTGAGATCCCGGTGCAGTGGACCGTGGTCAGCACGGTTCACTGCACCGGATCCGGGTCAGGCGGTGAGGTCGTACAGTGTCACGCCGTCCACGGTCTGGGCGGTGAAGGTCGCGGTGACCCACTCGCTGATCTCCGCCGAGGTACCGGACGCACCGCCTCCCATACCGCCGCCCGCGATGAACCAGTGGATCTCACCGTCGGCGACGTGCTGCTGGAACTCGGCCAGCGTCGGGGAGGGATCGCTGCCGTTGAAACCACCGATCGGCATGACCGGGTCCTCGGTCGCCAACTGGTAGCCCGACGCGGCATTGGACCCGATCGCCGCGGCGACCCAGGTGTACGAGTCCGAGTTCTCCTCGAGCAGGGCGACCATCTCGGCGCTCGGAGTACTGCCATCGAGCAACCCGCCCATGCCGCCGCCACCGTCCGCGCCACCCGGCATCTGCGCGGCGCCACCCGGGAGCTGACCGGGCGCACCCGTCGGCGCCTGTCCCCCGGCGGGCATCCGGCCGGCACCGCCGTCGCGCATGCCGCGCCCGCCGTCCATGCCGCCACGCCCGAAGCCGCCACCGGTGTTCGGCCCGGCCGTGACGATGGAGCCCTGATGCGGTGTCGCGATGGTGTTCGCGGCGTAGGCGGTCGGTCCTGCGAGTCCCGCGATCACCGCCGCCAGAACCGTGACCGCGGCGAGCCTGCCGCGAGTCAGCCGCGGAACGAGCAGCCCCACGACCGCGAGCACACCGACCAGCACGACGACGACCTTCAGCCACGGAACGAAGGATGCGCTGCGGGACAACAGGATCCAGGACGTCACCACGGTCGCGACCACCGTCGCGGCGAGAACGATGCGTGCGACGAGGCGCTCGCGGGCCCGCCAGAGCGCCACGCTGCCCATGCCCACCAGCGCCGCGACCGCCGGCGCCAGCGCCACGGTGTAGTACGAGTGGAAGATGCCGGCCATGAAGCTGAACGTCAGCCCGGTGACCAGGAGCCACAGTCCCCAGACGATCAGCGCAGCGCGCCGAAGGTCGGTACGAGGAGCCCTGCCGCGCAGCACGATCGCCGCGATTCCCAGAATCAGCGCAGCGGGAACGAGCCAGGCGATCTGACCGCCCTGCGAGGCGTCGAACATCCGCAGGATGCCCGTCTCCCCCCACATTCCGCCGCCACCACCACCGCCGCCGCCGGGCGTGACCGAACCGGTCTCCTCACCGTTGAGCCGACCGAGACCGTTGTATCCCAGCGTCAGTTCGAGGATCGAGTTGTTCTGCGACCCACCGATCCACGGCCGCGACGACGCCGGCCAGAGTTCCACGACGGCGATCCACCATCCGGCCGACACGATCATCGCGCCCAGCGCGGCACACAACTGCAGGATGCGCCGTCGCAGCGACACAGGCCCGGCCAGGAGGTACGTCAGCGCCAGAGGGGGAACCACCAGCATGACCTGCAGCTGCTTGGTCAGGAAGCCGAGTCCGACCATCGTGCCGACGACCACGAGCCACCGGGTGCGACCGGTCTCGACAGCCCGCATCATCGCCCACACCGCCGCGATCATGAGCAGCACCAGCAGCGCATCGGGGTTGTTGAAACGGAACATCAGTGCCGCCACGGGAGTCAGCGCGAGAACCAGTCCTGCGAGCAGTCCGGCGGCCGGTCCCCACTGTCGCCGTACGGTGCGCCACAGCAGCGTCACGGAGGCGACACCCAGCAGGACCTGCGGCACGAGGATCGCCCACGAGTTCAGCCCGAACACCCGGACGGACAGTTCCATGAGCCACAGCGACATCGGCGGCTTGTCGACGGTGATGGAGTTCGCGGCATCGGAGGAGCCGAAGAAGAACGCCTCCCAGGACTGCGAACCCGCCTGCACCGCAGCGGAGTAGAAGGAGTTGGCCCATCCGTTGCTGCTCAGGTTCACGAGGTAGGCGACAGCAGTTCCCAGGATCAGGGCCGCAGCGGCCCATGGTTCCCAACGAGTACGGACCGGGCGCGGAGCCCCGTCGTGCACGTGATCTTCCGGGGCGGTGAGGAGGGTGGTCACGAGGTGGACTCCATCTGACGAGTGCGGGCGGAGGATGCAGCCCGGAAGACCCAGCGCAGCGCGACGAAGCGCGTCACGGTGGCGACCAGGTTGGCGAGAACGAGAACGAGGAGCTCGACGTGCTTGGACGCACCCGGAGCCCACTCGTGCAGGGCGACGAGAGAACCGGCGGTGACGAGCCACCCGAAGGCGAACACCGCGAGACCCTGAAGATGATGCGCCGCAGCCCCGTCGGAGCCTCGGACCCCGAATGTGAAGGCTCTGTTGGCGGCGGTGTTCAGCACTGCGGTGACGAGGAGCGCGACGAAGTTGGCGCCCTGCGCGCCGAGGATCGTGTGCAGGATCAGGTACAGCACCGCGTAGGCGACAGTGCTGGCGACGCCGACGAGCGCGAACCGCACCAGTTGACCGATCATGCCGACGGGCACTCCCCTCAGTTCGGAGACCTCGGTGGTGGAGGCGGTGGACGACAGGGGTCCACGACCCAGGCTGAGACGCAGGTCCGCGATCGGGAGGGCGCCGGTCGCGAGCGCACGCCCGACGCGCCAGCAGCCCTTCAGATCGGCCAGTGCGGTGTCGACGATGTCCACGCTCGAGTCGGGATCGTCGACCCAGTCGACGGGCACCTCGTGAATGCGGAGACCGACACGCTCCGCGAGGACGAGCAGTTCGGTGTCGAAGAACCACCCGGTGTCCTCGATCAGCGGAAGCAGTTCCCGGACGACCTCGGTGCGCGCGGCCTTGAACCCGCACTGAGCGTCGGAGAATCTGGTCCGCAGACCCGTGCGGAGGAGGACGTTGTAGGTGCGGGAGATGAACTCTCGCTTCGCCCCTCGCACCACTCGCGAGGACGAGGCGAGCCGGGACCCGATCGCGAGATCGGAATGGCCCGATGCCAGCGGAGCCAGGAGGGGCACGAGTGCACCGAGATCCGTCGACAGGTCGACGTCCATGTACGCGACGATGTCGGCCTCCGACTCCGTCCACGCCGCCTTGAGCGCGCGACCGCGACCCTTGTCGTCCAGATGTCGCACCGAGACACCGTCGAGCTCCCGGGCGAGGCGCTCGGCGATCGACCGTGTCGCGTCCGTGCTCGCGTTGTCGGCGACGGTGATCACCGTCGACCAGGGAGCGTCGGCCCGCAGGAAGGCGTGCAGCCTGCGGACACAGGCTTCGAGCGCGGCCTCCTCGTTGTACACGGGCACCACGAGCTCGACGGTCACCGTCCGCGCCGCACCCCCACTCGGCCCCGGCTCCGGCCCGCGCCCGCGCCCGGGCCCACGGCCTTCCCGCCCGTCACCGGCCGGCCTCCGGCCTTCCCGCCCGTCACCGGCCGGCCTCCGGCCTTCCCGCTCCACCACTGAGTTGGTTGTCATGCACCGAACACTCGTGCGCCGCCCCGGGACCGACCCGGGGCGAACCCGGGAAGTACCCGGGAGCCGATGCGGAGCCGACGAATAGAGTCGGCCCATGGCATCCGTGTTCAGCGCAATCATCGCCGGCGACATCCCGGGCCGCTTCGTGTGGGAGGACGACGACGTCGTCGGGTTCCTCACCATCGCCCCAGTCACGCAGGGTCACACCCTGATCGTCCCGCGAGCCGAGATCGATCAGTGGCAGGACGTCGATCCGACGACCTTCGGATCGCTCACGTCGGTCGCTCAGACCGTCGGCAAGGCCGTCCGGTCGGCGTTCGACGCCCCTCGGGCGGGTCTGTTGATCGCCGGTCTCGAGGTGCCGCACCTGCATCTGCACGTGTTCCCGGCCTTCGACATGGCGGACTTCGACATCTCCGGCGCCGACACCTCCCCGTCGCCCGAGTCGCTGGACGAGGCGCAGGAGAAGATCACCGCAGCGCTCACGGCGCTCGGCCACGGGCAGCACGTCCCCCGTCGCTGATCGGTCGTCCGAGAACCGCCCGCGCGGCTCCGACGATCGCCGCGGCCACGGTGTCGAGCGCCGGCGACGACAGCGTCCACTGCTGCCAGTGGAGCGCCACGTCGATCACGGTGTCGTCGAGTTCGACGACGTCGAGTCCGCCGCGCTGCTGGTCCGGCAGCATGCCCCAGCCGAAGCCCAGATGCACGGCACGCGCGTACTCGGTGGACGACGGCACCAGGTGTCGCGGCGGCACCGACGCGGACACGCCGTGTCGCGAGAGGTAGCGATCCTGCAGCGCGTCCTTCTCGTCGAACACCACGACGTGGGCTCGGGCCAGGGCGTCCGGAGTGACGCCGTCGTCCAGGAATCGAGTCACGAACGACGGAGACGCGCAGGGGCGGTACCGCATCGAGCCGAGCCTGGTCGAGGTACAGCCGCGGACAGGTGTGTCCACGGACGTGATCGCCGCCGTCACCGTTCCACCGCGGAGGAGTTCGGCGGTGTGGTCCTGATCCTCTCGATGGATGTCGAGGATCACGGAGCCCGCCAGTGGCGCGAGCGCCGGCAACACCCACGTGGCCAGGGAATCCGAGTTGACGGCCAGCGACACCCGAGCGACGTCGTCCGCGGTGCGCAACTCCCGCACGGCGCCGTCGGTCAGAGTCTGGATCTGCCGGGCGAGCCGGAGCAGCACGACGCCGGACTCGGTCGGCATCACGGGCTTCGTGCGCGAGACGAGAACGGCACCGACCCGCAGTTCCAGCGCTTTGATGCGCTGACTCACCGCCGACGGTGTGATGTGCAGCGACCGCGCAGCCGCTTCGAACGTGCCGTCGTCGACGACGGCACGCAGAGCCTCGAGCTGGTCCGACTGCATGATGTGAAGCTACGCTCATCAGTCCTGAAAAACATGAGCTGGACTACATCGTCTGGTTCGACCTAGCGTTCCGGTCATGTCCTCCCTGTTCGTCGGCTTCGGTGTCGGCCTCTCCCTCATCGTCGCGATCGGCGCACAGAACGCCTTCGTTCTCCGTCAGGGCATAGCACGACAGCACGTGCTCGCCGTCGTCCTGGTGTGCGCTCTGTCCGACGCGGTCCTCATCCTCGCGGGAGTCTCGGGCATCGGCGTGGTCGTCGAGACCTACCCCACGGCTGTCACCGTCGTCACGGTCGCCGGCGCCGTCTTCCTCACCGTGTACGGACTCATGGCCTTCCGACGGGCACTGCGCCCGACGAGTCTGACCGTCGGCGGGAACGGAGCGAGTGTGTCGCTGCGGTCCGCGGTCCTCACCTGCCTGGCACTGACGTGGCTCAACCCGCACGTCTATCTGGACACCGTCGTCTTCCTCGGCTCCGTCGCCAATCGCGAGACCGGGTCAGCGCGCTGGTGGTTCGCCCTCGGCGCGACGCTGGGCAGCATCGTCTGGTTCACGGCCCTCGGATTCGGCGCGCGATTCATGACGCCGATCTTCGCCAGACCCGTCGCGTGGCGTGTGCTCGACGTCCTGATCGGTGTGGTCATGCTCCTCATCGCCGTCGTCCTGGTCGAGGGGCTCGTCTCCGGCTGACTCCACCCGTCCACCCGGACGCCGGCCCGCCAGGGGCAGCTCCACGCGGAACGTCGCACCCCGGCCGGGCGCGCTCGCCACCGAGACCCGACCGCTGTGGGCCGCGACCAGCGCGGACACGATCGACAGACCCAGACCACTCCCGCCGCTCTCTCTCGTGCGCGAACGATCCGCCCGATAGAACCGCTCGAAGACGCGCTCGGCATCGTCCTCGGTAAGTCCCGGCCCGGTGTCACGAACCTCCAGAACGGCTGTCTCACCGACGGTTCCGACCGCCACGGTGATCGACGCCGTCGGCGGGGTGTGCCGGAGCGCGTTGCCCACCAGGTTGCCGAGCACCTGGCGCAGACGCGCATCGTCCCCCAGCACCTCCGGCACGCCGCTGCCCTCGAGCACCTGCAGACTCACGGCTCGTTCCGGAGCCGTGGCGGCCGCATCGTGCACCGCGTCCGCTGCGATCACGAGGAGGTCCACGGGGCTCCGATCGAGCGGACGCTGGGCGTCCAGCCGCGCCAACATCAGCAGATCTTCGACGAGCAGACCCATCCGCGCCGACTCTCCCCCGATACGGGTCATCAGCAACTCGGTGTCGGTCATGGCCCCCTGCCGGTAGAGCTCGGCGAAGCCGCGGATCGTCGTCAGCGGGGTCCGGAGCTCGTGGGAGGCGTCGGCCACGAAACGGCGCATCCGGTCCTCCGACGCACGTGCCGCGTTCTCGGACTCGCGCGCCGCGTTCTCGGACGCCTCCGTCGCAGCGAAGGCGTGCTGGATCTGGGCGAGCATTCCGTTGAGTGCCGCGGACAGTCGCCCCACCTCGGTGCGTTCGTTCCACTCGGGAACGCGTCGATGCAGATCCCCGGACGCGATGGCCGCGGCCGTCACCTCCACCTCCTGCAGCGCCCGCAGGCTCCGGCGTACCAGGAAGTACGCGGCGACACCCAGCACCACCAGCACTGCGAGACCGATGGACAGTTGCAGAGTCACGAGCCTGGAGACGATGGCCTCGTTGCCCGCCAGCGGAATCGCGACCGTCGTCTGGCCGTCCTCGTTCGAGACGGTCACCGTGCGCCACGACTCGTCGGGATCGCCGACCGATCCGACAGTGGTCGGCGTGGCGGTCAGGACGCCGGTCAGATCGGGCTGATCGTCCCCGACATCGTTCACGGGAGTACGCACGGTGCCGTCCGCCGCCACCGAGCGGACGTAGAACGCCGTGGGCGGACGCTGCGGGTTCGCCTCCTCCGGGGGAGGTCCGAGGAACCGCTCCCCACGAGGTCTGGCCCAGCCGGACGCCGCCTCCATGAGCTGTTCGTTGACACGTTGGGTCAGCGTGTTCTGCAGTGCCGAGGTCACGGCCACACCCGAACCGACGAGACCGAGGGCGACGAGAAGCAGCAGCACCGACACCAGGGTGACGCGGAGCGGGACGGCGCGTAGGTGCCGCTTCACCGACGCGGTTCCCGCAGGACGTAGCCGACGCCTCGCAGTGTGTGGATCAGCCGGGGTTCCGTCGTGTCGACCTTCCTGCGCAGGTACGACACGTAGGACTCCACGACACCGACCTCACCCCCGAAGTCGTAGTGCCACACGTGGTCCAGGATCCGGGGCTTGGACAACACCGTCCCGGAATTGACCATGAGGTAACGCAGGAGCGTGAACTCCGTCGGGGACAACGAGACGGGTTCGCCCGCCTTCCACACCTCGTGGGTGTCGTCGTCGAGCTCGATGTCGGCGAACGTCAGGCGTGACGGCTGCGCCTCCGGACCGCGCACCGACCGGCGCAGGATCACGCGCAGGCGCGCCACCACCTCCTCGAGGCTGAACGGCTTGGTGACGTAGTCGTCCGCACCCATGGTCAGACCGGTCACCTTGTCCTCCACCGAGTCCCGTGCCGTGAGGAACAGTGCGGGCGCGTCGATACCGTCGGCGCGCAGTCGGCGGAGCAGCCCGAAGCCGTCCATGTCGGGCATCATCACGTCCAGGATCAACGCGTCCGGCCGGAAGGTCCGGGCGACGTCCAGAGCCGCGGGCCCACCCAGCGCCGTGCGGACCTCGAATCCCTGGAACTTCAGACTGACCGACAGCAGTTCGACGATGGTCGGCTCGTCGTCGACCACCAGTACCTTCGCCTCGGCGGTGGTCTGCGGTCGGGGAGTCGTCATGACGGAATTCTCGCTCACGAGTGCCATGGTGTCCGGCGTTGCTGGTTCCTGCCCGGGGTGTCGCTGTGAGGTTCCTGTGAGCCCCGATCCGGCGTCGTGTCCGCTTTGCTACCGTGGGGGACAGACTGCGACACAGACCCGGACGAGCGCACCGTACCCGGCCAGCGACAAGACGGTGCCAGGAGAGTCGACTACTCATGGCATGGATCATTCTGGTGTTGTCGGGCGTGTTCGAGGCCGTCTGGGCCACCGCACTCGGCAAGTCCGAGGGCTTCACGAAGCCCGTCGCCACCATCGTCTTCGGTACGGCGCTCGTCGTCAGCATGGGCGGTCTCGCCTTCGCCATGCGGACCATCCCGACCGGCACCGCCTACGCGGTGTGGGTGGGCATCGGCGCCTCGCTCACCGTCGTCTACGCGATGGTGTCCGGCACCGAGTCCGCGACGCCGATCCGCATCGCCCTCATCGCAGGGCTCGTCGGGTGCGTCATCGGACTCAAGCTCGCCCACTGACCGCGCCCCCGGCCGTCCCGCCGTCCCATCCCGACCGGCCTCCGGCCTTCCCGCCGCGGGTTAGAGTGACCCCATGAACTGGGTGTCCGCGGTCACACTGCCGGTGCGTGTCGGATTGGCTGTCGCCGAGTCGGCGGTCGGGGTGGCCGAGTCGGCCGTCGCGACCACCCGGATGGCGCTGGCCGCAGGCGCTTCCGGGTCACTCGACGCCATCACCCTGGCCAATCCTCGGAGCGGCCCGCTGCAGCTTCTCGGACAGTTGGCCGAGCTCACCTCCGACGACCGCGCACTGGGTCACGCGCTGCGGCCCGGTGGCCCGCTGGACCGACTGCTCGAGCCCGGTGGCGCCGTCGACAGGTTGACGAGCAAGGGCGGCACCCTCGATCGACTGCTCGAGCCCGGCGGTCCTCTCGAACGCATCCTGGCGGACGACGGCCCCCTCACCCGAGTCCTCGCGGAGGACGGTGCGCTGGATCGCCTCCTCGCCGAGGGCGGTCTGCTCGATCGACTCACGGCCGTCGACGGACCCATCGAGCGCCTCACCGCGAAGGACGGCCCTGTCGAACTCCTGACCAAGGAGGGCGGCGTGATCGAGGCGCTGACCCGTGAGAACGGGGTCATCGACAACGCCCTCGCCAAGGGCGGGCTCGTCGAGACGCTGCTCGGTGAGGAAGGCGCGATCCAGCGGCTGACGGCACGCAACGGTCCGCTGGATCAGCTCGTGACCGTCGCCGAGTCGCTGAGTTCGCTGGCGCCCAACCTCGAGCGCATGAGCGTCAGCGTGGAGATTCTGCAGGACACCGTGGACGTCCTCGCCGCTGCGGTGAACCCGCTCGGCGAGCTGGTGGGCAAGCTGCCGAGCCGCTGGGTCAAGAGTCGCGGCGCGGTCGAGCCCAAGACGGGCGAGGTGCGCGGGGCGCTGCAGGGTCCGGCCGTCGGCCGCTGAGCCTCGTGGGCGTCAGCGCGACCGGACGTGCTCGCCGAAGAAGGTGAAGACCCGAGCGAAGGCGTCCTCGGCCTGCTCGTGCTGATAGCCGAATCCGGTGACGCGCATGACCAGTGCACCCGGACCCGATCCGAAGTCGTTCGCGAAACTGTGGCCGGCACCGGGATAGGTCACGACGTCGTGGGCAACGCCCTTGTCCTGCAACACCTTCTCGAGCTTCGGGCCCGCGCCCGGCAGCATCGGATCGCGCTTGCCGAAACTCGCGACCATCGGGCACGTGCCCTCGAGGGCCGACTCGATGTGACGGGGCAGGATGCCGTAGAACGGCGCGCTCGCCTCGAACCCCCGGGGCGCCAGCGCCAGAGCGAAACCTCCACCCATGCAGAACCCGACGATGCCCACCGCGCCGGTGGTGTCGGCACGCGCGGTGAGGGTGTCGCGGCACGCCAGCAGGTCGTCCACCGCCCGGCCCGAGCGCGCGAGAAGCGACCGGAACACTCCTGTCACACACTTGGCGCGGCCACCGCGGGCGTAGAGATCCGGCACCAACGCGACGTAGCCCTGGTCGGCGAAGCGCCGGGCGATGGACCTGATGTCGTCGGTCATGCCGAACACGTCGTGCACGATCACGACGGCGGGCCAGGGCCCCTCCCCTGAGGGGACCTCGAGTGTCGCCTCGATGCGATCTGTTCCGGTGTCGACCTCGATGACAGTCATACCGGCCGACTCTAGCGACCCAGCGCCGTTCTCACGGTGTCCGACAGCAGGTTGCCGGCGTGCACGCTGAGACCGTCTGCGAGCCCGGGAACGGTGGCGCACGCCTGCTCCCAGCCCTGGTCGGCGAGAGCGAGAACGAACGGGAGCGTCGCGTTGGTCAGCGCCTGCGTCGACGTGCGGGGAACCGAGCCCGGCATGTTGGCCACGCAGTAGAAGATCGAATCGTGCACCGGGAAGGTGGGATCGTCGTGCGTGGTGGGACGCGAGTCCTCGAAACACCCGCCCTGATCGATGGCGATGTCGACGAGCACGGACCCCGCCTTCATCCGTGCGACCAGTGCGTTGGACACCACCGTCGGGGCCTTGGCACCCGGGACGAGGACCGCCCCGATGACGAGATCGGCGGCCACGACGGCCTGCTCGAGCTCCCACCTGTTCGACACCATGGTCTTGACCTGGCCGCGGTACTGCGCGTCGATGGTCCGCAGCTTGGCGATGTCGAGGTCGAACACCGTCACGTCAGCACCGAGCCCGTGTGCCATCGCCACGGCGTTGGATCCCGACACCCCGCCGCCGATCACCACCACCTTGGCCGGACTCACTCCCGGAACGCCGCCCATCAGCACACCGCGGCCGCCTGTCTGCGCCATCAGGTGATACGCCCCGGCCTGGGTCGCGAGCCGGCCGGCGACCTCGCTCATCGGTGCGAGCAACGGCAGACTGCCGCCCGCGCCGGTCACCGTCTCGTAGGCGATCGCCGTGGCGCCGGACGCGACGAGGGCATCGGTGCATGCGGCCGACGCGGCGAGATGGAGATAGGTGAACAGGACCTGGCCCGACCGCAGCCGGTGGTATTCGGCCTCGATCGGCTCCTTCACCTTGAGCAGCAACTCGGCCCGCGCCCACACCTCGTCGGCCGAGTTCGAGATCTCCGCGCCGGCAGCCTTGAAGTCGTTGTCCGAGAACGACGATCCCGCGCCCGCCTCGGTCTCGACGACGACGCGATGACCGTGCACGACCATGTCGTACACTCCCGCCGGGCTCGCCGCCACCCGGTACTCGTGATTCTTCAGTTCCCGAGGTATGCCGATTCTCATGGTGCGCCCTTCGCCTCTACCGGATGACTCGTCATGTCCGATAATCGTGAACTTCGTTCGACCGAGCCGCAATCGAAGTGACGATAATTTCGTAGACTGGCCTCATGGACATCGAATCGTCGAACACAGGTCTGTCCGCCCCGGTGCGACCGAACAATCTTCGGGCGGCATCTCTGGACCGCATCGATCGCGTCATCCTGCGTGAACTGGCGAACGACGCCCGCATCCCCAACAACACCCTGGCCGCCCGCGCCGGGATCGCCCCGTCGACGTGTCTGGGACGCGTCCGTTCACTGGTCGAGCGCGGGGTCGTCCGCGGTTTCCACGCCGACATCGATCCGGCGGCACTGGGGCAGGGCCTGCAGGCCATGATCGCGGTGCGGCTGCTGGCGGGTGCCCGGCGCCACCTGGGCGAGTTCGCGGAGTCCTTCACGACGTTCCCCGAGGTGCTCGACGTCTACTTCATCGCCGGTGCCGACGACTACCTGATCCACGTCGCGATGACGGACTCTGCGCACCTGAGGGACTTCGTCGTCCAGAACCTCAGTGCTCATCCGTCGGTGGCCGCGACCGAGACCACACTGATCTTCGAGCACCTGCGGCCGCGACTGGTCGACGAGGGCGGACCGAGCTGACGCCCTCCGCCCATCCGGTGCGGCGAGCGCACCGAATACCCGGTGTATCAGCCAGGAGAGCACGGCCGTGGATGTGACGGGGGTACTTTTCGCCCACTCTTACTGACCCACCGACCACACGCATGGAGGCAGCCCGAGATGAGCGATCACGGTTCGCCCGAACGACCCGTGCAGCTGCCGGATCGGGACCTTCTCGAGCTCGCGTACCTGTGTGCCCTCGACGCCATGGCAGCCTCGGAGCAGTACGAGACCATGACTCGCCTCGACGACACGGACGCCCACACCAGGCGGAGGTTCGACGCGATCGTGCGTGACGTCCGCGAGACGATGGCCGTGACGTCGGACGCGACACGCACTCCCGCCCCCGCCGATCTCCGGGTCCGCATCCTGGGGGCCGTGGAGGACACGGCGCAGGTCGACCCCGACGGCGCGACAGTCCTCCCCCTTCGTCCCAGCCGCCGACGCGGATGGCGCATTGCCGCGATGGCGGCCGCCGCTGCGGTGGTCGTCGGTGTGGGCGGGGCGGTGGCCGTGCAGCAGAGCGCGACTCCGTCGGCTCCCACCGCGACCGTCGCGGCACCGCTCGAATCCCCGGTGGCCGGAGGCGGCACCATGAGCGTGCAGTACACCCCCGGTGACGAGCGCGCCGTGCTCCGCATGACGGGTGTCGCAGCACCTCCCGCCGGGTCGGTCTACCAGGTCTGGCTCATCGAGGGCTCGCCCGTGTCCGTCGGGACGATGGATGCCGACGACCTCTCCCAGCCGGCATCCGTGCCCGTCGACGGCGCCACCGCACTGTCGGTGACCGTGGAACCCGCGGGCGGATCACCGTTCCCCACCTCGGGCGCCGTGGCGCGCGTCGCGCTCGCCTGATCCGTCCCGGATCGGATCCACCGGAGTCGAACATATGTTCGACACCGTGTAGGGTGGGTGTCACTGCACCACCCGACGTCAGACCTTCCCTCGTGACGTGTGATTCCCGAGGAGACGTCCGTGATGAACCGTCGGCGCCGACTGCACCTGATGAACGGGGTCTGGCACGAGGAGGCACCGGCCACCTGCGGTAACGGTCATGTGCTGCAAGCGCGTTCGGTTCTCGTGGGAGCCAGGTCGTGCTCGTGCGGCATCGGTCACCATCGCACGCACCACTGCCGCACCTGCGGTGACACCGTCTTCACTCCCGCCCTCGGCGAGGGGTGCCGGGACGGGAGTTTCGACGGACGCGCGAATCGCGCGCGCGGCGAGGGGTCAGGAGCGGGTCAGCAGTGACCGGAGGAAGAACGTCAGGTTCGCCGGACGCTCCGCCAACCGCCGCATGAAGTATCCGTACCATTGCGTACCGAAGGGCACGTACACGCGGACGCGGTACCCCTCCGACACCAGGCGTGTCTGCTCACCGTCGCGGATGCCGTAGAGCATCTGGTACTCCATGTCGTCCGGTCCACGTCCCAGTTCGGCCGCGTCTCGTCGCGCCGCCTCGATCATGCGGGGATCGTGGGACGCCACCATGGGGTAGCCCTCCCCCTCCATGAGCACCCGCAGGCACCGCTCGTACGAGGCGTCCACGTCCGCCTTCTTCTGGAAGGCCACACTGGCCGGTTCGCGATATGCGCCCTTGCACAACCGGATTCGCGATCCGGGACCGGAGAGCTCGCGGCAGTCCTGTTCGGTGCGGTGCAGGTACGCCTGCAGGACGGTGCCGAGAGTCGGGAAGTCCTTGCGGAGCTCCCGCACGATCGCGAGAGTCGAGTCGGTGGTCGTGTGGTCCTCGGCGTCGACGGTCACCCACACTCCCGCGGCGTCCGCGGCGGCGCACACCTTGTGGGCGTTGGCGAGGGCCACGGCGTGGCCGTCGTCGGGGAGCGACTGTCCTAGCGCCGAGAGCTTCAGCGAGATCTCCAGCGGGAAGGCCGGAGGCCGGCCGGAGGTGGGCGGGAAGGCCGGAGGCTGTGGGGTGTGGAGGCGTGAGTATGCCTGCAGTAGGGACAGATACGCGTCGACGGTCGCGGTGGCCTGCGCCGCGTCGGTGGTGTCCTCACCCAGGTGATCGACGCTGACGACGCGGCCGGACCCGAGCAGGTCGGCGACGGCACCGACCACCTCCGGTTCGGTGCTCCCGGCGATGAAGCGTTCGACGAGCGACCTGGTCAGGACGGACCGCGCGACGACGCGTTCGAGGCGGCGCGATCGCCCGGCGGCGAGCAGGACGGGGCGGAGCGGGTTGGTGGCCATCGGTCAGACTCCCTGGTGAGGGTAGGTGTGGTCCACGGCCGGCACGAAAGTCTCCTTGATGGTGCGCGCGGAGGCCCACCGGAGCAGGTTCTGCGGTGATCCGGCCTTGTCGTTGGTGCCCGACGCGCGAGCACCGCCGAACGGCTGCTGCCCGACGACGGCGCCGGTCGGTTTAACGTTGACGTAGAAGTTGCCGGCGGCGAAGCGCAGGGCCTCGGTGGCCTGCGTGACGGCGGCGCGATCGTCGGCGATGATCGATCCGGTCAGGGCGTACTTCGACCCGCTGTCGACCATGGCGAGCGTGTTCTCGAACGCATCGGGCTTCGAGTCGTCGTAGACATGCACGGCGAGGATCGGGCCGAAGTACTCGGTGTGGAACGCCTCGTCGCCCGCGTCGTCACCGAGCAGGATCGTCGGGTCCACGAAGTAGCCGACGGAATCGTCGCAGGTGCCGCCGGCGGCGATGGTGATGCCCGGGGTGGACTTCGCGCGTTCGAGTGCAGCCGCGTTGCGGTCGAAGGCCTTCCGGTCGATGACCGCCCCACCGAAGTTCGACAGATCGGTGACGTCGCCGTAACGCAGCGACGACGCGGTGTCGACGAGCGTGTCCCCCATCCTCTTCCACACCGACGACGGCACGAAGGCCCTCGACGCCGCTGAGCACTTCTGACCCTGGAAGTCGAAGGCACCGCGGATCAGCGCCGTGGTGAGCACGTCCGGGTCGGCGGAACTGTGGGCGACGACGAAGTCCTTGCCACCGGTCTCACCGACCAGTCGCGGGTAGGTGTCGTAGCCGGCGATGTTCTCGCCCACCTCGCGCCACAGCCGCTGGAACGTCGGTGTGGAGCCGGTGAAGTGGATGCCGGCGAGACGACGATCGGCGAGTGCGACCTCGGAGACGAGGGGTCCGTCACCGAGCACGAGGTTGATGACGCCGGGGGGCAGTCCGGCGGCCTCGAGAAGCTGCATCGTCAGGTACGCGGCGACGGCCTGGGTGGGCGACGGCTTCCACAGCACGGTGTTGCCCATGAGCGCCGGCGCCGTGGGGAGGTTTCCCGCGATGGCGGTGAAGTTGAACGGGGTGATGGCGTAGACGAAGCCCTCGAGGGGGCGGTATTCGACGCGGTTCCAGACGCCGGGCGCGGAGATCGGTTGTTCGGCCATGATCTGTCGGGCGAACGAGACGTTGAAGCGCCAGAAGTCGATCAGCTCGCAGGGTGCGTCGATCTCGGCCTGGTACGCGCTCTTCGACTGCCCCAGCATGGTGGCAGCCGCGATGGTCTCGCGCCACGGCCCGGCGAGGAGATCGGCGGCGCGGAGGAAGACGGCGGCGCGCTCGTCGAAGGGCAGCGATCGCCACGCAGGTGCGGCGGCGGTCGCCGCGTCGATGGCGTCGCGTACGTCCTGGTGGGTGGCATTCGCGAACGATCCGATGACGGACGCGTGCCGATGCGGTTGCACGACGTTCTCGCGTGGGCCCGTCGCGTCGCGATGGTTTCCGCCGATGACCTGGGTGATCTCGGTGGGCGTGGCGGCGAGTCGGTCCAGATGGTGCGTGAGCCGCGCTCGCTCGGCGCTGCCGGGTGCGTACGTGTGCACCGGCTCGTTCAGGGGGGTGGGTACTGCGGTGACGGCGTCCATGTCGGTCCTCGGTGTCGGGTCTTCGTGCCGGGTCGGTGGGTTCAGCCAAGCGGACGCAGCATCCTCGATATTCGGCCCAACGTCCAAAGAAATACACCGACCCCTGTCCGATCGGATGAAGGACACCTAGATTGCACGGCATGACCCGCACCTCGTCGACCCTCGACTCGATCGTGCGTGCGCTGCACTCCGCCTTCGTCGAGGTGCTCGTGGCACCGGCGGGGTCGGACGTGCCGATCGGGTCGGTGACGCTCGTCGACGCCGACGATCTGGCCGCCGAGCTCTACACGACCGCCGCCGCGGCGGACCTCTATCTGCTGGCGGGTGTGCGGGAAGCGGACGCCGTTGCGTGGTTCGACGACCTGGCGACGCGGAGCAGCGACCTTCGACCCACCGCGGTGATGTCGAAGATCGCCGCCTCGTCCACGCTGATGCAGCACGCGGCTCGCACGGCCGGCGTCGCTCTCGTCGCGGTGCACACGCAGACCCGCTGGGACCGCCTCCTGTCGATGGTGCGCGGCGTGCTCGACCATTCCTCGCCGTCGATCACCACACCTCCACCGTCGTCCGCGGAACCGTCCGAACTGGCGGGACTGGTGGGCGCGGACACCGATCTCTTCGGGCTGGCGCACACCGTCGCGGTGCTCACGCGCGGGATGGTGAGCATCGAGGACCAGCGGTCGCACGTGTTGGCGTACTCGGCGTCGGACGATCAGGCGGACGAGCTGCGGACCCTGTCCATTCTCGGACGAGAAGGCCCCGCGGAGTATCTCCGGCGACTCGAGCAGTGGGGTGTCTACGACGCGGTCCGCCGTTCCGACGAGGTCGTCGAGGTGCCGGCGCACTCCGATCTGGGTATCCGACGGCGACTGGTCGCCGGCATCAGAATGACTGCCACCCAGGATGGTTCGGGCACACCACGACTGGTCGGCACGCTGTGGATCCAGGAAGGTCGTCGACCGCTCACCGACGATGCTCCGAGCGTGCTGCAGGGCGCGGCCGCGGTGGCGGCACGGTTGATCACGCGCATCCTCGAGGCACCCACGAACGAGGCGGTGCAGATCCAGCGACTGCTCGGCGCTCGTGGCGGTGGGGTCGACGTGCCCTCACTCGCCGCGGCGCTGTCCATCCCGACGGACGGGCCGGCGGCGGTGATCGGTCTCGCCGCGCTGGACGGCGCCGCGCCCGATGCCCCCTCGTCGGCCACGATGGCCGATCTGTCCGGCGCGATCCGACTGCACGCCAGTTCCTTTCACCGACTGTCCCTGGTCACCACTCTCGGCGACCGCATCTACGTCCTCGTCCCACGGACCCGCGCGGAGACCTCGGTGCCGTCGTGGACTCGCCGGTTGCTCGAGGGCATCGAGGCACGCACGGGGATCCGGTTGCGGGCCGCGGTGGCATCGCCGGTGGCCGCCCTGTCCGAGGTCGCCGCCGCTCGCCGCGAGGTCGATCGCGTCCTGGACGGGACCGCCGGAGCAGACGACAGGGTGACCACACTCGCCGATTCGCGGACGTCCGTGCTGCTCGGTGAGATCGTCGATCTGCTCCTCGCGCACCCCTCGCTGCACGATCCGCGCATGGCGGCGCTCGTCGAGTACGACGCACGCACGTCCTCGTCGCTACGCGAGAGCATCGCGACGTATCTGCGGCACCCGTCCGACGTGCGCCGGGCCGCGGCCGACCTGCACGTGCACCCGAACACGTTGCGCTATCGGGTCCGACGGGCCGAGGAGATCACCAAGACGGACCTGTCGGATCCCGCCGCGCGACTGCTGATGGAACTCCAGTTGGCCGTGCTGGCACGTCAGGCCAGTACCTGACGGCACCATTCGAGAAGTGGTGTGAGATCACGCCAGGCGCCACGGATGTGATCGGCGCACTCTGCTGTGTCGAGCCACGGCGGGCAGCCGAAGGACCGTCCTGCCGTCAGGGACTTGTGGCGCAGCAGATCGATGCGGGGATGATCCGCGTCGTAGCCGCGCGGCGAGGTCTTCAGCCGGTCACCGCCGCGGTCGTAGCCGCGGCTCTCGAGATCGGCCACGATTCGCGCGAGCTCCGACCCGCGGACCTCGTCGTCGACGACGGCGCGGAACTGGGCGATGGAGTCGGACGTGGACGCGTAGAACCCGCCGGCGACCATGAGGCCGGAGGCGTCGACCTGCACGTACCACCCCGTGGACGGGGCCACCTGCACGTAGGCACCCTGGTGCGTCTTGTACGGCACCTTGTCCTTGGAGAAGCGGACGTCGCGGTGCGGCCGGAAGAGCTTGGCCGTCCCGAACTCCTCGGCCAGTACCTCCGTGAGCGCGGTCATGGGCGCGCGGACCGATTCGTCGTAGACGTGCTTGTGTTCGGCCCACCAGGTCTTGCTGTTGTCGACCTCGAGATCCTCGTAGAAATCGAGGGCGGCCTCCGGGATTCCGGTGAACGAGCTCATAGCGGGAGGCTATCGCCCCGTGCGCCCTGTGCGTACCGCTGGATGCGCATAGTGCGCACGGGGGGTCAGGCCAGCGACCGGCTGATCACCAGACGCTGGATCTGGTTGGTGCCCTCGAAGATCTGCGTGATCTTGGCGTCGCGCATGTACCGCTCGACCCGGAAGTCTCGGGTGTACCCGTAGCCTCCGAACACCTGCACGCCGTCGGTCGTCACCTTCATCGCCGCGTCCGTCGCCACGAGCTTGGCCACGGAGGCCTGACGTGAGAACGGCAGTCCGGCATCCTTGCGGCGTGCCGCGTCGATGTACGTCGCCCGGGCCGAGTCCACCGCCGCTGCCATGTCGGCCAGCACGAACCCGAGCCCTTGATGATCGATGATCTTGCGGCCGAACGTCGTTCGCTCCTGCGCATAGGCCACGGCATCGTCGAGCGCGGCCTGGGCGATGCCGACGGCGACGGCGGCGATGCCCAGCCTCCCGGCGTCGAGGGCACTGAACGCGATGCCGAGCCCCTGCCCCTCCTCGCCGATGCGGCGATCGGCCGACAGCACCGCGCCGTCGTAGTGGGCGGCCGTCGTGGGTATCGCGTGCAG
Organism: Rhodococcus sp. NBC_00294; assembly: GCF_036163995.1. Classification (NCBI taxonomy): domain Bacteria; kingdom Bacillati; phylum Actinomycetota; class Actinomycetes; order Mycobacteriales; family Nocardiaceae; genus Rhodococcus; species Rhodococcus sp. NBC_00294. The sequence goes on from NZ_CP108043.1 coordinate 4,438,562, forward strand.
CCCCATCTTCTCCTCCGGAGCTCCGAAGGAGAGCCCCTCGAGGTCGGCGGGCACGAGGAAGCAGGAGATGCCCCGCGAGCCCTCGCCGGTGCGCGCGAAGAGCGTGTAGAAGTCCGCCTTGCCGCCGTGCGTGATCCAGGCCTTCGACCCGGTGACGGTGTACCCCTCCGGACCGGCCACGGCCTTGCAGGAGAGGGCGGCCGCGTCGCTGCCGGCCTGTGGCTCCGAGAGGCTGTAGGCGCCGATCGTGCGCCCACCGAGCATGTCCGGCAGCCACCGCGACTTCTGGTCCTCCGACCCGAAGGACATGAGCGGGTGGCACGAGAGCCCGTGCACGCTCACGGCGACGGCCACCGCGGCCCAGCGCGACGCCAGTTCCTCGAGCACCTGCAGATAGACCTCGTAGGACTGACCGCCGCCGCCCCACTCCTCCGGATACGGCAGGCTGAGCAGCCCCGCCTCGCCGAGCGTGGCGAAGACGCCGTCGGGATAGGTCTCGGCCTTCTCGTGTTCGTCGACGATGGGGTCGAGGACCTTGTCCGCGATGTCGCGGGTCAACTGGAGAAGGTCACGTGCGTCGTCGTTCGGCAGCAGTCGTTCGACAGCCATGGGTCCTCGTCTCGGTCGCGGATCGGATGAGGCGGCACCAGTACTGCAGCGGGCCCCTCAGTACTACGACAGTACTGCATGGCGTTCTGCAGTACTGTCGCTCACCATGACAGCAGCTCACGCGACGGCGCGGCGCGCGCAGCTCTTCGATTCCGTGGTGGCCCTGTTCCTGGCCGAAGGCTTCGCGCACCTCACTCTCGACGACATCGCCGCCCGCCTTCGGTGCTCGAAGAGCACGCTGTACACCCTCGCCGCGAGCAAGGACGACCTCGTCCGCTCCGCCGCGGTGCACTTCTTCACCTCGGCAGCGGTCCGCGTGGACGCGGCCTCCGACGCCGCGACGGGCACCCGCGAGCGCCTCGCGGCGTATCTGGGCGCGGTCGGTGAAGCACTCGCGCCGGCGTCGGAACGGTTCATGACCGACCTCGCCGACTTCGAGCCGTCGAGGCTCGTCTACGAACGCAACACCGCCATCGCGGCCGAGCGAGTCCGCGGCATCATCGACGACGGGGTCCGCGCCGACGACGTGCGGGACGTCCACGCCGCGTTCGTCGCCGACGTCGCCGCGTCGGTGATGGTCTCGATCCAGAGCCGTGCCCTCGCCCGTCGCACGGGTCTGGACGACGCCGCCGCCTACCGGGAGCTGGCCACACTGCTGACTGCCGGCATCGCGCGATGACTTTCGCCGTCGGCCGGAGTCGACACGGCTGACGGGTCGAGTTCGCTCCGCCATCCGAAGACGAAGGACCTCACGATGCAGAAGATCACCCCCACACTGTGGTTCGACGACCGGGCCGAGGAGGCCGCGGAGTTCTACCTCGCGACGTTCGGCACGGGAGCGATACTGAACGTCAGCCGCTACGGGGACGGTGGACCCGGCGCCCCGGGCCGCGCGATGATGGTCGACTTCGAGCTCTTCGGTCAGCGATTCAACGCCCTGAACGGGGGGCCACAGTTCCCGTTCACCGAAGCGATCTCCATGGCTGTCAGCTGCGACGGGCAGGAAGAGGTCGACCGCTATTGGAACGCGCTCACGTCCGACGGTGGATCCGAGGGCCGGTGCGCCTGGTGCAAGGACAAGTTCGGGGTCTCCTGGCAGATCGTCCCGGTCCAGCTGATGCAGCTGATGAGCACCCCGGATCCGGCGGCGTCCCAGCGCGTCGTGCAGGCCATGCTGTCGATGTCGAAGATCGTGGTCGCCGACCTGCAGAAGGCCCACGACGGAGCCTGAGCGGCGACGTTTCCTCACGTCACACACCGGGCAATCCCCGAGCGTGAACGAGACGTCGATGCCCGTGCGCGTGCTCGCCCTGCCGTTCGGGCTGGGGTCGGCGCTGCGCCACGCCAGGCTGTTCCATCCCCACGGGAAGGTTCTGACGGGCACACTGCGCCGTACCGCCGAGGGCGACGCCGGACTGCCTGTGGGCACGTGCGAGGTGACGGTGCGCCTGTCCACCGCGCTCGGGCTGCCCCGACGGGTTCCCGACGTCGCGGGTCTCGCGTTGCGTCTCCCGCCGACCGACCGGGCCGACGGTGCCTGGGACATCCTCCTTGCCAGCGCCGGGCGGGAGGTCGTGACGCGGTGCGTTCCGCTCCCGGTGCTCGCGTTCGAGACGGCCTCCTTCTCGACGCTGATGCCGCTGCAGTTCGAGGGTGGTCAGTGGTGGGTCCGCGCGCGGGCCGTCGCCGCGCCGCCGCTGCCCACCCTGGACTCCATCGTCGACGCCGTGCGTGCGCGTCCGCTGGTCTTCGAGTTCGAGCAGGCCGAGGGCACCGGGGCGTACGTCCCGTTGGCCGAACTGACGCTCGGCTCGGTCGACCAGTCCGGTGGCGACCTGTCGTTCGACCCGATCCGGCGCACTCCCGACAGTGTCCGGCCCGGTCCGGAATGGCTGCGGTCCCTCAGGGCGAGGGCCTACCTCGACAGTCGACGCGGCCGGTCCGACACCTGACCGGAATGCGACCGACTCAGGTTCCCTGACCGATCTCGCGCCCACACCCCACTCAGCGCGCCACACCCCTGTCGACACGCGGCACAGGGTGTGCCCCTCACGAAACCCGTGCACGCCGGCGGCGACCACGCACCCGCGCACCCGACCGACGGGGTTCGACTGCCGCATTTGTGGATATTCACACGCGAAGTAGGATTTGTTCACATACGCGTGTGCCGATGGGGGTGGGCGCGTCCCAGGGGAAGGCTCCACGTGACCAGCAATTCGGTGACCGACGACTCCGTGACAGGTGCTCACGAGACTCGCCCGCTCGTTCCGCACCAGCCCGATCACCGGTTCGAACGCAGCTCCCGCCTGGTCGGACACGCCTACGTCATCCCCGACTACTACGAGGTCGGCCGCGAGAAGATCCGCGAACTCTCCCGCGCCATCCAGAACGAACATCCGGCGCACCACAAGGAGGCCGCTGCGGCCGAGTTGGGATACGAGGGACTCGTCGCGCCCGCGACCTTCGTGAGCGTCGTCGGATCCATCGCCATCGACTATCTCTTCGCGCACATCCTCGTGGAGTACGAGATCACGGCAGTCATGCAGACCGATCAGAGCTTCGTTCTGCACCGCCCGGTCATGCAGGGAGATCAGCTGGTGTCCACTCTCCAGGTGCTGTCGATCCGCCAGTTCGCGGGCAACGACATCCTGGTGGTCCAGAACCATCTGACGTCGCACGGCGAGGACGTGTGCACCAGCACCACGACGTTCATCGCCCGGACCGATGCCGACGTGGACCCGCGAGCGGCGGCTCTCGTCGACGCCGTGCTCCCCGCCAGCGTGCCGCGGATGGGCCCCACCGCCCGCCCGACCGCCTGACCGCCTGCATTCCGACCGGCCTCCGGCCCTCCCGCCACACCCCGACCGGCCTCCGGCCTTCCCGCCACACCCCGACCGGCCTCCGGCCCTCCCGCTAGAGTCCCCCGTGTGGAGGACGAATTCGCCGACCGGTCGTTCGAGGACGAGAACTACAACGAGATCGACGCACACGGCCAGCGGTGGGACAGGCGTTCGTACACGTCCTGCAGCTTCATCGACGCGGACCTCGGCGGTCTGACCACCCACGGTGTCGTCTTCACCGACTGCGACTTCTCCGGCGTGGATCTGACGGACTCGACGCACATCGGGTCGGCCTTCCGCAACTGCGAGTTCCGGCGGAGCCGATTGTGGCACAGCACTTTTCGCAGCACATCGTTCCTCGGTTCCGCCATCGCGGACTCGCGCATCACGCCCGCGGTCTTCGACGAGGTCGACCTCATGCTCACCTCGCTCGGCGGTCTCGACCTCCGCGGACTCGACCTCACCGGGGCGCGCCTGCGTGACGCCAACCTCGTCGGGACCGATCTCCGCAAGGCCACGCTCCGCGGCGTCGACTTCGGCGGTGCCCGCACCTCCGGGCTCCGGTTGAACGATGCGGATCTGCGGGGCAGCATCGCCGATGCCACGTTCTGGACGTCGGCCGTGCTCGACGGAGCCCGCATCGACACGGTCCAGGCACTCGCCTACGTGCACGCGCACGGTCTCACCGTCTCGGACTGAGTAGATCCGACCTCCGCCCGACTCCGAATAAGAGACGGAAACGGCCTCCCCGCCCGCGTGGTCCGTGCGGGAAGGCCGTTCCATCGGCAGGCTGTGGTCTCAACCTCACCGGGCGTCCACGCCGACGCACGCGCCGCCGCTGCCGCCGCACGTCTTCTACCCGAGCCACCCACTTCCGAAACGGACACAGGTGCTCGACCGCGTCGAACCGCGATGATCGGAACCCTGGACCGGACGACACCCGAGGACGCACGATGACGGGGAACTGTCACCGAGTGAAGGGCACACCATGAGCGACAACGTCTACCGCGTCACCGAGATCGTCGGAACCTCGACGGAGGGTGTCGACGACGCCATCCGCAAGGCCATCTCCCGCGCGAGCAGCACACTGCGGGAGCTCGACTGGTTCGAGGTCACCGAGACCCGCGGACACATCGAGAACGGCGCGGTCGCGCACTTCCAGGTGACGCTGAAGGTCGGCTTCAAACTCGACGACTGAGTGATCGGCGGGCACCGAATCGAGATTCACCCACCTGTTCGGTGTTTCCCCGCACGCGGGCCGGGTAGATCGCACCGCGTGAAAGCCATGACTTATCGAGGCCCGTACAAGGTCCGAGTGCAGAACAAGGACATGCCGACCATCGAGCATCCGAACGACGCCGTCGTCCGGGTCGAGATGGCGGCCATCTGTGGATCCGATCTCCACCTGTATCACGGCATGATGCCGGACACCAGGGTCGGGACGACGTTCGGTCATGAGTTCATCGGCGTGGTCGAGGAGGTCGGGCCGTCGGTCCGGAACCTGACACCGGGCGATCGGGTCATGGTGCCGTTCAACGTGTACTGCGGGTCGTGTTTCTTCTGCGCACGCGGCCTGTACTCCAACTGCCACAACGTCAATCCGAATGCGACGGCCGTCGGCGGCATCTACGGGTACTCCCACACGTGCGGCGGGTACGACGGAGGTCAGGCACAGTACGTCCGGGTACCGTTCGCCGACGTCGGGCCCGCGATCATTCCGGACTGGATGGACGACGAGGACGCGCTCCTGTGCACCGATGCCCTCGCCACCGGATACTTCGGCGCGCAGCTCGCGGACATCGTCGAGGGTGACACCGTGGCGGTGTTCGGAGCCGGTCCCGTCGGGCTGTTCGCCGCCACGTCTGCGTGGCTGATGGGCGCCGGCAGGGTGATCGTCGTCGACCACCTCGAGAACCGTCTCGCCAAGGCCCGCACCTTCGCCCACGCCGAGACGATCAACTTCGCGGAGCACGACGACCTCGTGGTGACCATGAAGAGGGCCACCGACCATCTCGGTGCGGACCGCGTGATCGACGCGGTGGGCGCCGAAGCCGACGGGAACTTCCTCCAGCACGTCACCGCCGCGAAGCTCACACTCCAGGGCGGGTCCCCCATCGCCCTCAATTGGGCCATCGACAGTGTCCGCAAGGGCGGGACGGTCTCGGTCGTGGGCGCGTACGGGCCCATGTTCAGTGCGGTCAAGTTCGGCGACGCGATGAACAAGGGGCTGACCCTGCGCATGAACCAGTGCCCCGTCAAGCGCCAATGGCCACGCTTGTTCTCGCACATTCGTAACGGCTACATCAAGCCCAGCGAGATCATCACCCATCGAATTCCGTTGGAGCACATCGCCGACGGCTACCACATCTTCTCGTCCAAGCTCGACGGCTGCATCAAGCCGATCGTGCTGCCGAACGCGAGCTGAGAGGACCACCCATGGTCTACCGTGCCGATCACCCACCCGTACCCGACCACGACGAGTTGCGCGCACGAATACCCGGATGGGGTGTCGACCTCGATCCCGCAGACCGTCCGTCCGTGCCGCGAGAACGATTCGACCCCGACGCGACCGGTGCGCACTGGGACTTCCCGGAGCGTCAACCCGAGCTGCGTCCCCGCGAACGATCCATCGAACACGGAACTCTTCCGCCGGTCTTCGGCACGACGGCACCTCTGCGCGGGGTGTCCGGCGCCGTGCGCCGGTTCGCTTATCGCTACAGCGAGGGCCGGGCGGCGCACTGGCTGCTACTCCTGGCGGGCGACCGCGTGGACGCCGTCGAATCCCACCTGCGTTCGCTGACCACCGTGCACCCCGACAACCCGATCACGCAGACCGGGATCCGCACCGAGATCACCCACCACGGGGTGCGGTCGAGGCGGGGAACCACCCGCGTCGACATGCACCACGCGTGGATCGATCCGATCATCGTCGGCGGTCCGTGGGTTCTGGCGGGCGTGGCGGCCACCACGATCGTGCGCTCCCTCCGGAGGCGCTGACAGGGTTCCTCGTCACACCGCCGTCATGGCGGAACCGATCCGGTCGAAGCGCTTCTCCCGGGCGATCCTGCGCATGTCCGGATCTTCGGCCAGCAGATCGGCCAGCTCCCGGTGCAGCACCGAACCCACGCGATCGCAGAACGGCTGGACCTCGTCGGCGGCGTCGGGGTACTCCGGCACGATCAGATCCACGATGCCGGCGCCACGGAGGTCGAGCGACCGGACACCCTGGCGCACAGCCATGTCGGGGGCATGAGCGGTGTCGCGATGCACGATGGCGCTCGCACCTTCGGGTGGCAACGGAGAGAGCCACGCGTGCTGTGCCGCCAGGACGCGGTCCGCCGGAACCAGCGCGAGGGCGCCACCACCGGTGCCCTGGCCGAGCAGCACCGAGATGGTCGGCGTGTCCAGATCGACCATGTCCGCGATGGAGCGCGCGATCTCCGCGCCGAGCCCACCTTCCTCGGCCTCCTTCGACAGCGCGGCGCCCGCGGTGTCGATGACCGTCACCAACGGCAGTCGTAGTTCCGCAGCCAGGCGCATTCCCCGCCTCGCTTCACGCAGTGCTGCCGGACCCAGCGGGGTCAACGGCGTCTGGCCCCGGCGATCCTGCCCCAGCAGCACACAGGGCATGTCGCCGAAACGCACCAGCGCGAGAATCAGTCCGGGGTCCGTCTCACCCTGCCCGGTCCCGTTGAGCGGCAGCACGTCCGAGGCCGCGTTGTAGAGCAGCTCGCGGACACCCGGGCGGTCGGCCCGCCGGGACGCCACGATGGAGTCCCAGGCCGGGACGTCGTCGATCGACCACTCCGGCGCCGGCGCCGGCCGCGGGCGTGTCCCCGCCGGAAGCGTCATGATGCGCAGAGCGCGATCCACCACCTCGCCGAGTTGATCCGGTCGCTTCACCGCGTCCACGAGTCCGTGCGCCTGCAGGTTCTCCGATGTCTGCACCCCCGTCGGGAACGGCGTGTCGTAGAGGGCCTCGTACACCCGCGGGCCGAGGAACCCCACCAGCGCACCGGGTTCGGCGATGGTGACGTGACCGAGCGATCCCCAGGACGCGAACACTCCGCCGGTGGTGGGGTGCCGGAGGTAGACGATGTACGGAAGATGTGCCGCTTTGTGGGCGGTGACCGCAGCCGTGATCTTGACCATCTGCAGGAACGCCACCGTGCCCTCCTGCATTCGCGTGCCGCCCGACGTCGGGAGCGCCAACAGTGGAAGGCGCTCGGCGGTCGCCCGGCGTACTGCCGTCGTCAGACGTTCCCCGGCCGCGACCCCGATGGAACCGCCGAGGAAACGGAACTCGCACAACAGGATCGCCACCCGCCGACCGGAGATGGTGGCGACACCGGTTATCACCGACTCGTCGAGTCCGGTCTTCTCCCGCGCCGCCGCGAGTTCCGCGGTGTACGCCTCGTCGACCGGATGATCGTGCGGGGTGGAGTCCCACGACTCGAAACTTCCCGCGTCGACCACGATGTCGAGCAGAGCGAGGGCACCGATGCCGGCCATCAGACGCTCTCCGCCAACCATGCGCGGACCAGATCCTCGTCGGCGCCCAGAACGGGCGGAGCGAGGTGCCGGGTCTCGGTGGTCTCCGCTCCGTCGGCGTCGAAGAAGCGCAACGGCGGTCCGGGGAGTGTCACCTTCCCGAGCGTCTCGTGCTCGACGTCGACGAGAAGACCCTGCGACCGGGTCTGCTCCCATTCGTAGACTTCCTGGACGTTGCGCACCTTGCCGGCCGGGACGCCGATCTCGTCGAGAAGAGCGAGCAGCGGCTCGGTCTCGTACGTGCGGAAGATCTTCGACACCAGCTCGACGACGTCGTCCCGGCTACCGACGCGCTGCGGGTTGGTGGCCATGCCCTCGAGGTCCGGATCGATGCCGAAGCCGTCGCAGAAGCGATGCCACAGACCCTCGCTGCCCACCGAGATCTGCACCGCGCCGTCGGAGGTCGGGAACAGCCCGTACGGGCAGATGGAGGGGTGGTGATTGCCCTGCGCCTGTCCGATCTCCCCCGCGACGGTCCACTTCGTGCCCTGGAAGGCGTGCACTCCCACGACGCTCGCGAGAAGCGAGGTGCGCACCACCTTTCCGCGCCCCGTGCGATCTCGTTCCCGAAGTGCGGCGAGCACTCCGAAAGCTCCGTACATGCCCGCCAGGAGATCGGCGATGGGAACGCCCACGCGTTGGACGTCGTCCGGCCCGGAGCCCGTGAAGGACATGAGGCCGGCCTCCCCCTGTGCGATCTGGTCGTAGCCGGAGCGGCCGCCCTCCGGACCGTCGTGGCCGAAACCGCTGATGGACAACACGACCAGGCCGGGATTGAGCTCGGCCAGTCGCTCGGTCGTGAATCCCAAACGGTCGAGAACACCGGTGCGGAAGTTCTCGAGCAGAACGTCGGCCTTGGCGATCATCGCCTCGAGGGCGTCGCGACCGTCGTCCGTCTTGAGGTCGAGGGCGATCGACCGCTTGTTCCGATTGGCGGAGAGGAAGTAGGTCGATTCGCGGTCGGCGTGACCGTCACCCGGCTCCGGTGTGACGAAGGGCGGGCCCCACACGCGGGTGTCGTCACCACCCTTGGGCGATTCGATCTTGATGACGTCCGCACCGAGATCGCCGAGCATCATCGCGGCGTGCGGTCCTGCGAGGGCGCGGGTGAGATCGACGACGACGGTGCCGTCGAGGGGGCCGGTCCTGCCCGTGGTGTTGAGAGGCATGGCGTTTCTCGATCCTGTCGGAGAGCGTGGCTTTGGTTCGGTGACCTAGTGGACTAGCCAATTAAGGAGACCACGGCGCCCACGTGATGTCAACGGAGCATCGGCGGAGCGGTTACATCCAGCCGGGGACGACGAGCACGGCCCAGGCCACCAGTGGTCCGATGGCCACGACCAGCGCGCTGTACTTCAGAATCTGCCGGTAGAAGACGTCGCGATCGATGCCCTGCGCGTTGGCGAGCACCAACGCGCCGTTCGTCGAGAACGGGCTGACGTCGACGATGGTGGACGAGATGGCGAGCGCGACGATCACGCCGACGGCACCCACCTCACCTGCCAGCAGGAACGGCACTGCCAGCGGAATGGTGACGCCCAGGATCGCGGTGGAGGATGCGAAGGCGGACACGATCGCACCGATGTAGCAGAGCAGGACGGCGACGAGCAGCGGGATGCCGATGCCGGCGACGGCGTTACCGACGTACTCGACCGTGCCCGCTTCCTGCAGCACCCCGACGAAGGTCAGAATTCCTCCGATCAGAAGGACGGTGGACCAACTGATCTGGTTGATCGCACCCTTCTGCGCCTTCGGCGACGCCAGTGCCAGCACCACCGCGACCGTCATGGACACGAAGCCCACGTCGAGATCGAGGATCAGCGACAGGACTGCCAGCGACACGAGTCCCACGAGGGTGAGAATCTGATCGGGCGTGATCGCCTTGACCGCCGTGGCCAGCGGAGGCGCGTTCTCCACGGTGACAGTCTGGGACGGACGCTTGGTCGTCGTCGCACCGAAACCGCGCATCACGGTCGTCCGCGTGGTGCCGCCGCCCACGGAACCCGGATCGCCGTCCGGCCTGAGACCGTCGTCGTCGTGGACGCTGCGCCCGATGAGCGACCGTCCGCCGAGGAACGTGAAGAGCAGTGCTCCGATGGCCGCGTTGAACAGCAGACTTCCGAGGAACAGAGTCAGCGGACTGTTGGTGAGCCCGGCGTCGGCCGCGATGCGGTTGACGGTGACGCCGTAGATGCTGATCGGCGAGAACCCGCCCGCCTGGGCACCGTGGATGACCATCATGCCCATGAGCAGCGCATTGATCTTGTAGCGCGCCGCGAAGCCGAGGGCGATGGGTGCCACGATCGCCACGGCTGCGGGGCCCAGTGCCCCGATCGCCGTGAGAACGCCGGTGATACCGAACATCACCCACGGAATGAGCGCGACCCTCCCCCCGACGAGTCGTACGGCGCCACGGACCAGGAGGTCGACGGTGCCGTTGTTCTGGGCGATCGCGAAGAGATACGTGATGCCGACGAGGGTGAGGAAGAGACTGCTCGGGAATCCCCCGATGATCTGGTCCGTGTCCATGCCGACGGCGAGCGTGCCGACGAGGAACGCTGCGACGAAGCCCAGGGCGCCCATGTTCACCGGCAGCACCGTGGCTGCGAGGAACATGACGACCAGCGCGAGAATGGGTATCAACTCGGTCGACATCGATGGTCTCCGGTCCGTGTGAGTGTCTCGCGGGCGTCTGCCCGAGAGCGTCAGTGGCGAAGTGGACTAGCCACTGAGACACCGGTGACTCTGGCAGTGAACTGAGTCACTGTCAACCCTTACTGTGGGCGGAGTAACGACGCCGTGGTGGCGCTACTCTGTGGGTGAGTGGAGCAGAGCACGAGTGACGCAGAGAACGGGTGACCCAGTGGCCGACCAGATCCGTCCGGTGAACCGCCCGCGGTTGTACGAGGTGATCGTCGAGCAGTTGTGCGACCACATCGCGGCGCGCGACATGCAGGTCGGAGAACGATTGCCGGCCGAGCGCGAACTCGCCGGCCAGCTCGGCGTCAGTCGCGCGTCCCTCAGCCAGGCCCTGGTGGCTCTCGAGGTGCAGGGCATCCTGTCCGTGCGGCACGGCGACGGAGCAGTACTGGTTCGTAGACCGGTGGGCGACATGGCCATTCGGGCGCTCCGCGAGCACGCCGATCGCCTTCCCGAGGTCATCGAGGCGCGTGAGGCACTCGAAGTCAAACTGGCCGAACTGGCCGCGGCCCGGCGCAGTGACGACGAGATGCGCGCCATCGACCACGCCCTGGACGTCATGGAGGCGGAGATCTCCGGCGGTGAGCGAGGAGTGTCGGGGGACGAACTGTTCCACCGGGCCGTGACGGCCGCGGCGCATTCCCCGCTCCTCGCCCGGTTGATGGGCGAGATCGCCGAACTGATTCGCGAGACCCGCATCGAGTCGCTGTCGCAATCGGATCGCCCACGATCGTCTCTCGAAGGTCATCGGCGTATCGCCGAGGCCATCCGGCGCGAGGACACCGTGAAAGCCGGACGTGCGATGGCCGATCACATCCGCCTGGTCTCCGACGTGGAACTACTTCGGGCCGAACGCTAGCGAGCGCGGTCTCGCGCGAGAGAGGCCGCGACGCAAGGGCTGGAGTCGCCGCCGCGCCGTTTCCGAACGACCGACACGGGTAGCCGACCAGGATGCCCGTCGTCAGAGTCGCGTCCGATCCCGGCTTCGCCGCCGCCGTCGCCGACTCCGTCGCGGCCGATCTCGACGGATCGGCCACGCGCGACGGCGACGTGCTCACCGTCGACCAGGTCGCGATCCCGTTGCCACCGGTACAGAGCGGCAGCCCCGACCTGGACACCTGGGCGTCCCTGCTCGGCCATACCGGGGGCAGCGAGGACATCCTCACCGTGTGCGTGTCCGAGATACCGCGGCGCGTGCGGTCCCGCCCCGTACTCGCCGAGATCGTCGGGCCGTCGATGGTGGTCGTCTACGTTCCGTCGTTCGGGACCCACCGAGTCGCGCCGCGGGCGCGCGCCGTCACGCTGGCCGCGCTGGAAGCGCTACGCGACGCCACCGGTGTCGACAGGCCCGATCCCGCCACGGGTCTCGCGCACTGGTCCACCGTGTCCGGCCACGACGCCCTGGTGGCGCCCGCCCTGCTGGGGCGTGCGCGGGTGGTAGCGGGCATGATCCGCACCAACCGCCCGTGGCGGTTGATGCCGACGTTGTCCGGCGCACTCGCCGCGGCGACCGCGACGTCCGCGTTCGGCCTCTTCTACTCGAGCATCTGGCAGATGGCGGCCTCGATGTCGATCGTGCGTCTGTCAGCGGTGTCCGCCACCGCCCTCGTGGCCGTGACGACATGGCTCATCGTGCCGAACGGACTGTGGGAGAGGCGCGCTCGACGCGAGCGTGGGTTCGATCGCACGATGTACAACCTCGCCACCCTCGGTACGGTCGTGTCCGGGGTGGCCGTCATGTACGCGGTCCTGTTCGCGGTGGTCGGCGCGGCGGCCGCGGTGGTGATCTCTCCGTCGTTCCTGTCCGAACAGATCGGGCGTGCGGCGAACCTCTCCGATTACGTTCGCCTGGCCTGGCTCTCGGCATCACTCGGCACCGTGGCGGGCGCCGTCGGCAGCACCGTGGCCGACCGGGAGCAGATTCTCCGTGCGACGTTCGGACACCGCGAGGTCCTTCGTCGACGCGCAGCTGCCGGCCGACTGGACGACACGCAGGACCACGTCGACTCGTGACCGGTCCCGAATTCCGATGAAAACATCAGGAGTGGCACCGACGCCTGTTACGTTGCCGCGGAGCCGGGGGGACGGCTTCCGCACACGGGGGGAACGACGATGGCGACACGACGACAGGCTCTGCAGACTCTGATCGGCGGAGGCGTGCTCGGCACGGGGCTGCTCGCGGCCACGGGACCGACGGCCTCGGCCGCTCCCACAGGCGCGTATCGAGTGGACCTACACGCGCACATGATCCCGCCGATGTATCGGGAGGCCGTGCTGCGCGCCGGGCTTCTGGTTCCGGGCGGCCTACCGCTGCCCGCGTGGTCGCCGGAGTCCGCTCTCGCGTTCATGGACGAGTTCGGCATCGCGGCCCAGGTGCTCTCGATCTCCGACCCCGGAGTGCGGTTCGTGCGCGGCCTCGAGGCGGTGCGCCTCGCGCGCTCCTGCAACGACTACGCGGCCGACCAGGTTCGACTGCATCCCACTCGTTTCGGCTCCCTGGTCACCGTGCCACTTCCGGACGTGCCGGCGTCCCTCGCCGAGATCGCGTACGGCCTGGACGTGCTGGGAATGGACGGGGTGGCACTGCTGTCGTCGTACGACGGCATCTACCTCGGTGACCCACGCTTCGAGCCGATCATGGCGTTGCTCGACGCGCGGTCCGCCCTCGTCTTCGTGCACCCCGGCGAGCTCCCCGCGGGTTCGGCTCCCCCACTGCCGCTTCCGAGCTTCCTCCTCGAGTTCCCGTTCGAGACCACACGGACCGCGGTCGAGATGATCGCGGCCGGCACCCTCGACCGGTATCCGAACATCCGCTTCGTCCTCGCTCACGCGGGTGGTTGCCTGCCGTACCTCGCCACGCGGCTGAATGCGCCCCGCGCCGTCGCACCGGATCAGATCCCGTCCGTGTCGCTGCTCGGCCTCGAGGGTGCACTGCGACGCTTCCATTACGACACCGCACTGTCCGCCTCGGCGTCGTCGCTGCGATCGGTGCTCGAAGTGACCGACATCGACCACATCGTCTTCGGAACCGACTGGCCCTTCAGCGGACTCACCTACTCCGCCTCGGACACGGACGACCCGGCCCCCGGCCTGTCCGACGTGTTCGACGGCGACGGCCGGGCACGGGTGGAACGCGCCAATCCCCTCGCGCTGCTCCCTCGGCTGGCGGCGGAGCTGCGGTAGCCGGTCGAGGTTCTGCCACCATGGGGGTATGGCCACGAGCACCACTGCCCCACTCACCGGATATCTCAGCGACAATGCCGCGGGCACCGCCCCGGAGATCCTCGCGGCCATGGCGCAGGCATCGACCGGGCTCGCAGCCCCGTACGGCAACGATCCGACGTCCGCTCGTCTCACGACGCTGATGGCCGACGTCTTCGAGCGTCCCGTCGACGTGTTCGTCGTCGGAACCGGTTCGGCGGCCAACGGACTGGCGCTGGCCGCGTGTACACCGCCGTGGGGCAGCATCCTCACTCATCCCGACGGCCACATCACCAACGACGAGGCCGGCGCTCCGGAGTTCTTCACCGACGGCGCCAAGATCGTCCTCGTGGACGGCCCCCGTTCGACGATGGATCCCACCGCACTGCGCGCCGCGGTCGTGCGACGACGCGGCGACGTCCACAGTGTCCAGCCGTCGGTGGTGAGCCTCACGCAGGTCACCGAGACGGGCAGCGTCCACACCCTCGACGAGGTGCGTGAGGTGTCGTCCATCGCGCACGATGCCGGACTCCGCGTGCACATGGACGGCGCCCGGTTCGCCAACGCGCTCGTGGCCCTCGAGTGCACGCCGGCCGAGATGACCTGGCGAGCAGGCGTGGACATCCTGTCCTTCGGCGCGACGAAGAACGGCACGATGACCGCCGAGGCCATCGTGTCGTTCGATCCCTCGTTGTCCACCGAACTGGCGTTCCGACACAAGCGCGGTGGCCAGCTGACGTCCAAGATGCGGTTCCAGAGCGCGCAACTGGTCGCGTACCTGGAGAACGACCTCTGGATGCGTCATGCGCGGAACGCCAACGCGATGGCCGCGCGGCTCCGAGACGGGCTCCGACAGATCGGGGGCATCGAGGTCGTGGGCGACGCGTCGGCGAACATGTCCTACTTCCGCTTCCCCGCTGCTCTGACACAGGCACTGCACGACCGCGGATTCACGTTCTACGACGACCGGTGGGAGCCGGGGGTCGTGCGTCTCGTGACGTCGTTCGCGCACACTGCGCGCGACGTGGACGCGTTCGTCGATGCCGTGCGGGCGCTCGCCATTATTGACTGATCAGTCTAGAATGGGTGCATGCCGAGACCGCGCGAGTTCGACACGGACACTGTGCTCGCGGCCGCCGTCGACACGTTCGTCCGTCACGGTTACACCGGCGCGTCCGTCGATCAGATCCTCGACGCCGTCGGCATCCGACGGGCGAGCCTCTACAACGCGTTCGGAAGCAAGCGCGGACTGTTCCTCACCGCACTGTGCTCGACGCACTCCACGATGCCTCTGCTTCTCGTCGCTCTCATGGATCTGGCCCCCTCCGATCCCTCGGTGAGGCAGGAGATCCGCGAGAAGTTGGTTGCCGAGAACATCGACGCACGGGCACTGGGCGACGCGATACTCACGCGCGCCTGCATCGAGAGAAAGGGCACAGCATGAACACCGTGACCATCGTCGACGGCCGACTGGTCGTCGAACCACGCGGCCTCGACAAGCTCTGGAGCTTCACGCGCCGACTCGACATTCCGCTGTCCGAGGTGAAGGGCGCCACCGTCGACACCGGTGTACGGCGTGAGCCCAGGGGCATCAGGGCTCCGGGCCTCTCGATACCGGGAAAGTACGCCGGCACCTTCCATCGTGACGGCGAGAAAGTGTTCTGGAACGTCGGGGACCCGGTGCGCAACATTGTGATCGAGCTCGACGGCACCGGACGGTTCGATCGACTCGTCCTGACGGTGGACGATCCGACCCGAACGGAGAACGCGGTCAACGCCGCACTCGCGACCTAGTTCTCACAGGTCCGCCCATGCCTCCGGATTGACGGCGTGGGGCGGCATCGTGCCGGCGGCCATCGCGACGGCGTTCTCCGCGCACAGACGCGCCATCTCGCTCCGCACCGACACCGTCGCGCTCCCGACGTGCGGCAGCAGCACGGTGTTGGCCAGCTCCGACAGGCCGGGTGCCGTGGCCGGTTCGTCCTCGTACACGTCGAGCCCCGCACCGGCGATCACGCCGTCCCGCAACGCCTCCACCAGAGCGGACTCGTCGACCACCGGCCCGCGCGCGGTGTTCACCAGAATCGCGGAGGTCTTCATCGCGCCGAGAACCCGAGCATCGACGAGGTGGTACGTCGCCTCGGTCAGCGGAACGTGCAGGGACAGGAAGTCGCTCGTCGCCACCAACTCGTCCCACGAGACGTGCTCGACGCGACCGCCGAACTCGTCGAGCTCCGCATCGTCGACGGGCCTGTCGGACGGGGGCCGTGGGCAGAACCGCACCGTCATACCGAATCCGAGAGCGCGCCGCGCCGTCGCGCGAGCGATGCGCCCGAATCCGGCCAGTCCCAGCACCCGTCCGGACACGTCCGTGCCGAGCATCAGGTCCGGTGCCCATCCGGTGAACTCACCGGCGCGCACCGTCCGGTCCGCCTCGAGCGCCCGACGCGCGGTGGCCAGCATCAGCAGGAGAGCGATGTCCGCCGTGGAGTCCGTCAGGACGCCCGGAGTGTTCCCGACGACGATGCCTCGGACGGTGGCGGCGCCGACGTCGATGTTGTCGACACCCACCGCGTAGTTGGAGATCCCACGCAGCCGCGCACCGGCGAGCAGTGCGCTGTCGAACCGGTCCCGGAGCTGGGCCACCACCACGTCGTAGTCGCCGGAGGCGCATCGCTCCGCCAGCGCGACGTGATCGAGCGCGATCACGTCGACGTCGACGTCGACGTCGGCGGCGCGGCGCAGAATCTCCATACCTGGTTCGGGAATCGGCAGGGTGACCAGAATCCGTGTCATGCGTCGTGCTCGCTCTCGGTGCGTCCCAACAGTTCCCGCAGTACTTCGGCGGTGTGCTCGCCGAGGTCCGGTCCGAGCGATCGGATGGGAACGGACGCGTCGCCGATGACGGGCACCACACCGACGAAACCCACGTCCACCGGAGTCTCACCACCGACGTCCACGGGGAACGTCTGAATCATGTTGCGCGCTCGGTACTGTGGATCCCGCACGATGTCGGCGGCCGTGTAGATGGGCCCCGACGGCACACCGGCCTGATCGAGCACCGCCAACGCCTCATCGCGGGAGTGCAGCATGGTCCAGGCGGAGATGGCCGCGTCCAGTTCGTCCCGACGTCGCCAGCGGCCGGCGTTGGCGGACAGCTCGGGATCCGCGCCGAGATCCGGCCGACCGATCGTCTCCATGTAGCGCTGGAAGATGGCGTCGCCGTTGCCGGCGATGATGATCGAGTGACCGTCGTTGCACGGGTACGCATTCGAGGGCGCGATGCCTTCCATCCGCCCACCGGTGCGTTCGCGTTCCACTCCGTAGGCGAGGTAGTCGGGTACCAGCGATTCCATCATCGACAGAATCGACTCGTTGAGCGCGACGTCGATCGAGCGTTGCTCGAGCGAGAGCTCGCTCGACGCGGTCTGGCGTCGGAACAGAGCCATGACACAACCGAAGGCGGCGTAGAGGCCGGCGATGGAGTCACCGATCGACACTCCGACGCGAACCGGTGGTCGGTCGGGGTCGCCGACGAGGTTGCGAAATCCCCCGTAGGCCTCCGCGACGGCGGCGAAGCCCGGACGCTCGGCCATCGGACCGGTCTGCCCGAAAGCGGAGATGCGGGTGATGATGAGATCGGGGTTCCTCTCGCTCAACTGCTCCGGCGAGAGTCCCCATTTCTCGAGAGTGCCGGGCCGAAAGTTCTCGAGCACGATGTCGCACTGCGCGGCGAGATCCAGCACGTCCTGCCGCCCCTGCTCGGTGCGCAGATCGAGCACGATCGACTTCTTGTTGCGGTTGATCGTCCGGTACAACATCGACGTGGTACCGGAATAGAGACGCCAGTTCCGGATCTCGTCGCCGGTGCCGGGTCGCTCGACCTTGATCACCTCCGCGCCGAAGTCCGCGAGCATGCGTCCCGCGGTCGGCGCGGCGATGTAGTTGCCGAGCTCCAGCACTCGAATGCCGGTCAGCGGTAGCGACATGGGGTCCTCTCCGTCAGTCCCGGTCGTCCGGGCGCACGTCCTGCTCGGGATACCGGTCCATCAGCATCCTGTGGACCGCCGGGTTCGCACCCTCGAGCACCCGGCCCGCGAGTCGCCCGAGCTCGAGTGCGTCCTCACGACCGAGGCGGTCGACGACCAGTTCTCGCACCTGCGCGACGTGACCGGGAGCCGCGCGACGAACGATCTCCATGCCCTCGTCGGTCAACGTCACCGCGGTCTGCCCACCGGGGCCTCCGCGTGGCCCCCGTTCGACCCACCCCCGCGACTCCATACGCGTGAGTGCGTGGGAGACCCGAGAAAGTGATCCTGCGGCGAAGGCAGCGATCTCACTCGTCGGCGAACTCCGACCAGGCGACTCGGACAGACCGGCCAGAAGCATGTATTCGAAGTGGTTGACCCCCGCGTCGTTCTTCAATTGCGAGTTCAGTACTGCGGGGAGCGCCTCGAGGAGGCCTGCGACCGCGAGCCACGCGCGTACCTCGTCGGGTCGCAGCCACTCGACGTCGTCGTTCACGCACCCAGCCTAGGTGTCGTGAACCTTCGCTACCCTCACTTGAAGGTTCAACTCGACGACACCACAGAGTGTTGACACTTCACTACATCGGCAGAACGGCACCAATGCACATCGGGATCGGCAACTTCGTGTCGGCCGTCGTCGAGTACGACACCGGCCACCGCGTCACCGCTCGCGAGCGGGTGGCGCATCTCTTGGACGGACCATGCTGCGGGGCATCGAGTTGCTCGGCACCGAGGTCGCGCCGCTGGTGAAGGCACGCGTGAGCGATCGCCTCCGAGCATCACGACCGGAGCGCCTCCGCCAGCATGGGCACCACGGTGTCGAGTGCGTACTGCAGCGAGAGCGCCGAGTTGGTGGAGTAGGACTTCGCCACCGCCGGGTCGTCGAACACGATCGCATGCCCCTGCGCCACGGCCGGGATGCTGCGGAACAGCGGGTTCTGCTCGATGTCCTGCGCAGTCTTGCCGATCGGAAACATGACGACGAGATCCGCGTCGAGCAGACCCAGCTGCTCGTCCGCGATCGGTACGGAGAACCGCACCGGGGTCATCGATGCGATGGTCGGGTTCTGCCGGAACCCGAGCCGCATCAGGAACTGCACCCGCTCGCTGTCCTCTATGTAGGCGCCGTAGCCGGTTCCGCTGAGGGCGCCCACCGTCACGGTCTTCTCTGCGAACTCCGGATGGTCCGCAGCGGCCGTGCGGAAGCCGTCGTCCAGCCCGGCGATCAGCTCGGCGCCCTTCTCGGGCACACCGAGCGCCGCGGCCACCATGGTGACCTGATCCTCGTAGGACGTCGTGTAGTTCTCCGCACCCTCCGGGATGCCGACGGTCGGGGCGATGGCCGCCAGCCGGTCGTGCCGGCCGACGTCGCCCGAGCTCTTGGTGTCGAGGATCAGATCCGGCTCGAGTGCCGCCACTGCTTCGTAGGACGGTTCCAGGGTTCCGATGATCTCGGGTGGTGTGTCGTAGAGACCCTCCGCCCACGGACCGACGCCCTCTCCGCCGAAGTCGAGCCAGTCGCTGGCACCGACCGGCTGGACCCCGAGGGCCAATGCCGTCTCCGCGTCCCCCCACCCCAGCGCCACGACGCGCGTCGGCGCCGATTCGAGGTCGACGGCGCCGAACGCGGTGTCGACCGTCGCGGGATAGACGCCGCCGGCCGCTGTCTGCGCCGCGTCGCGGCCGTCCTCGGTGGCGGCCGACGAGCACGACACGGTGAGGGCCACCGTCGCGACGAGTACAGGGATCAGTCGCCTCACGGGCGCACACACGGTGAGAAACATTGCGTTAGCCTAACCTCACCTGAGGCCCACGGGCGCACTGCGATCCAGCTCACAATCTGCATCACCGCAGGTGAGACCCGTTCTCGACTGGTCGCCGAAAAATATCTCGGCAGATCGGTAATGAAATTCGGGATGGGCGCGATTCAGTAGACATGAGCATTGCAACCGACTTCGCCACCGCAGACGTCACGCGCAACCACGGTGCCGACACCGCCCACGACATCGACTCCATGCACGACGAGATCGAGCGTCTCGACGCCCAGATCCTGGCCGCAGTGGCACGACGCACCGAGCTCACTCGCACCGTCGGCATGATGGAGCCCCGCTCGGCCGCATCGTCCGCACGCGAGATGTCGGTGCTCCAGCACTTCGGTGATCTCGGCCGCGAGGGCCGCACCCTCGGCATGCTCCTCCTGCGTATGGGCCGCGGACAGATCGCTCGCTAGTCCCGCCCGCGGTAGAACTACCGCATGGTGTGGTTCGTTCTGGCGGCGGCCGTGGTGGCCGAAGTGTCCGCCACCCTGTCGCTCAAAGGTTCCGAGACCCGTCCCGTCCTCTATGTCGTGGTGATCTTCGGTTATCTGCTGGCCTTCGTCGGACTCGCGTCCGTACTGCGCCGCGGTATGGCCCTCGGTGTCGCCTACGGTATCTGGGGAGCAGGCGGTGTCGCTCTCACCGCCCTTCTCGCCTCAGCGCTCTTCGGTGAACCGCTGACCATCGTGATGGGTCTCGGAATCGGACTGGTCATCGTCGGTGTACTCCTCGTCGAGACCGGGTCCCACCCCGCAGAGCGGGAACCGTGACGCAGTACCTCTTCCTCCTCGGCGCCATCCTCCTCGAGGTGTCGGCCACGCTGTCGCTCCGCGTGGCGGCCACCGGACGCCCCGCGTTCTACGGGGTCGTCGCTCTCGGCTATCTCCTCGCGTTCGTCGCCCTGCTCGGTGCGCTCCGTTCCGGTCTGGCCCTGGGAGTGGCCTACGGCATCTGGGCCGCGTCCGGAGTTGCCCTCACCGCCGTGGCCTCCCGGTACCTCTTTCGAGAACCCCTGACCCGCCGCATGCTCGGCGGGATCGCATGCATCGTCATCGGCGTCCTGCTCATCGAACTCGGTGCCGCGGCCGCTCGATGAACCTGCCGAGCAGTCAGTGACCGGTGACGTCGAGTGCGGCCCGGACGATCGAGTCGGTGTCGATCTGATGGTGGCGGTACACCTCGTCGAGTGCGCCGACCTGACCGAACTCACTCACCCCGAGAGACGTGGACGGCACCCGATTCACCGTCGCCAGGAACGCGAGCGTGTGGGGATGACCGTCGAGGACCGTCACCATCGGCGTCGCCCGCTCTGCCGGCAGCAGATGATCGAGAATCCACGACTCCGCCTCGAGATGCCCCTGCCGTGCCTGCACCGCCCGATACAGCTCCCCCGGACTCGTGACGCACAGGACGTCGGCAGCGAGCCCGATCTGTTCGAGCCGCTCCGCCGCGTCGAGGGCCTCGGTGACCATCGCGCCCATCGCCGCGATGGTCACCACCGCACCGTCCCGCCGCACCAGCGGGTATCCCCCGGCGACCACCTGCCGCCGTCGGCGCTCCCGCGCCGCCGGATCCGCCGGAACATTCGCCAGCGACTGATCGACCGGCCTGGTCGACAGGCGCAGATACGCCGACGTGCCGCCCGGGCGCCCCAACCGCCCGATCGCCGCCAGCAGAGTCCACTCGACGTCGATCGCGAACGCCGGTTCCCAGCTCACGCACCCGGGCTGCTCCAACCCGATCGACGGCGTCTTGATCGACTGGTGCGCACCACCTTCCGCCGCCAGGGTCACTCCCGAGGGGGTGCCGACGAGGATGGACTGTCCGCCTGCGTAGATGCCGTACGACCACGGCTCGAGCGCGCGCTCGACGAACGGGTCGTACATGACTCCGATCGGGAACAGCGGCTCTCCCCACCGGCTCCACGTCGCACCGAGCTCGCCCATCAGTCCGACGAGGTTGGTCTCGGCGATGCCCAGTTCCATGTGTTGCCCCGTGGGGCTCTCGCGCCAGTGCATGATCGTCTCGGCGTCGTCACCGAACCAGTCGTGGCGCTCCGAGGACGACCACACTCCGACCTTGTTCACCCAGCCGCCCAGGTTGGTGGTGGAGCTGACGTCCGGGCTGACGGTCACCACACGTCGGGCGGCTTCCGGCGCCGCTCTGGTCAGGTCGAGCAGGACGCGACCGAGCGCGGCCTGCGTCGTCGCCGTTCCCTTGGGCGTGCGCCCGATGTCGGTGGGCACCGAGGGAGGCTCGGCCGTGTGTATCGGTTCCCGGCGCAGCCGGTCCGCGGTGTCCGCGCACACCCGCCCGGCCGGACTGTCGTCCGAGAATCGTGCCCAGGGCGCGTCGGGGTCGGTGCCCAGCGTGCCGGCGAGTGCGGCGTACTCCTCGACCGTCAGCAACGACGAGTGATTCTGCGGATGACCCTGCGTCGGCAACCCGAAGCCCTTGACGGTGTACGCGATGATCACGGTGGGACGGGTGTCGTCGATACGGGCGAACGCGGCGCGCAGTGCGGCGAGGTCGTGTCCGCCCAGGTTGCGGACGGCCTCCGTCAGAGCGGCATCGTCCAGATCGGCGACGAGGGCACGAATCCGTTCGGCACCGGGCCCGGCGCCGGGCAGTCGGGTGCGCAGTTCGTCCGCCGTGCAGCGCAGGAGGCGTTGGTACTCCGGGTTCGGCATGTCGACGATGCGTTCGCGCAGGGCCTCGCCGCCGGGACGGGCGAACAATGCGTCGAGAAGGGTGCCGAACGAGACCGTGACGACCTGCCAGCCGGCGGCGTCGAACATCTTCTCCAGCCGCCGCGCAGCGAAGTTCGGCACCACTCGATCCAGCGATTGGCGGTTCAGGTCGACGATCCACACGATCTCGCCGAGGTCGGCGATTCCCGGGTCGATCACCGCTTCCCACACCGCGCCCTCGTCCAGTTCGGCGTCGCCGACGAGCGAGTACTGCCGCCCCCGGAATCCGGTCGCTGTCCGGGCGTCGTCGTGCGCGTCACCGAAGGCGGCGTCGACGTAGCGGCGCGACATCGCACCCCAGATCGGTGCGGTCGCTCCGATTCCCACGGACCCGGTGGAGTAGTCGACGGTGTCGGGGTCCTTGGCACGCGAGGGGTAGGACTGCAGACCGCCGTAGGACCGCAGCGTCGTCAGGTACTTCTCGTCCAACTCACCGAGGAGGTAGTTGATCGCGTGCAGCACCGGAGACGCGTGCGGCTTGACCGACACCCGGTCCCCGGGCTGCAACTGTTCGAACCACAGGGAGGTCATGATCGACACCATCGACGCGCACGAGGCTTGATGGCCTCCGACTTTGAGTCCGCTGGGGTTGGGCCGAATTCGATTGGCGTGGTGGATCATCGAGGTCGACAGCCACAACACACGCTGTGCGATCTCCTCCAGGGTCTCCACCGTCTGTGGCGCTCGATCGTCGACATGCTCGTTGCTGGTCATGGCGCTGCCCCCTCAGGACGTCATCTCCGGCTCGATGCTTCGCGGAGGTCCCCAGGTGACCACGGTCTTGCCGACTGCGCAAGATCCGGCTCCGCGACCGAGCATTCTGCGCACAGCACCGCATGTCGTCGTGGGTCTTCCGAGCGTGTCGACCACTCGGGTGACCGCCGACACCCGGTGAGTGGGCGCCCGTGTTCGAGGACACCGGCCGGATGTGGTGTGCGGAGCCGACGGACGGGTACACGATGAACGGCGAGACACACCCTCAGCTGCGGTCCACGAACCGGTTACACGAACGCAGCGAAGGACGCCCCATGGCATCGAACTCGGCCCGCGAGCCCCATCCACCCGACGAACGCGTCACGGGCGCCCTGCGGTCCGGACGCACTGCGGAGACATGGCTGGCCGCGTGCGTGCAGTGGTGCCGGGCGGACGGAGCCGCCGTGGTGGCGGAATCGGCGGCCGATGCCGACGTCCGGCTCGTCACGTACGCGACGGACGACCTGGCGGAGCGGCTGGCCGACCTCCAGTACCTGCTCGGCTGCGGACCGCACACCGAGTCGATGGCGGGAGCGGGACACAGCCGACTCGATGTCGAGGACCCTGACCACGGCGTCCGCTGGACCACTCTCGTCGACGAATTGGCGACCCTCGGAGTCGTCGAGGTCGCGACGTTCCCCATCGGTACACCCGCCACCCCCCTGGGAACGCTCCAGATGTACTGGCGTGGTCGACGCCGCAGCAGCACGCACTCCGACGCCGCCATCGCAGCGCTCGTGGAACGTCGCCCGGAGTTGCTGGCGCCGCGAGTTCCCCTGTGCGACGACCTGGACGGAGACACTGTCCTCACGGCCGTCGACGGCGGGCCCGACCACGGCTTCGACCTGTCGACCGTGCACCTGGCGATCGGCGTGGTGGTCGCTCGGCACCACCTCGGCGTCCAGGCCGCGTCGGCACTGCTGCGAGCACAGGCCTACAGCGCTGGGACCACGGTCACCGAGCAGGCTCGACGGGTGCTGGACGACCAACGAGGCTGACGACCGTCGTCGCCGACACCCACTAGGCTCCCCTTCATGCTGTCGAGCGACGTCCCCACCGCAGTCGGACTCACCACAGCGGAAGCGGAGACCCTCGCATCGCAGGGTCGGTCCAACGACGTGCCGGCCCGCTCCTCGAGGTCGGTCGCAGACATCCTGCGCGGCAACATCTTCACGCGCATCAACGCGATTCTGGCGGTACTTCTCGTCATCGTTCTGTCGACCGGATCGATCATCGACGCGATGTTCGGTCTGCTCATCGTCGCCAACAGCGGGATCGGCATCATCCAGGAACTGCGCGCGAAGCGCACCCTCGACGCGCTCGCCATCGTGGGCCAGAGTCGGCCCCTCGTGCGACGAGACGGCCGTGCACGGGACCTCGCTCCCCACGAGGTGGTGCTCGGCGACGTCGTGGAACTCGGTCCGGGCGATCAGATCATCGTCGACGGCGACGTGATCGAGGCGGACTCGCTCGACGTCGACGAATCACTGCTGACGGGTGAGTCCGACTCGATGACCAAGACCCCGAGCGACTCCGTGTTCTCCGGGTCGTTCGTCGTCGCCGGCCGCGGAGCCTACCGCGTCACCAAGGTGGGGAGGGAAGCGTACGCGGCCCAGTTGGCCGAGGAGGCAGGCAAGTTCACGCTCATCGACTCCGAACTCCGGTCCGGTATCGACCGCATCCTCCGCCACATCACCCGGGTGATGGTCCCGGCCGGCATCGTCATCGTCATCAACCAGCTCGTCGTCACGGGCCAGCCGCTCGGCCCCGCGCTCAACGGCATGGTGGCGGCGCTGGTCCCGATGGTGCCGGAAGGACTGGTCCTGCTCACCTCACTGGCCTTCGCCGTCGGCGTGGTCCGCCTCGGACGTCGACAGTGCCTCGTGCAGGAGCTTCCGGCGGTCGAGGGGCTGGCCCGTATCGACGTGGTGTGCGCCGACAAGACCGGAACGCTGACCGAGAACGCGATGGTCATGTCGGACCTCCTCGTGCTGTCGGCCGAGTCCGACGAGGACGTCCGGCGCGACCTGTCCGCCGTCGTCGCCGACGACGATCGACCGAACGCCAGCATGATCGCCGTCGCCGACGCGCTTCCGACCGCACCTGCCCGGACGGCGTCCGCGCGGGCTCCGTTCTCGTCGGAGAAGAAGTGGAGCGGAGTCTCCTTCCCCGACGCGGGCAACTTCCTGATCGGTGCTCCGGACGTGCTGCTGGACCCGGTATCGGAGGCCTCCGCACGCGCCACCGAGCTGGGTGCGGCCGGAAAGAGGGTGCTGCTCTTCGCCACCAGCGACCTCCCGATGGATCACGCCGACGCGCCGGGTGTCGTGACGCCCCGAGCCCTCGTCGTGCTCGAGCAGAAGATCCGGGCGGACGCCGGCGACACACTGAACTACTTCGCGGATCAGTCCGTCCAGGTCAAGATCATCTCCGGCGACAACGCGGTGTCCGTGGGCGCGGTGGCCGGGTCGCTCGACGCGCTGCCGTCGGGCGATGCGGTCGACGCTCGCAGTCTCCCGTCGAACACGGACGATCTCGCGGACACCATGGAGCGTCATGCCGTGTTCGGACGGGTACGCCCGGAACAGAAGCGGGACATGGTCACCGCCTTGCAGAGCCGTGGTCACACGGTGGCCATGACGGGTGACGGCGTCAACGACGTTCTCGCACTGAAGAAGGCCGACATCGGTGTCGCCATGGGCGCGGGAAGTCCCGCGGCGCGGTCCGTGGCGCAGATCGTGTTGCTGGACAACGCCTTCTCGACGCTGCCCCACGTGGTGGCCGAGGGTCGACGAGTCATCGGCAACATCGAACGGGTCTCCACGCTGTTCCTCACCAAGACGGTCTACTCGGTGGTGCTCGCGGTCCTCGTCGGGCTGTCCGGTCTGCTGTCCCTGGTCGTGAACGTCGACCCGCTGCCCTACCCGTTTCTTCCCCGCCACGTCACCATCGCGGCGTGGTTCACCATCGGCATTCCCGCGTTCCTGCTGTCGCTGGCGCCGAACAACGAACGGGCCCGCTCCGGCTTCGTCCCTCGGGTGCTGCGCAAGGCGGTCCCCGCCGGACTGGTGGTGGGTGTCGCCACGTTCGCGACCTACCTCGCCACCTACGACGGACCCGATGCCTCGCGGGCGGACCGGATCCAGTCGAGCACCTCGGCGCTCATCACGCTGATCGTCGTCGCGATGTGGGTCCTCGGGACGGTGGCCCGGCCCATGCAGTGGTGGAAGGTGACTCTGCTGACCGTGTCCGTGGCGGCCTACGCGGTCATCTTCACCGTGCCGCCGCTCGCCCGCTTCTTCGAGCTCGATGCGGGCAACGTGTCCTACACCGTGCTCGCCTTCGTCTCCGCGGCAGTGGGTATCGCGGTCCTGGAGGCGGTACGCCCCGCCATGCGGCGCCGCGCGCACCGCACGGCGTAGCGCGCACAGCACCGCGCGCTGCGCATGATTGGCGACGATGGTAATCGGGCATTTCACAGGTGTGCATTTCACGCCGGCCCGGGTCGAGCGCATCGTCGCAGTGGTGCCCGCCCACAACGAGGACGCGTCGCTGTCTGCGTGCCTCGATGCCCTGCGCACCGCTCGCACGCTGTCGCCGGTCCCCGTCCGACTGGTGGTGGTGCTGGACGCCTGCAGTGACCGCACCGCGGAGGTGGTGGGTGGGGGCGTCCGGTGCGTCACGACGGACGTCGCGAACGTGGGAGCTGCACGGGCCCTGGGGTTCCGGTCCGAGACGTCGAGCGCCGGATCGTCCACCTGGTACGTCAACACCGACGCCGATTCGCTGGTCGACCCCGGCCACTTCCGATCGATCGTGGCGTGCGCTGCGCAGGCACACGTCGTCCCCGGACCGGTGCGCGTCGACGAGGGCCTGCGTGATCCCGTCGTGCTCCGGCGATTCCGGCGCGACTACGCGGACCGTGAACGACGCGGTCTCCTGCAGGTCCACGGAGCCAACCTCGCGGTGCGCGCCGACGCCTACCGTGCGGTCGGCGGATTCCGTGCGCTCGCCGTCCACGAGGACGTCGATCTGGTCGAGCGACTCGGACGCCGGGGGTACCGCATACGCCGCACCGGCGCTCCGTGCGTGACCACGTCGGCCCGCACCAGTACGCGCACCACAGGTGGTTTCGCCACGTTCCTCGACGAGATGGCGACTCCCGTCACCGCCTGATCAGTGTGCGCCGGTACCCCGCGTGAAGACGTCGACGAGAACGTCGTCGTCGCGGTACTCCGCCCGGAGGAGCAGGTGCGGTGACGCGCGGAACGCGGTGTGCACCTCGGCCGCAGTGCTCGGGTACTCCGGAACGTCGTGGCGCCAGTGCGCGACGCACACGGTTCCGCCGGGCTCTGCCGCATCGACCGCCTTCGACACCAGAGCGTCGAGCTGCGTCGGGTGGACGTAGTAACACATCTCGCTCAGCACGACGAGATCGAACTGCTCGTCCGGCCACCCGTCGTGCAGCGACTCTCGGCGGAACTCCACGTTCGGAATCCCACGCTCCCGCGCGCGACGCAACGGTGCCTCCGCGATGTCCGTGGAGAGCAGGCGATCGGCTCGGCCCGCGATGAGTTCGGACAGAACTCCGACGGAACACCCCGGCTCGAAGGCCGACCGGTACCGCTCGTTCGGAAGCATTGCCATCGTGAGGGCGTACTTGCGTCGCTCGTACCACCGGCTCTCGAACCCCCACGGGTCCGGATCGGCCTCGTACATGCGCTCGAAATAACTCACCGGGACACCTCTGGCCTGCCCGCCCGATTCCGACCGGCCTCCGGCCTGCCCGCCCGATTCCGACCGGCCTCCGGCCTGCCCGCCCGATTCCGACCGGCCTCCGGCTTGCCCGCTCACACGAACACCGTCTCGCGAGAACGCAGGAGCCGCTCCAGAACCCACGGCGGGAGGATCTCGTCCTCGTTCCCGTCCCGAGTCGTCTGGCTGACGAATCTGCTCACCGCTACCTCCTTGCGCGCGATCGCGTCCGCGTCGAGCGTGATCGTGCGGGCCGATTCCCAGTCCACGGCCTCGTCCCCCGGTTCTGCCCAGTGCCACATCCACACCGGGTACTCGACGAGCGTGCACCCGTTCCGGCTCGCCGCCGCGGCCGACGCGCGCCCGACCGCTTCGTGATCGGGGTGGCCGTCGCCGCGCAGCGTCGTCGCGCACCACACCGTCGTACCGCGCCCCACGGTGTCGAGCACGTCGACGAGAGCGACGACGAGGGCGCGCTCGTACTCGGCCACCTGTCCGTCGGGCACGCTCAGCCGACGGACGTCGACGATACCGAGATCCACCAGCGCCGAGGCACTCTCGGCTCTGCGCACCGCTTCCAGGTCGGCGCGCGACCGCGCGGGCGTGGGGGTGTGAGACGCGCCCCCGTCAGTGACGGCGACCACCGTCACCGGGACACCGGACGCGGCCAGCATCGATGCCCAGCCGCCCAGACCGAGGACCTCGTCGTCAGGGTGCGGAGCGACGAGGACCAGATGCGCCAGCCCGTCGTGGACAAGGTCGGGGTACGTCGGACCGTTCTCGCGCCACACGGACTCCGGCGTTCCACGCTGTGCCACCGGGCGCTCCGCGAACCTGCCCACACTCACGATGCGGAACCCGACGCCGCGACCGCCCGGCCCAGGTTCTCCAGATCGACCTCGGCGTGGCTCTGGCGAAGATACGTCGTCAGGTCTGCCACCCGGCGGGAGTGCTCCGCGTCCAGACCGAGGGGTGCCGCACCCAGCGCGCGGCCGACCCGGTCGAGAACTTCGGTGCAGGCCCGCTCCACGATGGCGCGAACCCGCATGGCGCGGACTCTCGCCTCGTCCAGAGCCAGTGGGTCTCGGTCCACCTCGTCGGCAGCGACGTCGAAGGTGTTGACACAGGCCGTCAGTGCCGCGTCCACTGCTCCGAGGTGCGCGAGCGCATGCGGTCCGGCCCGGTCCGCAGCGGCCCGGCGGTAGAGCGGGTCGGCGACGGCGAGTGCCACCCCGAACCAGCAGGCGGCCACCCCGATCGCACCGTGCCAGAATCCGGCACGCGCGGTGTAGTCACCCGGTTGCCCCACCGCGACCGCGGGCGTTCCCGCGAGAGACACTGCGCCGGAATCGCTCTCGCGCATACCCGTCGCGTGCCACGTGTTCGGTTCAGGGGTCACGGTGCCGCTGTCCAGCGCCACGGCGAACAAGGCGGAGTCCTCCCCCGCCCGTGCCGTCACCAGCGCGTGCGAGCAACTGTGGGCGCCCGAGCACCAGATCTTCCGGCCGGTCAGCGACCAGGAACCGTGCTCGTCGGAGACCGCGTTGACGGGCGGCGGCGTCTCTGCGGCCCACACTCCCCACATCTGCTCGGACGAGGTCGCGGGACCACCCAGCTCCGCGCAGATGGCGACAGCGTCGAAGTGGGCTTCGAGCAACCGGCCGACCACCGCGTCGTCGCGGCACCACGCGGCCAGCAGATCCCAGCGTCGCCTGGTCGCACCGGACCCCGGTAGCGGGATCTCACCAGCGGACGCGATGCGGGACCGTACGGCCGCGGCGACACCGGGGTCGAGATCGTCCGTACTCACGTGAGTTGCTCCTGTCGTCGTTCCGCGGGGTACCCGATCAGCGTCAGGCCTACGCAGACCGGTCGATCGCTCGCTGTGCGGCTGCACAGCGCAGGCCGACCCGACGTGGAGTCACGCACCTGTCGCGGGGCTGCTCGCCGGGCGACGCTGAGGGGACCGCGAACGACGACCCGTGAAGGACAGCGCATGGCATCGATGGCAGGCAAGGTCGTACTCATCACCGGCGGTGCGTCCGGGATCGGTCTCGAGACCGGACGCCGACTCGCGTCGCAGGGCGCGCACGTGGTGCTCGTGGACCGATCCGACATACCCGCATCGGTGATCGGGAGCCTGGACACCAGCGCTCACGGCCGGCACCTGGCCGTGACCGCCGACGTCACGGACACCGCGTCACTCGAATCAGCTGTTGCACAGATCCTCTCGGAGTACGGGTGCCTCGACGTGGTGGTGGCCAATGCGGGCATCGCCGAGGCCGGCACCGTCGCCATCAGCGACGTCGAGACACTGACCCGCATCGTCGACATCAATTTGAACGGCGTCATCCGCACCGTGCACGCCACGTTGCCCGCCGTGACCGCACAGCGCGGCTTCTATCTGTTGGTCTCGTCCGCGGCCGCCCTGAAGACCGTGCCGGGCCAGTCCGCCTACGCGGCCGCCAAGACGGGTGTCGAGGCATTCGGCGGCGGACTGCGCCTCGAGGTGGCACACAAGGGCGTCGGCGTCGGGGTCGCGCATCCCGCATTCGTCCGGACTCCGATGTTCGAGTCGCAGCACAGCATCGAGTCGGTGCGGGCGAGCATCGAGGAACTGCCCTGGCCGTTCGATGTCGTCACCGACGTCGAGGACTGCGCCGACGCGTTCGTCGACGCCATCGTCCGGCGCCGCCGGAAGGTGTACGTGCCGGGCGCTCTGCGCGGCGTCGACAAGATCCGCGGTGTGTTCACCGGCTCGCTGTGGGACGCGATTCTCCGTCCGAAGATGCGGAAGACGGTTCCACTACTGGAGCGGGGGATCCTGGAGAGCCGAGCGCGCGCTGCGCTCACGCGTCAGTAGCCACCACGCGAGGACGAGATCGGCTGTCCGGTCGATGTCGAGGCCCGTCAGATCACCGAAACGCGCCACCCTGTTGCGCACGGTGTTGCGATGCACGAAGAGGGCGGCGGCGGTGTCGTCGACGCGCCGATCGTGGTCGAGGTACGCCGCGACGGTGTCCAGGATCTCGCGACCCGCCTCGCCGCGTTCGGCCACCGTGGTCAGATGCGCGGACGCGAGTCGATCCGCGGCCTCCTCCCCCAGCGCGAGGAGAGGAAGCGGTCCGAGTGCGGCCAGGTCGACCACCCCCGTCCTCGCGAAGCGGGTGGCGAGGTCGAGTGCGTGCCGGGCCTGCCCGTACGACGCGCGCGCGTCCGTGGCCGGTCGAGCATCGCCCAGACCGACCGCCACCGAGGCCGCGAGGCGGTCCGGAACCACGGGCAGCAGGGCGACGAGACAGCCGTCGATGACAGCGTCCACCACGCCGAGATCGTCGGTGCCGCAACGTAGTCGCAGCATCGACCGGATGTCCGACACGATCGACGAGTCGTTCCAGGTCACACAGGCGACGCTGTAGTGGTGATCGAGCGCGATACCGTGCTCACGGGCGTCCCGCTCGACGGACGCGGGCACGTACGACCCGTCGACGAGCTGCCGGATGAGATCCGCACGCCGGGTGGCACCCGTGACCGCTCGTTCCTGCATCACCGTGTTCACGGCGGCCGAGTACGACGTGGCCCACTCCCACATCATGTCCTGCATGTCGTCGATGACATCGGTCGCCAACTGCTGCTCGACGGCGTTGCGCCGGATCATCTTGAACAGCTCGCGGGCACCGAGCTGGATGCTGTGTGCGACGAGTTCGAGGGGGATCCGCTGATCAGCCCACCGCCGGACCAGGTCGGCGACGTCCCGCTCGTTCACGGCAGGCGCATCGCTGCGCACTCGCCACAGCACGATGTCCAGGACGGCGCGCGTGTTGCGCTGTACCTCCTCGTGCGCCACCGAGTCGTACACCGGAATGCTTCTGCGGTACAACGACGTCAGGTCCGACGCGACGGCATCGAGTTCCTGCTCGGCGTCGGTGACGAGGGAGGCGATGCGCGCGGCGATCTCCCGCTCCCGCGGAGTACCCGTCCGGTCGCTCATCGCGCCTCCTCTTCCACCACCCTGCCTGTCCGGTTCACGAGCGTCGCACATCCCGAGCAGCGAGCGCACGAATCCGCGGGGCTGCTGCTCGACTCCGCGCAGTGAACGGTGCCGTCGGGAGCGCGGCACGGAGGACGAGGAGGACGCGGCCGGCTCTCGGGTACACCATGCGCGACGACCGCCGCTCCAGCGCGCGGACGATGTGCGGAACGATGTCGTCGACGGGGCTGACCGCACCGAACGGGCCGGGAAGGGCGGCGAGCAGGGCCGCGAACGCGGGCTGCGCCATCTTTCCCGTGACCATCGACGTGTCGATCCATCCCGGGTGCAGGGATCCGACGCGCACTCCGGTGCCGCTGAGTTCCAGTCGAAGGGCGTTCGCGAACGCTTCCAGCCCGGCCTTCGCCGCGGCGTAGCCCGAGTGGCCGGGCTGATGAGCGAAGGACGCCCAGGAACACGTGAAGGCGATGTGGCCGCGCGAGACCAGGACAGCCGGGAGCGCGGCCCGCACGATGTTGTGGGCACCGACCAGGTTGATGTCGATCATGCGCTTCCACGCTCCGTCGGGCAGAAGGTCGAGCGGACCGTACTCCGACACACCGGCATTGGCCCACACGATGTCGACCCGCCCCCGCTCGGCGACGACGGTGTCGATCACTCGGCGGCAGGCATCGGCGTCCCGGACGTCGAGCACGTGGGTGTCGCACGGGCCCGTCAGCGACCGCGCGGTGCGGGTCAGACCGCCCTCGTCCACGTCGAGCAGGACGACGATCGCACCGAGGTCCGAGCACCGCCGCGCCGTCGCGGAACCGATGCCTCCGGCCGCGCCCGTGACGACGAGGACCTGGCCGTCGAGGTTGCTCACCATTCGACTCTCCCCTGTGACGTGGGCGGGAGGTCGACGACCGCCAGCGCGGATTCGGTGATGCTTCCGAGAATCAGCTGCGTGCCGCGTCGGACCACGCTGGTCACCATCGAGTACTCGGGAGATGCCGACTGCAGGTCGTGCACGACCGTGCCGCCGGAGTCGAGAGCGATCACCCACGTCGTGGACTCGCCCTGTCGCACACTCTCTGGGAGGCGGTACGCGAACCTCCGGACGATGCCGGGGAGCTGCGCGACCCGATCGTGCAGTGTGCTGCGCGGCGTCGCCAGGGCCACCCACAGAAGGTCACCGTCGACAGAGACGTTGTCGGGGAAGGCCGGCAGGTTGTCGGCGACGACATGCGGCGGTCCGGCGTGACCGTCGACGAGGGGGTACCGCAGTACGGCGAAGTCGCCTGTCGAGATCACGGTGACGGAATCCTCGTCGTCCGAGACCGCCAGCCCGTTGGCGAACTGGACACCGTCGACGAGCGTGCGCGCGGCGCCGTCGGGCGACACCACCGCCAGCCGGCCCGTGCCGGAGTGCTCGAGAAGATCGGCGAGGAAGTCGTGGAACCCGAACCGCCGGGTGGACACCGTGAAGTAGATGTTGCCCGACCGCCCCTGGACGATGTTCGACGCGAAGGTGATCGGTTCGCCGTCGAGTCGGTCGAGAAGGACGTCGACCACCCCGGTGCCGAGATCCACGCGGAGAACACCTCGTTCGGCATCGCACACCAGCAACGTGGCGTCGTCGACGACGGTGATGCCGAGCGGTCGACCTCCCGTGTGCGCGAGAGTCTCGACGCCGTGACCGGTGTCATCGATGGTGACCCGGACGATGCGCCCGTCCTCCAGGCCGGTGAGTACTCGCCCCCGCGAGTCCAGCCTGACGTCCTCCGGCCCGCGGCCCG
The DNA here is from genome assembly GCF_036163995.1 of Rhodococcus sp. NBC_00294. Taxonomy (NCBI): domain Bacteria; kingdom Bacillati; phylum Actinomycetota; class Actinomycetes; order Mycobacteriales; family Nocardiaceae; genus Rhodococcus; species Rhodococcus sp. NBC_00294. The sequence continues at coordinate 4,472,335 of NZ_CP108043.1, forward strand.
GTAGTTCGAGACGCCGGATCGACGCCACCGGCTCCCTGCTCGTCACCTGCCGTGCTCGGGGCGGCGCGCTCGGTGGAGTCCACCGGACCGGGCGTAGTCGCGGAGCCACCGTGGAAGTGGGTCGAACGGCCTCGCTCGGGTGCGCGTCGCCGGCGATCACGGCGGCCACGGCACCGGCCGAACTCCACGGGGCACCGTGCCCCTCGCGCCGCAGCGGATACGCGGTGGTGCGCGGGCCGCCTGCACTGTCGGCCATCGCGGCCGGATCCACACGTCGGTCGTTCAGGCCGTACACCAGTGAGACCGGGACGGACAGTCTCGACAGTCGTTCTCTCAGCGGCGCTTCGGTCACGTAGTGGTCGATCGCCGTTGAGGACGCGCGGAACCGACGCAGTCCCGTCGCGACGAGGTCCCGCACGGCGAACTCGGGGACCGGACCACCGGGAACGAACGCCGACGCGAGACCGGACCGGAGCCTGCGCTCGGGCAGCATCGTCCACACGGCGGCGCCGAGGACCGGCACACCGAGAACCATCTCGGAGACACCTCTGGCCGTCAGCCGACTCGCCGTGGTCGGCGGAGTCGCGACCAGCACCAGACGGGTCACGAGGCCCGGGAACTGCTCCGCCAGGGACGTGGCGACGAGTCCGCCACGCGAGTGCCCCACCACGACAGCGGGACCTATGCCGGCGGCCCGGACCGCCCGGGCGATGTCGAGGGCGTCCTGCTCGATCGACGCGGTACCCGCGATCTCGGGCGCGAGCACCGTACCGGTGAGCAGCGGTCGAACGCGATCCCAGATCGCAGGCGACCCGCCGAGTCCGTGCAGGAGGACGACGGGCTCGCTCATCGCGGCACCGCGTCCGCGTGGACCGCGTGGTGCTTCTCGTCGAATCGCGTGGCACGGCGTCGATACCCGAGGATGCTGCCCGGCCAGAGATTGCTGTTGCGGCCGGCGGGGTCGAGGTACCAACTCGAGCACCCACCGCTCGTCCACACCGTCCCGTCGGTGAGGTCGTCGATGTCGGTCGAGTACTCGGCCTGCGCCCGGGCGGTCGGCTCGATGGAACCGCGTGCGGTCATCGCACGACGCATCGCCTTCTCGATGTATGCGATCTGAGACTCGAACATCAGGATCACCGACGTGTGGCCGAGTGCGATGTTCGGTCCGTGCATCAGATAGAGATTCGGGAATCCCGCGACGGTCGTTCCCAGGTAGGCCCGCGGACTGTCGCCCCACGTGTCCGCCATCGATCGACCCGACCCGTCGAAGACACTGTCCGTCAGCGGAAGTCGACTGGTGTCGAACCCGGTGCCGAAGATGACGGCGTCCACCTCGTGCGCGGTGCCGTTCGTGTCGATCACTCCGGTCGGAGTCACGGTCGCCACGCCCGCCGTCTCGACGGACACGTTGGGTTGCGCCAGGGCCGGGTAGTACTCGTCGGACAGCAGGATCCGCTTGCAGCCCATCCGATAGTCCGGTGTGAGTTTCTGCCGCAGAACAGGATCGCTCACGGCATGCGCGAGGTGCGCACGACCCTCGCGCTCTCCGATCGCCATCAATTCAGGATGGCGGAAGGCCAGGAGCTTCACCTCCCGCTCGAGGTAGACGGCCGCGCGCGCAGCACGCTGGTATCCGGGAACCGACTTCAGAAGGGTCCGCGTGCGTGCGGAGATGGGCTTGTCGTCGCGCGGCATCACCCACGGTGCCGTGCGCTGAAACAGGGTCAGGGACTCCACCAGCGGTTGGATTCTCGGGACGAACTGGATCGCGGAGGCACCGGTACCGACGACGGCGACGCGCATACCCGTCAGATCCGTGTCGTGGTCCCACTGCGACGAGTGGAACATCGGACCCGCGAAGGACTCGATGCCGTCGACGGCGGGGAGAGAGGGGTCGGCGAGGGACCCCGTGGCGAGAACGACGTGATCCGCGGTCGACGTCCCGCGCGGCGTCTCGAGAGTCCATCGCGCCGCGCTCGCGTCCCAGGTGAGGGACGTGACCGGGCACTGCGTCCGGAGTCGCGGGAGCAACCCGTGGTCCCGCGCCACCCGGTCGAGGTACTCGCGGATCTCGGGCTGCCGTGCGTAGGTGTGACGCCACCGGTGGCTGGGAGCGAACGAGAACGAATAGAGGAGGCTCTGGACGTCGCACGCAGCACCCGGATAGTCGTTGTCGCGCCACACCCCGCCGAGCGTCGCCGCACGCTCGAAGATGACGACGCTCCCCTGGTGCAACGGTGCCAGCCCGATCGCTGCTCCGACTCCCGCGAAACCCGAGCCGATGACCGCCAGCGTGTGGTGGTCGGAACTCGTGGTGGTCCCGGACGATGTCATCACTGACCCTCTTTCCCTGCGTGGTGGTGACGGGCGAACTCCGACCATTCCGCGATTGCTGTCGGGATGCGGTCGGGCAGCACGAACGTGCCGTCGAGAGCGAGGATCCGCGCCGGCGGCACCGACCCGCCGCCCCGATCGGTCAGTCGGACGGACACCACCGCGGTGGCATGGTCGACGTCGCGAATGTGGAAGACCTGCTCGAAGTACAGGTTCTTGGCATCGGTACCGATCAGACGGGTCCGCACGCGATACGCACGCGGGAAGGTCAGCGAGCGCCGGTAGGTGATGCTCTGCGCCGTGACGACGGGACTCCAGCCCCGCACGCGGAACTGGTGCCACAGACCGGTTCTCGCGTAGTACGCGATGCGGGCCGCGTCCAGAACGGACAGGTACCGGCCGTTGGTCATGTGCATCAGGATGTCGAGATCCGCCGGGAGTACGCGGAACCGTGTCTCGAGAGGATCACCCACTCGCGCCGTCCGTCCGAACGAGTGCATGCGGAGGACCCAGCGCAGCATCATGATCACGGGCCACTCCTCGCCGGACGACGGTATCGATCACTCGAGTGTGGCCTTCGGGAGCGTCGCGCACGATGGCTGTCGCGACACGGCGCCGCACGATGCGTTGTGCACGTGCCCACCGCCACGAGGGATGCGCGGCGTCAGTGCCCGGTGACCACGCCGAAGGCTCTCACCACGAGGTCCACGACGTCGTCGAGCGACAGGTCGTCGCGCTCGACGTACTCGTCGGCCGCCCGGTCGAGGAATCCCGTCCAGGCGACGACCGCCGTCTGCATCACCGGAGTCAGGGGCTGCCCCAGTCCGACGATGTCCGCCGCCTGACGCGCGCCTGCCGCGCGTGCCTCGCGGAGCGCCCGTTCGACGGCCGGATCGCCCAGCACGCCCTCGACGACGACGCGGACGTACAGCGTCCGATGGTTCTCCAGGAACTCGATGTGCCGTCGGACGAAACCGTCGAGGCGTTGCTCCGAAGTCTGCTCGTCCGCCCTCGGACTCTGGTGATGCACCAAGCGCGACAACACGTCTGCGAGCGCCGCAGCCACCAGGCCCTGCTTGTCGGTGAAGTAGTAGAACAGCAACCCGTGTGCCACGTCGGCCCGCCGGGAGATGGCGGCCGCGCTGATGTCCGCGTCGCCGCCCTCGCTCATGAGGGCGATGGCCGCATCGATGAGTGCCTGTCGACGATCCCGTCGCGGACGACGCGCGCCGTCGGGGGGGTTCGCGGACATGGCACCGAGGGTAGTGCACCCCGCCCTGCACCTCGAGCACGAGTCAATTTCTTGACTGACAGTCAAAGTGCTCGTAGCGTCGCGGTCACTTCCCCACGACGAGAGGCGACGATGAACGCGACGGGTGACCACACCGGCTCGGCCGGTCTCGGCAGTCACGGACCGGATCGCATCGCCCACTGGGTGGTGAAATCGACTCGCACCGACGAGATGGTGCGGTGGTACGGCACCGTCTTCGGGGCGCAGGTCGCGTATCAGGACGACGAGATCACGTTCCTGACCTGGGACGACGAGTCGCACCGCCTGGCGATCATCGCCGTGCCCCCGGTTCTGCGGCTTCTCTTCCCGCTCGCGAGGCTCAAGCGCAAGGTCTACGGCATCGACCACATCGCGCTGACCTTCACGTCCCTCGAACGGCTGCTCGAGAACTACGTGCGGTTGAAGCGCCAGGGCATCCGCCCGGTCTGGTCCATCAACCACGGCCCGACCATCTCCCTCTACTACGAGGATCCCGACGGCATCCGACTCGAGTTCCAGGTGGAGAACTTCGACCCGGATCACACCGCGGCGTTCTTCTACAGCGACGAGTTCGCCCGCAATCCGATCGGCGTGAACATCGATCCCGACTACCTGCTGAGCCGACTGCGCAACGGCGAGTCGCCGAAGGAGCTGCGGCGGCGGGAGGCCGGGACCAGGCCGGGCCGGCCGGTCGTGGCGAACAAGAAGACCATCTCGTTCCGTACCTTGTGATCCCTTCTCGAGAAAGCGAATCACCATGCCCGTGAACATTGTTCGCACTGCCGAGGGATGGTGGCGCCTGCACGGTGAGACCGCGGCCCGCATCGACACCACGGCCGACACCACCCGTGATCTGCTCGCCGATCGTGCGGCCGTCGAGAGCGCACACGGCGAGGACGCCGTCGCGGCGGATCTCGACGTCCTCTCGCCGATCACCGCACCGTGCCGCGTCGTGGCTCAGTTGCTCAACTACCGGTCGCACGCGCTGGACATCGGAGCCGACCCGGCAACGCTGTACCCCACGTTCTTCCGGAAATCGTCGGCCTCCATCAGCGGCCCCAACGACCCGATCCGCCAACCCGCCGAGGTCGCCCTGCTGGATCACGAGATCGAGCTGGGCATCGTCATCGGGGCGGACGTCCCTGTCGGGACCACGGTCACGCAGGACACCCTGCCGCACTACGCCGCGGGGGTGGTCGTGGCCGACGACGTGTCGGCGCGCGAGATCCAGCTGACCCGCGTCCAGGTCTACGAGAGCAAGTCCTATCCCACCTTCACGCCACTCGGCCCGCGACTCGTCCTGTTCGACGCAGCGGACTGGGCGCGGCTTCCCGAGTTGCACATGACCCTGTCCGTCAACGGCGACGTCCGTCAGGATCAGACCATCGGCGATGACCTGATCACGCCACCCGCCGAGGCACTCACCCGCCTGTCTCGTTTCCAATCCCTCTCCGCAGGAGACGTTCTCCTGACGGGCACGCCCGTCGGAACCGCCATCTCCGCCCCACCGAAGATCGTGCAGAAGATCGGCGAACTCCTTCCGCCGGCGGTCAAGTGGAAGATCTTCTTCGCTCGACAGGCGCGCAATCCCCACTATCTCTCCGTCGACGACGTCGTGACCGCCACCATCCGCACGGCCGACGGCACCATCGACCTCGGCACTCAGCGGACCGTCGTCCGATGACGACTCCGGTGGTGATCGTCGGCGCGGGTCCGGCAGGCGCCACAGCCGCACTGCTGTTGGCTCGCAGGGGTATCCGCACCACTGTCCTGGAGCGTCGAGCCACGCCGCTCTTCCATCCGGCCGCACACGTGATCAATGCCCGCACGCTCGAGATCTGGCACGAGTACAGCCCCGATCTCGCGTCGGCCATTGCGTCGATGTCGCCTCCGCACGACGAGGTGAACCTCATCAGTTGGTTCGGCGGCATCGGCGACGGCCCCATCGGGTCCATCGACCTGCTGTCCGATCCCGAGCGGAAAGCAGTCGTCGAGAGCCAGAGCCCGTACATGGTCTCGCACATCGGACAGCACCTGCTCATGCCCGTGCTGTGGAACGCGCTGGACGAGGACCCGCTCATCGACTTTTGCCGCGGCGTCACGGTTCTGGATGTCGAGTCCACACCCGAGGTCGCCCGAGTGCGAACGCGCAGTGGAGATGACGACGGAGAGCTGACCGCTCGGTACGTCTTGGGGTGCGACGGGGCCAACAGCCCTGTTCGCGATGCCAGTGGAATCGACCTCGACGGGCCGGTCCTGGCGAACATGGGCAGCGCGTTCTTCACCTCGCACAAGCTGTTCCCGGACGACGCTCGTCCACTTCTGAGCTGGATCTACACGCCGGATCTGTGCGGCGTACTGATCTCGCACGCCGATCACCGGTACATCCTCATGACGGCCTACCTGCACCCGGCCCAGGAGATCGCCGCGAACAGCCGCCAGTTCTGGGCCGACATGTTGCCGAAGGTGCTCGGTGACAAAGACTTCGAGCTGGAGTCGACCGGCACCTGGGTGATGACCTCGCAGACCGCGGACTCGTTCCGCCGCGGGCGGCTCCTGCTCCTCGGTGACGCTGCGCATCGATTCCCGCACACCGGCGGCTTCGGCCTGAACTCCGGGGTGCAGGACGCGCACAATCTCGCGTGGAAGCTCGACACGGTGCTGTCCGGCACTGCCTCTCCGACTCTGCTCGACACCTACGAGACGGAACGCCGACCGGTGGTGGAGAAGTTCGCGGAGCAGAGTGTGGCCAACCATTTCCGGCTCGACGACATCGGTGGACGCATCGGCATCACCAACAGGATGCTGGCGGTCGCGACCCGTGTCGCGGCGCGTGCACCGCTCGCGTCGCTCCCCGACCGGCTCGTCGCGCCGATGGCCACGGCGATGATGCGTCGGCAGATGCGTCGAGCGCGGCGACTGCATCCCGGGGCCCCAGGTTCGACGGCACTGCGCGGGCAGATCGCGGAGGCGTTGCCCGGTCAGATCGAACACTTCGTCTCCACCGGTCTGCAGTTCGGCTATCTGCACACGAGCGACCTCGTCGCCGACGACGACCCTGCAGTGCGGCCGCCCGAGGACGTGGTCGACTATCTCCCCACCAGCTACCCCGGCGCCCGGCTTCCCCACGCGATGATCTCGACACGCGGGCTCACCACGGGCATCCACGACGTACTCCACCGGACCTCGTTGACGCTCCTCGCGCTCGACGACGACGGGTGGGAGAACGAGCTCGGCACTCACCGCATCGCGGGCCCTGGCGTCGTGGTGGTCCCCGTCGACGCACCGGACCCCGCAGACCGGCGTCGACTGATCGACCTGCTGGAGGTCGGTGAGAAGGGAGCCGTGCTTGTCCGCCCGGACGGGCACGTGGCCTGGCGTACGACCTCGCCGGCGTCGTCGGGTGTGGCCGAGTTGACGAGATTCCTCGAACGCTGGCGCCAGCACTATCCGATGCGGTGACAGCGGCATGTCGAGGGTTCCGCGCTCCGATTCCTTCGGCAACACCGGAACCGACGGGGTTGACTGTGCCCATGACTGACACGAGGGTCGCCATCGTGACCGGCGGTGGACGCGGGATCGGACGGGCCATCAGCCTGGCCCTGGCCCGCGCCGGGTGGGACGTGGTGATCGGCTACCACTCCGACGCGGACTCGGCCGACGCCGTCGCAGCTGACGTCACAGCCCTCGGTCGCCGCGCGGTGTGCTGCGCGGTCGACATCGTCGACGAAGATTCCGTCGCCGCGTTCTTCGCGGCAGCGGAGACGTTCGGGCCGGTGACCGGGGTGGTGAACAACGCCGGCGCGGCCACCGCAGTGGGGCGGCTCGAGGACAACGACCTCGCGGCGATCCACCGGGACCTCGACGTCGACCTCTTCGGAGTGATCGTCTGCTGCAAGTTCGCGCAGGCAGCACTCATGAGACAGGGCGGTGGATCGATCGTCTCGATCTCGTCCGCGGCCGCGACGCTCGGAAGTCCGTCGAGGTACGTCCACTACGCGGCAGCGAAAGCCGGAGTCGACGCACTGACACTCGGACTGTCGAAAGAACTTGCCCCCGCGATCCGCGTGAACGCCGTGTCGCCCGGCACGATCTGGACCGACTTCCACCAGGAGCCGGACCGGCCCGCGCAGGTCGCCCCGACGGTGCCGCTCGGTCGAGCGGGCACCGTCGACGACATCGCGGGAGCCGTCGTCTGGCTCATGTCCGAGGACGCGAGTTACGTGACGGGTGCGGTGCTCCGGGTGGCCGGTGGACTGTGAACTACCTGCGGTGCGGACCCACCTTGTTCTCCGAGTTCTCGTAGTCCCCCCGGTAGAGGCGATTGCTGAACGGCTTCTCGTTCACGGGGATCTCGATGAGCCAGTCGTGCTCACGGATGTCACGCGGCCGATACGACCCCTTGAACGTCACGGTCACCGCGCCACCGCGTTCCGCAGCGGCCTCCTCGGTGGCCTCGCGACCGGTGTTGAACGTCTCGGCGAGGTCGCGACCGTCGTTGCCGACGATGATGGTCCCGTCGTGCACGAACTGGACGAAGGTGCCGTTCGTGGCCGCTGCGGTTCCGGCGACGGCCGACCCCAACTCCGGGTTCAGTTCGGCGACGAAGTCGGGGGTGCCCGGCGCGGCCTCGCGGTCGTCCGCTCGTACGTCCGCGTGGCGGGCCGGTGCGGGCGCGAGGGTGACGTACTGGCCGAGGGCACTGTGGCGTCCGCGATCAACGATGTCCCAGACGTGCGAACTCGAGGTGACCTTCACCCTCCCGTCGTGGAAGACGGTGACGCGGTCGGCGCCGTTGCTCAGAATCGTGCGCTTCGCGTTGGGGGGCATCCGGTAAGTATGCGCCCCGGGACCGTCCGCACTCACGCTCGGCTCCGAAGACATGGGCCGTGGTGAGGCCAGGCGCGATCAGTCGGCCGACGTGATGGTCACCGTCACCGTGCCACCGAGCGCACCGACCACGCCGACTCCCGACGGGTCCATGGTCCCGAGTACGACGATGCCGGGGAAGTAGCTCTGATCGCCGTAGTACAGAACGACGTCGTTCGACGGCGCGTAGTACCCGATGTCGCCGGGATCGGGATCCGCCCCTGAGGGAGACCCGTCCGTGCTCAGCACCGCCGGCAGCGGACCCGTCTTCTCCACGCCGCCGTGATCCGACATCTCCACCGTCACGGGCAGAAGTGCCGCGAGATCGCGGGCCGCCACACTGTCGTTCAGCGTTCCGATCACCGTGGTGCCCTCGACGTCGATCGCGATGCGCATCGTCTCTCCGTTCCGTTCTGCGGCGGTCGGCCGCGTGGTCGTCGGTGACGAGGCAGCCGCACCGACGGTGTCGCTCTCAGCCGAGCAGCCGGCGAGCAGAGAGACTGCGGACGCGAGGGCAATCGCTCCGCGGCGCGTCATCCACGCTCGTAGGTGGCCCGGAAGCCGTCGGCAGGATCGCTCGGTGTCGGAACGAGAGTGTCACCGTCCACCTCGTGAGCACGATGAAGGGTCTGCCCGATGAGATCGCGCGCCAGAGCCGACTCCACCGAGATCGTGAAGGTCCCCGAGGTTCCGTCGGACTCGGTCACGAGATCACCGTGGAACGACTCGTACCCCTGCAGGATCGAACGCCGAGCCCGGTCATGCGCCACTCCCCCACCAGCGGGCTCGCCTCCTCCGACGCCGTCCACGCCGCGCCCAGTGCGGGCACAGCGACCGCCGGCGCGGCAAGCACGAACGGTCTCTTCACGGTTGGTACCTCGTCACGTCGGAGGGTTGGTCTGGCCCCACCAACGCTAGAGACGTGATCGCACGCGAGGGAGTCCCTACGAGGGCACCCTTTGCGGTCTCCCGACGACACTCAGAAGTCGAGGCTGTCCACTCCGTCGGACGCACCACGTACTCGTCGAATGTGCACCCGTCGAACGAGGCGGATGACAGGCCGGACGAGCAACTCGATGCTCCCGACAAGGAAGAAGACTGTTCCGAGCTCGGTGGTCGACTCACTGAAGAACAGCACACTGCCCGCGATGAACCACACCGCGATCGCGATGTCGTTGACGATGCTGACCACTTCCCACCGCTGACGGACGATCAACTCGTCGTGTCCGATGGTGAGTGTCAGCGTCTTCCCGCTGGTGTCGATACCCACGGTCGCCGATCAGGAGTCGGTGTTCGCATCCCCGGGGTGCGGCACGTTCTCCTCGTCGACGTACGCGGTGTGCTCGGTGTCCTGCTCGTGCTCGCGCGGTCCGTCGTTGCTTCCGGCGGCGGGCACGGCGTCCGCAGCATCACTGGGCATCGTCATCGCGGGGTCCTGCTCTCTGATCGGTGGTCGGGTCACGCCCTGAATGCCCCGCGCCCCGATTCCGCAACCCTCAGGCGGGTGTGCCGTCGCCGACCAGATCACCCATGTCGAGCACGAACCGGTAGCGCACGTCTCCGGCCTCGAGGCGATCGAGAGCGATGCCGACGAGGGCCGACGGCAGCACCTCCACCTGCGCGGTGATGCCGTGGTCGCCGCAGAAGTCGAGCATCTCCTGCGTGTGCCGGCGACCACCGCTGCCGGACGAGCTCACCGATTTGCGACCGACCAGGAGATCCACCGTCTCGATCGAGACCGAGCCGAGGTGGCCCACCAGACAGAGGGTTCCGTCGAGCGCCAGGCTCGCGAGGTACGGCTGCGGATCGTGAGCGACCGGGATGCAGTCGACGACGAGATCCAGTCCGCCCTGCACCGCCGCCATCGCGGCGTCGTCGGTCGACAGTACGGTGTGGTGAGCACCCAGTTCCCGCGCCTCCTCCGCCTTGGCCGACGAGGTGGTGAACACGGTGACCTCGGCGCCCAGCGCCGCCGCGAATCGCACGGCGAGATGACCGAGGCCACCGATTCCGGCAACACCGACACGAGAGCCGGGACCGATGTTCCAGCGGCGCAACGGCTCCCACACCGTGATGCCCGCGCACATCAGGGGAGCGACCGCGGCCGCATCGAGGCCTTTCGGCCGGTGGTAGACGAACCGATCCCGCACGACGTACTCCGCCGAGAAGGCTCCTGCCGTCGTCGATCCGTCGACGCGGTCCCGCCCGCCGTAGGTGAGGGTGGGGAACTCACGGCAGTAGTTCTCCTGCCCCGCAGCGCACATGTCGCACACGTCGCACGAGTCGACGATGTTGCCGACGGCCACGGGGTCCCCAGGGGCGAAGTCCGTGACGCCGCTGCCCACGTCGAGCACCGTTCCGACGAACTCGTGGCCCGGGGTGAGCGGGAAGGACCCCGCGTCGTCCCGGAGCGCGTGCAGATCGGAATGGCACACACCGCAGTGGCTCACGAGCACGGCGACGTCGTCGGCCCGCAGGTCCCGTCGCTCCACCGAGTCCCGGATCAACGGGGCTCCGGGTGCGGATGCGCTGTAGGCGGCCACGGTTCTCACTGGATGTCCCTTCGACGTGGACCGGTCGGTGGCAACCAACTGGTTAGTTGGAAGCGTAACCGAGAACGATCGAAGTGACCAACCAGTTGGTCACTGCGTAGGCTCGACCCATGGGTGACGCCGCCGAGACGAGACGACGAATACTCCGTGCAGGGACGGCCGAGTTCGCCGAGCACGGCATCGCGGGGGCGCGCGTCGACCGCATCGCTGCGAACGCCGCCATCAACAAGTCGCAGATCTATGCGTACTTCGGCAGCAAACAGGCACTGTTCGACGCGGTCTTCGACAACCGGGTGGACGTCGACATGGCGGACGTCCCGCTCGACGCGGACGACCTGCCCGGATACGTCGCGGCCCTCTACGACATGTACCTCGGCGATCCCGAGCTGGTGCGCCTGGTGACCTGGGCGCGGTTGGAGCGGACTCCGATCGGCCCCCTCTTCGCGCACCGCGAGGATGACGGCCGCGCCGAGTTGGACGCCATCCGCGACGCACAGAAGCGGGGCACTCTCGTCGACGACGTCGCGGCGGAGGATCTCTGGTCGATGCTGGTGTCGCTCGCCGCCACGTGGGCGCAGTCCGCGATCGTCCACACCGCGCACGCGGGTGAGAGCGCGTCCGACCACGATCGCCGACGAGCGGCACTGGCAGCGACAGCGCGGAGGGCGTTCCACGCGATCTGAGCCGACGAGGCACCTGTCAGCCGAAGACCGTCTGCCGTTCGGTGTGGGTGAAGGTGAAGATCGTGGCACCGAAGCTGAACAGCGCGGCGAGCAGGAGCACCTGGGGACCGGTGATGACGACGCCGATGAAAGCGCCGATCGCACCGCCGAGCGAGAACGACCCCAGCAGCATGAGGTAGCAGAGCCAGTCGTAGCGGGTTCCGCCACCGCACAGATGGCGTTCGATTCCCTGCCCCAGCTTGACCAGCGTTCCGGTGACATAACTCAGCGGAATGTAGGTCTCCTCCTTCTTGGTGAAGGCAGTGTTCAACGCGCCGAGCGCGAAAGCGATGAGAAGGATCGGATAGAAGTTCACGTCGGCGGACGACCACCCGGACAGTGCGATGTCGATCGACCCCGCCACCGCGAGCGCGATCGTCGTCACCACGGTGGCACCGTGCGGATGGTTCGACCAGTACTTCCGTCGGCAGATCGACGCGATGACCACGCCGAGCAGGAACGATCCCATCAGAGCCAGTGCGGCCCAGGGAGATGCGCCCGGAGCCACCTCCTTGCCGGCGGGCTCACCGAAATGTCCCACGACCGCGCGTTCGGTATTTCCCGTCATGAAGGTGACGAAGTATCCGGCGGAATGCAGAAATGCGACGGCGCCGACCATCCCGGCGAGGCCCGACAGAATCCAGGACAACCGGGCTTCCGGGCCGACTGCTGTGTCACGGCTGATCGCCACAGATGAGGTCATACCTGTCATTCTCCGGACGGAATGTGCTCGGACGGCTCCGTGAGGCGTGTATCACAGAACAATAAAGATGCTTAACACCAGTGAAATGTGGTGGGTCACAACAGCGTTCTCCGAAGGCTGGAACAACACCGAAGGATTGAGGGTGGTCAGACTCGGGGCACCCGTGCTGCGTGGGCGGCAGTTCCGCCCCACGCCTGAGGAGGCCCCATGTATCTGCACGTACAGAAGCTGATTCACGACATCGTTCCCGACGAGCCCGATCCCGCCGCAGCGAACGCGCTGCAGGAGGGCCTCGGTGGCCAGTTCGGCGAGATGCGCACGATGATGCAGTACCTGTTCCAGTCGATGAACTTCCGCGGCGCCGCGGCCAAGCCCTACCGGGACCTGATCCAGGGCATCGGTACCGAGGAGATCAGTCACGTCGAACTCATCGGCACCACCATCTCTCGCCTGCTCGACGGGTCGCCGCGATACCAGGGCAAGCAGAACGATCCGCTCGACACACCGGGCGCGGGCGGCGCCGTGCCGCTGAACATCGCCCTGTCCGAGGGCAACATCCACCACTACCTCGTCGGTGCTCAGGGCGCGATGCCCGTCGACTCGGTGGGCAACCCGTGGAGCGGCAGTTACGTCTACAACTCGGGCAACCTCGTGCTCGATCTGCTGTACAACCTGATGCTCGAATCGACGGGCCGCCTGCAGAAGTGCCGCATGTACGAGATGACCGACAACAAGACCGCCCGGTCCACCATCTCCTACCTCATCGTTCGGGACCAGGCGCACGAGAACGGCTACGCGAAGGCACTCGAGACACTGGGTGTCGACTGGAAGAAGACGCTGCCCATTCCGAAGACGAACGCCGAGCAGTTCCCCGAGGTGAAGAAGCTCGTGGAGATGGGCCTGCAGAGCAAGCAGTACACCTTCGACCTCACCGGCGCGTCCGAGGCGGGCCGTATCTACCAGGGCATGTCGCCGTCGAAGGACGGAACGGATCTCGACGCGAGCGAACAGGCGCCGGCGGGTGCACCCCTCGACATCGCGCCCGAGCGACCGGAGGAGTTCGCACCCGGGCTCGATCCGGAGCTCATGGAGCTGATCCAGCAGACCGCAGAGATGGAGATGGCCGACATCGACGCCACCTTCGGCGAACTCGGGAAGTGATCTGACAGTTCACCGATGCGGCACTGCGCGACTCTCGTTCGCGCAGTGCCGCATCGGTGATCACGACACCATGCGTCGCAACAACCCGACAGCCTTTCTCATCCCGTAGGCCACGACGGTCCTGCGACCGTCCTCGTGCGTCCACTCGAGGAGAGCCGAACCGTCCTCCATCGATCCCTCCAACACGGTGGGTGCACCGACGAGAGGCAGCGGACCGACGACCTTGATCGACAATCCCAGTACCTCGGTCCAGAAGTAGTCGTCAGTCGGTGCGCACCGGGCCGGCACATCCAACACCGATGCCGCGGCGACCCTGCCCTGCGCGATCGCAGTGGACCAGAACGGGGTACGGCGAACCCGGCCGTTCTCGTCCGAGCCACGAGTGACGTCTCCCGCAGCGAACACTCCCGCCACTGCGGTCGCACAGCGGTCGTCGATGTCCACGCCGGCGCCGTCACCGATCCCGCTGCCGTCGAGCCAGTGCGTGCCGGGGACCTCACCGACACAGCTGACCACGAGATCGGCCGTCGACTCGATGCCGTCGATCCGGACCCCACCCACCGGATCGCCGATCAACTCGACAGGCCGGTCCACCCGGCGGACGTCGACCGAGCGTTCAGTCGCCCGTGCGGTGATCGCCTCGGACAGGAACGGGCCGAGTATCCGCTGCAACGGCGGATCCACGTCGATGACCGTGACCGGAACATCGCGTGCCGCACAGGCACTCACCACTTCCATCCCCAGGAACCCTGCGCCGACGACGATTGCGGACGTCGCATTCTCCAGCCGCTCGCGCAGCAGACGAGCATCGGCGAGGCTGCGCACCACCAGCTCACCGCTCTGGTCGGGTGCAGCCAGTCGGCGAGCGTCCGCCCCCGTCGCCACGATGAGAGCGTCGTACGGAACGTCGTCACCCTCCGCGAGAGTGATCACTCGTCGCTCGACATCGACTCCGGTCGCCAGCGCGGTGACGGCGGTCAGGTCGAGATCGGACAGGTCCCAGACATCGGACGCACCGATGCCCTCCGCGAGAACGCGTTTGGACAGCGGCGGCCGGGCATAGCAGCCGTCGGGATCGCATCCGATCATGGTGATCGGACCGTCGTGCCCGAGCGCGCGGAGTTCACGTGCGGCGGTACATCCGGCGATGGAATCACCGACGATCACCACCCGGCGTGCGGCACCGCTCACGCGCGCTCACGCAGCGCCGCGACCGGACAGACACTCACGGCGGATCGAGCACCGGGCACCAACTCGTCCGGGACGTCCGCGCCGTCGTAGGCATGGTACAGCTCGCCCTCGTCGTCGAGGCTGAACACCTCCGGAGCCTGCTCTGCGCAGATGCCGTGTCCCTCGCATCGATCCCAGTCGACATCGACGATCATGACGATCTCCTCTCTGCTGCGACCAACCTCATTGGGAGGCGGTCGAATCGGTGGATGACGTTGTTCACCGCACGCGACGGTGTACCTGTGAGTTCGATGCGCTCGACGCGCTCGGCCAGCACTCGCAGCATCGTGGACGCCTCGAGACGAGCGAGCCCCTGACCCGCGCATCCGTGCACGCCCGATCCGAAGCCGAGTTGACGGGTCGCATCGCGGGTGATGTCGAAGGAGTCCGGGTCGTGCCACTCGCGGGGGTCACGGTTCGCCGACGCGTAGAGCACCAGCACTCGCGCGCCCCGAGGAACGACCACGTCGCCGATGGTCTCCTGGCGCACCGCCCGGCGGGAGAACGCACGGATCGGCGACTCGTATCGCACGACCTCGTTGACCGCGTTGGGAATCAGGGTCGGATCCTCGCGGACCGCCTGCCACTGGTCCGGATGGGTCGCGAACAGGTGCAGTGCACCGGAGATGGCGCCGATGGTCGTGTCCAGCGACGGTCCGAGGTAGTCGATCATCAACGCCGGGCACTGCGATCTCTCGATGCGCCCCTCGTCGGCCGCGGCGAGAACGTCCGCACCCATGCTGCCCGGCAGCACCGAGCGTTCACGGACCACCCGACGGGAGTAGGCCATCATCTCCGACGCTGCTCGGGTCGCCGTCACCGCGTGCCGGTTCAGGGGACCGAGCGCATCGAATGTCGCTCCGGCCCAGCGCAGCAGGTCGTCACGGCCGTCCTCCGGCCACCCGACGAGATCGGGAACGATCGACGTCGGGAGCGCGGTGGCCAGGTCGTCGACTCCGTCGATGCACTGCTGCGTCAGCGCCGCGTCGACGATCTGCTCGGCCTTGTCCTGCACCGCCGACGCCATCTTCCGGACGGCCTTCGGAGTGAGACGATGTGCGAGCACGGATCGCTTCAACGCGTGCTCGTCGCCGTCACTGTTGAGCGTCGTTCCACGACCGAGTCTGTTGGCGACGGGATTCAGCGCGACACCGTCGCCGGAGACGAACGTGCCGTCGTCGAGCAGCGTCGACTTGCATTCCGCGTAGCGCGTGATCGCGTGAACCTTCTGGCGAGTCAGCCACACCACCGGACCCAGAGCCCGCATCTCCGCGTAGTGCGGGTACGGATCGAGAATGGCCGCGGTGGAGTAGATGTCCTCGGTGTAGCGAGGAAGTGCCGTGTCAGTTCTCATCGGCGCGTCCGATCGTGTTCGGGGGCAACGGGCTCGGCGACGGCGGTACAAGGGTGTGGAGTGCGGACAGTGACCGCGCTGTCGCCATCACCGTCCGGTCGGGGCGGACCAGAGCGGCGGACACTCGTCCGCGGCGTAACCATCTGCCGTGGTCGGAGCCGGGGCTGACCAGAAGGACCTCCGCGCCGCGGCGGGCGATCTCCTGACGTTGCGCTGGTTCGGGTTTCACGGTGGTGACCACTGTGAACCGGTGTGGTGCCACGGCATCGAAGCGAACACCGCGCTCGGTCGGCGCGTTGGGGCACAGCGTTCCCTCGAGCCGGCGCGGCGACATCGATCCACGTCGCACGAACATCGACGGGTGCAGACGCGGAGTCGCGCTGTCCGTGACGACGGAACTCAGTCCGGGAACACGTGTCACCACCGGGAACACCCGGCGACGCAGACCCGCGACCCTCTCACCGCCGCCGTTCATGGCCCATCCGACGGCGACTGCCTGGCGGATCATGGCGCGCGCGTGCGGTATTCGTTCCTGCTCGTAGCTGTCGAGAGCAGCCTCGGGCAGAGATCCGCCCAGCACCCCGGCCACCTTCCAGGTCAGGTTGTAGGCGTCGCGCAGACCGGCGCCCATCCCCTGGCCGATGAACGGCGGTGTCAGATGCGCCGCGTCGCCCAGCAGGAACACCCGTCGATCACGCCACCGGTCTGCGAGCTGGGCCCGGAACGTGTACTCGGTGACCCGGACGAGCTCGAGATCGGTGCGCGGTGCTCGGCGCAGCCACGGGTCGAGCAGCGGTGCGAGTGCATCCAGATCCGGGAAGTCGCCGACGGTCTCGTGTTCGAGAAGTTCGAACTCCCAGCGATAGCGGGTCTCGCCGATGCGCATGAACGTGCCCGCGCGGTGTGGATCGCACAGCTGATGCACCCCGTCCCACAGGCCGGGGTCGACGGGGCTCGACGCGTCGACCACCAGCCACCGCTGTTCGGGCGCGAGAGTCCGCATCGTCGTTCCGA
Source organism: Rhodococcus sp. NBC_00294 (assembly GCF_036163995.1). NCBI lineage: Bacteria > Bacillati > Actinomycetota > Actinomycetes > Mycobacteriales > Nocardiaceae > Rhodococcus > Rhodococcus sp. NBC_00294. The sequence continues at coordinate 4,489,547 of NZ_CP108043.1, forward strand.
GCGCGGCCCGCACCGCGCTGTTCGCACCGTCGCACCCGAGCACCACGTCGGCCGTGACGGCGCTGCGTTCGCCCGTGGCGACGTCCCGGACGATCACCTGCACGTGGTCCCTCATCGTGGCCACGTCGGTGATCTCCACGCCGCCGCGAAACTGCACGTGAGGATTCCGCGTCATCGCGGCTCGCAGGATGCGCTCGAGCTCCGGTTGGTCGAACATGTTGGCCGGAGGGAAGCCATGGTGACGGGAATCGGGATCACGCTCGAACTCGGCGATGGTGTCCATGGCGGGGTCCACCAGGCGCAGGCCGCGTCCGGGGCGGGAGATCTCGGTGAACGCCTCCGCGACGCCGAGGTCACCGAGGATGCGGTGGACCTCGTCGTCGAGGTGGACGGCACGCGGCTGCGGGAAGATGTCCTCCCACCGGTCGAGTACGAGGCACTCGATGCCGTGCCGTCCGAGCAGTGAGGCTGCCACCATTCCGGTGGGTCCCGCGCCGACGACGACGGCCGGGTGGTGCGTCACGCGTACCGCACCGTCGTGCGCTGCATCCCCAGGTCGAGCATCGCGTCGTCGGTGGCGATGGTCACCTCCACGACGTCACCGTCCTGCAGGTAGGCCGGGTTGCTCGCCTGACGCTTGAAGAAGGTCTTCCACTTCACGGCCGGCGGCAGCAGAGCGCCGATGATCTCGATGGGCTTCGGTGGCGCCTTCAGGGCCGTGCCTCCCGGAGTGCCGGTCAGGATCAGGTCGCCCGGGTCGACGCGCTGGAACCCCGTCAGGGTCCGCAGCGCTTCCGTGGGTCGGTAGATCATGTCTCGCACCGTACTGTTCTGCCGGATCTCCCCGTTGACGCGCAGCATCAACCGCAGTTGCTCGAAACGATCGAGGTCGCCGTCCTCGAGAACAAGGAGGACGGGGCCGACGGGGGTGAAGGTCGGGTACGACTTCGCCTCGTAGAACTGGGTCTTGGGCAGCTGGACGTCGCGGGCCGACACGTCGTTGGTGATCACCAGTGCCGCGATGTGGCGGGCGACCGTCGTGTCGTCGATCGTCGATCCGACGGGAAGGGTCGTCCCCACCACGAGCCCGATCTCCACCTCGTAGTCGAGCAGGGTGACATGGGCCGGCCGGACGATGTCGGCGGTCGGTCCGCTGATCGACCCCGACGACTTCCGGAAGAAAGTCAGTGGCACCGTCTCCGGATTCATACCGGAATCCTTCACGTGCGACACGTAATTGGTCATCTGTGCCACCACTCGGCACGGCGCGGTGACGGGCGAGACGAGCTCCAGCGATGCCACGGGGACGGTCTCGCCGCCGGCCGCGGCAGCGTCGACGGCCGACCGGTCTGCGAGCAGGTCCGCGGTGGTGGTCGCTGTGGTGTCCACCCGAACGGCACCCTCGCGGGTCTGCACCCACCATCCGTCGGCGGTGCGGAGAACGGCGATGCTCATGTCGAGGCTACTTTCATCAGGCCGAGAAGGCGTTCGGAGTCGAATTCGTTGTCGCTGCGCAGTCCGGTGAGGATGGATCGCAGTTCCGACAGGGACCGCTTGTTCGGTGCGATCCCCAGGAAGTCCTTGCTCGCGGGTGGTCCCCACTGCGCGAGACCGGACGCCGTCATCGGCGCCCAGCCCGGTTCGAGCGTGGCGTCGAAGCGGTCACCGTCGCTGAAGTGCTCGACGAGGAAGCCGTCCGGGTCGCGCCAGTAGTCGAAGATCTGACTGCCCTGGATGTGCCGACCGATCCCCCACGAGTGCCGGTAGCCGCGCTCGGTGAGATAGCGGCTCCCCGCACCGATGGCGTCGATATCGCACACCTGGTATGCCGAGTGGACGTAGCGGTCCGACGGCCCCAGCGTCATCGCGAGCGTGTGGTGGTCGGTCGGTTCGGACCCCCGGTCGCAGCGGATGAAACTCATGACCGGTCCGCGGTGACGCTGCCCGTCGTAGTAGAGGAAATCGCTGACGATCAGGCCCAGGTGTTCGAGGTACCAGGTCAGATTCTCGAGATAACGCGTGCGCTGCAGCACCACGTGACCGAGCCGCTCCACGAGGGCGGGCTCGTGCGGTGGCCGCTGCGTGGCATTGGTGCGCGTGATCCCCGCGTCGTCGAGCGCCCCGAAGTTGTAGTCGTGGGTGCGCTGACCCGGCAGTGGGCGACCGTCGTCGAGATCGGCGACCACCCGCACCGGCTGGCCGCTCGGATCCGTCACGGTCACCCCGATCCCCCCGATCGAGTCGGGCAGCCGCTCGACGCGATGACCCGTCGCGCGGGCGAGGCGCAGCACGTCGGCGGACTCGGCGGCACGGAAGGCGGCACCGACGTAGGACGTCCGGCGCCCCTTGCGGATGATGACGCACGGCGCTCCGTCAGCCAGCCCGCGCAGATGCAACTCGTCATCGGTCCGCACGGTGACTCCGAAGCCGAATGCTTCCGCGAACGTCTGCGCGCGGTCCAAGTCGGGCTTGCGGAACTCGAGCCAGGCGATGTCCTGGACCTTGATCACCGGGTTCACCGCACGACCGGGATGCTCACCCGGCAACGCACCCTGATCGACGTGCATCCCCTGATGCCCGTCGACGTCGCGAGTTCGGTGCGCGTGATCGATCGTCATGGCCGCTCCTGAAGTAGATGATCACATCGTCACTCATGATCGGATCGCCCGTCAAGACTTTCTGATGAAATCATCACAAAGTGCGGTTCGAGTGGGAAGCACGGTGCTCGAGCGCTGACTCGTGTGCAGTGATCCGCGGCATCCGCGGATCACTGCACACAGGTGGCTCGGGAGCGAGAGGTTCCCTGTCAGGGTCTCGTTGCGCCGCGAGGACGTCGATAGCGTCGACGACCGTGCCTTCCACCACCGAACGTCGACCGCTGCCCTTCCTCGTCTCCGTCCTGGCGATGGGCACGTTCCTCATGGGCACGTCCGAGTTCGTCGTGGCCGGGTTGCTGCCCGACATCGCCGGCGACCTGGCCATCGGGATCTCCGAGGCGGGTCTCCTGGTCACGGCATTCGCGATCGGCATGATCGCCACGCCGGCGGTGGCGGTGGCGGTGCTGCGAGTTCCCGAGCGCACGACGCTGCTGCTCTCGCTCGCCGTGTTCGCCGCCGGACATGTCGTCGTGGCACTCACCGACGAGCTCTCCGTCGTCCTCGTCGCCCGCTTCGTGACCGCGCTGGTCACGGGGGCGTTCTGGTCGATCGCAGCGTCCGTCGGTGCTCGAGTGTCCGGCCCGGACGACGCCGCGCGTGCCATCGGCATGGTCCTCAGCGGGGGCATCCTGGCGACCGTCATCGGCGTGCCCCTCGGGTCCGTCGCCGGTCAGCTCGTCGGGTGGCGTGGCCCGTTCTGGATCCTCGCCGGGCTGGCGCTGCTCGCGACTGTTCCGGTCGCTCGCATCGTTCCCGGCGGTCGCTCCGCCTCGACCACCGTCCCGCTGCGAGAGCAGACGGCGGCGCTGATGTCGCGGCGCCTGTGGGTGGTCATGGCTGCCTGCGTCCTCGTCACCTCGGCCGTGATGTCCACCTACTCGTTCATCGCCCCGCTGCTGACGGAGCGTGCGGGCCTGTCCGCCGAACTCCTCCCGGTGGGTCTCGCGATCTTCGGCGTCGGTGCCGTCACCGGCACACTCGGCAGTGGCCGGCTCGCAGGCCGCGCGCCGTACGGGACTGCTCTGAGCGGGGGCATGGCCGTCGTGGCGGCACTCGCCCTGCTCGGCGCGGTGTCGGGCCACGCCGCACCGTCGATCGCACTTCTCGCGATCGCCGGTCTCGCCGGTCTCGGTATGAACCCGGTCCTCATGTCGATGGCCCTCAGGTTCGCCGAGGGTGCACCCACCCTGGCCACGTCGCTGTGCACGTCCATGTTCAACCTCGGCACCGCGATGGGGAGTGCGGTCACCGCGCGGGCCATCGGTGTGTTCGGCCCGGCCTCGATCCCGGTCGTCGGCGCAGCGTTCGCCGCCGCGCTGCTCGTTCCGCTGGCTACCCTCGTGATCATGGCCAGGCCCGGACACGGCCACCGCGCCGGCACCACCCCGCAGCACGACGCACTGGTGTCCTGACTTCCACTCGATCAGAGGAGTAACGACCATGACCACGATCGCCATCATCGGTGCGGGTGAGGGACTCGGAGCCGCCGTCGCTCGCCGCTTCGGCCGCGAGGGGTTCTCGGTCGCCCTGATCTCACGAGAGCAGGGCAATGTCGACCGCATCGCCGACTCGCTGGGCGATGCCGGGATCACCGCCGCGGGCTTCGCGGCCGACGTCCGGAACCCCGAGTCCCTGACCACCGCGCTGGACTCGGCGGCCGAGCGACTCGGACCGGTCGAGGTGCTGCAGTACAGCCCTGTCCCGGCAAGGGAATTCATGAAGCCGGTCCTCGAGACACTTGTGGCCGATCTCGTCGGTCCGGTCGAGTTCTCCATCTACGGACCCGTCACCGCGGTGAACTGGGCACTGCCGGGAATGCGGTCGCTGGGACGCGGCACCGTGCTGTTCGTGAACGGAGGCAGTGCAGTTCGTCCCGGCGCGACCGTCGCCGGGACCTCGGTCGCCTTCGCCGGCGAGAGTGCCTACGCCCAACTGCTGCACGACGCACTCGCACCGGAGGGGCTGCACGTCGGCCAGCTGATCATTCCGCGGGGCATCGGCGCGGGTGAGCCGTCGCACGAACCGGACGCGCTCGCGGAACTATTGTGGACCATGCACACCGAGCGCGGCGAATTCCGCACGTTCGCAGCACCTCTGGACTGACCTTCTCGACGAGAGGTGCCCTGCGGGTACACCCTCCGTCAGGGACTCCCTCGACCGCTGATGCGGGTGTCGACTGGAGACATGACCACTTCCGTGAAGGCGTACGCCGCCACCGCAGCAGACGAGCCACTGTCCCCCTACACCATCGACCGCCGCGATGTCGGACCTCACGACGTCCGAATCGACATCGCTTTCGCCGGAATCTGCCATTCCGACATTCACACCGCCCGCGGCGAATGGGGCCCCGTTCCGTACCCCCTCGTCGTCGGTCACGAGATCGCGGGAATCGTGGCCGAGATCGGCTCCGAGGTCACGAAGCACGCGGTCGGCGACCGCGTCGGCGTCGGCTGCATGGTCGACTCGTGCGGCGAGTGCGCCCAGTGCGTGAAGGGCCTCGAGCAGTACTGCCTCGTCGGCAACATTCAGACCTACGGCAGCACCGACCGTGACGGCACGGTCACTCAGGGTGGCTACTCGCAGCAGGTCGTCGTCACCGAGCACTTCGTCGTCACGATTCCCGAGGGCATCGAGCTCGACGCTGCGGCGCCGCTGCTGTGCGCCGGCATCACCACGTACTCACCGCTCCGCCACTGGGGCGCAGGACCCGGCAAGAAGGTCGCCGTTGTGGGGATGGGTGGACTCGGGCACATGGCCGTGAAGCTCGCGCACGCCATGGGAGCCGAGGTCACGGTCCTGTCGCAGTCGCTGGCGAAGCAGGAAGACGGACTACGTCTCGGCGCGGACCACTACTACGCCACCGGCGATCCGGACACGTTCACCGAGCTCGCCTCCACGTTCGACCTGATCATCAACACCGTCAGCGCGTCGATCGATCTGAACGCACATCTGTCGCTGTTGGCCGTCGACGGTGCCATGGTCAACGTCGGCGCGCCGGCGGAACCACTCCCCCTGCAGGTCTTCTCGCTCATCCCGCACCGCCGTACCTTCGCAGGATCCGCCATCGGCTCGATCGCGGAGACTCAGGAGATGCTCGACTTCTGCGCCGAGCATCGTCTCGGAGCCGAGATCGAGGTCATCTCCGCAGACAAGATCAATGACGCGTGGGAACGCGTGCTCGCCTCCGATGTTCGCTACCGGTTCGTCATCGACACGGCGACGCTGGCCTGACCGCGCGAGGGGTGTCATGACAGGGCCTCCCTCATCGCCTCCGGTCGTCCTACGCTGAATTCATGGACACCAAGGCCGAGGTTCGCGAGTTCCTCATGACCCGCCGCGCGAGGTTGACACCGGAGGCAGCGGGCATCACGACCAGTGGTACCCGTCGGGTGGCCGGCCTGCGTCGCAGCGAAGTGGCGTCGTTGGCCGGCCTGTCGGTCGAGTACTACGCCCGCATCGAGCGGGGCGCCATCGGCGGTGCATCGTCGTCGGTGCTCGACGCGCTCTCGCGCGCCCTGCAGCTCACCGACACCGAACATGCGCATCTGCTCGATCTGGCTCGCGCGGCCGACGGTGTCCCCACGTCGGGACGCCCCCGTCGCAGGGCGGAGCGCATCACCCCACCGCGCATCAGCCTGCAGTGGGCACTCGACTCCATCACCGACGGCGTCGCATTCGTACGCAATCGACGGCAGGATCTGCTGGCCACCAACGAACTGGGAAAAGCGTTCTACGCGCCCGTCATCGGTGACGGCGGCCGGGTGCCCAACCTGGCTCGGTTCCAGTTCCTCGATCCGCTGTCGCGGGAGTTCTATCCCGACTGGGACTTGTTCGCGCAGATGTGCGTCTCCATCATGCGTGCGGAGGCCGGCCGGGACCCACACGACAAGGGCCTGCAGGACCTCGTCGGCGAACTGTCCACACGCGACGAGACCTTTCGCAGGCTGTGGGGAGCGCACGACGTCCGCACTCACGGCGCCGGGACCAAACGCTTCCACCATCCCGTCGTCGGCGAGGTCCACCTCGCCTACGAGGAACTGGTGATCACCGCGGACCCCGGTTCCGTCCTCATGGTCTACACAGCGGAGCCCGGATCCCCGAGCGCGGATCGACTGCGACTGCTGGGGTCCTGGTCGACTGAAGCAGCCCGTTGATCGTGGAATCGAGACTCCGGAATCCGGGGTCTCGATTCCACTGTCGTGATCGCGTCGCGACGGTTCAGGACGACGCCCACACACCCAGCACGGTGCCGCTCGGATCGGCGAAGTGGAAGCGTCGTCCACCCGGGAAGTCGTAGGGGCCGGACACCACCGATCCGCCTGCGGCCTCGACCGCCTCGGCCGATGCGTCCAGGTCGTCGGAGTAGAGCAGCACGAGTGGTCCTCCCGCCGGCGCGGGGGTCTCGACCACGGCCAGCCCACCGACCTCGGCGCCGTCGGCTCCCACGATGCCGGCGTACGTCGGGCCGTAGTCGACGAACGTCCATCCGAAGGCACCCGCGTAGAAGGCCCGAGCGACCGTCAGGTCGGTGACCGACAGCTCGATGTAGTCGATGCGGTGGTGCCTGGTCGTCGCCATTGCCCGATCATGCCGGTCGAGCACGCCCGGCGCGTGTCCTTCCGCGGGACCTCTGTCGCCGAGTGGCAACCCGCCGACCGCACGAGTAGTGTCCTCCCACGGTGTGCCGGGAAGTCTGGTCGGCGGTCGCTTCCGCGACCCCGAACGACGTCCAGCAGGAAGAGGCACCTCGACATGATGCTCGCCGTCGACACGGGCACGTACCGGACCACAGCAGGCCGAGACGCCGTGCAGGAATGGTGCCGACGCAGACTCGCCGACTGGTCCACGCCGCACACCGTTCGCCGGATCGACACCTCGCTCGGCTCGACCGTCGTCACGTCCGTCGTTCGACCCGACGCGCAGCGCACCGTCGTGGTGGTGCCCGGCGAGCTGTCCTGCGCGGCACTTCTGACGCCGCTGATCGATGCGATGCCCGACGCCACGGTGCATGTCGCCGACATGCCCGGCCAGCCCGGGCTCAGTTCGGGGGTGCGCCCGCGCCGGGGCCGGGCCTCGGCCGACTACGGTCGCTGGCTGGAGGACACCCTCACGCAGATCGGCGGCCCGCGGCCGGTTCTGCTGGGCATCGGGAGCGGCGCCGCGGCGGCCCTCTCCGCCACCTGCCGATCGTCGGTCGGCGCGATGGTGCTGGTCCGTCCCGAAGGCATCGTCCCGGTCTCTCGCCCCGATGGGCGGTTCCTGCGACGCCGCACGTCAGCGCACAGCACCTCCAGGGCGGTGGCCGCACTCTGCGGACAGCATTTCCGTCCGGACGACGACCTGGTGGAATGGCGACTTCTGGTGTCGACGCATTGCGCCGGAACGCGCGCGGATCGCCACATCTCGGAGCGGCGGCTCGCGGAGTGGAGCCGCGCGGTGCCGCTCGAAGTGGTGGCGGGATCGTGTGATCCGGTGCTCGACCACCGTCGACTGGACGACCAGGTGTGGGAGATCACCGGTCGGGACACGACGGTGCTCGACGACTGCGGTCACCTCCCGGAACACGAATGCCCGCGGGCGCTCACCGCCGCGATCGAGCGGGTCGACCGACTGGTCCGGACGTAGCGGATTCGCGTCCACCCCGGCCTCACCGCCATGATCGACTGACCGATCGTCTATTTCTCAGGATGTGAACAAGTGAATTCAGTACGATCCGCCTGGCGCGGAATACGCAAACCGGTATTCATTCCCGCGTCCGCGATCATCGTCGCCATGATCGTTTTCTCCGTCATTTTCGCGGGTACCGCGGCCGACGCATTCGAGGCCCTCAACGGGGCCATCACCGACGGTGTCGGATGGTGGTACATCCTGACGGCGACGGGATTCGTCGTCTTCGCCCTCTACTGTGGAGCCAGCCGTATCGGCAACATCCGCCTCGGCCGCGACGACGAGAGCCCCGAATTCGGCGTCCTCTCCTGGTTCGCGATGCTCTTCAGCGCCGGTATGGGCATCGGACTGGTGTTCTACGGCGTCGCAGAACCGTTGTCGCACTACATCACTCCCCCAGTTGCCGGGGGTGTCGACGGATCGACCGACGCGGCCGCCAACCAGGCCATGGAGCTCACCCTGTACCACTGGGGTCTGCACGCATGGGCGATCTACGTCGTCGTCGGTCTCGGACTCGCGTACATGACCTACCGCAAGGGCCGCCCCCTGTCGGTTCGCTGGCTCCTCGAGCCACTGCTCGGACGGCAACGGATCGAGGGCGGTATCGGTCACGCCATCGACGCGATCGCCATCATCGGAACGCTGTTCGGCGTCGCGACCTCACTCGGTTTCGGTGTTCAGCAGATCTCCGCCGGTCTGTCCTACCTCGGCTGGGTGGAGACGAACAATTGGCTGACCATCGCCCTCATTGCCTTCGTCACGTTGCTCGCCACGTATTCCGTCGTCTCGGGTGTGTCGAAGGGCCTGAAATGGCTCTCCAACATCAACATGGCACTCGCCGCCGGCTTGGCTGTGTTCGTCCTGATCGCCGGACCGACGCTGTTCCTCATGCAGTCGTGGGTGCAGAACCTCGGTGGGTACGTCCAGGCGCTGCCGGAATTGATGCTCCGTACATCGCCTTTCGCCGAGGACGGGTGGGCCGGCGCCTGGACCATCTTCTACTGGGGATGGTGGATGAGCTGGGCACCGTTCGTCGGCATGTTCATTGCACGGATCTCGCGCGGCCGCACGATCCGCGAATTCGTCTTCGGCGTGCTGCTCGCACCGACTCTCGTCGGCTCGCTGTGGTTCACCATCTTCGGTGACTCCGGAATCCTCCGTCAGCGCAACGAGGGCACCATGCTCGCCGACGACGGAACCGTCGGCACGGACACGAGCCTGTTCCAACTTCTCGACGGTCTTCCGCTCGCGACCGTCACGAGCGTTCTCGCCATCGCGGTGATCGTGTTCTTCTTCGTCACCTCCTCGGACTCCGGCTCGCTGGTCATCGACATCCTCTCCACCGGTGGTGATCTCGACACACCCAAGATCACCCGCGTCTACTGGACCGTGCTCGAGGGCGTCGCTGCCGCTGTTCTGCTGCTGATCGGTGGATCCGGATCACTCACGGCCTTGCAGACGGCGTCGATCGCGACCGCGGTGCCGTTCTCGATCATCATGGTGCTGGCGTGCGTGTCACTCCTCAAGGCCTTCCGCTACGAGGTGGCCACCACGCCGTCCTATGTCCGGATCACCCCTGCCGGAGATGCACCGCCCGTGGACGGCACGACACCGGCGAGACGGCCGGAGCGCGGCGGTATCTCCACCACGTTCGCCGGTCTGTCCCCGTCGAAGGACGGCCTGTCCACTCCGTCCGGGCTGCTCGCGGTCCAGTCGGTACCGCAGAGCCGACTACAGATCGACCCGGACACCGGCGCCGTCCAGTACTCGGAGCACGACGAGCCGGTCGATCCGCTCGGCGGCGAGGTCTTCGACACCCCCGAGTTCGCGGACTCCGCCGAAGGCGAAGCCCACCAACGCCGTACCGACGCCACCGCGTACGACAACTCCTGATCGTCAGAGCACCGAAGGGCACCCCATGACGTCATCCTCGCCACCTCCCACGCGTCGCAGTCTGCTCTCGCGGGGGTCGTGGTCCGAAGCCTCGCGCATCACCGACGTGCTGCGCAAGGAGACCGTCGGGGGTGCCCTGTTGCTGGTCGCCACGGTGATCGCTCTCGTCTGGGCCAACTCCCCGTGGTCGGCCGCCTACGACACGCTCATGGCGACACGAGTGGGCCCGTCCGCGCTCCACCTCGATCTCACTCTCTCCACGTGGGCCGCGGACGGCCTGCTCGCGATCTTCTTCTTCGTCGTGGGCCTCGAACTCAAGCGCGAGTTCGTCGCCGGCGACCTCCGCGACCCGGCGCGTGCGGCCCTGCCCATCGCGGCCGCGATCGGCGGCATGGCCGTGCCCGCACTGATCTTCGTCGTCGTCAATCTGCGCACCGGTGACGGCGCACTGCTGGGGTGGGCCATTCCCACCGCGACCGACATCGCCTTCGCGGTCGCCGTTCTCGCCGTCGTCAGCACGCACCTACCGCTCGCATTGCGCACCTTTCTGCTCACGCTGGCCGTCGTCGACGATCTCCTCGCGGTGACGGTGATCGCGATCTTCTACACCGCCGACCTGAACTTCGTGGCGCTCGGCGCCGCGATGATCCCGCTCGCCCTCTTCGCCGTCGCCGTGCAGCGACGGATCCGGTCGTGGTGGATTCTCGTTCCCCTCGCGGTCGTCACCTGGGTTCTCATGCACGAGTCCGGCGTTCACGCCACGGTCGCCGGCGTGCTGCTCGGATTCGCGGTGCCGGTGATCCGCAGCCGCGCCGCCGGCGGTCCGGAGGCCGGACCCGGTATGGCTGAACACTTCGAACATCGCATCCGACCTCTCTCTGCCGGTGTCGCGGTGCCGCTCTTCGCATTCTGCGCCGCCGGCGTGACCGTCGGCGGCGTGTCGGGCTTCTTCGAGGCGCTCGGCGACCCGATCGCCATCGGCATCGTCGCGGGACTGGTGGTCGGCAAGACCATCGGCGTGCTGGGCACCACGTATCTCGTGTCCCGCTTCACCCGTGCCACTCTCGATGCCGGACTCGCGTGGCGTGACGTGTTCGGCGTCGCCGTTCTCGCCGGCATCGGTTTCACCGTCTCGCTGTTGATCGGCGACCTCGCCTTCGGTGAGAGCACCGAGCGAGACGATCACGTCAAGGTCGGAGTTCTGACCGGATCGGTGATCTCGGCGTGCATCGCCGCCGCGATTCTGCGCAGCCGCAACCGCGCGTACAAGCTGATCCACGAGGAGGAGACTCGCGACGACGATCACGACGGCATCCCCGACGTGTATCAGCGCCGCGAGGAGAGCTGACTCAGAGTTCGGTGACCGGCGTGCGGGCCGCGAGCAGAGCTGCGAACTCCTCGCCGTAGGCAAGATGGCGTCGCAACGTCTCGCACCGGTCCAGCGCCTTGTCGTGGCACTGGTCGACGAACTGTGTTGCGGCAGCGCGGTCCTCGTCGTCGGCATCGCCGTTCCCGAGGACGTCGAGAGCTGCGAGCAGCTCGCCCATCTCGGCCAGCGTGAACTCCAGCGGCTTCATTCGCCGGATCACCAACAACCGCTCGACGTCGGCCTCGGTGTAGAGCCGGAATCCGCCGGCCGATCGCGCCGACGGGACGACGAGACCCACCGAGTCGTAGTGGCGCAGTGTGCGAATGGACAGTGCCGTGCGCTCGGCGACCTCACCGATCTGCATGCTCTCGCCCACTGTCCCGCTCCTTCGTCGTACGTCGAGTGTGCGTCGACTCTAGTTCCGACCCGGAGACCGGGCCCGATCAGTGTCCTGCGCCGAGGTTTCCGCTGAGCCGGTCCCGTCGTTCCACGGACGACGCGTTCAGCCCCACGATCTCGACCTTCTTGCCCCTCGCCGCGTACTTCGTGGTGACGGCATCGAGCGTCGCGACCGTGGAGGCGTCCCAGATGTGGGACTCCGACATGTCGATGACGATGTTCTCGGGGTCACCGACGTAGTCGAACTGGTGGATCAGATCGTTGCTGGAGGCGAAGAACAGCTCTCCCAGGACCTTGTAGACGCGCGTGTTCTCGTCCGGGTGCGCCACGTCGACCACCTCGGTGAGGTGCGCGACCCGCCGCGCGAAGAGCACCATCGCGGTGACGACACCCACGACGACGCCGTAGGCCAGATTGTGGGTCGCGACGGTCACGGCCACTGTGGCGACCATGACGAGCGTCTCGCTCTTGGGCATGCGCCGCAGGGTCGACGGACGGATGCTGTGCCAGTCGAACGTGCCCACCGAGACCATGATCATGACCGCGACCAACGCGGCCATCGGGATGAGTGCCACGATGTCGCCCAGTCCCACCACGAGGATCAGCAGGAACGTCCCGGCGAGGAAGGTCGAGATCCGGGTACGAGCGCCGGAGACCTTCACGTTGATCATGGTCTGGCCGATCATCGCGCAGCCGCCCATGCCGCCGGTGAAGCCCGTGACGAGGTTGGCGACACCCTGGCCCCAACCCTCGCGGGTCTTGTTCGAGCGCGAATCGGTGATGTCGTCCACCAGCTTCGCGGTCATGAGTGATTCGAGCAGACCCACCAGTGCGATGGCGAGCGAGAACGGCGCGATGATCGACAGGGTGTCGAGGGTGAACGGCACGTTCGGGAGCAGCAGCGTCGGAAGCGAGGACGGCAGCTCGCCCTCGTCGCCGACATCGGGAACCTGCAGCGCGAACACGAGGGTGGCGGCGGTGAGCATCACGATGGCGATCAACGGTGCGGGCACGACGGTCGTCAGCTTGGGAAGGAACACCATGACCACGAGACCCACTGCCACGAGGGGATACACCAGGGCGGGCACGCCGATGAGGTAGGGCAACTGCGACGTGAAGATGAGGATGGCGAGCGCGTTGACGAACCCGACCATCACGCTGCGCGGAATGAAGCGCATCAGCTTCGCCACTCCGACGACGCTGAGCACGATCTGCAGGACGCCACCGAGGATCACGGCGGCGATGAGGTAGTCGAGGCCGTACTCGCGTGACAGTGGCGCGACGACGAGGGCGATCGCTCCGGTGGCGGCGGAGATCATGGCCGGACGACCGCCGACGATCGAGATGGTGACCGCCATCGTGAAGGACGCGAACAGTCCGACGCGGGGATCGACACCGGCGATGATGGAGAACGAGATCGCCTCCGGGATCAGCGCCAGCGCGACGACCAGGCCCGCCAGCACCTCGGTCTTCAGACGTCGAGGTGAGCGCAGCGCGGCCAGCACCGAGGTGTCCTCGGGTGGGGCGACGGTCGAGCCGGCGTGGGACATGACGAGCCTCTTTCACGGTGCGGGACTGCCGGAGGCCGAGCACGGCCCTCCGCTGGGCGGAACCCTACTCTCACCGGAGAGTAGAGTGCGAATTGACCGAGACCATCGACAACCGTCAATATAGAAGAATGTCGAATCAGTCAGAGCCCGCCACGGGTGTCCGATGCTCGCCCCTGGTTCGTGAACCTCTGACCGAGCAGCAGTCGCACATCCTCGCGTCGATGTTCAAGGCGCTGGGCGACCCGGTCCGGTTGCGCCTGCTCAGTCTCATCGCGAGTCACGACGGTGGGGAGGCGTGCGTGTGCGACATCTCCGGATCCTTCGACCTGTCGCAGCCGACCATCTCCCACCACCTCAAGGTGCTTCGCCAGGCCGGCCTGCTCGACTCCGAGCGGCGCGGAACCTGGGTCTACTACCGCGTGGTTCCCGATGCGCTGCAGCAGTTGTCGGCCGTCATGGCCACCGTCGACCCGACGGTGGTGACCGCATGAGCACCGCGGCGAACACCAGCGACCACCCCGCCGTCGTCGGCAAGCTCTCCACCCTCGACCGCTTCCTCCCGGTGTGGATCGGCGTCGCGATGGTCGTCGGGCTGCTGCTCGGTCGCGTGATCCCCGGGATGAACGACGCCTTGTCGTCGATCTCCGTCGACGGTGTGTCCCTGCCGATCGCGATCGGCCTGCTGATCATGATGTACCCGGTGTTGGCCAAGGTCCGCTACGACCGGCTCGACACCGTCACCGGTGACAAGAAGCTCCTCCTCGGTTCTCTCGCTCTGAACTGGATTCTCGGCCCCGCCTTGATGTTCGCGCTGGCCTGGCTGTTCCTCCCCGACCTGCCCGAGTACCGCACCGGACTGATCATCGTCGGACTCGCCCGCTGCATCGCGATGGTCATCATCTGGAACGACCTCGCCTGCGGCGACCGCGAAGCCGCCGCCGTTCTCGTGGCGATCAATTCGGTCTTCCAGGTGATCATGTTCGCCGTCCTCGGCTGGTTCTACCTCTCCGTGCTCCCCGGCTGGCTCGGCCTCGACCAGACCACCATCGAGGCATCACCGTGGCAGATCGCGAAGTCCGTGCTGATCTTCCTGGGCATCCCGTTGATCGCCGGATTCGCCTCCCGGTACTTCGGCGAACGCGCCAAGGGCCGCGACTGGTACGAGACCTCGTTCATCCCCAAGATCGGGCCGTGGGCGCTCTACGGACTGCTGTTCACCATCGTCGTCCTGTTCGCCCTGCAGGGCGACCGCATCACCTCCCAACCCCTGGACGTCGTCCGCATCGCGCTCCCGCTGCTGGTCTACTTCGCCGTGATGTGGGGCGGCGGATACGCCCTCGGCGCCGCCATGGGCCTGGGCTACGAACGCACGACGACCCTGGCGTTCACCGCGGCGGGCAACAACTTCGAACTCGCCATCGCCGTCGCGATCGCCACCTACGGAGCCACCTCCGGCCAAGCCCTCGCCGGCGTCGTCGGACCCCTCATCGAAGTCCCAGTGCTCGTGGGACTCGTCTACGTCTCGCTGGCACTGCGCAGACGATTTTCACCCGCCCGACAGACGAAGGAATCCTGATGTACCGCAAGCCGAGTGTGTTGTTCGTCTGCGTGAAGAACGGCGGCAAGTCGCAGATGGCCGCAGGGCTGATGCGCACGGTCGCCGGTGACGATGTCGAGGTGCATTCCGCCGGGACTGCCCCCGGCAGTGCAGTCAATGCTCTGTCGGCCGAGTCGCTGCGTGAGGTCGGAGTCGATCTCACCGGTGAGCACCCCAAGCCGATCGATCCGGATCTGATGTCCCGGATGGACTTCGTCGTCACCCTCGGCACCGAGGCGACCGTCGACCCGGTCGAGGGACCGACCTACCTGAACTGGGACACCGACGAGCCGTCGACGCGAGGTATCGAGGGCATCGAGCGGATGCGCCTGGTGCGCGACGACATCGCCACGCGCGTCGACGAACTCGCGGCGCGACTGCGGATCTGACACGGGCCGCACCCGACGGCCGGCACTCCCGTCGGAGTGGCGGCCGTCGGCCGGAGGTCAACCGAGAAGTTGTTCCATCCTGGCGATCTCGGCGTTCTGCGTGTCGACGATCGTGCGAGCCATCGCGACCGCGTCGTCGTTCGAGCCCTCTTCGATCTCCGTCTCCGCCATGGCGACCGCACCTCGATGATGGTCGATCATCATCGTCAGCCACCGCTGGTCGAACTCGTCGCCGGACAAGGCCGTCA
Organism: Rhodococcus sp. NBC_00294; assembly: GCF_036163995.1. NCBI lineage: Bacteria > Bacillati > Actinomycetota > Actinomycetes > Mycobacteriales > Nocardiaceae > Rhodococcus > Rhodococcus sp. NBC_00294. The sequence continues at coordinate 4,505,316 of NZ_CP108043.1, forward strand.
GGGAGGCCATGTCCTGCGAACTCATCATTCCGCTCCCCGACCCGTGATCCATGCCCTGCATGTCGTCGGGCGTTGCCGACGGAGACGGCTGACCCCACTCCGCCAGCCATGAGGCCAACTGGTCCATCTCGGGTCCCTGCGCGTCCGCGATCTCGTCGGCGAGCGTGACCACGTCCGGGTTCGTGGAACGCCCGTCGACCATGGAGGCCATCTCGACAGCCTGAGCATGGTGCGGGTACATCATCGATGCGAACGCGACGTCGGCGTCGGCGAAGTCCGCAGCGGGATCCTGAGACGGCGCGGACTCCATGGACGAGGAACCCATCGAGTGGCCCTCCATCGACGCGGACGACCCGTCGTCGCCACAACCGGCGACGAGGGCGACTCCGATCGCGGCAGCGGCGAGAGTGGTGACTGTCGTGTTCTTGACATGCATGGGCGTACTCCTGAGGTGTGTCGAACGGGATAGGGGTCTGAATCGACGTGCGATCCGTCGGGGCATCACTGCCCCGGGCTCCCCGTCACACCCGCAGAAGTACCGAGTCGTCCAGCGAGGACAGCGCCCATGGTGGAGCTCGACCTGCGCGGGCGACGATCATGACGACACGGTCGGATGCGTCATCGAGCGCCGGCAGGCACTCGACGGCCCCGATCGGGACCGACATCGGCGGGAACGAGGTGACCGTCCCGATGCACGGATGCATCATGTCGTGACCGCCGGGGCACGGCAGTCGCTCCGCCGCCGGACCGGGCTCCGCGGTGTGCGTGGCGGCGTCAGCGTGGACCTCCGCGTCCATCGACGCGTGGTGGTTCGGCATCGCTTCATGGGCCGCGGCGGTCTGGACGGGCACCACCATGTGCATCAGCACCACGCCCAGTGCGATCGAGACGGCCCACCAGGCCATCGGCACAGCGAGGGTCAGCGAACGTCGCTGCCGAAGACTGTGCAACACGGCCCCAGCGTACCGACGAGTACCCCCTGGGGGTAAGTCGGGCGGTCGTCGCACCGACACCCGGCAACCTCGGTCAGATACCCCAGGGGGTACTTGCATACCCCCCCTCGTATGTGACACGGTGTGCGCAGTACAGCGGATCGAACGCGGAAGGAGTGTCCTGTGGGCCCCCTTGCCGAATGCTCACAGTTCCACCGCTGAGCACACCCTCACACCACTTCTCGACGATGGCCGATCCAGGCCGCTCAGATACCCCCACCCGTATAGGAGTCCACCGTGTCCCAGTCCGACACCGTCGCCGAATCCCTGCCAGGCGACCACCACGACAGTGCCCCCGGCCGCCTCGGCCGGTGGGGCGCAGCCATGGTCACCCGCCGCCGCTGGGTCTTCGGCACCTGGCTGATTCTGCTGATCGCCCTCGGATCCGCTGCACCGTCGGTGTTCTCGTCCCTCGCCGGCGCCGGGTGGCAGGCGAACGGATCGGAATCGGTGCAGGTCCGCGAGCTCGCCGAGGAGCACTTCGGCGGCAACTCCTCCGCCGCGGTGCAGGTCGTCGTCCACAGCGACTCCGGTGCGCTGAGCGACCCGGCAGCGACCGCCGCGCTCACCGGCGCGACCGACATCCTGAACGCGGACCCGCGTTTCGGTGAGATCGTGCCCCCGCAGCCGGGGATGACGATCAGCCCGGACGGACACACCGGCATCCTCATCGCCGGCGCCGACGGCACCACCGACGAGATGGTCACCGCCGTCGACGACGTCAAGGACCAGCTCACCGCACTCTCCGGCGACGGTGTCGAGGTCTACCCCACCGGAGCGTCGGCGCTGTGGTCGGACTTCAACAAGGCCAACCACGACGCGATGATCCAGGCCGAACTCATCTCCTGGCCCGTCACCCTCGCCATCATGGTCCTCGCGTTCGGCTCGCTCGTCGCCGCCGGACTCCCGCTGCTCTTGACCATCGCCGGTCTCGTCGCCTCCGCCGGCGGGCTGGTCCTGCTGAACGAGATCACCCCGATCTCGGTGTGGGCCATGAACTTCGCCATGATGTTCGCCCTCGCACTCGGCATCGACTACGCACTGTTCCTCGTCGCCCGCTTCCGCGACGCCCTGCGCTCCCGCGATCCCCGCGCGGCCGTCGCCGAGACCATGGACACCGCCGGCAAAGCCGTGGTCCTGTCCGGACTCACCGTCCTCGTCAGCTTGTCCGCCGTGCTGATCGTCCCCGCCCCCGCGGTGCGGACCATGGCCGTCGGGATCATACTCGCCGTCACCTTCGTCCTGCTCGCCACCCTCACCCTGCTCCCCGCCGCCCTCGGCGCGCTCGGACCGAAGGTCGATGCCGCGTCCCTTCCCTACGCCAAGCGTCAGCAGCACCGCTCGTCGGTGTTCGCCGCGTGGGGCGCTCTCCTGCACAAGCACCCGTGGCCGTTCGCGCTCGCCTCGATCGGCGTCCTCGTCGCACTGGCGCTGCCTGTTCTCGGCCTGAAGGTCGCGATGCCGTCGATCTCCGTCGTCCCCGAGGACGCGCCCGTGCGGCAGGGCTACGCCCTCGTCCAGCAGCAGTTCGGCGACGGAGCCCCCGGCGCACTGCAGATCGTCGTCTCTGACACCGACTCCGCAGACACGGCCGCCGCCGCGGCGCAGGTGTCCGGCATCGCCATGGTCACCCCACCGCAACCCGCCGCCGACGGCTCCGGCTACGCACTCCTGCAAGCGATTCCGGCGGTCGACCCCTCCGACGAGTCGATGGGCACCATCCTCGCCGACCTGCGCGGCGAGCTCCCGGAGTCGGCGCTGGTCGGCGGCGCCCCCGCGGAGAACCTCGACCTTCAGCAGGCCCTGAACGGCTCCCTGCCGCTCGTCGTCACGATCATCCTGATCCTCGGGTTCGTGCTGCTCCTCGTCGCACTGCAAGCACCCTTGATCGCGTTCCTGGGCACCGCGGTCAGCCTGCTCTCCACCGCCGCCGCGTTCGGCGTCGCGAAGCTGATCTTCCAGGACGGGCACAGCGCCTCGCTGCTCGGCTTCACTCCGCAGGGCTTCCTGAACGGCTGGGGACCGGTGTTCTTCTTCGCGATGATCTTCGCCATCGCCATGGACTACACCGTGTTCCTCCTCGCCACCGCCAAGGAGCACTTCGAGCGCACCGGCGACGCGACGACGGCGATGATCGACGGTCTCGCCCACTCCGGGCGGGTCATCTTCGCCGCGGCCGCGGTGATGGTGGCGGTGTTCTTCACCTTCGCCCTCGCCGACCCGCTCCCGCCGAAGGAGATGGGCATCATCCTCGGCGTCGCCGTGCTTCTCGACGCCATCCTGATTCGGTTGATCCTGTTGCCCGTCCTGCTCCGACTGACCGGCTCCGCCGCCTGGTGGTCACCGGCCTGGCTCCGCAAGGCCCTCCCGTCCATCAGCTTCTCCCACTGACACCCCCGACCGAAGGACGACACTCGTGACCATCGCTCTGACCACCACCCTGACCGACACCGACTTCGACACCGCCGTCCAGCGCACCCGAGACGCCCTGGCAGAGCAGGGTTTCGGCGTGCTCACCGAGATCGACATGCAGGCCACCCTGAAAGCCAAGCTCGGTGAGGACATGGAGCGCTACCTGATTCTCGGCGCGTGCAACCCGCCCCTGGCCCACCGCGCCGTCGGCGTCATGCGACAGATCGGCCTGCTGCTCCCCTGCAACGTCGTCGTCCGCGAGGACCCGGACAACGCCGACGTGATCATCGTCGACGCCATGAACCCCGACATCATGGTCCAGTCGACCGGGGTGCCGGCGCTCGGCGACGTCGCCCACGACGCAGCGACCAAGCTCCGCGCTGCCATCGCCACGCTCGCCGACGAACCGGCACCCGGACACTGAGACTCTGATGCCCCCGGGGGTACCATCGGAAGCTCACGGCAGTTCTGACAGGAGTTCATCATGGTCGGCGACGACGACAGCATCGCACTGGTACTCAACCGACTCCGGCGCGCCAACGGCCAACTCACCGGGGTCATCTCGATGATCGAGAACGGCCGCGACTGCAAGGAGGTCGTCACCCAGCTCGCCGCCGTCTCGCGCGCGCTCGACAGGGCAGGGTTCAAGATCGTCGCCACCGGCCTGCGCGAATGTATGACCGGTGCCACCGCCGACAACAAAGAACCCATGACCGAGGCGGAACTCGAGAAGCTGTTCCTCGCACTCGCGTGACGAGACGAGCACTCCTGCACACGGCGGCCCGACCGCGCGTCGCGCTCGCTGTCGTCGCCCTGACCCTCACCGCGTGCGCTCCCTCGGGCGGTGTGCCCGTCTCGCCGGCTCCCACGTCGAGTCGAGCAGAGCGCGACGACGTCTCGACCGGACTGCAGGCTGTCGAGGAGCGCTACGACGTGACGGTGGGTGTCAGCCTCCTGAACACCGGGACCGGCGAGACGATCAGCTATCGCGGAGCCGAACGTTTCGGTTTCGCTTCGACAGTGAAGGTGTTCCTGGCAGCCGAATTCCTGCGACGAACCCCTGAGGACGCTCGGGACGACCTCGTGAGGTGGACCGCGGCCGACATCGAGCGCGCGGGATATTCACCGGTGACCACGGCACGTCTGGACACCGGACTCACGGCGGCCGAGTTGGCGGAAGCGGCCGTGCGGGAGAGCGACAACACGGCGACCAACCTCGTGTTCGACCAAATCGGCGGTCCCGCAGAGCTCGATGCGGCTCTGTCCCGACTCGGCGACGATGTCACGGACATCGTCGACGTGGAGCCGGGCCTCAACACGGTCGGACCCGACAGCACCGGAAACACCACCACCGCCGACGCGTTCACGACGAGTCTGGCCGCACTGCGGGGTGCCGGCTCGTCGACCGATGCCGACGCACCGACCCTGGCCGAGTGGATGAGCGGGAACGCCACGGGCGACGCACTCGTCCGCGCGGGGGCGCCGAGCGGATGGACGGTGGCCGACAAGTCGGGTGGCGCCGGGGCCGTGCGGAACGACATCGCCGTCGTCACACCACCCGGCCGTCCCCCGCTGGTACTGACGGTGCTGACACGGAAGAACGACGCCTCGGCACCATACGAGGACGCCGCGGTGAGCGAGAGCGCCGCGGTCGTCCTGAACACCGTTCGGTAGCCCCTGAACACCGTTAGGTAGTCTCGGAAAGTATGATCACCGCACCACTCAACGACGACATCGTCCTCGGTGCAGCCGAGCTCGAACGCGTGGATCGGGGCGTGCGCCCACACCGGCTCCCCCGTGCCGTCCGGCAACGCGATGCGGACCCGCAGCTCGCGATGATGGAGGCGCAACCGTCCGGAGTACGTATCGCCGCGCGCACGACCGCCGTCCAGATGGTCCTCGAGGTCCACACCACGCGCATGACCTACCGGGGTGTGATGCGCGACCGGGGCGCCGTCGACGTGGTGGTGAACGACTCGGTGCTTCAGTCGCACGTGCTGTCGGGCGGTGACACCGTCGAGATCGATCCGACCACCGGGACGAGCACGGTCCACCCGGGAACGACGGAACGCATCACCCTCACCGATCTGCCGGCCGGGGAGAAGACGGTCGAGATCTGGCTCCCCCACAACGAACAGGTGGATCTGGTCTCGCTGTCCGCTGATGCCGTTCTGCACCCGGCGCCGACGAGCGGACCGAGGTGGCTGCACCACGGCAGCTCGATCAGCCAGGGATCCAACGCCGCGAGCCCCACGCGCATCTGGCCTGTCGTCGCGGCCCGTCGTGCCGGCGTTCGGCTGCGCAACCTGGGTTTCGGGGGCAGCGCCTTCGTCGATCCGTTCATGGCTCGCGTCGTGCGGGACTCCCCCGCGGACGTCATCAGCGTCAAGCTGGGCATCAACGTCGTCAACCTCGATGCAATGCGCCTTCGTTCGTTCGTTCCCGCAGTTCACGGGTTCCTCGACACCGTCCGCGACGGGCACCCGACCACACCGCTGCTGCTGATCTCGCCGATCCACTGCGCGATCCACGAGAACACTCCGGGACCCGGGGCGATCGATCCCGACTCGTTCGCCGCCGGCTCCGCGAGATTTCGCGCGACGGGCACGGAGGGCGACATCGCGCTCGGACGCCTGACACTTCGCGTGATCCGTGACGCGCTCGCTCAGATCGTCGACAGTCGATCGGACGACCCGAACCTCCACCACCTCGACGGACTGATGCTCTTCGGCGAGGACGACGAACGGCGCCACCCACTTCCGGACAACCTGCATCCCGACACCGACGCCCACGCCGTCATGGGACAGCGTTTCGCGGACATCGCCTTCGGCCCGTCAGGGCCGTTCGCGCCGACGACGACAGACGACGTGCCCGACGACGCGTCGAGAGGGTGACGGTGGCTACGGCCGGATCCGCCGCCACCTCGGGCGTCGACGAGTTGCCGGACGCTGTGTGGAGGCGCGGCGGCCCGGGTATCACTCGTTCACCATGACCAGTGGGCGCGTTGCAGTCGTTCGCGCAACCAGAAGGGACGACCACCCTCGATGGTGAGCGCGGGGAACCACGACGGCGGGCTTCGCACGTCGATTATCACCGACATCGTGGATGTCTGTGTCGATCTGACGGGCGCCGACGGCGCCGCCCTGGTTCTGGCCCCGCCCGGCGACCGGTCGGCGCAGAATGTCGCGTACGTGACAGACGCGACGGCGGCCCGCGTCGCACGGGAACTCCAGGCGATCGGGCTCGGTCCGGTCGTCGACGCTCTCGCCGACGGTGCGGTCCACGATGCCGCGGTGGAGGATTCACTCGATCGCCTGCGGTGGCCGCAGGTGACCGGCGCCCTGAGCGTCCTGGGCGTCGGGTGGCTACGGGTGTTCCCTGTGGGCCCCCGCGCCCGACCGTCGGGAACCTTGCAACTTCACCGACGCACCTGGAGAGGTCGAGGGTGGTCGACGGAGCTCGACGGCCCTCTCGGCCGACTGGCGCACTCTCTCGGCACTCTGTGCGCCACCGACTTCGCCGCCGAGAACGGTGCACAGCCCGGCCCCGACACCGACGTGGTGCACACGGCGATCGGAATGATGGCCGCCAGGCACGAGCTTTCCGTATCCGCCGCATCCGCACTTCTGCGCGCGGTCGCTGATTCTCACGGGCGCTCGTCGGTGGCGCAGGCACGGGTCATCGTCGATTCAGTCGGGCGACGGGGAACCGGCACCTGACCTCGTTGATTGCGTTATGAGGGCAGCCTACCCTTAGCATCAAGGCATGATGCGTATTCCCGGCAGCGTTCCCCGATGGACGAGACGCTCGATCACAGTTCTCATCGCCGCCGTGGCGGTGACCGCGCACCTCGTCGGCTGCAGCTCGTCGGACCCCGCTGACCCCGGTTCGGCGACGACCGCCGATGCATCGTTCCCGAAGACGTTGCGGCACATGTACGGCGAGACTGTCCTCGACTCGACACCCGCCCGCGTGGCCACCTGGGGTGCCGGCGCCACGGATGCCGTGCTGGCTCTCGGGGTGATGCCGGTGGCCATGCCGTCGACCACGTACGGCGGCGGTGACGACCTGACGTACCCGTGGATCGCCGAGTCGATCGCCCGGAACGGCGGTGAGGCACCGGCTCTCCTGGACGACGTTTTGGGTCCCCTGTCGGTCGAGAAGCTCGTCGCAGCCGACCCCGACGTCCTGCTGGCACCACATTCCGGCCTCACTCGGAGCGAGTACGACGCGGTCACATCGGCCGGCATTCCCGTGGTCGCACCGCCGTCCGAGCTCTGGTCGACTCCGTGGCGAGACACGATCGGTGTCACCGGTGAGGTTCTCGGAAAGAGCGTCGAGGCAACGGAACTCGTGTCAGAACTGGACCAGCAGGTCGTCGATGCCGGCGCAGGACACCCCGAGTTCCGAGACCGAACCATCGCCTACGTGTCCGAGGCGCAGGACGTCTACTACCTCCTGCTTCCCTCGGACCCGCGCGTCGAGTTGCTCGAGAACCTGGGATTCACGTCCGATCCGTCCGTCACCGAACTGGCGACCGGTGATTCCACGTTCTCGACCGCGGTGTCGTCCGAGGAGATCTCCCGAATCGATGCCTCTGTCGTCTTCACACAGGTGGACACGGACGCGGCACTCCGGGAGTTCCTGTCATCCGACGTGTCGCGGCAGATCCCCGCTGTGGCGGCAGGTGCCGTCGCCGGATTCGTCGGCCAGGAAGCCGGGGCCGCCATCGGCCCGACGGCACTGACGATTCCCTACTTTCTCCCGACTCTCGTCGACGGCTTGGCGACGGCGGTCGACGCAACGGAGCGGTGACGAACCACGGGACTCACCGGAGCGAATCGACGTCGCGCACCGCACCCTTGTCTGCGGACAGTGCGAGCGCGGCGTACGCACGGAGAGCGACGCTCACCTCGCGCTGCCTGTGGCGGGGCCGGAAGCCGTCGAGGGCAGAACGTCGTTGCGCGAGCACGCTGTCGGCGACGTCCAGTGTGATCGAGCGGTGCGGGATGTCGATGGTGATGCTGTCCCCGTCCTCGACCAGAGCGATCACGCCACCCGCGGCCGCCTCCGGAGACACGTGCCCGATCGACAGACCCGATGTCCCGCCGGAGAAGCGGCCGTCGGTGATCAGCGCACACGATGCCCCGAGGCCGCGACCCTTGAGAAATGCTGTCGGATAGAGCATCTCCTGCATTCCGGGCCCACCGCGCGGACCCTCGTACCGCACGACCAGCACGTCGCCGGCCACGATCCGTCCGGACAGGATGGCGTCACATGCGTCCTCCTGCGACTCCACGACCACGGCCGGGCCGGTGAAGGTGAGGATGGAGTCGTCGACGCCCGCCGTCTTCACCACACACCCGTCGGCGGACAGGTTGCCGCGCAGAACCGCCAGGCCGCCGTCGGCCGAGTACGCGTGCTCCACATCGCGGATGCATCCGCCGGCGGAGTCGAGATCCAACGTCTCCCAACGCTCGGACTGCGAGAACGCAGCGGCGGAACGCACGCATCCCGGTGCGGCGTGGAACAACTCGATCGCGGCCTCGTCGGCACACCCGGACCGGACGTCCCACCGGTCGAGCCAGTCGGCGAGAGACTCCGAATGCACCGTGTGCACGTGATCGTGCAGATGCCCGCCCCTGCGGAGCTCACCGAGAATGGCGGGCACTCCACCGGCGCGGTGCACGTCCTCGACGAGGTAGTGCCCGTTGGGTGCCACCTTGCACAGACATGGGACCATCCGCGAACGCTTCTCGATGTCGTCGAGGCTGTAGTCGAGTTCAGCCTCGCGTGCCGCGGCCAGGAGATGCAGGATCGTGTTCGTCGATCCACCCATCGCGATGTCGAGGGCCATGGCGTTGTCGAACGCAGCGCGTGAGGCGATCTGCCGAGGAAGGACCGACTCGTCGTCGTGGTCGTACCACCGACGGCACAGATCGACCACGGTGCGCCCGGCATTCTCGTAGAGGTCCCGACGCGCCGTGTGCGTGGCGAGCGTGGTTCCGTTGCCCGGCAGAGCCAGCCCCAGCGCTTCGGTCAGGCAGTTCATCGAGTTTGCCGTGAACATGCCCGAGCAGCTCCCGCACGTGGGGCACGCTGACTCCTCCACGCGTGCCAGGTCCTCGTCCGAGACGTCACCGGCGGCGGCATCGGACATGGCGGACACCAGGGTGAGTCGGGTTCGCACGGTGCCGTCGACGAGCACTGCGGTGCCACCCTCCATCGGACCGCCCGAGACGAACACCACCGGGATGTTCAGTCGCAGTGCGGCCATGAGCATCCCGGGGGTGATCTTGTCGCAGTTCGAGATGCACACGAGAGCGTCCGCGCAGTGTGCGTTCACCATGTACTCGACGGAGTCGGCGATGAGATCGCGGGAGGGCAGCGAGTAGAGCATCCCGCCGTGTCCCATCGCGATGCCGTCGTCGACCGCGATCGTGTTGAACTCGCGCGGAATGCCGCCGGCTGCGGTGATCGCGTCCGAGACGATGCGGCCGACCGGCTGGAGATGGGTGTGGCCGGGAACGAACTCGGTGAAGCTGTTCGCGACGGCGATGATCGGCTTACCGAAATCGTCGCCGTTCACCCCCGCGGCGCGTAGTAGCGCGCGGGCCCCCGCCATGTTGCGTCCGTGCGTGACGGTTCTCGATCGAAGTGCAGGCATGGGGACGACGATGCCGGTCGAGTGCCGCGGCAGGAAGACAGCTCCGGTACTGGTATCACCACCACCACCTTCACGCGTGGACGATCGTAGAGTTGCCGTGTGACCACCGACCGGGACTTCGCCGCGCGCCGTGAGCTGGGAGCTTTCCTGCGCGCCCGCCGCTCGGCACTGCCACGGTCGCGGCTCGGGTTGCCGCCCGTTCCGCGGGGCCGGTCGACAGGCTTACGTAGAGAGGACGTCTCGTCGCTGTCCCATGTCAGCGTCACCTGGTACACCTGGCTCGAACAAGGGCGGGACATCCACCCGTCACGCCAAGTCCTCGATGCCGTCGCCGCGACGCTCCACCTCACGCCTGCCGAGCACGATTACGTTCTCGACCTCGCGGGACACCCGCCGACGCCGACCCCGTCGAGCGCGGAGACGACGCCTCCGGCCGTGCAACGTCTGCTCGATGCCCTCACCGATTTCCCCGCGTTCGCTCTCCGTCCGGAGTGGACGATCGCCGGATGGAATCGTGCGTACCGTGCGTTGTTCCCCCGCATCGAGACCGTGGAGGCAGCGGACCGAAACCTTCTGTGGCTGGTCTTCACCGACCCGTACGTGCGCGAGTTGCTCCCGCACTGGGAGTCCGACAGCAGACGCTTCCTCGCAGAGTTCCGGGCGGACGGAGGCGCCGCCCTCGGCACTCCCTCGTTCACGGACCTGGTCGATCGGCTCCGCTCGACGAGTGACACGTTCGCCGACGGGTGGGACAACCGCGACATCGAGGGATTCGCCTCGCGTGAGCGCGTCTTCCGGCACCCTGTCGTCGGAGAGTTGCGCTTCGAGCACCACCAGTTGGCGCCGACCGATCACAAGGACGTGAACATCGTCGTCTACCTTCCTGTCGCGGGCACCGACACTCGCGAGAAGGTGCAGCGCCTGATCGGCGAGTGACGGTCAGACGTCGGCACGGCCTGTCACACGTGGATCGGGTCCGTACAGCGCCGGGACGTCGAGGTGGTCGCGCAGGGTCGTCCCCTCGTACTCTCGGTGGAACAGGCCGCGGTCCTGCAGGACCGGGACGACTCCGTCGACGAGGGCGTCGATCCCTCCGTCGTAGACGTCCGGTGAGACCCAGAAGCCGTCGACTGCTCCCGCCTCGAACCATTCCTGCATGTGATCGGCGGCGTCCGCGGCCGGTCCGACGATGACGGGGTGGTAGTCGATGACGCTGTGCGCGAGCATGTCTCGGACGGTCCAGCCCTCGCGCGCGATCGCCAGAGCGTGACCCGATCGGGGGTCGCCCGGTGACGGGCGGGCCGCGGACAACTGCTGGGCCGACAGTGGTTCGTCGAGGTGCGTGTGGTCGAGGTGCAGTCCCAGCATGCGTCCGAGGTAGGCCGCGCGCTGCGGGAAAGTCCGCCCGCTGAGCAGGATTCGACGATCGAGGGCGTCCCTCCGCGTGTCGGCGATCGACGTCATCAGACCGGCGAAGAACCGGATCTCATCGGGGTCTCGCCCGGCCAGCTCGGCCGCGCGTCGGAACGCATCGCGTTGTGCGCGTGCGTCCTCGATGGTGAATGCGGCACCGATGACGGCGTCGGCGAAACGACCGGCGAGCTCGAGAGAATTCGCGCTTCCACCGGCATGGAAGATGACCGGTTGTCCTTGCTCCGACGGTGGGATGTACAGCGGACCGCGTGAGGCGACATGGGCACCACCGAGGTTGATCGGAGCGATCTGTTCGGCATCCGCGAAGCGGCCGGTCTCCTGGTCGTGCACCCAGGCGGATTCTCCCCAGCTGCCCCAGAGCGACTGCACCAGCTGCACTGTCTCGTGCGCCCGTGCATAGCGCTCGGGCCCCGAGGGCAATGACCTGCCGTAGTTGGCTGCGACATCCTCGCCGCTCGAGGTGACAGCGTTCCACCCCGTCCTACCGTGACTCAGAACGTCGAGCGCCTTGAACTGCCTCGCGAGGGTGAACGATTCGGTGAAGGTGGTCGAGCCGGTGGCCACCAGGCCGATCCGAGTCGTCTCGCGCGCGACAGCAGCCACAGTGATCATGACATCGAGGTTGAAATTCGGCGGCTCGTTCGCGATGTCGCCGACGTGGGTGGGCCCGTCGGGCAGGAACAGGAACTGCAGCTTTCCTCTCTCGGCCGCCTGCGCGTGCCGCACTTTCGCGTCGTAGCTCGCATAGCTGGTGGGATCGACTCCAGGTGCCCGCCAGGAGCCGGGCAGGTTGCCGTACCCGTTGCCCAGATGCATGCCGATGATCATCTGTTCGGACATCGTGTCCTCTTTCTGTGGCAGAGCATTGTGGTCGCGTCGGGAGACGACCGGCTGTCGACATCGACGCCAAGAGGAGGTAGTCTCCACTTAAGCAAGATATGGAGACACTCCCCGCTTTGTCAACAGAGAGGTGACCGACGTGGCCGACGACGCGATCAGCAAGGTTCGCGCCCCGCGAGCCGACGCACGCCGCAACAGGGACCACATCCTCGGCGTCGCCGAACAGTTCTTCTCCGAACACGGAGTCAGTGGTTCCCTGGATGCCATCGCAAAGCTGGCAGGTGTCGGCGCAGGAACGCTTTACCGCCACTTCCCCAGCAGGGAAGCACTTCTCGCCGCGCTGCTCTCAGCACGAGACGACGCACTGGTCTCCCGACGCGACGAGCTCCGCACCCGATCGACGACCGCGGCCGACGCCCTCGACGGGTGGCTCGAGGCACTGACCGACTGGGCGAGCGCGTTCGACGGGCTACCCGAACCTCTGCGGGCCGCGACGACGACGGACCAGTCCCCGCTCGCCACGACGTGTCAGGGATTCATCACGACGACCGAAGAATTCCTCGAGGCCGCACAGCGCGAAGGCAGTGCACGCTCCGACGTCCGAGCACGCGACCTGTTCCTCGCCGGCCTCGCCACGAGTTGGGTCCGAGGTGCGGCGATGGCCGACCGCGACTCCGCCGCAGCACTGGCCACCCTCACCCGCCGAGGGTGGGAGACCACCACACGCACCCGCGACACGACCGGCGCACCCGCCGAGACATGATCGACGACCTCTCGTTTCACGACCGTGAGACGACATCGACAGAAGGAGACAGCACCATGACACGCTTGGGAATCATCGGCAGCGGATCGATCGGATCCGCGGTGGCCCGACTCGCCGTCGCCGCCGGCCACGAGGTCCTGATCGCGAACTCGCGAGGACCGGAGTCCCTGACGGACCTGATCGCAGAGTTGGGACCCGGCGCTCGGGCGGGCACGGTCCGCGACGCCGCAGAGTTCGGGGACATCCCGCTGCTGTCCGTGCCGCTCGGAGCGTACGGGAACCTCCCGGTCGACGCCTTCGCCGGAAAGACCGTCCTCTCCACCGGCAACTACTACCCACATCGTGACGGACGCATCGCACAACTCGACTCCCTCGACAGCACCACCGCCGAGTACGAGCAGGCACTGCTACCCGACACCACAATCGTCAAGGCGTTCAACAACATCCTGTTCCACCACATCCCGAACCTGGCCAACTCCACACCCCGCACGGCACTGCCGATCGCCGGGGACGACGCCGATGCCAAGGCACGCGTGGCGGCCATCGTGAACGCCCTCGGCTTCGACACCGTCGACGCCGGAACCCTCGCCGAGTCCTGGAGCTTCGAACCCGAATCCGGTGCCTACACGCCGATCTACGCTGCCGATCAAGCCGCACTCGCCGCCGACTACCTCGCCGACCCCGGCGCGCCGGTCCCCGCCGACCGACTCCGTGAACTTCTCGACGCCTCCCACCGCCCCGACGTCGCCGCCCGGCAGTTCTGAGGCGAGCGGACCTTGCGCAGTGGGTGATCGGGCGCCGACTCGACTGCTCGGCCCGACCTGGCCTCAGCCCATGCAGCGGACGATCGCGTCGCCGAGGCTCCCAGTCGTGCCGGTACCACCCATATCGGGCGTGAGGGAGTCGCCTCCGCGTGCGAGGACCTCTTCGACGGCGGTGAGAATCGCTGCGGCAGCATCCTTCTCACCGAGGTGTTCGAGCATCATCGACGCACTCCAGATCTGACCGATCGGATTGGCGACGCCACGGCCGGCGATGTCGGGAGCGGAGCCGTGCACAGGCTCGAACAGACTGGGGAATCGCCGCTCCGGGTTGATGTTTCCGCTGGGCGCGATTCCGATGGTGCCGGTGCACGCCGGTCCGAGGTCGGAGAGGATGTCGCCGAACAGGTTGCTCCCGACCACGACGTCGAACCAGTCCGGGTGGAGCACGAAGTTCGCGGTGAGAATGTCGATGTGGTACTTGTCCACGCGCACATCGTCGTAGTGAGCGGCCATGGCCTCGACCCGCTTGTCCCAGTACGGCATCGAGATCGAGATCCCGTTGCTCTTGGTGGCGGAGGTCAGGTGCTTCTTCGGGCGGGTCCGGGCGAGGTCGAAGGCGTACTTCAGAATTCGGTCGACGCCCACACGGGTCATCACCGTCTCCTGGAGAACGGTCTCCCTGTCGGTGCCCTCGAAGATCGTGCCACCGACGCTCGAGTACTCGCCCTCCGTGTTCTCCCGTACGACGTAGAAGTCGATGTCACCGGGTTCGCGCCCGGCCAACGGACTGGTGACACCCGGAAGCAGCTTGACCGGGCGGAGACTGACGTACTGGTCGAAGTGCCGGCGGAACTGCAGCAGGCTGCCCCACAGGGAGACGTGATCGGGGACGGTGTCGGGCCATCCGACAGCACCGAAGAAGATCGAGTCGAATCCGACGAGTTCGTCGAACCAGCCGTCGGGCATCATTTTTCCGTGCCGTGTGTAGTAGTCGGCACTGGCGTAGTCGAACTGTTCGTGGTCGAGGGTGAAGTCGAATGCCTTCGCGGCTGCTTCGAGGACCTTGATGCCCTCGGGTACTACTTCCTTACCGATTCCGTCTCCGGGGATGACGGCGATGCGATGAGTGGAACCCATGGGGTGCCTACCTTTCGGTGTGTGGGAGTCGCTGACGGAGGCGTCAGGCAGAGTCCTGATGGTGGGTGAGCTCGTCACCTTCGAGCGCGTCGATCGCTGCGGCGGTGAGGCTGTTCAGAATGTGCTTGCGTGTCAGCTCTCCCGCCGCGTGGCTGTCACCCGAGACGACGAGTTCGAGGATCTGGAAGTGCTCGTCGAGATCGATGGTGCGGGGTTCCGCACCCGGTGGCAGTTCCAGGCCCACCCGCCGATACCTGTCGGACTTGTCCCACAGGTCTTCCAGCAGGTGGATGAGTACGTCGTTGTGGGACGCGAGGTACAGGGTGCGGTGGAACTCGCGGTGCGCGATCAGCCCCTCCTCCCCCCACTTCTGAGTCACCGGGACCAGTCGAGACGCCGTGGCCCGCATGTCGACGATGTCCCGTTCGGTGCGCCGCTGTGCAGCCAGTTCCACAGCGGTGGGGTCGAGCGACAGACGCACCTCGAAGAGCTGTCGCGCCTGAGTGGCCGACATCGGTGCGATGCGCACGTTCTTGTGACTGTCGAGTTCGATCAACCCCTCACTGCTCAGGCGCCGCACCGCCTCCCGTAGAGGGGTGATGCTCATCTGCAGGCGGTCGGCCAGTTCGTACTGCGCCAGACGCGAGCCCGCGGGCAGAGTTCCCAGCAGGATCCAGCTGCGGAGCTGGGCGTAGGCGACGTCTCCCTTGCTGGAGAAGACATTCTGCGCAACGGCCACGATGGTCCGCCTCTCGACAGGGGGTTGTGCTCTCGGTCACGGCGAGTATAGCTTGGAAACATCTTATAAGACTTACAAGATACAAGAGAGGTCCAGCATGAAGATCACCTCCGTCCACGAGGGCACCGTTCCGATCAGCTCCTCCATCCGCAATGCCTGGATCGATTTCAGCAAGATGGACTGCTCCATCGTCGCCATCGTGAGTGACGTGGTGCGCGACGGCGAGCCCGTCGTCGGGTACGGCTTCAATTCCAACGGCCGCTACAGCGCCGGCGAGATCCTGCGGCGCCGCATCATCCCGCGCCTGCTCGACGCGACGCCGGACTCGCTCCTCGACGCAGAGGGCGAACTCGATCCCACCATCGCGTGGGACGCCATGATGAGCAACGAGAAGCCGGGCGGACACGGCGAGCGATCGGTCGCCGTCGGTGTGGTGGACATGGCACTGTTCGACCTCGCATCGAAGATCGCCGAGAAGCCGCTCTACCGCTGGCTCTCCGACAAGCACGGTGACGGTGCACCCGACGACTCCGTGTTCGTCTACGCCGCCGGTGGCTACTACGCCCCCGGAAAGACACTCGCGGATCTACAGGACGAGATGCGCGGATTCCTCGACCAGGGTTACCACGTGGTCAAGATGAAGATCGGCGGCGCCGACCTCGCCGAGGACCTGCGCCGCATCGAGGCGGTCCTCGAGGTGCTCGACGGTGACGGTTCACGTCTCGCAGTCGACGTCAACGGTCGTTTCGACCTGGCGACCGCTCTCGAGTACGGCAAGGCCATCGAGCCCTACGGCCTCTTCTGGTACGAGGAGGTCGGCGACCCCCTCGACTACCGCCTGAATGCTGTTCTCTCCGAGAACTACTCGGGCCGTATCGCCACCGGCGAGAATCTGTTCTCCCTCCAGGACGCCCGCAATCTCGTGCGGTACGCCGGCATGCGTCCGGACCGCGACATCATCCAGGTCGACCCCGCGCTGAGCTACGGCCTGACCGAGTACCTGCGCATCCAGTCGATGCTGAAGGACCACGGCTGGTCCTCCCGCCAGTGCATCCCGCACGGCGGTCACCAGTTCTCCCTGCACATCGCCGCCGCACTCAAGCTGGGCGGCAACGAGTCCTACCCCGGCGAGTTCCAACCCACCGGCGGATTCGCCGACGGCGCCGTCGTCGAACGGAGCCAGGTGGGACTCACCGAGAGCCCCGGCATCGGGTTCGAGGAGAAGGCCGCCTTCTACAAGGTGCTGCGCGAGCTGCACTGACCACGTCGTGACAGCCCGAGGGCTCGACGCATGACGGAGGGGGAAGCGCTACCCGCGGGACCGATACTCAGCGGGTAGCGCAGTCCGTTCCTCGCGCCCGGTAACCACTCCACAGAACGACGAGCCCCGTCGCTGGGCCCTGTCCCGCACTGCCGGAGTTTCACCCTGCGCACCATCGAGTGCGTTCCGCACAGGTGTCTCCGCGCGCGACTCTCCCTTGCGGAGCAGATCGACAGTCACCGAACGTGACTCTGTGCGGCACGTGCTGTTCGGCGATCCGGGCACACAGCAACAGCACGATCGTCGACGCCGGGTCACGACCCCGGCGCGTCACACGTAGCTCACGAACCCTCGCAACCTCGAGAAAGGTACGTCATGTCAGCCTATTCGGTCCACCGGGTATGGGACGAGTTGTGGGAATCACACCGGCAGATCAAGAGATTCGTCCTCTACTCCGTCGGGAAAGGCTCGCCCAGATCCGAGTCGGTCGGCGTCCGTACGACCAGGAACTCGTCCACAACGACGTATCGACCGGACATGGCGCCGAACGAGGACGATCAGCCCCGTAGCGAGCCACCGGGTGGTTACACGACTCCCCGACTGGTCGGCCTTGCTCTCGGTCCTTTGTTGTTCGCAGTGACTCTGCTGTTCTTCCAGTCGGAAGGTCTGTCCCGCGACGGCGTGGCCGTGCTCGCGGCAACCCTGTGGATCGGTACCTGGTGGATCACCGAAGCCATCCCGATTCCCGTCACGTCCTTGCTCCCGGTCGTGCTGCTTCCTCTCACCGGCGCGGTGGACGGCGACCTCGTCGTCTCGTCGTACGGGAACGACATCATCTTTCTGTTCCTTGGTGGTTTCTCCTTGGCCATTGCCATGGAGAAATGGGACCTCCACAAGCGGATCGCGCTGACCATCGTGGCGATGATCGGAACCAGCCCGCGGCGCATCATTCTCGGGTTCATGATCGCCACCGCGTTCCTGTCGATGTGGGTCTCCAACACCGCGGCCACGATGATGATGATCCCAGTCGGTCTCGCTGTGGCCTATCAGGCTGCGCAGGCGCTCCGCGACGGCGAGCATGTTGACGAGATTCCGAAATTCGAGAAGTGCATCGTCTTCTGCATCGGGTACGCCGCGACGATCGGCGGGCTCGGCACGCTCATCGGAACTCCTCCGCTCGCCGTACTCGCCGCAGTGTCGGGCGAACTGTTCGGGCAGACCATCAGTTTCGGCTCGTGGATGCTGTTCGGAGTGCCGATCGTCGTTCTACTCCTGGCGTTCGCGTGGTTCTACCTGACGTTCGTCACCTATCGATTCGGGTTCACCGAGCTTCCCGGTGGGAAGAACGTGATCCTGGAAGAACGACGACAGCTCGGAGTTCTCAGCTACGAGGAGAAGATCGTCCTGGCGATCTTCGTCGGCACCGCGTTCATGTGGATCACCCGAGGCTTCATCTGGGACGACCTCCTGCCGGGTATCAGCGACGGAGTGATCGCCGTCGTCGCAGCGATCCTGTTGTTCATGGTGCCGACTCGGCGCGGTGACCAGAGCCGAATTCTGGAATGGGAGGACTCCAAGAAGATCCCGTGGGGAATTCTGGTTCTCTTCGGCGGCGGTCTGGCCATCGCCGCAGGGTTCGTGGAGTCAGGACTGTCGGAATGGGTCGGCGACCGCCTGCTGGTCCTCGATGGAGTTCACATCGTGCTGACTGTGCTCGTGGCTGCCGCGCTCGTCCTGTTCCTCACCGAGATCACGTCGAATGCCGCGACGGCGACCATGATCCTTCCGGTGATGGCAGCTTTCGGTGTGGCACTGGGAGTCCACCCCTACGCTCTGATGATTCCCACCGCGATGGCAGCGAACTGCGCTTTCATGTTGCCCGTGGGAACACCGCCGAACGCGGTGATGTTCGGAACCGGCAAGATCGCGATCATGGACATGGTGCGACTCGGTTTCTGGCTCAACATCGCCGCACTCGTCCTCCTCGTCGCTGCGACGTTCCTCTACCTCCCGCACATCTGGGGACTCGACCTGTCCGTCGTGCCCGCGGACTTCGACCAGTAGCCGCGAGTGCACGACAGCACGACCGTTCCCGAGGAAGGCAACACCGTGTCCACTGTCCTCATCACCACCGACTACCTCCACCCCGGCGACGACGTCGACACCCTGCTCCGTGCGCACGGTCACGAGACCGTCCACTCCCCCGCCGTCGGGCCCCGCCCCGACGGTGAGATGGCCGCGCTCCTCGCCGCGAGTGACGCTGCCATCATCGCCAGCGAACCCGTCACCGCCGCCATGCTCGCCGCGGCCCCGTCCCTCAGCGTGATCGCGCGCAGCGGAGTCGGATACGACTCGATCGACATCGAGGCCGCCACCGCTCACGGCGTCCTCGTCTGCAACACCCCCGGAGCCAACCGCCATGCGGTGGCCGAGATGACCCTCGCTCTGCTCCTGATGTGCGCGAGGCGGATCGGCGAGACCACCGACGGCGTGCGGCGCGGAGAGTGGCCACGCCACGACACTCGACAGCTACGGGGCGCGACTCTCGGCATCATCGGCCTCGGGCCGAGCGGACGGGCCGTCGTGGACCTCGCTCACGCGTTCGGCATGACCGTCCTGATCTCCACCGGCCATCCCGACCCCGCACTCGAGGTCACTTACGTCGACAGAACCACTCTGCTCCGCGAGTCCGATTTCGTCAGCCTCCACGCCCGTGCCGGCGGCGCACCCGTCATCGACGCCGCGGCACTGGCCGAGATGAAACCCTCTGCCTACCTGGTCAACACGGCCCGCGGATCGATGGTCGACGAGGATGCCCTCGTCGACGCGCTCCGCGACCACACCATCGCGGGAGCGGCGCTCGACGTCTTCGCCACCGAACCACCGGACCCGGACAACCCGCTCCTGGCCATGCCCACGGTCGTCGCCACCTCACACCTGGCCGGTCAGACCCGCGAGGCGCGCACCGATGCGGGTACTGCCGCCGCCGAGTCCGTCGTCGCAGCACTGGCCGGTCGGCCGGCTGCGGGTTCGATCAACGAGTCGGCGGTGGCGACGGGACGATCCTGAGCCGCCGCCGAACGGGGCCCCTGGACCATGCAGGAGTACCCCCCGGTCGGCGTCAGGTCGACGAGCTCGAGCGGTCGACGGCGTCCGCAAGGCGGTCGAGCCAGTCCGCGTACTCGGCATAGGTGGTGGGACGCTTGTCGTCCCAGTCCAGAACATCGCCCGAGGTGACCGCAGGAATGGAACCGTAGACGGGTGAGGCGTCCAGCACCTCACGGCTCGCGGGGTACTCGAGAACGATGTCGGCAGGGTACCGAGCAACGTTCTCCCAGCTCACCGTCGCCCACGGTCCGTCGAATCCCGGACCCGCGAGACTCACACCGAGGTCCGAGAGCAGTCCCAGCACCGACAACTGTTCCGTTCCGATGTACACGGCGTCGGCGGCCGCGTTGACGGGCAGCACCGTCACGCCGGGATTCGCGGCCACAGCATCGCGCACCCGCTGTTTCGCCGCGTCGTAGTCCGCACGGTCGGATGCGATCTCCGGGGAGTCCACGTCGGCGCCCAGTGATGCTGCGAGCGAACGGTATTGATCCAGCGTTCCGTCGAGCGACGAGGACGGGTCGATGCCCAGGAAGGGAGCGACGACGTTGATCTGCTCGGCCTGCGCTGCCTCCCACCAGATCCAGGACGTGGGATCGGTCTCGGCGGAATAGCCGACGACGAGGTCGGCGCCCATAGTCGCCGCCACCTCCGTCTCGAACACCGCATCCGTACCCACGACGGTCATGGAATCGAGGTCCGCGTCACCGAGACCCAGCCCGTTGGTGATGCCGTAGCCGTAGACCCCGGCAGGGCGAACACCGTAGTCCCACAGTGCGGCAGCCGAGTACGCGTCGACGACCACCGTGTCCGGCGGTGCGTCCAGCGACACGGTGTTGCCGAAGGCAGTGGTGTGAGACCACCCTTCCCCACCGGAACTGCTCCCGGACTCGGTGGAACACCCGGCGACAGCCAGAGCGAGGGCAGCGAGGAGAGCGCCGGCGCGCCCGGCGGAGATGGTCGACATGTCCGAATGTTAGCGCAGGCTTACCTCACTTCAGTGAGTCACCGTCTGCGTGAACAACGGGCCCCTCCGAGATTGACGACCAGCGCAACGAGCGCCAGCACTACCGCCACGACCCACGCATCCGGGTCCACCGCGTGTACGAGGATCACGGCACCGAGTACGACGAGCGCAGCAAGCGCGACCACCCCGAGCCCGGGGCCGCCGAGCGCTGTGCGGGTGCGACGGTCCAGAGCGCCGAGTCGTGTCCTCACACGTCGACCCTACGACGTCGAGTCCACCGCTCCGGATCGCGCCGATCCCGTTCGCGGAGGTTCCAGCGTTCGGATCTCAGGCCAGCGCGAACCGGGTGCGCAAATTCTGCGTCTGCCGGTGCAGCTCTCGCAGAGTCCGCTTGTGTGTCGCGGCCTGCTGCTCGTGCCACGTACCGGTGGGCGCGTTCCCCCTGGCCCGAGCTTCTGCGGCGAGCCGACGCGCGTCCTCGAGTTGAACCGATACGGTCGCGATCTCGTCGTCCAGCGCCGCGAGAAACACCCGCGCCTGCGCCACGTCCGAATCGTCCGCCACCCCGGTTCGCCTCCATCGTCATCGACCGTGCCGGTCCAGTCACTCACGATAGCGAGCCGAGCCTGGTTCGCCCCTGCTGCCACACCCCTCACCACTCCCATGTGTCGGACGATCCGGTGCAGTGAACCGTGTCCAGCACGGTCAGCTGCACCGGATCACGCACAGCGGTCGCGTGGTCGATGAGTTCCCGACCTCGCGCCGGTCCACATCAGTGACATCCGACGAGAGGACGAGCCCATGATCGACCACGTACTGACCGTCGTACCCGTGCGCGACATCGATGTCGCACGCGAGTGGTACACGCGCCTGCTGGGACGCGAACCCGACAACAACCCCATGCCGGGTCTGATCGAGTGGCAGATCGTGCCGGGGGCGTGGATGCAGGTGTTCCTCGATGCCGACCGGGCCGGCCGGACGCGGTCGAACCTCGCCGTCGACGACCTCGACGCTCACACCACCGAGCTCGCGGGCCGCGGACTCGCCGTCGGCGACACCACGGACGCCACCAACGGAGTTCGGCTCGCGCCGATCACCGATCCCGACGGCAACGTCATCACCCTGATAGGCGGTTTCCGGACGGTGTACTGACCGACCCGACGATCGGGACGAATGTGTGCAGCCGAGTCACACGATGCGATCGAAAGTCAGAGTCATCCACGGTGCCCACGCCCCGTCGTCCACACGTTCCCACTCGGCACGCATTCGTCCGGTACCGGCGCGGAGGTCCAGCCGGCTCCGCACGCCGTCGCCCTCGAGCAGAAGTGTGGCGTCGTCCTGCAAGGTCAACCGCATGAGCGTCGGTTGCGCGGCGCTGTCGAACGCGTACATGGCCCACCCACCCGAAGAGTGCTCTCCACCGATCAGCTCATGTGCGACGACGTGGTCGGTGCCCATGACGACGTCGACGTCGTGGGCGATCCAGGATTCGCCAGGCAGTCTTCGATAGGTGTCCGTGCCGACGACGGTGACACCGTCTCCGACAACTCGCCCGTTCGTGTTCCAGGTCCCCAGAATGGGGAGCAACGGTCCGAGTGCATTCACGATCGATCCTCTCGTTCCGACGAGCTGTTCTCACGTACGTACTGCCCCGGCGTCACCCCGGCAACGCCGCGAAAGTCCCGGATGAGGTGCGCCTGGTCTGCGTAGCCGAGGCATACCGCGATGTCGGAGACATCGACACCAGGAATGGACAGTTGTCGCACGACCTCCTGCAGCCGGATACGGCGAGCCACCGCTTTCGGTCCCATACCCAGCGTGGACTGCAGGGCCCGTTGCACGGCTCTCTCACTCGCACCCACTTCGGCTGCCAGCCGCGAGCCGGTTCGGGAACGCACCGTCCGCGACAGCGTGTCCACCACAGCGTTGGCCAGAAGATGCTCGTGCGAGGGCGGTGTGGTGGCCCGGGCCTCCGCGATCACCTCATCGGCGCGCGCCGCGGGATCCTCAGCTTGTGCGATCTCGGTCATCATGTCGAAGAGAGTCGCGTCCATACCGCGCTCGAGTGGCGTCTGTGCAGACAAGTTCGACGGCGTGAGGCTCGATATCGCGGCCAGACCCGCGGGCCGCAAACGAATCGCGAACACCGTTCCGGCGCCTCGGATCGTGCGCACCCACGCGGATCGCTGCACGCCGGTGACCATGAACGGAGCCGGGACATCACCCGACTCGATGCTCACCGTGATGGCCGGGAATTCCAGTACCCGTTGCGTGACTTGCTCGTTCGAAGCCAAGTTCCACTCGACAGCCCAGTATGTGTCCACCACGTCCGCGATCGACCCGGCCGGTGGCGACCACCGTGCTGCGAACCGTTCGAGATTCGACGGCACCAGAACGCCCGACCTTTCCGTCACGTCGATCGGCCGTTCGCCCATGTCGTAATTGTGCAATACGACCGCCTCGAACGACGGACATCATGTACTCATGACCACCAACTACCGCAACGTCTTCATCGGAGTGGCGCCCGACTGCCCTGCCACCTCGGGCGAGAAACCACCGACGAAGAACGACAAGCCGACCATTGCCGAACTGCAGTACAGAATGATCGCCGACGCCCCCTACACACTCACATCGGACGACGTGTTGTACGCCGTACACGTGGAGCGGTCCGGGCTCGAACAGACCCGCCCCACAACTGATCGTGTGAGCTTCTTCGCCGCCGATCGGGCATGCTTGCGCGCGTCTCCGTTGGGGAAACGGTACGGCTGGGGCATTCACCACGACGAGAACGAACGTGTCGCGCTCCTCGCCGTCGGCACCGCGGAATACGACGCGCTCAGCTCGGACCCCCGCATCACGCAGAAGAGCGCGATGCGGTCCCGGCGGTGACGCGATGAGTTTCGGCCACCCGCCGGGTCGATACGACTGACAGCCCACCTATTCGAGGATTGGCAGCGATGGCGACGATCACCGCGTTTCAGAGCATCAGCACCGATGGAGTCATACAGGGCCTCGGACGGCCCGACGAGGACGACCGAGGAGGGTTCGTCCACGGCGGTTGGGGCCAGGGATACCAGGACGAGATCTCCATGTCGTTCGCGGCGGATGGCATGAGCGACGAGGGTGCGCTTCTGTTCGGCCGGAGGACGTACGAGGATCTACTCGGCTTCTGGACAACGACGTCCGAGCCGAATCCCTTCACCGATGTGCTGGTCCGAACGACGAAATACGTCGTGTCGAGGTCCACCGACACCACTCTCGAGTTTCCCGACTCCCACCTCGTCGCCGGTGACGCGGTGGACGAGGTGCGCAGACTCAAAGAACGCACGAGCGTGCCGCTGACCATCATGGGAAGCGGCGAGCTGGTGCGTAGCCTGCACGCGGCGAACCTGATCGACGAGTACGTGCTGCAGATTCATCCGATCGTGTTGGGATCGGGCACGCAACTGTTCGGGACGGCCGACCGGGTCGATCTCGAGCTGGTCAGGTCCGTTCCCACGACCACGGGTGTGATCATCGCTCACTACGTGGCCCGTCGATGACGCGGCAGGGAGCGTGGGTCTGATGCCGCATGTCCGTTCCGCCGACGGCACACCGATCTCCTGTGACCGCCTGAGCACTCACGGGCCGGCGGTGGTGCTCGTCGGGGGCGGTCTGGACGACGGCGCCGAGAACCACCCGCTGGGCACGCACCTGGCCGATCACTTCGCGGTGGTGAACTACCAGCGCCGCGGCAGAGGTGACAGCGGTGACGCTCCGTCGTATTCCGTGGGGCGGGAGGTCGAGGATCTCGCGGCCGTGATCGACACTGCCGGAGGGCACGCGCATCTGTTCGGTGCGTCGTCCGGAGGTGCGTTGGCGCTGGAAGCCGCCGCAGCAGGGCTTCCCGTCGACCGCGTCGCCGTTCACGAGGTGCCGTACCAGGTGGAGGCCCCGATGATCTCCGCCTGGCATACGTACAGGCGTGAGCTCGAGTCAGCACTCGACGCCGACGACCGCGACCTCGTACTGCGCCTGTTCATGCGACTCGCCGGATCCTCGGAGGACGACATCGCGGGCGCCGAGGCCTCCCCTGTGTGGTCTGCATTGCGTGAGCTCGCGCCGACACTGCGATACGACGCGGAATGCCTCGGCGACGGACCTCCGCCAGTCCACCGTCTCGCCCTCGTTCGGCAACCGGTACTGCTGACGACGACTGTCGGCATCGACCCACAGATGGCCGGACTGCCCGTCGACTTCTTCGGAGGGGCGGCCGACGCCGCAGCCGACGCTCTGCCCGATGCCCGACGGGTCACCCTCGAGGTCGGTGGACATGTGGCAGATGCCGAAGCGCTTGCCCGAGTCCTCCGTCGGTTCTTCACGGAGTGAACCAACTCGCCACGCGGGCGAGACGTTCGGATCAGCTCGAGCACAACGGGTGACCGCGGGACAGCTCGTACGCCAGTGTCGGAGTGCATGACTGCCCTCACCGACTCGGCCTCGTTCGAACCCGATGCCGACCGGCGCAAGCGCCTTCGCACGGTCGTGGCGTCGAGCCTCCTCGGCACCACCGTCGAGTGGTACGACTTCTTCCTCTACGCCACGGCGGCGAGTGTGGTGTTCAATCGCCTGTTCTTCCCGGATCAGTCGTCCTTCGTCGGCACCATGCTGTCTTTCGCCACCTTCGCCGTCGGATTCGTGGTGCGCCCCATCGGTGGAGTCGTCTTCGGATACTTCGGAGACCGTATCGGCCGCAAGAAGACACTGGCGTTGTCGATGCTGGTCATGGGTGTGGCGACCACCCTGATGGGCGTCCTGCCGACGACCGAGGACGTCGGTCTGCTGGCTCCGCTTCTGTTGTTGCTGTTGCGCATCGCACAGGGTTTCGCTCTCGGCGGCGAGTGGGCCGGTGCCGTGCTTCTGGCCGTCGAGCACAGCCCGGCGCGTCGGCGTGGATTGTTCGGAAGCATCCCGCAGGTGGGTCTCGCGCTCGGCCTCGCGTTGGGCACCGGAATGTTCGCCCTGCTGCAGGTGATCTTCGACGAAGAGCAATTCCTCTCCTACGGCTGGCGCATCGCGTTCCTCGTCAGTCTCGTTCTGGTGATCGTCGGTCTGGTCGTGCGCCTGAAGGTGGAGGAGACGCCGGCGTTCCGCGAGGTGTCGGAACTCCAGCAGCGATCGAGCGCACCGATCAAGGAGGTGTTCGCACGGCGCCATGCGCGAAGCACCGTCCTCGGACTGCTGTCGCGATGGGGCGAGGGTGCCGCCTTCAACACGTGGGGTGTCTTCGCCATCACCTACGCGACGACACAACTGAAGTTCGACAAGGTCTCGGTCCTGCTCGTGGTCACCGTGGCGGCAGTGGTGATGGCGGTGCTCATCCCGGTGTCCGGGGTGCTCGTGGACAGGGTGGGCGCCAAGCGTGTGTACATCACCGGCATCGCGGCCTACGGGCTGGCCGTGTTTCCCGTGTTCGCCCTCTTCGACACGGGCAGCCTGTGGCTCTTCGGACTCGGACTGGTCCTGGTGTTCGGCATCGTCCACGCCACCTTCTACGGAGCACAGGGCACGCTGTACGCGAGCCTGTATCCGACCGAGATCCGCTACACCGGCCTGTCCGTGGTCTACCAGTTCTCCGGGATCTACGCCTCGGGCGTGACGCCTCTCGTTCTCACCGCACTGATCGCCGCGGCGAGCGGGTCACCCTGGCTCGCGTGCGGCTTCCTCGTCGGCACGTCGGTGATCAGCGTCATCGCCACGGCGCTCGTTCGCGAGGACGATCTGCATCTGTCGCGCCCTCGCTCCGACGCGGAGACAGAGCACGACTGAGGTGAACGGTTCACACCTCGTGAACCGTCTCCGCCCGTGGCGCACGGAGCTCCAGCACGGCGGTGGTGCGCTCGGCGTCGACGGGTCTGCCGAGCAGGAACCCCTGCGCCAGATCGCATCCCGTCTCGGCGACTGCATCGAGTTGCGCCCGGGTCTCGACGCCCTCCCCCACGACGGTCATCTCGTATGCCTTGGCCAACGCGACGATGGCGGTGACGACCGCGCGGCCCCGCCGGGTGTCGAGTGCGTCGATGTATCCCTTGTCGATCTTGAAGCACTCGAACACCGGAAACCGTTCGAGGTAGGCCAGGCTGCTGTGACCGGCGCCGACGTCGTCGAGGAGCAGCGCGACGCCCATCTCGGTCACCGCGGTGAGGTTCCGGGCGACGCGTCCGGTGTCGGCGAGCCACACCGTCTCGGTCACCTCGAGCCCCAGGGCCTGTGGCGGTAGGCCGGTCTCCCGGAGCACCGACGCGACCCGGCCGGGGAACGCCGGATCTCGCAACTGGAGCGCGCTGACGTTCACCCGCACGGTGATCGAGAAGTCCCTGCGCCATGTCGCCGCCTGGCGGCACGCAGTGCGTAGCGCCCAATCCCCCAGTACCGCAGCCAGACCGGTGCGCTCGGCCACCGCTACGAACTCGGACGGCTCGATCTGCCCGAGCGTCGGGTGATTCCAGCGTGCGAGTGCTTCGACGGACACCACCTCCCCTGTCGCGATGTGCACCAAGGGTTGGTACGCGAGGGTCAACTCGTCCTCGGCCAGGGCAGCCCGCAGGTCGACCGACAGGGAGCGGACGCGGTCGGCGTCGTAGTGATCGTCCTCGGCGTCGAAGACGGCATGCGCTCCGCCGCCGCCGTCCTTGGCGCGGTGCAGCGCCAGATCGACGCGCCGCAGCAACTCCCGCACCGTGACGCCGGGCTCGGACACCGCGATACCTATCGAGGCACTCATCGGAATGGGGGCATCGGCCGCGGACGGCGGCGCGGCCAGCGCAGCGGTGACACGGAACGCGAGATCCTCGGCGTTCCGGGCGTCGTCGAAGCCCCCGCAGACGACGAGAAACTCGTCACCTCCGAAGCGATACACCGCGTCCCGCGTTCGGACCGCAGCGACGAGACGCTCGGCGAACCGGACCAACGCGCGGTCCCCGGTGTCGTGTCCGAGGCTGTCGTTGATGATCGCGAAATCGTCGACGTCGAGGAGGAGCAACGCCACCTCGTCGCCCTGCGCACGCGCGCGAGTCAACGCATCGCCCACCGCCGAGTAGGCCCGCGTGCGGTCCGGAAGTCCCGTGAGTGGATCGTGATCGGTCTGTTCCCGGAGAAGCCGCGAGAGGTCGACGCGTTCGAGCGCTGCGGAGAACACTCCGGCCACCGCCGACAGGAACGCGATGTCCGTGTCGTCGAACAGATTCGGTTCCGCCCCGAACACGATCAGCGCGCCCCACACCCCGGCGCTCGTCGTGATCGGCACTGCGGCGCCGCTGCGAAAGCCGACCGACGACATGGTGGACGTGTCGAATCGTGTCTCTGTCTCGCCGTCCGAGCAGACGGTCAATCGACCGTGCGCCAGAGCGAATCCGGCCAGGGAGCCCGCGCCGGACCGCACCTCGACATCGGTGCGCAGCACATGGGTGACCGCGTCGACGCGCAGAAACGGATCCTCCGGACTCTCGTGCTGAGCGAGCGCCGCGGACGCCACCCCCACCAGGGTCGCCGCGGTGGAGGTCGCTGCGGCGGACACCTCGTCCAGGTCGGCGGAGACTGCGAGCCCACTGAGCCTGGCGAGCGCGGTCTGCGCCAGCGCGAAGCGTCGGGATGCACGAACGTCCGCGAGGACACGGGCGGGGATCGTCACCATCACTCCGTTCGGCGTCTGTGAGTCGATGGTCGGTTCGACCACGGGCACACGTCACGAGCGACAAACCCCGACATTCACGGCTTATGACCCGTCCAGCATCGCACGTCGATCGTTCCGTGGCCGTGCGAACGCCGACGGCGCCGAATGCACTCGTGTCAGGGGGCGGTCGGATAGTGACCGTCGGGTGCGTTGCTGACCACCAGGCTGCGACCCCGAAGGTCGTCGGGGAGCATGTCACGCCATCGCAGCGCCTCGTCGAGGTCGGTACTGGTCCACAGAGCCGACACCAGTTCGTCACGTCCCGTCGCGCGCGGCGATCGCAGTTCCACCGTGTACACGTACGGCAACGGATGGGGGCCGGTCATCGATGGTTCCCAGTCCGCGCGGTCGACTATCCGGCCGTCCGGACCCTCGATGTACTGCACCCGTGCTCCCCAGGCCGCGCAGTACGCGCGAGCCGTCCGCACCGCCGACGACACGTCGGCCGCTGCCCGCACCACCACGGTGTCGCGGTCGTCGATCAACCACACCAGGAACCGACTCGAGGGTTCGATGTCGGACGTGCCCATCACCTCGAGGAAGTCACACGAGCGCGGCGTCGGTTGAGTGCGATGAACCATGAAACACATTCGCACACGATCGCCGATCGGGATGCGTGCTCTTCCTCACCACGCGTGGTGAGGGTCCGGCGCCCGGTAGTCAGTCCGGGAACCCGACTCCGGCGAGCTCGGTCGACAGTTCCCAGACCCGTCGCGCCTCCGCACGATCGCGCAGCCGCGAGTACAGCTTCTGCGGTCCGGGACGCCCACCGAGGTGCCCGAGTCCCGCCGGCCCGTGGAAACTTCCGGACGTCACGTCGACGGCGGTCGCCGCGTACAGAGCCGGCAGCGCAGCGGTCTCGGTGGTGCCGACCAGTAATCCGCGACGGGACAGGGCCTCGATCACGCGACGGCTCGTCGTCTGCGAGGTCCGGTCGAGCTCGGGTCGCGCGGCGAGCAGACCTGTCGGCGCGATTCCGGGGTGCGACAGATGACTCGAGATACCCCAGCCACGCTGCGCGCTGAGCCGTCCCAGTTCGAGGCCGAACAGTCCGAAGGCGATCTTCGACTGGCTGTAGGCGCGCATTCCGTCGTACGACCGTTCCCAGTTCAGGTCGTCCCAGTTGATCGATCCGCTGTTCGCGGCAATGCTGATCTGTGAGACGACGCGGGCGCGCCCTGCTCGCAGCAGGGGAAGCAGACGGCCCACGAGCGCGACGTGGCCGAGGTGGTTCGTACCGAACTGCAGCTCGAATCCGTCCGACGTCGTCCGTCGCGACGGTGGAGTCATCACGCCGGCATTGTTCACGAGGATGCCGATCGGTCTGCCCTCCGACGACAGCGTGTCCGCGAGTGCGGACACGGAGTCGAGCGACGAGAGATCGAGGCGCCGGAGTGAGACGTCGGCGCTGGGATGAGCCTGCCTGATCGCGTCGATCGCCGCCTTCCCCTTGCTCTGCGAGCGAACGGGCAGGACCACCTCCGCCCCTGCTGCCGCGAGGCGACGGGAGAGGACGAGGCCGATGCCGTCACTGCCGCCGGTGACGACAGCTCGGATACCGGAGAGATCGGGGACGGCGATGTCGATGGTGTGTCTCATGGGTCGCTCCTGATGGGTGTGAGGTGTCGTGTCGACGACGTGTGACCTCACCGTGCCGGGGTCCTCCCCCGACAACCAGGACTCGTCGATCCCCCGATGGCGGGTCACCCCTTGCGCGTGAGAGGGGGATCGACAGACCCTGGTCGGCGCACGCGCCACGCGATAGGAAGAAGCAATGGAGATCGACAGAGCAGGGCTGGCCCAGTTTCTCCGGGGTCGCCGCAGCGCACTGCAACCCGAGGACGTGGGTCTTCCACGAGGGCTGCGACGTCGGACCGACGGGTTGAGGCGCGAAGAGGTCGCGGCACTGAGCCACATGTCGACCGACTACTACGCCCGTATCGAGCGGGAGCGAGGACCCCAACCGTCCGAACAGATGGTCGCCTCGATCGCACAGGGACTGCATCTCTCGCTACCCGAACGCGACCACTTGTTCCGGCTCGCCGGCCACACCCCACCGACACGCGGGGCCGTCGGCGATCACATCGGTCCGGGCCTGCTGCGCATATTCGACCGACTGCACGACACTCCCGCCGAGATCGTCACAGAGTTGGGAGAGACGCTGCGGCAGACGGCACTCGGTGTCGCGCTCACCGGTGATCAGTCCGGCCGGACCGGGCCCTCACGCAGCATCGGGTATCGGTGGTTCGCCGACCCGGCGAGCAGGAACCTGTACGCCCCCGAGGATCACGCGCACCTCACCCGAACATGGGTGTCCGGCCTACGCGAGGTCGCCACTCTTCGCGGACCCGACTCGCGCGCTGCGCGTCTCGCGGCGACGCTGCTTCAGGAGAGCGACGAGTTCCGCACCGTCTGGGAGCGGCACGAAGTGGGAGTGCGGCCGGCCGAGACGAAGCGATTCGTCCACCCGGATCTCGGCCGCCTCGAACTGTCCTGCCAGACGCTCGTCGATCCGCTGCAGTCCCATTTCCTTCTGGTCTACACCGCAGTTCCCGGCAGCCCGAGTCACGAGAAGCTTCAGCTGCTCCCCGCGCTGGGAACGCGATCGTCCACGACACCGGGCCCGTGACGAACACGGAATCACGTCGAGGAATCGATGCCATCAGCCGAACGACCGCCTGCTCACAACTCGATCCGCCCGGTGCTGTCGTGGAACTCCCCCGTGGGTCCGTCGCTGCCGAGCAGCGCCAGGCGAACGGTGGCGTCGGTTCCCTCCGCGACAGTCTGATGCCCGGTGTTCCCGTTGAGGTCGGTGGCCGTGTAGCCGGGGTCGGAGGCGTTGATTCGTATCTCGGGGAGGTTCTTGGCGTACTGCACGGTGAGAGTGATGACGGCCGCCTTCGAGGCGGCGTACGGGATGGCGGCGACAGGGAACTCGTCCCGGCCGGGATCCTGGAGGAAGCGGCCCATTCCCACACCCGAGGCCACGTTGACGATCACCGGATTCGACGACTGCCGCAGCAGCGGCAGCGCTGCTTGCGTCACCCGGACGATGCCGACGACGTTGGTGTCGAGGGTGTCTGCCATGGAGTCGGCGTCCAGGTCGTCGACACCGCCGCCGTGTCCGATGACGCCGGCGTTGTTGATCAGGACGCAAGTCGGGGAAGTGACGACACCGCCGCGGTGACCGAGTCGGTGTCCGTCACGTCCAGCCGTACCACGTGTGCACCGAGTGCGCGGACGTCGTCTGCCCTGCCGGGGTCGCGGACGCCGGCGTACACGTCGACACCGGAGTCGACGAGTCGTCGCGCCGTCTCGAGTCCGAGGCCCTTGTTCGCTCCCGTGATGAGTGCTGTTGTCATGTCTCGATCCTGTGGCCCGGTGGCGTGCAGGTCCAGGTACTGCCGGTACCACCCGCGCTCCGGCGACGCGGTGCACGATGGTGTGCATGAGTGAACTGTCGACGGTGCTCCGGGCTTGGCGGGACCGGACTCGACCGGAGGAGGTCGGCCTGCCCGCCGTCCCCGGCAGACGAGCACCCGGACTGCGCCGTGAGGAACTCGCCACGTTGGCGTCCATCAGCGTCGACTACATCGTCCGCCTCGAGCAGGGGCGGGCGCGGCACCCGTCGGCGCAGACCATCGCCGCGTTGGCGCGAGCGCTGCGACTGAACGACGAGGAAGTGGATCACCTGTATCGGGTGGCCGGACTGGCATCACCGAACGGGCGCCTCGTCCCGCACCACATCGGGCCCGGCGTGCGGCGCATGGTCGACCGCCTGGACGACGTGCCACTGGCGGTCTTCACGGCCGCGTGGGACATCGTCCATCACAACGGCCTCTGGGCAGCCATCAGCGGGGACCCCGCACTGCGACACGGTGTCGACCGCAATGTGGTGTGGCGCCATTTCACCGACGACTTCACCGGCGTCGGCTACGACGACCGCCATCACGAGGAATTCGGCGAGGACCTCGTCGCCGATCTCCGAGTGGCACACGCCCGCTATCCCGACGACCCGTATCTGACCACCCTCGTCACCCGACTCCGGGCGAGGAGCGCGGACTTCGACGCTCGCTGGGGTCGCGCCACCATGTCGGTGCACAAGGCAAGCCGCAAGGTGATGACGACGCCGGTGGGACCGATCGCTGTCGACTGCGATGTGCTCACGGCACCGGGCAGCGATCTGCGCATCGTGGTCTACACCACCGTTCCCGGCTCCGAGGACGAGCAACGTCTGGAGTTGCTGCGCGTCGTCGGCACGCAGACTCTGGTGTGAGCCGGTCGCGCGGAGCGGGTCAGGAGCGGCGAGTACCGACGCCCCGCGACACGAGATCGGCCACGAACCTCTGTGTCAGCGCGTCCGATTCCGCCCCGACCATCACGACGACCGACCTCGTCAGTGGAGGTGTCATCGACTTGACGATCCCGGCGGAGCGAGCGGGAACGGCGGTGGCCGGCACGAGCGCGACCCCCAACCCTGCGTGAGCGAGTTGTGCTGCCGTCGTGGCATGTCGAGTGTGCGTGACAGCGTCGAGCTGGACTCCGTGCGTCGCAGCCACGGTGTCGAACCATCCACGAAGGCCGTTCGACGGGTGATAGTGCACGATCGGCCTGCCGGCGAGGTTCGGCCAGGAGACGGCGTCCTCGTCGGCGAGATCGAGACCTTCCGGAATCACGACCAGGATCTCCTCGGTCCCGATCTCGGTCATCGCTGCGGACCCGCGCGACGGCGCCGGCCCCACTGCGATGTCGAGGTCGCCGTCCGTGATCGCCGTCGCCATCGCGTCGGCGCTGGTGTACTCGGTCAGATCCAGACCGATGTCCGGATGCTTCCGGGTCCAGGTGCTAAACGTCGGCGCCAGGATCGGGACGGTCATGCTCTCCGCGCACCCCAGGCGTAGCCGGCCCGCATCACCCTGTGCCGCAGCGTGTCCGGTTCGCAGAACTCGCTCGGCCGCTGCCAACGCGATCCGCGCATCGACGAGAACGGCACGGCCGATGGGCGTGGGACGCACGCCTCGCGGAAGCCGCTCCAGCAGAGGACTCCCGATCTCCGACTCCAACGACGCGAGGTGATGGGAGAGCGCGGGTTGCGACAGATGCAGCTGGGCTGCTCCCGCGGTGACAGAGCCGGCGTCGACGACGGCCACGAAGCATTCCAGGGCTCGCAGAGTCGGCACCGATGGAGCGTATGTCAGCGGCGCACGCTCACGTCGGGGCGATCGTGCGACTCGTCGTCGTCGGTATGCGACGGGAGGGGATGCGAGGGGAGAAAGACCAGCGTCAGCACACCCGCCACGGCGGTGACCATCCCGGCGACGAGACTGCCGGTGGTGAAGCCGTCGACGAAGCGTTCGCGTGCGAGATCGGACAGTTGCGACCCGAGCAGTGCCCCGGTGGCACCCAGCGAGTCCGCCGCCTGGCGTGCGGCTTCGAGCGCGGCGCCCACCGACTCCTGCGCGGGTTCCATCAGGACGGTGGGCAACTGCGTCGTGTCGAGCCCGTCCCGGTACACCGACAGTGCGACCGACCCGATCACGGCGACACCGAGTGTTCCGCCGAGTTCGCGGGTGGCATCGTTGACCGCTGATCCCATCCCGGCCTTGTCGGTCGGAACGACTCCCATGATCGCCTCCGTCGCAGGGGCACTCGTCAGACCCAGGCCTGCGCCCAGCAGCACCATCTGACCCGCGATCTGCAGGTAGGACGTGCCCGTGTCGATCTGCGAGATCCACAGGAACGCAGCCGTCAACGATGCCAGGCCGGCGGCCACCACGATCTTGGAACCGACCAGTACCGCCAGGCGGGGACCCACCAGCGAGAACACTGCCAGCGATCCCGCGACGGGCAGCATGCGCACGCCGGTCTCGAGGGCACCGAAGCCGCGCACGGACTGGAAGTACTGGGTGACGAGGAAGATGAACCCGAACAGCGCGAAGAACGCACTGGTGACCGCCCCACTGGCAGCCGTGAAGCGCATGTTCGTGAACAGCCGCACGTCCAGCATCGGGTGGCGAGCGCGCGACTCCCGGAGAACGAAGGTGACCAGCAATGCGGCGGCCACACCGAATCCGAGCGCCGTCGACGCCGAGGACCACCCGCGGTCGGGGCCTTCGATGATGGCGTGCACCAGTGACCCCAGGGCCAGCACGGACAGAAGCAAACCCGACTTGTCCAGCGGCGGGGTCGACGGATCACGGGAGTTCGGCACGAAACGCACTGCGAGAGCGATGGTTGCGACAGCAGCGAGGCCGTTGAAGACGAAGATCGATCCCCACCAGAAATGTTCGATCAACGCCCCACCCACCACGGGTCCGACCGCGACCGAGACGCCGGTCGCCGCGCCCCACAGTCCGATGGCCATGACGCGTTCGGACCGCTCCTGGAACACGTTGGTCAGAATCGACAGCGTCACCGGGTACACCACGGCAGCCGCGACACCGGCCAGCGCCCGCCACGCGATCAGCTGGGCGGGCTCACCACTCCACGCCCCACCCACGGATGCGACCGCGAAGAGCACGAGCCCGCCCACGAGGAAGGGACGGCGACCGAACCGGTCGCTGAGCGATCCCCCGGCCAGCACCAACGCAGCGAATGCCAGGTTGAAGGCATCGACCACCCACAGCAGATCGCGCGTGGACGCCCCCAGGTCCTCGACGAGGGTGGGCAGCGCGATGTTGACGATCGTGGTGGACACGTTGACCACGAACACCGCGCAGCACAGCGTCACCAGGGCGGCCATCTTGCGCGAGCGGAGGGCCGGCACCGCGGCGAGGAACGTCATAACAAAGTTATAGCAGGCGCGGCGGGCTCGTCGCATCCGGACGTCATCGTGGGACCATGACGTCATGGCCGCTCGACGAGACACCGACCGCACGGCGGACGACGGATCCACCCGCGAGCGCCTCGTCGACGCCGCCGTCGCTGTCCTGGCAGAGGAAGGCCCTGCCGAGATGAAGGTCCGTCGCATCAGCGACAGGGCAGGCTCCTCGACGATCACGGTCTACCACCACTTCGGGAACGTGGGCGGGCTGCTCGACGCTGTCGTGGTTCGGGGATACGCGACGCTGACAGGGACTCTCGAGGACGCGGCCGCGTCGAACGACGACCCCGGTGTGCAGCTCTTCGCCATGGCCCTGGGAGCCAGAGGTTTCGCGCAGCGCAATCCGCACCTCTACGACCTGATGTTCGGACTCTCGCCGCGCGGAACCTACCGCGCGTCCGCTCCCCTTGTGCCACAACAGCATTTCCGAGAGGCCTACGCCGTTCTGGTACGCAGCTGCCACCGACTGGTGACGGCCGGTCGCGTCGACATCGACGACCCGGAACAGATCGCCGCCCAGTTGTGGAGCCTGGTACACGGGTTCGTCTCACTCGAAGCGGCCGGCCACTTCGCCGATCACAGCGACCCAGTCGCGAGCGTCCTCGCGCCCATGGCTGTCGCCCAGCTCGTCGGTATCGGCGACGACCGCGCTCGGGCCACCCGCGGAGCGCTCGACGCCTACGCGACCTGGACCGCGACGGCAGTCGAGTAAGAGAACGCCCTCCCCGCTCGAGAGCTCGCCGATCGCGACTGCGACAACCTCGCAACCCCGGATCGCGGCGCGCGGAGATGGGCGCGGGCCCGGCGACCCCGTCGTGCCCGTCGTCGCACTGCCCTCACCTGCGTGATTGACATCACAAGGACGTCATACTACTTTCAAACTGACATCAGTTCAGGAAGTCCACTCGCACCGACAGCCGAGCGGCCCTGTGAGTCCGAGAGAGGTCTGACCATGCGGAGGATTCCCCGAGCCATCGCCACCGTTGCCGTGGCAGCGTCGGCGTTCGCGCTCACAGCGTGCGGCGGCAGCACCACCCCGTCCGGGCCCGTCGAGGGCAGCTGGGACGACGTCGTCGCCGCGGCGAAGACGGAGGGCAGCGTGATGCTCTACTCCAGCCAGAAGCCTGCGAACCTCGACGCGCTGAAGGCCGCGTTCACGCAGAAGTACCCGGAGATCTCCATGGACTTCGTGCGCGGAACGGATTCCGAGATCAATCCCCGTGTCGAGACCGAGAACCGCACGGGTACAGGCATTGCCGACGTCCACATGGTGACCGACGCGTCGTGGATCGCCAGCGCGTCCGAGTCCGGCACCTTCTCCACCGAGATCGTGGGTCCCGACTTCGACGCACCCGACTACGACCGCGCGGCCAGCGTGAAGAACGACCGCTTCTTCCTCTCGTCCGCCGCTGTCTTCGGCCTCGGGTGGAACACCGCCGCGGTGCCCGACGGTCTCGAGACCCCGCAGGACATTCTCGACCCGGCCTACCGCGGCCGCATCGGCATCGTCAATCCGACGGGCATCGCGTCGTACGTCGACCTGTATCGGCACTACGCCGAGAACTACGGCGAGGACTACTGGAACAAGCTGGCCGAACTGCAGCCGCGTGTCTACCCGAGCGCACTGGCGGTCGCGCAGGCCCTGACGTCGGGTGAAGTGGTGGTCTCGCCCAGCGTCCAGCCGCTCGTCACCGAGGTCGACGCGGGCGCTCCCGTCGACTGGGTGCTGCCGGAGAACCCCTGGGGCACACCGTGGTACACCGAGGTCCTGAGTGCGGCGCCGCATCCGAACGCGGCTCAGGTCCTGGCGGACTTCATGGTGACCGCCGAGGGACAGGCCGCGCTGAACGGTGGCTACGCCGCCGCGCTGCCGGATGTTCCGGGCGCCGTCGAGCGGGCACAGAACATCGCCTCACCCGATCCCGCCGATCTGACCCCCGAGAACGTCGACCGGTACTCGCAGGAATGGTCGCAGCTCTTCCAGTGACGGGGACGCGACCGCTCTCGACCATCCGAACTCGTCATCCAGGGAGGTGATCATGGACGCTCGGACAGCGCCTTCACACGGCCCACGTGTGCTCGTCACCGGCGCCGCGCGCGGCATCGGTGCGACATGTGCCGCGCGCTTCGCCTCTCTCGGAGCGACCGTGTACGTCACGGACGTGGACGACGAGGGTGGTCGCGCGGTCGCCGACACCCTCGGACCGTCGGTTCGCTACCTGCATCTGGACGTGGCGTCGGAAGCCGAGTGGGACGCGTGCGTGCAGAGAATCGAAGCGGACGGTGGAGGCCTCGACGTGCTGGTGGCCAACGCCGGGGCGGCGCACCGCGGCGACATCGCCGACACCTCACTGGCCGACTTCCGCCGCATGCTCGACAT
Source organism: Rhodococcus sp. NBC_00294 (assembly GCF_036163995.1). NCBI lineage: Bacteria > Bacillati > Actinomycetota > Actinomycetes > Mycobacteriales > Nocardiaceae > Rhodococcus > Rhodococcus sp. NBC_00294. Next base: position 4,543,314 of record NZ_CP108043.1, read on the forward strand.
CAACCTGGTCGGCACCTTCCTCGCCCTCAGGACGGCGAGCACCGCCGTCAAGTCCGGCGGTTCCGTGATCACGGTGTCGTCCCTGCGCGGAATCCTCGCGACAGCGAAGCTCGGCGCCTACGGCGCCTCGAAGTTCGGTGTGCGGGCCCTCACCCGAGTGGCTGCGCTCGAGCTCGCCGAGCGGGGGATCCGAGTCAACTCGGTGTGCCCCGGAAGCATCGACACCGACATCACCGGTAGCGAGGACTTCGCCGACCACGATGTCGCCGGCTATGTGCGCACCATTCCGATGCAGCGGCGGGGCACCACCGGCGACGTCGCGGACGCCGTCGTGTTCCTCGCCGGATCCGAGAGCAGCTACATCACAGGAACCGACCTCGTCGTCGACGGTGGTCTGGCGGCCGGCGCGCGAACACCCACACACACCTCTGGACAGAAGGCATGAGATGACCGATCGCTTCACCATTTCCGGACTGACCAAGACGTACGGCAGCACGAAGGTCGTGGACGGTCTCGACATCGACATCGAGCAGGGCGAGTTCCTGGTTCTTCTCGGCCCGAGTGGCTGTGGAAAGACCACCACGCTGCGGTGCCTCGCGGGGCTCGAGACGCCCCAGGGCGGGCGTATCTCGTTCAAGGACAGGACGGTCTTCGACGCGGACCAGCGAGTCGACGTCCCCGCGCACAAGCGCAACATCGGCATGGTCTTCCAGTCCTACGCCCTGTGGCCGCACATGACGGTGCGCCGCAACATCAAGTACCCCCTCGACGTCCGCGGACTCACCAAGTCCTTCGGACCGGGAGCCGTCGAGGCAGCGGCCGACATGGTGGACTGCGGCGCACTGCTCGACCGGTATCCGTCGCAACTCAGTGGTGGCCAACAGCAGCGCGTGGCGGTCGCCCGCGGGCTGGTCGCGCGTCCGGACCTCATCCTCTTCGACGAGCCGCTCAGCAACCTCGATGCCCGGCTGCGCGATCAGGTCCGGTCCCAGATCCACCGCCTGCACCGCGAACTCGGGTTCACCGCCGTGTTCGTGACCCACGACCAGTCCGAGGCATTCGCACTGGGCGATCGTCTGGCCATCATGAAATCGGGTCGCATCGAGCAGCTCGACACGCCGTCGAGCGTGTTCGAGAACCCCGGCTCGGACTACGTCGCGGCATTCATCGGCATGGCCAACAAGCTCGAACTGCGCAGGGCGCACGACGGCTGGCAGACCTCCGCGGGTGACGCGATCGATCTCCGCGACTCGGTGGTCCGCGATCGTGCCGACGAGGGCGATTCCGCGGTCGCACGGCTGCGTCCGGACGACCTGCTCCTGCACCGCAGCATGGCCGAGGTTCCGCCCGGCCACGTCGGACTGCACGCCGCCCTCGTCGATCACGAGTACGGAGGTCGGCACTTCGATGTGACCGTGCGGTCCGGCGCCGAGACACTCACCCTGCGTGCGTCGGCCGCCGAGCACGGCCTCGCGCTGCGTTCGGCCGAGCCGGGTGACGCCGTGGTCGTCTCCTTCTCCCCCGCAGCGCTGCGGGTGTTCCCCTCGGCGCCCTCCACCGCGACCGCCGCGGACACCGCACCCGTCGCCGCAGCAGTGGGGAGCGCATCGTGACCGCCACCCTCACACCCCCCGACACCGACACGACGCCGCCGCCGGCGGGACGACGGTCACGGCTGACCGGCCCCTGGCGTGCCCGGCTCGGTTACGGCATTCTTCTCGCCGTTCTCGCCTATCTGGTCGTCCTCCCCATGGTGCGTCTGCAGATGCTCGCGTTCGAGGACGGAGCGCGGGGCTACCGCAGCCAGTACGGACGGTTCGACATCGCCCAGACACTGTGGACAACAGTGATTCTGGCGCTGGGATCGCTCGTCATCGCGCTCGTTCTCGGCACCCTGCTCGCCTACGCCGCGAGCCGCCTTCCGGCGCGACTCGGGTTCCTCAAGATGATTCCCATCCTGCCCATCGTGCTTCCCGCGGTCGCCAACATCGTCGGCTGGGCCTTCCTGCTGTCACCGGGACCCGGCTACCTCAATGTCGTACTGCGCGCGCTGCCCTGGTGGAGCGATCTCGAGAGCGGCCCCGTGGACGTCTACACGGTGCCGTGGATCGTCATCCTGACCGGATTCGGTCTGACGTCGTTCGTCTATCTCTTCGTGTCCTCGGGGATGGACAACATCAGTTCGGAGCACCTCGAGGCCGCTCGGATCAGCGGATCGTCCTCGATGGGTGTGTTCTTCCGTATCGTTCTCCCCCTGCTCCGTCCGTCGCTCATCTACGGCGGTGGTATCGCGTTCCTCCTCGGGCTCGGCCAGTTCACCGGACCACTCCTGTTGGGTCAGAACAGCGGAGTGAAGGTCCTCACCACCGAGATGTACCGGCGGGTGTCGGAATCACCGTCCGACTTCGCGGCCGCCGCAGCTGCCGGTTCACCCCTCGTCCTGTTCGGACTGGCGCTGGTTCTGGTGCAGAAGATGTTGCTGGGCAATCAGAGCCGGTTCGTCACTCACGGCGGCAAGGCGTTCTCCGCACCCTCGGGCCGCGGAACGTGGGCGGCCGTCACCATCAGTGTGTACGCCCTGTTCGCGCTGCTGATCCCCATCGTCGGACTCGTCATCGTGTCGCTGACCCCGTACTGGTCGGACACCCTGACCCTGGATCTGTTGACGCTGGACAACTTCCGGGCCCTCATCTCCGACGACGCGATCGTCTCGTCCGTACTCACCAGCATCCTCACGTCCCTCGCCGCGGTGGCCGTGTGCATCCCCATCGGGTACGTCATGGCCAACCTGTTGGTCCGCGGTCGTCGCTTCCGCGTCCTGGGCATGATCGGCGACTTCATCACCGCCCTGCCACTGGGTATCCCCGCGGTCATCTTCGGTGTGGGGTTCCTGCTCACGTACACCGAACCTCCGTTGATCCTCTACGGCACTCGCACGGTGATCGTGCTCGTCTACATCGTGCTGATGTTGCCGTTCTCGGTCCGACTGCAGATGACGGCGATGCTCGCGCTGGGCAACACCTACACCGAGGCCTCGGCCACCAGCGGCGCCTCGCCCGTGGTGACCAATCTTCGAATTCTGTTGCCACTCATGCGAGGAGCCATCTTCGGCGCCGTCGCCCTGATGTTCATCCTTCTGACTCACGAGTTCGCCGCCTCGCTGCTCGTCCGCGCCTCGACGACCCAGGTCATGGGCACCCTGCTCTACGACATGTGGCAGAACGGCTCGTACCCGCTCGTCGCGGCGATGGCGCTGCTCATGACCGCGGTGACCACCACGGGAGTCGCGATCGCCATGCTCGTCGGCGGTCGCAACGTCCTCAGCAAGCTCTGAAAGGCACACCATGCCCGAAGGCAGTACCCGTCTGACCGACAAGGTGATCCTCGTGACCGGCGCGACCGGCGGGATCGGTGTCGACATCGTGACGAGGCTGGCGTCCGAGGGAGCCAGCGTGATCGTCACCGATGTCGACCAGAGCGCCTGCGACGCAGCGGTGCACGCGCTGGAACGCCCCGACTCGCATCTGGCGTGCGCGCTGGACATCACCGACGAGGAGCAGTGGGCGGCGACCCTCGCCCTCGTGGAGGACCGTCACGGCACGCTCGACGCCGTCGTCAACAACGGTGCGATCGGATCGCTCGCCACCGTCGTCGACGAGACGGTGGAGCAGTATCGCCGCGTCGTCGAGGTGAGTCAGACCGGTACGTGGCTGGGGATGAAGCACGCCGGCGCCCTGATCGAGCGGACCGGCGGCGGATCGGTGGTCAACATCTGCTCCATCCTCGGCAGCGTCGGCGGACTGGGCAACAGCATCGCCTACGCCGCGGCGAAGGGTGCCGTGCGGACCATGACGAAGAACGCGGCGCTGCACTGGGCCCGCCTCGGGGTGCGGGTCAACTCGATCCACCCCGGTTTCATCGCGACCCCGCCACTGCTCGCGCGCTACGAGGGCACGCCGCGCCACGAGGCCATGCTGGCGGGCACGCCGATGGGACGACTGGGTTCCGGCGCGGAAGTCGCTGCCGCGGTGGCGTTCCTGGCCGGTGACGATGCACGCTTCGTGACCGGTACCGAGCTGTACGTCGACGGCGGGTGGACCGCCGCCTGAGTCTCAGGCGACGCTGAACACGTCGACGCCGTCCTGGTTCTCCACACGCAGCACGCCCCGGTGGACGTCCAGATCGAGGTGGGCCAGGGTCTCGCAGACCGCGACCATGCGATCGAACGTTCCGAGATCCGCGAACGGGCGATCACGACGGGTCCACGGAAGGCGCTCGGCCACATCGAGGCCGGTCGCCCGGGTCAGGTCGGCGACGACCGCACGGGTCGCCGCCAAGCGGCGGGCGTGGTGATCGAGGAGTTCGCGCACGCGCGCGTGCAGACCGACACCGGTGTCCCCGTGAGCGGGCAGCACCGTGCGATCCCGATCGTCGAGCATCATCTCCAACGACTGCAGGTAGTGCCCCAGGGGCAGGTCCCACTCACCGAGTTCGAATCCGATCGACGGGGTGATGGTCGGCAGAACGTGGTCGCCCGTGTAGCTGATGTCTCGGTCGAGATCGTGGAACACCATGTGGCCCTTGGTGTGGCCGGGCGTGTGCACCGCGGTCAACCGGTGTCCGGGGATGTCGAGGGCGCCCTCGGTGAGCCACGCGTCCGGCGGCTCCCAGTCGTCCGAGTCGAAGTCCTCGTCGCTGGTGTCCAGGCGAACCGCTCGCGCGATGTCGTCGGCGCCGGCCCGTTCCAGCTCACGCAGTGACGATGTCGGCATGTTGGAGGCCAGCTCCCCGATGGCGACGATCCCCGGCGCCTCGGCCGACCCGAGGTGGATGCGGCAGCCGTGTCGACGGCGGAGGTCGACGGCGAAGGTGTAGTGGTCACGGTGGACGTGAGTGACGAACACGTCGTGTACGTCGCCCGGTCGGCAACCGAATTCGGCCAGCGCGGTGGAGAACTCGTCGTACGTACCCGGCCGTCGCCATCCGCCGTCGATCAGCGCCAGGCCCCTGTCGGTCTCCAGGGCATAGACGTTGATGGCACGGAGTCCGTCGGACGGCATCTGCAGTGGCACCCGGTGGATGCCGTCCGCGATCCGAACGGATCCCGGATCGGACCACCGGGCGGTCACGAGGTGGTCGACGTGTCGGCGACCATGGTCCGCTCGTCGCCGTACCAGATCATCCGTCGCCCACGCATGGTTCCGACGTGCTCGACGGCGACCTTCCACTCCGGACTGGCGAGCGCGGTCTCGAGATCGTCGCGCGAGGCGAAGCTCAGAATGGACAGTCCGTCCCACCCGGCGCTGCGCTCGTCTATCGAGTGGACGATGTCGATGTGCTGCCACCGCAGCAGGCCCGGGAGCGGGTAGGTCACCTCCGCGTGCTCACCGCGCCACCACGTCATGAACTGCTCGTGCGTCCAGTCGTTCGGACGGGCGGCGAGAACCATCAGATCGAACATGATTTCCTCCAGGGTGTGGTCAACATGAATTCGGTTCGGTAGGGGTGGACGTGATCGACACGAATGGCCGAGCCGGGCTCAGCGCCCAGCGGTCAGGGGCGCACCATCTTGAGCACCGCGGTGGTGACGGTCTCGGCGATCTCGTCGAGGGTGGCGGGGCCGTTCGGCCGGTACCACCGCCACACGCTGATGACGAGGGCGAGGACCAGGCGTCCCACCGTCTTCGGATCTCCCTCGGCGAAGACCCCGTCGTCCATGCCACTGGCGATCAATCTCGTCCACCGACGCTCGATCTCCTGGACCAGCTCTCGGGACTGGAGACGCTCGGCCTCCTCCTTCCCCGACTGCCGCTCCGTCGCCAGAAGGTCCATGTGGTTCTGCAGGATCCGGCGCTGCAGAGCGTCCAGCGGCGAGGCCTGGAGAGCTCCCGCGACGGCGGCTCGCAGTGCCGCCTCCGGGTCGCTCCGGTCGGCCGTGGCCGCGTCGAAGCGCTCGACGGAATCCGCCAGTTCCAGACGCATGATGGTGAGCAGACAGTGCGCTTTGGATTCGAAGTAGTGGTAGAGCGCGGTCTGGCCTATTCCGACCTCGTCCGCCACCGACGCCCACTTGGTGTGGTCGTAGCCCACCCTGCCGAACTGCTCGATGGCGACGGTGAGAATACGAGACCGCTTGGAGCGCGGGCTCTCGCGGCGTGCCGTCGTTCCGACGCTCATCGCGGCACCCTCGAAGACTGGCCCGGCCGGCCTCCGGCCTCCCCGCAATGTGTCAGCATCGTGCTCATGTTACTCGTCCCGAGGTGAATTCGGATCGGGAACACCGGCGAGACGCGCTGCCATTCGCACGGCATCGGGTCGAGAGAGCTTCCCGACACGGTTCTGCGGCAGATCGTCCACAGCGAAGACGTACTCCGGCCAGTTGTGTCGTGGCACGCCGCGACGGGACAATCCGTCCGTCACCTCGGCCAGACCGAGAGCGCGTCCGTCGGTCACCACGAGGGCTCCGGCGCGCTCGGACAGCAGCTCGTCCGGGATCGGCACCACGCAGACCTGCACGATGCCGGGGACGCCGGCCACCGCCGCCTCGACCTCGTTGATGTCGATGTTGCGACCACCACGGATGATGATCTGCTTCTGCCTGCCCATCACGGTGATGGTGCCGTCGGTCGCCACCTCGACGAGGTCACCGGTCGGCAGGTATCCGTCGTCGGTCAGTGTCGGTGCCGCGACCTGTCCTCCCCGTGCGTACCCGACGAACATCGAGGGTCCGCGGACCTGCGCGTCACCGATCTCCCCGGTGCCCACGTCCTCCCCCGCACCGTTCACGGCCCGCACGATCGTGCCGGGGAACGGCCGTCCGTCCGTACCGAGGCGAAGTCGAGGATCGTCGTCCGGGGTCGCGGTCGTGTGACCGAGGCACTCCGACATGCCGAACACCCGGAGGAACGTCGTTCCCAGGAACTGCTCGGCCCGTTCGAGAGCCGACGCGTTCATGGGCCCGCCGCCGACCGTCATCGCCCGCATCCCCGCGAGTCGACCGGCCCCGTTCTCGACGAGGGACAGCTGCAGCGCCATCGTCGGCACCAGCATCGTCCAGCGGACGTCGTGGGCGGCCATCGCGTCGAGTGCGGCCGCCGGTGACCACTTGCCGATCGACACCATCGGTCCGCCCACGAACAGCGGCAGATACATCCCGAAACATGCTGCGGCGACGGAGGACAGGGGGACGAAGGCGCCCACCGCGTCGCCCGGCCGCAGACCCACGGCGTCCCTCGTGCACGAACAGGCGTAGCGCAGTGCGTCCTCGGACTGGACGACGCACTTCGGGCGACCGGTGGATCCGGAGGTCATCGCGATGACACTGCCTCCGTTCCAGCGCGACACACCTCGCGGATCACCACGGCGAGCACGCAGATGACGGTCACCGACCGCCGCGTCGCCCGACGGGAAGTCCTGGTCGGACACCCCCCACTGTTCGAGTGTGCGAAGGTCGGCCACCACCATGTCGGGGTCGACGTCCTCGACGGCGAGCACGAATTCCGATGCTGTGGCATGCGGGCTGAGCACGGCGACCACGCCTCCGCGCAGACCGACCGACAGTGCGGTGGCCACCGTCTGCCAGGTGTTGTCCGCCTGGATCAGCACAGTGGGAGGTGTGGGGTCGTGCTGTGCCATGTGCTCGGCTCCGCGTTCGGCGGCAGCCATCACGTCGGCCAGTCGATGGGTGCCGTGCAGGTCGATCACGGCGATCGCGTCGGGGTGTTCCCGGACGCGGTCTCGCAGTTCGAGCGCGAGAGTCTTCACTGACGGTGGTCCTTTCCGGCATCACGTTCTGGGGTGGGCTCGTCGGACGTGGTGGGCAGGAGCACGGTTCGGCCGGCGTCCTCCCCGGCACGCAGACGCGCATAGGCGTCGATCGCCTCGTCGAGAGGTCGCGTGGTCACCTCGGGCAGCAGCGCCCCGGACTCCGCGAGCGCCACCACCTCCACCAGATCCGCCCGACTGCCCCAGAAGGGGGCCGAGACCTGCCACCCGGCGGCGATCCCCCGGTTCTTGGCCACCGACACGGACCCTCCGGCGCCCCCCACCACGACGAGGCGTCCTCCGGGTACGAGCGTGGCCAGCCCCTCGGCCATCGTGTCGTCGCTGCCGACGAAGTCGAACACCACGTCGACGCCCCCGAGATCTCTCGTGGCAGAGGCCGCCTCGGCCAGTGACGAGTACACCGCGGCGGCGCCCATGGTCGTCGCGGATCTCCGAGCCGCGTCGCGCGGATCGACGGCCACCACGTGGCCGGCTCCCAGCAGCGACGCCATTCGGACCGCGAGGTGACCGAGACCGCCGACACCGACGATCGCGACCACGGCGTTCGAGTCGAGGAGGTCGGCCTGACCGCTGACGGCGTGATGCACGGTGGCGCCCGCATCGGCGAGGGGCGCTGCGAGTTCCGGTGCCAGGGAACCGGTGTCGACCAGCACCCCACCGTGCGGAACCACCATGTACTCGGCCAGTCCGCCCGGCGCGCCGAGGCCGTTGCCGATCACGGCGAGCCTGCCGTCGACCGGCCGCAGTGCCAGACAGTAGTTCTCCCGACCCCGGCGGCAGTTGCGGCAGGTTCTGCAGGACCACACGCCGTGGACGACCACGGACGATCCCACCGTGCTCCCGTCGGCATCGGGGCCGGCAGCGACGACGCGTCCGGCCACCTCGTGTCCCAGCGTGAGTGGCAACGGGTAGTCGAACCGTCCGGCCGGCGCATCGCAGACGGACAGATCGCTACGACACAGACCCGCCGCCGTGACTTCGAGCAGCAACTGCTCGCCCGTCGGTTCGGGAACGGGAATGTCCCGCAGCTCGGGAGCGGAGCCCCACTCGAGCAGTTGCACGGCCAGCATCAGCGCGCCGTCCAGCCGCCGTCGACCACCAGGGTGTGCCCGGTGACGTACGACGAGGCATCGGAGGCGAGAAACAGCACCGCGCCGTCCACCTCGCCCGCAGTACCCCCGCGACCGAGCATCGTGTTGCGCCGCACCCACCCGGCCGACTTCTCGTTCTCGAAGAGCCCGTCGGTCATCTCGGTGTCGAACCACCCGGGGACCACCGCGTTCACGCGGATCCGTCGTCGTCCCCACTGCCCGGCGAGTTCACGGGTCAGGCCGAGCACACCGGCCTTGGACGCCGCGTAACTCGCACCGCCGATGGGGGCGGTCGAGACGAGACCGACGACCGACGAGATGTTGACGATGGAGACCGGGGCGGAGTCCGGCGTCGTCGAGGCGACGTGCACCGCCAGGTGGAAGCCTGCGAGGAGGTTCACCTCCAGGATCGCCGAGAAGCCCTCCGCGGTCTCCTGTTCCGCGTCCGGCGGGCCGGGCATGCCGGCATTGTTGATCAGGATGTCCAGGCGCCCGGTCTCCTCGCGGCACCGATCCACCAACGCTCGACGGTCCTCGTCCGAGGTCACATCGCATCGCACGGGAACGAGGCCAGGGACCGTCTCCGCCACCGCGGCCAGACGATCCGCGCGGCGTGCCGCCGCGTACACCGTGGCTCCTGCGGCGGCGAGCGTACGGGCGAACCCGAGACCGAGACCGGACGACGCTCCGGTCACCACCGCAGTTCGACCGGTCAGATCGAACAGGGCACTGGGGGTCGGGGTGTCGTTCATGTCCGTCACGTCGTTGTCCTCCTCAGTAGACCGCGGTGCGGCCGCCGTCGACGGGAATGATGGCACCCGTCGTGTACGACGAGGCGTCACTCGCGAGATGTACGACGAGACCGGCGATCTCCTCGGGGCGACCCAGACGTCCCGACGGCAGCCGGTCGACGATCTTGCCGACGAACTCGTCGTCCCAGTGCTCGGCCATGTCCGTGGCAAATCCCCCGGGCATCACGCAGTTCACTCGCACGTGCGGCGCGTACTCCTGTGCGAACGCCATGGTCAGCGCATTGAGGCCGTTCTTGGCCGCGGCGTACATGGCTTCGGGCGGACTCGGTCGTACGGCGCCGATGCTCGAGATGTTGATGATCGACCCGCGCCCGGCGGCCGCCATCCGCGCTCCGGCCACTGCCATCAGCCTGAACGGACCCTTGAGGTTGACCTCGATGGTTTTGTCCCACAACCCTTCCGTCACTCCGACGAGGTTCTCGGACAGCGGTGCGATGCCGGCGTTGTTGACCACGACGTCGAGTGAGCCGAACTCGTCGACGATGGCGTCGACCGCGGGTTCGATCTCGTCCCAGCGACCGACGTGCAGAGCGTGGGCGTGAGCGCTGCCCACCGTCGACGGTCCGAGTGAGGCGACTGCTTCCTCGCACGCCTCGAGTTTGCGGCTGGACACCACGACGGTGGCTCCCGCGTCGCGCAGTCCACGAGCGATGGCGAGGCCGAGGCCGCGGCTCGCGCCGGTCACGAGAGCCACTCTGCCGGTGAGGGAATGCGTATCGGTCATCGGTACTTCTTCGTCTCGAGGCGGGCGATCGTGCGGAGATGCACCTCGCTGGGTCCGTCCGCGATCTGGAGGGCGCGGGTGATGGCGTGCAGGCGGGCCAGGACGAAATCGTCGCTGACCCCGGCCGCTCCGAACGTCTGGACAGCACGGTCGACCACCCTGTGCGCCACCTCCATCGCCGCGACCTTGATCGCGGCGACCTCGGAGCGCGCCGAGGCGTTGCCGCGGGTGTCCATCATCCAGGACGACTTCAGGACCAACAGTCGGATCTGGTCGATCTCGATACGACTGCGCGCGATCCACTCGCGGACGACGCCACGATCGGCGAGCGGGGCACCGAAGGCCACTCGGTCGAGGGAGCGTCGGCACATCATTTCCAGAGCGCGCTCGGCCATGCCGACTGCGCGCATGGCGTAGTGCATCCGGCCCGGGCCGAGACGACCCTGCGCGATGGCGAAACCGTCGCCCTCGGCTCCGAGCATGTTCGAGGCCGGCACCCGGACATCGGTGAACTGGACGTCGCCGTGCCCGAGACGGTCGTGGAAACCGAACATCGGGAGATCGCGCAGCACCTCGATGCCGGGACTGTCGGCCGGAACCAGGATCATGCTCTGCTGACGGTAGGTCGGACCGTCCGGATCCGACTTGCCCATGAAGATGATGAGCTTGCAGTCCGGGTCGAGAACGCCGGAGGTGTACCACTTTCGGCCGTTGAGCACGTACTCGTCACCGTCGCGCCGGATCGTCGAGGTGATGTTGGTGGCGTCGGAGCTGGCCACGGCCGGTTCGGTCATGGCGAACGCGGACCGGATCCGACAGTCGAGCAGGGGCTCGAGCCAGTCCTTCTTCTGCTCCTCGGTGCCGAACATGGCGAGGATCTCCATGTTGCCGGTGTCCGGGGCGGAGCAGTTGATGGCCTCGTTGCCGATGATCGAGCGCCCGACCACCTCGGCGAGAGGGGCGTACTCGAGGTTGGTGAGTCCGGCTCCGAGTCCGTCGTGCGTCATGAACAGGTTCCACAGTCCCTGCGAGCGCGCTGTCTCCTGCAGTTCGCGCATCACCGCCGGCTGCTCGTGCTTGTTCGTGTTCGCCGCGATCTGGGCGTCGTACACCTTCTCGGCGGGCAGAACATGGTCGGTCATGAATGTCTCGAGGGTCTCGAGCAGCGCGTCGGTACGAGCACTGTAGGAGAAGTCCACGGTTGGCCTCCTGGAGGGCGGATCGAGCGGGTGAATACGAGGACGAGGGAGCTCAGGCGAGCAGGGCGGTGCCGGTGTCGATGAGCCGAGAGATGGTGGCGGGCAGCTTCTCCTGGTCCGGATCGTGATGACGGCCCTCCCGGTGACGACGCAGATTGTGGCCCATGATGGCGGCCATCTTGAGTCGTCCCAGGGCGTCGAACCACGGCAGGTCGGGCAAGTCGCGTCCCGCACCGGCGTAGATCTCCACCAACTCGTCGGCGCTCGGCAGACCGGGGACGGACCGCCCGACACCGGGGAAGTTGTCGCCATCGGCGAAGACGAGGAACCACCCCAGCTCGACTCGGGGGTCGCCGACACTCCAGATCTCCCAGTCGATGAGCGCGACCGGCTCGGTGCCGTCCGCGATCAGGTTGCCCAGGCGGTAGTCACCGTGCACCAGCGTCGACGAGACCGCGTCCGGGACGCGGGCGCCGAGAAGGCTCAGGAGTCTGTCTCCGCCCTCCACCAGTTCCGGTGGAACGGCGCCCAGAGTGCGAGCCCACCGGGCGAGTTCGTCACCCGGTGTGAGTGTGGGACCGGCATCGGGCACAGCCCGGTGATCGACCGCGTGCAGCTCGGGCAGAACCGCCGCCGCACGCCGCATGCGCGCGGCCGCCAGCTCCGGGTCGACGGCCGGATCGTCCAGAACAGGCTCGAGCGACTCACCGCGGACGAATGTCATGGCGTACCAAGAGGGCTCGGTGTCGTCGACCATCACGATCGTGGGCACCGGCACCGACGTACCCGCGAGTTCCCGCATGATGGTCGCCTGCCGCAGCATGTCGTGGCGCCCGACGGGGCGCTGCCATGCGGGCACGGCCTTGACCACCAACTCGGCGTCGTCGGTCCGCACGCGGTAGGTCAGACCGGAGTGCCCGCCGAGGAGTGGATCGAAGCTGCGCAGCGATCCGAGGCCGCCGGCCTCGAGCTTCTCGGCGACGCGCTGCTGCAGTGCGGAGTGTGTCGTGTCGTCGGTGGTCACGGCCTCGGCTCTCGGGGAAGGCCGAGAACGCGCTCGGCGATGATGTTGTGTTGGATCTCGTCGGTGCCGCCGGCGATGCGGTATCCGGGTGCGCCCAGGACGTGTTCCGTCCAGGCGAACGTGCCCCATTCACCGGTGTCGGACACCAGATCGGAGCCCAGCATCCGGCGGACCGCCGCTGATGTTCGGGACATCGTGGTGGTCGCCAGCAGTTTGCCGACGGACGCCTCGGGGCCGGGATCGCGTCCGGAGACCACGACGCCGGCGACGCGCATGGCGGTGACGCGCTGAACATGGCTGTGCACAACGAGATCAGCAACCTGATCCAGCTCGATCTCGGTGAGGGGCCGACCCAGATTGCGCGCCAGTTCCACTGCCCGGTCGGCGTTCGCCAATCCGAGGTTGCCGCCATCGAGCCGTTCGGCCGCCAGCACGGTGAGAGCCACCTGCCATCCCTGTCCCTCCGGCCCGAGACGGTGCGCATCCGTCAGCCGCACGTTCTCGAGGTACACCTCGTTGAACGAGCTGCCGCCCGTCATCTGCCGAATGGGGCGGATGGTGACGCCCTCCGCGTCCATCGGGACCAGGAAGACGGTGAGGCCCTTGTGCTTCGGGACCGAGGAATCGGTGCGGCACACCGCCACTCCGATGTCCGAGACGGTGGCTCCCGACGTCCAGACCTTGTGGCCGTTCAGCACCCACCCGTCGTCGTCACGGACTGCGCGCGTACGGACTGAAGCGAGGTCGGAACCGGCCTCGGTCTCCGAGAAGAGTTGGCAGGCCATGAGGTCGGTGCGCAGCATCGCGCGCACGTACGTTGCGCGCTGATCCGGCGTGCCCCATTTCTCGATCGTGGGTGCCACCAATTGCTGTGTCACGGAGAACATCTCGGTGCGGCGCGGGACATCGAACCGGTCCTCCGCGCGGCGGAAGGCGAGTACGTGGGACAGCGGGAGATCTCGTCCACCGTATTCCGCGGGCCAGTCGAGCGGACCCCAGCCGGCGTCGAACTTCCGCCGTTCGTAGTCGCGGATGACGTCCGTGTGCCGGCGTTCCTCCTCGGGCGTCCAGTTCTCGAAGACGGCCACGGAGTCGGAGCCCTCGCCCCACGTCGTGCTGGTCCGCGGTGCGGCCACGCTGCTGAGCCACGCCGTCGCCTCGGCGGTGAATGCTCGGACGTCGGACGACACGGTGCTGGTACTCATGGACTGACCTCGCTGGTCGGATCGGACTGGTTCAGACGGACAGAACGGTGCAGGCGCTGATGCCCGGTGCCCCGTAGACATGGGTGAAGCCGATGGACGGCCCGCCCGGCACCTGACGATCGCCGGCCTCGCCGCGCAACTGGGTGACCACCTCGTGCACCTGGCGCAGACCGGAGGCGCCGATCGGTTCTCCGTTCGCGATACACCCACCGTCGGTGTTGACGGGTAGACGCCCGCCGATCTCGGTGGCCCCCTCGGCGATCCACTGCTCCTGCTCGCCGTGCTCGCAGAAGCCGCACTCGGCCATGTGCATGAGTTCGGCGCCGCTCTCGGTGTCCTGCAGCTGGGCCACGTCGACATCCGACGGGGAGATTCCGGCCTGTTCGAAGGCGGCCGCGGCAGCATCCGCGCTGACGCTGGTGGGCTCGCCGACGCCCTGGACGGACGGACTGAAGACCTCGAAAGAACCGAATCGCCGGGTTCGATGTGTGATGGCGCGCAACCGGATCGGCCGGCCTGTCAGACGCTCCGCCACCTCGGGTGAGGCCACGATCACCGCCGCACCGCCTTCGCCGGGCGAACAGAACATGTAGCGGGTGAGGGGATCGTTCACCATGTCCGCGGAGGCGATCGCCTCGGCCGACATGGGTTCGCGGCGCCACGCATTCGGATTGAGCGCGCCGTTGCGGTAGGACTTCTCGGCGACGCGTGCGAGCGTGTCCGGGGTGATGCCGTGCTGGCGCATGTACCGGGAGATCTTCGCCCCGAAGAACTGCGTGGTCACCATGAGACCCGCCTCGCCGTACCCCTCGGACAGACCCCACTCCGCGGGCGTGGGATCGAAGGCACCGCGCGGGTGCTTGTCGAAGCCCACGGCCAGGCCGATCGACGCCGATCCCGCCCGTACGGCATTGACTGCCGAGAACAGGGCGCTGCCGCCGGTGGCGCAGCCGTTCCGCACGTTGGTGAAGGGCAGTCCGGTGAAACCGAGCTCGCTGACGAGCGTGTCGGCGAGGCCGGCGGAGTCGCTGCCGCCGAACGCAACATCGACGTCCGGCCAGGCGATTCCCGCGTCGGCGAGCGCGGCGGTGATGGCCGAGACGGCCATCGCGCGGCCACTGACACCGGGTTGGCGTCCGAACTTCGACAGCCCGACTCCGACGATGACCACGGACTCGCTCATGCGATATCTCCCACTGTGCTCGGTGCAGACGACGGGCCGGCCTCGACGACCTCGAACCGGGGAACCGGGACGACGGCCGTGAGGTGGACGAGGGCTCCGTGCAGGTCGTCGACGTTCTCGGAGTCGAGAATCGCCTCGATCCGGATGCCCTCGCTCAACTCGACCCAGCCGACCGCGAACGGGGTGAACCCGCCCACGGGTGGCACGTACGGCGGCGACTTGGGCGGGAAGCGCTGCACCGTGTGGGCCCACACGGTGCCCGACGTACTCAGGTCGACGGGTTCTGCCGTGGGCGTGACGCACCGGGAGCAGAGAGTCGACGCGGGGAACGCGACCGTGCCGCACACGGTGCATCGGCTGCCCTGCAGCACGACCCGCTGCGCCTCGAGACCGTTCATCATCGTGTTCCTTCCGCTCCCCGCCGACCGTCGTTCGTCCTTCGTGTTTCGCCGAGGGTCAGCGACCGACCCACTTCGGCTCACGCTTCTCGAGGAACGCGGTGACGCCTTCTCGTCCGTCCTCGGACTGCAGGGCGTTGCCCACGGCGAGATGCTCCATGACCATGAGGGACTGGATGTCCGCGTCGAGGCCGCGGTCGATCGTCATCTTGGTCAGCTTCATCATGAACGGGCTCTTGTCGGTGAGCTGCGCGATGAACTCCTCGACGGTCTTGTCCAGCTCGGCGGCAGGCGCGGACGCGTTGATGAGATCGAAGTCGGCAGCCTCGACACCGGAGAGCAGCTTGCCGGTCAGCATCAGTTCCTTCGTCTTGCGGATACCGATCATGCGCGGCAGGCGGTAGATGGGGCCTGCGCCGCCGAACAGTGCACGGCGGATGTGGAAGTCGCCGATCTTGGCGTCGTCGTCGGCGATGGCGAAGTCGCAGGAGATCATGAGTTCGAATCCACCGGCGGTGACGTAGCCCTCGAGGACTGCGACCGACGGAGTGTTCATGGAGTACAGACGGTCACAGACCTTGGCCGAGAGCACGGCGACGTCCATCGCGTTGGTGCTGCCGACATAGTCGGACAGCAGGATGTCGAGGTCGAACCCCGAGCAGAAGGTGTTGTTCACACCGCGCAGGACCAGGACCTTGAGGTTCGGGTCGGCGTCGACCTCGGCGATGATCTCGTCGAGTCGGTACAGCAGCTCCGGAGTCACCGCGTTCTTCTTGTGCGGGCGGTTGAGCCAGACGCGAGCGACGTCGCCGTCCTTCTCGAGCAGGATGTGGTCGGTGTCGATCATGGGATCTCCTTGGGCTGCGTCACGATTTGAACTGGATTCACTTCAGTTTTACGGCATGGGGTCGAGCGCGTCAACCCTCGAATCGAACCGGGTTCAGCCCGATGAGGTCGGCGATGCGGCGGCGATGGTACACCGCATCGCCGAGCAGCGCCTCGTCACCGGTAGCTCGGCGAAAGTATCTGTGCGCCTGGTGCTCCCACGTGAAGCCGACGCCACCGTGCAGCTGCACCGCCTCGGCGACCGACTCGGACGCGACCTCCGTGCACACGGCGCCGGCGATCGCGACCGCGAGCGCGGCACGGTCCGGGGAGCTGTCGTGGAGCGCAGCAGCGAAGCGGGATGCCGATCGCGCTCGTTCGAGAGAGAGGAGCAGGTCGGCGAGTCGGTGCTTCACGGCCTGGAAGGAGCCGACGGGCCGACCGAACTGCTGCCTGGTGGTGACGTACTCGACGGTCATCTCCAGCATGCGATCGGCGATTCCCGTGTGCTCGCTCGCCAGCCCGATCGTCGCTCGCGCTGTCAGGTCGTCGAGAGCGGAGGCCGTGTCCGCCACCTCGGTGAGCACGGACGCCGTTGCCGAGTCGAGGTGCACGTCGGCGCGCGGCCGCGTCGGGTCGATGACCGTCCGCGGGACGGCGCGCACCGCGTCGGAGAGGGGTACGGCGAACACTCGGGCGCCGTCCGCCGTGTGCGCCCCGACCACGACGACATCGGCCGAGGCACCGTGAACGATGTCGGTCGCGACACCGCTCAGACGCCATCCGTCCGCCGCATGGTCGGCCGTGATCACCTGCGCGGCAGCCCGTCCCGCCGGCGTCACGGGCAGATGCACCGCGACGCGGAGCTCACCGGCCAGGGCACCGGACACCATCGCGTCCACGGTTCCGGCCGGCGCAAGCAGGAGCGCGTGCACGCCGACACCCGCCCCGAACAGCACCGGTTCCGACACGAGCGCGCGGCCGCACTCCTCCAGGACCACGGCCATGTCCGTCATCCCGTATCCGAGGCCGCCGCGGATCTCCGGAACGGACAGCATGGTCACGGCCATGTCGTCCACGAGAGCCCGCCACAGTGCCGTCGGGGTCCCTTCGTCTCGCCCACCGTGCCGTGCAAGTACTGCGCGCACCGCGGACCGGAGATCGGCCTGCTCCGGCCCGGGGATCAGGCCCGCGGGCTCCGCTTCCGGCCAGGGTGAGTACGTGACGTCGTCGATCGCTGCAGACATAACACTCCTGAGTCGAGTTCAGTTCTGTTTCGAGAGTATCGGCGAAATCGAGGACGTGCGGACTTTTCTTGAACTAAGTTCGGTTCATGCTTCGAATCGAGTCCTATTACGCCACCCTCGACAGCGGTGATCTCGAGCGGGCCACCGACATGCTGGCGGAGAACGTCGCCTTCGTGATGATCGTTCCGACGGGAGCCAGAGCCGGCACCGGTCGCGCCGCGATGCTCGACTACCTCACCGGACGTCCCCCTGTCGGCCGGCAACATCGACTGCTGCGTCGCGCACAGGACGGCGACGTCCAGTTCGCCCAGGGAGCCGTCACCGAGCACGGCGATGTCGTCACGGGCTATTTCGTCGCGGCGATGCACCTCGACGAGAACGGACTGATCGACCGCTACCAGGTGTCGTTCGATCCTGACCACGCACTGGTGCCGTGGACCGGTTCCGACGCGACCTCCACCGACCCGACAGGAGCATGACGATGACGACCGATGCGACAGGAGTCCTGCGAACCTGGTTCTCGTACATGGACTCCGAGGATCCGGACCGGGTGCTGACCATGATCACGGACGACTTCCGGATGTCCGTGCAGTTCTCCCGTGGCGAGGGAGCGTCCGCCGAATTCGTCGGCGACAGAGCAGGACTCGTTCTCTACCTCGCCCAGCGGGAGAAGAGCACCCTCGTCCATCACATCGACGTCGGATCCCGGGTGGGCGACGTGGAACTCGTACTGGGGCGGACCACGCGAGACGGCGACTTCGAGGCGTCCTTCAACGCGAGCGCATCGGTCGACGCGGCCGGCTCGATACGCCGGTTGCTCATCTGCCGCACACCGGAACTCGCGTTCGACTGAAGCCGTCGACCAGAACTGACAGGAGACCCGCATGAGAAGGTGTTTTCGTACGCTCGCGGCACTGACATCGGCAGCTGCAGTCGGGTTGTCGGCGGCCTGCAGCGGTGGGGCGTCAGCGTCCGGACCGGTGTCGGGCACCTGGGACGAGGTGATCGCCGCAGCGAAGAACGAGGAATCCGTCTACCTGTACTCGTCGCAACATCCCGAGAACCTCGCCTCGGTGAAAGCCGGATTCGAAGCGAAGTATCCCGGCATCATGCTGGAGTTCACGCGGGGTTCCGACGTCGAGCTGAACCCCCGCGTGGACGCGGAGCACAAGTCCGGACGCGGGATCGGTGACGTCCACATGACCACCGACCCCGCGTGGATCCGCGCAGCCGCAGACTCGGGCGAATACTCGGTGAACGCCATCGGCCCCTCGTTCGACAACCCCGACTACGGTCGAGACACCAGCGTGCTGAACGACACACTCTTCCTCACCAGCGCCGCCGTTCTGGGGCTCGGCTGGAACACCACTGCGTTGCCGGACGGTCTCGACAGTCCGCAGGATCTGTTGTCATCGGACCTGCGCGGCCGTATCGGCGTCGTGAATCCGGCGGGCTTCGCCGCCGTGACCGATCAGTTCCGGTTCTTCGACCGGAACTGGTCACCCGACTACACCGACGAACTCGCGCAGAACGAGCCACGTGTCTATCCCGGCGTTCTGGCCGTCGCGCAGGGCCTCGGGTCCGGAGAGATCATCGCCACGCCGATGGTCCAACCCCTCGTGCGCGAGCAGGAGGCCGGCGCACCCGTCGGGTGGTTCAGGCCGGACCCGGCGTGGGGCGCCCCGTACTACTCGCATGTTCTCGCGTCCGCACCGCATCCGAATGCAGCGCAACTTCTCGCCGACTTCCTCATCTCCCCCGAGGGCCAGCAGGCGTTGTCCAAGGGGTACGCGAGTGTGCTGCCGAACATCCCGGAGGCGGTCGGGCGCGCACAGGACATCGCACTGACCGACCCCGCGGACCTCGACCCTGCAGCGGTCACCGAGTACCAAGCGGAGTGGGAACAGCGTTTCATCCGGTGACGTCGGGCTTCATCCGGTGATGCCGGCGGACGGCGAAGGGGCACGGGCCATGACACGACCACCGACCGTCACACTCCTGACGCCGTTGCGTGTGCACCGATTACGCATGATGTTGGGTTTCGAACTCGGCGCTGCGATCGGGATCTGGATCCTGGTTCTCGCGGTGCAGTGGACCATGACGCAAGCGGGAGAATCTGCGTTCGCAGTGTCGGCCGTCCAGTTCGCCGCCAGCCTGCCGTTCTTTCTGCTCTCCCTCCCCCTCGGCGCCGTCGCGGAGCACGCCGGCCATCGAACTCTGTTGACCGGCACGGCGATCGGTCTACTGATCACGTCGGCAGTGCTCACGGCGCTCCAGGCCCTCGACCTCGCTACGACGCCGGTTCTGATGGCGGCCGTGTTCCTGTCGGGGTGCGGTCTGGCGTCGGTGGCGATCGTCTGGCAATCGCTGCTGCCGACGCTGGCGACCCGCGAGATGATGACCGTCGTGCCCGCGATCGACGGTGCCATCTTCAACGGTGCGCGCGCCATCGGTCCGGTACTCGGCGGAGCGCTCCTGGCCGCATGGGGCGCTACCTCGACCTTCGGCCTCGTCACGGTCGTGTTCGCGATCTGCGTTGTCCTGGCCGCCAGTCAGATCCCGCCCCGGTCCGGGCGAGTCCCCAGGACCGAGTCGGTTCTCGAATCGGTGGCGACGAGTCTGCGGTTCATCCGTCACTCGCGTTGGACGCGGAGGTTGTTGTTCCGTGTCGTGATGTTCGGCCTGCCGGCGAGTTGCCTGTGGGCTCTGCTGCCGGTCGTGGCGTACGAGATGCTTCACGTGACGACGTTCGAGTTCGGAGTGTTGTCCGGAGCGATCGGTGTCGGCGCGGTGGCGGGCACCATCGCCTCGATGCCTCTGCGAAGCCGCTTGAGCTGGAACGTGTTCGCGGCCCTGGGCTCTGCCGCGTACGCACTGGTTCTGCTGGGTATCGCCGTCGTGGCGTGGATGCCCGTCGTGGTCGCTCTGCTGGTGATCGTAGGCGCGGCCTGGGTGGGCGTGCAGAGTACGTGGATGATCGCGACGCACGCGGTCATGCCACCCTGGATCAAAGCTCGAGTGATCGCCGTCGTGATGCTGACGTTCCAGGGCAGCCAAGCAGTCGGTGCCCTTCTGTGGGGATTTCTCGCCGACACGATGGGGCTCGTCTCCGCGGTCGTAGTCTCCGCCATCGCGATGTCGGTGTCGTCGATCGGACTACTGCGCCGAGGCATTCTGCCCAGCGATTCGATCGCGCCCGATCCGTCCGGTGCCGCCGGCCCTCCCGAACTCGAACCGCATCATCGTGGAGCGACGATCGTCGTCGAGACGACGTACGCGGTCCTCCCGCAACGGGCGGACCACTTCGTCCACGCCATGACTCGTCTGAGGTCGTCGCGCCTGCGCCTCGGCGCATCGCGGTGGGCGCTGACCAGGGTGAGCGACTCCGCCTCCACGTACGTCGAATCCTGCACCTTTCGGAACTGGGCCGAGTATTCCGCCCAGGAGACCGTCCGTCTCACCGTTCCGGAACGGCTCGTCCGAACGGACCTCGCGCTCGACCTGGCGGAGGAACCGCGTGTTCGAGTTCTCGTCCGCCCCCGAACACCCGCCGACAGAACCGAGTCCACATGAACGATCACTTCCCCCACCTGTTCTCACCGATCCGGATCGGCGGACTCACGCTGAAGAACAGGCTGGTCGCACTCCCGGCGGGCACGTCGATGGCGGTCGACGGTGTGCCCACCCACGGGGACACCGAGCACGTCGAGCGTCTGGCCGCGGGTGGAGTGGGCTTGATCATCGGGGGTGCCACGGTCGTGCACCCGACGACGACGCTGCGATCGCGCAAGCTGATCGAGGCGTACCGGGTCGACGTCATTCCGAGCACAGCGGCCAAAGTGTCTGCCGCGCATCGCCACGACGCGCGATTCATCGGCCAACTCTGCCATCTCGGACGTGAGTTCATCGGCGGCGAATCGGATGCGCCACCCTCCGCGCCCTCGGCGATCAAGACCGCGCGCGATGCCTACCCACCCCACGAACTGTCGGTCGCGGAGATCGAGGACATCGTCGAGGGTTGGCGCACGTCGACGCGAAACCTGGTGCGAGCAGGTGTCGACGGGGTGGAGCTCCACGCTGCGCACGGGTATCTCCCCGCTCAGTTCATGTCACCGCTCACGAACCGACGGACGGACGATTTCGGCGGCTCGTTCGACGGCCGAATGCGCTTCACTCGCATGGTGATCGAGGCGATGCGGTCGGAGATGCCCGCAGGGCTCGCGCTGGGAGTGAGGCTGAGCGGGGAGGAGGAGATCCCCGGCGGAATGACGATCGACGACTGCGTTCGTATCGCCGAGAACGTGGCCGCGGTCGGCGTCGACTACTTCAGCATCACCCACGGCACCCGCGGGAAGTACGTCAAGGATTCCACCGGCGCGGACGCGGTCGCGATCCCGTCGGCTGCGAGGGTCCGATCGGCGACCGCGACACCGACTCTCGTCGGACAGCGAATACGCGACGCGGGCGTTGCGGACCACGCCATCAAGACCGGACAGGTGGACATGGTCGGCATGGCACGGGCGCTGATAGCGGACCCCGAACTGCCGAACAAGTCCCGAACCGGTCGCCTCGACGAGATCCGCGGCTGCCTCGGCGTCAGCCAGGACTGCAGGGCCTTCGACCCGCATCTGCACTGCGCGGTCAATGCCGAGATCGGGCGTGGTCGCCACGTCGACGTCGGTCGACGAGCCCGCGCGACGAAGGACGTCATCGTGATCGGCGGCGGCCCCGCCGGCCTGGAAGCCGCTCGCGTGGCCGCGGGGAGGGGCCACCGCGTCACTGTGTTCGAGAAGAGCAGTGCCCTCGGAGGATCCGTACGCGTGGCTGCCTCGGCGCCCCATCGCGCGACGCTCATCGACATCGTCGACTATCTGGAACGTGAGATGCGTCGGCTGAAGGTCGAGGTTCACCTGTCGGCCGGAATCGGCGAGGACGACCTGGACGAGATTCGCTCCGCGTCGGACCACATCGTGGTGGCGACAGGATCGCGTCCCGCGGACGTGACCCCGTCCCTCCGGACGCGGACCGCCTACAGCGTCGACGACGTTCTGCTCGGCCGCGTATCGAGCGATGCGGGCAGGGTGGTGGTGTTCGACGACGGTGACGGCTTCTGGCCGGCGTACAGCGCGGCCGAAGCATTCGTGCAGCGTGGCTGGGAGGTCACCGTGGCCACGACGCTCACGGCTCTCGCGTCCCGAATCCCTACCGAGAGTGCAGGACCGCTGCTCGATCGACTGGGTGACGCAAGGGTCGACTTCAAGGTCGCGCACGCCCTTCACGTTCCCGACGACCCGGCAGATCCGGTGACCTTGCGCCCGGTCTTCGGGGCCGGCGACCTGCCCTACGAGGACGCCGCCATCGTGTGGCACCAGCCGCGAGTGGCACTGTCGTCGTTCGGACTCGACTCGAGCTCCACCGTCAGCGTCATCGGAGATTGCGTCACACCACGGCGCATCGGTCACGCGATCGCAGAGGGATATCGAACAGGCGCAGAACTCTAGAACTCGGAAGCCGCTGAACCACACCAGCGGCACATCACGAAAGAAATGGAGACACATCATGTCGTTCGTACTCGTGCACGGTGCCGGAATGGGCGCGTCGTGTTGGGACCGCCTCGTACCGCGGTTGACCGGTCGCGTGGTCGCGGTCGACCTTCCCGGCCGCGGTGAACGCGCAGACATCGACCTGCGCACCGTCACCCTGGAGGACTGCGCCGACGCAATCGTCGCGGACGTGGAGCGTGAGGATGTCACCGACATCGTGCTGGTGGCCCACTCGTTCGCCGGAGTGTCGGTCCCGCGCGTCCTCGACAGGCTGCAGGACCGTGTCCGGCACGTGGTCTTCGTGGCCGCGGTAGTCCCGCCGGACGGAACGGCGGTGATCGACGGGATCGACCCTGCGGTTCGCGACATCGTGAAGGCGTCCATCGTGGACGGCAGATACGTCCAGGGCCCCGAGGGGGCACAGGCCATGTTGTGCAACGACATGGACGACGAGCAGACCGCGTGGACTCTCGAGCAGCTCGTCGACGACTCCGGCGCGCTGCTCACCGAGACCGTCGATCTCTCCGGCCTCCAGGTCGACGTCCCCCGCACCTACATCCGGACGGCGAGGGACACGTGCTACCCGCCGGAACTGCAGGAAGCCTCGTCCGCACTGGTCCGCGCCGGAGCCGGGTCGGGGCACGTCGTGCACATGGACTCCGGACACATGCCGATGATCAGCGCCCCCGACCGCCTCGCAACGCTGCTCGAATCCCTCTCCGCCGACTGAGTTCCGACGGTGACGCCCGCGAGGTCATCCCAGTCGGACGAGCGTCTTACCGATGTTCTCCCCTGCCAGCATCGAGACCAGTGCGGCCGGGGCCGAATCGAGCCCGTCGAATACCCATTCGTCGTACCCGAGACGGCACGCGTCGATGAGGGAGGTGATCTCCGCGCGCATGTCGGCTTCGAGGTGCAGGAACGATCCGGCCCGGTACCCCCGCATCGACAGATTCTTCGACACGAACTGGAACAGGTTGCCGGGAAGACTCGGCGCGTCGGCCGCGTCGTACTGGGACATCTGGCCGCACATCGCGATACGTCCGTTCGGTCGGAGTGCGTCGATCGCTGCAGTCAGGTGATCACCGCCGACACAGTCGAAGTACGCGTCGATGCCGTCCGGCGCCGCGGCGGCCACCGCCGCGGGTAGAGATTCGTGATGATCGAAGGCGTCCGCCAGGCCGGACGCTCGCAGGTGGGCCACCTTGGCCGCGGACCCTGCCGATCCGATGACGGTGGCCCCTCGTGCCACCGCGAGTCCCGCCGCGAGCCCACCGACCGCACCGGCAGCGGACGACACCCACACCGTGTCCGCGGGCCCCACGTCGAGGATGCCGATCATCCCCGCGTACGCGGTGAGACCGGAACTGCCCAGGGGCCCGAGGAACCATTGTTCGGGCAGACCGCCCGGACGGACGACGGTGGGCGACCCGTAGCCGCCGATCGTCGCGGTGTCGGCCGAGATGAGGGCGTGCTCGCGGAAACCCAGTGTGTGAGTGACGATGTCACCGACAGCGAAAGCGGAGCTTTCCGATCGTTCGACGACACCGAGAGCGAGACCTTCCAGTGCCTGCCCCGGCGCGAAGGGCGGTAGATAGCCTCCCGGCGTCTGCCTCGACAGCCGGATACGGATCGACGGATCGATCGAGAGCCACGTGTTGCGGACGAGCACGTCGCCGGAACGGAGCTCGGGCACCGGCGCCTCCACCACCTCGAGGTCACCACTCGTCAGTGCGCCGTTCGGCCACGAACGCAACACGACGTGACGGGTCGAGGTCACCCCGGTCATGCCGCACCGACCGCACTCGGGGTCATCCCGGTCCACCGTCGGAAGGCGCGCCGGAACGCCCGTGGTTCCGAGTAGCCCAATCGGGCCGACACGATGTCCAGGGCCTCGCCGCGCCGCAGTGCCTCCACCGCGCGGGCGGCGTCGTGTCGAGCACGCAGAGCACCCAGAGTGGTCGACTCACCGGCGAGCAGGCGCCGTAGGTGCGGCTCGCTGATGTGGAGAGCGCGGGCCACCGCGGTGGTGCTCGGCAGGGGTCCGCGGGCACAGGATGCGAACTCGCACAACACTCGTCGCGATACCGGTCCGAGTTCGACCTCTCCGGATCGCGTGTCGGTCATCGGTCCCCCACGGTCCGAGACGACCTGGCGGGCGTCCGCCGCACGACCGGCGGGCTCCACGCCCGGTCCGAGGGTCCGTACAGCCGCAGCATCAACCGGAAGTCTCCGGACGGCGTCGGGAGCCAGTTGCCCGCCCCCTCCGCGGGGGCTGTCGTCGCGAGTCGAACGACCAACGATCCGTCGTCCGCCATCGTCAGGCCGGGCGTGCGGTCGGTGATCGCATATCGGTCGATCGCGTTCTGACACAACAGTCCTCGCTTGTGGTAGACGGTGAGAGACCAGAAGAAGCGCGCCGGAGGCATCCGGTCGGCCGCGAAGGTGATGTCGTAGGAGTGCTCACCCGAGAGCTGGTGTCCGTCCTCGTCCACCTCGCACACCGGGTACAGCGCCTCGTCCGCGGGGTTGACGTAGATCTGAGACAACGCGACGGCCGCGCGCAGAAGATGGTCGTCGCCGAAATCCGTACCGAGTTCGTTGACCGACCAGCCGTTCGTCGTCCGGCCCAGCGACCCCACCCGGTCGGCGATCGCGTCCAGGCCGTCGGACAACCCTGCTGCGAATTGCGAACGTGCTCGGGTGGACTGCTCCCCTGTGTGCAACGCTCCGCGCAGTCGCGCCATGCTCTCGCGGACCACGGGTGGCACGTCGGCCGTCGCGACACCGGCGACGGCGTGGTCCAGAGAGTCGAGAAAACCCTCGGGATCGCGGAGCTCGTCGTCCCGTTCCCGAAGCACGAGCGCGCGGGTGGCTGCGTCGCCCGCAGGGCCGGGCGCAGGCGGCCCGTCCAGCACGATGGAGTCCTGCAACGCGATCACCCGCCGGAGATCCTCGGCATCGTCCGGTCGCACCAGGATGCGCACTGCCACCATGACATGACGTGTTCGGCAGGCCACCAGTAGTTCGTCGTCCGCCATGACCACCTCGCTGCCCGAGCGAACGATATGCAGTGTCGGCAAACAGCTCCCGTGTGTCCGCTGACCCTGTACCGCGATGGTCGTCGAGTCGGCCTCACCTATCTGAATGCAGTAGTAGCGGTCCCCGAGATCGGGCATTCGAAGCGTGAACGACCCGGCATCGAGGTCGACGAAGGCCAGTGAGTAGAGCGTGTCCACGTTGGGAGCCACTCCTGCGGTGAGGGTGGGATCGGACAACCTGCGTTGATAGCCCATCGTGTTCAGCGCTGCACCCGCCGATGTGAGCGGCCGGTCCACGTCAGGCTCCAGCGGGGATGTGAACCGGAGACGCAGTCGCTGAGCGAAGACGAGCGGAAATCCCCATATCTGCAGCGCGCGCGCGTCGCGGAACAGCTCGTCGCCACCATCCGAGCATTCGGGTGCAGTCACACCACGACCATAACTGAAGTGAGTTCGATTAGGCTAGGGAGTCGAAGTGACATCGCGAGCCCTCGACCGTCAGGAGAAGTCATGCCCCAGGAGAAGGCGCACGATCGTCGGCGCCCGCGCCGGGTCTACTCCGTCGGTGCCGAACCGGACGCACGGTTCAGCCTGGCGAACGAGCGGACGTACCTCGCATGGATTCGAACATCGTTGGCGTTCATGGCAGCCGGAGTCGCGCTCGACGTGTTCGACGTCGGAGGGGACACGACGCCCGCACGCATCGCATCGGTGCTTCTGATCGGGTGCTCCGTCGTTCTCCCGCTGCACGCGTGGTGGGCCTGGGGCGCAGTCGAATCGAGCCTGCGCCGAAGTCGACCGCTTCCGTCCCCTCGCGTCGGAGCACCCCTGGCCGTCCTGCTGGCGGTGGCCGCAGCGCTGGTCGTCTGGTCGGTCTTCTCGTGACGGGACCACCCGAGGGAAGGCCTGCGGGCGCACTCGGGGACGGTGGTCTCCAGGTCGAACGGACGGCGCTCGCCTGGCGGCGCACCGAGTGCTCGGTGGCGGTGTGCGCCCTGGTGGGTCTGCGCCTGGCCACCCACCAGGGTGACGTACCGACGGCTGTAGCCGCCGGCGTCGTACTGACCGGCGCCGTCGCTGTGCTCGTCGTCGACATCGTTCGGATACGGAAGCGCAGGCGCGCGGACGCCGGCCCGGACGCGCCGCGAGGGATCCCGGTGCGCGCTCATGTACTGGCAGTCCTCACTGCGAGTCTCGGCATCCTGGCACTGATCGTGGCCCACACCGTGACGTTCGGCCCCGGGTACTGAGCCCGGGGCCGTTCCGTGCCTCGGTCAGCCCTGGAACTTCTGCTCCCACTCACGTGATTCCCGCTCGATGAACTCGGGAGTGAGTTGTGTCGGATCGGGCCCGGCGATGTCATGGGCGTCGGCGGTTGCGCCGTCGATACCGGGCAGCGCAGTCGCGACCCCGATCGCCTGCGCCCGTTGCCCTTCGGGGCTGACCAGGAAGTCGGCCAGAACCTGCGCAGCGTTGGGATGAGGCGCGACCGACGTGACGTGACCGTAGAACGGTGTTCCCCACGACGGCGTCGGGAGCGCCCAGTTCACCGGAGCGCCGGACGCGACCTCCTGCACGAGAGGCTGGACCATGGGGGAGACGACGACCTCACCGGAGGTGAGTGCCTGCGCGACCCCCAGCGAGCTCGGGTAGATGCGAGGCTGCTGCTCGGCGAGCTGGTCCACGAAATCGTCGCCGAAGTTCTCGCGGTAGAAGCGGTAGAGATCCACGTAGGACGCGATGCCGACGGGGTTGACCACGCCCACCTTGCCTCGGTATTCGGGGCGCAGGACATCGCGCGGATCCGTGAGTCCGGCCGGCACGGTTCCCGTGTTCCACCCCATGCCGAAGGTGGCGGCGACGTCGAGGAAGAATCTGTCGTTCTTGACGCTGCGGTCCCGTCCGTAGTCCGGATCGTCGAACGCGTCGCCCTTCAGAGACTGGGAGTACGCGCCGGACTCCGCCGCCGACGCGATCCATGCCGTGTCCGTGACCACGTGTACGTCCGCGGTGCCCTTGCCGGTCTTGTTCTCGGTCTCGACACGAGGATTCAGATCCGCGTCCGTTCCGCGAACGAAATCGAGAGTGATCTCGGGGTACGTCTCACTCCAGGCCTTCTTCACGCTGTCGAGGATCGTGGTGTTCTGGCTCGAGTACAACATCACCGACCCCTCGGACTTCGCCGCGGCGACGACGTCGTCCCAGCTCCCCTCCACCGGAGAGGTACCCCCTCCGCCGCCGCTGCCGCACGCTGTCATCGTCAGCGCCACCACCCCGACCACAGCGATCGTGGTCGTCCGGATCGATCTACCGAGAGCACTCATGTCCATCTCCTTTGTTGAACTGACCTCAGTTCACCAAGTAGGGTGGGCAGAGTCAAGAGCGATGGCGGGGTCGCGTACAGGTCGGTGCGCCGGGTGAAGGAGTGTCGGATGACTCGAGGACGGGAAGCGGCCACCGTGAGTGGCCCGACACCGTACGACCCTGCTCGAACCGACCAGTACCAGGAATCGACGTCCGACGACGTCCGACCCGTGGCCGCCGACGAGGCGCTCACACTCGCGTCCGTGCTCGCGCAGCAGGCAGTGCTGTACGGCGTGCCCGCCGTCTACCAGTACGCGAGCATGTGTGCACAGTGCGCTCCGGATGCCGACGGTGCACCGTGGTCCGTCAACACCTTGGTCCACGAGAGAAGCACGGCCCGTTCGGATTTCCGCCAGTTCCGGGTTCCGAACGTCGACACGGTCTACTCCAATGCCTGGCTGGATCTGACCGACGGACCGGTGACCATCGAGCTACCCGACTTCGGTGGCAGGTACTACACCCTCGAATTCCTGGACGCCCACAGCAACGTGAGCAACGTCAGCGCGCGGACGCACCCGGACGGCCCACGCAGGATCATGGTGATCGCGCCGGGCCAGGACGACCCCGGCACCGCGCGGTCGTCCGACGTCGTGTCCTTTCCCGTGTCCACGCCGCTGATGTGGCTGCTCATGCGCATCCAGGTTCACGGCGCTCCCGACGACATCGACACGGTCAGGACACTGCAGGACTCGGTCGTCCTCACCGGTCCGCCTCCCCGCTCTCGTTCGTGGCCCGTTCTGCTCCGGGAGGAGGTGGAGTCGTCCGCCGCCGCGTTCCTGACGGCCCTCGATGCCGTGGTGGCCGTCAACGGTGTTCCTGTGCAGGATGTGTCGCACGTTCACCAGTTCCGTCAGCTGAACGTCGGTCCCGGTACGCCGAAGGTCGGCGATCTCGACGAGGTGGTGTCACGAGGCGCCGACCTCGGCTTCACACGCGCCATGTCCCTGCTCGACACGTCCCGATCCCGCCTCGGGCGGCGCACGGCGTCCGGGTGGACGCGGGTACTCGACAAGGGCGCACACGGACACAACTTCGTGGCACGCGCCGTCATGAACTTCGTGGGGCTCGGAGCCAACGTCGTCGAGGAGAACTGCTCGTACAACACGTACGTCGACTCGGACGGGAACGCACTGACGGCCCTCGGAGGCCGCACCTACGAGATCACTTTCTCCGAACCCCCACCCGCAGAGGCGTTCTGGAGCGTCACTCTGTACGAGGCCGATACCGGCTGGCTGTACGACGCACCCGGCGACGTGTTCTCCGTCGGGTCGACGACCTCGCCGGACGGCGTGGTGTCCAATCCCTCTCGCATCATGGTCGGGTACACGAGACCTGATGACCTCGACCTTCTGGAATTCTGGCTTCCCGCCCCACCACGTCCATTCTTCCTGGTACTACGCATGTATCGACCTCACGAAGACGCGGTGACCGAACGATGGTCACCGCCGCCTGTCGAGTCGTCGAGGGTTCCGTCACCGACGGGCCCGTGAGCCTCGAACCACGTCTCAGCACGACCCCACCGAGCGAACGCTCGTGGACCATGTGAAAGGGAACCACCATGGCGATCGATCTGACCTACGACCCCGTCGTCCGCGAGTGGATCGAGCGCACCCGCACGTTCACCCGCGAGCACGTCCTGCCCATCGAGGACAAGTTCCTCGGCGACGTGACCGCCGCGGGCGGCGACGACCTACGCCGGGAACTGCAGGCCGCAGCCAAGGACGCAGCAGTCTTCGCTCCCCACGCGCCCCGCGAGTACGGCGGCGGCGGACTGTCCATGAGCGACCGCGCCCCCGTGTTCGAAGAAGCCGGATACTCCCTCTTCGGACCGATCGCGACGAACATCGGCGCCCCCGACGAGGGCAACGTCCACCTGCTCGCCCACGTCGCCTCCCCCGCCCAGAAGGAACAGTTCCTCGCCCCCCTCGCCCGCGGCGACGTGCGGTCCGCGTTCGCAATGACCGAACCCGCCCCCGGCGCCGGCTCGGACCCCTCCGCCCTCACCACCACCGCCACCCGCACCGACGGCGGCTGGCGCATCGACGGCCACAAATGGTTCATCACCGGCGCGGACGGCGCCGGATTCTTCATCGTCATGGCCCGCACCTCCGGCACCCCCGGCGACCGCGGCGGCGCCACGATGTTCCTCGTCCCCGCCGACACCGCCGGCCTCACCGTCGGCCGCCACATCAGCACCCTCGACCGCGCCATGATCGGCGGGCACTGCGAAGTCACCTTCGACCGCGTCGTCGT
Source organism: Rhodococcus sp. NBC_00294 (assembly GCF_036163995.1). NCBI lineage: Bacteria > Bacillati > Actinomycetota > Actinomycetes > Mycobacteriales > Nocardiaceae > Rhodococcus > Rhodococcus sp. NBC_00294. Next base: position 4,574,008 of record NZ_CP108043.1, read on the forward strand.
GCCCGAGGACAACGTCCTCGGCGCCGTCGACGAAGGATTCACCTACGCCCAGGTACGCCTCGGACCCGCCCGCATGACCCACGTCATGCGCTGGCTCGGCGCCGCCCGACGCGGACACGACGTCGCCGTCGCCCATGTCGCTCACCGCGAAGGGTTCGGCAGCCGCCTCGGCGACCTCGGCATGGTGCAGAAGATGATCGCCGACAACGAGATCGACATCGCCGCCACCCGAGCCCTGCTCGTCACCGCCTGCCACGCACTCGACCTCGGCGACCCCGCGAGCAACGAGACATCCATCGCCAAGACCTTCGCCGCCGAAGCCATCTTCCGCATCGTCGACCGCGGCGTGCAGATGTGCGGCGGACTCGGCGTCTCCGACGACCTCCCCCTCGCCCGACTCTCCCGCGAGGTCCGCCCCTTCCGCGTCTACGACGGCCCCTCCGAAGTACACCGGTGGGCCATCGCCAAACGCGCCGTCGGCGCCGCCCGCCGCGCCGCGAAGGCGCAGCCGTGACCACCACCCTCCCCGGCATGAACGTCGCCGCACTCGAGACGTTCCTGCGCGACAACGGCATCGACATCACCGGAAAACTGCGCGTCGACCGCATCGCAGGAGGCCGGTCCAACCTCACCTACCGCGCCCACGACGACACCACATCCTGGATCGTGCGACGCCCCCCGGTCAGCGGACTGACCCCCTCCGCCCACGACATGGCCCGCGAGTGGACCGTCACCCGCGCCCTGGCCGGCACCGACGTCCCCGTCGCCACCACCGTCGCCTTCGACGCCGACGGCGCCACCCTCGGAGCGCCGATGACCGTCGTCGAGTTCGTCCCCGGACAGGTCGTGCGCACCCGCACCGACCTCGACGCCCTCACCGACGACGACATCGCCGCGAACACCAGCGAACTCGTCCGTATCCTCGCCGCGCTGCACGCCGTCGACCACCACGAGGTCGGACTCGCGGACTTCGGTCGGCCCGACGGATTCACCGCCCGACAGGTCGCCACCTGGGGACGGCAATGGCACCGCGTCAAGACCCGCGACCTGAACGACATCGACCGACTGCACCAGGCCCTCACCGACGCCGTCCCCGCCCACTGCGCCGCCGCCATCGTGCACGGCGACTACCGCGTCGACAACACCATCCTCACCCACGGCGAGCCCGGAACCGTTGCCGCACTCGTCGACTGGGAGATGTCCACCCTCGGTGACCCCCTCACCGACATCGCCCTCATGTGCGCCTACCGCCAACCCATGTTCGACACCGTCCTCGGCGTCGACGCCGCCTGGACCTCCCCCCGCTACCCCGACGCCGACGACCTCGCCCAGCACTACGCCGTCGCCTCCGGACGCGACCTCGCCCACTGGAACTTCTACCGCGCCCTCGCCGACTTCAAGATCGCCGTCATCGCCGAAGGCATCGCACACCGCGCCGCCACCTCCGACGACACGGACGGCACCGCCGCAGCAGCCGCGCACGCCACAGCCGAATTCGCCGCAGCCGGGCTGAGTGCGTTCTCACGGTGACCCGCACACACCACTTCTGATCGAGAGGCCGACAGCAATGAACGACATCGAGTGCGACGTACTGGTGATCGGCGGTGGGATGGCCGGTCTGACCGCTGGAGCCCGCGCCGCGTCCGCAGGCAGATCCGTCGTCGTGGTGGAGGTCGGTGATGATGTCGGCGGATCCGCGCGCTATGCCGGATACGTCTGGACAGCACCGGATCACACCGTCATGGACGCACAGAACCCGCACGGCGACCCTGCCCTGAGGCGACTGCTGGTGGACCGGTTCCAGGACGGCGTGCAGTGGTTACGTGACACCGGCGTGGAGGTGGGCGATGCGCAGCGAATCCTGTCCTTCGGGCAAGGACACAAGTTCGACACCAACCAGTACGTCGATCTGTGCAGGCGGGTCGTCCTCGAGTCCGGCGGATCGGTCCTGCTGAACACGTGCACCGAGAACCTGTCGTTCGAGAACGGCGTTGTCACCGGTGCGGTGATCCGGACCGGCGCAGCGGAGCCACGGGACGTGCGGGCGGCGCACACCGTACTCGCCACCGGCGGTTTCCAAGGGTCCGCAGCGCTGCTCGAGAAGCACGTTCATCCGAATGCAGGGCGCATGCAACTGCGCTCGAACCCCCACAGCACGGGCGTGGGCCTGGCACTCGCCGAGAGCGTCGGCGCTGCCGCCGGTGCGATGAACGCCGGCTTCTACGGGCACCTGATTCCCAGCGGGGTGACCCTGACGGACCCGTCCGATTTCGTCGACATGTCGCTGTACTACAGCGAACACGCGCTCCTGTTCGATCTCGACGGGACGCGCTTCGTCGACGAGACACTCGGTGATCACCTGACGACGATGGCTCTGCTCGACCGGCGCGAGGCACGCGGGCTTCTCGTGGCGGACGCTCGCGTGCACCGGGACTGGGTCTTGGCGTCGTACGTCGAGGGCGCCGTGGCCGTCGACAAGTTCGCACTGGCGAGCAAGCGCGGGGGTCGGGTCGGACGAGCGGACACGCTCGAGGAGCTCGAATACCTGCCGGAGGACTGGGAATACGACGGAGCCGCCATCGCGGCCGCGATCGCCGACTTCAACGAGTCCACCACGTCGGCGGAGGGCCCTGTGCCGGGCCGAGCGCTGGATGCGAGCCCGCTGAGCGAACCCCCGTACTACGTCATCGAAGCCGTCCCGGCCGTCACTTTCCCGTTTCACGGCGTCAGAGTCGACGGCGACGCCCGTGTTCTGACACCGAACGGCGAGCCGATTCCGGGCCTGCTGGCAGCCGGTTCCGACACGGGCGGCCTGTGGAACCGCGCGTACGCAGGCGGTCTGGCGGCCGCTCTGGTGCTCGGACTCGTGGCCGCGGAGACTGCCGGGTGACCCCTCGGGAAGGATGATGCCGCCGCCGCGCTGCGCGTGTCACGGCCCCTCGCGGCCGTGGAGGGTGGCGATGATGCGCTGCGCCTCCTCCACCGACGAATGCTCCCGAGTGACCGCTCCGGCCCGCAACATCGCCGACGCGACATCGACCGCCACGGCATGCCGCGCGACCAGGATGCCGATGGCCACGCTCGTGAGATCGGTTGCCTCGTCCCCGTCCACGATCGCCAGCGCGGCGTCGCCTGCGACCACGGGCCCGATGACCCGCACCAGGTGTCCGATCAAGACGTCCGTTCCTGCCGGCAACGGCCCGCTCCGCACCGAGCGCCGGTGCAGTTGCACGCACCCGAGTGGGGCGTCCACCGCGCCCAGTGGGAGCACCCTCACCCACCCGACATCCAATGCCACCAGGTCGTCGATCAGCAACGGCCACCGCGCCCCGTCGTGGCGGTCGCCAACGATGATCGTCCGGCCCACCGCACGGTCACTCGACACGAGATCGACATCCGCGCCGTGCAGGTACAGCAGGTCGGCGATCCTCTCCGCCGACGAGTCGGTGGTGTGCAGCACGCGTCGCGTATCGGGGTGACGCGGGGACGACACGACCACCGCGCCACCGTCCGCGCCGGCGACCCCGACACACACGTCGACGAAATCCGACAACCGCTCCCCCGGGCCGAGTCGAGGCCCGTCGGACGCGGTCGCGTCACCGGGGTCGTTCATGGTCCAACCCTCCACCAGGCGTTCGCAGATCGACTCGCGTACGCCTCGTTCAGCTTTCCCGTCCGCGACGACGGGGGCAGGTCGCATCCTCACGAGACGGCGGACGTGCTCGCGTCCGATACGCCGCCACGACAGAATCGGCGATGCGCCCGCGGTCGGCGATGGCGAAACCATGTCCACGCGCCCACGTGCGGATCGCCGCGGTCTCCGCGCGGTCCGCTGCCGTCCGACGCCGCGCCGTCGAGATGTCCTCCGACCGACGTCCTCGGTTGCTCCACTCCGTGAGCAGGCCGTGGATCTGCGCTGCGTTCTCGGCCGACAGGTCGATCTCGAACCACGTTCCCCGGTAACCGAACACGACGGTGTCGTCCGCGGACATCCCGTCCAGGTCGTCGATCAGCGTCACGTCAACCTTGCGAACCACGCGGAGCTCCTCGGACACACGTACGAACGACCACGCAGGGTGACCCCGCACGGGCCGATCTGCCGTTGTATCGGTAGGTAGTAGGAAGCCGCCACACTCTGGACGCCGCTGTCTGTGCGTGTCCATACCCTGTCCGGTGCCACTCAACCTTCCGTGGGGGGAAATTTTCTCTCTCGACTCCATGTGATCTTCGAGCGGTGTTTCAGGGTGGTCCCCCACTGGGCACAATTCTCCGCAGGTGCCCCGCTGCACCCGGAGTTCGGTGCTCGACTGTCGAAACCGACGGCGGTCGGCACCGACTTCCCGAGTTCGCGAGGCCCGTCACCGGTCGGCGCGACCTGAGACAGTGATGGAAAGAGCGCCGTGACCACGTCGGACCCCACACCGCCCGAGCTGCGGCTCGCTCTGGCCGTCCGGGCAGTTGCCGCACTCGCCGACGACGACCACGTCGCCGAGCTGCTCGATCGACTGACCGACGTCGCCTGCACCCTCGTCGATGCCGCCGACCACTGCGGCATCACGCTGTCGATCGGCGATGTCACCTTCACCGCCGCAGCCTCGAGCACGGAGATCGCGCCGATCAACGACCAGCAGTACTCCGCCGACGACGGTCCCTGTCTGCACGCGGCTCGCACGGCCGCCACCATCGTCGTCGATTGCACGGTCGACGACGATCGATGGCCGCATCTCGGACCTGCTGCTCGCCGCGTCGGCATCAACACCATGCTGTGTGCGCCGATCGTCTGCGACGATCGGCCGGTCGGATCGCTGACCCTGTTCGCCCGTGCACCACAGGGTTTCGACGATCTCGATCACCGCCTCGTCGAGCTGCTCACGGGAGTGACAGCGGATGCTCTCGAGAGGGCTCGACGTCGCCGCGAACTACACGGAACCATCGCCGGACTACGGGACGCGCTGGTGCACAGGGCTCCCATCGAACAGGCCAAGGGCATTCTGATGGCACTGCGTGGCATCGACGAGGATGCGGCCTTCACTGTGCTGTCGACCCGCTCCCAACATCTCAATCGCAAGGTGCGCGAGATCGCCACCGAGTTCGTCGAGTCCGTCAGCGCCGCCGCGCCGACCGGCGATCTCTGACCACCGGCGGAGGCACCGTCGCGGTGCAGACAAAGTCGGTGGGACCGCCCCGACGTCCGAGCGAGAGCAGCAGCGGAGTTGCTCGCGACGCGCGAGCAGTCCGCACTCCTTGCAGAATATGCATTGCATATGCAATATTCGCAGTACGCACGTGGGAGGGTCCGGGTGCGGAGACCGGAGGGGGTTCGATGATCACGGTGACCAGTGCCGCAGGCGGTGTCGGACGGCTGCTCGTCCGACAGCTGGCATCACGGGGTGTTCCGATACGAGCGGTGGTGAAGAACGACGACCAGGCCCGTACGACTCGGCGGGACGGGGCCACCGAGGTCGTCGTGGGCGATCTGAGAGCCCCGCAGACACTCGACACGGCCCTCGCCGGCACGACCGTCCTGTACCACGCGGCTCCGACGCAGATCATCGACGAGCGACCCATCATCGATCACCTCATCGCTTCAGGACCATCACATGGTCTGCAGCACATCGTGTTCCACTCGGTGATCCACCCCGAACTGCACCAGCTGACCCATCATCGGCAGAAGCACATCGCGGAGGGGATGCTGCTCGACAGCGCGATCCCCACCACCGTCCTGAGACCGTCGCACTACATGCAGAACTACCTCGAGGTGTGGGACCTTCTGCACGCGGGCGTCATGCCGTACCCGGTCTCACCGGACAGCGTCATGGGAGTGGTCGACCTCGCCGATGTCGCCGAGGTGGCCGCCACCATCGCACTCGATCCGGACCCACACACCGGGCGTACCTACGACCTGTCCACCGTCGAACTGACTCGCCACCAGATGGCGGCGATCTGGTCGACGGTGTTGGGCCATCGCGTGACTGCTCTCCGCATCCCGCCGTCATCGCTCAGACACAGGACAGCCGCCCTGCCCGCGCTGGGACCGATCCTCGTCGAGGCCGTCCGGGCGACCGGAATGCACTCCGCGAGCCACCTCGTGCGGGAAGTCGGCGCGGCCGCCAATCCCCGCGGCATGAACGACTGGCCGCACGATGCGCGCGAGGCGTACCGCACGATGATGTCGCATTACGACCGGCACGGACTTCCCGCCGGTGATCTGACCGTGCTTCCCGCACTGCTCGGACGCGAACCCACCTCCTACGAGGATTTCGCCCGACGGTCCGCCTCCGAGCGTGGGCATCGGTCGAAGGACTCCCGAGGATGAGTCGCTCGCAGGATCCATTCCGACCGGCGCGGTCCATGGTGACCGGGGCGAGTTCCGGCATCGGGGCCGAGTTCGCCCGAGCCCTGGCCGCGCGCGGCTCCGACCTGGTGTTGGTGGCACGACGGGAGGACCGGTTGACCGCTCTCGCAGCCGAACTCGAACGTGCACACGGCATCCACTGCCGTACGGTCTCCCATGATCTGTCTGAACCCGCAGCCGGGCGTCGACTGCGGACCCTGGTTCCCGAGAGACTGGACCTCGTCGTCAACAATGCCGGCTTCGCAGTACAGGGCCCGTTCGTCGACAACGATGCCGACGACCTCGCGCGGCTCCTGGCGGTCGATGTCGCTGCAGTGGTGGACATCTGCTCTGCCTTCCTCCCCGACATGATCTCCCGCGGCACCGGATCCGTCGTCAACGTCGCCAGCACGACGGCGTTCCAACCCGTTCCCACCCTCGCCGTCTACGCCGCAGCCAAGGCGTTCGTCCTGAGCTTCACGCAGTCGTTGTGGTTCGAGTCCAGGCGCCACGGTGTCCGAGTGTTCGCACTCGCCCCGGGTCCGACGCGCACCGAGTTCTTCGATGTCATCGGCGAGTCCGCCGCGACGACCGGCTCGTACCAGTCACCCGCCGAGGTCGTCACCACCGCGATGCGCGCCCTCGACGCCAAAACCTCACGTCCACACGTCATCTCAGGACGGAGAAACACCATCGCGGCCGCCACGGCAGCGCTGACGCCACCTCGGGTACTGCTTCCGGCGGTGGCGCGGCTGCTGCGCTGATCTTCCGAGTTGCCGTTCCCGCTCGGCCGACTCGGACTGTAGTGTCACGATCATGGCCAGGGCCTCGAAGTTCACTGCGGCCGACCGTCGCGCCGCTGTGGAGCGTGCCTTCGAGGGAACAGAGAGTCCCACCGCCGTCGCATCTGACCTGGGTGTCCACCCGACCACTCTCTATCGGTGGGCCGCGTCCGACACCACGGACGACCCGGGGCCGGCGCCGACTCGGCTCGTCCACGCCACCCAGACGCTGCTCGAACACTCCGACTACGGCGACATCACCGTGGAGGCCGTGGCGCAGCACTGCGGGCTCGCGGCTCGGACCGCATTCCACCACTTCCCCACCAAACGCGACCTGTTCCACGCAGCCGTCAACGATGCCGCCACCACGCTGATCGACCGCATGGCAACGCGTTCCGAGCAGGCGACGTGGCCGGACGATCCTCTGGGACAGCTGCGATCGTTCCTGCACATCGCCGCGGCCGCCATCTACGACACTCCGGCGACCCACGTGCTGTTCCGCAACATCGGTGTTCCCCGCAGCGAAGGAACCGCCGAGGGGTGGCACACCGACTTCGTCGTCGCGATCGAACAACTGCTGCACAGAGCGGCCGATGCCGGTCAGATCGACCGCCACACCGACGTGGCCGCGGCAGCGCAACTCGTGAGCGGCGCCATGCGCGGGATCCACACCGCCGTGTTCGACGGCGCCTCTCCCGATGTCGCACTCGACCTGGTGGACCGCGTTCCCCTGCTGATACCCGGCCCCCGGCGAGCGTGATTCGCGGCGGTGACATAGACCTCCACACCGCCTGCTCTGCACAGGCGCGCCATGAAACGTGCAGGCCTCGACGGACGCTTCACCAGCTCGCTGCGGTGACTCGACCGATCTCACCCGGCCCGAGCCGATCAGCCGGCCGCTGCCCGTAACCGCTCGACCTCGCTGCGAGAGTGGCGTACGGACTCGGTGTCCTCCCCCTTCTCGCGGGCGACATCGTGCGCCAGGTCCAGAACGGCGCGACGCAGATGTGTGCGGGCTCGTCGGGCCTTCCGAGTGGGCGCGGACTTCACGAATGCCTTGCGTGCCCTCTTGTCCAGCACACCGTCGACCTCGGCATCGGTGACGACACCGGCCTCGACTTCCGGGGCGAGGATGTCGCGGACGAACTGATACTCACGCGGTGCGGCCCGGCGGAACGCGATGGTCAGCACCGTGAACCCGATGACGACCGACGCCAGGAGCACCACGAAGTTTCCCAGACCGCCGCCACCGAGACCGCCGGCGTCGTCCCATGTGAAGTGGAGGAACATGCCGGCGACGACGAAGGCCGCACCACGCCAGACCCGCCGGGGTTGCGCTGCCGTCCCGATCAGATAGACGGCTCCGGTGCAGACGAGGGCACTGAACAGAGGGTGGGAGGCGAAACTGACAGCGATGCGTACGACGGACATGTGCACCGCGTTGCCCACGGGATCGGTGCCGAATGCCCGAGCAGTGGAACTCGCCGCGTAGAGGAAGTCCTCGAACACGGCGAATCCGAGCCCGATGAACGCTCCGACGATGAGGCCGTCGTTCGCGGTGCGGATGAGACGCGGGGCGAGGCTCATCAGGAGCAGGAAACCACAGAGTTTTGCCGCCTCCTCGGTGAACGGTGCCGTCGCACCTGCCGCCCAGTTCGCGCTCCATTCCTGACCGAACAGCTTGGGGTAGATGCCGAGCATCGCCGTGTTGACGGTCATCGCAAAGGCGAACGTTGCCGGGACAGCGCCCCACACGAGGGCAGCGACCACGAGCCCGCCTGGTTGCCGCTCCCATCGGTCGATGTGATGGAACCAGGCGAGCCACGCGAGTCCGCACAACCCGCACAGCACCGCTGCGACCGCGAACCCTTCGGCGTAGAACCCGGCGTCGGGTGCGAAGAACGCCCACGCCTGGAACGCACCTATGGCGGTCAGCGCCAGGTAGACCCAGAAGGAGAGGTTGTGAGGCTGCACGAAGTGGAATCTCGCACCCCACCCGGAGATCTCGACTGCTTCCGCTCGGCGCTGACCAGCTTCCGTGCCGACCGTCTCGGGAGACGTGCGGGGGTCGACAGTGCTCATGCGTCGTCCCCATCCACGGTACGGATGCTCGCGATCATCGCTCGGACGTCGTCGAGGGCTGCGGTCATCTGGGTGGGTGGCCCGTAGGCAGTGATGTCGACCCCTGTGCCGCCGAGAACGAAGGCCGCGATCACCCCGTCGCTTCGCACGCTGTTGTAGGGCTGCGCGACTCCGGTCTCGCCGGCCGCCGTGGTGAGAGTGGCCCTGTTCCCGTCGACCCGGAAGGTGGGGTCGTCCGTCCGGGACGTGACCTTCTGCACCTGGTCGAGCAGCTGATCGGGAGTGCCGTCGTACGAGTCTGTCGACACCTGGAAGGTGATGCCGGCCCCGGCGAGGGTGGCATCGCCGAACGTGCCTCCGTCTCCGACACGGAAGCCGGACTCGACGTCGTAACCGGCGACGGGGGTGAAGACGAGGGTGTCGGTGAGTGCAAGCTGCTGCCCTGCCAGAACGGGGTCGTCCCAGTCGAGGGCAGCGTCGATGCGCGGAACCACCACGGTGAAGACCAGGAACACGGCGAGCACGACGAGCGCCGGTGGCCACGTTCGACGGTCGAGACCCAGCACACGATGGTCGACCGGTACTCGATGTCGATGTGCAGGAGCGTTCAACAGTGGTGTCACGGATACCCCTCGAACTCGTCGTTGTTCGTACTTTGTCACAAACCACGCGGTCCGTGCAGTCCGCTGTGAACGACCTCGACGAGAACGGCGAGTCGAGTGTCAGAGTCCGGCGATCACCCGATCGAGCCACTCGACCATGACCGCGCGCTCGGCGGCGCTCAACGTGTCCAACGCCGGCGTGATCGCACGAAAAGCGACCGCGGCGGCGGCGTGGTCGTCCTGCTCGCGGTCGGGCGGGTCGGTGAGGATCTGCCGCATGACGGCATCGAACATCGCGTCGGCCAACTCGTCGTCGCGGTCCTCGGCCGGAGTCGCGAGAAGCACCGAGATCGTGCCCACACCCGCTGCCTGGACGAGTCCGAGCGCCCGTTGTTCGCTCACCCGCAGTCGGCCCGTCTCGGCGACCCTGTGTATCCGAGCCCGGAGGACGTCCATGCCGGCCTGCGCCGCGCGAGATCGTGTCAGGTGCTGCGGGCCGTTCATCATCCGGAACAGTTCCGGGTTGGCGATGCCGAACTCGACCTGCGTCAGCCACCCGTCGTGCAGGTCCACGAGGGGATCCACGCCCTGCGACGCGGCCGTCTCGGTGATGCGTCTCTTCATCGAGACATGCTCGGCCAGAACATGTTCTGCTACGGATTCCAGGAGACCGTCCTTGTCACCGAACAGTCGATAGATGGTCGGGGGCTGTACGTCGGCACCCTCGGCAACCCCACGAGTGGTCACTGCGGCCACGCCGTGATCGCGCAGCAGGGCGGCCGCGACCTCGATGATCCGCGCCCGGACGTCGTCTCGAGTGCTGGTCGGCTTGATCACGTTCCAACGATAACAGTCTCGTGATACCGTTGGGTTTCCATCGATAACACCGGTGCGATACCAACGAAACTGAGGCACTCATGATCGTCATCACCGGCGCCACCGGCGCGCTGAACGGCGCCACTGTCGACCACCTGCTCAGACATCGCCCCGCTTCGGAGATCGCGGTGGCGGTCAGAGACGCGTCCAGGGCCCGACGCTTCGCCGATCTCGGCATCGAGGTGCGCCACGGCGACTACGCAGACCCGGCGTCGCTGCCGGACGCGTTCGCGAATGCCGATCAGCTGCTGCTCGTCTCGTCCAGTGATCCGAGGGCCGACGCAGTCTCCCTGCACCGCAACGCGATCGACGCGGCCGTCACCGCGGGCGTGGGGCGAATCTTGTACACGAGTCATCAGGGGGCCGCGGACGACACGCCATTCGGTCCGGGTCGAGACCACGCGGCGACGGAGCGGCTGCTGGCGGGTTCCGGCCTGCCGTGGACCTCGCTGCGCAACGGCTTCTACGCCCACAGCCTGGCCTGGTCGACTGGCCCCTGGCGCGAGTCCGGCGTCATCACCGTTCCGGCCGACGGTCCGGTGTCGTGGACGTCCCGAGCGGATTCGGCGGAGGCTGCGGCGGCGATCATCGCATCGAACGGCGCGTACGACGGACCGGTTACGGTGACCGCCGAGTCCGCACCCACCTTCGAGGAGGTGGCGGCGATCGCTTCCGACGTGGCCGGGCGGACGGTACGGCGAGTCCTGATGGACCCTGAGGACTGGATCGCAGCCCGGGTCGCTTCGGGACAGCCGGAATTCGCGGCTCGCTTCACACTCGGGATGTTCGACGCTGCAGCCGGCGGTTGGTTCGCCGGAATCGATCCCCTGCTGGGACAGTTGCTCGGCAGGTCGCCTGCGACCGTGCGCGACGCGCTGACTCTCGCGTAGCCTCCACGGCGCCCGTCAAAGGTCGAGGGTGGCACTCCAGGACAGCGAGACTCAGACCGGTCGTTCCGCCCTCACCCGCAGCCGTTGTGCTGATCGGCATGTTCGGAGGACAATCACCGGATCGGTGACGTGTTCGGTGAGAGGGTGTGCGATGTCTGTGTCGTGGGAGTCTCTGTCTCGTCGGCGCGGCGTACGGGTGACCGGCGGGCTCGTCGGCGTGTACGTCGGCCTGGTGGCCTACTGGTTCGTGCAGGATGCCGCCCACCGTGTGGCAGCGCGGAAGGCTGAGGCATAGCCTCCGTTCGTGCCGCTCCGCGTCTTCGTCCGATGTGAGGGGTTGTCGGACAACAGGATACCCCTATGACGCCGACCCTGAGTGCCGCATCGACGACGGGGACCGACCCATGGTGCGGGTGAACGCTCGCGAGAACGCCGCGTCGGACCCGTATCCGAACGAGGCCGCGACCGAGGAGATGGTGGCGTTCGACCTCGCGAGCTCCGCCGCCGCGAGCTGCATGCGCCGACGGGTCAGGTGTACCAGCGGGGCCTCACCCACCAGCGCGGTGAAGCGCGCGGCGAAGGCGGCTCGAGACATCGCCGCCGTCCGAGCCAGATCCGCCACCGTCCACGGCCGCTCCGGATACCGATGCATCGCGATGACCGCGGCACCGATCTGTCTGTCGCGCAACGCCCCCAGCCAGCCGCCGATCTCAGCGCCCTCCTCTCGGAGCCACGCTCGGACGAGATCGATGATCAGGATGTCGGCCAGCCGCGTCACCACGGCCTCCCCACCTGGCCGGCGGGCAGCGGCCTCGTTCGCGAGCAGTTCCAGTACCGCGGACGAGACCGCAGACCCGCGATCACCCACCAGCACATCGGGCAGCACGTCGAGGAGTGAGCGAGCAGTCGGATGATCGAACTTCACGGCGCCACAGATCAACACGGCCCGCTCGCCCCCGCCGCCGTGCTCGAGAACGATGAAGCGGTCCGAGATCCACTCGGGCTCCGGGTCGTACATCGACACCGACAGGGACGACGGATCGTCCACCACCCGGTGGCCTCGACCGTGCGGGACCAGCACGCACTCACCCTCGCCCACCAGCCGAGGTTCCGTCCCCGGCAGGTCGAGCAGGCACGATCCCACCACCGGTGCGTGAAACCACAGGCAGTCCTCCATCGCGGGGATGTCGAGACCCCAGGGAGCCGTCAGTTCCGATCGAACGTAGAACACCCCACGCATCCGCAGCGAGTGCAGGGCGTCGCCGAGCGCATCGTCACCGCGCCACATCCTGGACGATCGATCATCAATGGTGGACTCCACGGTATTCATTGTCCACCACGAACCCGGCACCGTGAACATCGTGACCACACAACGAACCATCACTGTTCTCGGCGCCACCGGCCGAACCGGACGACGCCTCACCGACACGCTCCTCGGCCGCGGATGGAGAGTACGCCGTGTCGCGCGCACCGCACGGCCCCACCCACACCCGGCTGCCACCACGCACACGGGCGACCTGACCGACACCGACTTCCTCACCACCGCGTTCACCGGCGTGGACGCGGCCTACGTCCTCGTCCCGTTCGACCCCACGGCACCCGACGTCCGAGCACACATGAACGACATCGGGTCCTCCATCACCGACGCACTCCGACGAGCACGGGTGCCACGCGTCGTCGCACTCAGTTCTCTGGGCGCCGAACTCGAGTACGGGACCGGATTCCTCACCGCACTGCACGCTCAGGAGCAGCGACTCACCGCCCTCGAGACCGATCTCGTCCTTCTCCGACCCGGCTACTTCTTCGACAATCTCGACCCCGTCCTGCCCCACCTCCGCCACATCGGGGCACTGCAGGACTCCATCGCCCCCGACGTGCCCCTGCCGATGGTGGCGGCCGGAGACGTCGGCGCAGCCGCGGCCGACGCAGTCGAGGAACCCAAGCACCAGGGCACCACCATCCGCGAGATCAGGACCGCGGTCGATCTCACCCTGATGGACGTCGCCGCCGCGGTCGGCCGAGCACAGGGCATCGGCCATCTCCCCTACCAGCAGCTCCCCGACGAGGAGACGATCACCCAGCTACTCCAGGTCGGATTCTCCGACGATGCAGCGAGATTGCAGGTCGAGATGCACCACGCGTTCTCTGCAGGACGCGTCGCCGCGACGGGGGACGACCCCCGCGCCCCGACGACGGTGGACGACTACCTGGCGTCGCGGGCGTGAGCGTCTACCGAAAGCGTGGCGTTCCCACGTGTGCTCACGACGCCGTGGTCGAGCCCCTGATCACAGCTGCCACGAGATCAGGATCGTCCCACGTGGGAACGTGCCCCAGATGCTCGTGGACGATGACGGCGGCGAGGGACGGCAGCCCGTCGAGGTCCGTCTCCGCTGCACGGATGAGCGGGTCTCTGCCCCCGTAGACCACGGTGATCGGGACATCGATCTCGTCTCCGCCGCCGAAGCGGGTGCCCTCGAGGGCCGACATCGTGCGGTCGAAGTCGCACGTGGCGAGGTTGCGTGCATCGTCGGCTGCCACCACCGACGGGATGCGCCACGGACGGCCGAACAGCCCGAACAAGGCGACGGTCCGCAGCAGTGGCCGGCGCAGAAGGAACCCCGCACCCGGAACGCGAGACCCGTGCACCCACACGGAGAAGAGCACCTGCCGACGCACACGGGCTGTGCCGCCCGTCGAGCGCCACAGCCCGGCGGGCATGAGTGCACACACGGACGTCGCCCGACCACGGCGCGCGAGCTCCAACGAGAGCCACCCGCCGAGCGAATTGCCCACGAGGTGCGCACTGTCCCAGCCCAGTTCGTCCATCACCAGCTCCACCCGGTCAGCCAGTCGCGACGGCGTGGGTGCGTCACCGTCGCCGAGGGGATCGCTCTCTCCGAAGCCCGGGAGATCGATCGCGACGGTGTCGAAGTGATCTGCCAGTATCGGAATCACGGGGTCCCACATCTGATGTCGATGCCCGATCCCGTGAATCAGGAACATGGGGGCTCCGCGGCCGGTCCTGCTGTAGCGAGGCAGTGCGGAGACATCGATGTCGGTCACGGGACAAGTATCGGTCCGAGACGTGCACCACCGATGTGGAGTGTGGCCAGTATCTAGGCGATGGGTCGGGACATTCGACAACCGAGCCGCGCGCGTGCACCACGCGGGAGCGACGACCAGCTCGGGTGGAATCGTCTGAACGGCTCAGAGGTGGCGCGCAGCGAAGTCCACCGCGCTCCGCAGCGTCTCGCGGCCTTCCGGAAGTACGCCTGCCAGCACGGGAAATGCGTGCACCTGACCGCGCCACACATGGGTCTCGACGATCCGGCCGGCGTCCTCGAGCTTGCGCGTCATCGCCTCCACGTCCGGGCGCATCAACTCGTACTGCGCCGAGGACAGGAACACCGGCGGAAACACCGATGGATCGGCATCGATCGGAGACGCTGCGCCCGGGATGGAATCCGGCCCGTTCATCCAACGATCCTCCAGCGCGAGAACCTGTTTCATCGGAAGATACGCGTCCCGCTTCATGAACGCACGGGAATGGCTCCTCAGGTCCAGATTGAGCAACGGCGAGAATCCCAGAACGGCCGCGGGTGGTGTCAACCCTTCCAGCGCAGCCAGTTCGGCGACCTTCATCGCGAGGTAACCGCCGGCCGAGTCTCCCGCCACGATGATCTTCGACGGATCGGCCACCGTCGCCGACGCGGCGCGGTAGGCGGCCATGGCATCGAAGATCGACGTACCGATGCCGCCGTACGGAATCTGCCGGTACTCCACGGAGTACACCGGAACACCCGCACGGGCGGCGATCATGGCACACGCACCGCGGTGGGTCGCCAGTCCGCAGAAGACGAAGCCGCCGCCGTGAAAGTAGAGAACCGTCGCACCGGCCAGAGAGCCGGTGGCCGTCCGAGGATGTGTCGTCTTCTCGCAGGGCACACCACCGAGAACCACCTGGTCGATAGTGACGCGAGGCGGCTTCGGCAGTCGGTCGACGACGCGATCGAGGTGCCCGATGGCCTTGATGCCGCCGTCGGTGAGCGGCCACATACTCAGGGTGGGCTTGAGGAGCGCCTTCATCGCCGTCGACAGGACGCGTGCTTGCGGACTGATGTCGTCGTGCCAGGTGAGTGTGCCCGTCATCGTCTCGTCGTTCCCCTCGTGCGATGAAGCGTGGAGACGATCGACGCTATCAGCCCGGCTCCGTGCACCGATTCCGACAGACTCGAGCTCGGCTGTGCTCGTGGGAGCTCGACTCGGGTTTCCCGCGTGAACGTGCTGGGTACGCACACGATGAACATCCCTGGACGCACTAGACAAGTTCGGTGGTTCACCGTGAAACGCATCGTCGTCGCCCTGTCGGTACTGGCTCTCGTCGCCGGCTGTTCCACCGACGACACTGCACCCGGGCCGACGCAGACACCCGCCGCCGAACCGGCTCGGGCGCCCGCAGCGCAGGATCCGATCGGCACCGTCGTTCCGCTTCCGGGCGCACCCGAGGGAATCGTCGTCACGTCGTCCGGCATCGCCGTCGCCGCAGTGCGTGAACCCGATGGCCTGAGGCTGCTCGACGCGGCGACCGGAGTCGAGCGATCGTTCGTGCCGACGGTCGGTGCGCCGCGACACCTCTCCCTCGCCGGCCCGGACGGACCGGTACTCGCGCCCCTCGAGTCCAGTGACGAACTGCTCCTGGTCGATCCGGCGAACGGAGCGACGCTCTCCACCACCCGCGGCGTCGGACGGCAACCGCACGATGCCGTGGTGACCGCCGACGGCGCGACCGTCGTGACCAACGAGATGGGCGGCGGAGTCGTCTTCGTACGCAACGGTGTCGTGACCGCATCTCTCCCCGCTGGTCCCGTGCAACCGGGCGGCGTTGCAGCCGTCGGCAATTACGCAGCTGTCGCAGATGTGCAGGGCAACGGGATCTGGATCTACAGCGGGCCGGACCAGGAACTCGTTGCACAGGCCCCACTGGGAACCAAACTGACGCATGCGACATCCCTCGGCGCCGACCTCGCTGCCTTCGCCGACACCGACGGTGGCGCGGTATACCTCGAACGCATTACTCCCGACATCAGCGAGGTCGCTCGCATCGACGCACCCGGCAATCCTTACGGGCTCGCCTACGACGCCGATCGGAAGCTCCTTCTGATCACGCTGACCGAGAGCAACATCCTTCGTGTCGTCGATGTGGCCGAGCCGGCATCGCCGCGGACCGTGGTCGACTTGCCGACGGTTCGTCAGGCCAATTCCGTCGCCGTGGATTCACGAACGGGAAACGTGTTGGTGACAGGCAGTGATCCCGGCGCGGACTCTAGCCTGCAGATCATCCCGGCCGACAGTGTCGACGTGTCGTGACACGTGCTCGTGCTACGTTCACGATCGGTGTTCGGTGAACACCCGGCGCAACCCGACGAAGCGCACGACCGTGGCCACGAGGTTCGCGGCCACCAGGACGGACACCTCGACTGCTCTCGATGCATCGGGTGCCCACCTGTGCAGGAGCACCAACGACCCGCTGGTCACCGCCAGCCCGAGGGCGAAGACGACAAGTCCTTGCACGTACTGGCGAACGATCGCGTCGGTACCGCGAATACCGAAGGTGAACCGGCGGTTGATCGCGGTGTTCGCGAGCGCGGAGACCAGGAGCGCCAGCACATTCGCAGCCTGAGACGACATGACGACTCGGAACACGAGAAACAACAGTACGTACGCGACGGCGCTCGCAGCCCCGACCAGGTAGAAGCGGAACAGCACACTCCGGGTGCCGGAGGTCGCGGTCAGAGTGTCTCCCCCGTCGGCCTCGGAACGGGCAGCGCATCCACGCATCGGGCGAACTCGCTGTCCGGGTGGCACTGTCGTGCGATCGGGTCGAGATCGACGAGTTCGTCGGCGTCACGCAGAGTCGGTGCTGCACCGACGACGAGGCCACAGCGCTGCAGGGCGTCCCGCGTGTCGTCCCCGGTGCGGTCGGTGGACATCTCCACTGCTCGTAGGGCCTGCGCATCGGATGCGTCGTGCAGTCCGAGCACCCACCATCCTCCGTCCTCGGCACGGCCCAGGATCGCCGACGACGGCTCCAAGGCTCGACCGATGTCGGCCAGCATCGCGGGGTCGACCTGCGGTGTGTCCATGCCGATCTGCACGACGGGGCCTGATCCGGCGGCGTCGTGATGTGCGTGGATCAACCGTTCCGCGAAATCGTCGCCGCGCTGGTCGATGACGTCGAAGTCAGCCAGTGACCTCTGAATGTCGTTGCTGCGCATCGCCTCGGCCAAGTCGCCGGTCATCGCGACCACCCGCCGGGCGAAAGGAGCCTGCCTCGCCGCGGCGAGTGTGTCGAGCAGCGCCGCGGCCGCCACCGACGCGGCGTCCTCGGCGGTCATGGCGGCCATCAGTCGAGTCTTGGCAAAGCCGGGTACCGGCGCTTTCGCGATGACGAGCAGCGTCGCATCGATCATGGAATCACCTTCGCAAAATCCCAGACGGCCACCACCGTGCCGCGAACCGACCCCGACACCTTCGACACTCCCCCGGTCCGCGGGCGGTACGAGATGTCGCGCTCGACCACTGTCCACCCTGCCCGAGCGGCGAGAACCAACAGCTGCAGCGGGTAGCCGGAGCGTCGGTCCGGGACGTCGAGCGAGAGCAGATCGTCGCGGCGGGCCACCCGAAGAGCGCCGATGTCGTGGACGTCGATCTTCAGTCGTCTGCGCAGACGCCAGGCGATGGCCGTGTTGCCGAGGCGGGCGTGCCACGGCGAGCCACTGCGGTGCACCGGGCGGCGCCGACCGACGACGAGCTGAGCGGAGTCCAGCGCTGCGACGAGGCCGGGCAGTTCGCGCGGGTCCATCGACCCGTCCCCGTCCATGACGGCGACGACCGTCGTTCGCGCGGCGATGATTCCGGCGTGCACGGCGGAGCCGTACCCGGGAACAGCCTCGACGACCACTTGCGCCCCGTGCGCGCGGGCCACGTCCGCGGTGCCGTCGGTGGAGCCGTTGTCGACGACCAGGCGGTGATAGCCGTCGGGCACGGCGTCGAGAACATCGGGAAGAGACTGCGCCTCGTTGCGGCACGGGAGTACGACGGTGACATCGGAAGGATCGATCATCGTCACACCACCGGGGCCGAGCCGTCGGATGCCGCCCGCAGCGGTGCGGACGCGAACCGCGTCAGCCCCTCGTCCGGACCGACGGCAGCTCGGAATCCGAGAATTCTGTCGGCCCGAGCAGCACCGGCAACGATGTGCCGCACGTCGCCGGGACGGAACTGACCCGTCACCGCCGGTTCGATGCCGCCGCCGTGTGCACGACACAGAATGCGCGCTACGTCACCGATCGAGATCGGGTGTCCCGAACAGACGTTGCAGGCAACGAACCCCGCTCCGTCGTGCTCGACGGCGGCAAGGTTCGCGGCGGCGACGTCCCGGACGTCGACGAAGTCTCGCATCTGCCCGCCGTCCTCGTACACCGTCGGCGGCTCACCAGACTCCAGCGATGAGCGGAACATCGCTGCGACACCCGAATACGGTGTGTCACGGGGCATTCGATCGCCGTAGACGTTGTGGTACCGCAGCGCCGTGACCGATCCGCCCGTCGCCAGCGACCAGGCGAGTGCATAGTTCTCCTGCGCGAGTTTGCTTGCCGCATAGAGACTCCGAGGCTCGAGCGGAGCGTCCTCGTCCACCGTCTCCCACGTCACCGGCTCGTCACCCTGCGGGCACTTCGCATCGAAGACCCCGTTCCGCAGATCCGACGGGTTCCGGGGGCGCGGACGGACGACACCGTGCACGGGGCAGCGGTAGCGACCTTCGCCGTAGACGACCATCGACGACGCGAGAACCAGCTTCCGGCACTCGGCTCGGGCCATCGCGGCAAGTACTTCGGCAGTACCCAGGTCGTTGTGGCTGGCGTATGCGGGTGCGTCCGCAGTGCTGACGCCGGCTCCGACGACGGCGGCCTGGTGACACACCACGTCGACCCCCGCCATGACATCGTCCAGAGCGCCGGGGTCGCGGACGTCGACCGTCGTGACGTTCGGCGCGTGCAGTGGCGTCGAGCCGTGCGCCGAGGGTAGGAACGCGTCGACAGCCGTCACGTCGTGGTCGGCCGCCAGTAGTGCTTCGTGAATGTGTTCACCGATGAAACCGGCCGCGCCGGTGAGTAACACGTGCATCGTTTTCTCCTTGTCGTGTCGATCGAGGGGGGCGGGTCGCTCACCAGTTCGTGTACGTCAGATGGTTGATCGCCAATGCCAGCACGACTTGCGCTGCCAGCCAGAAGCGCACCGAGCGGTCCCCGATCGCGACAGTGGCAACCGTCATCCACACCTGGAACGGCAGCCAGATGCGTTCCGTCTCCGCCTTGCTCAGCCTGCTCAGGTCGGCGAAGGTCACCGCCAGCAGAGCTGCCATCACGAGTAGCGTCACCGGCTCGGCACGTCGCACACGTGGCAGTGACACCACGCGTGACAGGGCGGCGGGCACCGCGAGTCCCACCGCACACACCAGAGCCGCGATGTTGCCCCAGCTCCAGTACTGGAACGGACGTGCGGACGCGATTCCCTGCCAATACCGTTCCTGGACGGCCACATACCCGTCGAACCACCAGAAGCCCGACGCGGTGAAGAGGCCGGCGACGACGAGGGCGCCGCCGATCGCCGGTACCAGTGGCCGCACGCGGCGAGAGGCGATCAGGACCGCCAGGGCCGGCAGTCCCATCAGGGCGAGGCCGTAGTTCAGGTAGACCGAGAACCCGAGCAGGAGGCCCGCCGCGACGGCCGCGGCATCGTGCCGAGGTCGTCGACCGGCTGCTGCGACGGCCAGAAAGGCGATGCCCCAGGCGGACACACCCGTGAAGAATCCGTCCGCGGAAACACCGATCCAGATCGCGCTGGGGGCGATCACGGCGAACGGGATCAACCGTCGGGCGGTGTCGCGGCCGACGAGCGCTGCCACGGCGACAGCGGTGGCGACGGCGGCCGATGACCCGACGATCACACACAACCATGCGGCGGCCGCGCCTCCCCCGAGTCCGATGCGGTCCAACCACACGAACGTCAGAATCGCGCCGGGGGGATGCCCGGAGACGTGCGTGGTCCAGGACTCCGCCTGGCCGTCGATGATCCGGTCGGAGAAGCCGCGCAGTGTGGCACCGATGTCGTCGATACCACCCACTTCGGACAGATACTCGTCGCGGGACGTCAACTTGTCGACGAACCCTTTCTGCCAGCCGTCGACCGCAGCCAGACCGACGGTCCAGACAAGGGTCGTCGCCCAGGTGACGAGGAGCAGCGGACGCCACGACATGCGTGCCGCCACGGACGGGCCGAGGATCACCACCAGGACGCCGCCGATCACCGCGACCGGAGTCCCCGGCCCCACATGAGCGCCCCACCGCCCGAACAGCGGCGCGAGCGACGCGAAATCGTCGAAGTCGAAACCCATGCCGCCGATCAGCGGAGTGACGACGGCATTCTCCCGCCGCGCCACGACCACTGCCGCGACGACCAATGCAGCCGCAAGTAGTGCGCCGATCAGTTCCGGAACTCGAGGAACCCACCCGCGCCGCCGATCGGTCGCGGTCGGGCCGCTCACTCGGAAGTCTCGGGGGCCGAACCGTACGGGGGTTTGACGAAGTGAGCGAAGTGCCGACCGGCGATCGCGGTCACACTGACCGGTACCAGCCCTCGTGCCGCGGCGAGTGGCGCCAGCGTGTCCGCATCGATTCGCGCCCAGTCGTACCAGGGCCCCGCAGTCTCGTCGTTCTCGATACGCAGACATTCGGCGACGAATCCCGTTCCGGGCGTTGCCACTTCGACGTGCACCGTCCCGCTCTCGCACGCGATGTCGTGCGCACGACCGATGACACGGCCGGGATCACCACCGATGCCGATGTTCCCGTCGACGAGAAGCACTGTGTCCCAATGCCCTTCGTGTGGAACGATGTCGAAGATGTCGGCCAGCTCGGCTTTGGCACCACGTTCGCGGACCAGCGCGACAGCTGCCGGGGACGTGTCCACACCCATCGCCGATACTCCCCGTCGCCGCAGTTCCTCGACCAACCGGCCCGGCCCGCACGCGAGATCGATCGTGCGCCCCCGGCAGAGGGCGAGCAACGTCTCGTCCACTGCGCGGTCATCGGCGTCTGCGTGCTCGCCGCCGAGCCAACGCCCGACCGGCAACAAGTTCCGTCGGCCGTCCCGGTGCCGCACCCACCACGCGGTACCGGTGGAGGCAGTGTCGAACAGAACATCGAAATTGTCAGGGGCCTCGCCCGCCGAAGTCGCTGTCACGCTTGTCCCTTCTACAGACCCCGACTGGTCCGGCACTTCCTCGATGTGGATGATTGTCCATTCCCGGTGGACGTCGGCGACAAACGTCGCGTTCAGTCGTTTTCCACGTTCAGGGGCCGTCGCCCGACTCGTCGACACGATCCGGCCCACATCGGTGTCGATGTGGGCCGGGTAGGAGGCAGTGCCTCGTTACTGCGTGTTGACGGTGATCGTGGCGACTCCCACGAGCAGTCCCGGGGTGACGGCGTCGGTCTTGAACGTCTCGTTCAGCAGGCCGGCGGCGGTCTCGGAGATATGCACGGTCGTGCCCTGCAGAATCGCGGTGTTGTTCGGGCCGGTGGCCAGCGGCTCGAGCGTGCGGCCGTCGAGATCGAACAGCACGGCGTCGGTGGCGGCGCTCTCTCCGTTGACGGTCACATCACCCATGAGCAGTGAGGTGCCCGGATCGATGACAAAGTTGGTCAGCTCCACCGTGGTGCCGCCGGCGGTCAGCGACAATCCGCTGCCTTCGTGGTCGATGGAGCCCTGCACGTACGGATCGACCGTGCCCGGCGTCCAGTACTTGACGTTGCCGCCGGTGATCGGGAATCGAAGTGATCCATCCGCGAGGGTCGCCGTGCCCACGGTTCCCGGGGTCAACCCGAGCGTGGTCAGAGCGTCCGTGAAGCCGGTATCGAGCGCAACGGCGGTGTCCACGCCGGTCAGAGCGTCGACCTGCGCGGCGGGTTCGGGCTGTGTGGACAACGATGCGGCAGCGGAGGACGAACTGGACGTCGTTGCCGCAGCCGATCCGCCGTCGTCGCTGGACGAGCAGGCGGCGAGCGGGACGAGGGACATCACGCCGATCGCGGTAGCGGCCACGGACTTACGAATGGTGAACATTGCAGCTCCTTGTCGTCGGTAATGGTCACTCCACATTCGCCGCGACACGGCCCATGGATGGTGTTCGACCGCAATCCTTCCCGCGTCCACCTGCGTGGCAGCGATGATGGAACGTCACCGGAGCGGACGTGAAACGTTCTCGCGGAGGTCTTTTCGCACGCCCCCTAGACGCCCTGTGTATCCGTCCGATCGTGGCCGCGTGGCGTCGCAGGTGACGGCCGCCTCATCGCCGCGAGCACCCGCACCAGGAACATCGCGACGCTGATCGCGATCATGGCCGCCACGACCCACAGCCATCGCTCGAGATACGGGTCACGGTTCAGGCCCGTGGCCGCCACGATGGCAGTGTCGTCGGTGTTCAGGATGCCCGGGAAGAACACCAGCAGCGTCAGCGCGGCGCCGAGGGCCGGCACCCGGATGTGCTGCCGCACCGAAACCTGTCGAACCGTCCAGTTGCGAGTCGGGCGCGTCGCCCGATCCGCCAGCGAGTACAGCGGGTACAGAACGAGGTCGTGCAGGATGGCCGCACCGATGAACCACACGGCGATCGACTGCCACCACCTGTCCGAGTTCCACAGTGCATCCACCCCGAGAGTCAGGACGGCGGCACCCGCGAGGACGAAGGACACGACCATGACGGCCGCGTGAGCCGCGCCTGCCCCATACAGCCGCCTCATCGATCGGCCCCGCCTGCGAAGTCGATACGCGACACCCACTTGGTGTTGTGGACACCGGGAAGGCCCGGAACGATCACCCGCGCGGGATAGCCGTGGTCGAGTGACAGCGCCGCACCGTTGACGGTCAACGCGAGAAGCGAATCCGGATGCCACACCTGGTTCTGCGCCAGCGTCGCCTGCGCGAACGCACCTCCCTGTTCCAGCGAGGCCACTGTGGCGGTGCCGTCGGTCACGCCGGCGAGGCCGGCGAGGTCCCGCAGGCGCACCCCGGTCCACTCCTGCGTCGTCGACCACCCCTCGACGCACGCGATCGGCAATACCGCGGTGTGCTGATCCATCGCCTCGAGTGCTGCTCGGTCGAGAACCACGCTCGTCGTTCCCGACAACTCCACACGCCACGAATCCCCGGTGGACGCCGGATCGATTCCCGCTGCGACCGCCGTGCGATTGATCTGGAAGTCGTTCGGCCCGTCGCCGTAGGAGCGGCCGCGGGGCACCAGCAGAGCGGTGGATCGCAACGGCCCGTCGATGGTCTGCCCGATGGTGAGTGCCGCCAGCAGTCCGCTCCCGCCGGCCACGAGTGCAAGGGCCCCGCGCCGGGAGATGCCGTCCGGCGCCTTCTGCTCGTGCTCCGGTTCCATCCCGGCCGCTCGGTTGCGCTCCCGGAGCACCTCGGACAGCGACGTCTGTCGCAACGTCCTCCACATGACCGGAACTTTGACGGCCACGTGCGCGAGGAATCCGGCAATGAACACCCATGCCCCGAAGTAGTGGGCCGTGTAGAAGTCGAAGCCGAAGACGTAGTCGTACTGGATGTTGAGCACACCGGTGACGATCTCGAACAGCACACCACCGACGAGCATCAACAGGCTGAGCCGCTCGAGCGCCTGCGCCGGGGATCGGACCGGCGGCCATTGCACCAGCTTCGGCATCACCGACCACAACTTCGCGAGAACCAGCGGAATCACGACGAGTCCGAGGGTGACGTGCAGGCCTTGGTTCAGCCGATAGATCCACGACGGATCGGTCGGCCAGTCGAACTGGGGCAACCTCAACCACCCCACGTCGCCGGGGCGAGCTTGACCGAACTGCGGCCCGTACGCGATGTAGGACAGCAGACCAGTCACGGTGATCACCGGCAGCGACACGAGAAGAACGGCACCGAACACCGACGTCAACCACGGACCGCGGATCGCGCTCTGGAACTGGGGCAGAGGAGGCAACGGCACGACCCTTCGACTACCCCGACGACTGATGCTCACCACCATGGCACGTCGACGATCGCCGCGCGAGCGAACTGGGCAGCGAGCATCCCGATGGCCGTGTGCACCTCCGTGCGCGAAACTCCTCCACAGCGACGTGTTCGAGCCCTGCTACCTCGTCGGTCGGGCTGGTGGCGGCGACCTCCGCCACCAACGCCGACCCGATCATCGCGGCTGTGGTGTGCTGCACGACGGTCAGCTCCCCCGGCGGGGTGCGGTACAACTCCAGTGAACCGGTGGTCGACTCCCCGACAGCCAGCGCGAACGTGACCACAGAGCGCACCTCGAGCACCGCCTCGACCCGATGCGTTCAGTCGGTACGACCGGCCCACATGATTCTCGCAACCCGAACGTGGTTGCAGGACTGCGTCAGGACATGACGCCTGTGAACTTGGGTCGCCGCTTCTCCATGAAGGCGCGCCCACCTTCCACGGCATCGTCCGAGCCCGCGCACATGGCCACGAAAGCCTCGGCCTCGGAGAGCATCTCCGGGTAGAGGTCGCTCGCGAGGGCCACCTTCGCAGCCCGCACCGACATGGGTGAATTGGCCGCGATGGTCGTCGCGAGTGTGCGTACGGCCTCGTGCAACTGGTCTTTCGGAACCACCCGATTCACGAGACCGATGGAGAGCGCGGTCTCTGCCGTGACGCGACCGCCGGTGTACAGCATCTCGGCGGCGTGACCGGAGCCGACCATGCGCTGCAGCACGCGCGTCGGCGGAACCGGGTATGCAATTCCCAGACGTGCGGCGGGAATCGCGAACGCGCACGCCTCATCGGCGATGCGGATGTCCGCGGTGAGCGCGACGGCGACGCCGGCGCCCATACAGAAGCCGTGCACCATCGCGATGGTCGGCGTGTGCATGGCGGCGAGTCCGAAGAACAACGCGGCAATGGCGTCGTCGGCGGCCTGCTTGGCATCGGTGGAACCGTGCTGCGATTCGAACTCCGAGATGTCGGCTCCGGAGACGAATGCCTCCGAACCTTCCCCGCGCAGCACGATGGCGCGGATGTCGGGGCGTTTGTCCAGCTCTTGCAGTCGCGCGTGCAGATCGCGCATCATCGCTGCGCTCAATGCGTTGCGACGGGTCGGATTGCTGATCACGGCCCATGCGACCGCACCGTCGATCTCGACGGAGACAGAGCCTTTCTGCTCCACTGTGGCAGTCATGACAGGCCGTTTCGACGAACTTCTGGGTGCTCCATGCATGAATTTTAGATTCGGGCCTTCCACCGAGAGCGCGGCCGAACCATTGTCTGGCGGTCTCACAACCCGGCCGCACTGTCCCGTGGTCGTGACCGCGCATTCCTGCCCCGTGTCACCTCCCGCGCACCCACACGTCACTAGTCGGTCTGCGTCGGACGAGCATCGACCGGACGTCCAGTGGTCGCGCGTTGCGACATACCGTGTGTGGGGTCGACAGTCATGACTGCACCACAGAGGACTCCGCATGACGGATTCGGTCACGCCCGGCCTGCCCCCGGACGATCACAGCACGGCGGCAGCACTGGCCGCCGCGAACGCCTTCGACGACGAGATCGCGGGAGCGCTGTCGTCCCGCACGGCCAGTGGTGTCCGCACGGCGATCACGATGCAGTACTTCGCCGCGGACACCTTCGACGCATTGGACGCCTTTCGTGGACTCCTGCTGTCGCACAGTCGGTTCGAGACTCTCCTCCAGGGCTTGTGCGAACAGGCGGTCGCCGCGATCCCCGGAGCGGACATGGCCGGGGTGACCCTCCTGCATCACGACGCGGCGAACCCTGAGACCGCGGCGCGGTCGGATTCCCGAGTCAGCGACATCGATGCCGATCAGTACCGCGTGAACGAGGGGCCCTGCCTCGAAGCCGCCCGGACCGGGCGCATCGTGTGCGTGCACGTCGAGGATGCTGCGGCGCGATGGCCGCTCTTCGCCGCTGCAGCCTCCGAGGCCGGTGTGCGCAGCTTCCTGTCGGCACCCCTGGGCGTCGATTCCGAACATGCGGGATCGCTGAACATCTACAGCTTCGGCGATCACGGCTTCAGCGACATCGACGAGGTGCTGGTCACGGTGCTCGTGACCGCCGTGGAGGTCGCGGTGTGGGAATCGCGGCACACCGCGGACGCTCGGGAAGAGTCAGGCAATCTCCGCAGAGCGATGAAGACCCGGGCCTGCATCGAACAGGCGAAGGGCATCGTCATGGCAGTTCGGGGTATCACCGCGGACGCGGCCTTCGCCGCTCTGGTCGAGCAATCGCAACGAGAGAACGTGCGTGTGTCGGTGCTTGCGGAACGCACGGTCACCTCGGTCGTGGCGGTACCGCTGTGACCCTTGATCGCGCACGCGAGCAGGACGTCGACCGACGATCCGTCCAGGTCACCGCCGCCCGCAACGGGTCTGTACTCATCGTGTCGGTCCGCGGCGATCTGGACCTCGAGTCCACGCCCATGCTGACGGCAGGTCTCGACCGAGCACTGTCTGACAACGTGCCCTCCGCGGTGATCGTCGACCTGACCGACGTCGATTTTCTCTCTTCCACCGGCATGACGGCCCTCATCGACACGCACCGCCGACTCGGCGCACTCGTCGCGCTCGCTGTCGTGTCGAACGGGCCTGCGACCACCCGTCCACTCACGCTCGTCGGAATGGACGAGATGCTCTCGCTCCACCCCGACCTCGACGCGGCACTGGCCGCGGTGTCGTCCTGAACGGTCGCACGGCGGGCGTGCTGGACGCGACCCATGACGGTGTCGCAGACAGCACTCTCGGTCCGAGCGTCCGGAACCCGGGCCTCGTCATGTCAGATGTCCCCGCTGACGCCCTGTGCATCGGCGCCGTACGCCGAGCATTGTCCGCCTGGCTCCGTATCCTGCCGTTCGACGACGCGCGCAGAGCCGATGTGGTGCTGGCGGTGTACGAAGCGATGGCCAATGTCGTCGACCCACGCGTACCTCGACACGGACGGTGTCGGCACGATGCAGATCAGCGCCACCTACTCGGTCGACCTCGGCGCGCTGGACGTCACCGTCGCTGATCTCGGGCGGTGGAAACTGCCTGTGCACAACGCTCTTCGGGGTAACGGCCTGCCGCTCATCACGGCACTGAGCACATCGTCGACAGTGGATCGTTCGGGCACGGGGACCACCGTCCGCGCGACGTGGTCCTCGACGGCGCGTCAGCACCCGGAGTCCGCTTACCACTGACTGAACGCTCGGGATGACCCACTCGCGCAGGTCACCTGGATCCGTAGCATCGAGTCGGTCGAACCCACGTGTCGGTGTCCGGACATAGAGTTCGACCATGACCGACCCTGTGAACCGCGTGGAACCGCCGTTCGTCGCGGACGAAGTGACCATGCTCGAATCGTGGTTGGACTACCACCGAGCAACTCTGCTGTGGAAGTGCCACGGTCTCACCGACGCGCAGTTGACAGTGCGGTCGATACCGCCGTCCACTCTGTCCCTTCTCGGCTTGGTGAGACACCTGACAGAAGTCGAACGTAGTTGGTACGCCAGACGGCTCGCCGGCCGTGAACGCCCACCTCTGTACTACTCGGACGCCGAGCCCGACGGATACTTCGACAGCCTCGACTCGACACCTGTCGCGGAGGTGTTCGCCGCCTACGACAGGGCCGTCCAGGAGAGTCGGGCCCTCGCCGCGAACACCGACCTGGAAGCGTTGTCGATCGGCACGGTCGATGGCCTGCAGGTCTCGCTGCGCTGGATTCACCTGCACCTGATCGAGGAGTACGCCCGACACAACGGACACGCAGATCTCCTCCGCCAGTGCATCGACGGGGACACCGGGGAATGACCGCCGATCGTCGCGCGACAGACCACGCTCGGCGATCGGATCGCGGTGAACGGTCCACTCGCGCAGAACTCTGATGTGTCCGCGCTGGGTCCTGACAACAGTGCACGGCGCGGTGGCGGCACACCGCCCTCGATCTCCTCGGTGTCGATACGCTCGAGTCATGAGTCCCGACCCGACCTCGTCTGTCGGGTCGCCATCAAGTGACGAGCCATCAGATGTCACGCTCGGAGTCGTTCTGGCGGTGAGTATGTTCCTGCCGGCCTATCTCGGTGCCACTCTGGTCACGGATGCACTTCTCGGTCGACCGGGACTACCGACGTCGCCGCTGTTGTGGCTCCTCGTCGCTACGCCACTCGGAATCGCGATCGTCCGCTTCGAGGAAGCCGTGCAGGCCAGACCGGACTGGGACAAGCGACAAGGCCTCTGGTACGGGACGGGGGTGGGGCTGATGACACTGCCCCCGCTCGGTCTCGCGCTGTTCGCAGCCACACCGGTTCTGACCTCGCTACCTCGGGGCGGACCGTCTGCGCTCGTCATCGCGGCACTGGTGATCCTGGTCGGAGTCATCGTCGTACGGGGGAAGCTTCGCGGGCCTGCCTGACGTGGTGGCGCGAACAGTCGTACGGCGGTCGGCCCGCTGGGCCGATGTTTCGGCGACGACGTTCCTGACAAGTTCGCGCCTCGGCCATCGACGGCTCAGCCGTTCGCGCCGACGGCGGTGTACTCGCCACGATCATCTGACAGTGGATCGACCTCGCCGACCGGACGTCATGGCAGGGGATGCACCAGTGCGACTGCGCTCTCGTGCGCTCGGGTGAGGGCGAGATCGAGTGGCATGCACCGGAAGTCGTGGGACAAGATCTCGACACCCCAGGTTCCGTCGTATCCGACCTCGCGCAGAACACTGATCAGTCCGTTCAGGTCGAACACTCCCTCACCGCACAGTCGACGGTTGTCCATCGTGTCGTCGAACAACGACCCGACGACGTGCTCGTCGGCGTCATCGAGTTCCACACCGAACACGACGTCGCCGGTCAGGGAAGATCGCAGTTCGTCGAGGGTGGTGCCGGCACGGAAGACGTGCCAGGCATCGACGATCACGCCGCACGCGGGATCTCCTGTGGCGCGGGCGAGGTCGGCCCCGTCCAGGATGGTGGAGATGATCGAGAACGGCATCGGTTCGATGGCGATGCGGGTGCCGCGCTCCACGGCCTCGCGGGTCAACACGCGTAACGCGTCGACCACGGGTTCCAGGTCACGAGGCGGCGCATTCTCCGAGCCGATCTTGATGTGCGTCGGCTGGAGGATCTCAGCGGCCTCCAGCAGCAGGTCGCGAGTGTCGTGGGTGCTTCCGTTCTCTCCTCTGGGGATCCACCACCGTTCCAGCAGTTCGATCTCGACATACCTCAACGGCGAATTGTCGAGCATGCTCCGCAGGGCCGGTAGTCCGATGTCGTCGCGAATGGCCGCGAGGTCCGCGGCGACGATCCCCATGCCGGCGAACCCGGCATCGGACACCGCCGTGATCCGGTCCGCGATCGGAATCGGACTCACAGGGTGTGGCGCGTCGGGGCGGACATCGCCCGCCGACGTCCAACACGCTGCGATCAGATCCGGCGCCATCGGTGCGATGCGTCGGTCCGCTCCTCGGGTCATGGTCAGGATCCTGTCTGCGTCGGGGTACCTCGCGGCCACCGCGATGAGGACTGGTGCGACGTGCTCCGGATGCAGGAGGTGGCACCGGGGGCGAGGTGGTCACCTGCAGTGTGCCGATTCCGACATCGTCGGATCAAGCAGGTGGAGCCATCAAAAACCCCTCGTCGAGGTGAGCCGGCGCTGCCCCGGTTCCGGTCGTCGCCCGATGATCGAGTCACGCCGAGTGGGTACGACCGAGCTTCTGCGGCAATGTTAAAAACGGCTGGAGCCGCGCAGTGATCGTCGTCAGCGCGATCACGGAGTTGGAAGCAATGGCCGCCGTCGTCGTGCAGTCTGAAATTTTGCATAGCCTTACCTAAGTAGCTACGCTCCAGCGGGTAAAGGTTCGGTCAAGACATCACACCCTCTGGAGCCTCGTGAAGACCCCGAAAACCCCGATCCTCGCCCTCCTCGCCACCGTGATCACGGTGAGCGCGCTCGCGAGTTGCAGCACCGACGACACCACGTCCGCGGACTCCGCCACCACCGTTTCGATCGACACCGCCACCGGACCTGTCGAGGTCCCCCAGAACCCGCAGCGTGTCGTCGCCCTCGACAACACGTCGCTGGAGACCCTGCGCGCGTTCGGCGTCGAACCGGTGGCGCTGCCCAAGCCGATCATGCCGTACGAAGGGTTCGAGGACTGGATCGACGACGACGCCATCCTCGACGTGGGGACGCACAGGGAGCCGAATCTGGAGATCGTGAACGAGGCGGAACCCGATCTCATCATCGGCGGTTACCGCTTCTCGGAGTACACCGACAAACTCGGTCGCATCGCCCCCACGCTGGACATCGCGCCGTCCGACGATGCCGAGGGTGGTTACGTCGAGTCACTGAAGCGCCAGACCGCCTCTCTCGGCGTCGTTTTCGACCGCGAGGAGCAGGCGGCCGAGATCATTGCGGCTCTCGACGCCGCCGAAGACAACGCGGCGGAGCGGACCACCGGCCAGTCGGTGTTCCTGTCCGTCGTCTCGGGCGGCAAGATCGACAACGGTGCCGGACGGATCGGTCGGATCATCGAACCACTGAACCTGCGCGACGTCTTCGCCGGTGAGGCCGGCGACGTGCACGGCGACTCCGGCCTCGCGCCGGAGGCCGTCGCCGCGGCGAACCCGGACTGGATGATCGTGCTGGACCGCGACGCCGCGGCCGGTGAACCCGGTGCCGCTCCGGCGAAGTCGGTGATCGATGCACAGGAAGCGTTCGCCCGCACGACGTTCGCGTCCGAGGACCAGATCGTCTACCTCGATCCGTACTTCTACACGCGCGAGAGCATCCAGGCGTACGCCGAGACGTACGAGCAGCTCGCGGATGCCTTCTCGAATGCATCGTAGGACAGCACTTCTGGGCTTGGCGGTGGTCACCGCCGCCCTGGTCGCGGCGTCGCTGCTCGTCGGCGAGTTCGACATCTCGCTCGGCACACTGCTCACCGACCCGGTGGCGCGGGAGATGTTCCTCATCTCCCGCGTCCCGCGGACCCTCTCATTGATCTTCGCCGGCGTCGCGATGGCGGTGTCCGGTGTGGTCATGCAGATGATCACTCAGAACAAGTTCGTCGAGCCCACTACCGCCGGCACGAGCCAGTGGGCGGGGCTGGGCATTCTCGCGGCCCTGTTGCTGGCGCCGAATCTCGGGCCGATGCCGAAGATGCTGATCGCCACCGCGTTCGCCTTCGTCGGCACCATGTTGTTCGTCGGCGTCCTGCGTCGAATCTCGTTGGAACAACAACTGGTGGTCCCCCTGGTCGGCATCATGCTGGGCGCCGTCGTCGGCGCGATCACCACCTTCCTCGCCGGCACATTCGACCTGCTGCAGTCCATGTCCGCGTGGCGGTCCGGCGGATTCAGCGGCATCGTGCGCGGTTTCTACGAACCCTTGTGGGCCGTCGTCGTCATCGCCGTGCTCGTCTACCTGCTCGCGCACCGCTTCACCGTCGCCGGCCTCGGGAAGGACCTCGCCACCACGGTCGGACTGAACTACGACGCGACCATCGTGCTCGGCGTCGCGATGGTGGCGGTGTGCACCGGTGTCACCAGCGTGGTGGTCGGCTTCATCCCGTTCCTGGGCCTCATCGTGCCGAACATCGTGTCCATGGTCCTGGGAGACGACGTACGGAGGAACCTCCCGTGGGTAGCGGTGCTGGGCGTCGGACTGCTGCTGGCCTGCGACCTGATCGGGCGCACGGTGGTCGCGCCCATGGAGATTCCGGCCTCGGTGATTCTCGGCGCGCTCGGCGCCGCGGTCTTCGTCCTTCTCGTGGTGAGGCAGCGACGTCATGTTCTTGCGTGAATCACCCTCGATGCCGACGCCGGTGCACGCCGACTCGAGACCACGTCCGCGACGACGACTTCTCGTGGCCTCCGCGGTGCTGGCGGGGGCGATCGCCTGCTTCCTTCTCCTGTTCGTCCGGGGTTCCTTCGAGTTCGCGGTGGAACGCCGCGCCACGATGCTGGGCGCCATGGCCGTCGCGGCCTTCGCCCACGGGCTCGGCACCGTCGTCTTCCACACCGTCACAGACAACCGATTGCTCACTCCGTCCATCGTCGGTTTCGACTCGCTGTACGTGCTGATGCAGACCGTCATGGTGTACGTCTTCGGCGGCTCCGTCATCGCTCGGACCGACGGCACCCCGAAAGTGATCGCACAGACCCTCACCATGGTCCTGTTCGCCACGGTCCTCTATCGCTGGCTCTTCTCCGGTCGCCTCGGCAGTCTCTTCACGATGCTGCTCGTCGGCGTCGTCCTGGGACTGGCCTTCGACAGCCTCTCGACGTTTCTGCAGCGACTGCTCTCCCCCACCGAGTACGACCTGCTGTCCGTTCGCCTGTTCGGTCGCCTCAGCGGGGTGGATCCGGACATGCTTCCCCTCGCGTTCACGGTGTGCGTCGCGGTGGGAGTGGTGTTGTGGCGCAGACGTTTCCGGCTCGATGCTCTGTTGCTCGGCCGTGACTCCGCGACGACCATCGGCGTCGACCACAAGCGTGAACTGACGCTCGTGCTCGTTCTGGTGGCGCTGCTGGTGTCGTTCTCCACCGCGCTGGCAGGGCCGATGACCTTCTTCGGCTTCATCGTCGCGACGATGGCCTATCAGGTGACCGGCAGCTACAAGCACCAGTACGTGCTGCCGATGGCGTTCCTGCTCGGCATGCTCACGCTCGTCGTCGGACAGTTCGTCATGCAGCACATCTTCTACGCGGCCGGTTTCCTCACGGTCGTCATCGAATTCGCGGGTGGACTGCTCTTCCTCATCGTCGTCCTCCGGAAAGGCAGACTGTGATCACGTTCTCGGACGTCTCCAAGACCTACCAGAGCGAGACGGTGCTCGGACCGGTCAGCGGCACCATCGCAGAGGGTGGCATCACCTCGGTCGTCGGGCCCAACGGAGCGGGCAAGTCGACCCTGCTCTCGATCATGGGCAGACTGCTCGAGCCGACCACCGGAACCGTGACCATCGGAGACGCCGTGGTGCAGCACACGGCCACGAGAGACTTGGCCCGCATCGTCTCGGTGCTGCGCCAGGACAACCACCTGACCGCGCGGCTCACCATCCGCGAGCTCGTCTCGTTCGGCCGGTTCCCGCACTGCGGCGGCCGACTCCGCGCACACGACCACGAACACGTCGACCGTGCGCTCGACTTCCTGCACCTCGACACCCTCGCTGGGCGCCACCTCGACCAGGTGTCGGGTGGTCAACGCCAGCGGGCGTTCGTCGCCATGGTTCTCGCGCAGGACACTCCGTACGTCCTGCTCGACGAGCCGCTGAACAATCTGGACATGAAGCACTCGGTGGCGATGATGGGCCATCTCCGACGCGCGGCCGACGAGTTGGGGCGCACGATCGTGCTCGTGGTGCACGACATCAACTTCGCGGCGGCCTGGTCGGACGACATCGTCGCGATGCGGGACGGCCGGATAGTCGTCAGCGGGCCCGCCGGCGCGATCATGCACGACGACATCCTGAGCGACGTGTTCGATACCCGGGTGCGCGTCCACGACATCGACGGCGCGCGGACCGCCGTGTACGCCCGCCCTCGGAACGAGGTGCGTATCGCGGCCTCGACACAACCATGACACGCACGACAGTGCTCTCGAAAGGATTCGCCATGGTGCACTCCCCCCTTCGCCGGCGAGGCGTCCGCCTCGTCGCCGCTACGTCGATGGCGCTCGTCGTCCTCGGCGCGTCCGCGTGCAGTTCGACCGCCGACGACACCGCTGCAACTGTCGAGCCGACACCGAGCGAGACCCGCGTGATCGCCACCGACAAAGGAGAGGTGACCGTGCCCGCCGACCCCCAGCGCATCGCGGTCCTCTCCGCCGGATTCGCCGGATACCTCTACACACTCGACGCGCCCGTCGCCATCACCGACACCCGACTGCTCGGTGTGACCAACCTCGACGGCGGCTTCCCTCCACAGTGGGCCGACAAGGCTGAGGCCCGGGGCACAGTGGAACTGCCGGCGGGGGAATCGCTGAACATCGAAGCCATTGCGCAGGCCGAACCTGATCTCATCATCGGTGGCGGGCAGGGCTACTCCGCCATCCTGGCCAATGATGCCTACGATCAGCTCGCCGCGATCGCACCCACCGTGCTGATCCCGTCCACGGTCACCACCTGGCAAGGCGAACTCGCGGCAGTCGCCGACGCCGCCGGGGAGAGCGACAAGGTCGACTCTCTCCTGCAGGCATACGAGGACAAGGTCGCCGATGTCAGGGATTCCATCACCGTTCCCGGGTCTCCCGTCGCCTATTTCCTGTCGCTGAGCACCAATGAACCCTCCTTCATTCCGCAGACCGCGGCATTGCCGACGTTGTTGTCGGAAGTCGGTTTCGAAGCCGACGACATTCTCACCAAGGCCGGGAATCCGGAGTTGTACGGTTCCGGGGACTCGTTCATCGTCAGCCCCGAATTGCTCGGTTCCGTCGCCACCGCCCCGGTGATGTTCGTCGTCCCGGTTGCCGGGCGCACCCTCGAGCAGCTCAAGCAGGATCCGGCCTACGCGGTGTTGCCGGCCTTCGCCGCGAGCACTGTCCACGAGCTCCCGGCGACGAGCTACCGACCCGACTACGACGGGGTCATGGCCACGCTGGACCAGATCCAGCAGACGTTCGCCGCGTAGCAGTGCCACTCGGTGAGAACGGATCGAGAGGTAGGGATTCCTATGGCGGTAACAGTGCGCGACGTTCAGGTCTTTCCGATCTGCATGCGAGAACTCGATGTCCTGCGGGTGGAGGACGTGACCCCCGGGATGCGACGGGTCGTGGTGGGTGGGCCGTCGATGGACCGGCACGTGCGCGACGGTGTCGAGCTGCCTCCGGTGCGGACCACCGGATTCGACGACGACGTCAAGATTCTTCCGGTCGACCCGGTCACCGGGACCCTGCCGTTCCCGGTTCCCAGGAATCAGGACGACGGCACCGTCGACTGGCCCTCTGGATCGTTCCCGTACGCACGGACGTACACCGTGCGCCGGTTCGACGAGGCCGAGCGAGAGATGGTGCTGGACTTCGCAGCCCACGAGGGCGGACTCGCCGCGACGTGGTCCCGGACGGTGGAGCCCGGCGACACGGTGCTGATCGCCGGACCGAAACACTCCGCGAGCCTGCCGCGCGAGGTGGAGTGGATGCTCGTCGCCGGCGACGAGACCGCCCAGCCCGCCATCGCGCACTGCCTCGAGATGCTGCCCGCTGATCTGCCGGCGACGGTGGTCGTCGAAGTGGCCGAGCGCTCGCACCGGCAGGAGCTGCGCTCGGCTGCCGACGTCGACATCACCTGGCTGTACCGGTCCGAAGCCGGAGGCGACTCCCGGCTCGTCGACGCGGTCCGCACGGCGCCGTGGCGACCCGGGCAGCCGTACCTGTGGGTGGCCGGCGAAGCACAGACCATCACGCCACTACGTCGATGGGCGAAGCAGGACA
The DNA here is from genome assembly GCF_036163995.1 of Rhodococcus sp. NBC_00294. Classification (NCBI taxonomy): domain Bacteria; kingdom Bacillati; phylum Actinomycetota; class Actinomycetes; order Mycobacteriales; family Nocardiaceae; genus Rhodococcus; species Rhodococcus sp. NBC_00294. The sequence goes on from NZ_CP108043.1 coordinate 4,610,107, forward strand.
AGCAGATCGACAAGAAGTTCGTCGAGATCGCCGGGTACTGGCGTAGACGCGAGGAACGAACGGACGCGTCCCCGGCCGAGAGCGGCCAGGCGAGGGACGCCGCGGCGCGCCTGCACGAGATGGCGGACCTGGCGACCCCGCTGGTGATCAGGACCGCGGTGACGCTCGGGGTGTTCGCTGCTGTCGACGGCGGCGCCGACACCGTCGACGCGATCGCCGCAGCATGCAGCACTCACCCCGGCGCCACGGCGAAGCTGGTGCGGCACCTCGTGCTGCTCGACCTTCTCTCCACCGACGGTCAGCGTTGCGCCCTCACCGAGGTGGGGTCCCTGCTCGCCGACCAGGACGCGTTTCTCAACCAGTCGCTGCACGACGACAGGATCCACACCCGTCTCGAACTGTCGCTCCTCGGACTCACCGAGACGATCCGGACCGGGACACCCGCTGCGACAAATCGTTTCGCCGACAAGATGGCCGAGCCCGGTGTCGCGGACGAGTTCCACGAGGAAGCGGCGTTCTCCGCTGTCTACCGCGCTCCCGCACTGCCCGACGCGGTCGATCTCGACGGAGTCCGGACGGTCGCACTCCACGGCGACGGGGCAGGCGTCTACGCCGACACCCTCGTACGGGAACGTCCCGACCTCGAGATCACGCTCGTCGGACATCCCGACCGCAACCGCCGGAACCTGGCAGACGTGGCCGACGAGCGGCGCGGTGCGGTGCACTGCATCGACTCCACCGATATCACCCCGTCGGGATCCCCCGTAGACCTCGCGATCGCCGTCGACCTGATCGACGCTCACCCGGACGCTGACGCCCTCCTGCTGCTGTCGATGCTGGCGACCTCCGCGCGCAGGGTCGTCCTCGTCACCGACGTGCTCGACCCGGCGACCACCGACGATCACGACACCGAAGACGACTTGGTCCGAATGTGCCTGTACGGATCCGGGCGACGCACCGAAGCCGAAGTGCGCGAGCTGATTGCCGAGTCCCTCGGTGCCGACGCACGTGTCGGAAGCCTGGGGTGGGGTCCACGGTGGTCGAATTTCGGGGCCGACAGGGGTCGGCGACGTGATCCGCCGGACGACTCTCGTCTGAACCTCGCCGGAAGCCGACCGGCTGCCTCGCGCACGCGGCCTCGACGACCCGGACAGGTACCTGCGTTCTCACCGCGGGACGAGCCGGAACGCGAAGACGCGCTGTCGCCTCCGGGGTATCTCGAGATCATCAGCGAACGCGAATCGCCACGCCGGGGACGTGGTCCCGAACAGTCGTACCCGGCGAAGAGTGGCCGACTCGAACGCTGGGTGAGCGGATGCCATCGGTCTTCCGGAACCCATGCGTCGACCGGGCATTCGCGTACTGTCAACTGTATGACGCTGAATTATGTCAGATTCGGACATGGCAGCCCGCTGTTACTGGTGCACGGCTTGGGCGTCGGATGGCGATCCTGGTCCCCGATCATCGACGAACTGGCGGAACACCGTGACGTCATCGCGGTCGACCTGCCGGGGTTCGGCGACACGCCGCCGTTGACGGGCGACGTGTCGATTGCCGCTTTCGCCGACTCCGTCGCGGACTTCATTCGCGAACACGATCTGGGTGGCATTTCCACCGCCGGTCAGTCGATGGGCGGTCGAATCGTCCTCGAACTCGCGCGGCGAGGAGTCGGCGGCGACACCGTGGCACTCGACCCCGGCGGTTTCTGGAGCGACCGCGAACGTGCTGTCTTCGGCGCCACACTCCGGCCGTCCATAGCCCTTGTCAACATGTTGCGGCGTTTCCTACCTGCACTTCTCGGCAACCCTGCGGGAAGGACCCTGCTGCTCGCTCAATTGTCCGCGCGGCCATGGGCACTCTCGCGCGACACCGTGTTGCCCGACGTGCGCGGGCTCGCCGACTCCCCGTCGACCGGGGCCGCTCTGAACGCCCTCATCCACGGGCCGAAGCAGGAAGGCGCACCGTCCGGCACAGTGCCCGGGCGGGTCACGATCGGTTGGGGACGACGAGATCTGGTGACAGTGCCGAGGCAAGCGGCGCGCGCTTCGGAGCTGTTCCCCGATGCCGTTCTGCACTGGTTCGAGCGATGCGGTCACTTTCCGCAATGGGACGCACCGAAAGAAGCCACTCGACTGATTCTCGACCGCACCGAAAGAGGATGATCTTCGAACGAGTCGGACCAGTTCATGTAAATTGCGGGTCGACAATTCGCCGGTGACCTCGCCCGGGCCGTCGGCGAACTCGCCGCGAAGGAACGACCGTCGCGAGGTTCGCGGCGTGCCTACCGGGGGATTCGCGTAGACCTGCACATCAGCTCCGAGGCGGCGTGCGGGCAGCGCCGGAGGTTGCTCAGCCACCCTCGACGATCACCCGGCGGGTCCCCTCCGCACCGGACGCAGGAGTCGGATTCGCCCATGAGCCGACTCGCGGAGCTCCGTGTCGCCATCTATGGCCGACGACGCGCCCATGACGGGATCGGCCGGGTCCTCAGGGGTCGACAGAGTTGATCGAGTCGATGACGCGATGTGCTTCGCCCGCGGAGCCGTGCCCGCGGGAGTAGGCGCCCGCTCTCAGCAGCGCAGAGGCCACCGCAACGGCGGGGGCAGTCCTCGGCGAGGAGGTCGACAGGGGCGTCGTACTGGTGCGCTGGCTCTTCCTGGACCCGCGTGCGAGGGAACGCATCGTCAACTGGTCCGTTTACGCGTCAGCCGCGGTAGGAGCGATGCGCTACGAGGTCGGACGCCACGTCGCCGACGCCCGATTGACGGTTCTGATCGACGAACTACGTCTGGCAAGTGAAGACTTCGCCCGGTGGTGGGATGATCACGGTGTAGCGGATCGCACGTCCGTCGACAAGAAGATCGCTCATCCCGTGGTCGGCCGACTCGTATTCGGCATCGAATCTCTTGTGTCGCCCCACGATCCGGAGCAACGCTTGATCGTCTACACCGTCGAGCCTGAGTCGTCCACTGCTCGGGCACTTACGATGTTGGCGTCGTGGGGCCCGGCATCTGCCGAGTCGATGGGCTGACGCGCGGACGATCACACGATCGGCCGAACCCCGCGCGGGTGGTATCGGCAGTACCTTCGACTGTGCCCAGATCGTCTCGTCGTTCACCGCCGCAACCTCCACGGGTCCCGACACGTTCGTCACGCGGGTGCCGAATACGTCTCGTCCGAAAGCCGAGCCGTACTCCTGCGCATCTCGCTTCGCCCACTGGCTGGACTCGGTGACGTGCAAATCGAGGATGTCGCCGACCACCGGTAACGCCGCGGTGGATGCGGCAGCGCGCGATCGGACGCTCGTACAGGTCTCACGGTGTTGTCGCTCATTGGTGCTCCCCCTGCGATGAGTCGGTGGGCGGAGTGACAGGCCGGAAGCGGGCAGCGCACTGTCCACCGAGGTCCGCACACATCCACGCCATCCGCTGACACAGCTGGAAGCGAGTAGAACCCATCCACAAAAGTCCTCGAGGATCCACGGACTGTCGTCCACGCGCCTGCCGAAAATCCACCGACAACCACACACGTCCACCTGCGTCCATCGAATGAGTTACGAACAAGTTGTGAAGACTCGTGACATCGAGCGGCATTTCGGGAGATGTCGCAGGTGCGTGGACTCCCCTGGACCTCGGCGGACCTGCACGGACGTACCGGCAAGAGTCGTGAAACGAGAGGTCAGATCACGCTATTTCGGGGCATTTCTGTTGCTCAGAGGCAAATCGAGAGCCTCCTGTCAGGATTGAACTGACGACCTTTCGCTTACAAGGCTCCGACGACCCGATCGGGTGGATCCACGTGGACTCAGCAAAACCGGCCTGAGCTTCGCGTTCGTCCATCTGCGTCCGCCTCGGTCCATCTCCGTTCGCCCCGACTTGTGACACTCTCGTGACACCGAGAATCCCGTTCGACGAAGCCAGTAGTCGCTCATCTAATTGCTGGACAGCATATTTCATCACTGATCAAAGCGGCGACTGACCGATGACCTCCAACTCGATCACGTGTTCATATCCGGTGACGAGGTCACCGGAATCACCGATTAGATCGATTAGTTCGAAGCTCGCTCGAATATCTCGATCGCGGATCGACGTGAAAGGTGTGACGACCGTTCGATAGGTACACCCGGAGGGCTCGCTGGGCTGCACCATCAAGTCCTTATTCGCATACGTCATGATTTCCTCGTACGCGACGTAGGTTCATCTGAGACGGATCGATTCCTCCGACCACCGCGACAGTCGGCGCGGTCGATACCTTCTCAACGTCGATCACAGCGTCGACTACGCCTCGTCTCGCCCCACATCAGTTCGCGAACGCCACTACTGCGACCGCCGCAGCGAGAATTGTAAGGCCAGCGGCGGCAGGGACAGACCGGGGCTGAGCTCGTTCGCCGCCGATCCGGTCGTAGACCCGTTGGAGGCGGGAGGTGATGTGGTCACGCCACACCAACCCCGCGGCGAGCAGGATCAGACAGGGGATCAGTACACCAGCGCCTACACCGCCAGGACGGCGACACCAGCACCGACCGGGACGTCGGCGGCGTTCAGTCGCTCGATCGCGATCAGGTACGGAAAAGCGTGGGATACCTACTCTCCGTCGCGTCGAGGAACGCCATCCCTACTCGGGTCGCTCCTTCCTGTTCGAGTGCGGGATTGGTACGCGGTGGAGCCGGATGCCGCGGTGAGAAGCAGAAGCAGCACGGGCCGAGATCTCCACCCGACGGTGGCCGGCTGTACAACCTAAAGTCACCATTGTTCGACCCTGCGCCACCCAACCCAGGCATCTGGACAAGGAGCTCCATGTCATCGACGTCGCCGGCCACCCCGGCAACCGACAACGGCCCGGCACCCACCCCTCCCGCCGATCCTCCCTACGAACCGCCGGAATCCTGGATACCCGCCGATCAACGTACGTTCGGGCTCGATCGCCGCACCATCGTTCCCGGGGTGGCGGTCCTGGTACTCGCCGCCGTCATCTCGTTCGTGCCCGCCCTCGTGGACGGAGCGGTCGAGTACGACGACCCGGTCCGGTCCGGCGACGTGCTGGCACTCGACAAGAACGTCACGTTCACCCCCGCGGTGGGATGGAACGTCACAGACGGTGTGCGTCTCGGTAATTCACTGGCGGGTGGCGGATACCCGTCCACCGCAGCCCTGTCCGAGGCCGGTGTCACGTTCGACCTCCAGGTGGCCGACTTCTCCGGGTCGCCGGAGGAACTGCTCGATCAGATCCGTGACACACGGGAGGCGTACGGCGTCGAGTCCCCTGTGGTCGAGAACGACGCGGTCGCGATCACGTCCACTGACGGTCACCGCGGTGTGATGGCCAGCTTCGACGGCCCGGACGTCGACGGCGTGATCGCGGCCTTCGTCGGCGGCGACGTGGGTGTCGAGGTGATCGCGGTGTCCCCGACGACCCACGACAAGCAGTCGTCGGTGGACGTGGCGCAGATGATCGAAAGCATCACCATTGCGGAGGAGGATCAGTGACGACCACGAACGACGGCGCCCACGCAGTGGCGGCCGGGGACGGCAGAACTTCCGAACTGATCGATGCGCAGCTCCGTGCCGTCGAGATGTCCGGTCGCGCCAGGAAGTTCCGATTCTTCCAGCCCCGCAATCTGTGTTGGTGGGTGTTCGTGGCCGCCGTCGCCTACGGAGTACTGAGCATTCCCACGGTCTTCGCTGCTCCGGTTCACGCGTTCGGCAGCGCCATCGCAGGGTCGATCGCGCTCCTGTTGATCTACGGCGCAGTGCTGTGGTGGTTCACACGGCACATCGACCGCTACTCACCGATCTCGGGCTCACTGGTTGCTGCCGCCATGGCGTGGGGCGGAGCCGCAGCAACATTGGGAATCGCGATCTGGGCCAATACGCCGATCATCTCGTTGTACGCCAAAGCTTTCGGCCAGAACTTCGCCGCAGACTGGGGCGCAGGCCTGACCGCACCGTTCGTCGAGGAGATCGCCAAGGGCCTCGGCGTGGTGCTGCTGATGTTCCTCGCCACCCGGGTGATACGGACCGCGTTCGACGGCTTCGTCGTCGGCGCGTTCGTCGGCCTCGGTTTCCAGATTTCTGAAGACATCCTGTACGCCTTCAACCAGGCCGGCGCAGACTTCGGAGTGGGAGCCACCACACTGGCCCTCGAGACGTCCGTGGTCCGAATCATCACGGGACTTTCCGGACACATCGCTTTCTCGGCGATGTTCGGAGCGGGACTGGTCTACCTGATCGGGCGGCGAGGCGAACCGCGGAACGCGGGTCGAGGACTCGCCCTGATGGGTCTGGCGATACTTCTGCACGGGATCTGGGACTCGCAGTCGGCACTTCTCCGTACGTCGTCGACGGTGGGCGCTCTCCTCGCGACTGTCGTTCTCGTCCTAGTGTACCTCGCCATCGTCATCATGGTGTTCCGATCGGTGGTCGTGCGCGAACGAGAACTGCTGCGCGCCATCCTCGCTCCCGAAGCCGCAAACGGAATCCTGGACGACGCCGAATTGACGGCCATCACCGGCGATGCGAAGCACCGCCGGCAATTCCGCAAGACTCGGGGCGGCCGCGCAGCGGTGCGCAGAGAGAAGTGGGTCACCGCCGCAGCGAGCGACCTCGCCGATCAGATCGCCCTCGCAGGAGGACGAGACACCGCAGCCGTACGGTTCGCTCGATCGGAAGTCGTGCGTATCCGGCAGTCGTAGCGATGAGCACCGTCGTCCCACAACGCGACTGTGCTCCCCTACGCCCACAGTGATGGTGCTGCCTGCACCACAGTGGTTACGGCGGTACTGCTCACGAGCTACTGCGCTGACGAAACGAGGTCGGTGTCGCTTCCGTGATCCCACTCGTGTCAGTCGCCGTCTCCCGGGTGCGGCCTGCGGGAGTATGTGCATCACCCTCAGCGCCGCAGCCGATGGCGCCGTGTGTGATTCAACCGAATGACACGGCAGCAGTGGCGTGCTCGCTCCATCTCGCACCCGGACAGCCGTGGCCT
>NZ_CP108044.1:0-115444 GCF_036163995.1 Rhodococcus sp. NBC_00294
CGGCGTTGCGTGGTGTCCCATCCGAGTGTGGTCGACGAGAGGTGTTGTGCGGGCGGCGTTGTCCGCGATTCCGGGTCATTGAGAATTGATCGGTTGGCGTTCTCATCGGCCTGGTGGTCGCGCTCGGCACGGTCCGCGAGCTCACGTTCCACGCAAGCTGCGACGACTGCGGTGTTCACGGTGTCGCGTAGCGCGGTGAGGTCGACGCCTTTGTCGGTGCGCAGCCGGTCCTCGATGCTGACAGCGGCCCGTTCGGCGACGGGGGAGGCGTCCTTCCAGGTGTGCGCGACTCGGACGGCGTCGACGATCTGCGCATCGGCGGCGGTGGCCCACCACTGCCGGTTAATGGTGTTGCGCAGGAGCGCTTCTGCCGAGCGTTGTTCGGCGTTCAGCCGCCCGGCCAGGGCTCGTGATCGTGCTTCCGACGCGGCGGCCGCGGTGCGCAGGGTTTGCTCGCGGCGGCGGGCGAGGGCTTCAGCGACCTGCATTGCGACCTGGACCGCGGTGCGCAGGACCATGCCAGTCTGGCGGGAGAGCTGTTCGTGCTCGTCGTCTGCCATGAGTGCTCCTAGGTTCAGGGGTTACGGATACGTTTGGTTTGGTACGGACATCGTCAGCTTGGTGAGACCGGTGAGTCGGCAGTGTGGAGCGCCAGCAGCTCGTCAGGAATGGCGATGCTCGGAAGCGGGTGCACCTGCCGATGCTCGGGAGTGCAGTCCTTGAAGGTGCCGTCCGGGGACAGCATCCTCGACATGTGGTGATCGGCGTGGTCCTTCCACCACACACTCATCCCGGTGGCCGGATCCAGCCGCAGGTACTCCCACGCCCGCCACAGTGCGTCGACCCTGGCGCGGGCCTCCGGGTGCAGGAACCAACTCGGGCACCACCGCAGCGCCGGGTGGTCGATGGTCTTGCGCCGGTATGCGGGGGCGAGGAAGTCGGCGAAGAAGCGGTACGCGTTCGGGTAGTACGGGCCCCGAGCCTCGGAATCGGCCGGCTCCCCCGCCCCGCCCGCCTTGTCGCCGCCGGGACCGTCTTGCAGCTCGTCTCGATCGCTGTCGGCTGGTGATGCATCAGTCGGCCAGGCTCCGCCCATGTCGGTATCCGGGTCGAACTCGTCGCTCACGAGGCCACCGCCGCGTCAGTCCGCCGCGCTGCGACTGGATGCTTCGTCGGCTGTGGGAGGAGGGATGTCGCGTCCGCCGGATCCGGGTCGTCGGCATTGAGGCGGACGACAGGGTCCTGGCCGGCGCGGGTCTGCGCGTCGGCGACGGCGCCCGCGAACGGTCCGGTGTACCAGGGCAGCGTCTCGATCAGCGCCGGTGGGCATTTCGCGGCGCGCAGGACCGCCCGACCCGCGGGCATCGCTTCGAGGGCATCCGCGGGCAGGGTGCGGATCTTCTGCCGCTGCTGCGAACTCGACCGCCCGGAGGAGTTGGTGGAGACAGTCTGGCTCATCTCCCAGTGATCACCGAGGGCGGCGGAGGTGTTCTCGAGGAACCGGCCGTCGTCGGTGGATCCGCCGCCGCCGTACACGCGGATCGTCGAGGCGCCCCACAGTTTCTTCATCCCGCCCGGACCGAAGCACTCCTCCCCTTGGGACCAGGACTGCAGGATGGTGGTGACGGTGATGCCGCGGGAGCCGAAGTGGCTGTACAGGTTCGGCAGCTGCCGCCACCGCACCACGTTCGCGGCCTCGTCCAGCGCGTACGTCGCCGGCACCCGCAGCCGTCCCGCCGGCAAGCTCCCTGCCGCGGGGGTGGCGGTGGCCCGGTCCACCAGCGCGTCGGTGACGGCGACGGTCAACGCGGTGACCAGGGCCCCGCACTCGTTGGCGGAATCCTCCATCGACAAGCAGAACAAGGTCGGTGCGTCCTCGCCGGCGAACGCGGCCGGGTCGAACTCCGGGCGGGTGTCGCGCTCCCCCATCCGCGAGATCCACGGATGGATCTCGGCGTAGGCGAGAGCGCCGAGCATGTTCGCCGCGGTGGCGAACACTCCCCCGCGTTGCTTGTCGGGTGCGTTGTACTGGGCGATCATCGACTCCGCCCACCGCCCGAAACCGTGAGCCCGCAGCAGCCGCACCGGCTCCTGATTCTCCGGGGTCGTCGCCCACGTGTAGACGATCGGCAACGGCAGATGCTCCAGTGCGGCGGCGAGGAGGAACCCGGTGACCAGGCGTTGCCCCATCGGGTCGAAGAAGGGCTCGCGCTTCGTGTTCTCCCCCGTCAACGACGACGCGAAGATCCCGGCGAGGGTCGCAGCTTTCGTCTCCTGCGCCGACTGACCCATCGTCGCCACGACATCCTCACCGAGTAGTTCCGCCAGCTCCGCACGGCGAGCGTCGGATTCGGCGGAGTCGGTGAGGCCCTGCGTGGTGGACGGCCGGGCAGAACGCACCCAGGTCAGCGGGTCGTAGAACCACCGGGGCAGCTCTTGCGCGACTCCTTGCGGGTCGAACACCCACACCGGTCCCTTCTCGGCCCGGTACGCGCGGGTGGTGTCGACGACGTCGCGTTTGTTCGAGGTGGTCAGCACCGCGCCGCGGGCGGCGAGGAGCTGCGGGATGATCACGCAGCTCGTCTTGCCCATCCGCGGTCCCCAGATGTGGGTGGCGACGTCCTCCGGGCCGGCATACAGGGTGATGCCGAACTTGTTCGGACCCAACACCAACCGGCCCAGCGGCGCCGCGACAGGCTGATCGGCGGTCACGGGGTCCCCCAACCGGGCGATCTCCGCCCGCAGTGCCTTCTCCCCCAGCCTTGCCAGCTCCCGGGGGCGGCCGAGGAACCGGCCGGCGTCGTCGACGCGGGTGACCCGGCGGCGTCGCGTCATCGCCCACACCGTGCCGGCGACAACCACCACCAGGCCGACGATGCCGACCGCGGCGGCGATGATCGTCGCCCCCGTCGGCCACACCAGCGACCCATTCGCCAGCTCTGTCACCAGAGCGAACGGTGACCCGGGAACGTCCTGGTCGATTCCGGACAGCGGGCCGCCCAGGTGCAAGGCGGCTTCGGCGCCGCCGTAGGCGAGGGCAGCGAGGACGATCGCGCCGCCGGTCAAGGCCAGCATCGGGTCGACACCGGCGTTCGGGTTCTTCGCACCTCTCCCTGTGCTCATGCGATGACTCCTTCTTCCCTGTGGGTGTGGGTCGAGCCGACGAGGTCGGCGATCAGTCGTTGCGCCTGGTCGAGTTCCGCGCGGAGCCTGGCGATCTCGCCGTTCTGCTCGCTGGGCATCAGGGGCCGCTCGTCGGTGACGCCTTGGGCCTGCCGGTACCACCACCGGACGGTGTTGGGGTGCAGGGACAGGTGCGCGGCGACCGCTTCGATGGACGCCCACGTCGAGCGGGCCGTGGGCAGCCGGTCTGTCACCATCTGCACCGCCCGGGTCCGGATCTCCGCCGGATACGGCTTGCCTCTCATCGCCCGCCGCCGCCGACGTGGGCGAAGCGAGCGTTCGTGTCGTGGTACCCGGCGGCGGCTTCGGTGGCGGTGATGACGGTCTGCAGCACCACCCCGGGTCGGCGGGCGGTGCCGATGCGCAGCAGGAACTTCCCGCGACCGGGCGGGGGCAGTTCGCGGCCGGTGTCGTCGATGCCGGCCGGAGTCGACCACGACGACACCAGATCCCGGTCCTGCTGCGTGAACGGGATGATGCCGTCGAGCTTGTCCATCTCCTGCGTCGGCAGCCCGCCCACGATGACGGCCCCGGCGCGCTCGATGAACCCCTTGGCGCGGCTGATGTCGACCGCGGTGGCGAGAGTTTCCAGGTCCGCGACGGTGTGAGTGATCATCAGCAGCGCCGTCCCCATCGTGCGGGTCAGGCGGGTGAGCTGATCGACCCGCAGCACCATCTGCGAGCCTCCGGCCAGCACCCGCCACAGCTCGTCGAGCACCACCAGGAACGTGCGCTTCTCCCGCAGCCCCACGTCGGCGAGAACATGGGCAGCTTCAACGGCGCCGAACGCGTCCGACCAGCAGGCGAGCATGATCGCCGCTTCCAGGGTCGGGTCCTCGGTGCCGATGGAGGACACATCGACGCACACCGCGACCGGAGGCCGCTCCCCGGCGAGGTCGATAGCCGTGGTGGTCTGGCGGGAGAACACTTCGCCGAGCTCGCCGTCGAGGAGACCGATCAACGTCTCGAGCAATCCCTCGACCTTGGCGGCGTACTTGGCCGGGTCGTCGACGCTGATCGTCTTGCGGGCCAGCTCGGGCGACCCTTTCTCGATGAGGGTGAACAGGTCCGAGAGCAGCGGCGGATGCTCGGGGGTGAACCGGGGATCGGCGTCGAGGACGCGCAACGCCACGGCGAGGACGTTCGACTCGGACTGGGTGAGCGGGCCACCGCGTTCGAGCTCGCACAGCCCCGACACCAAGCGACGGCGGCGCTGGAGCACCTGGGCGGCGACCTTGCGCTGCACGTCAGGAAACTCATCGAGCAGCGGGAGGATCGAGCCGAGTGCGCCGACAGCCAGCGGGTTCAGGTAGCCCTCGCCGTGGCCGAGGCGGATCACCAGGCCGCCGTAGTACTCGACCAGCGCGGCTTCGTCGGGTTTGAGGTCTGCGGGAATGATCGGGATCTGTCCCTGCGCGATCGCACCGGCCACGAGGATCCGGGCGACGGTGGACTTGCCGAGGGAGGGCAAGCCGAGGATGAACAGGGACGGTGTGTTCTGTTGGCGCGGTGAGCGATACACCGCCGAGACCGGGTCGTAGCAGACGGCCTGCCCGCTGTCGGGGTCCACACCGAGGGGTGTTCCGGACTGGGGGTGGCCGGTGCCGACGTAGAACGGCCACGGCCCGCACGCCTGATCGGTGGTGGCCCGGAAGCTGGCGGGGCGGTCCACCACGCTCATCCGGCCACCGCCGCGGCCGTCGAACCCGCGGGCGCGCAGCGGCAGAGCCTTACGCCACCCGTATCTCTTGCGGTCGGTGCGGGACGGGTCCCGTTCGCGGACAGCTCGTTTGACCTCCTCGCGTTCAGCCTCAGCAGCGGCGCGAGCTTCGATGCGGCGGCGGGTGGCGGCCGCTTTCATCGGGTCTGTGACCGAGCGGGACTGCTTCGCCGGTCGCAGCTGACCGGAACCGGTCAGGTCGGAGATGCGGCGGCGCAGCGACACCGGGCCGAGTGGGGAGCGGAGCATGGAAGGGACCTCCTAGGAGTGGACGATGAGAATCGGCGGTGCCAGCCGCGCAGCGGCATGTGGGTTCAGCCGCGCAGCGACTTGGGGATGGTGCTGTGGTCGGGAAGCAGGACCCCGATTCCGAGTCCGCCGAGGAATGCGGCCGCCTGATACATGTAGGCCGGGCGTGCGGTGATTCGGGCGCCGGAGATCAACCCCCGCATCTCCGGATCCAGCGCGGTCAGCTCCTCGGCGGACTCGGCGGTCGCGGTGATGACCATCGACATCGACACCAGTCCGTGCCCGCGCGCTTCGGCGACGCGGGCGGTGTTCGTCGATTCCAGAGCGATGTCCGCGGTGGCGGAACCGATCCCGCGGGCGGTGTTCACTGCGGCGACAGCGGATTTGAAGTCGCCCTCGACGGTCTTGGCGGCGTCGGCCGGGGAGTACGGGCGGAAGATCTCGGTGACCCGCTTGCGCGGTACCTGCGAGTTCGGGGACAGCAGCCCGGCCAGGACGCGTTCGGTGGGGAATCCGGATGGTGGTGAGGTCATCGTCCACACCCGCGAGATACCGGAGTCGTGCCGGTAGGTGACCTTGTCGACGTCCTCCTCTGCGGTGATCGGGCCGGCGTCGGCCCAGTCGCAGACGTACTCGCCGAGGGTCAGGGCGCGCTCGATGTCCGGTTCGGCGGCGGGGTCGAACGCCCGGCGCACCACGGCGGCGTATTCACTGTCGCTCATGGGCAGGGCGGTGACGTCGGTGTGCGCGAGCTGGGAGTACAGCACCGGGAGCTGCGCCCCGATCATCTCGGCGGCGGCCATCGGGTCCTTGCGCTGAGCGGGGGTGGCGGCGTCGAAGGTGATCGCCACCCGCCCGTGCACTCGGAAACCGGTCGCGGACGCGGCGATGCGCTCGGCGAGGATCTGGCGCGCGGTGTCGGGAGAGTCGGGGTGGGTGATGGCGTCGACGTTCGCCCGCGCCCGCTCGCCGGTGTCGGGGAGCGTTTCGATGGTCACCGCGGCCGCGGCGATGTTGGGGACCTGACCGAGCATCGCGAGGAAGTTCGCCCACGATCCGACCAGTCCGTCGACGATGTGCTGGTCGTTGCCGGCGGCGCCGCCGATGCGGCAGCGCAGCAGCACCGTGTACTGGTGGGTGCTGGGCATCCGCATCATCCCGAAGCGGTGACCGTTGGTGTCGAGCGCCCACCACAACTCGGTCTCGGCGCCGATACCGGGCAGCCGGGATCGGCCGCCCGCCTGGTTCGACAACTGCCCGGCCCGGTAGATGTGGCGGCCGGTGCGGCGTTGCCGTCGCCACTGCCGGCGCAGCAGCAGCATCTCGTAGCCGGTCTTGCCCTGGGGGCCTTTGACCACCAGAGGAACCCAGAGCAGGGCCAGGACGGCGCCGAACCCCAACGATCCCAGGGCGGACCCGGTGATGAACATCAGTGCCAGCGTCACCAGGACGATCGCGGCGATGACCGCGAAGGAGAACGGGGTCAGTCCGAACGCGTAGGTGCGGCGCTCGTCGACGAACCCGGCGTAGGTGCGCACCGGACGCTCGGTGTCCTGCGCGGTCATCGCGTACCTCCGGCGGTGGCGGCGCGGGCGGTTTCGGTGGTCATGGGGGTCCTCTCGTCGTTGCGGGTGGTGGTTTGCTCGGACGTCGGCGTCTCGCACGTCGGTGTCATGGCGTGCGTCCGCCTCGCTGGCCGTCCCGGTTGTTGTCTCCAGCTGCGGCGCCCGTTGCTTTCTCGGCGCCCTTCATCACTGCGGCCACCGCTGTGGCTCCGGTCTTGGCGGCCGATGCGGCGCCGGGTGCGGTCGCGCCCGACGAGGCCCCGGACTTACCGGGCGCCGACTGCGCCCCGGACGTCGCGCCAGCGGCGGCCGCCGGGCTTGCTGCGGCCCCGGATCGGCCGCCGCCACCCTGCCCCGCGGACGTGGTGGGTGGGTTGGTCATGGCTCCGGTGGCGCGGTCGGGCGACTGCCCGCCGATCACCGCGCCGGATTTGCCACCCGCTGCGGCGGCCCCGGCGCTGCCCGCCTTCATCGCCATACCGGCGACCGCGCCGGTGGCCAATGCGACGCCGGCCAGCGCCGCTGCGCCGGATGCGCCGCCGGAGGCGGCGACGGCGGGCACGATCAGCCGCAGCAGAACCGGCAGGCACAGGCACGACAGCGCCAGCAGTGCCATCCCGCAGAGCGTGCTCATCGCGTCGTCGCCGCCGGCGGACCACAGCGCCAACGCGTACACCCCGGCCGAGAGGATCGGGAACAGCACTGTCGCGAGGGCGAACCCGATCATCTTCTTGAACGCCTGCTCACCGGTCGGGGTACTGGACCCGGCCGCGGCGGTGGGCAGGAACCCCACCACGAGGATCAACATGGCGTACTGCACGACCACGAACACCGCTTGGACCAGCGCACCGACGATGCCCAGGAGCGCGAACACCATCACCAGTCCCGCGGACAGCAACGACGACACCTGCGACAGGTCGAACATCGTTCCCAGCACATCGGCGACGTTCCCGCCGGCCGCGTCCTCGACGATCCATTTCCCGAATTTCACCGCCCCGGCGTGCGTGACGATCAGCAGCGGGGCGAACGTCGCCGTCGCGAACACCGTCCGCACCAGGATCTTCGCGGTATCGGTGGCCCGCTCGGCGCGAGCGGAGGCGTTCGCGGCCGCCAGGCGCACCGCGGCGACAGCGATGGACACCGCGACCAAAGATGCGTTGATCCAGTAGAAGTAGCTGTGGAACACCCCCACCGACTCCGGGTTCGCCAGATCCGGCAGCGGGATGTCCAGCCACCAGGTGAACATCAGGTTCACCGCCTGCCCGAATCCTTCGAGGAACGCGTCGGCGGCCTCACCCACAGCTCCGGACGCCGCCCAGTCCACCGCTGCCCCTGCGGCTCCACTCGGGTCCAGCGCGACTGCTCCTGCGCGGCAGAGGTTCTGGACGTCGATGACGCCGGGAATCATTCCGATGTCGCCGATGCCTTCGGACATGTTGTTGCACGTGTCCAGCAGTCCTTGGTCCTGCGACGTCTGCTCGGAGTCGACGGTGTCAGGCTCCTGTGCCAGTGCGGCGGCGGGTGAGGCGAGAAGCAGTGCGCCCAGAGCGATCAGGACCGCGGCGATCGAGCGCCGGCTCCGTAGCCGCGGCAGAAGCTTTGCCGCCGTCACCATCTGGTCCACCCTGCGAGCGAGGAGATGGTCGACGTCGGGGGTGCGGCGGTGTCACGGACTTTCCACTGCTCGTCGGTCCAGATGAGCGAGATCTGACCGGCGGAGAAGGTGCCGTCACCGAGCGGGGTGGCGTACCGGACGATGGCGAAGGTCGCGTCGTCGTTGAAGGAGGTGACCTTGAATGCCTCGGGGAAGAACAGTGCTTTTCCCGTGCGGAAGTCGCTTTCTCCGGCGGCCGCCAATGCGGCCATCGCGGTCTGTTCCCTTCCTTCGTCGGCCACCACCTGCCGGGCGTAGGCCTCGCGGACATCGTCACCGGTGCGCAGCATCCTGGCTGTCACCTGCCAGCCGGCCAGCGCCGCACCTTGCGGGGTGCGGGCGAAACCGTAGGCGAGGCGACCCTCGATGCGAGTCGGGCCGTCGGAGGTGGAGAACGGGGCGACGGTGGCGCCGATGCGCTGCCACATCATCCCGGACGGGGCGGGAACCGGGACGTCCTTCACGAAGGCCGGTCGGTCGCCGGGATCGGTCTGCGGCAGTACCTGTCCCTGTTCGTCGACCGGGACGGCGATCTCGCGGCCGAAGGGGTCGGCGATGGACGGGCCGAACCCGCCCTCCGCTCCGGGGATGACCGGCGCCGAGGACGGGGCGGCGGTGACGGGCGGCGCCGCGGCAGGAGCGGTGTCGCCGGAATCTCCGCTGCGGACCAGAACGACGGCGACGAGCACGACCACCAGGACGACGAACCCGACCGCGGCCGCGCCGGTGGTGCGGGAGGTCGCCAGCCACCGGGCTTTGGGGTGCTCGTTCATCCAGTTCGGTTCGGGCGGTGGTGTGAGTGATTCCTGCACGAGGGCTCCTGTCGGGGTCGAGCGATGACCGGGTGATGACGACTGGTCAGGGGGCGGAGAACGCGGTGAATCCGTCCATCGACGGCAGCGGGATCGGGTCCGTCGGCGTCGGTGCGGTGGGATCGTCCTCGGCGCCGGTCGGGGCGGGGAGGGCGATCTTCCAGTCGCCGGTGGTCCGGAGGACGGTCACCGGTACCGCGGTCAGTTGGCCGCCGGGCATGGTCGTGGCGACGTCGACGACGGCGCGGGTGTCGTCGTAGGACGAGACCCGGAACCCGGTGAACGCGGCGGTGGTGGCGGGGTCGGCCGCGTCGGTGATCGAGGCGGCTGATCGGGCGATCGCGTACGCGTCGCGTCCGTCACCGGGTGCGACGAGTGTCCGGGTGACCGTGGCCCAGGCGGTGTCGGGGGCCAGCGCCAGCCGGGCCTGTCCCTGGATCGCGGCGAGCACCGCGCCCTGCGGGGTGGCGGAGTACCCGGTCGGTGCGGCCGAGGAGGTGTCCGCGGTCGGCCCGTCGACGTCGCTGTACGGGACCTCGATGCCCTGATACGGCCGCCAGGTCACCTCGGCAGGCGGGGCGGCGACGTCGACGGCGGCGTCGGGTGCATCGCCCACCGCCGCCGGGTCGTCGGAGCATCCGACCACGGTGGCCGCGATCATCACCGCCGCGGCGACTGACGCGCCCACCCGACGCCGAAACGGCCCGGTCACAGGACGATTCCCGCCCAGCCGCCCGATCCGGCGACCAGGACCGCCGCGACGGCGACTATTCCCGCGCGCTTCTCGCCCTCGCCGAGCTGCCCGCCCCGGTGGTACGCCGTCGCCAGGTAGATCCCGGCGGCGACACCGAGCATCGCCAGGGTCGCGACGACACCCCAGTAGAACCAGGCACCGACCTGTTCGAGGCCGGCGGTCACCTCCGCCGGTGGGGTCTTCGGGGAGGAATCGGTGGGGATCTCCGTGCGCATGACGGCCGCGATGTTCCGGGCGCTCACGTCATCAGGGTGTTGACGAGGGTGGTCGCGGTGCCGGCGAACACCGCGCCGATACCGACTGCCGCGATACCCATCTGCTGGCCGCGGGTGTTGGTGCCGTCGGCGTGACCGATGGCGAACTTCACCCCGGCGAACACGCCAACCATCGCGAGGATGCCGGTGGCGACCCACATGCCGATGTTGAACAACTGCTGGTATTTCGGTGCGCCGGGAGGCGCCTCGACGCCGGACGGCCCTACCTGCGCGAGGTAGTCGGTCGTCGAGGTCAGGGTGTGCAGCAACATGAGTGATTCCTTTCGAGAAGATCGGAGAAGAAGGTCGGGGGTGATCGGCGGCGGGGGTCGACGAGGCGGTGCACGGCCCGCGCCCCATGGGCCGGTCATCGCTGCCCCGAAAGATCGGACGAGTCGGACGAGGTGTTCGGGGAGTCCGAGGTGCGCAGCGCGGCGACCGCGGCGGCGAGGAGGTCGTCGTGCAGAGCGCGGACCGGTTCGACGGGGACGGTGCGGGTGTCGGCGGCGGCACGCTTGTCGGCGGGTACCTGCGAGCGCGGTCCCCATTCGGGAAGCTCGTCGGGGCACATGTGCCGCCACGGCTCGACCCACCCGATGTGCCAGACATGGTCGAACACCGAACAGACGCGGGTGATCTCGCGGCGAAGTTGCTGGCTGGGTCGTCGGTCGGTGTCGGCGACGAGGATCAGTCCGAGCAGCTGCACCGGATCGGGTGTCAGCGCGGCGAGGTGGGCCATCGCCCGGTCGTGGGCGGCGCGCAGACCTGCGGCGTGGGTGCGGGCGACCACGGCGACGAGCGGCGAGTCACCGTGCCCACCGGACGGCCACGCGCGGCCGCTGTCGCCGGCCCACACCAGGGAGGCCGTGAGGGTGGAGACCGCGGCCCCACCGTGAGCGCCGAGCAACCACACCAGCGGCTCCGCAGCGCAGAGATCGGTGCGCTCGATGCGTTCCTGCCATACCGGCGCCTGACGACGGCGGGGCGGCGCCATGACGCCGGGCACGGGCCGACGCGCGGCAACGGTCTCGAAGTCGGGTCGGGTCACCGGGGCGCTCATCGGACGGTGATCCCTGAGACGGACCACCCGGCGAGTGCGTTCGCTCGGGTGGCGGTCATGTACAGCACGATCGGGGCCAGCTCGTCGACCTCGGCGCCGCCCGAGTCGACGACGCTCTGGTGCACTGCGACGACGCGTCGGGCCAGGGCGATAGTGTCGGCGGGGTGGTCGTCCGGTGTCACGTTCGCCTCGGCGTCCACGGCCAGGCCCGTTGCGGCCC
Source organism: Rhodococcus sp. NBC_00294 (assembly GCF_036163995.1). Lineage (NCBI taxonomy): Bacteria > Bacillati > Actinomycetota > Actinomycetes > Mycobacteriales > Nocardiaceae > Rhodococcus > Rhodococcus sp. NBC_00294. Next base: position 11,472 of record NZ_CP108044.1, read on the forward strand.
ATCGGTCCCAGTCGGCGCCGGTGACCGGGGCGAGCGCGGAGTAGGACACCCCGAGCTGCCGCACCCATGCGGGATTGAGCAGCGTCGCCGCGGAGTCGATGTTCACTCCCTTCTGGGTCTGCTCGGCGGGGCGGTACGAGTACAGGGCGTCGGCGGCGCCCGCGAGGACGGCGTCGAGATCGCAGGTGTCGGTGCCGGTGTTCGGGTCGATGCGGTCGGTGCACACCGTCGGAACCGGGGCGCCTGTCGACGTCGGCGGCGTTCCCCCGTCGGGCACGCTCTGCTCGGTGGTTGTTCCACATCCTGCGAACACGACGGCCGTGGCCACGGCGATCACCGTGAACGCGGCCCGGCGAGTGGTGGTGGTCGTGTGGGTCATCCGAATCTCCTGACGTACATGTCTTCTCCGGACCAGCCGGAGAGCGGCATGATCGAGACCACGTCGCCGGATTGCGGTGCGTTGAGCAACATTTCGGTGCCGCCCTGGACCCCGTAGTAGATGCCGACGTGGTGGGTGTTGCCGCCGGACCCGAAGAAGATCAGGTCGCCGGGCTGTTTCTGCTCCAGTGGAATCTCCTGTCCGCGTGGGTCGTAGAGCTGGCCCGGGTTGGCGGTGTCGCCGGTGAAGTGCGGGAGGCTGATCGCGCCGCCGGACGCGTGGAACACCGCGTAGAGGGTCAGGCCGGAGCAGTCGAACCCGACCTTGCCGGTGTCGCCGTTCGCGTCCCCGGCTCCGCCGCCGTCGCTGATCCCGTTCGTCGGACCGCTGGTGTTGCCGCCGCCCCACGCATACGGGGTGCCGAGCCATGCCATCGCGGCCGCGATGACGTTCGCCCCGAACGGACCACCGGGGGTGAAGGTCGGACCGTTCGGGTTCGACGCCGCATCTGCGCACTCCGTATCCACGGCGCCGCTGCCGACGGTCGCCGCTACTGCGGACCCCGCCAGGGCGGCTCGGTCGGCGGCGGACAGGTCCTTGCCTGCACCCTTGAACCGGTCGTAGAGGGTGCGGGCGAGCGGTTCATGTTCGGCGTACGCCTCGGGCAGGTCCGAGCCCTGCACGGTCTGAGCGGCGACGGCGGTGGGCATCGACTCCCAGCCGGGGACGGCGAGCAGGTGCTCGTAGAACAGGCGGTTCGCTGTGGCGGGGTTCATCAGTGTGGCGGTGTCGCCCCAGATCGTCACCTGCTGCTGAAATTGGTTGACTGACAGGTGATCTGATCCGACGGCGTCGTGTGGGTAGTTCAGGGAGTCGGGGACGTTGGAGCTGGCGTAGAGCTGGAACGTCGATTCCCGTGACGCGGTGGCGAGGGCGACGACGATGCCCTGTTCAGGGACACCCATCGCTTCCCCGATGGCGACGGTCTGTTCGGCGAGGACGAGCTGCTTGTCGCCCAGCCCACCTGTGCCGCTGCCGGTTCCGGCTGCGCCGGGTGCGGGCGGCGGCGGTGCGCTGCCGGGAGCGACTGCGGCGTCCACCCAGGACGCCGGGTCGAGTGCTGTTCCGGCGCCGTCGGGCAGGCGCCCGCCGTCCCATACCTCGAAGTGCAGGTGCGGCCCGGTGGACTCGCCGGCGTTGCCGATGAGCCCGATTTCCTGCCCGGCGGTGACGTGTTGGCCGGCCGAGACGAGGACTCCGTCGCCGCGCATGTGGCCGTAGACGGTGGAGTAGGTCTTTCCGTCGATCTGGTGGTCGAGGATGATCCAGTTCCCGAATCCGCTCGCCGGTCCCGCTTCTCGGACAGTGCCGTCGGTGAACGCGTAGATCGGGGTGCCGATCGGGCCGGCGAAGTCGATTCCGTTGTGGTTGGTTCCCCATCGGGGGCCGAATCCGGAGGTCAGTGTCGTCGCGGCGGGATCGGTGGGTTTGACGTGCGTCCCCGCCGGGACCGGTGCGCCGGGCACCCCTGCGCCGGGGAGAGCGCACATGTCGTCGGGGCGGGCGAAAAGCACCACCACCGCGACCACCACCAGGAGTACCGCCAGGGCGGCGGCGACCGCTGCTGCGGCACCACTCTTGGTGCCGGTCGATGTCGACACGATGGGGACTCCTTTCCGGTGGTCGCGGTGGTGGGACGAGAGCAGTGCGGGCGGTCAGGAACCGTCGGCGGTGGAACCGGTCGTAGTGGGTGCGCTGCTCGTGCTCGATGAGGTGGTCGTGCTCGCCCCGGTGGTGGTGGAAACGGTGGAGGTGGTCGACGTGCCGCCGGTCGCGGGTGCTCCGGTGGTGGTGCTCGTGACGGGCGAGCTGCGGGTCGTCTGTGAGCTGCCGGTGTCGGCGAGGGCGTCGGCGAGGCGGGTGAACCACTCGACGGTGAACTTCGCCGGCGATAGTCCGTCGGCGGTGACGGGAACCTGGTCGTAGGTGCCGTGCAGGCGCACGGTGTCCCAGTAGCGGACGTCCGTTGCGAGGGTCAGCAGGCCTTTGTTGTCCTCGGCGCCGCGGGTGATCTCGGAGTAGATCCGCCGTTGCACCGACGAGATGGTGGCCGGCGGGAACAGCTGCGCCGTGGCGGCGGTGATCTTCGTTCCCAGTACCGCCAGAGCCGCCGGCGGATCGGCCAGGCCCACGGTGGCGAGTTCGGTGATCGTGGCGGGGGTCAGCACTTTCTTGGCCACGGTGACCGCGGCGCCGAGCCCCATGACTCCGGCCTTGACCACGGCGCGGACGATCTTCGCGTCGGCTTCCGGGGTATCGGACGTCGGGGCCGAGTTCTCGGCGAGGCGGCCGAGGACGGTGTCTCCGCCGGAGGCGACCTGGAACTCCCCGCCCGTGAAGTCGACGTCCTCGTCGACGACGTCGGCAGCAGTGCGCAGTGTCGCTCCGCCCACAGCCCCGGCGAGATCGACGAGGGTGCGCTGCGGGTCCTGCTCCTGCAGGTGCAGTTGACCGGAGATGTTGGTGGCGATCCTCGCCAGCGACGAGTTCGCCGGCAGTGAGCACGCGAGGTCGCCGGGAGTGCAGAACTGCGCGACGCGGCCACTGAGCTGACCGAATGCCCTGCCCCCGGTTGAGGTTGCCGAGGTGGCGGAGGCGGCGAGTGTGGGGGCGATCCCGCCTCCGTCGGCGGGCGGAGCGGTCACGGCCAGGCCGTCGAGATCGGCCGCGGGAACCCCGGGCGGCGGTGCCGGTGCGTCGGGTGTTGACGAGCCGGGGAATGTCGCCGCACCCGCGGGGCGGGTGGGGTCGGAGAACAGCGCGACCGCCGCGACGTCGGCGGCGGAAACCGGTCCGGTGCCCGCCCCGATGGTGCGGGCGAGTTCGGAGGCGACCTGGGCGCCTTGCGAGTAGCCGGTCAGAGCGATCTTGCTGCCGGGGCACTTCTCGGCGTAGTCGATGAGGAACCTCTCGGCCGCTGCGACACCGTCGGCGATGGACTGTGCGTAGGGCAGGTCGGTGCTGTCGCCGGGCTTGCCGCCGAAGCTCGCTGCGTACGGGATCAGGGTGCGCCCGACCTCTGCGGCTGCCAGGGAGAGCGGGATGGTGATCGCGGAGCCCAGGAACCCGGAGTCGACGTCGGTGGCCGCGGCGTCACCGGACTCTCCTGTGCCTTGCAGCCCGAACACGTGGAGCACGTCGCACCCGGTGGGAGGTGCCTGCGTGGGTGCAGCAGAGGCGGTGCCGGTCGCCGCGGCCGCCGCGAGGGTGGCGGCGACGGCGGCCGCGAGGAGCCGCGTGCGCCACGTCTGCGGCGGCACGAGGTGGTGCGGGCGTGGGGTCATGGTCGGTGGGCCTCTCGGTGCAGGTGAGCGCGGGATCCGGACAACACGGCGACAGCGGCGCCGAGAGCGGCGGCCGACAACTGGGAGGGGTCGATACCGACACCGGCGGCGAGTTCGGCGTCGTAGGGCAGATGCACGACCCCGGCCACCCGGCCGGTCAGCGCATCGGCGAGCGGCCCGGTGACGTGGTCGACGCCGGGGCGCTGGGAGGTGACGACGAGCTGCACGCTGCGGCCCATCCCGGCGATGCCGAGACGGCCCCGCAGCTCGGTCAGAACGGGGCGTGCGGCGTTGGCCGCCCCCGGTCGGTCGTCGATGGTGACGACGATGTGATCGGCCAGGTCGGCAGCGGCGTCGAACCACGCCGACCCGATGCAGGCTCCGGCGTCGACGACCACGAGTCCGTGGCCACCGACCGCGGCGCGGGCGGCGGTCACCGCCGCCGCGAGGTGCGAGGGCGATGCGTCGTCGCGGCGGTCCCGACCCAGAACGGTCCACCCGGTGGACGTGGGCAGCGCGCGGTCACCGGTGAGCCAGACGCTCCACACGGCGGCCGTCTGCGCGACGGGGGCGGGCGTGCGGCGGCTGATGTCCCCGCCGACGGGTGTTCCGTCGAGGACGACGACGGTGTCGTCGGAGACCATCGCCAGCAGCATCGCCACCACGCTTGTTCCGGATCCGCCGTGAGCGCCGGCGACGACGATGATCGGGGCCGGCGCGGTCGGACCGTCCTCGACGACGACCTCTTGTGCCGGATCGGCCGCTGCGACGGGCTCCGCGTCGGCAGTGTCGGCGGCCGCGGCGGTGGGCAGCCAGTCCAGGTAGGACGGGCTTGTCCCGGATGCGCCGGTCACGACGCAGGGCCGATGGCGGCGATGACGGCGGCGTCTCCGGTGGCGGCCGGTGCGGTGGTCATGGAGCTGACGAACCGCTTCTGCTCGCCACCGGGGCGACGTTCGATCACCGTCACCCGGAACTGCGACGGCGCTGACTCGTCGGCGAGGACGCAGTGCTCGGTGCCGGCGGGGATGGCGGCGACGGCGGCCGCGAACGCAGCGGGGTCGAGGTCGATACCGTCGGCGAGCTGCGCGTCAGCCGCTCCGACGTCGCGGCTGCGGTAGTAGGCATCCTCGATGCGGGCGATGACCGCGAGGTCCGGATCGGCGGAGTCCGCGGAGGCGACCTCACCGCCGGGCTGCTGGGCGCACCACTGCCCGAAGGGCAGAACAGCCGGCGTGGTCGGTGTCGGTGCCGTGGAGGTTGTGGTCACTGCCTCCGTGGTCGCGACGAGTTCCTGCGCCAGCGAGGGGGCCGGCGCGTCGTCGGTCACGGAGGCTAGGACGGCCCAGGCAGCGCCGCCTGCGACGGCCACGAGAGCGGCGGCGGACACCAGGGCCGCCAGGGACGAGCGATGGCGGCGTACCCACCCCGCCTCGGCCGCGGAAGCGAGGGGCGCCGCGGGGACGTTCACCGGTGCAGTCGCGGTGGGGAGTTCGGCGAGGACTGCCTGCCACGGAGCGAGGTGGTCGTCGGCTCGCTGGTCCGGTGGGGTCATCACCGCGACGTGGCCGGTGTGCTCGTCGGAGTGGTCGACCACCGGATCCGTTGCTGGAGGGCACGGTCCGGTGGCGGGGTGGGCGGACAACGGGGCGAACCACTCGTCGTCTGCTCGGTTCGAGGAGGGCATCTCCGCGTCTCCTTCCTTGGTGTCGGTGTCGGTGTCGGTGAGTGGTCGTGGTGTGTCTGTGGCGAGGTGGTCGGCCGAACCTTCGGATACGGCCGGACCCCGGTGAGGAGGCCTGGCCGCACCCGGCGATCAGGCCGGACGGAACGACGCGAGCGCGCTGTTCAGTGCTGCCGCGCCCTGCTCGAGCGCCGGGGCGTTGTCGGCGATCACGGTGTCGACCGCGCCCAGGACGTCGGCGCCGCCGGGCACGTCGGCGACTGTTTGGCGGGCCTGCTCGACGTAGGCAGGGGCCGTGTCGATCACCTGCTGGACGTCCTGCGGCGGTGTCCACACCGGAGCAGCGGGAGCGGGAGCTGGTGCGCCGGGTGCAGGGGCGGGGACAGGGGCGGGTTCGGTGATGATCTGCTGCTCTCCACCGGTGACCGTGGCGCCGAGGAGGCCGCCGAGTGCGGCGCCGGTGACGGTCAGGCCGACGACGATCGGCGCGGACAGTGCAGCCCCCGCAGCCCCACCGGCCAGTGCGGCTGCACCGGGGATGAACACCCACCCGACGGGTCCGCCCCACACGATCGCCCCGCTGCCCGTGGTTGCGGCGACGCCGACCGCTCCGCCGAGTCCTGCTCCGGTGGCGGTGATGACGGTCGCGGGGACGAGCGAGGTCAGGAACCCTGCGGTGCCGCCGGCGACGATGCCGGTGGCGACTCCCGCGGAGATGCGGTCGGCGCGGGGTGCGTCGGCGAATCCGGCGTCGACGAGGAAGTTTCCGCCGTCTGCCTGCATGGCCTGACTGGTGTTGTTGAACTGTTCCACCAAGTTCGGGTCCACGACATTCCGGTCGTAGGGCACGATCTCGCCGCCGACGCCGAGGTAGCCCTCCGGAATGTCGATGGGTGCGATGACCTTACGTTCGACAGTGGGCACAGGAGGCGGCGCGAGCGGTGCGGGCGGCCCGACCTGTGGGGCCGGCTGCGCGGGAGGCGCCGAGTAGTAGACGGCCGGGACGGTGGAGGACTGCTGGCGGCCGGACTGGTAGTCGTCGTAGCTGCGCCACTGCGACTGCTGTACCTGCGGGGACGGGGTGTATCCGGGCAGGAACTCGCGCTGCTGAGTGGGTACGGGGACGGTGGTGGACAGACCCGGTTGCTGCGGGGTCGTGGTCGTCAGCCCGGGTTGGACCTCGTCGGCGGCGGCGGGACCGGCGAAAGCGACCGCCACCGCGACCGCAGATGCAGCAACCACGGTGGAACGCGTTGCTGTTCTACGACGACGGTGACGCCTGAAACTGCTGTCACTGTTCAACATTCTGGACCTTTCAAGAAAATCTTGAGTGAGTTGGCCCGGCCGAGCTAGGTCGACAACCGACCGTTCAGCCTCAGTAGGTGCGGCCACTGAGAGACGAACGTCGTGGCGACATGCGTTGCAGACGCGCAGATCGACACAGGTGGGCGTCACGCTGAATGGAAAGCAAACGTCGCCGAACAATCGGCGCCCATGCTTGACCTCGACAACAGCTGCATGTCGGCCGTGAATTGGTGCTCGACAGGACCTAGGACGGGCACTGCTCTTACGGCGAAGAGCATTTGTCGACACGCTCGCAAGTCGCCCTCGGGAACGGTCGCTGTCGGTAGCCTGGAGCTACCACGCCCTTTTCTGGTGTGTGGGTTGGTCCCTGGACGCGCTACGCGGACGGCAATCAGCTTGCGCGTTCAGGGACTCTTCTAAGCCGCAGGTTGGCCCTCCTTCCCAACTTGACGTTCTAAACAACCAGTTTCACCGTAGCATCTAAACATCCTTTATGTGCTACAGCGTCGGCGCAAGTGGCATCGTGTCCACTCGTGGGGTTCCTTCGTTGAGGCGGCGACTGCGAGGCTTCGCGCCAGAACAACTCCGGGCACGTCGCCTCGCCATGGGCCTCAGCGGGGCTGAAGTTGCCCGTCTGGTGGGCGTCGCATCTTCGACGTACTCGCAATGGGAGCGGGGACAGTCGCACCCTCGCATCGACTCACTGGCTCGCTGCGCAGAAGAACTGGGTCGGCCGATCAGTGACTTCGTCTTTGTCGCCGAGGAAGAGGAGTACCTGGGTGACCTGCGCACCTCTCGCGGTCTGACCCAAGGCGCGCTCGCCAACGAGGTGGGTGTCAGTCCCCAGTACATCGGAGCATTGGAGCGGGGCCAGAGTCGACTGGGAGGCTCGACCGCATCAAGGGTCGCGGAGGTTTTGCGGTATCCCGTTCCACGCGTCGTTGCGGCGTACGAACGAGTCCGTAGCCGTCCGCGAGGTGAGCCAGCTTGACGCTGTTGTGGCAGTGGAAACAACATATACAAACTCCAGACGCAGTATCGATGTCACGGAAGCGAACAAGCATCCGTGATGGATGGGCTGCGTCTGAAGGCCGTTCGGCCAACAGGAATCTCGACCTAGAAGGTGGAGTGCCTCGGCGAAACTATCACGACTGTCGCCGGACCGGAATCCGTGCCGGACCATCATGTGACGTCGGAGCGGCCGCGGGCAGCACGGCGAGGACCAGACGCTCACTCAACTGTCCCGGGTAGGGTCTGAGCTCCACTTCAGTGCGTTGCCACCGCCAACCAGCGCCGTCCTTGGCTCGGATGCGAATGACCGCGACGACGGGTTGGTGAATAGACCGCGACCACTGGTCGAGGGCATTGGTCAAGACAGACCGATCCTCCTCATGGACAACATCGCGTCCGCTTGCAACATCCCTCCATCGGACCCACTCAGGTGCATCCGTCAGCCACATCGTCAGGATTCCGGTGTGCGCATCAAACACCGCCATCCGGGTGCCCGCGCTCTCCAAGGCGCTGGGTAGGCCCAGTTCGAGCAGCGTCGGCTTGTCAGGTGGAGTCGTGTCGGTGACGTCGTGCCACAGCAGTCGCAGGCCGACATTGCCGGGGTCGGTCCGACCCTTGCCCCAACAGTGCCAACGCATGATGTGCCCGTCAGCGTGCAAGACGGACATCGGGCCTTCCCAGCTTCTGCCGTGCTCTGGGTTCAACGCCGCGGCGAACAGCGACTCCGAATCATCGAACTTGACGGCTTTGGCGTAGTACTCGGCGGGCGTGCGTTCAGGGACGTGATCGGCGGGGTCTACCCCGGACATCAAGGCTGCCTCGAGCGACTGAGCGATCACAGTTCGCTGCAGCAACCACGAGATCCCCGAAACGATACGAGGAGGGTCAGGAACGATGCCTGGCTCGCCCAACCAAAGTTGAGCGCCGTGTGCCTCGCCTGAGGGCCCCAGCACTGGAACCACGCGGATCAGAAAGGTGCCGCGGCGGCTCGCGACCTGGTGGTCTTGGACCTGCCGAGAACGGCAGGCGTGCTCGACGAGCAGGGGCAGGTCGATGTCTGACGCGGGTGACAAACGGTCGACCTTCGTCCAGTTCCTAGTTCGCCCGCCTGAGCTGACGACCGTCATCACTCCCGGTGTCAGAGTTTCGATCAAGTGCCAACTGTTCATAACATCCATGCGCGTACTCCCCCCGACTAGGCGAGACCAGACGCTACATCTAAACGCAACGTGAGAGTCGCAATCGAACACCGTGAGGTCGCAACGTGATGGCTTCCCGTACGTCCAACTCGTAGCTGTCATCAGGTACCACGTCGTAACGCCGGACGATGGACGCAAGGGCCAACACCGCCTCGTGGAGTGCGAACTGACGACCGATGCACGCTCGCAGACCTGTCCCCCACGGCTTATAGACACGGTCGGGAGCATTGTCCGTCCTGCCGACCATGAACCGATCGGGGTCGAAGCTTCTGGCATCTGCTCCCCACGATGCAGATCGATGCACCTGTGGAAGAAGGACGAAGACCCACCCTTCCGGAATCTCGTAGCCGCCCAGTTCGGCCGGGCCGCGTTCACGCGCCTTGCGGAAGTATCCAGGTGCAGCCGGCCACAGACGTAACGTCTCGTCGATCACCCGGCGAACACGACGGAGTTTCGGTACGTCGTCGAACTCGACGGCGCCACCATCAGGAGAGACGTCTTCCACCTCGTCACGCAAAGACTGCAACAGACCAGAGTCACGACTCAAGAAGTGCAGTGCGAATGCCATGGTCGACGCAGTCGTCTCGTTCCCGGCAACGAGGAAGGTGATGATCTGGTTCTTGATGTTCTCGACACTGAGACCAACCCCTGTCGTGGGGTCGACCGTTTCGAACATGTGCTGCAGCAGGTCTGAGTTCGCGTTGACGCCGGAACGGCGAGTAGGCATCCGGCTCTCGACAAGTGAGTCGACAGTGTCCCGGATCAACGCCAAGTCCTTGTCGTGCTGCCGGGAGGCGGATCGACCTGTGACGGCTCGGACCACGGGTACATCGTTCGAGGATCGATTGACGTAACGAAGCGCCCGAGCAATCGCCTCGGCGAATGGCACGCCACCGTCGAACGTTCCGAAATCGTGTGAGAGGGCGCACCGCCCGATCACATCGAACGCCAGTTTCGAGCACTCTTCATAGGCATCAACTGACTCGGAAGCGGGTGAGTTGTCCCAAGTTGTCAGCAGTCCGTCGATGGAACGTTGCATCGATTTGTGATGGCGGCGCATCGCAGCCTTGTTGAAGGCCGGGCCGAGTACCGCATGCCCCAGTTGCCAGTTGGGTTCGGAGTTGAACGCGGTGAACAGCCCGTCGCCCGCGATGCCGCGCAGCTTGCGATGCGGAAGGCCGAGAAACTTGGCCCACACCTTCTCGTTGTTGACCTGATTGACCAAAATCGGATCGGACACCACCACGAGTCGATGTCCGAAGATCTTGCGCTCGTAGATGCCCCCGAGCTCATCGGCCATCTTCATCTCTCGCTGCACTGGCTTCGATGAATCGACGCTGAGCAGATCGCCCGCGATGGGAAGCCGGAATCTCGGATGCGGGAGGCGAGCGAGCGGTGGTCCAACTTCATCCATGGAGACAGTGTCCCTCAGCGCGGTGCCGGTTATTTTGGGTCGCGATTACGGCGTGTCCTCCCCACGCGGAACCGGCCGCAGGGCAGTATCAGCTTGCCGTCCGTGGTTGTTTGCACCGAACCCGACAAGGAGGTACACCTCATGGGACGTCCCCATCTTGGTCCGACTACGCGTCTCGGATCAGTCCCGACGGAGGTCTACGCGGCGCTGACCGCGGCGGCAGCACAGCACGGCTACAGGGAGACGACGGCTTACGTTTCGGACATCCTCAGTCTCCATGTCGGCAGGGCCGACAAACTACGGGGCCCACTCAGCCAGGAGGTACTGCCTTTGACGGGCTAGTTCAGCGCTGCAAACTCCGCGCATCTATCCGCGTGCGGAGCACATGAGAGCGAGCCCAGAAACCACCGAGCCCCCCAACCTGTGGGTCGAGGGGCTCGGTGTCAGAAACGAAGGGCCAACTTCGTCCACTGGTGCTACTCACTAATCGAAGGGACAGACTGTGTCGGTCTGGTCTCAGGGTACAACGCGCCCTGATGCAGGTTCAGCAAGTGGCTGGCGTGTCTCCGCGCCAAGCGCACAGGCACTCGTCCGAGCGCGCTGTATGACCGTCGGACCGCAACACGCGGTACACGGTGATGCGACCTGGCTATCCGAAAATCTCTCGAGGTGTCGGCGTGTCGCGGCACGTCCAGCGCTGTCTCGAGGCAACATTTCTGCGGTGCCAAGGCCACCGAGAACTCGTCCCATAGGGCGCCCGCAGCTGCCTTATCGACCGGTGCAGATGAACACCAAAGTGCACCCCCAGGTCAAACAACAGCTCAACGCGATAGCGGCAGAGCGGGGCATCACGCTGGGTGCGCTGCTCGCCGAGCTCACCGCTCGGGCCGCCGGCAGCACTGTCGAGGAGCTCACTGCAGGTAGTGGGCTCGACGATCAGAGCCGGGAGTTGCCCATGACCGGGTGAACACGCTGACAACGCACGGTTCGGAGGGAACCTCCGCCGAACTTCATACGAAGCACTGAAAATGACGAAGCCCCCGGCAAGGCGGCCGAGGGCTTCAAGGTCATAAGGATCGAGCGGGAACTCGAACCTAAGTGCTGCAAATCCCCGAAGGGACTGTCTTGGCGGACAGGTCTCAGGGTACATGCTGCCCTGACTCAGCTTCAAGCATCAATCATCGTGTCGCGTCGTCGGCGGCGACACCCGACGCCTTGTGGCGCCGTCTCGCGCCCATGCTTGCGGCGCGCCGATCCATGCGTCTGTACGACGCGTCGGCGCGTGGCTTCGCCTCGTCGCGCTCGTTGACGACGAAACGCCCGCTCGTACCTGCCGCCGTTCCGTTGTTCGCTCACGGCCGGGCACGCGTCATCGCGTTGGACTTCGACGCTAAGACCTACGGCGGTGCTGCTGTCCAGGCGGATGTGGACCGGGCCCTGGGTTGGCTGGCGGAAGCCGGCGGTCGCGCGATCGTCGACGTCTCCACCAGCGGCGGCCGCCATGTCCTGGTCCCCCTGGCCCCGGGCGTCACCGCCGGCGTCGCCGAGCTGCGACCACTGCTGGATCTGTTGGCCGCTCGTCTGCCGACGTTGGACATCGTTCCGATGACCAACGCTGCGACCGGGTGCATCACCGTCCCCGGCTCCGCGTGCCGCGAGGGTGGCCACCGGGTACTGGCCGGCGATCTCACGGCCGCGATGGACACCCTGACCATCGGGTCCGAACCCGCACTGCTCACGCGCCTTACTGCGCTGCTCGGCGGACTCCCCCACAACCGCGCCCGCGTGGCTGGGGCAATGCGCACCGTCGATACCGAGATCCGCACCGCCACGGTCGCTGAGCGGATCATCGGAACCGGCCGTACTGCCCGACTGCACGGCCGCTTCTGCCGTGCCACTCCCCCACCGGCATCGGTCACGACCTTCGCGGCCACCGGCCGACTCGATCGCACACGGTGGGCATCGCGCTCGGAAGCTCGCCAGTCGGTCATCACCCACGCGGTCCTGGCCGGCGCGACCGCCGACGACATCACCGACCGGCTCAGGGCGGACGACTGGGCAGGTGTCCGCGACGCGTACGCCCACTACGGCAACGCCCTCGGCGCGGTCCGGAGGGATGCAGCGCGAGCCCTCGAATGGGCCGCATCGACACTTCCTGAGCCAGTCCGGGATGCCGGGCACAAGTTAAAGCACACAGGGGGCACAGCAGACCCGGCTTTCTCGGCGTGGCTCACGACGGCTCAGGACTGGGCTACCCGTGAATACGCTTCCCGACGCGATCGCTGGTCCACCCACGCAGTCCTGCATGCTCTCGCGTGGGGTGCGGCATCAGGAGGGGAACTGGTCGAGGGTGTTCCGGTGGTTGCGTTGGGTGGACGTTCGCTCTCGATTGCCGCGGGACTGCTCCCTGAGACAACGGTGTGGTCGGTACTGGAACGACTTAGGGACACCCCTGGATCCCCGGTCTTGCTCATCGCTCGCGGAGTCGGTCAGAACGCTGATCGGTATGCGCTGGTACCGCCGAGGGGAGATAAGCCGCCAGAGGGCAACTCAGGGCGGGAAATTCGGTCGGCCGTCATCGACACGATCCACCCGGCGTGGAGCGTCATCGGCCAGCGCCACCGCGTCGTCTACGAGGCAGTCGCGGCCGCCGATGGCCCCATGACCGTCGAGACGTTGGTACAGGCAGTGCGGATCGGGCGATCGAGTGGCTACGAGACGGTCCTTGACCTGCGCACCGCCGGCCTTCTCACTGTTGTGGGCGGCCACGTCCAGCTCGGAGACGTGAAGCTCGACGAGATCGCTCACCGGCACGGCCTGGCCGCTGCGGTTCGCGCCCGCACCGTCCGCCACCGGGCTGAACGGATTATCTGGCGCGAATGGCTGGCCGAACGCGAGGCCCAACGCATTCCCGCTCCCCCGTCGTCGCACGCAACGGTCCTCGTCGTTGACGACGGCATGGCACCACCCGACGAGGGACTCTGGGACTCGGTCATGGCGGACGAGCCGCGGTACAGGCCCGAAGACGATCCCTACGCGTCAGTAAGTCACCTTCTCATTGCCCGTGGCCTAGGTGCGGGCACAAAGCAGGTCCCCGGTGATTTTTCAGCGTCAGACCAACGAACAAGTTGGGGCACTTGATGGCTATCTACCCCGAACACCAGGGCATCCATAGACCCCGTCGCGCATCGTAGGCGCATTGGTAGCCCAGCTAGCTTTGCTAGCGTCATCAAAAGCTTGTAGCGCACGTGGTTGCAGTCGTCAGTGGCTACGGATGTTGCTTGTGGGGTTGCATCGGATCAATTGCACGTAGCACGTAGCACGTAGCACGTAGCACGTAGCACGTAGCAGGTACAGCACGTACAGCACGCACAGTCGCTAGAACAGCTAGAACAGCTAGAATTGCAAATCTAGCTTTGCTAGCTAGTTCAGCTATCTTAGTGAGAGTAGCGACACGCGCTAGGTACTCACGCGTAGCACCCGTACCTACAGAAGCTTGTGTAGTAACGTCTGCTACGAAAGAAAGCCTAGCTGGGCGCGCTCGCGTAGCTTGCGTAGCAAGCCAAGAAGGAAGCTTGAAGCGAACCAATGCTCCCTACCGCTGGACGTCGCACCACCTGCGACACGCCTGTCGCGGCTTCGGCTGTTCGACACTCAGAAGGTGTCCACGCGTTTCGCAATCGTGTTCGCTTCATCCGAGATTCACGGAAAGGATTGAACCCATAATGAGTGCGCAGCCCCGAAAAATCGCCATCTGCAATCAGAAGGGTGGAGTGGGCAAAACAGCAACCACTCTTGGACTGGCGAGTGCGCTCGCAGACGCCGGCCGACACACCCTCGTGGTGGATATGGATCCCCAGTGCAACGCCACCAAGGGCCTTGGTGTGTCAGTGGACTCCGAAATGCGCACCACATACGACCTGATGACTGCGATGGCGGAGGGAAGGGCCGCGGACGCCATCGTGGCGACCGAGTGGGACAAGGTCGACCTGATCCCCGCGCACCAAACACTTGCCAACATCGAGTCTGACGGTGCCAACGACTTAATCTTCAGGCTTGATGTCGCCTTTGAGGGAGTGGACCTCTCTCCGTACAGTGCGGTGCTCTTCGACTGCCCTCCGTCCCTTGGCAAGATTCTGTTCGCCGTCTTGTGCGCCTGCGACGGGGTCATCGCGGTTACGGAGCCAACCATCGACAGCGTCGATGGCGTCGAGAACCTTCGCGAGACCATCCAGAATGTGAAGAAGCGACCCAACCCTCGATTGGAGCTGGACAAGATCGTGCTGTCCCGCAAGCGGCGCACCGGCGAGCATATTTTCCGTGAGAATGAACTGCGCGACACCTACGGCCACATCGTGGCTCGAACCGGCATTCCCGAGCTGGCAGCCAGGCAGGACGCGCACAGCAGCCGCACTCCCATTCACCTCTTCACGGGCGGTAAGGCGACGGCCCTGCGCGTCGCATATTCAGATCTTCTTCAAGAGCTGACATTCGAGAAGACAGGAGTAGCGGTGTGAACGTGAAGAGGGAACCAGCAATCAGGCGTGCTCATCCGGCAGAGAACTTGCCTGAGCGTCCACGCCCCGCTGTGGCGCCGGAAAACCCTTCCACACCGCCGCCACCCGCACCGGCTTCGGAAACGGTAGGAGGTGGGTCCAATGCGACCTCCCCCCATGACTGGCAATCGGAACGCTTGACCGACCAGCACAACGTTCGGATACGGCCCAGCACGAGGCGTCGGCTGATGAGCGGCGTCGACCAGATCCGGTACAGAACCGGGGACCGCTCAATCACCCTCGCTTCCCTTACCGATCAAGCAATACGAGAGCTGATGGATCGGATGAACGTCGATCCACCTCCAAGCGGCTCGCTATAGACAAGGGTGCTAGCAAAGATAGTTTTGCTAGCACGCTACGCGGTGGCGCGGAAGTGCTCATGCCCATGCGGTGCTGTAGGCCGACCTCGGCCGGATGCAACCGCGCCGGTACGTGCGCAACTCGTGCCCCTCTGTATTGGACCTCTCAAATGCCGATTTTTCGCACCGCGTCGCCGTGCGTTCAGGCATTTCGACGACAGCAGGCGACCATCGGCGCCATCGCCACTTAAGCCGAGCCGACATCACCGGTGTTTCTATAAGCCCGCCTTCTCGTTGCTGAAGGTGCTGAACCAACCACAACACCGCCGAACGGCGAAGTCGCCCGCTGAACTGTGCATATGCCCTAGTGGCCATCGGTGACGGCATGACTTCGCTGCGCGGATTGCGCATAGTCGGTGCAGATCGGTCTCGCCAGCCCGCGGCTCTCGACCAAACGTGAGTAGTCACCCACCACCATGCAGAAGTTGAGCCTGTTAAGTTCACTTAGCGCAACGTGCTGTGTGAACTGCCAGTTCAGCAGTGCGTGGGACGGTATGTAGGGCGCCATCGACCTCGCGCGAGGCGACATCACCGCAGCCGCCTCGTTGTTCGCGTTCCCGCACATTGGGTGCCACACCCCGAACGACACGGCCCGACTCCCGGATGTGTTCGCTGAACTGGGCATTCATCTTTCACCGTGACCGAAGGGGGTGTGTCGGCGCGGCAACGATCAAGCACAGACATAGGTGTGAGCAGTCTCCGAAGCGTCACGCGGCGGCGATCGCACGTTGTCACCCACCAAATATGTGCGGTGACCAACGAGAATTTCCTTTCCCGCAGCGTCGCCGCCGAAGAGCCAGCTCAGCGTACTTTTGGTCGCGAAGACGTGTCGGAGGCCCGGCATACAGTGCCGGACATGGCACATCAGCAGCCCGGCGACACCTCGAGGCCCGTTCCGGTCGTTCCTGCAGGCGCTGCGGCGACGTTCCCGGACCTGACAACCGACGTCGCCGCGCGGATCGAACGGTCGATGGCCTCGGCGCGGTCTGTGGGAACCCGCCGCGCCTACTCCTCGTCGTGGCGACGCTTCGAGAGCTGGTGTGGGCGCGCCGGGCACCGTCCCCTGCCGGCGCACCCGGCCACCGTCGCGGCGTACCTCGTCGACGCCGCCGACACGGTCACCGCCGACGGGACCCGGGCGTACGCGCCGGCGACGCTGGGGAAATGGGTCGCCGCGATCGCCGACCGCCACCGAAGCAGCGGATGCGAGAGCCCATGCGGCCACGAGATGGTGCGGGCCACCCTCGCCGGCATCCGCCGTGACTACGCCGCGGCAGGGGATCGGCCCCGGAACCCGCGTGCACCGCTGGTGACCGCGGACATCACCGTCATCGTCGATCACGCCCGCCGCAGCGCGACCGGGTGGGCCTCGGAGGTGTTGGAGCGCCGCGACTCGGCGCTGCTGGTGATGGGCTACACCGGGGCGTTCCGGCGCAGCGAACTCGTCGACCTCGAATGCCGCGACGTCCGCCGCGACCGCCTCGACGGAGCCCACGTGCGAATCCGCCGCTCGAAAACCGACCAGGACGGCGTCGGGTCAGTGAAGGCGCTGCCGTTCACCGACCACCACCGCACCTGCCCGGTGTGCGCGTGGATACGGTGGCTGCAAGTGGTGGCCTCGTTCGATGCGGGTGGGCGGGTGGCCGTCATCCGGTTGCTCGGCCGCGCAGTCCCGTTCGAGGTGCACGTGTGCCGAGGTCCGCTGCCCACCGCAAGCGGGCGAGCGCCACTGTTCCGGTCCATCCGCAAGAACGGCAATCTCTCGACGACGGCACTGTCGGGCGCTGCGGTGCACGCGGCGATCCGGCGCCGCGCCGCCGACGCCGGCTACGACGAACACACGGTCGCCCAGTTGGGTGGGCACTCACTGCGCGCAGGATTCGTCACCCAGGCCTTCCGCAACGGGGCCGACGCCCACGCCATCATGCGACAGACCGGCCACACCACCCCCGGCATGGTCGAGATCTACGCCCGCGAGAACGCACCCCTGATCGGCAACGCCGTCACCAGGCTGGGCCTGTGAACGCGGACCGTCAGGAGCTGGGGGGCGCGCTCGGCCCGGCGGGCCTCGACCGATCCGGTTCGTCGACGTGGGCACTGTTCCGCGACTGGTGCGCCGCCACCGAGCGACCGGCTCTGCCGGCGGACCCGTCCACGCTCGCGCAGTTCCTCACCGCTCATCCGGCGGCGGCGTCCACGCAGCGACGCCGCGTCGCCGACATCGACGCCGTGCACCGGCGCAGTGGACTGCCCGAGCCCGGACACGCGGTGACGATCCGGCTGGCGGTGAACGGGCGCCGCCGCGAACTCACCGCTCACTTCCGCGCGGCGGCGACGTCGATGATCGAGACGATCCCGACGCACGGCTGGCCTCACGCGTTGTTCGGCCGCCGCGACGCGATGATCCTGACGCTGGTCGCATCCGGAATGACCTCCACCGAGATCACTGTGTTGCGGCGCGGCGACATCACCATCGACGGCGCGGACCTCGTCGTCCGTGGGAACCATCGCATCACGGAAGATCTGTTCGGTGACCGCAGCGGTCACGGTCCGGTCGCGATCTATCGGCGGTGGGCGCAGGTTCAGTCGATTCTCGACGGTGCTGTGACGAATCGGATGATGGCCGACGCTCTCGACCCGGCTCGTGCAGGGGCCCCGAGGACCGGCGACGCGAGAGAACTGATCCCGGCGGCGCGCGCGAACGACCCGCTTTTGGTGCGCATCGACCGCTGGGGCCACACCCCGTGGGCGCCGGACCCGCTGACCGGAAGGTCAGCGTCGATCCTTGCGAGAGCACACCTGACAGGGCAGTCGCCGACTCATCGCGGACGCATCACGGGGCCGGGCGAAGTCCCCGACACTGCCGACCCGTGGTTCGAGGACGACTTCGTCCTCGATGAGAACTACTACGCGCACGGAACCCTGGCGCGTCGGCGCGCTCACCAGCGACTGTCGGATGTGGGTGCACGACTCGACGAGGTCGAGAATCGCATCGAGGAGCTCCTGCGCAAGATCGACAGCATCGACGTGGCGCCGCCGGGGTAGCGGCCCGCGGAATCCGAACCGTGCCGGGGCGCGATGATCCCGCGAACCGGGGCCCAGCAGTTCATGGAACGGCGCCCAAAGCCGACGGGTGAGCGGATGCGGGTCAGGACGCGGCGGCGACAAGTCGGCCGAGTACTCCGGATTCGAGGAGGATGAAGATACCCAAGCCGATGAACACCGCGGGTACGAGCCAGTGTTCGACCCGTTCGAGAGTGTCGACGACCTTCCTGCGTGTTCCCAAGACACTGCCGGCGTAGCACCAAATTCCGACGCAGATCAGGAACACGGCGATGGTGAGCGCGGTCTGTGGCGCACCGAGTGTCCGGAAGACGGGGGTGTAGACGGCGATGTTGTCGGCGCCGTTGGCGATGGTGATGGCGGCGACACCGGCCATTCCGGTCGCCGCGACCGGG
Source organism: Rhodococcus sp. NBC_00294 (assembly GCF_036163995.1). NCBI lineage: Bacteria > Bacillati > Actinomycetota > Actinomycetes > Mycobacteriales > Nocardiaceae > Rhodococcus > Rhodococcus sp. NBC_00294. The sequence goes on from NZ_CP108044.1 coordinate 30,181, forward strand.
GGGTCGTCCTCGTCGTCGCTACGCAGGCCGCGGATCAGTGTCCACAGGCCGAGCGACAGGGGCAGCACACCGAGCAGCCCGACCCAGTCCTGCGGCACGATGACCAGTCCGAGTGCGGCGACGACACTGATCGCGACGAGGGTGATCAGGCCGAGATACTGGCCGGCGACGATCTGCCAGGCCCGTGGCCGACCCTGGCTGGCGGAGGCGACGAACAGCACGGTCAGCACGACGATGTCGTCGATGTTGGTGCCGGCGAACATGGCGACGGCCGCGGCGATGGTGGTGATCACTGCCGCACCGCTTGACGACAGGATGCCCGGGCGGCGTGTTCGCGCGTGGCTGCGGCGGCCCGTCGTCGACGTCGCGACGCGCTCACGCGGATGTGTCCGATGGAGGTGGGGGATCGGAGTGCGTCGTGCTCTCTCGGAGGGTCGCGATGATGACCAGCACGACTCCGCAGGTGAGGTAGGTGTCGGCGAGGTTGAAGGTGGGCCACCAGCCGGTGTGGAAGTAGTCCGTGACGCGGCCGTCGGCGGCGCGGTCGATCACGTTGGCGGCGGCGCCGGCGACGATCGCCGCCAGTCCCACGGTCCCCGTCGGTGACCCGGCGGGGACGGTGCGCCATGCGTACACGCCGATGGCGGCGGTGATGGTGGCGGTGACGGCGATGATGACCCAGGGCGGCAACCCGTTGCCGACGCTGAAGGCGACGCCGCTGTTGTAGGCGAGCTTCAGTTGGAGTAACCCCAGGTCGATGGCGCGGCCGTCGGAGAGTGCGCGGCGGGCGACGGGGTCGGCTGCGAGTGCGGCCGCGACGAGGACTGCGACGACGATCGTCAGGATTCGCCGGGATCGAGTCGCCGAGCGGCCACCGGTCGAGACACCCGGCATCGGGCCCGAGGTGGGGTTTGGGCTCATATGCGGGCCTGGGCTGCTGCCGGGGCCGGTGCGGGCACCGCTGCGGCGGGCAGGGGGTGGGTGCGGCCGGCGCGGACGCCGTTGGCGATGACCACGATCTCGGCGAGTTCGTGCACCAGCACCACTGCCGCCAGACCCAGGATTCCGAACAGGGCGAGCGGCATCAGCACGATGATGATCGCCAGCGAGAGTCCGACGTTCTGCAACATGATGCGCCGGGATCTGCGCGCGTGAGCCAAGGCGTGCGGCAGGTGCCGCAGATCCTCACCCATCAGGGCGACGTCCGCGGTCTCGATGGCCACGTCTGTGCCCATGGCGCCCATGGCGATTCCGAGGTCGGCGGTGGCGAGTGCGGGGGCGTCGTTGACGCCGTCGCCGACCATCGCGGTCGACCGGCGGCCCTTCAGGTCGCCGATGATGCGTGCTTTGTCCTCCGGTCGCAGATCTGCGTGGACCTCCTCGATACCGACGTCGGCGGCCAGCGCGCGGGCGGTGCGTTCGTTGTCCCCGGTGAGCATCGCGACGTGGTAGCCGTCGCGGCGGAGACCGGCGACGACTTCTGCGGCTTCGGGTCGCAGTTCGTCGCGGACCGCGATCGCGCCGAGGGTGCGGCCGTCCTGTTCGATGAGGACGGCGGTGGCTCCGGCGTGCTGCATCCGTTCCACGTCCGCGGCCAGCGGGCCGGGCTCGATCCACCCGGGCCGCCCGAGTCGGATGTCGGTACCGCGGAGGCGCCCGGTGAGTCCGGCGCCGGTGACGGCGACGACGTCCTCGGCGGGAGTGTGGTCGTCGACGGCGGCGAGGATCGCCGCGGCGAGGGGGTGTTCGCTGCGCACTTCCAGCGCCGCGGCCACGGCGAGGACCTGTTCGCGGGTCGCACCGTTGGCGGTGGCGACGTCGATGACGACCGGCTTGTTGCGGGTCAGGGTGCCGGTCTTGTCGAGCGCGATCGCGCGGATGCGGCCCAGCGTTTCGAGGGCTGCGCCTCCCTTGACCAGGACGCCGAGTTTGCTGGCGGCGCCGATCGCCGCGACGACGGTGACCGGGACGGCGATGGCCAGTGCGCACGGTGAGGCGGCGACGAGGACGACCAGTGCGCGTTCGATCCAGACCCGTGGTTCGCCGAACAGGCTGCCCACGGCGGCGATGAGGGCGGCGGCGACCATGATCGCCGGTACCAGGGGCTTGGCGATCGTGTCGGCCAGCCGCTGCGCCTCACCCTTGCGGGACTGCTCGGCCTCGACGATCCGGACGATCTTGGCCAGCGAATTGTCCTCGGCGCGTGCGGAGATCTCCACCTCGAGCACTCCGGTTCCGTTGATGGCCCCGGCGTACACGTCGTCGCCGGGCCCGGCCTCGACGGGCACCGATTCGCCGGTGATCGCCGAGGTGTCGAGTGCGGTGGTGCCGCGGCGGATGGTGCCGTCGGTGGCGATGCGTTCGCCGGGCTTGACGATCATCATCTCCCCGAGCATCAACTCGGTCGGCGACACCGACTGCTCGCGGCCGTCTCGGCGGACCGTGGCGGTGTCGGGGACCAGGGACAGCAGTGCTCGCAGGCCTCGCCGGGTGCGGGCGACCGCGTACTCCTCGAGGCCTTCGCTGATGGCGAAGAGGAACGCGAGCATTGCTGCCTCGCCGACCTCACCGAGGATCACGGCGCCGACCGCCGCGATGGTCATCAGGGTGCCGACGCCGATCTTGCCGCGGGCCAGGCGCCGGAGTGTCGACGGGACGAAGGTGTAGCCGGCGACGATCAGCGCGAGCGATTCGAGCACCAGGGTGACGCGATCGGGTCCGCCGGTCCACCCGATGATCAGCCCTGCCGCCAGCAGGACACCGGCCAGCGCGGCGGCGCGGATCTCGGTGATCTGCCACAGCGTGTCGGGTTCGTGCTCCTCGTCGCCGTCCGGGCGTGGTTCGTCGTGGCCGCAGCCGCACGCGTCACTCATGCGATCACCGCCGGCCCGGCGGACTCGGTGCCGTAGTTCGGGCACAGCGCCACCGCGTTGCCGGTGGCGGCGAGGAGGTTCTCGGCCGAGGCGAGCAGGTCCAGCAGTTCCGGCCGGTCGAGGGAGTAGAACACCTGTCGACCCTGGGGGCGACCGGTGACCAGGCCGCAGTCCCGCAGGCAGGCCATGTGCGCCGACACCGTCGACTGGGCCAGCCCCAGTTCGCTGACCAGGTCCGCCACACGCACCTCACCATCGGCGAGTCGGCGCACGATGGCCAGACGGGTGGCATCGGAGAGGCTGTGGAACAGCGACACCGCGGGATCGAGTGCCGACGCGGTGCCGCCGAGCAGGCACGCATCAGAATTGATCGTCATTCGGCGATGATAGCAGCGCGATCCGGTGTGATCGGTGTATAGCGATCCAGCGCCTTCGTGGGTCCGACGCGGCCGGCCGACCTCCATGAATTACTATGAGTCGTAGTATTTGGATGCGCAGCGGGTCGCCGGTGCGTCGTCAGTGCAGAGGAGTAAGCGTGACTCGGTCCGTCAAGGTCTCGATGGTTCTGATCGCGGTGTTCGCTGTCGCGCTCGCGTCGTTCGTGTTCTGGAGTTCGTCGAATTCCGGAGCATCGGCGGCGGCCGAGGATGCCGCCGATGACCCGGCGGCGGTGGCGGTGCGGGAGAACAGTCACCGCCTGAGCGACCCGCCGGAGAGTCGGGCGACGTTCGTGGAGTTCCTGGACTTCGAGTGCGAGGCGTGCCGGGCGGCGTACCCGGCGGTGGAGCAGCTGCGCGAGACCTACGGCGACACGGTCACCTTCGTCGTCCGCTACTTCCCGATTCCGTCGCACGCCAACGCCGAGCGCGCCGCGCGTGCCGTGGAGGCCGCCGCTCAGCAGGGCCGGTTCGAGGCGATGTATCAGCGGATGTACGAGACGCAGGCGCAGTGGGGTGAGCAGCAGGCGCCCATGGACAACCTGTTCCGCGAGTTCGGCGCCGGCCTGGGCCTGGACATGACCGCGTACGACGCCGCCTACGACGACCCGGCGACCCTCGAGCGGATCCGCGCGGACGTGGCCGACGGGCAAGCGCTCGGAGTGCAGGGAACCCCGACCTTCTTCGTCGACGGCGTCCGCGTCGAGGCGACCGACATCAGCGATCTCACCGATGCCCTCGACGCCGCTCTGCGCTGACCGCGCCGCTGCGCCCGCGACGACACCGACGCGGCCGTTCACGCGGCTGCTGCCGTGGCTGCTGCTGGCCGCGGGAACGCTCGGGTTCGCCTCCGCCTTCGCGCTGACGGTCGAGAAGTTCACACTCGCATCGAACCCGTCCTACGTCCCGACGTGCAGCATCAACCCGGTCCTGAACTGCGGGTCCGTGATGAGCACCGAGCAGGCGTCGGTGTTCGGATTCCCCAACTCCCTGATCGGCGTCGGGGGATTCGCCGCACTGGGCGCCGTCGGCGCCGTACTGCTCGCGGGAGCGGTGTTGTCCTGGTGGTTCTGGGCAGTGGTGCAGGTGGCGATGACCGCGGCCGTGGTGTTCGTGCACTGGCTGATCGGTCAGAGCCTGTACGAGATCGGGGCGCTGTGCCCGTACTGCATGGCGGTGTGGGCGGTGACGGTGCCGGCGTTCTGGTATGTCACCCTGACCAACCTGGACCGCCTCACCACCGCCCACGGCGGACCCGGGTGGGCGAGAGCGCTCGTGCGCACGCATTCTGTCCCGCTGACCCTGTGGTTCCTCACGCTCGCCGGGCTGATCGCGGTGCGGTTCTGGTCGTACTGGAGCACGCTCGCATGAACGCCCACGCATCGGCTGCAGAACGCCGGGCGCCCCGGCGGATCGTTGGCGCCGCGGCCGCGGCGATGACGGTGGTGCTGGCGCTCTCGGGCTGCGCCGGCGGCTCGGACGCGGTCGCCTCCGGAGGAACGTTCGACTTCGTCGCCCCCGGCGGACAGACCGACATCTTCTACGACCCACCTGGCACCCGCGGCGCGATCGGACCCATGAGCGGACCGGACCTGATGGACACCGCCGCCGTCACCTCGGTGTCGGACTTCGCCGGCAACGTCGTGGTGATCAACCTGTGGGGCCAGTGGTGCGGGCCGTGCCGCGGCGAAGCCGACGACCTCGAACAGGTCTACGAGCGCACCCGCGACCTGGGTGTGAACTTCCTCGGCATCAACGTCCGCGACCTCCAGCAGGACAAGGCGCAGGACTTCGTGATCGACAACAACGTCTCGTACCCCTCGATCTACGACCCCGCGATGCGCACGCTGACCGCACTGGGCGGCAGTTACCCCGCCAGCGTGATCCCGTCGACGCTGGTGCTCGACCGGGACCACCGCGTGGCCGCGGTGTTCATGCGGGCGCTGCTGGCCGAGGACCTGCTGCCCGTCGTCCAACGTGTGGCGGCCGAGTGAACGAGCTTGTGGCGCAGGACATCGGAACACGATTCCAGGACCTCGCCGCGACAGGGCCGCTTCTGTTGGCCGCGGCGGCGTGCGTCCTCGCCGGATTGGTCTCCTTCGCCTCCCCGTGCGTGGTCCCGCTCGTTCCCGGATACGTGTCGTACCTGGCCAGCATCTCCGGCGCAGACCAGCCGACCGCGAACAGCGCGGTCGGTGGGATCGCCGCCGGCGGCGCGGCGCCCACCCTGGCGTCCCGGTGGCGGGTGGTGGGGGCAGCGGCACTGTTCGTGGCCGGATTCACCGTGGTGTTCGTGCTGGCGACGGTGTCGGTGTTCGGTGTCATCGGCACCCTGCGGCTCAATCAGGAACTGCTGCAACGGATCGGGGGTGTGGTCACCATCGTCATGGGGATGACCTTCCTGGGATTCGTTCCGGCGCTCCAACGCGACACCCGATTCGCGCCGCGGCAGATCTCCTCGCTGGCCGGCGCCCCGCTGCTCGGCGGAGTGTTCGCGCTGGGATGGACACCGTGTCTGGGCCCCACCCTCGCCGGTGTGCTCTCCGTCGCCGCCGGCACCGAGGGCGCCACCGCGGCGCGGGGAGTGCTGCTGATCACCGCCTACTGCGTGGGGCTGGGATTTCCGTTCCTGGCGTTGGCGTTCGGGTCGAGTTCGGCGGTCCGCAGCATCGGGTGGCTGCGCCGCAACACCCGGACCATCAAGACCGTCGGCGGGCTGATCATGATCGCGGTCGGGGTCGCACTCGTCACCGGAGTGTGGAGTGTGTTCATCAGCTGGATCCGGGACGAGTTCGTCACCTCGGTGATCCTGCCCATCTGACCTGCACCCCGCCGCCCGGACCGCGCACCGTCGCCGTTCGACGACTGTGTCGATGGTGTGACTCCCGGGATCGTTCACCACGGTCGGCCCTCGGTACCGGCGCGGGCGGGGGGCAGTTCGAGCCGGTCACCGGACGCGGCGTTCCCCGGTGGCGAGGGAGTGCAGATACGCGTTGTACGCCAGGTGTGCGGAATCGTCGTCCGAGTGCGTCGACGACGGCGCCGATCTCGACGTCTCGTGCTTGTGCCACGCGATGCAGAAGATCACCACAACCAGCAGTGCGACGGGTTCACCGTACGACCACGCCAACGCTCCGGCGAGTTTCTGATCGGCCACCGGATCCAGGTCCCAGTCCTCCGGCGGGGAAGCGAACGTGGCGAGCATCGGGGTCGTCGACATCATCAGGATGACTCCGAAGAACACGTGCAGCGGCATCTCGACGAACAGATCGAACAGCCGACCCAGGTAGCTCTGCCGGATCGGCAGCGGCCCGACCGCCAGCACCGGGACGATGAACACCAGCCCGCTGAGCAGGAAGAAGACCTCGATGGAGGTGTGCCCGAGCACGGTCGAGGCGAGCGCGTCGAACAACGACGACAGATACAGCCCGTAGTAGCTGAACAGGAACAGCGGAATCGTCACTCCGGGATGTAGCGCGAGACGTCCCGCTCGGCTGCGCAGTCCCCACAGCGCCGCGACCAGCACGGCCCGACCCGCTCCGTGATGCGCGGCGCTGCGCAGCAGCAACCTGCCGGGCGAGCCGACCACCAGCAACGGGGGGACCGCCATCGACAGCGTCAGGTGCTGGAACATGAAGATGCTGAACACTTCGTAGCCGTAGCGTTCGATCTGCAGACCCGTCACCGCCGCCAACGCCGCACACCCGGCGAGGAAGCTCGCCGTACGCCACCGCGGCCACGCCCGCCCGGTCCGCCGCACCCGGTACACACCCCAGCAGTACAGGCCCGCCATGACGGCGGCGGCCAGAGGGAGGATCGGTAGCGGCGGCACGTCCCACGACAGCAGCGCGCCGAGGTCCGGGGGAGCCTGTGGGAGGTCGACGATCGACGACGTCATCTGCGCGGCGTCACGGCTTGTTCTTCTTGCGGATCACCAACGTGACGGCGATCGCTCCCAACCCGAGGACGGCGATACCCAGCGTGGTCAACAGCACCGCGGTGTCCTGCTTGGGTTCGCGTTCGCCTTCGCTGGCCGCGGGATCTCGCGGGTCGTAGGCCGGCGCGGCGGTGGTCGTCGGTGTCGCGGCGGCGCCCGCGGCAGCAGGGGCGTCGGTGGGGGAGGGCGACGAGGGGGCGTCGACCGGGTCGAGGGAGGTCACCGTGAAGTCGTACGAGCCGGTGATGGGGTGACCGTCGGCTGAGGTGACGCGGTAACCGACGGTGTAGCGGCCGACGGGGGCGCCCTCGCGTACCGACACCGTCACGGTGGGGCCGTCGACATCGGTGTCGCCCTGCGCCCACTGCTCGTTGCCCGGTCCCACGACGCTGACCGTGGCAAAGGATTCGTTGATGTCCTGGTTGAAGACCAGTTCGACCCCGATGGGGGCGTAGTCCAGTGCCTGACCGGCTTCGGGGTTGGAGCTGATCAGTTCACTGTGCGCCGCGGCGGGCGCTGCTCCGAGCAGCGCGAGACCGACCGCCAACATCAGGGCCATGACACTGCGTTTCACCGGTACGTCCTTCATCTGTCGCGGCGACCGACGCGCACCCCACACGGTGGGCGTCGCGGGTCTCGGGGTCGGGAAGGGGGGGCGTCCCTCTTACCGGGCGGCGGCGCCGCGGACCCAGCGTATCGGAAATACTATGCGGCGTAGTTTTCGGGTCAGGACTGCAGGACCAGGCAGAGCAGCGCCGAGAAGGTGCTCAATGTCAGGGCCGCGGCGGCGACGACGAGCACCGGCAGGACGGCGACGGCAGCATGGGCGGTCGAGGTGGTGTGCGTGATCGACCCGTCGAGTCGTCGAATCCGGTCGCGCGTGGTCTCGTTCATCAGCCCCAACGCCCAGGACGGGCGGATCGACTCCGCGCCGGAGACGGTGGCCAGGGCTGAGCTCACCGCGGCGGCGCTGGTCGCGCCGGCCGCACTCCGGTCGGCGGCATGCTCGACCAGGACCCGGATCGCGCCCGGCGCCGCGCCGAACAGGGGAATGCGGGGAAAGGCGGCGGCGAGGGTTTCGGCGGCGGCGACGATGGCGTGGTGCCGCCCGCGCAGATGCGCACGCTCATGCGCCAGCACGGCGTCCTGCTGGTCGTGGTCGAGGTGCTCGCGCAGACCCTCGGTGGCGACGATGAACCCCGGGCGCCCGCTCACGCTGTAGGCCAAGGGCAGCGGGTGGTCCAACCACAGCACACGCTCGGGACCCGTCCCGACGCGCGCGACGACCGAGAGCAGGTCGCGGTGCCGTTCCCGGACGAGGCTGCGGGCTCGCCGCTGCGAGCGCGCCGACCGCGCCAGTCGTGCCGTCGCCCCGGCAGCCAGGGCGGCCGAGGTCACAGCTGCGGCTTCTCCGACCCACGGCCGTGCGGTGTGCAGCAGGCTGCTCGCACACGAGACAGCCAGTTCCACCAGCCCCTCGGCGGGGGCGTGATCGGGCCAGAGAAGAACTGCCAGCGCCGCGGCGAGCAGGACGAACACCGCCGCGACGCTGCTGATCCACGCGGTGAGAGCGAGGGACGGGGCCACACTCCGGGTGAGGGCGTCGAGCCAGTACGGGCCCGCAGTGGCCAGGGTGAGCGCCGCGATCACCAGGACCGCTGCGGCGATCATCGCTCGGCCTCGGGGAGGTGGGCGCGAAGGGCGTCGAGTTCGCGTGCGGAGGCGGTCTTCGCGAAGTGCATCAGCACCGCCGCGGAGTCGCCGCTGGTGTCGAGGATGTCCCGCAGCGCCTGCGAGGTCGCTTCGGCGCGGGTCTGCACCGGGGAGTAGATGTAGGCGCGGGAGAGCTTGGTGCGGTGCACCCACCCCTTCTCGTGCAGATGCGTCACCACGGTCAGGACGGTGGTGTAGGCCAGGTCGCGGTCACTGAGCAAGTCACGCAGCTCGTGCACCGACTTGGGGGCATCGCTCTCCCACAGCACGTTCATCACCGCTGCCTCGAGGTCGCCGAGCCTCTTCATCACTGTCAGTTCTCTCTGCCGTCCGTCACTGCGCGCCGTTCGTCGTCTGCCCCACGCTGACCCCCCGCGCTGCGAGCCAGGTGGTGGGATCAGACTTCGCCCCGTCCGCCTGCCACACCTCGTAGTGCAGGTGCGGCCCGGTGGACTGACCGCGATTGCCCACCGTAGCAATGAGATCTCCGGCGGCGACTCGTTGTCCTGCGCTGACGAGAGCCTCGTCGATGTGACCGTAGACGCCGATGGTCCCGTCGTCCTGGCGGATGCGCACCCACAGTCCGAACCCGTCCGCCGGGCCGGCCTCGATGACTACCCCGTCGGTGACCGAGACGATGGGGGTGCCGATGGTGTTGGCGATGTCGAGTCCGTAGTGGGTGCTGCCCCACCGAGGGCCGTAGGCGGAGGTCACGGTCCCCGACACCGGAGACGCGGTCAGCGGCCTGCGGGCGATGGCCTCGCGCAGCGCCTGCTCCGCCTGACGCAGGCCTCCCTTCGCCAGTTGATCGGTCAGCTCACGCGCTGTCCGGTCGAGATCGGGCAGCGCCAGTATCTGCGGGGGAGCAGGCAGTGACGGAGCGGGGCTCGGGGTGGTCGCCGGTCCGAACTCGGCGGCCGCGGTCTCGGTGGGCGCCGCCGAGCTCGACTCGGGGAAGCCGGCGGCCGCCGACAGGACGGCGCCGACGGCGATCGAGACGACGATGGTGCGGCCACCCACCGCCGGGGCGGGTCGACGATGCGCCCCGCGGCGCCGCGGAGTTCCCGCTGCTCGGGTCGGGATCGCCGCGGTGGTGGGCGGTGTGGTGGTGGGCGGCGCGGTGGTGGGCACTACCGCCGGGTCCCTGCGCCGGGGTGCTCGGACCCGGGGGAGAGGCGCTGCGAGACCGGCACCCCCGGCCGGTCCGGTCCGGGAAGTCGACGGGGCGTCCCAGCTCGGGCCTCGGGTCGGTGGGCAGGCCGTCGGGGCGTCCCGCACGAGTTCGTGGCCTCGCACGGGCGGGATCGGGGCTCCCCAGCCGGGGCCGCGGGTCGGTACGGAGGGCCACGTCTCGTCGAGCAGATCGGGTTTACGGTGACGAGCCAAGATCGTGATCCTCAGGGGTGCGGGTCTCGTGATTCGGTAACGAAACGGTGACGGTCAGGCCACAGTACAACTATTCAGCATAGTTTTTCCATCGCTCCCGAGTCGGGCGCCGCCGGTCAGTCGTCCTCGGGAGCGCCCGCCGCCGCGGTTCCCCGCCGACCACGCCCGACGGTCTCCACGCGTTCGCCACTGCGCCCGTCGGTCTCGACGCGTCCGTGACCGCCGTTCGTCGGCAGGGCGCCGAGCATCTCGTTGTACGCCGCGAGTTCGCGATCCTCGTCGTCGTCGTCGGTCCGCCGATCCGACGCCGACCACCGCACGGCGGCGAGGACGGCGGCGAGCAGCAACGGGAGCTCGCCCAGTGCCCAGGCGAGATTGCCCGCCCGGCGCTGATCGGCGAGCAGGTCGGTGTTCCACTCCAGCCGGAGGTTCTCGTAGTACGCCGCGGCGACGGCGGTGTCGGTGTCGATCAGGGCGACGACGAAGGACGCGAAACCGCCCAGGAGCAGGAAGGTGGCAAGGAGACGCGTGGGGCCGCCGACTCGGCGGGGGACGGGATCGAGGCCGATCGTCGACCAGAAGAACGCCAGTCCCCAGACCAGCAGCCAGGCGCGGACGATGATGCCGGCGACGTGGGAGTCCGCGGCCGCATCGAAGAGACCGCCGCGGTAGATCACGAACAGGCTCACCAGCAGCACGGTGGCCGACACCCACGGCGAGGAGGCGAACCGGGTGATCCGACTGCGGAACATCGACAGCAGGAAGTGTCGCCACCCCAGTGCCCCGTCCTGCGGCGCAGCGGTCGGTGTCACGGAGGCCACGAGGGTGATCGGGCGCCCCAGGACCAGGAGCATCGGGGCCAGGATCGTGGTGGCGACGATGCTCGCGATGTGGGCGCTGAACACGGCGGGGGCGTAGAGCCCGACGCCGGAGGACGTGGCGAGCAGCATGACTGCGGCGCCGGCGATCCAGCTGGCGGTCCACCGTCGGCGCCAGTGCAGGCCCAGGCGGCGTCGGCGGCGGGCGGCGAGGAGGTAGATCACGACGGCCAGGACCGCGGCCGAGCCGAACAGCAGGTCGATGCGCCAGTCGAACACCGCGCGGGCCACCGTGAGGGGTCCGTCGAGGGCGAAGCCCAGCACTTCCTCGTGGGCCTGTGGCAGGCCCTCGTCCTCCGGCGCCGGCGGCGGCGTCCGGCCCAGTGCGACGGCCAGGGCCACCGTGGCCAGGAGGACGAGCGTCTCGACGACCGACAGGCGCAGGAACGCCCGGCGACGGTCGACCGTGTCGGACGGCCGCGAGAGTGCGCCGATCAGGTGGCGTCGCTGGCGCCACCCGAAGACGCCGAGCGCGATCAGCGCCGCCGCCTTGCCGAGAACCAGGATTCCGTAGGTCGATCCCCACAACGCCGTCACCGGTACGCGCACCGCGGCATTGACGACACCGGAGACGGCGATGACGGCGAAGGCGACCGTCGCGAAATGCGAGTACCGCTGCGTCGCCCGCGCCACGTCGTCGCCCCGGCGACCGGCGTGGGCGAGCAGTGCGAGCAGTCCGCCGATCCACACCGCCGCCGCCGCGATGTGCAGGATCAGCGAATCGGTGGCGATGTCGTGATCGCCGCCGGTGGAGGAGTGCCCGGACACCGCGCGGGGCATGAGCGTGAGCACCGCGCCCGCGAACAGTGCGGGCATCACTGCGTGGGTGAGGGCGGACCGGCAGATCACGGCGACGACGGCGGCCAGTACCGCGGTCGCCGCCCACGCCGCGGCAGTGTCCACGTCCGCCACCGCGGCGGCGAACAGAGCAGGTTGCGCCGCGACCTCGGAGATCGGTCGACCCGAGGCATCGGACAACGTCAGCGGCACCAGCAGCGCGGCGCACACGGCCCACGCCGACATCGCCGCCGCCGCCGTCCGCGCCGCGAGGTAGCCGTCGAGGTCGAGGACACCTGTTCGCTGCGGCGGGAGGACGAACGCGGACAGCAGCAACGACCCGACGGCGATGGCGGCGCAGACCTCTCCGGCGGCGGTCAGCGCCGGGATGCCGAGCGTGGTGAGCAGTCCCGGGTCGGGCAACCCCAGCAAGGACAACGCCTGCGACGTGGAGCGACTCGCCAGGGCAGCGGCCAGAACGCCCGCTATCACCGGGGCCGCGGTCAGTGCTGCGGCGACCAGTTGGCGCCCCTGCGCGGCGCCTCTGCGGGCGGTGTCGGTCGGCATCGGTCTGCACCCCTTCTCGGTGGCCCGTCCCAGGCGCCCGGGACCGAGACACCGCGACGAGAACCCTGTTCTACTACGGAGCATAGTTGTTGTGGAGGTGCGGCCCTCCCGCCCGCAGGCCCTTGCATACATGCGCATCCGTGCATATGTTGTCCGGACGGCCGACCAGGGTCGACGAAGGAGGAGCTGTGGGACACGGACACGGACACGGTGTAGGCGACAAGGATCCGGTGAGCGCCTCCGGCGCTCACCTCACGCGGTTGTGGATCGCGGTCGGGCTGGGATGCGCCACGCTGATCACGCAGGTGGTGGTCGGGCTGTCCACCTCGTCGCTCGCGTTGCTGTCCGATTCGGCGCACGTGTTCACCGACGTCTTCGGCATCCTGATGGCCGTGGTCGCGATCTCCCTGGCCCGACGAGGATCGGCGCGTTCGGACCGCACCTTCGGGCTCTACCGCGCCGAGGTGTTCGCGGCGTTGTTCAACGCGATCCTGCTCTTCGCCGTGGCGGGATGGATTCTCTACGAAGCGGCCCAGCGCATCTCCGATCCCCCCGAGGTGGCGGGTGTACCGGTGATGGCCGTCGCGACGTTCGGACTGCTGATGAACATCGCCGCCTTCCTCCTGCTGCGCAGCGGCGCGAAAGAAAGCCTGAACGTGCGCGGCGCGTACCTCGAGGTGATGGCCGACATGCTCGGATCCGTCGGAGTCCTGATCAGCGGCCTGGTCACCGTGCTGTTCGGCTGGCGATACGCCGACCCGGTCATCGGCGTCGCCATCGGCCTGTTCGTGCTGCCCCGCGCCTACTCCCTCGGGCGCAGTGCCCTGCGGATCCTGCTGCAACACGCACCCGCACGGCTCGACATCGACGAGGTGACGGCGGCGCTGGCCGCAGTGGACGGAGTCCAGGACGTCCACGACCTGCACGTGTGGACCCTCACCTCGGGCATGGAGGTGGCCTCGACGCACATGGCGGTGCACGACGGGGTCGAGCCGGCCGCGGTGCTGGCCCGGGCGCGGGAGATCCTCGCCGACCGCTACGGTCTCGAACACGCGACCATCCAGGTCGAGCCGGTCCAGGGACAAGGGCGGTGCTCCGAACTGTCCTGGTGACCAGGGACGCATCACGCCGCTCTCACACCAGGGCAGCAGGTGCACCGACGCGCCTGTGGTCGACCGTGTGTCCCGTTCCGTGAGGCGCAGGCCGCCGACCCGAAAATACTATGTATCGTAGTAATTGAGGGGCGGGTGTCGTCCTGTGTCCACGGATGTGACCGGGGGAGTGCATGACGACAGAGACCCTCGCTGCGGGCGACCCCGCCCGCAGCGGAGCCCGCCCCGGGGATCTGCGCGCACGCGCACTGCGCGCCCTGCTCGTCCGCGGCGGCGGAGCAGCCCTGTCCGGGGGACTGCTGTGGGCCGGGTTCCCGCCGCGCGACTGGTGGTTCCTCGCCGTCATCGCCCTCGCGATCCTGACCGCGGTCCTGCGCGGAGTCGGCGTCCGAGCGGGCGCAGCCTACGGCGCCGTGGCCGGCGCAGCCTTCTTCGTTCCGCTGCTGCCGTGGGTGGGTGAATACGTCGGCGCCGCACCGTGGTTGGCGCTCGCCGTCATCCAGGCAGGCTTCGTCGCGCTCTTCGGTGCAGCAGCGGCCGCGCTGTGGCGACTACCCGCGGCGCCACTGTGGATCGCGTGCGCCTGGGTCGGCGCCGAGGCGGTCCGATCCCGCGTCCCGTTCGGCGGTTTCCCCTGGGGCCGCACCGCATTCGGACAGGCGGAAGGTCCCCTGTTGCCGCTGGCGGCGTGGGTGGGCGCTCCGGGCATCGGCTTCGTCGTCGCCCTCGTCGGCGCGGCGACGACCGCCGCCGCCGCCGAGGTGATGGGTCGGCGCCGCGTCGCGCAGCTCATCGGCCCACTCGGCGCGATGGCACTCGTGCTCGCCCTCACCGCGGCCGCGGCAACGGCCACGACACCGCAGTCGGCTCCCGCCGATCGTCGCGAAGTGACTCTCGCGCTGGTGCAGGGCAACGTCCCTCGGGCCGGACTGGACTTCAACGCCCAGCGCCGCGCCGTGCTCGACAATCACGTGGCGCGGACGCTGGAGCTCGCCGCGGACATCGACGCGGGCAGGGCGCTGCGCCCGAGCCTGGTCATCTGGCCCGAGAATTCCTCGGACATCGACCCGCTGCGCAACCCGGACGCCGCCGCGGCCATCACCGGCGCGGCCCGCGCGGTGGGTGTCCCGATCCTGGTCGGCGCCGTCCTGCGGCGCGGCGACGGCACCACCACGAACACCTCGATGGTGTGGGACCCGGTGACCGGACCGGCGGACACCCACGACAAGCGCCAGCTCGTGCCGTTCGGTGAGTACCTCCCGCTGCGCCCGCTCGTCACCGCCCTGGTCCCGTCGGCCGCCCGCGCCGGCAACTTCGTCCCCGGCAACGGTGACGGTGTCGTCGAGATCGCCGGTCTGCGTGTCGCGGTCGCCACCTGTTACGAGGTGGCGTTCGATGCGCTCGTCACCGATGCCGTCCGCACCGGCGCCCAGCTCATCGCGGTCCCGACCAACAACGCCACCTTCGGGCGCACCGAGATGACCTACCAACAACTGGCGATGTCGCGGGTGCGCGCGGTCGAACACGGACGCAGTGTGGTCGTCTCGGCCACCAGCGGTGTCAGCGCGATCATCGACCCCACCGGCGAGGTCACCCAACGCACCGACCTGTTCACCCCCGCCGCCCTCGTGGCGACCCTGCCCCTCGGCGACGAGCTGACTCTCGCGACCAGACTGGGCAGCGCACCCGAAGGCGCCGCCACCGCAGCGGCCGTCCTGGCGCTGATCGCCGCGTCCATCGCGGCGCGGCGAACCCGACGTGGAACACCGAACCCCGCCGGTGCACCCGCGCAGGTGGCCGGCACATGACGACGCCCGTACAGAACCGCCCGGATGCGCGGCCCACCACCGCACGCAGCGCCGCCGCGACCGTCCGCAACACCTGGCGGCGCCTGACGTCGATGCGCACCGCCCTGATCCTGCTGTTCCTGCTCGCGCTCGCAGCGATCCCCGGGGCACTGTTCCCGCAGCGAGACCTCAACAGTCAGGCGGTGGCCGACTACATCGCGTCCCGACCGGCGATCGGCCCCGCCCTCGACGCACTCGGGGTGTTCGACGTCTTCTCGAGCGCCTGGTTCACCGCCATCTACACCCTGCTGTTCGTCTCCCTCATCGGCTGCCTGCTCCCGCGGGTGGTCGACCATGCCCGCGCACTGCGAGCCCGACCGGTCGCGGTGCCGCGCAACCTCGGTCGTCTGACCCTGCACCGCGGCGGTGCCCGCGCCGGCGGCGGGCCCAGAGAGATCGCCGACGAGATCCGCACGCACCTGCCGCGGTGGCGGACCGAGACCAGGACCGAGCCCGACGGCGCCGTCACCGTCTCGGCCGAGAAGGGTTACACCCGCGAAGCCGGCAACCTGATCTTCCACTTCTCCCTGGTCGGGGTCCTCGCCGCCGTCGCGATCGGCAAGATCGTCGGCTACGAAGGATCGGTGATCGTCGTCGCCGACAACGGACCCGGGTTCTGCAACACCTCACCCGCCGTCTACGACTCCTTCCGCGCGGGCAGCGCCGTCGACGGAACCGGCCTGGACCCGTTCTGCGTGCGCGTGAAGAACTTCACCGCCGACTACCTGCCGAACGGGCAGGCCGAGATGTTCACCTCCGACATCTCCTACCAGAGCGGCTCCGACCTGACAACCGGCACCTGGAGCGACTACCAACTGAAAGTCAATTCACCTCTGCGACTGGGAAACCAGCGGGTGTACCTCACCGGACACGGCTACGCACCCACCTTCACCGTCACCTTCCCCGACGGCCAGACCCGCACCGAGACAATACAATTCCGGCCCGACGACGCCACCACATTCCTCAGCAGCGGCGCCCTACGCATCGACCCACCCGGCGGCTCCTACACCGACCCGGACGAGCGGCGCCGCAACCAGATCGCCATCGAAGGGCTCTTCGCACCCACCGCGGAATTCAACGGCGCCCTCCTGAGCTCCCGATTCCCCGAGATGACCGACCCCGCAGTGGCCATCGACATCTACCGCGGCGACGCCGGACTCGACACCGGGATCCCCCAGTCCATCTTCGCGCTGGGCACCTCGATGATCGAACAGGGGCGCCTGGTCAAACAGGACCGAGTCAACCTGCGCCCCGGCCAGTTCGCCACCCTCGACGACGGCACCACCGTCCGATTCGACGGCGCAAAAGAGTTCGCCAACCTCCAAGTCGGATACGACCCCACCCAGAAATGGGTCCTCGTCTTCGCCACCACCATGATGCTCGGACTCGTCGTCTCCCTCACCATCCGGCGCCGACGAGTCTTCGTTCGCATCCGCCCCACCGGCACCGGGCACGCCGAGGTGCAGATGGCCGGACTGGCCCGCACCGACCACGCCGGGTGGGGACCGGAATTCGACACCCTCGCCGACCGGATTCTCCCCGAGCCCACGACCACCACACACCCACGACAGAACGGTCCGGAAGATCATGCTCACTGACACCTTCCGCCGCCGCCCCTCCACCGCACCGAACACGAATCCGGCCGAACCGGGGCGCGCGCAGAACTCCGCACCACACGAGACAGCCGCGTCGGCGCCCGGCCACGACGGAGCACCGCAACCCACGATGAGACGCCCCGCCCTCGTCGTCCTCGTCGCCGCGGCGTTCACGGTGTGCCTGATCCTCGGGTACTGGCAATGGGACCGGTTCACCTCCACCGGGGGCACCGGACAGAACCTCGGCTACACCTTCCAGTGGCCGCTGTTCGCCGCGTTCGTCGTCTTCGCCTACCGCCGCTTCGTGCACCTCGAGGACTCCACCAGCACGACGACCACCGAGCCGCCCCCGGCGTCGGCAGTCACGGAGATCCCGATAGACGTGCTCCCGCCGCGCGTGAGACTGGCGCCGTCGGACACCCTCGGAACCGACACGGAATCGCGCCAGATGGCGCAGTACAACACTTATCTCGCCGAACTCGCGGCACGCTCGGACGCGGACGCGGACGCAGCAACCAAGCAGGTACCGCCGGCGGCACCCCACGACTGACTCACGTCGCAGTGCCGCTCACGCCTGCGACCACGTCGCCTCGTCGGCCGGCCGGGCCGACGACAAGCGCCAACCGATGACCGACAGGACGACAGGACGACAGGACGACGATGCCACTCATCCGGACACCCGCGACAGCGAAAGGCCGGCTCGTCCGGCACGTGCTGGCCTACAACGCTGCACGTCTGGCTCTCGTCGCCGTCGCGGCGGGAGTAATCGTCGTCGTCGATGCCCTGACAGGTCTCGATCTCCCTGTCGTGCTCGTCCTGCTCATCGCGCTGGCGACGAGTCTGCCGCTGTCGGCGTTCGCACTGAGACAACTACGTCGAACGATCAACGCTGACATCGAGGCGGTGGATCGAGAACGTTCGGCCACACGATCAGCCCCCCGCAGCGCACCAGCACCCCGCCGGAACACCGACAAACGAGCATGAGCGCGGCGACCCTGCTGCAGGTCGACCATGCTGTTCGACGAAGTGCGGGACGGTCACCGACGCTCCCGATGGCCGTTCTCACCGCGAGTACGCCACCACAGTGGGGTGGTCGTGGCCCGTCGGGCCGAGTTTCGCGGCTCCACCGGGCGAGCCGAGATCGTCGAAGAAGTCGGCGTTGACGGTGACGTAGTGGGCCCACTCGGCGGGGAGGTCGTCTTCGTAGAAGATGGCCTCGACGGGGCAGACCGGTTCGCACGCACCGCAGTCGACGCACTCGTCCGGGTGGATGTAGAGCATCCGTCGGCCTTCGTAGATGCAGTCGACGGGGCATTCTTCGATGCATGCCTTGTCGGTGACGTCGATGCACGGTTCGGCGATCACGTACGTCACGGCGCCGAGGGCCCCGGTGCGGCGGTGCTGTCGTCCGGGACCGCGTCCGGAACCAGGCGCGGCACGTAGCGGACGTAGAGCACCATGCCGATCAGCTCCACCAGGGTCTGCGTCACGACCACCACCGCGGCCAGGCTCAACGCCGGCGGCAGCGCCAGGGCGAGGGGCAGCACGACCAGCGAGTTGCGGGTGGCGCCGGAGAACACCAGCGCCCGCGTCGCCGGCACGTCCTGCCCGAACACTCTCCCGGCGCCGACACCGATGAACGCCATCACGATCAGGAACACCACGAAGATGGCGGCGGCCGCCGCGAGTTGATCGACGCGGCTGCGGACGGCGTCGATCTGGGAGGCGACGACGACGGCGAGCGTCACCATCATCACCGGCACCATCGCCGCCGCCATCACCTCCATCAGCCGCTCGCCCGCGGGTCGGCGCCGCGCCCACCACTGCGTCGCCGCCGCCAGCGCCAGCGAGATGACGATGAGCAGGACGAACGCTTCGACGAAGGGTGCGATGTCGATGATCGACACCGTGTCGGACCCGACGAACAACCACAGCCACAACGGCAGCAGCGCGATCTGCAGCAGCATCAACAACGGCGCCCCGGCCAGCAGGCGTTCCGATGCGGCGCCGGCCAGGCCGCTGAAGACGATGACGTAGTCGATGCACGGGGCGAGCAGCACCAGCACAACCCCGACCAGGACCGCCTCATTGGCGGCGACGATGCGCGTCAGAGCGAACACCACGATCGGGACGACCACGAAGTTCAGGACGATGACCGCGGTGGTGAATCGGGCATCCCGCAGGGAGCGGCCGATCGCGGCGAACGGCACGGCGAGGAACGTGGCGTAGAGCAGCACGATCAGCACCGGGTTGATGGCGTGCTCGAACGTCGGCGCCGAGGCGGGAACAGCGAGGCCCACTGCGGCACCGACGGCGAGAGCGAGGAGGTACAAGCCGATCTGGTGGGTGTCCCACCACTGCACCACCGAGGTCCGCCGCGATCCGGTCATGACACGTGCCCGGGTGTGGTGATCGTCGATGCCAACCAGCTGCACTGTGGGTTGCACGGCGTCGACGCATCGGGAGTGTCGTCGAGACGGACCAGCGCGCCGGTCAGCGCGTCCCGCAGTACCGTCAGCTGCGCGATCGACTCCTCCGCTCGGGCGATGTGCTCACGCAGGGCTGGCCGCAGCCCGGACTTCACCGCGGCGCAGGAGTCGTTCTCCCACACCCGCAGGATCGTCTTGATCTGCGGCAGAGTCAGATTCAGGCTCTTCGCGGCGGTGATGAACGCCAACCGCTGCTGGGCTCGCTCGTCGTAGATTCGGTACCCGTTCGGGGCCCGGTCCGCCGGGAGCAGACCCTCGCTCTCGTAGAAGCGCAGCGTCGTCGCCGGCACTCCCGTCGCCGAGGATAGTTGCGAGATCAGCAGAGCGGCCATGACCGCACACTAAAGGTTCGAGTCAGCTCGAAGGCAAGTCGGCCGAGTCGACGGCACGACGGGTCAGCGGCAGCACGCGGGGTCGAGGACTACTCGGAGCGCGTCGAGTGCCTCCGGGCGCGCGGAGTAGTACACGTTCATGCCCCGCCGCTGGGAGACCACCATGCCGGCCTTGCGGAGCTGTCCGAGGTGGTGGCTGACAGTGGATTCGGCGAGACCGAGCGCGTCGGCGAGGTCGCATGTGCACACAGCGCCGGCAGTATCGGTGAGCAGCAACGACATCAAGCGGATTCGCATCGGGTCCGCGAGCGCCTTGAGCCGCACGGCCACCTCGAGCGCGGCATGCTCGTCCATCGGTGCTGCGGAGACGGGGGCGCAGCACACCGGGGTGGTGGTATCGATGATCGGCAGCGTCTTGGGCACGCACCCGACTCTACAACGTTCTTGACATATGTCGAATACGTGGCGCACCCTGTGGTGGTCTCTGATTCGACATATATCGCAACCTCGGAGGTTTGCCATGTCTCGCGCTCAGCTCGCCCTCAACGTCGACGACATCGACACCGCGATCACGTTCTACAGCAAGCTCTTCGGCGTGGCGCCGGCGAAGGTCAAGCCCGGCTACGCCAACTTCGCCATCACCGAACCGCCCTTGAAGCTGGTGCTGATCGAGAACCCCGGCAAGGGCGGCACCATCAACCACCTCGGCGTCGAGGTCGACTCGTCGAGCCGGGTGCACGAGGAGATCGCCCGCCTGACCGGCGAAGGGCTGTTCACCGACGAGGAGATCGGCACGACCTGCTGCTTCGCCACCCAGGACAAGGTGTGGGTGACCGGTCCCGGTGGGGAGCGCTGGGAGGTCTACACCGTTCTCGCGGACTCCGACACCTTCGGATCGCACCCGATCCCGGCGCCCGCACCCAGCGTCACTTCCGGCTCGACGTCGACGGCCACATCCTGCTGCTGACGCCCGCCCGCGTCGGCTCACCCCCATCGCACGGAACCACCCCGCCGTGGTCGTCCGATCAGCCCGTCAGGGTCGCGGTGAGGTGCTCCACCGCGTGGCGTGCTGTGCTGCCGACACCGATGAGCGTTGCCGACGCGGGCCCGGTCCAGTCGCCGTAGCCGAGAAAGACCATGGTGGGTTCGCCGGCGGCGTGCAGACCGTCCATCGCGATGCCGCCGTCAGTGGTGGGCAGGTGCAACGGCTGGAGATGCCGCAGCGCCGGCCGGAATCCGGTGCACCACACCACCGCATCGACCCGTTCGGCGCCGCCGTCGTCGGTGACGACACCCTCGGCCGTGAGTGCGGCGAACATCGGATGCGCCTGTAGGGCGCCGCGATCGCGGGCGTCCCGCACCGACGGCACCATGACGACGTCGCCGAGACCGGCCACACCGCCGGTGTCATCGTCGCCGGCGGCGAGTGCGCGGGCGCGGCGGGTGGCGACGTCGAACAACACACGACCGTCGACGTCGTCGGGCAGGAACCGCGGGGGCCTGGTGGTGAACCACAGGGTGTCGGCGACGGTGGAGATCTCGGAGAGGATCTGCGCGGCGGAGTTGCCGCCCCCGACCACCGCGACCCGTTGCCCGGTGAAGGTGCCGGGTCCGTCGTACTGCGCGGTGTGGATCTGACGGCCCAGGAAAGTCCGCATGCCGGGGTAGGTGGGCCAGAACGGCCGAGACCAGGTGCCGGTCGCGTTGATGACCGCCTCCGCTGACCAGGATCCCGCGGTGGTCTCGACCGAGTACCTGAAACCGTTGCGGCGCACCGCGGTCACGGTGACGGGTCGCTGCACCGGCAGCTCATACCGTTGTTCGTACGCGCTGAGGTAGTCGACGACGTGTGATCCGGGCGGGAACTCCTGTGCAGACGGGGGCATCGGCCACCCGGGCAACCGGGAGTGCGCGGCGGGGGAGAACAGGTGCAATGACGGCCAGTACTCCCGCCAGGACCCACCAGCGGCCGGCTGGTCGTCGAGAATTACATACTCGAGGCCCGCTCGGCGGAGGTAGTACCCGGCGGCGAGGCCTGCCTGACCGCCGCCGATGACCACCACCCGAACATCGGTGGTGGTCATCGGGTTCGTGCCGTCGGTGTGCAGTGCGGTGATGGCGTCAGTCCCGCAGGCGGGCAGCGAGTTCGTCGACGCGAGCGGCGATGTCGTCGCCCACCAGACGCATCCGCTCGATGCCCTCGATGCCCCGCGCGGAGGGCTCGTCGGTGTCCCAGTTCAGGTAGGTCGGTCCGTCGACCGGGTCGACGGTCGCCTCGCTGCCGAGGGTGATCACGTAGTCCATCCGCGCCAGCAACTCCGGATCGATCGGCTTGGGGTGTTCCCCGGACAGGTCCACCCCGACCTCGAGCAGCGTCTGCGCCGACAGGGCGTTGACGGAGCTGCCGGGGGCGGTGCCGGCGGAGTGCACCTCGACATCGTCGCCGGCGGCCCTGCGCATCAGGCCTGCTGCCATCTGCGACTTGCCGCCGTTCTTCACGCACACGAACAGCACACTCGGGGCGCTCATCGCGCTGCGTCCGCTTCTGCGGGCACGAGTTCGACCAGGAGGTCCTCCACACGGGCCTTGATCTGGTCGCGGATCGGGCGCACCGCCTCGAGGCCCTTGCCGGCGGGGTCGGGCAGCGCCCAGTCCCGATAGCTGACGCCCGGGAAGACCGGGCAGGCGTCGCCGCAGCCCATGGTGATCACCACGTCGGAGGTCTCCACGGCGTCGGGAGTGAGGATCTTCGGGGACTGGTCGGAGATGTCGATGCCGATCTCGGCCATCGCCTCGACGGCGGCGGAGTTGATGGTCTCGGCGGGGGCACTGCCGGCGGAGCGGACCTCGACGGCGCCGCCGCCGAGGTGGGTGAGGAAGCCGGCGGCCATCTGCGACCGGCCCGCGTTGTGGACGCAGACGAACAGCACACTGGGTGTGTCGGACATGGGAGAGTGCACCTTTCGGGTGTTCAAGGGCGGGGGATGGTCAGGCGTGTGCGGGGGCGCTCAGCTCGGCGAGGAGCGTGGTGATGCGGGTGTCGAGGTCGTCGCGGATGCGGCGCACCTCGTCGATGTTCTTGCCGTCGGGGTCGTCGAGATCCCAGTCCAGGTACCGCTTTCCGGGGTAGACGGCACAGGCGTCGCCGCAGCCCATCGACACCACGACGTCCGCGGCGGCGACGACGTCGTCGGTGAGCGGCTTCGGATACGCATCGCCCAGGTCGATGCCCAGCTCGTCCATCGCCTCGGCCACGACCGGGTTGATCGCGTAGGTGGGCGCGGACCCGGCGGAGCGGACATGGACGCGCCCGGCGCCGTGGTGGGTCAGCAGTGCCGCCGCCATCTGCGAGCGGCCCGCGTTGTGCACACAGATGAACAGCACTTCCGGCACTTCCTTCGGGGCGTCGCCGGTCGACTGCGCGAGTGCGGTGAGCCGGTCGGCGGCGAACCGCCCTGCGAGGGTGGTCAAGTGGGTGTGGATCTTCGAGGTGCGGCGCAGTGCGGTGTAGGACTCGAAGACGTACCGCTCCACCGTCTGCGGGGAGAAGATGCCGGCGTACTTCGCCGACAGTGTCTGCGCGGTGCGGGTCAGGACCGCCTGCGGCATGAGCAGTTCCGGTTGTGCGCGGTGCTCGGACATCACGATTCCTTGCTCTGGGGAACCGGCGCGGTCGCGGACGGCGAGGAAGTGAAGCGCTTGCGGAGAGCGAGCGAGACGTAGACCAGGCCCACCAGGACGGGGACCTCGATCAGCGGTCCGACGACGCCGGCGAGGGCTTGGCCGGAGGTGGCTCCGTAGGTGGCGATCGCGACGGCGATGGCGAGTTCGAAGTTGTTGCCCGCCGCGGTGAACGCCAGGGTGGTCGTGCGTTCGTAGCCCAGTCCCATCGCTGCGCCGAGGGCGTATCCGCCGCCCCACATCACCGCGAAGTACACCAGCAGCGGCAGCGCGATGCGGACGACGTCGAGGGGCTGGGAGGTGATGCGGTCGCCCTGCAGGGCGAACAGGACGACGATCGTGAACAGCAGTCCGTAGAGCGCCCACGGCCCGATCTTCGGGATGAACGAGGTCTCGTACCACTCGCGTCCCTTGGCGCGTTCCCCGAAGTACCGCGAGGCGAATCCGGCGATCAACGGAATGCCCAGGAAGATCAGGACCGACTTCGCGATCTGCCACGGTGATGCCTCGATGGTGGTCTGGTCGAGGCCGAGCCAGCCAGGAAGCACGGAGAGGTAGAACCAGCCGAGGACGGCGAACATGATCACCTGGAACACCGAGTTGATGGCCACGAGGACGGCTGCGGCCTCGCGGTCGCCGCAGGCGAGGTCGTTCCAGATGATGACCATCGCGATGCACCGGGCGAGTCCGACGATGATCAGCCCGGTCCGGTATTCGGGCAGGTCGGGGAGGAACAGCCAGGCGAGCGCGAACATCAGTGCGGGGCCCAGGATCCAGTTCAGGGCAAGGGAACCCAGTAGCAGCTTCTTGTCGCCGGTGACCGTGTCGAGCCGGTCGTAACGGACCTTCGCCAGCACCGGGTACATCATGATCAGCAGGCCGATCGCGATGGGGAGGGACACGCCGTCCACGGAGATGGACGACAGCGCGTCGTTCATCCCGGGGATCATGCGTCCAAGCAGCAGCCCGACGACCATCGCTACGCCGATCCACACCGGGAGGAAGCGGTCGAGGGTGGAGAGCTTGCCGACGACGGCGGGGTGGTCGGTGGTGTTCGCCGCGGTGCTCATGCGCTCACCAACGCAACACCGACGGGATTCGCGTCTCCGGCGGTCGGATCCGTTGCGGCGAGAACCGACGACAACTGCTGCAACGCAGCGGGAATGACCCAGTAGTAGACCCATGTTCCGCGGCGCTCGCAGTCGAGCAGGCCGGCTTCGCGCAGGACTTTGAGGTGGTGGGAGATCGTCGGTTGCGACAGGTCGAAGGACCCGGAGATGTCGCAGACGCACGCCTCGCCGCTCTCGTGACTGGCCACCAGGCTCAGCAGGCGCAGACGGACGGGATCGCCGAGTGCCTTGAACATCCGCGCCAGATCACCGGCCCAGTCGGTGGTCAGAGGTTCGCGAACCAGCGGGGAGCAGCACTCGCTGTCCGACGCCACGATGGGGGCGGTGTGTTTCGACATGCGTCTATATTGATGGTCGGCGAATCAGGCGTCAAAAGAATACCGCGTGAACGACCCCGATCGGAGCGTCGGAGCGTCGGTGTTGCCGGGTCAGGAGGCGTTGTCGCCGGTGGCACCGGGCTCGTGCCTCGCGTCGGTCTCGGTATGGAAGGTGATCAGGTTGCCGTCGGTGTCGACGGTGGCGAACTCCATCGATCCCCAGTCCGTCGTGACGGGGCGGCCCACGTCTGCGCGGTGAAGAACGCCCGCTCCGGACAACTCGGTGTACAGGTCGTCGATCTCGTCCACGGCGATGCGGCAACTGGCAGTGCCCGCGAGGAACGTCTCGGCTCCACTGCACACCGGCCACGGCGCAGGGTCGGTGCGGGTGGTCCAGCTGTCGTCGTCGGCGGCCCAGAGGTGGATCTCGACGTCGTCACGGGTGAGCTTGGCGAAACTCGGATCCGAGTACCGGGTCGTGAAGCCGAACGAGCGGGCATAGAACGCGACAGCGGACTCGATGTGTCGTACCGGCAGCGCGGGGACCACTCTCGACATGCCCATGAGCAACTCTAACGCCGAAGACCTGCGCGACGAACGGGCTGACACCGCACCCCCGGATCTGCCCGCCAGAGTGACGGGCCGACAGTCGTTGGGTCAGGCCGGCGGCTGCGTAACCCTCTTGCGAAGGGACGTGACCAGTTGATCGACGGTCGGAAGACCAGCCGTACCGGCACCGGTGCGGTAGATGCGGCACGCGAGTTCGGTGAGTTGGACCGCATCGCCGAAGGCATCGACGCCGTCGACGAGGATGGTGGGCGAGCCCGCGAACGCAGAAGCAGCGGCCTCGGCGTCCGATGTGATCAGCCGGTACTCGATCTCGATGTCCGGGAGTCCGATCGCGGTCGCCGCCGTGTGAACTCGGTTTGCCGCGTCCTGCCAGTTCGGGCACTCGTCGAAGTACAGGATCTCCACCTTCATGGGGACGATTGTGCCCCTCGCGGGAACGGGCCGCGTGCGATCACGTGGTGGCGCCGCGTTGCGGCATCTGCGGTCGGACCACACGGTGATACCCGTAGGGGGTATCTCTTGGTACGGTGGCGAGATGTCTGAGGGTGTTCGGCGGCGATCGTCTGCGCTCTCGATGCTGTGGACGGTGTTGATCGCGCTCGGTGTGGTGCTGATGCACACGACCCTGCCCGTCCCCACCGCCGCGGCCCATGACGCGATGCCCGCACCAGGGCAGCCGAACAGCGTGGTCGTCCACCACTCTGCTGACACACACACCGTCGACGTCGAGACGTCGGCAGCGCACGTGTCGTGTCCGAGCGGTCACGACATGGTGCATCCGTGCATCGGGACGGTGACGTCCTTCCCTGCGATGCCGGTGCCGACCGGGACTGCCGAACTCATGCCAGTACTCGACAACGCGTCCGGCCGTGTTGTCGCGATCGCGTCCCGAGCGGGCCGTGCGCCCCCGTGGGCGGTGTACTCGCTGGACAAGTCGGTATTTCTTCGGGTGTGACGGGGAGTCCGGGGCCCGGGTGCTCCGGCGGATCGCACGCAGATCCACCTCGTCTTTCGTTCGACACACCTCAGGAGTACTTCCATGCGCATCAACAGAAGAACAACCACTGTCCTCGCCGCCGCGGCGGTAGGCATCACCCTCCTCGCGGGGTGTAGCGACGACGGATCGGGCACGTCGATGGAGGGCCACTCGATGGGCTCGTCCACCTCGATGGGGTCCTCGTCGGCGCAGTCCGCGGATCCCGCAGCGAACTTCACCGACGCCGATGTCATGTTCGCGTCGATGATGTATCCCCATCACGCGCAGGCCGTCGAGATGGCGACCATGGTCGACGGGCGGACGACGAACCCGGAGATCGTCGCCCTGGCAGGGGAGATCGCCGCCGCCCAGAAACCCGAGATGGAGCAGTTGACGTCGTGGTTGGCGCAGTGGGGTCAGCCGGCGCCGTCGTCGGACGCGAGCTCGATGGAGGGTATGGATCACGGATCGGGCAGCGGGATGATGACCGCACAGGACATGGACTCGCTGATGGCCGCGTCGGGTGCTGACTTCGACCGGCAGTGGCTGACGATGATGATCGCCCACCACCAGGGCGCGGTCGCGATGGCGGAGAAGGAGATCGCCGACGGCTCCAACGCGGACGCGGTCGCGATGGCCCGCACCATCGTCGAGACGCAGAACGCCGAGATCTCGCGTATGCAGCAGCTCCTGGGCTGACCGAGAACCCGGCCGGACCCGCTGCCGCGGGTTCTGCTCGGGCGAACGACGCAACCCCGCACCGATTCGGTGCGGGGTTGCGTCGTGTCGGGGGAGTCGAAGGCACCGTCACTCGCGCGGTCGTCGGTGCCGGTCCCGCATTCTGCGGCCGACACTCTGGTCCGACGGCGGATTCGGGTGAGCGCCGCGGTAGTCCCCTAGCGGGGGCTTGTTGCCCCGGTGGCAGCGTGTCTACCGGTGGTCCCGTGTCGAGGGATGCGGACCGCTGTCCGTCTCAGGCGGGGGAGTTGCGGTGATCGCGGAGTAGTCGGACGGCGGGGTAGCCCGTGATCACACCTAGGACGATGCCCACTTGCATGAGCAGCCAGAATGCAGCGTCGGTGGCCGGTGGCATCGTCTCGGTGAAATGCAGCAACAACATCCAGCCACCCATTCCGAGGTCGAACGCCAGCACGGTCACCGCGGCGGCCCCGAGCGCAGCCGCGACGGACGGCCGACGCGTGTCACGGGCACCGACCGTCGGTGTGACGGCCGAGCGTTCGTACGCGAACAGCATGGCCGTGGCCAGCAGCGCGATGACGATGATCATCACCCAGAGGTCGATTCCGGCGATGGTGAGCCCGGAGGCGATGACCAGCGGCACCCCGATGAGGTGCGCGGCGGCGGACGCGCCACCGCCGGGCAGTCCTGCGGATACACCAGGGGGCGCCTGCACGGCGGTCCTCGCGTCCGAGACGACGCCATCGCGGCCGTGACGGCGGTAGGCAAGCAGGGCGAACGGCCCGAGGTAGAGGCCGGAGGCGATCCACACCAGTTCGGTGGCAACGGTGTGGTGGCGGTGTCCGCGGCGGTAGATATCGTCGGCGATGACGGCCGACGAGATGAGGGCGAGGGTGAGGACCACCCATGCCAGCGGAGTCATCCATGTGGGCAGGGTCGAGCCCATGTCCATGTCCATGTCGAGCCTTTCGTGAGGGGCCTGTCGCCGCGCGTGCGAAAGCGGTGGGGCGAGAGGGAGTGGTGGTGCGGTGAGGACGCAGGGCCAGGTGCGGGGGAGCCCGCAACCGGCATGCGCGAGGTGTGTGTCAGGGAGGGGGCTCGACATCGCGGCCCCAGCGGCCTGTCAGACCCTGCGTACCGTGAGCTGGGTCAACGACAGCACCGTCCAGGGCGGCGAACTGGACTCGGCTGGGACGGGGTGCCCGGGCGTGGGGTGTCGGCCCGTCTGTGCGATGAGCTCGACGCCCGTTCGCGCCAGAGGAACCGGGGCGTTATCGGCGAGCGTGACCGCTTCCATGCACGCATGGGCGTTGCCACAGGTCGTGTCGCCGCAGGCGGTGACGCAGTGGGCCGCGCTGACGGTCGTTTGTGTTCCGACGGCCACGACCGTCAGCTCGGCCGGTGTGCCCGCGGTCGAGGGCGTCTCGGGGGAAACACCCGCCGAGGCGGCCGACGACATGGCCGACGGATGTTGCGGACCCAGTGCGCAGATGGCCGCGACCACGATGACCAGGACGACGAGCGCCCGCCGCGCGAGGCTGGTCGTGACCGACATGAGTCGAGGGTAGCGCCCCGCGGTTGCCGGGCCTTCCAGATGCCACGTGGAGCGACGTGGGTAGTGAAGCGCCTTCGGGAACAGGTGCGAGGAGCTCTGTCAGAGGGCGCCGGTCAGAACTGGGGGGTGCCCGCGCCGGGGAGGAGGTCCAGGCGCCGCAGCAGTTGGGCGTTGGCGGCGACGATGATCGTCGACAGAGACATCAGAATCGCTCCCACCGACATCGGCAGCACGAACCCGATCGGAGCGAGCACGCCGGCGGCCAGCGGCACGGAGAGCAGGTTGTATCCGGCGGCCCACCAGAGGTTTTGCTTCATCTTCCGGTACGCGGCGCGGGAGAGGTCGACGACCGACAGCACCGAGCGGGGGTCGTCACTGGCGAGAATGACTCCGGCCGAGGCGATCGCGACATCCGTGCCGGCTCCGATGGCGATGCCGATGTCGGCGCGGGCGAGGGCGGGGGCGTCGTTGACACCGTCACCGACCATCGCGACCTTCCTGCCCTCGTCCTGCAGGTCCGCCACCCGCTGCGCTTTGTCCTCGGGGCGCACCCCGGCGAAGTAGCGGTCGATACCCAGCTCGCCGGCGACCGAGGCGGCGACCGCGTCGGCGTCGCCGGTGATCATGACCACCTGTATCCCACGGGCGTGCAGGTCGGCCACTGCGGCGCGGGACTCGGGCCGGATCTCGTCGGCCAGTTTCAGTGCTCCGATCACGGCGCCGTCGGCGACGACATGCAGGATGATCGCCCCGTCCTGCCGCCACCGATCGGCCACACCGAGCTCGGAGCGGTTCTCCTGCTCGAGCATCGCCGGACCACCCACCCGTACGGCGGCGCCGTCGACGACCGCGGACACCCCGACCGCAGGGGAGGATCGGAAGTCCTGTGCGGACGGGATATCGAGCCGGCGGCCCTCGGCAGCGGCGACGATCGCGCGGGCCAACGGGTGCTCGGAATCCGCTTCCGCGGCAGCGGCCAGCGCCAGAACCTCCTCGGCGGTGCGCCCGTCCACGGCCTCGACGTCGGTGACGGCGGGTTCGCCGCGGGTGAGGGTGCCGGTCTTGTCGAACAGCACGGTGTCGACGGTGCGCATGGATTCGAGTGCGAGGCGGTCCTTGATCAGGACGCCGCCGCGGGCGGCGCGTTCGGTCGCGATGGACACCACCAGCGGGATTGCCAGGCCCAGTGCGTGGGGGCAGGCGATGACCAGGACGGTGATCGTGCGGACGACCGCGTCGTCGGGGGAGCCGAGGAGGGTCCAGGCGGCCGCGGTGAGAACGGCGGCGCCGAGGGCGAACCAGAACAGCCACGCCGCGGCGATGTCTGCGATGCGCTGTGCTCGCGACGTCGAGTTCTGCGCGTCGCTGACCAGTCGGCGGATCCCGGCGAGGGTGGTGTCCTCGCCAATGGCGGACACACGCACGCGCAGGCCAGAGTCGGTGGCGACGGTGCCGGCGACGACGGTCTCGCTCTCGCTGCGGCGGACCGTCCGGGATTCGCCGGTGATCATCGACTCGTCCATGCTCGCGGCCCCGGAGACGACGACACCGTCGGCAGGGATCCGACCGCCGGGGCGCACGATCACTACATCGCCGACCGCCAACGATCCGGGATCGACCGTGTTGACCTCACCGTCGGCGTCGACGCGCTCGGCCGTGTCGGGCAGCAGTGCGGCCAGAGAGTCCAGGGCCGACGTCGTCTGCGCGAGTGAGCGCATCTCGATCCAGTGCCCCAGCAGCATGATGACGATCAGCAGTGCCAGCTCCCACCAGAAGTCCAGCTGGTGATCGAGCAGACCGACGCTCGCGCCGAGGGAGGAGACGAAGGCGACGGTGATGGCCAACGCGATGAGAAGCATCATTCCCGGTGCGCGGCTGCGGATCTCGCCGAGCGCGCCGGTGAGGAACGGGGAGCCGCCCCACACGAACATGACCGTGCCCAACACTGGGGACACCCACCCGATCCATGAGTATTCCGGCAACGAGTACCCGAGGATCATCGCGAACATGTCCGACGCCGCGATCACCGGAACAGCCAGAACGACCATCACCCAGAACAATCTCCGGAACTGGGCCGCATGATCGCCGTGGCCGCCGTGGCCGCCGGCCATGCCGTGATGGTCCTGATCGTGCGAAGTGTCCGTCCGAACGGTGGCCGGTGATGACTCGATCATGTCAATTCCTCGATCTCGAAAGTGTTGCTGTGCAATGCCTTGTACCGGTCGGCGTGCCCGGAAGTGCCGTGGCCCTACCGCATCTCTGCTGTCGGCTACCCGCCGTGTCCGGTTTCCGTTACATACCCCCAGGGGGTATTCAGATCTGACCATACGCCCCTCGGTCAGCCGTGGGAAGGTGTGCCGTCTCACTCGGACTCGATTCCTGCACCCACCGGATCGTGCAGCTGATGCGATTCCGCACCCTTGTTCAACAACGTCATGCTGATCCTCGCTCAGCGCCCCAGCGCCCCAGCGCCCCAGCGCCCCAGCGCCCCAGCGCCCCAGCGCCCCAGCGCCCCAGCGCCCCAGCGCCCCAGCGCGACGCAGGTCGCCGGATTCCGGGCATGGCAGGCCCAGGGACGGCAAGTCCGCAAGGGTGAGAAAGCGATCCGCATCTACGGCTACAGCAGCCGCACCGTCACCGAGACCGACCAGGCCACCGGCGACGAGACCACCCGCAAGGTCCCCACCTTCCCGATCCTGTCCGTTTTCGCCCACGACCAGACCGACCCGATCGACGGCCACCCCCAGGCCGAGCAGATCGCCCACCGCCTCACCGGCGACGACCCCGCCGCCATCTACGACCGTGTCCACGCCCTCATGACCTCGCGCGGCTGGACCGTCACCCGCGACCTCATCGACGGGGAGACCAACGGGTACACCACCGTCGACGGGACCCGCCGTATCGTCGTCGACGCCCGCCTCGCACCCGCGCAGGCAGCGAAGACGATGATCCACGAAGCAGCCCACGCCCTCATGCACACCGCCGACACCGTCGCCGCCGAAGACCGGCGCGACCTGCACCGAGGCCGGATGGAGGTCGAAGCCGAATCCGTCGCGTACGTTCTCGCGGGGATCCTCGGACTCGACACCGCCGCCTACAGCGTCGGCTACGTCGCCGGATGGGCTGACGGCAATCTCGACACCGTCACCGACACCGCCCGCGCCGTCCTCGCCGCCGTCCACGAACTCGCCGACGCCCTCGACCCGCAGGTCGACAGCGACACCGACAGCGGCGACACCGCTGCCGCCTGACCAGCACCACCCACCACCGGAAGGAACCCACGTGCCAGCACAAGCATGGGTGACCCTGATCGTCGGCGTCCTCGCCGTCGTCGGGGTCGCCCTCACCATCCGACAACGCACCGTCGCCGACAAACGCGCCCAAGCATGGGACCGCATCACCTGGTGCCTGGACCACACCCTCAGCAAGGACGACGACGAGGCCGAACTCGGCTGGGACGTCTACGCGACCGTCACCGATTCACCTCTCATCACCAAGACAGAGGAGGCAGTTCTGGTCGCTGTAGCAGACCGAGCGATTCGGTCGACGGTGGCGGAACTCGCCGACACAGAGGACACTGACAACCAGAACGAGCAGGAGGACCCGCGATGACCACCACCGAATCACGCGCAGTCGACAAGACACCGCGACCCCGCGTCGCCGCCGCCGCCGCGCGCGCGTCGATCGCGATGCGCGAACGCAGTGGGCGCGAAGTGCCGCAGTGGATCCGTGACGCCGCAGCAGGCAAGCCGACCACAGTGCCGCCCGAACAGTCCTGACCAGCGCACAGACACGCAACAAAGAGGCCCGCACCCCAGGGTGCGGGCCTCTTTCGTGTCCGCAGACGACGCGGATGCCGATGTCGCTACCCGCACGGTTCGGCGGCCGGCGGTCACGGGTGCGATGGCCGGCCCAGCGGGCCGGGCGTAGCCCACCCTGCGGGCGTGCCCTGATCGGAACTCCGCTGCGCTCCGTCGGAGTGAAAAGCGTCGTTCTTTCGACACATCTGGCTACTCCGATGCTGCGTCACCCGTGCCCGTCTCACCAACACCCGACCTCCGCTGCGCTCCGGCCCCTGCGGGGTCCGAAAACTTCTCAGAACGCCTCCGGCTGAGAACTTTTCGTATCGGCTGCAGGACGCCGTTCCCGTGCGCCGCCTCCTCTGCGCCACGCCAGATGACGGCGAAAGAACGTGGCAGGGCAGAAGGCCAGGTCACCGCAGTCGAGGGAGCGCACCGATGAGCGTCACCACCAGTTTTCAGACCGCAACCATGGGGGCAGTGGGGGAGGCGGTGCTGACCATCCGCACCCACGCGCTCACCCAGATCACCGCCTACACCGCACGTGCGGAGAAGGCAGCGGCGAACCCCGAAGCGTCCACCGAGGCCGCGCACCGCGAACGCGCCGCCTACTGGGCGTGCACCGCACGCGAAGCCGGAGCCACCGAGGCTCAGATCGACGACGCCGAAGCAGCCGGAACGGCGCAGGGCACCGCATGACCACCGCCGTCGCGCGGAGCCGGGGACCACACCACCCGACCAGCACCACCAGAACAGAAAAACACCGGACAGCGCCTAACTGCCCGGTGTCTCACCGAAAACCATATCAAGGAGAGACACCATCATGACCGCAACCATCGACACCACCACCGCGACAACCGAACCCGCCACCGAGCATACCAATCCCGGTGCGCTGGGAACGGTGTTCGCCCAGGTGGACCCCACCACCCTCGACGTCGCCGACAACGTCCGCGACACCGTCGACCTGGACCGGACCCCCGACTTCGTCGCCTCCATCCGCGAGCACGGAGTCCTGCACCCGATCCTGACCGTGCGCCGGGGCGACGGCACCCTCGCCGTCATAGACGGGCAACGGCGCACCCTCGCCGCGATCGCCACCGACACCCCCGTCGTCCCGGTGCTCATCCGCACCCAGGACGGGGACCAGGTCGCCGCCGACACCACCCGCATCGTGGAGCAGATCGTCTCCAACGACCAGCGCGCAGACCTCACCGACGGCCAGCGCGCCGCAGGCGTCGCCCAGTTGCTCGACCTCGGCGTGTCCGTCAAAGAGGTCGCCCAAGCCCTCTCGGTCACGCAGAAGGCTGCGAAGGTCGCCGGTCGGGTCGGCGGCTCCGACGCCGCGCGGGCGGCACTGGACACCGGGCAACTCGACCTCGAGCAGGCGTCGATCATCGCCGCGTTCGAGAAGATGGGCGACGACGACGCCGTCGCGCAGCTCCTCGACGCCGCCGAGAACCGCCCGTACAACTTCCCGCACCTGGCACGCAGGCTCACCGAGGACCGCAAGAACGCACGCGACCGGGCCAAAACGCTGGTGCCGTTCGGGGAGGCCGGTCACCCGGTGCTCACCACCGACCCCGAGGCAGGGGAGGACGTGTGGCACTACGCCGCCGAGATCCGCACCGCCGACGGGGAGCCGGTCGAGGTGGCCGAGCACCCCGACCGGTGGTCGGTGTGGGCCGACCACGTCGAGGCATGGATCGACGCCGAGACCGGCGAGCAGGTCGACGAGGACAGCGTCGACTGGGACGCCGACGGCCCCGACGACACACCCGCAGAGGGCAAGCGCCACCGGAAGACCGTCACCGAAGGGTGGGCATGGGAGACGTCGTACTGGATCAGCGCCGACGACGCCGAGCAGCACGGCTACCAGGTGCCGCAGGCAACCCCCGTGGCCCACGAACGCGCCGCCGCCGGGGTCAACCCCGACGACGCGGCACGCCGCGCCGCCGAAGCAGCCGACGCCGACAAGGCCGAGCGTCGCAGGGTGAAGGCGCTCAACGCCGCAGGTCTCGCCGAGACCACGCTGCGCCGCGAGCACATCAAGGCGCTCCTGACGCGCAAGACCGCGCCGAAGGGCAGCGCCGGATGGGTCGCCGCGACCCTCGCCGGGTCACCCGATCTGCTCACCGAAGGCAAGGCCGGGGAGGTGCTGCGCGAGGTGGTGCCCGGTGCCGACCCGCTCACCGGAATCGCCGACCTGATCGACAAGGCCACCGACGCCCGCGCCCAGGTGCTCATGCTGGCGCTGGTGCTCGCCGCACTCGAAGCCCGCATGGCCGGTTCCGACAAGTCGTGGTGGCGAGCCAGCCCGCAGACCCGGTGGACCCGCGACGGCCTCCCCAGGGGAGCCGCCCGGTACCTGGCGTTCCTGACCGAGCACGGCTACACCACCGGCCCGGTCGAGAAGGTCGTCACCGGCGAGAACACCGCCGAGGACGCCTACACCGAAGTCACCGCCACCAGCGGCGAATGACCCGGTGACCGGTGCGGGTGCCCCACAACTCGGGGCACCCGCACCGCCCACAGTGGGTGTGTTCAGAAGGGTCAGCGGCGCATTTCGCGAACAAAGATCCAGATGAGCCAGAGCCCAGCCGTGAGGCAGAAAAGGATGACGTCGACCAGGAAGTTGACGAGGGTGTACGAGCGACGAGTCTTACGTGCCATGAAGTAGCTCCTAGGAATGTGGGTTCGCGAATAAGCAGGTTTCGCAGTGGTGTCCGGTCCTGACGGTCCCCGGCCGGGCGAGGGGGACACCCCCTCGCGCTCCCCCGAGAAGCGCCGGCCACCGCCGGTACCCAGTCCGCCACGCGGCCCAGGAGATCAGATGCCGCGCGGCGAGGGCAGGCCAGTCAGTGAACGGCGTCGAACGCCTCGACGACCGCAGCGGGAATCCGGCCCCGGGCACTGACCTCGTACCCGTTGCTGGTGGCCCACTCACGGATCGCCCGCGTCTGCTCCGGATCACGCTTCGACGACTTCTTCGAGGCGGCCTCAGCGGCGGCGCGGACAACAGAGGTGTGCCCACCACGCTTGCGGCCGCCGACCTTCGCCGCGTGCTCGATGTAATAACCGAGCGCCTTCCGAAACTCCTTCGCGTTCTTGTCCTTCAAGTCGATCGCGTAATCGACGCCGTCGACGGAGAACTCGATCGACTCCCCGGTGCCGTCGGCGATGACGGACCCGTCGATGTCATCGGTCAGCTCGACGATCAAATTCTTGGCCACGGTGCGATGTACCCGTCTTTCCTCGGTGAAACGGTCGACAAATGCCTGCTCACCGTCCCACAACCACACCATCCGGTACCGCGACCGGGCCGGTGTGTCGGCGCACAGTGTGCCGGCGGGAACCACCGCGCCGTCCGGTGCGTCCAACCCGTCATGAACCGTGACGACGACCGCGCCGGCCTCGTCCTCGCCGGCGACGGCCACGACCCCGAGGATCCCGATCTGCGGGACGCGCACGACCACGTCACCGAAGTCCTACGAGCGCACCGCCACCTCACCGTCGCCCCCGGGCGACTCCGCGACTGGTACCAATCCACCGACCTGGCCAGGCTCCCTGAAGCGGCCGACCCAGACTAGTACACATGTTCGATTCTTGTTAGCCTGATGAAGCGGGGCTGAGTGGCGGTCGCACCGACGGTTCGACCCGGGAAGCACTCGGCCCCGCATCACCACCACAAGCAATCTCGGGGAGCGCCATGACCCGCGTCGACTGGGCAGAACACGCCCGCAGCCTGCGTGAACACGCCGCCGCCGACGCCGAACGGCGCACCGCAGACACCGGCGAAGCCCACAAACCCGACCCCGCCGTCATGCGCATCGCCAGCTCCTGCGACGCCGCTACCTACTGCCCCGAACGGCCCAACCCCCGCCTCGAAAAGCAAGTCGCCGCCGCGCTCGCCACCCGGCCGGCGGCCAGCCCCCACACCGGAAACTTCGACCTCAGCAGCAGCCCCGGCCACCGACCCGACACCCGCCGGCCCTGACCGCGCACCGGGAACGGACTTGTGGACGAAGACCTGTCGGTCCCCGCCGATACGATCACCGGCTGTGCAAACAGGCGACCGCGTCAAACTCCACGCCCACGGCGTCACCACCTTCGAGATCACCGAACTCGACGACACCCACGCCACCATCACCCCCAGCGAAACCCACGCAAACGCACCCGGCGCCTACCCCTTCCGCATCCTCCGCGCCGGCCTCGTCCCCGCGAACACCGAAGGGCATTGAGCTCGCTCCGCTCGCGCCGCCTGTTCCCAGGCGCTCCGCGCCTCACAGCGGCATCCGCCCTCCGGGCGCACGGCCGACACAGACGCCCCCGTTGCGCGTCAATATCTGTTGACGACTAGCAACCGTCAACATACGCTGACGGAATGGCCTTCGACCGGTACCTCGACCAACGCGAACTGTTCCAGGAATACAGCAGCTACAGCGACGCCCACGAACTCGCCGCCGCAGCTCGTCGCATGACCGAACGAGGCGACGACCGAGCCGCCATGATGACCGAAAGCGCACAAAACGCGTTGTCCGGCAACACCATCACCGACGAGGACGCACTCGCCGTCAACGCCCACATCTCACAAGGACTCCTTCGGCAACGCCACGACATCGTCACCCGACTCCGAGAACAAGACCCACCCATGTCCTGGACCCGAATCGGTGAACTCCTCGGCATGAGCAAACAAGCCGCCCACCGCTGGCACACCCGCGGCTACCTCAGACCCACCACCGACAACCCGTCAACACATGCTGACGAGCAGAACTGACGACGGCAGGGCACCGCTGGATCACACGCTCGGTCGACCCCTCGCAGCGTTGATGGACCGCGCACGCTCCAGTGCAGCAGACTTACTCGGCCGGTAAAGATCCGTGAGCGTCAACTCGACATGCTCGATCGCATCGATGATCTCTTGGAACGTCACGTCATCCTCGTGCGTCGCGACGTTGCCCATCCACTTCGTCGCCAGCAGCAATTCGCTCAACTCCGGATGCGTCTTCCCGAACTTCGTCAACCGGGCATCGAGCGAGAGTCGACCCTTCTTGCCGGTGTCTCCACGTGTCGGAATCTTCTGTTCGTTCATCAGCTCCTCGACACCCTTCCGCAACGCCGTCATCGCTGCGGCGCGATCCGACCACAGCAACGCATCCACGCGCCGCAGCTCCCGATCCACCGAGGCGGGAAACTCCTCGTGATGATCGAACACCTCCACCGGCGGAAAGAAGTTGCGAACCGCGAGAATGTCCACGTAGTTGTTTCCCTGGTCGTACAACTCGGGGGGCCGAACCTCGACCTCCATGTCACCGACCGCGTAGACAACTCCTCTGCACGCAGAAACGTTGCACGACAGCACAGCTGAAAAGGTTCCAACAATGTCGGCGTGGTTCACATGCGGATAGTCGAAGTCCTCCGGATGGTCGTACCTCACATCATCTCGAAGCCGACCCTTGTCGTCGGTCTTCTTCGGAACAACCAGCACACCCCGGTGGCATACAGGGCACACGATCGAGGGCCAGGAAGCCGCGTCGAACCACCCATTCTCCAGTTGCGACACATAGCTTTTCATACGGGCAGACTTCTTTCGATTCGGCTGACGGCCATCGTAACCAATCGTCAACATACGCTGACGATGCACGTTGAGGCTCGTCGTGCGAAAGATCAGCGCTACCGCGACCCACGGAACGTGGTCGATTCCCGTCGCTCCCGCACAGTCGGCCACCGGCGTGTCCGGGTGGAAGGTGGCAGCTCGGGGGAGTGGCCGGCGGTTCCGGGTCGCAGGCCGGCCGTGACCGGCCGGGCGTGGGCCACCCTGCGGGCGTCCGCCTAGTGGAGCTCCGCTGCGCTCCGCACCCTGGAAGAGCATTCGTTCTTTCGACACATCTGGCTACTCCGATGCTGCGTCACCCGGGCCCGTCTTACCAACACCCGACCTCCGCTGCGCTCCGGCCCCTCGGGGGTCCGAAAACTTCTCAGAACGCCTCCGGCTGAGAACTTTTCGTTCTCGGGTGCTGGACGCCGTTCCCGTGCGCCGCCTCCTCTTCGCCACGCCAGATGACGGCGAAAGAACGTGGTGAGGGCAAGGGCCCGAGCCGCACGCACGAGTTCCGGAAGGAAGCACCAGTCATGCGCGCACAGCACCCGTCCACCGCAGACGAGATCGACATCCTCGTCCACAAGCAGGGCGCACCCAAGATCCGCCGCACCGTCAAACGAGCCAGCGCCCGCTACGACCGCCGTAACGCACGCCGCGCACTCCGATCCTGACCGTCCCCCAGCCACACCCCAGACCACTCGAAAGGTTCACCATCATGACGCAACCCCGCATCACCCTCACCAGCGCAGCCCAGGTCATCGCCGCCATCCCCGCAGCACTGCGGCACGTCCCCACCGAGTCCATCGTCGTGCTCGCGTTCACCGGCAAGATCCTCACCTTCGCCGCCCGGTTCGACCGCGTCGACGTCGTCACCCAGGCGCACAAGATGAACGACGTATTGCGTCGCCACGGCGTCGAGTCGGTCATCATCGTCACCATCGCAGACCGACCCGGCAAGAAAGCGGCCGCCGTCGAGAACCTGGTCATCGCCGGAATCCTCGCCACCGCCGTCGAGGTGATCGGCACCTACTGGGTTCCCACCCTCGCCGGACCGGCCACCGCACAGGACCTCGACACCCTCGCCACGTTCGACGTCGACCCCATCGCGTCCGAAGTGGCCGCCAGCACCGTCGAAGCCGGAACGGCCATCGAGGGCAGCCGCACAGCGATCGGCAACCGCTACGCCCACGCCGAGGAGGTTCGCCCGGCCGAGCACGCCGACGCCGCGCAGGTACTCGAGGACCTGGCCGCAGTCGTCTACGCCGACGAGCTGCCCGACAGTGGCCTCATCGCCCGCACCGCAGCCGTCATCACCGCACTGCCCGTCCGCGACGCGATGTTCCGGCTCCCGCTCTACGGCAGCACATCCGCGCACACCGTCATGGCCACCATCGCCCGCCACACCCGCGCAGAAGCCCGCATCCAGGCCCTCAGCATCGCCGGGTGGCTCTGCCACCGCGCCGGAGACGGAGCAGCCGCCAACATCGCCTACGACGCGGCAGAGGACGAAGCGACCAGCGTAGGCATCGCCACCCCGTCGATGCTCCGCCTACTCCGTCAGGCACAAGATGCCGCCATGAACCCCGCCGAGATCCGGACCCTCGACGTCGACGCCGAAACCGTCCGCGCCACCACCGGGGCGCACCTTCCCGGGGCACCCGACCGGGACTAGAGCACGGGCCGGGCGGCTCCCGCAGTCAGCGGGGGACGCCCGGCCACCGGCGGGGGTAGCCGGCGATCGGGCATCGAGCCCTCACACCGACCTCGACGCACCCACCACCGAGCGGACCTGTCGCCACCGAGCGGGGCCGGCCACCGCGATCACAGGTCGGGCATGTCCTCCGGCACCCACACCACATCCACAGCGCCCGGGGTAGCGGCACGGGGCAGCGTCTCCTCGACAGGCACCCCCGACACCATCGCCTCGACCGCCAGATCCGACGGTGCACTCCGATCCAACGCCATCGCCACCAAATCCGACTCCACACGCGAATACGTCATCCCGCGATCCTAGACTCTCGCCGCGAAAAAACCCGCCAGTGACGAGAAAAAGCGCAATTCACGGACCCGTCGAAACGGGATCGAAGGATATTCCCGAACGCCGCCATATCGGTTGCAGCGCAATAGAAAAGCCCGGTGCATCGTTACCGAACAAATACCGTACAGCGGTGGAAATAAACCCGTTCGTGAAATAGAATGGAACCACTCCACCGAATAGTCGAAAGGCGTGAGCCATGTCCGGAATCACCGTCTACACCAAGCCCAACTGCCAGCAGTGCCGGGCGACGTTCCGGGCACTCGACAAGGCCGGCCTCGACTACACCGCCGTCGACATCAGCGTCGACACCGAAGCCCGCGAATCTCAATCCGTCTGTCAACAAGTAGAGGTGTCGACCGCGGCCTGACCGAACCTCGCAATCCACCACCGATCCGAAGGAGAACCCACTCCATGGCGCACCTCGCGTTTGACCACCAGCCCGACCACGACTTCATCGCCGCCCAGATCGAAGCGGACCTCGCCGCCGAAACCACCAGTGCCGTCGTCATCCACGGCCCCTGGACCACCCACCCGGCCGCCGACTACACCGACGCCCGGTAAGGCAGGGAACACGTCATGAGCGCACTACGGGCCGTCCCCGAACCCGAGCAGAACCCGAGCGACCCGGTCCTCGACCTCGCACCCGACGCCGCAGACCCCGGCGTCGACACCAGTGACGGTCTCGACCCGCGGACCGACCCGGAATCGTTGACCCTCTGCGCGCTCATGTGGTCCGTCGACACCGCCGCCGCCGCCCGCGTCACCGAGGCCCTGGTGCCGGCCGACTTCGCCGAGCCCGCCTACGCCGAGTTGTTCGCTGTCATCGCCGACCTCGTCACCACCGGGCAGCCGCACGATCCCGCCTCCGTCGCCGCTGTCCTGCACCGAGCCGGGGGAGGGGAGAAGGACGCACCGCTGCGCCGAGCGTTGGCCGACGTCGTCACCGCCGACACCACCGGATCGTCCGCCGCCGTGCACTACGCCGACATCGTGCTCTCCCAGTCCTACCGGCGAAGCTTCCACGTCACCGGGCAGCGACTCATCCAGGCCGCCGAACAAGGCCCCGAGGACGAACTGTTCGACTACATGGTCGAACTGGGTACCGCACAGCGGGCAGCGTGGAAGCGGCTCAACACCTTCCGAGCCGGGGGAGCGCACGCATGAGGACTGGATCCGCCATCGATGAACGCTATTTCGCGGCCGACGGAACGCTCACTACGGTTGGGCTCGAGAGTGGTCGGTGGCTCGACGCTGAGCGGGCCCGCGGTGTGAACTGGGCCGAGCTCGCGGACGAACTCGAGGTGCATACCCGCGTCGCCGAACATCTGTACCGCACATGGTGCGGCACGGGTGACGGAACAGCCGGCGATACGCAGTGCTCGCTGTTCTGACGTGCGACCGTCAGAAGGGCGTATTTGATGAGATCGAACGCAGAGGTGCTGTCCCGAACCGCATGTAGTACACCGGATGCCGCGAGTGGTCCGCGCGCGGACCGCTCTGCGGTAAGAGAAGCCGTCGACGATCAGGCGAGCGCGAGGAACAGCTTCTCGAGTTCCGCTTCGGTCATGGGTTCCTTGTCATCGGCGGTGGCACCTGTCATGCACTCACGCAGTCCGGTGGCAACGATCTTGAACCCCGCTTTGTCGAGTGCGCGGGAGACGGCGGCGAGTTGGGTGACGACGTCCTTGCAGTCGCGGCCGTTCTCGATCATCGAGATGACCCCGGTGAGTTGGCCGTTGGCGCGTCGGAGTCGGTTGAGTACCAGTGCGATGCTGTCGTCGTCGCCGATCATGGTGGTGCCCCTGTTCAGTGGTGTCGATGGTATCTGCCATAGTACCCCTGGGGGCATATGAGCTGTCGGTATGCGTGCCGCGGTGTGGGACCTGTGGTCAGTGTTCGGTGTCCAGGCCCAGTTCTGCGGCGTGGTCGTAGTCGTCGTCGATGAGGACGACGGTCCTGTCGGCGCGGTCGAGGATCGACGCGGCGATGGATGCCCGGTATCCGGAGGCGCAGTGGACCCAGATTTCACCTGCCGGTATCTCGTGGTGTCGTTCGGCGAGTTCGGGGAGGGGGATGTTGACGGCGCCGTGGATGTGGCCGGCGTCGTATTCTTCGGGTTGGCGGGTGTCGAGGACGACGAGGTCATTGTCGTTGCGTCCGAGGGTGTCTCGCAGGCCGGCGAAGTCGACTGTTCCGTAGCTGCGGACGGGGTGGTCTCCGGTGAGGTCGGTGATGTCGCCGACCGCGGACCCGGACGGTGAGTCGATGCCGATACGTGCGAGTTCTCGGGTCGCGGTGAGGATGTCGTCGGCGGTGTCGCCGATGAGGGTGAGGGGTGCGCCCCACTGGTAGAGCCATCCGAGGTAGGTCACGAAGCTGGAGGACAGCTCGAATCCGAGGCTGCCGTCGAGGTGACCGGCGGCGAACGCGGTGCGCGAGCGCAGGTCGACGACCCATTCGCGGGCCTCGATGCGCCGGCGCAGCTCCGCCGGGTCCACCGGTGTCGGCATGGACAGGTCGACGGGGGCGGGGCCGGCGGTGTTGATGACGCCCATGTGGGCGTAGTAAGCGGGGTAGGCGGCGAGGCCGTCGATGAGGGTGTCGACGTAGGTCTGCTCGTCCTGGGTCAGCGCGGGGTTGGCGCTGCGTTGTTCGCCGATGGTGGAGGACTCGCCGCTGGTGGGGGTGGCGGAGCAGAAGCTGCCGAATCCGTGTGTGGGGTATACCTCGGTGTCGGCGGGGAGCTCGTCGGCCAGTCGGCGCACCGAATGGAACTGGGCGTGGGTGAGGTCGTGGGTGTGTTCGGATCCGAGCAGGTCGGTGCGCCCGGTGGACCCGTAGAGCATGGAGCCGCCCGTGAACACGGCGATCGGGGTGCCGTTCGTGCCCCGCAGGACATAGCTGACGTGATGGTGCGTGTGTCCGGGTGTGTGCATCACCTGCATGAACAGCGGGTCCGCGTCGACGACTTCGCCGTCGACGACGGCGCGCCGCTCGAAGCCGACCGGGTCGCCGTCCGGCACGACGTACTGCGCACCGGTCGCGCGGGCGAGTTCGAGCCCGCCGGTGACGTAGTCGTTGTGGATGTGCGTCTCGAACACGTGGGTGATGCGAGCGTTCTTCTCCCGAGCGAGGGTCTCGATGCGGTCGATGTCGCGTTGGGGGTCGACGACCAGGGCGATGCCGTGGTGGCTGATCAGGTAGCTGCGATCGCCGAGGCTCGAGGTCTCGATGATGGCGATGTCGGGGGTGTCTGTGGTGGTCATGGATGCTCCTCGTCACGGGTGTGTCGATCGGGTGGTCAGGGCAGTGAGGGTGTGGGGGTGTCAGGTGACGATGGTGTGAGCGGCGTCGATCAGCACGTATCCGGCGACGGCGAGCACCAGGTAGGCGAACCAGTTCTTCAGGCGGTCGGCGTTCACCCGGTCGGCCCAGCGGCCGGCGACGAGTGACCCTGCGATCGCCGCCCCGGCGAACGTCGCGGTGAGGGCCCAGTTGCCGCCGAGCCCGTCGGTGTGGGATACCAGTCCCGCTGCGGAGTTGGCCACGATCACCACCAGCGACGTCCCTACCGCGACGGTCATCTCGATGCCGAGCAGCAGCACCAGCGCCGGGATGATGAGGAAACCCCCGCCGACACCGAACAGGCCCGTCAGCACACCGACGGCGAAGCCGGTGGGGATCGACCGTGGGGCGCAGCGTCGCCAGTCGATCCCCGAGGTGCCTGTTCGGCAGGCGGTGCCGAGAGAGGCGTCGCCGCGGAGCATGCGTACTGCGGCCGCGATCATGACCAGCCCGAACCCGACCAGCACGACCGACTCGGGCAGGTGTCGGCCGGCGCCGCTCCCGAGGAAGGTCCCCACGATGCCGGTGCCGGCGAAGATCGCCGCGAGTCGCCACTCGATCAGCCGTGCCAGGATCTTCGGGACGGCCCCGGTCAGGGACGCCGATCCGACGACGAGCAGCGACACCGGGATCGCCTCGGCCAGCGGGAGATGCAGGGCGTAGACGAGAACGGGTACGGCCAGGATGGACCCTCCACCGCCGAGCAGTCCCAACAGGACCCCGATGACGGCGCCGAGGACCAGCCCCAGTGCCAGCGTCATCGGTTCCGGGTGTCCCCGTCGCCGCCGAGGGCGGTGATCGCAGCGCGGAGCTTGGTCGCGGCGTCGCGCGCGACGTCGCCGAGCGCCGGTTCACCGGTCGCCTCGACCATGATGTCGGGGTTCATGGCGTCGACGATGATCACGTCCGCGTTGTCCGGGTCCTCGCGGACGACGACGTTGCAGGGAAGCAGCAGGCCGATCTGGCGCATGACGCCGACGGCGCGGTGGGCCAGGGGTGGGTTGCACGCGCCGAGAATCAGGTAGCGCTCCATGTCCTCACCGAGTTTGGCCTTGAGGGTGGCCTGCATGTCGATCTCGGTGAGCACACCGAAACCCTGCTCCGCCAGAGCGTCTCGGGTGCGCTGGACGGCGGTGTCGAAGTCGGTGCCGGTCAGGGTGGTGGTCAGGGCGATACTCATGAGGGTGGTT
Source organism: Rhodococcus sp. NBC_00294 (assembly GCF_036163995.1). NCBI lineage: Bacteria > Bacillati > Actinomycetota > Actinomycetes > Mycobacteriales > Nocardiaceae > Rhodococcus > Rhodococcus sp. NBC_00294. Next base: position 75,024 of record NZ_CP108044.1, read on the forward strand.
CCTTTCGTCGGCGATGCAGTCGTTCGGTGGTGAAGATGTCCGGTGCTGTGGTTGCGGGTTACCCGCGGTCGGCGGCGCGAAGACTGCGCGCCCCGATCCGGCGCAGCAGCAGGCTCGCCGGGCACCACCCGACCGCAGCGTAGAGGGCCAGGTTCGCAGCGGCGAACGCGCTGAGTAGCCGCCAGTACGGCGATGCGGTCTCCCCGAGGACCAGCCCGGCGGCGACGACGATGCCGGCCAGCGCTGGCACCGAGCGTTCGATCGGCCAGCCGGTGAAACCGGCGGGAACGCGGGCGGGACGGACAGTGGTGGTCATGAGTGTCCTTTTCCGGTCGTGGGGTGTCAGTGCGAAAAGCTGATGGACGGGAGAGCCTTGCGGAGCCAGACGGGTGACCACCAGGCGGCGGAACCGGTCAGTCGGAGCAGGACGGGCAGCAGGATCAACCGGATGAGCACCGCGTCGAGAAGCACGGCGACGCCGAGGATGATGCCCATCTCCTTCGGCGGGAGCGGGTCTGCGAGGGCGAAGGTGAAGAACACCGCCACCATCACCGCGGCCGCGGCGAAGATGACCCGACCCGAGTGGGCGAGACCGTCGATCATCGCCGTCGTCGCGTCGCCGGTGCGCTCGTAGTGCTCCTTGGCGGTGGCGAGGAGGAACACGGTGTAGTCCATGGCGATGGCGAAGATCATCGCGAAGAAGAACACCGGTCCCCACCCGTTCAGGAAGCCCTGCGGGGTGAAGCCGAGCAGCGAGGCGCCGTGCCCGTCCTGGAAGATCAGCTTGGCGACGCCGAACGCGGCGGCGGTGGAGAGCAGGCTGACCGCGGTACCGAGGAAAGCGATCAGGGGTGCTTGCAGTGCGACGAGGAGCAGCACGAACCCGAGGATCAGGATGATCGTGACGACGAGCGGCAGATAGTCGTTCAGGGCCTGCTGCAGGTCGAGGTTCTCCGCGGGTGCGCCGCCGACCAGCGCCGACTCCGGCAGTTCGCCACGGAGGTCGGCAAGAATGGTGCCCATCGACTCGTCGGACGGGTCGACAGCCGGAATCACTTGCAGGAGTGCGTAGCCGGAGCCGTCAGCGGCGGGTTGCGGCGGGGTGACCATCGCGATACCGGGCACCTCCGAAGCGGCAGAGGCCGTGTCGGCGGCGTCGGTCTCGGGGACGACGATCTGCAGTGCGCCGGGGGCGCCGTCACCGAACTGCTGCTGGACGAGGGCGTAGCCCTGCCGCACCGGTGCGTCCTCGGGGACCACGGAGATCGACGGCATCGCGACCTTCAAGCCGAGGACCGGCAGTGCGAGTGCGACGAGGACGCCGATCGAGGCGAGCGCGAACGGCCACGGGTGCTTGTGCAGGAGAGCGCCCCACGCGGCGAACATCGGCGAGCGGTGCTGCTGACGCTTCGCGTAGGGAAGGGACGCGGCGTTGACCTTCGATCCGAGCGCGCCGAGGGCGGCGGGGAGCAGGGTGAGGGTGGCGAGCAGGACGAAGGTGACGGCGAGCATGATGCCGACGGCCATGGTCCGCACCGCGGGGGCGGGGACGATCAGCACGGCGGACAGGCTCACCAGGACGGTGAGCCCGGACAGGACCACGGCCTTGCCGGCGGTGTCCATGGTCTCGGCGACGGCCGCGCGGGGATCGCTGGAGCGCAGGGCGTCGCGGAAGCGGGCGACGAGGAACAGGGCGTAGTCGATGCCGAGTGCGAGGGCGAACATCATGGCGAAGTTCATGGCCCACACCGAGATCGGGGTGATCTCGTTGAGCAGGACCAGCCCGCCGGCGGAGGCGACGAGACCGGCGATGGTCAGCAGCAGGGGTAATCCGGCGGCGACGAGTGAGCCGAACGCGAGAACCATGATGGCGAGGGTGACGGGCCAGGAGATGAGTTCGGCCTGGATCATCGCGTCGTGGTTGGCCTTGTTGAAGTCCGACCACAGCGCCGACGCACCGGTGGGGTAGACCTCGACACCGTCGCCGGAGAGTGCGGTGAGCTGGTCCTTGACGTCGTCGACGGCGGTGACCATCTCGTCGGTGGTGCCGTCGGCGCCGGCGATCAGGATGCCGGTGCGCCCGTCGGGGCTGATCGTCATCCCCTGCTGCGGGGGCACGATCTCACCGAAACGCGGGTCCGCGTTCAGGATGTCGGTCGCGCCGGTGAGCGCGGCGGTCGCTTCCGGGTCCGTCAGCGCACCGGAGTCGCTGTGGACGACGACCTGCACCGCGGCGGAGGAGTTGCCGCCGAAGTGTTCCTCGGCCAGCTCGCGGACCTGCACCGATTCCGATCCGTTCGCCTGCCACCCGGCACCCGCGAGGGACGAGAACACCGACGGCGCAACGGATCCGAGGGCGATCAACAAGATCAACCAGGTGCCGAAGACCCAGCGGCGGCGGGTGACCATGGCCGAGCCCCACCGGCCGAGGCGGCCGGGGGCACTGTCGTGGTGGTGGTCGCCGAGCCGGGATTCGGCGACGGTGTCGGGCTGGGACACGGTGGACTCCTATACGGGTGGGGGTATCCAAGCGGCCGGGAGCGGCCGCCGTCGAGAACTGAGTGGAGGTGAGCTCAGCGGCGGAACAGCGAACGCAGGCCGCCGGATGGGGACGGTGCGGACCGGCGGTCACACGTGCAGCGTTGCGACTGCGGGACCGAAGTCATCACGCTGTCGACATGTCGGCCGCAGCCCGACCACGTGGTCTTGCCGCACTGGGGGCACTCGGCGGGACGGCACACGGGGCGCTCCTTCTGAGTTCGATCGCCTGGACGACACCCACCGTGCCATATACGAGGGGGGGTATGCAAGTACCCCAGGGGGTATTGGGGAGGGCCAGGCGTGTTCAATCGACGGAGACGAGCCTGTGGGCGCAGGGCTCTTTCCACCAGTGTGTGTGGACGTCCCGCCGCGACATCGGCCGGTCGACCCGCGGCAGTCAGGCAGCCCGGAGTCGCCCGGGTGCCTCTGGGGTGAAGACGCGGTCATCGCGGATCAGGGCCCACACGACGTCGACCTGTTTGCGCGCCACGGCGAGCAGGGCTTGGGTGTGCACCTTGTTCTGGCCGCGTTTGTGCTGGTAGTACTCGCGTGAGGGACCATCGGTGCTCAGGCTGCCCTGTGCTGCGAGGTAGAACATCCGGCGAAGTCCCCGGTTGTACCGCTTGGGTCGTCGAAGGTTGCCCGTGATGCGGCCGGAGTCGCGAGGAACAGGTACGAGGCCGGCGTACGAGGCGAGGTGGCCGGCGGTGGCAAACCCGTCCAGCGTCCCACCGGTCTCGACGAGGAACTCCGCTCCCAGCCGTGCGCCGATGCCGGGCACGGATTCGAGTGCTCGGGCGTACTTGTGCTGGCGGAACAAATCCTGGATCTGCTCGTCGACTTCTTTGGTCTCGCTGTCGATGGCCAGGAGCCGACCGGCCATCCGCCTGACCAGCGCCGCGGTGACCTCCTCACCGGCGACGACGCATGTTTGCCGTTGCGCGGCAGCGAGCGCGGCGGTGACCACCGTTCTGCGCCGGTCGCTGCGCACACCGAGGCCGGCGAGGTGCGCGTCGAGACCGTCGGCGCCGACCCCGAGTATCGCCCCTGGTGTGCAGAACGTGGACAGCAGCAGTAGGGCCGACCGCCCGAGGAACCGGAGCTCGATCTCAAGGGCGGGAAAGATGCTGTTCAGGAGGCCGCGGAGACGGTTGACGGTGCGCACCCGGTCAGCGATCAGCTCCGCTCGGTAACCGGTGAGATGGCGCAGGTTGAGCACCAGAGGCTCCGGAACCATCACGGTGTCCAAATCGGTTCGTGTGCGGGCGATGTCGGCGATGAGGCGGGCATCCTTGGCGTCGGTCTTGCCTTCGCCGCGGTACGCGGACGCCATGGTGTGCACGACCCGGCCGGGGATGTAGACGACGTGTTGCTCGGCCAAGGTGAGGAGTGTGAGGAGCAGCGAGGCCACCGCGCTGGTCAGGTCGACCGCCCACCGCACGTTCGCGGTGCCCACCGACCGGATGAGGTCGTCGATGGCAGTCTGATCGTTGTCGACGCGCCGTGACCAGACGATGGTGCCGGCGTGGTCGATCGCGCATGCGTGATGGGTGCGTTTACCAACGTCGATTCCGATCCACAGCTCCACTTCGGCCATCGGTTCTCCTTCTGTCAGTGCGTCGTTCCCGAGGACAGCTCCACCATCAGGTCCCTAATCAGCGACACTGTCGTCGCAGATCTCAATGTGCGGCCAGAGTGTCCAGTCCGGTGGGGCAGCCATTCGCGGGAAGCGACTCGAATGCACTACGTCCTCTGCTACACCCCACCGTTCCGGGCGTCCGGTCCTGCCGGACATGCAGCACTTTAGGGACTACGTCCTCGCCCTCGGCTACCTCGCCGCACCCGTCGTGGTCGCCGGCCCCGACACCCACTGGTCAGGCCATCGGGTGACCCGCATCGAGCAGCTCGCCGCCGCCGCGGCCTGACCGAACCTCACAGACCACCACCGATCGAAGGAGAACCCACCCATGGCGCACCTCGCGTTCGACTACCAGACCGACCACGACTTCATCGCCGCCCAGATCGAAGCGGACCTCGCCGCCGAAACCACCAGTGCCGTCGTCATCCCCGGCCCCTGGAGCACCCACCCGGCCGCCGACTCCACTTTCGCCCGGTAAGGCAGGGAACACGTCATGAGCGCACTACGGGCCGTCCCCGAACCCGAGCAGAACCCGACCGACCCGGTCCTCGACCTCGCACCCGACGCCGCAGTTCCCGACGCCGACGCGAGCGCCGGCCTCGACCCGCGGACCGACCCGGAATCGTTGACCCTCTGCGCGCTCATGTGGTCCGTCGACACCGCCGCCGCAGTCCGCGTCGCCGACGCCCTCATGCCGGCGGACTTCGCCGAGCCCGCCTACGCGGAACTGTTCTCCGTCATCGCCGACCTCGTCACCACCGGACAGCCCCACGACCCCGCCTCCGTCGCCGCCGTCCTGCACCGAGCCGGGGGAGGGCAGAAGGACGCACCGCTGCGCCGAGCGTTGGCGGACGTCGTCACCGCCGACACCACCGGATCGTCCGCCGCCGTGCACTACGCCGACATCGTGCTCTCCCAGTCCTACCGGCGGTCGTTCCACATCACCGGGCAGCGACTCATCCAGGCCGCTGAGCAGGGTCCTGAGGACGAGCTGTTCGATTACATGGTGCAGCTCGGCACCGCTCAGCGGGCAGCGTGGAAGAGGCTCAACACCTTCCGAGCGGGAGAGTCGCGGCCGTGAGAACTGACATGTACTGGTCCGTCGGTCCGTGTCCCCCAAGCGGGCTATCACCAGCGTCCTGCTCGGAAATCGCGACGAGAAGCGCTCAATGAGCTGGCGGTGAGTGCACGATGTCGAATCGACAGCATGAGCCTCGGTCTCCGAACCGGTTCTTGCTCTCTCGCCTTTCAGTGAGACTTAAAGCTAACGTGTAAAAAAACCGACTGGACCGTTGTCGATACCGCGTTGCACTGATGTACTGGGTGGGTCTCGTCACCTCGTCACCTATGCGAAAGTCGTTGTCTCCCTTGAAGAAACTCTCTGCCGCCCGCAGTGCGATCGCAGTTGCTGCAGCGATGGCCGCCCTGACTGTGGCTGGTGCTCCTGCGGCGAGTGCCGACACCCGAACTGGTTGGGTGGGTTCCACCGGACCTGTGAACGGGCAGTTATACCTCCACACGTCCACCATCAGCAATACGCCGCTGTTCGCTGATACCAGGATCTATACCGCCTTCGGCGGTACGGTGCCGTCCGCCTTCATCGGGGTGCGTTCGCGACTGTTCTCCAGCGGTGCGCTCTGTGTCATCAAGCCCTACAAGTACAACAGTTCCCCGGCATCCTCAGTGAACGATCCGACCACGGGTGACTGCGGCCCAGGTTTCTACAACAGCCATGGCTTCGTTCGAGCTTTCAACGGAACTACGTACCAGGAGTTCGTCACGTTCCCCAGTGATCCACTCGAGTTCACGGCGCCGGCCGCGCGCGGAACTAATGAGCAGGGCGAATCGTACGGATCGGGGGAGGATGCGAAGGTCGATGCTGAGCTTCCGGACCTCGTACTCGCCTACGGTACCGATGGGCAACTCGGTTACGTGCGAGCCGCTGACATCGCGGAACCTCAACTCGACAAGTCGCAGATCGAGGCACTGGACGAGGTGAACGGCTCTTTCGTACAGGAGACTCGTGTGGTTCCGCTGTTGGCAAGTGACGGCGCAACTACTCTCGGCGAGTTCCGGATCGGATAGTCGCTATGTCGGAAGTCGATACATATCAACGCCACTCCGTTTGGCGCCCCTGGAAACGCCGGCTTCACAGACCGTTGGCGGTCATGGTCATGACGCTAGCGTTCGCTCTACCGTTGAGTCCCGCAGCGCAAGCCCAGGACCCAATCGAGGTGGCACCACCACCGATGGGTGCGCCGGGCGAAGTGAGAGACTGCAACGACCCCCCAGCTGACCCCAGCCAGGGGTGGGTGTGTATTCCGAACTTGGAGTTGGCCGCTCCGACGACGGAGTCGGGTGCCAGGAGCGGCACGTCGTCCTATTGCACACCGTACGGGGCATCAGGCGGTCAGGCATGTTGGTATGTGACAAGCGATTTCAAAGCAAACTTCTACTCGAACGACATCCGCTACATGCTCAATGCGACCGAGGTGGGACGCGGCGAGATGGAAATCCAGTGGACGCTCGAGGGCAACGGGACGTTCGTCGACCTGTACACCGTAAAGAACAGCGTTCCGACGTCGGCGATCTTCTTCCTCGTCTCACTGAACAATGGCGGAGTGTTGGTGAACGGGGGCGGTTCGGAGATCAATTTCGCGCCTCTCTGCAAATCAATCCCGGGCAGCAGCTGGCGCTGTACGCCGGTGCACCTGCACAAGCAGAGCGGTGATAAGGGACGACCAGAATCTCGATCACAACGCGAAGGCTGAATATTCAGTCAGTTTGACTGCGTACCCGAACTTCTTCTGGAACTTCTACGTCCGCAGCCCTGTCGCACATCGTGACGGTCCGCCGACCGGCCAATCCACGATCTACCGGTTCGGCCAAGCGTTCGATCTTTCCGGCGACTCCATCGGAGGAGGCTTCGCATCCTAGCCCGAGGATAGAAAACAGTGGCTGGACCACGAGTAGACTCGCGGGCCAGCCACTGCCGACCGTATGTAAACATCTGAAGCGGCCGTAATCGACGTGCACCCGACTGATCTCGGAGAGAAGGTATCCAGTGGGCCGAAGAGCCGTATTCGACGAGAGGGTCGAAGGCTTCGCACGGGACCTGGAGCAGGTAGGTCTTACGGATCTGGCGCGGCGCCTGCACGAAGACTTGAACGATCTGCCAGTCGAGAACACCCATGTGGACGACGTCGTTCTGACGTTGAGATGGGTTGCGTCAGATGACCGCATAGCTTCGGTCGATCGCGCCCGTGCGAATGAACTCATCGGTGTGGCCAGCAACTTGCCCCTACATCTTGGGCGGACCGGCGTTGTTCACGTCACATGGCACCGAAACCTGACAGACGGGCCTGTGCCCCTCAGACACCAACAAGAGCCGACCGGTGAGCAAGACGGCACCTACCTTGCGCATTGGGGCGATGACGATAGTTACGAAACATCGCCCGTGTTCCACCACCTCTCAGAGGCGCTCGAGTGGGCACGCACACGTGCGCCTTCGGTCATAGTGAGACCTTGGTGGGATGACGGCACTGAGTACTGGGCGGGGGATTCACCCGCGCCGCACCGCTATCCACTGCTACCTGCTCCATAGGTTTAACGTGTTTCTGCGTGGTGGAGCGCGCCGCCAACGGCTGAGGCTCCGCCCGGTCGGCCAGACAGTGGCATCGAACCGAGTGCGTGTGCGCGACGGAGGATCCTGGACGCTCTCGGGCGGCTGGGGCAAGTTCGGAACATATGCATGCTGCGCCTCTTCGGCGGCCCGGTCGCGGGCGGCGCACGAGAGGACATACAAATGCTGGGCGACGCAACGGTACGGCGACGATCCCGCGCGACCAGCCGGCTCTCCTGATCCCCATGAGACGTGTCATCGACGCACGCGGGTGACCCGGACACCGGCGATAGCGAACGGTGCAGCCAGTACCGCAGCCGATCCGGCTCCGATCAGCGGGTAGGCCCACCACGGCAGAGTCAGCTGGTTCCACCACTTCGCCGCGTCGATGAAGTATCGATCGAGCTCGGCTTCGGTATCGGCGTCGAGCGCGTCCTGGCCCTGAATCGACCCGTACCCACCTCCGTAGACGGTGACAGCACCGTCATTCGGATCGAGATACGCAAGGGTCCCTTCGACACTCAGGAGCACGAGACCGATCACCACACCCGCGAGGGCAGCCCACACCATCAGCTTCGCCATGCGCGCCACCCAACCACACATGATCCCGTTGTTGGCCGTGTTCACGACCCGGCGGCGGCCGCGCATGTCTGGGAGGCGGCGACGGCGAATACCGACGCCAGCACGGCGCACACGATCGCCGCATCCAGTCGGTCACGAGTGGCGGCACAGTCGCTGCGAGCTGCCCGGCGCAGTCTATTATCGACCGCCAGCAGGATCGCCTCGCCGACATACAAGATGACCGTCCCGGCCACGAGCGCGGCGCGTGCGGTCACGACGAACGGGTGCGAGATCCCTGGTGTCGGCGAACACCAACCGCCCGGAGTCCAATGCGATCGCCCATCGACGAGCCTGCGCCCAGGTGCGGCCCGTGCGATCGGCCGGCAGAACGCTGTCGCCGAAGTCCTCGACGATCCGCCCACGCTCCGGATGCTCCGACTCCGACACCGCCACTGTGACCACGTCGTCGACGGACGGCACGAAGTTGGTGTTACTTCCGGTATCACTGGTCACGTGCAGCATTGAAACAGACACCCGTGCCGCCCGGTCAGGTCGGCGGCGGCGGGCGCTATGACGTTCATCGCCCACCACCGAACAGGCCCGGCCGCGTCACTCGACGAGTGACGCGGCCGGTAGAGGAATGCAAGGGGTGAGACAGTCAGGTGTCGCCGTTGCAGGGCGGTCCCCACACTCCGGCACCTGCGGCTTGAGCGCGGTTCTCGGCGTCGTTGATGTTCACCGCGGCGGTGGGCGGATCCGCACGGTCGTAGACGTACGAGCGAGCGGCACCGGCCTCGGCGGCCGCGATCGAGTAGTCCCGCCCATCGGGGAGGACCAGGTACCGCAGGAGCCGGCCGTAGTCGTCCACCTCGTCCTGGCTCGGATCGGTGACCATCCCGACCTGTCGCCCGTCTAGCAACGACCTCGCGAAGTCGGTCGCTTCCGGACCCCAGCACTGCTCGGGTGTGCTCGGCTGGTTCGTCTCCGGGGTGTCGATGCCGATGACCCGCACCCGTGCACTCCCGCCCGTGGAGGTGGCGACGTCGACGGTGTCGCCGTCGACGACGTTCGTCACCGTCACCGCCTCACTGACACCGATGTCCTCCGACCACCCGCGGGCAGGCGCCTCCGGCGACACCGAAAAGTCCGCCGGTGGTTGGTTGCACCCGGAAGCGACCGCGCACACAAACAGCGCGCCGACCACCGCGCCGCCGACCCGGCGACGCAAGGTCACGACTCCATCTGTTCGCCGGTGCCGCCCTGCCCGCGTACGCGGTCGCGGTACCCCCGGAGGGCGGCATGTTCGGCGGTGATGAACGCCTCGACGTCGACACCACCGTCCGGCGACCGGTGCGGGAACGTGTGGGGGACGTACCCGCACCCTGGCAACGGGGCGAGCGCGAAGGCGTGGTCGTAGATCGGTTCGAGATCCCCATCGTCGAAGAACTCCGTCTCCTCCGTCGACACCACCACCGGCACGGACTCCGGCAGACCCATCCGCCGCGCCTTCTCCGTCGCCGCCGCGGTCCACGCGGCGAGGTAGGCGTCGGTGTCCGCGGCGTAGAGCCGGTCGACGGCGACCAGCTCCGCGCCCAGCTCGGTCACCGCCGAGGACGGTAGGTCGGCCGGCCGCATCGCCGCCCGGATACTCGTCCGGTCCCGGTGCCACAGTTCCTGGATCCCGTAGTCGGAGAGCTGTTGGTCACGGGTCTCGAGGTAGAGCACCACCGGCGCCGTCCGCTTCGCCAACGGCAACTGCGGGTCGGTCCCGAACGCTGCCAGTGCGGCGACGTGCTGCGCCGACTCGGACTGCGGCGACGCCGCCAACAGGGTGTCGGTGCCGCCGACGTTCGCCGCCGCCGACGCGGCCGCGAGCACCAACACCGCGGCGACGTCCACGCTGCGGGTCTGCGCGACGCGGGTGAGGACGGAGGAGATCGCGTGCGCCGCCTGGTCGGGGTGGTCGAGATCCGCGAGTACCGATTCGGTGGACCCGACGATGTTGCGGGTCGGTCGTGCCGGGCCGTTGCCGTCGACGGTGACGAGTTGGATCATCACGTCGTCGACCCCGCGGTCGGGGAGCGTCTGCACCTGGTGGCGGATGAACTCGTGCGCGCCGACGTCATCGACGAACACCCCGTGCGCCAACGGTGTGCGGCCGGGTTCCCCGGCCGGGGTGCGCCGCCACACCGTCGCTTCGATTCCGCCGCTCATGCCGCGCTCGACTCGTCGACAGCGGTCTGCTCGGCGTCCGCCGTCGTCTCGACGGCGGGAGTGCTGGTGTCCTGGGGCCGGCCGGACGCGGTGTCGGTGCCACGTCCGCGGCCGCCCGTGATGCGGGCGGCGCGCTTGCTGGGCCGGGCGACGGAGTCCGGTACGGACAGGCCCGCCTTGCGGAGCTCGGCGACGGTCCACCCGCTGGCGACAGCGGTGCGGAACGCGGCGGTCTCGGCGGCCGCGAGCGCCGCCTCCCGTGCTTGCGCCGCGCGGACTTCATCGGCGGCGGCGGCGCGGTCGTTCTGCGCGGTGACGGTGGTGTCGATGTGGGCGAGGCGGTCGTTCAGCGCGGCCTCTGCGGCGGCGCGAACAGCGGCCGGGTCGACAGGAGTGACAGTGGTGACAGACATGATGCGGGCCTTTCGGAGGCGGTCAGTCCGGGGCGAGTCACCGCGAGTCCGCGTGCTGCGCACGCGACTGCTCGACTCACCCACGAAGGGGGACTGACCGGGGCGGCCCGCACGGCGTCCCGATCGCTTACGACTGTAGGGTAGTGTCCCGGCAACCGTCTACGGGAAGCGTGCTAATCCTGCGGTTCAGGCGTGTCGTCGGCGTCGTCGCCGCTGCCGTCCGGCGAGTCTGCGTTCGCCGTGCCCGCGCTGTTGGCGAGTCCGGGTGATTGCTGATCGAGCGCCCAACGGGTCATGGGTCCACGTGCCCCGTTCACCCCGTACATAGCTGCCGCTAGTGCACTGAAACCTGGGTCGGTGTTGAGGGCGCGTTGCATCACGAACTCAGCCATGTCGTTCTTCCACGGCGGGTTGTCGAGAAGGGTTTTGAACTCTGGAGAAATGCCCGTGTGAAGGCCCGGCAGGTTGCCCCAATCGACGGTGTCTCGCCGGTGCGCGTCGAGCCAGGCGGCGAAGGACGCGACGGTTGTCACGGAGGGGTCGGTGTCGTCTATCTGATCGATAGTTTCATCGTCGACCTCGACGGCCAGGTGCTCCTGGGCGAGTCGCGTGAACTGCTTCAAGGTGATGTGGTGATACCGCACTCCGGCCGTACTCCGCATCTCGTTGACAAGCTCCCTCAGCGGGGCCGTCCTGCGGTCCATCCAGTCAGATTTCTGGTCGTTGGAAACGAACATGATGCTTCTGTTGGTGGTGATCGCGTGGCCGAGCAGTTCGCGCCAGATGAAGTAGTCGCCGTACATCTTGGGCGCGCCCTTCCATGCGTCGCTGTACCCCGGTGGAATTTCCATCGGTGCACGCCGGTCGAACTCGGCGCACCATCTTTGAATCTGGTCCTGCGTTGGCTCGGTACCCAGTCGGTCAGCAGTGAGTAGCGCATCGAGTGTGTCTCGCACATCATCGTTCTCGACGGTCAACCCGTACTCGTCGTGGAGTTGTTCGACGGTATCGGCGAGTCCGGCATGCGCTGTCTCCCAAGCGGCTCTGACACGCTTCCCGACGGCAACGTTCTTGATGGGTTTGGTGGCGCTCTTCTGGGCTTCTTTGAGTCGTTCGATGCTGCCGTCGAGGAGTTGCTGGTGATCCGCGATCGCGCCCTTACGCCCCCGTTGATATTCGAGTGCAGCCTGGTACGGAACGAACAGTCGATCGGCCACAGCTTGCAGCGTGTCGAGTATCTGCGCACGCTCTTTTTTCTGCGAGCGATAGAGCTCCAGCAAGGCGCTGGCATCAAATGCGATTGTCGCTGAGGTAAGCAGAGCCGCTACGTCGACCTCGTCCGGGTCGGCATCGTCATACCACTCCGGGAAAACCGATTTCACTGGTGTCGCTCCTCTGTGGTGGCGTCCGCTCATCGCTCGATGGATCTGCTGCTGATATTCAAACAGCAGCTGTCCACAGTCGTGGACCGACCGTGGTCCTCGTGTGGATGCCCGAGATTTCCCGGTCGCTGCGCTCGATCTCAGGCACCCACAATCGGGGTCGGACCCACCACCGGGGACAACCGCCGGCCGCGCAGCTCTCGCGGCCCGCTGGGGAACTCGCTGCGCTCGTCCTGAGCGTCTTTCACGGCGACCCGCTCCGCACGCTCCACGGCTCGCCGTCGTGCCCCAGGCGGAGCAAGCTATTACTTGGGTGCCCTAAACCTGGCGGTTTCAGCGGGCCCCTGCCACACTGGGCGTGTGGGTCCCCGGTCGGGGTCGCTGCGCTGGGCATTCGGGACGGTTCGAGACGTGAGGAGCGGGTGGTGAGCGAGAGCAGAGCGGGGTGGCTGCGCAGCCGGCAGTCCAACGTCGTCGGCGGCCGAGTGCACCGGCATGTGGTGAAGCTGACCGACGAGCAGGAACTCGCCGTGCAGGCCGCTGCTCGAGTGCAGGGTGTGACGGTGGCGCGGTTGCTGGCGGACTCGGCGCTCAAGGCTCCGCGGGCGTCTGTTTCGCGTGAGGATCTGACGGAGCTGTTCGCTGTCACCAAGCTCATCGCGGCGCTCGGCCGTAATGTCAACCAGCTCGCGAAGGTCGCCAATGCGACGGGGGAGTTGGCGCCGGAGACGGAGGCGACGCTGGCGTCGGTGCTCCGTGTCTTCGACCGGATCCGCACTCTGCCGCGGGAGCTGACCGGCACGTGATCCCGAACATCACGCGCGGCGCGAAAATGACGGGACTGGTGTCGTACCTCGCCGGTCCCGGCAGGTCGAACGAGCACGAGAACCCGCACATCGTCGCCGGCCACGAGAGCGTGATTCTGCGTGCACCGACCGGAGAGCTGTCGCACGCCGAGGCAATCGAGCTGGCGCACGAAATCGACACAGCTCGGGTCGTGTTCGGCACCGAGGTCTCGTACACGAACCGCCGCCGGATGAACGCGGCGATCGACGATGGCACGCCCCGGTCGGTGGCGCTCGCCGACGCCACCAGTGACCGCAACGTCTGGCACTGCTCGCTCTCGCTCAACCCCGACGAGGGGGAGTTGTCGGACGAGAAGTGGGGCGCGATCGCGGGCGACTTCATGCGCGAGATGGGCTTCGACGACCCGGAGTCTCCCCGCCCGTCTGCGCGGTGGGTGGCGATCCGGCACGGCAAGACCACCGCGGGCGGCGACCACATCCACATCGCCGCATCCGCCGTCCGCGAGGACGGCACGAAGGTCGACACCTTCAACGACTTCAAACGCGCACAGGCCGCGTGCAACGCCCTCGAACGCACCCACGGATTGGTGGTGCTGACGTCCCGTGAGAACGACCGCGGCACCCGCGGTGTCAAGCCGGCGGAAGCAGCTCGCGCCACCCGCACTGGGGCGTCGGAGACGTCGCGGGCACTGTTGGAGCGCAGGGTGCGCGCGTGCGCGACAGCGTCGAAGACCGAAGCGGAGTTCGTGCGCAGACTGCGCGCCCAGAAGGTGCTCATGCGCCCCCGCTACGACACCGGAACCACCGGCACCGTCGTCGGATACTCGGTCGCCACCACACCCACGGCCGCCGAGCGAGCCGCCGGTACAAAGCCCGTCTGGTACGGCGGCGGACGGTTGGCGAAAGACCTGACCCTGCCGCGACTGCGCGACGAATGGGACACCACCGGAACCGCGCCGCAGGACGCGGCAGCGGAGTGGTCGGCCGCCCGCCGGGGTACTGCGGTGACCATCACCACCGGGCGCGAACGCACACCGCTCGACCCGGAACTGATTGCGCGCGCAGCGGAAGACATCGGCAAGTGGAACACCTACCTGACGTCGATCCCGATTGAGGACACCGCACAGTGGGCGCGCGCAGCCGGACGCACCGCCGGTGTGTTCGCTGCATGGTCAGCGCGCACCGAGCCGACACCGGGACCGTTGGCGAAAGCGGCAGCGGCGCTGGCGCAGTCCGCGCAGATCCCGGCGTACCAACGCATCACGCCTGATCCGGAACGGAGGCATGCGGGCGGTGCTGCGTTGATCATGATGCAGGCGGCGCTCGCGACCCGCGGCGGTGCCGCCGCGAACGCACTGCTGCTGCGCCAGATGATGCGGACGATGGAAGCGTTCGCCGACGCCGAACGTGCCGCCGGCCATGCCCACCAGGCGCACACCCTGACGCTCGTGCGGGAACGAGAACTGACCACGCTGCACGAACGCCTACTCGTTCGAGTCGGCTCTGATGATGCCCATTCCGGTGGTGCGCCGACTCGGGTGACGCGGCGCATTGCCATGCCACCCGAGGCGGGGGAGATCGACAGAGCGGCTCGACGCGCCGCAGGCGAAGATATCCCGCAGCCACCGGCCGCGCGTCGAACCGTCATCAACGATCTGCCCGCAGAGGAACGAGACGAGTTATTGGCAATGCTCGAACGGGGCCGGGCGCAGGCAGTGGATGAACGGCGCGTGCGCAGGGGAGTGGCGGGCGACGGCGCTCACGGAGCCGGCACTTCACTGTCTGATCAAGAGCGTGACCAGGGTGAGCCGGAACGCTAGCGGAGTCCCACAACGTTCACGACGTGCAGGGCACTGATGTTGGTCGGCGAGCGTGTGGACAACACGCAGTTGGCAGGTGGAGGGGCCCTGAACATGAGTGGCTCGCCCCCGCCCGTTGTGCTTCGGCCCCGCGTTCTATCAAGACCCGGAGCGCGGACGCTCCAAATAAGCATTGCACTTATAAGTGCAACCATGTATCTTCGGGTCATCGACAAAAACGAGCTAGGAAGGGCGCAGATGAGTACCGCACTTGAACGTGATGACCGGACTGTTCTGTCCCTGAACGAGCACGAGGTCGAGCAGGCGAAACAGTTCACCAGCAGTGTTCCGGCGGCTATCGGCGGCGTCTTGGTCAGCGATCTAGATGACCGAGGTCATCAGACGCCCATGCCGACCGAGCTCGCTGCGATCGTTCGGCAGGTCCTGGAGGTTGTCAGCCGCGGCGGCACGGTGACGGTCGGAAGTGTCCCGAAAGAGTTGACGACCACGGCGGCTGCAAAGCTCCTCGGGGTGTCACGGCCCACTCTGATGAAACTCATCTCTCAGGGCGACATCCCGAGCCACAAAGTTCGTTCTCACACCCGCGTCTTGAGCGAGGACATCATGGATTACAGAGACGGTCAGAGGCAAGCCCGGTTGGCTGCGTTCGAAGAGATGCGTGACCTCGAAGACGAGCTCGGACTCGAAGAAAACTGACGCAGCTCGACACACTCCAACCGCCAAGCCCCATCCCTCCCGTACTTGTACAGTCCTCACCATGAGCATGGGTACGGGAGGAATGGGCGTTCTCGTCGATGCCAATATTCTTCTGTCCAGAACTCTCCGTGACTGGACTCTGCTGCTCTCCTGGCTGCCGAAGCCGAGTGGGATGTACGACGTGATGTGGACCGAGGATGTCATCACCGAGTACACGTATCACCGTCGTAAGAAGCTCCCCTTCGCCTCCGACCGGCAGTTGACCGATGTTCGTCGCAAGCTGTTCGACATGTTCCCGGCCGGCCTCATCTCAGACTTCGAGATTGATCCAACAGCCGCTTACAAGGACCCTCACGATGCTCACTTACATGGTGCAGCCATCCATGGCGACGCCGACATAATTCTGACGCAGAACGTCAAAGACGTTCAGTTTGCGGATGATCTGCCATATGAGGTCTACACGGCTGACGACTTCTTCCTGCTGATCGACGACTCGTCGCCCGGAACCGTCCGCGAGGTCCTTGAGTATCAGCTGACGCACTGGGTCCGGCAAAAGAACAAGCATCCTGAGCTGGACCATCCGACGCTCCCTAAACGCCTCGAGAAGGCAGGAGCCCCTGGCTTCGCGGACCGGGTTCTGAGTCACATCAGACAAACGGAATTCTCCATTCCGCGGTTGGGCGCGAGCTAGCGAGTGCCTCGACGAGCGTGCCGACAGTTACCGAAGTCCCGGAGGGAGTAGGGGTACCAGCCGCTGGCGTCGACGAGCATGTCCAGGACATTGGCGGCGACGATCGGCTGTTTGGGGACGGCTGCGCTTCACACCAATCGAGAGGTCACGTTCTGCAGTGTGCGGTGCGCTGCGTCGAGCACCCGCAGCCGCAGTGAGTGTTTTACCTCGTTGCGTTCGCTGACGATGCGGCGCCATTCGGTCTGAGGTTTGGTCAACGTTGGACGATGGTCTGCGGTGGCGGTCTCGGACTCGTAGCTGCAGTATTTCCCGGTCTTCGCCTCGGAATGTTCGAGGCGGTGAGGTGCGAGGAGGTAGCGCAGCGGTGCGGGGACACCGCGCCCGCCTGGGTGTGCGACGAGGCTCACGAATTGGGCTAGTAGTGCGGCGCTGACGCTGGCGGAGAGAGCTGCAACGTTCTGGCCGGCAGGTGTCTGCCTGCCGGACTCGGCGATGTAGGTGGGATCGTCGAGTAGGCCCTGCATGTCGAGACTGAGGTCGCCGAGGTCGAGTTGTCCCAGACACACCATGCAGGGGCGCTCAGGTACGAGAGTGTGGGCGCGCCAGATGCCGCCCCGTAGCCTGCCGTCCGCGAAGGTGTCGAGGGCGATGCCGCCGTCGATTACGGGGATCAGGTCGGCGTAGGCGGTCTGGTTGAGAACGGCGCGCGGCCAGGGCCGGTCGACGCAAGAGAAAATCAGGTCGTAGTCCAAGGCGGCTCGAAGCCCGGTGGGATCGGTGATGTCTACCTCATGCACGACGGGATGAAAGTTGTTGCCGGTGGCTGCCGAAGTCATGAGACGCGCGGCGACGGCGACTTTTGCTCGGCCCAGGTCGGCGTCGAGTCGCGTGGCGCCAATCATGCGATCCAGATTGACGGGCTCGACGGCGTCGAAGTCCATGACGCCGACTTCGAGTAGCCCGGTTGCGGCAAGGCGTTGCGCGACGTCAAGACCAACGCTGCCGGTGCCGACGACCAGAACACGCAAGCGGGCGATCGAGGCCTGTGCGGAGTCGCCCCACGCCGAGATGGTGCGCTGCTGTGACGCGGTCGGCTGAGGCGCAGGCATCAGAGCGTCGTTCCACGTCACGGTCAATCTGTCCGATACGCAGCGCACCGACTCCGCCCAGCTTGGGCGGATGCCGTCGAACCAGAACCGAGCTGACCATCCGGCGTCGCGGCCTGCGAGGGTCATGCCGAGCAACGGCATCTTCGTGTAAGCGCGCGCGACACGTTCGTAATCGGCTTCGGTGTCGTGGTCGGTGATGCTGAGGCCCTGCCATCCGCGGCCACGGGGATGGGAGTGCAGCAGCACCAATCCTTCACCGCGCGTGCGGGCCTCGGCTGCTGCGCGCAGGACGTAGGCACTGGTGAACGAGGCGTTGCCGTGCACCAGCCGTTCACCGTCCCGCGGCGGGATCACGGTCTGCACCACGGCAGTCGTGCGCCGCACACCGGTGGACAATAGATAGGTGGCGGCGAGGACGTCTTCCTGCCCATCGTCACGGACCAGGTGCTCGAGCATTGCCGCATGTACTGCGCCCGTTATAGCGACCGAATATCGCATTGCGTGATCCTTCTTTGCAGAGTCCGTCTTGCTGTTCTGTTCCGTGGGTTTTCAGTCGTGGGCTAAGCCGCGGGCGAAACTGCCAGCGACAGCAAACCGCGAACGTGACTCAGCCATGCCTGGGCCGGAGGGATCGAGGTGTCGGTGAACGCAAACTCACGGGAATGCCGCCGCCATCCGGGTGGGCAGTCAGTGGTGTCGCTGTTGGTTGTCTCGAACACCACGGCGTCGGGAAGATGCACCCAATGCGGCGGCGCCTGCGGCCAGGCTTGCACCTCCGCCAGGCTGACACCGGTCGCCACCCACTGTCCGGCCCATGCGCCGCCGACGGCGAGGACGTCGAACAGCAGGCGTCCATGCTCGGCGCGCACCGTCGCCCCAACGGCGGTCATGTCATCAGCGAACCGGCGCGCAGGAGAACCAGGTGGCGGCAGATCCATCACGCGACAGGCCCGGCTTGCTTGGCGGTGACGAACTCGTCCCCGTGGTGGATGGTCACCACCTGGTCGCCGCTGAAGACTTCGGGATTTCCGGCAGCGTTGACGCGAGCCAGGTCGTACTTGGTCGGGTCAACTCCGGCCAGCCGCAGCAACGCAGCAGCGGTTTGGTCGTCGTCCCAACTGGTGTGGCGTTCGCCGTCGATGGTGAAGCGCACCTTCCGCCGGGTGCGGAATAGTCCGCCGTCGCGCAGGTTGACGATCTGCACGTCTTCGATGTGCGTCTCGACACCGTGCTTGTCGACGACGAAGAGGTCGAATTCTCTCGGGTCACGACCCGCGAGACGCACCAGGGATGCGGCGTCCTGGTCGTCGTCGGCGGTATCGAACTCGGCGTCGTCGATGGTGACGGTAATGAGCTCAGGCCGCCGCGAGTCCCGCTTCCGCTGGTTGTCCTGAAGATCTGTCATCGCTGTTTCCTCCTGGAACGCTTCGGCGAACTCCCGTACGAACTCCGCCCCACTGCCGAGGCACCTCCGGTTTCCGGCTGTGCTCGACAAGATGACACTAGCACAACGGCCGATCACCCAAGGGGTGATGAGTCACAGTCGAGTATCTGGAGACGTTGTGCGTCGGATACCTGTCGCATGGCGGTAGGTTCGAAGACGGCATTCAAGTTATCGGCCAATGGGTGATGGGGAAGAGGCGATGGAACAGGACTACCTGGACGAGGGGTTGCGCCGCCTCGCCACGGATCCAGGTTTCCGACCGGCGGGTTGGAGTGACCTCGAGATCAGGGATTTTCGATGCCTCATTCAGTGCGCACGAGCCGCCTACGTCGAAACCGACCTGCGGAACATGCGCTCGCTGCGTATCGAACCCCACGGTTCCGGTGACCCCAGGCGGGCCCGGGCGACGTTGGGTTCGGGCCGCGTTATTGACCTCACGTTCGAGTACTCCGGGAACCACGTTGCTGTGGTCTTCGGGGTCGCGACAGTAGAGATGGAACCCCAGCGATGAGCAACACCGCACACGACGACTTGCTACCGATCGACCAGACACCTGTCGGCGAACTCTTGGGCAGGGAGCTGGAGTCTCGTGGATGGTCCCAGGCCGACTTCGCGACCGTGATCGACCGCCCGACCCAATTCGTATCCGAGATCGTCACCGGAAAGAAGGAGATAACTCGGGAGTCGGCCGCTCAGATTGGTGCTGCCCTCGGGCAGTCGCCGGAGTTCTGGCTGAGGCTGCAGGACCAGTACCTTTTGGCCCGGCAAGCGACGAATAAGGCGACGCAGGCGAAACTTGGCGATGTACGCCGCCGGGCTCGGCTGAATGAGCTCGCGCCCATTCAAATTTTGCAGAAAAGAAAGATACTGACGGGTTCTACTCTGGACGAGCTGGAAGCTGAGGTGTCAAGCCTGTTCGGACTCACCTCCATAGATTCTCAGCCCGAGATCGCAGCAGCGGCCAAACGCGCGAACGCCGGCGAAGGCATCACCATGCTGCAGCAAGCTTGGCTCGCCTGCGTGCGCAAACAAGCCAGAACGCTACCTCCCCAGGGGGAGTACTCGCCCGAAATGCTGGCCAAGCTCGCCGCGTCCCTTCCTCGGTTGGTGAGAACAGCGGAGGACTTCGCGGCGCTGCCTGAGCGACTGCGCGACGCCGGCGTCCGGCTGGTGTACGTCGAAGCGCTACCCGGCGCCAAAATCGACGGGTGCGCGATGTTCGTAGATGGCTACCCCGTCATAGGAGTATCTGGGCGCGGCAAGCGCCTCGACAAAGTTTTGTTCACCTTGCTCCATGAGATAGCACATATTCTCCGCGGACACGTCGACGACGGCCCGATTGTCGAAGATTTGGACGACAGTCACGCACAAGAGTCGAACCGGGAAAGGGAAGCCAACGACAGCGCCGGCACATGGATATTTCCGGGCGGGCACCCGGTGGTTCCCTCACGAATCAATGCGCCGTGGGTCGAACAGACTGCGACAAAACTCGGCCTCGCGCGTATCGTGCTGATTGGTCAATTGCAGAAACGGGGCCGATTGGACTGGCGGACGACACTGGCCAAAAATGCCCCGTCAGTCAGCGATGTCCTCCCACGCTGGGAATAGCCATAGTTTTTCACAGTGGGAGTCGGAAGATGCGTTCACGCATGCTGGATCCGACTTCGTGGCGCACCGGGGTGCCCGGTATCTGGTCGGTCGAGGGCAGCCATGCGGTGTGGATTGATCACGCGGGTGCCGCAGCGCACCGGACCTACTCGGCGGGAACGGGTCGTCGACGCGCAGAGCAACGTCTCGACCTTGAGTGAAATTGACAGGACACGAAACGGGTTCAGAAGCAACGCTATTCGGCGAGTCGTCTTCGTGCTTCCCGATTGGGCGGCTGGTCCACCATTGCCGTGCTGGTTCTTCGCGTAGGCAACTAACTCATCGGTTTGTTTTAGGTGGTATGTGCCAGTTGGATCGGTTGCGCTTGTTGTGACTTGCCCTTAAAGATGTTGTGGCGACCCGGCATTTGGGACCGGCGTCGTCCCTCTGAGAGAGCAGCGTTCATGACGATCTTTGCTCGGCCACCACGGCCGAAACCGATGTTCTCCTCGACCCCGCGGGCGGTTCT
This sequence comes from Rhodococcus sp. NBC_00294, assembly GCF_036163995.1. Taxonomy (NCBI): domain Bacteria; kingdom Bacillati; phylum Actinomycetota; class Actinomycetes; order Mycobacteriales; family Nocardiaceae; genus Rhodococcus; species Rhodococcus sp. NBC_00294. The sequence goes on from NZ_CP108044.1 coordinate 96,078, forward strand.
GACCGCCGGCATGATCGCAGTCCTGATGGCCACCGGCGGGGGAGTGGTGGCCACCGCGCAACCGTCCACCACCCCGGCCGCACCGACCAGCTCCGCGCCGACGGCGTTGCAGCAGCAGCTACCAGCACCAGTCGACCCGTGCGCTATCACCACGGCACCGACCACCACGACCACGACAGCGGCCCCGTCCACCACCACACCAGCGACGCCGACCTCGTGCACCGAAGCGCCGTCGCCCGCACCGGCCACCTCGCAGGCACCCACCACAGCGTCCGAGGCACCGGGAGTCGCTGACGTGCCGGCGCCTGCACCGTCAAGCGCTACGACGACCATCGCAACAGCGATCCCTAGCGCTGAGGCCACCGAGCCAACCCCCGAGGTCAAGCGAATCCCGTACACCGGACTGCCGACGGAGAATCCGCACAGCACCCTCGTCCCGGGAAAGATGCGGTCGGATCGGGAGGAATGGCCCGAGGGGTACACGAAAGAGCAGGCCGACCAGGCCGAGATTGGGGAAGCGTTGCTCATCGCGAAGCAGCGCACGTCCCGAGCTGCAGTGACGTGCCAGAGGTACTGGCCGACGAGCTTCGACGTGTGCGGCGCTATCCGCGACAAATACAACTCGCTCGGTGGTGTGAGCAGCTTTTTGTGGCTCCCCACCAGCGGAAACATCGTCAACCCCGGCGGAGCAGGGGAACGCGTCACCTTTGTCAACGGGCCCATCTACTGGTCCGCGGCCGGCGGAGCGCATCCCGTTGTCAACAGCTTCCTCAACCGCTGGGGCAACCTTGGCTACGAAGGCGGATGGCTGGCCTACCCCACCACCGACGAAGTCCTCCTCCCGGACGGAGGCCGTCGGCAGGAGTTTCAGGGTGGAGCCGTCTACGTCGCATTTCAGAACGCCATTGGCTCCGCCATCCGCAACGGACCGATCCGCGACAAGTGGAACACCATCGGCGGTAACGCCCCCGGCGGTAGTCCGCTCGGCTACATCACCGGTGACGAAATCGGGATACCGGACGGGCAAGGACGCATGGCTCGCTTCGAACGCGGTGTCATCTACTGGCACCCCACGCACGGGGCGCACCCCGTGACGGGCCTCTTCTTGGAGCGATGGGCATCTCAGGGTTACGAACGGAGTCGATATGGTTACCCAACATCAGACGAAATTAGAGACGAGTTCGAACCCGGAAATATAACGCAATACTTCCAAACCAATAAGATGCGTCTTGAACTTGCGACCCCGGCAGCCGGGCAACACACCAAGACCTTCCAGCCGCAAGACCCCAACTACATTAAAAAGGATCGGTACGCAACGTTCTCCGGACAAGTCAGTTACAACTTTGATCCGGAGATTGAAAACGGCAAGTATTTCTATCCGATGGCGTGGGGGCAGCAACTCAACGAATCCGCCCAGGCGCTCGGTGGCTCAAACCTCATGGACTGCAAATCCTACCTGAACAAGTTCGGACAGATTCAACAGTATAGCGATAGTCACATGCAGGTTCCTATAAATTACTTTTGGCACTCCACTATTCCGAAGAACACGATCGGTGCGCAGTATGATTTGTTCGGCTACTGTAGCTTCGAAACCCTCAGCGGGGACTACACGTACTATCAGTTCAGTTTTGCCTACCAGGTTTTGGACTACAACCTGCCGCCTCCAACAGGAGGACGATCTGCAGAGGGCCCCGGTGTCGACGCATTCGAATCGGACCTTACAACTGAGTGAGGAGGTGAGCGAACATGCTTTATCCGCTTGATGAAGAGTTTGACGAGGACGTGCCCCCAGTAATAGCACGTGCATGTCGTACGGTGGGCCAAGATCTCGTGACCCGTCCGCCTGTGGCCAAAGACATTCTTCGATGGGATATCACCGAAGCTCCGGAGATCGGTGGCTGGATGGTTGGCCTACGCATCAACAACACAGGCCACTCGGTTGGAATCAGTGTGGACCAGGTGACAACTCCTGAAGCGATCATGCGGGTTGCCGAAGCCGTTCAGGAACTCTTTCTGGACGAACGTCTGGAATGGCCGACGGAACAGGGCACATTTTTGGTTGCGAACGACATGAAGGATGTTCAGGAAGCATGTTGGACAGACAGGAGAACAGGAGCAGTAGTTGCCAAGATTGGTCACCTCGCGCCTACCCCTGACTGATGAAAACGCTCCGGGTCGTCGAGTTGTAGTTGCACTTGGGTCTCGACGCGAAGGGCGTTGATCGAGGGTTCCATAGTCGCGCTCTGCGCAGCAACGAGGTGGCGTTCTGTAGCGGGGTTCGCTGATGGGGTGCCCCCGGCCGACAGGCCGGGGGCTTTCTCGTTTCCGGATCTCGCGGTTGGCCGTCGGGTTGGCGCGATGAGCCTGGTCAATGTCGGCTTAAGCAGCACCTATGTCATAATATAAATTATCGGCAATGAATATCGTTACTTTCAGCAAGGCGCGGGAGCCTGTTTTACGACCCAATCGCGACGACGTCTCGTGTGATTTCGAGCTGCCGAGGTGTTCCGCGAGTTCGGACGACTGCGCGGGCGAACTTCTGAACTGTTTGTTCAGAACTGAACGTATTCGTTGGATGTGCGCATGGCTGTTTCGTACCCCGGAGTCTGTGGCACCTCTGCCACCAGGTGCCCCGCTGCACCTGTACACGGTGCGTAGGTCAAGCAGCGGCCTGCGCACTGTGCTCGCTCTTCCGATGTTCCTATGTGGTGCTTCGGTCGTCTCTTTATCAACTGACGTGCGCTGCCGGGCGCGTGAGAACGGCCCAGGGCAACACGGCCATCGACGGGTCAGCGTGGTGTGCGGGTGTGCACGCTCATGAAGACCTTCCCGAATCGGTCCTGGTCGACTCGTCGGTCCATTCTTGTTCTGCGATGTCGTGCAGCAACTGCTCGCACAACTGTCTCACCGGGACGTTGGTGTTCTGTGATTGCCATGTGAGCAGGTCGAATGCTTTCTCCTCCGACACCCCCAGCAGCAGTTGGAGAATGCCCTTGCACTGCTCGATCGCGGCACGGGTCTGCATCGCCTTGACGTAGCCGTCGACTGTGCCCTGCAGGGTCGCGACTCTGGTGGCGGCATGCAGCGTGCTCTCGGCGGCGATCACATAGATCCGCAGTGCCGCCTCATCGAGGCGGTCGAACCCGTGATCGCCCCGGCTGTAGAGATTGAGCGCTCCGACGTGGGTGTCGTCCACCGTCAACGGCGCTGACAAGAAGCTGCGCATCCCGAAGTCGGCCTGACCGGCCCAGAACCGCGGGTAAAGAGCCCTCGCCTGCGCCCCGGTGACGCGCACGATGTGCCGAGTAGTCGCCGCTTGCGGGCACGGGCCCTCCCCGCTCGCGTACTGGACATCGTCGATCCGGGTGACGACCGGATCGGTAGCTGCAGCGGTGCACAGGATCCCCACTGTCGAGGATCCGGCCGAGCCTTTCGTAGAATTGGTGTCCCGCAATCCCGAATGTCACGAGGATCTCGTCGTCGGGACCGCCGCCGTAGGGCAACCACCGACGTGCGTACTCGATCATCCCGCGCAGGTTCTCGGTCTGGTTGCTGCCCACCGGACCATGATCGCGCCCGGCGACCGAGGGCGCCGGTCAGTGCGCCGAGTCGACACCGTCCGTTCACCGCGGCGCCACCTGAGTCACGTGCGCGGGGGGCACTCTTGCATTCGCCGCATCCCGCCGGCCAGCTCGAACCGCCGCCACTCAGGAGTGCTCCGATGTCCTACATTGTCTTCGACACCCTGCTCCCCTACCTCGGCGAGCACGCCGCCTCATATTGGGCGCAGTTATTGGTCATCGACCCGATCTGACGCGAACCGTTCACGGACGCGAATACGTCGCGGTCATCCATTCATCACTGTTCGTTCACCGGCGATCGGTACCAATGAACGGCATTCCTGCCTCGACCACTCGACCACCACGGGAGCTCCCATGATCACCGACCTCGCCAGCTTCGTCGACTTCCTCGGCGCCCTGTCCGACATCTTCGGCGGCGCCGGCGACTTCCTCGACGGACTCAGCTTCTTCAGCTGATTCGGCGGACCTGACCACCCGACATCGGGCACGATCAGGTCCCTGAAACGACCACAGTGCACGGTCCCCCTGACCTGGGTGACCGTGCACTGCTCTGTGTCGGTGCGGCGTCAGTACACAGCGGAGCGAAGCGCCTGACGAGCATTGCGCTCAACGAACAGCGGAACGAAGTCTCGAACCGCACGCCCCTCGAAGCGGACGTACTCCGCGGCCACGGTCTGTTCGATGTCGTGTCGACTCACCCCGGGCAGGGCGGCGGTGAGTCGATCCTGCACCGCCGCGAGATGCTCCGATTTATTGGTGGTTGTCATCTGTTCAGAGTCGACCCATGTCACCACTGAGCCAATGTTCCGGCCATATTGTTCGCACAGGTAATGGTCACTCCGCGGCCAGCGAGAACCTGGCGCGCAGATTCTCCGACTGGCGGGACAGCTCCCGCAGCGTCCGCTTGTGGGCCTTGAGCTGCTGCTCGTGCCACAGACCGAGTGCTGTGTTGCCCCGGGCCCGAGCTTCGGCGGCGAGCCTGGCGCGCATCATCGAGCTGCGCGGCCACGGCCGTCGTCTCCTCGATCAACGCCTGAAGAAACACCCGTGCCTGCGCCACGTCCGGATCTTCCGCCACCTGTAGCTCCACTTCGATTCACTGGTGCGCCCTGCGCGACCGTCGACGCTGCCGAATCCCGGCCGAGATGAACCGTAGCGACACTCACGGGCACTGCAGTCCACCGGAGCCGCTACGCCTCTGCGTCGGCACCGCCCCGGCCGACGCAGAGGCGTGCGGTCGCGTCATTCGTGCGGCTGCGCCGTGATGACGACAGCGTCGACGACAGTCAGTCCCTCGGTCGTGTCGAGGGCGGTGAAGTCGGTTCTGCCGCAGCGGGTGCGCGGCAACGCCGGCCGGTACCCGAGACCGTCGTCGTTCACCAACCACACGGCGACCACCGGAACCGGGTAGTCCCCCGAGCAGAAGAAGAACCGGTCGAAGGTGACCTTGGGGGACCGTCGGTCGAACGCCGCCTGCACGGCCGCGACGTCGCCGGTGAAGGTGGTCATCCGCACCCGCGTCACCTCCTGGTCGACGATCAACGCCTCCGCCGGTTCGCAGCGCACGACGGCGACGGTGTCGAAGCCGGGTGGGCGACTGCCCGTGTCGTGCTGGGGGTCGAGGATCGCGCCCGCAGGCACCCCATGCAGGTATCCGACGCAGGTGGGCTCGGAGAGCGGCGCCGCAGGCGGGCGAGGAGCGGGCCAGCCGATCACGCCCATGACACCGACGATCACGATGGCCGACGCGATCGACCGACCCCACCGGCGCATCGTCCGACCGTACCGACCAGTCGACATTTCAGCGGCGTGGACCCAGTCCGGTGGCAGCGGGGTGGGACGGATCTCGGTCATCGACGTCCACCCTGCCCTGCCGCGGCCGGCGCCTTGACGCAGGCCGAGCGCGGGCCGAGCGAATCGCGTATGGCCTCTTGGTAGGCGGCGCTGTCCTCGCTAGGTTGCCGCGGTGACGCGGCGGTGCAGCCGACGATCCGACACGTGTCGACTCGCGGGAGGTTTCCGAGTGGAAGATGCCTCATTCGGCGAACAGGGAACGCAGTTCGTTCGGCAACTGCCATGGCTGCGACGACGTGACGGCCATCATTGACTCTCAGTCAGGTGCGAACGAGCGGTCATTCATCGCCAACCTGCGCGGGTACCGCAACGGAGGCGGGTCGGCTGGTCCTTCCCGGCCTACGGGGAGATGAACAGATGATGCCGGATCAGGGCTCTGTCGGTTGCGGACTGCGACTGTCCTCGATCGCAGGGGCTCGCAGGTGTGAGCATCGAACCGTTCGTACTCCACGTTCCCTAGCACGAGATCGACCTCCTCCACAGTCGGTTGGAGCACACGCGGTGGCCGGCGCCGCTTCCCGGTGACTCCTGGGGCACCGGTGTGCCGGTGCAGTACCTGAAGCATCTCGCCGGCCTGTGGCGAACCGACTACGACTGGCGGGCCCGCGAAGCACACCTGAACGCGTTCCCGCAGTTCACCACCAGCATTGACGGCACACGCATCCACTTCGTCCACGTCCGATCCCCGCACCCCGGCGCCCTGCCGCTGATCCTCACGCACGGGTGGCCCGGGTCGGTGTTCGAGTTCCTCGACATCATCGACGCGCTCACCGACCCGGCCGACCCCGCCGACGCCTTCGACGTCGTCGTCCCCTCACTGCCCGGGTTCACCCTCTCCGGCCCGACACCCGAACCGTGGGACCCCGACCGCATCGCAGCGGCGTGGGTGAGCTTGATGACCGAGCTGGGGTACGACCGGTTCGCGGTGCAGGGCGGCGACCTCGGCGCCGCGGTCTCCCCCGCGGTCGCACGGCACGCACCCGACCGGGTGGGGGGCGTGCACATCATTGGCTCGCAGACCTTCACGGCGCCGGAGTCCGTCGACGAGGCGACGCTGAGCGCACTGACGGATCTCGAGAGGGACCGGCTGGCCCGAGTCGGGGAGTTCATGCGCACCGAGTACGGCTACATCGCGGTGCAGTCGACGCGCCCGCAGACCCTCGCGTACGGGTTGACCGACTCCCCTGTGGGGCAGCTGGCGTGGATGGTGGACAAGTTCGCGGCGTGGACGTGGCCGATCAGCGCACTGCCGGAGGACGTGCTGGGTGCCGATCGGGTGCTCGATCACGTGTCGCTGTACTGGTTCACCGGCACCGCCGGTACCAGCGCCTACACCGAGTACGCCACCTCGGCGTGGGGACCGGCTCCGGAGCCGTTCGGTGTCCCCACCGGGTTCCTGCAACTCGCGCACGACACCGGCAACACTCGTGCCTGTACATGTCGACGGTGCCACTTTCAGTCCCAGTTCATATCGCTGCGCAGAATTCTCCCGTAGAAACTGACACCGCCCCACGAATCGGTGGAAGGCTTTGAATGCAGGCCCGGTGTCAATGCGTGCACGGATGATCAGCGACTCCCTTCGCAGCCTGTTCCATGTGCGGCGAGAAAATTGTCGACGAGGCGTCTGCAGTCGTCGGCATCGATGGGGCGCAGACCCGTGAGGCGTGAGAACACTATCGGGCCGAGTAGTTGCAAGAGCGCGAAGGTGGTGTCGAGTTCGCCGAGCGCGGCGCGGGCGTCGGGGGTCGTGAGGATTTGATCGAGCGATTGCCGGTATTGCTCTATGACACGGGCGCGGAGTGATTTGACCGCTCCGGGGTCGAGTTCATGGTGCCTGGCATCGCTGCCCCTGATCGATCCCATGGCCAGCCACGCCAGTGTGGTCATCTGAACCGGCGCCTGTTCGATGAGGTCTGCCTGGGCGGTGAGCAGCGATATCAGGCGGTCGCGCACCGATCCGTCTTCGGTAGGCGAATCCACGGGAGGAAGTAGACGCTCGAAGGTGGCGGCCAGCAACTGTGTGGTACTTCCGAAGTGGCGGTACAGGGTGGCACGGGCGACCTTCGACATCCGGGTGACCGCTTCGACCGTGACGGCCTCCACGCCGCCCGTGGTCAGCAGTTGACTGGCGGCATCGAGCAACCGCATGCGTGAGCGCTCTAGCCGGGGATCGACGGGATCGAGAGGATCGGCCATGTGCGGCATTCTCCTCTCACCACGTTCCGGTCGTCGACGACCTGCGTATCCTGTCATGCCCCGGCGGTGTGATACCAATGGTCTTGTACCGATACTGCTAGTTCCATTACAGGAGGCGCTCCGGTGGGCGAATGTGGATCGACTCATATCGGAGCGACGCGATGGACTCGAGCTCAGTGGTGGATGCTGATTGTGTCCTGTATGGCAGTGGCCCTGGTGGTGGCCGCGATGGCGGCCCTGTACTCGGCGCTGCCCGAGATCGCTGTCACGACAGGAGCGACACAAGCCCAACTGACCTGGATCGTCGATGGCTACACGTTGGTGCTGGCTTGTTTGGTGCTGCCAGCAGGAGCCATTGGTGACCGCTACGGCCGTCGTGGGGTCCTGATTGCCGGGCTGGCACTGTTCGCGTCAGCGTCGGCGCTACCACTGTTTCTCGACGACCCTGTGTGGCTGATCGTTGCTCGTGCGTTCGCGGGAGCGGGGGCAGCGCTCGTCATGCCCTCGACCTTGTCGATACTGACTGCGGGGTTCCCGTTTGCGCACCGTGGCCGTGCTGTGGGGGTGTGGGCCGGAGTCGCTGGGTCCGGTGCAGTTCTCGGAATCCTCGGCGCCGGGATTCTGCTGGAGCGATGGTCGTGGACCTCAGTGTTTGTCGGGCTGACCGCAGCGGGGGTGGTGCTGGCTGGATTGGCGTGCACGATCGCCGAGTCTCGCCAGGATGAACATCCTCCGGTGGACTGGATCGGTGCGGTGACTGTGGCAGTTGCGGTCGCCGCGATCGTCTTCGCCGTGATCGAGGTGCCGGCTCGTGGCTGGTTGGACCCTGTTGTCGCCGTCAGTGCCGTGTTAGGCACCGTCGCGGTGGTGGTATTCGTGGTGATCGAATTGCGTTCGGCAGCACCGCTACTCGATGTTCGATTGTTTGCTCGCCGTGGCTTCGGTGCCGGCGCTCTATCGGTGTCGGTTCAGTTTCTGGTGACTTTCGGGGTGTTCTTGCTCCTGGTGCAGTATCTGCAATTGATTCTCGGGTACGGGCCACTCATTTCCGCCGTGGCGCTGACGCCGATGGTGGTGCCGCTGATCGTGATCTCGGTGATCGCGCCATGGCTGTCGGGCATCGTCGGACTTCGGATCATGACTGTGGTCGGCCTGGGCGCGATCGCCACGGGACTGGTGATGGTGAGTCGGTTGACTGTCGCGGCGCAGTACATGGATCTGCTGTGGCCTCTGTTGATCATGAGCGCTGGGCTGGGGTTGTGCACTGCCCCGGCGACTTTCGCTATTGTCGCCGACACCCCCGAGGCCAAGCACGGGGTCGCGGCCGCCGTCAACGACGCTGCCCGCGAGATCGGTGCTGCTATCGGAATTGCCGTAGCCGGCAGCGTGCTCGCCGCTGGGTACAGCGACCGCATCCAGCCGGCTCTGCCCCAGCTGCCTGAAGCTGCTCGCGGTCCAGTCGAGGATTCCCTTGCCACGGCCCTGCAGGTTGCTGATCGTGCAGGGCCGGTGGCTGAGCCGCTGGTCGACTTCGCACGAACTGCGTTCGTACACGGCAGCGGACAAGCCACGCTCGCACTGGCGCTCATCACGGCCACTGCGGCCGTCGTACTGGCATTCTTCGCCCCCGGCCCCAGCAGCCCCGTTTAGCGGCCTGGCATGCAGGAGCAGGCAGCGAGACTGAGAAGCAGCCCGCGCGATTGATGCAAACCGCGCCCCCGGGGTCATCGTGAATGAAATTTCAGCACATGCCCGAGGTGTCATCCGGGGCCGAACACTCGAGGCCTCGAGCATGTGTGTGACGGAGCGGGAGTGCCTCCGATGAAGCGAAACCGGGCCGGATCATTGTCCGTCCGAACAATGCTCACCCCTGAGATCGGCCTGCGACCGCACAAAGTGGTCGAGTTCGACCACGATGAACAGGGCCGTGGCGGTGGCCACAGAGCGACCCTCGGAATCGTTCATCGTGGCCGTGAGATCCAGCTTGCGGCCGACTCGGCCTCTTACCCCTGCGCGCAGGACGTACGGGTTGGCGAGAAGTACTGGTGCACGGTAGTCGATCTCCAGGCGGCGCGTTACGGCGAGTTCACCAACGGTGTAGAGCAGGAAACCGAAAAGATCGTCGAGAACGGTCGCGACAGCCCCTCCGTGAGCTATCCCGGGAGCTCCCACGTGACGCTCGTCGAAACGGTGGTGAGCGATGACGCCGTTCTGCTCACGCTGCACCGCCAACTGATGTCCGTGCGGGTTCGCCGGACCGCAACCGAGGCAGTGGGGGTGGTGAGGCGGCAACTCCATCGTGTCGGCTCTCGGGACCCGAAACGCGCTGACCCAGCTCTCGATGTCGGGACCTGCCGACCCGGCGACCGGGTCCCCGAGATTGTCCATGTTCATGCCTCTCTGTTGATGACACTATGTCGTGCAGCCCAAGTCGCCGGTCTACCTGCCGTCGGAGAAGACGTGCACCGGCGGTGTCCGAACTGTCCGCCCCGACAGCGTGTCGAGTCAGGCGTGCGTCTCGGCCGGGGCGCGTCCCGCGCTTCACGCAGTAACCGGTCGACGACTCACAGGTGCCCGCAGCGACGCAGTCGCGACAACGGCCTCTAACGGAAGTGACAGCTTCGCGACGATCGGTTCACAGGTCTCGGTGGACGAGACCCCTGATCGTGGTGCCCGCCAGCGGTCTGTCATTCGCTCGGTGTCCGTCGCGCGCTGTGTTGCTCCGTCCACATCGAGCCTCCCGCGTGGTCCGTGGCAACTAGTGACCGTGAGGCAGCCTCCAGGGCGTCCACGAGCGCGGATTCGAGTGCGGGCAATTGGCTTACCGTTGTGGCCACCCTCGCAGCGCGGACCTGTGCGTCGACACCACGGTCCCTGCATGCACAGGCAGTCTCGGTCCATACTTGAGCGCACCGACCGGCCGCGGCAGCGAGATTCGCGGTCGCCTCGTTTCCGGTCAGGCGTGCTACCTCCTCGCATCCGTCGGCTAGTAGCCGGCGAAACAGACCGCCCCCGGTACCGGCTTTCTCAATGAACATACTGAGGCTGAACAGCAGGATCTCGAGGTCGTACACCGGGAGATCAACCCAGCCCCTCACGTCCTGTACCAATCGGTCGACCGCGACCAATCCTTGCTCCTGGGCCTCTGCCAGATCCGCAATTCCCGGTCTCGTCGGGTGGCGCATACTGACAGCGGACTGAGCGAAAGCCTCGGCCGCAACGGTCGCGATGTCAGGCAGTCTGTCCGGCCAGGTGATGCGGAAGGTGCAGTGACGAGTCGGTTGTGGAAAAGACGTGGATGAGCGTGCTCGCGCCAGGGCTTCGAACGGGATCTCCTGCACGTCGGCTCGGTCGTTGTCGACGACCGTCACCGTTCCCTCGGATTCGTCATAACCGATCACCACGATGTCGTGCCGGCTCATCTGTAGCTGAACTTTCAGGTAGGGCAGTTCCGCGATGTCACCCCACACCAAGGTGGGTCTACCTGCGTCGATCTCGTCTCGAACCCACGACCACCCCTGACGAGGATCGTCCGTGGTGAGAACTTCGACTTGTCCTCCCAGCCTGCGTGGCAGGTCGATCTCGAAATCGGCACCTCTGCCCACCAGGTACACAGGCGGAACAAGGCCATCCGATCGCAGGTAAGACAATCCCAGATCTCCACCGAGCGCGAACACCAGCCCTTCAGCGGGTGGTCTGCCCCACCCCAAGCCGTGCCAGTGCAAGAGGTCGCGCATGGCACCAGAACCACAGTGTCCACCGATCTGGTGGGGGTAGTTTTCGATCAGTCCGTGTGACATGTCAGTTCCTCTTCGGGTCGACATCGGTCGATGCAGATGGTGGACGCCGGCACGGTTCGTCCGATGTAACCGACGGTGCCGGGACGTCGGGCTGGGGGCCGCCGCCCGGGTCCGCGGCGGAATCAGAGACGCCGCGAGCGCATGTGAAGATCAGCGGTCCGTAGGTGTGCCGAAGCACGGTCAGAACCGCGCTCAAAGGCAGGTCATCGAAGACGCCGCGTTCGCGCACATACTCCATGTGTCGAGCACCGTCGGCGGTGAAGGGGTGCAGCAGGGCATCATGCCTGCCGTCGAATTCCATTGCCGGGACCCCGAATCGATCGCACAACTCGCTGTTGAACGCAGGCGTGGCCTTGAGCCACCTGCCCTCTATGTAGAGGCGACTATAACCGTGGTAGACGAACAGGTCCGTGCCCGTTGAAGTGCGCAACGCGTCGGTCTGCAGATGATTTCGCACGTCGGCGAAGCCCACCAACGCCGGAATTCCTACCGCGCGGCACACTGCGGTCAGCAGTACTGCTTTCGGAACGCAGTAGGCGCGACCCGTCTCAAGGACGAAGCTTGCGCGATAGTGGGCCGGATCGTCCGAGATGGCATAGGGGTCGTACCAGATCTGGTCGCGGACGGCCGCGAAGAGCCGCTTCACTTTGTCCCGGTCGGTGCGCGCCTCCCCAACTGCGGCGGCGGCGAACGCCTGGACGGACTCGTGGTCGATGTCGAGAAACTTGGTTGCCCCCAAGTACGATGTCGACGCCTCGTTCATGCAGACCTGCTGAACGAGAGTGCCGGCGAGGTGATATCTCGACGGAGCCTGTCTCTCTGGTACAGCTGCGGGAAGCATATTGACGTCGGAGTCCGGACCGTTCCCGCTTCGTCCGTCCCGGCCCCCGCGGCGCCGCTCACGAATGTCGACGTACGGGTCCCCGTCGCAGGTACTCGTCGGCGCCGTGTCGGGGGACGCCGGCCGGGCAAGTTGCGAGGACTGGCGGAACCGTCGTGTTCGCGAACGTCCGCCGAGAGGTGGCGTTGGACGGTGGTCATCTGAGGTGCCTTCCCGAACAATGCGTAGCTTCTGCCGGATTCGCTGTCGTGTTCTCAACTGCGCGCGGAACCACCGACGACCAGGTCGGCCTTCACAACGGGAAGGTGGTTCGCGATGATCCGCTTGCTGAACATGAAGTCGCGAGGGCGTCTGATGCAGTCGGCCGCGATCAGTTCGCCGGAGTTGAGGTAGTAGCAGCTGAAGTCGCGGTCTCGGGTGGGGTCGCCACTGAGTACGACCTCGTCGTATCCGGTGTTGAGTCCGGCGATCTGCAGCTTGACGTCGTACTGATCGGACCAGAACCACGGGAGCGCCTCGATACTCCTGGTGTTCCCACAAATGGTCGAGGCGGCGACCTTGGCCTGCTCCCCTGCGCTCGACACGGACTCCATCCGTATACGCCGGCCATAACGGGCCATGCGGTGGCTCGCGCAGTCCCCGGCTGCCGTGATGTCGGGGTCGTCGGTCAGTGCATGGTCGTCTATCACGATGCCGTTGTCGACGAGGAGGCCGGCGCCGTCCGCGAGGTCGGTGTTCGGTTCGACACCGATGCCCACGATGACGAGGTCAGCGGGGATCGTGTCACCGCTGGTCAAGGTCACTTCCCTTACCGTCCTGTTGCCGGAAAGGCCTTCGACCCTTGCGTTGGTCCGGATGTCGACACCCTTCTCTCGGTGGATCCGCTCGAAGAAAGACGACACATCGGGTGCAGTGACACGCTCGAGGACACGAGTGGTCGCCTCAAGGACGGTGACGTGCAGGCCGAGCGCGCGCAGCGAGGCGGCAGTCTCCAGTCCTATGTACCCGCCGCCGACGATCACCACCCGCCGTCCGCGCGTGGCGGCCGCGCGGATGTCGTCGACGTCTGCTGCGGTTCGTAGGTAATGGACGCCACCGAGATCGGCACCCGGGACGTGGAGCCGACGAGGGCGGGCACCCGTGCACAACGCGAGCTTGTCGTACGCCATGACATCCCCGGAACCGAGAACGATGTGGCCAGCGGGGCGGTCGATCGCCTCCACACGAGCATTCACGAGCTCGATACACTGCTTGGAGTAAAAGTCCGCACTGCGGATCGAAATCTCACCCAGTCCACATCTGCCGGCCAAGTACGCTTTCGACAACGGTGGGCGTTGATATGGAGTCGCTGCTTCGTCCCCGATGAGGACGATCTCTCCGCTCCAGCCTTCTTGGCGCAGACTCGCGCAGAGTTGTGCTCCGGCATGGCTGGCGCCGATGACCAGGGCTCGCTGTGTCATGCGCCGGGCTTGGGTGTCAGACGCACCGTCATCTTGCTGATACCCCTCACGAAGTTGGACTGAACGTATTCCGGGTCGCCGACAACCTCGATGTTCTCAAATCGCGAAAGCAACTCTTCCCAGAGAATCCGCAACTGCATTTCAGCCAGCCGGTTGCCCATGCACCGATGTACCCCGAATCCGAAGGCGATGTGGTTGCGAGCGTTGCGCCGATCGATAATGAAATCGTCGGGTCGTTCGAACACGCGCTCGTCCCGGTTACCGGAGGCGTACCACATCACCACCTTGTCGCCTTTTCGGATGAACTGCCCGTTCAACACGGTGTCCACCTTGGCGATTCGGCGCATGTAAGCCAACGGTGTCTGCCACCTGATGATTTCGGACACCATATTGGGGATCAGATCGGGGTTGGCCTTCAACTTCTCGAACTGTTCCGGGAATTGATTCAGCGCGAGAACTCCACCGCTCATCGAGTTTCGCGTCGTGTCATTACCACCGACGATCAGCAGCACGAGGTTGCCCATGAATTCCATCGGACGCTTGATCAGATCTCTGGTGTCGTCGTTGCTCTGCAACATGGTGATCAGATCGAAGCCCGGTTCCTCCTGTTCCGACCTCCTCGCCGCCTTGTCGTGCCAGAGCTCGCTGAGACCGCGTGCCATCTCCCGCATGCCGTCAAACACCTCGTCGAGGTCCGAGGGGCCGCCGTTGGCTTGTTCCATCGAGGTGGCAAGATCTGACCATTCGACGAGCTTGCGGCGTTGCTCGTAGGGGAAGTCCAACAGGGTGGCGAGCATCCGGGCGGTCAGCTCGATCGACACGTTCTGAACCCAGTCGAACGGTTCGTAGAGAGGGAGGTCGTCGAGCACCTCCCTGACGCGCGATCGGATCAGACTCTCCATGTCCCGCAGGTTCTTCGGGGCGACCACACCCTGAACCGCCGCCCGCTGCCTGTCATGACGCGGTGGGTCCATCGCTATAAACATCTCGATATCCAGAAAGCGCGGTGGCACACCGATGACGATGAATGGCTCGGCGGAGAACGCCGCATGATTCTTGTCGACCGCCACGATATCGGCGTGGCGCGTGACGGACCAGAACGGGCCGAATGGGCTGTTGGGTTGATAATGCACGGGCGCCTCGTTGCGGATGCGCTCGAAATACGACTGCCACCGCCCCTGTCGATACAGGAAGGGGTTGCTCAGATCGATAGCGGCTAGTTCGACCTCTTCGACAGGTGGGAGGGGGCTCTCGACGAACAACTTGGTACCGTTTGTTCCCGTCACCCGGCGCCGCGCCTTGTCATAAGCGTGTGCGCCCCGGATCTGCAGATCCATAGGGATGGCCGACTGAATCTTGTCACCGATCATCTCGGAAACCTTCATCGCCGTTCTACCTACCTTCATCGTGGTCACAGCTGAAACTCGGGTGTTCGAACGACCAGGCCGTCCCATTCTTCCGAGCACACCATCTGGCAGGAGAGCCGAGAGGTCGATTGACGTTCCGGATTCATCGCGAGCATCTCTTCCTCGTCCGCGCCGGATAGTCCGACCATCGCAGACCATCGCGGATCGACGATGACGTGGCAGGTGCCGCACGCAGTCTCCCCACCACAGTCTCCGTCGATTCCGGGGATCGCGTTTTCGGTCGCGGTCTGCATCAACGATTGCCCTGTGACCAGCGACGCCTCGTGCTCTGTGCCGTCGTGGGAAACAAATTTGACAACTGCCATGACAACTCCTCGTGTGTACGGATGCGACATGCACGGGTGAGAGCCCGGTCGCAAGCCCTTGCCCGAAGTTTCGTCGCCCATCAGCGATAGGGCTATGTTGAGCGGAGTCGAAAACATGTGAATTCAGCTCAGGGGGTCCAGATGAGTCTCGGAGACGAGGGGATCCCGCCGCTTGCGTTCGTGCAGCTCCTCGAGCAACGCGCGCTCGATTCGGATGCCGCCTCACGCCTGCGTGCCATCATGCGTCGCGAGGGCACCGATGAAGCCACCCTGATCCGGCACGACATCCAAGTCCCGATACGTTGGTTCCGGGAGGTCTACCCCGAGCTCGATATCGACCAGGCCATCGTGTTCGGCATCGCGTTCGCCGAAGAGGCGCAGCTGACGTCCTTCGGTCCGCTGAGCGCTCCCTTGATCAGTGCCGGCTCGGTGGCCGAGATCGTCGAGCTGCTCACCTATCTGCCGTTGATCTCGACGGCGCTGAGGTCGCAGTTCAACTCCAGTGGCAACGGCCTCTCGGTCGGGCTCACCGCGAACACCGGTGACCCGGCACTCGACTGCCTTGTGGTGACCTACGGCGGGTGTGCGCTGCTGCGACTGCTCGACATGTTGGCAGGGGACATGTCCTCGGTGAAACTGCACTTGAGCTGGCCCGCGCCGACCGTGATGGCTGGTCACCCGTCCGTCTCAGCGGAACGACTGTCCTTCGACGCTCCGGTCTCGTTCGTCGAAGTCCCCGAAGACACCCTGACAATGGCTTGCCGATTCTCGGACCCTCTCTCGTACCGACTCGCCATCGCCGATCTTCAACGAACCTTCGCAGAGCGCACCGGAACGGCGTCATTCTCGGAGAGAGTGCGTCAGATTCTGCAGAAAGATCCCGGCCAGCCATCCCACCATTGGATAGCACGTCAGATGGCGATCTCCACCAGCACTCTCAAGCGGCATCTTGCGGCAGAAGGGACCACATACCGGGGATTGCAGCAGTCGATGCTGCACGAACGCGCAGTACTTCTCCTACTCGATCGCACGATGTCCGTGAGTGAGGTCGCTGCGGAACTCGGGTACAGCGATGCGGCCAATTTCTCGCACGCCTTCAAGCGTTGGACAGGACGGTCTCCCAGAGAATTCCGAAATCCCTACCACTACTGAGCACCTCACTCGAAGCGGTGGGCCGGCGAGTGTGCGGACACGCATGACCGTCATGGAGCATCGACCCACCGACATCAACCTCCCTGCTCCGCGATGGTGTCATTCGGCCGGAAGTGGTCGACAGGGTCGCCCATACTGGTGGACATGGACGCGCACAACGCGCACCGCGCCACAAAGGGCTCGGTGCGGGCGAACGACCCGCCCCCCGTTCGGTGGGGACACCCGGAGCAGGACGCCGATGTGCGCAGCGCACTCGGCACCTCTGTCGACACCGACGCCGGGCTCGACCGGGCTCTGCGGTCGCTGGTGGCGTTGTCGTCGAAGGCCATCGACGGCGCCGCCAGTTGCGGTGTCACCGTTCAGGTGGCGGACCGGGTATTCACCGCCGTGCACAGTGATGCCCGGACCCTGCGGGTCGATGCCGATCAGTACGAGATCGGGTCGGGCCCGTGCCTGCACGCGGCCCGCACCGGGGACGTCGTGCGGGTCGACCGCGTCGAGGCGGAGAAGCGGTGGCCACGATTCGCCGACGTCGCCCGCGAGGAGAACATCCGCTCGTTCCTCGCGGTGCCGCTGGCCACCGAACGCGTCAGGTTCGGCTCCCTCAATCTCTACGGCGAAGCATCGTCGGCGTTCACCGACGCCGATGTCGACACCGCCGTCGGGTTGACCCGGGTGCTGGCGGAGGTCCTCGGTGACTACGACCGGTTCGGCACCCTCCGCGCCGAGGTGCAGGGGCTGCGGGACGCACTCGAACACCGCGGGCCGATCGAGCAGGCCAAGGGCATCCTGATGGCGGTGCACGGCGTCACCGCCGACGAAGCCTTCCGGGTGCCGGTCGAACGATCGCAAGTAGTGAACCGCAAGGTCCGCGTCGCCGACGACCTGATCGAGTCCGTCGCGCGCCCGCAGAATCCTCCCGACTGATGACGTCCGGCGCCGACCGGATCTCCGAGCCCTACCCCTGCCGTCACGAACGGACGTCCGCCTGACCGGGCACGGACGCCGCGCGTGGATAGTGCCCGTCGGGTGCGTTGCTGACGATCAACGTGCGTGCACGCAGGGCAGCGGGCAGCATCGCCCGCCAGCGCACCGCCTCGTCGAGATCGGTGCTCGTCCACAACGCGGAGACCAATTCGTCGCACCCGGCGGACCGCGGGGTCCGTAGCTCGACGGTGTAGACGTACGGCAGCGGATCCGGCGTCGCCAGGAGCGGTTCCCATTCGTCGGGCGCGACCACTCCCCCGTCCGGGTGCTCGATGTACCGGACGCGCCCGCCCCACGCGTCACGGTAGGCGCGCGCCACCTCTACGGCAGCCGCCAACGATGCCGCCGATCGAATGATCACGGTGTCCCGGTCGTCGATCAACCACACCAGAAACGGCCCCGGCCCGACATCGGAACCGGACCCCGAGCCGACGCCGTCGTACGGGTGCACGAGGTCGAGAAAATCGCAGGAACGCGGAGTCTGATGAGAGCGGTGAACCATACCGATAATTCGAATGCTTCGCCTAATCGGATGCCGTGCTCGTAATCACAATCGAATCGGCGGGCGCTGCCCTACCCACGTCCCGACAGCCGAGACAGCCCTCATCGTGGATGCGGCGCAAATCACCTGACACCTTAGCTTATTTTCGAGCCAGCGGTTGATCAGTTCGGTTTTTTTTGCCCGCAACGATCAGTCTGACGTCAGCAAGACTTCCCGCTTCGGCGAATGTGTCCGTGTTTGGTATGCGGCGACGACGTGATCGGCTAGACGCCCCCTGTCGGACACTTCAAACCCCTGTCCGCGTGCCCAGGTGCGTATCGCTGCCGAGTTCGCGCGATCTGCGGCCGTGCGTCGCCGCCCGCTCGACTGCTTCGCAGCCGGTCGTCCGCGCCCACTCCACTCGGTGAGCAGGCCATGCACCCGAGCTGCATTGTCCTCGGATAGGTCGATCTCGAACCACGTCCCGTCATAACCGAACACAATGGTCTCGTGTGCGACACTCCCGTCGATATCATCGAGCACTGTCACATCTACCCTACGAACCACCACGAACTCCTCTGCGAAACGACGTCGACCGGCGCACGACCGTTCGCGCCGGTCAACGTCGCTGCATCGAATGTCCGGACATCGGTCAGGCCGTCTCTCACCGTTGAGCTACTCGGCACTCGGGGAGCAGGGTGCGCCCGGTGTGGTAGCCCGCGCAACGAGAGCGTGCCGCACTGGCGCAGAGATCGTTGGGACGATCATCACCTGGGTGTCGATGTCCAAGTCGCCCTGTGCTGGACGGCGCTGTCGATGTTATTGTTATTCATTCTCGTGTTTACGGCAAAGTCCCACGTTCGGCTTAGCTCGGTGCGAGCCGCTCTTCGATCTACCCGCGAATACCTCCTCAGGTCGGGACGATCGACGTGTTGACCTCCGGCCCGTCTTAACGTCTACCGCGATCGGTAGTGAAGTCGTAGCTCTGACTACGGTCTCCAGGTGTCGCCGACGGCGCTTTGATGGGCGCTTGCATCGAGGTGCTGTAGAGCACAGCGGCATTGGAAGTGTCAGTGACCATGTGCGCATCGATCGCTTCGGTGTCGAGGCCTGCAATGGTGAGTTGGGCTCTGTGCTGTTCGCGGCGTTGCGTGGTGTCCCATCCGAGTGTGGTCGACGAGAGGTGTTGTGCGGGCGGCGTTGTCCGCGATTCCGGGTCATTGAGAATTGATCGGTTGGCGTTCTCATCGGCCTGGTGGTCGCGCTCGGCACGGTCCGCGAGC
>NZ_CP108045.1:0-108569 GCF_036163995.1 Rhodococcus sp. NBC_00294
CGATGCACCTGTGGCCGCTTCTGACCGGCGGCGGACGGCTACCGGGTAGCGCTCGCAGCATCCGCGAGCGCTGCTAGCTGAACGCCCAGGCACTGGAAGGGTCGTTCGCACCCCCGGCCGCATGGGCCCAGAAGAGCCGATAAGCGAGGCTCGGGCCAATAGCTGGCGGAAGCCAATGGACGGTACATGGTGTGTTGCGTCCGCTCGCCGCACGTCCACAGTGTGGCCCGAGTCTGTCGTGAGCCGCACCTATAAGGACGCTGCTTCCGTTGCCCCGAGTGCATCTTGTAAGTCAGCGGACACATGGTCCAGCTCGCACTTGGCCGGCGATCAGAAGCCAGGGACGTTCCGTCTTCGCCGGATCTTGCACTCGTCCGGACGCGGTGGACGAGTAGCGGTGTGCACCACAGGTCGTACCGCCGCCGTTCAACCCTGAGCTGACCCGATTGCCTTGCCTGCGGTGGGTCCTCCCGAACTACAAGGGGTGTGAAGGCAACGGTGTACGCGTTAGTGCACGAACATGCGTCGCCATCACCACCCACGTCCCCGCCCGTGCCGGTGCAGCTCCGAACCGTCAGCCGAAAGGCACCGTCGGCGACCGTGCGAAAGTGTTTAGCTTCGGGTGATTCCCAGGGGTTTCGCGAAGCGTTTCTGTAAGACTGTCAATAGTAAAGCCAGAACAACGGTTGGCAGTAGGTAAGCGTATATATTCACTATATTTGGCGACCGGCTTAGTAAAGTTCCTCCAACGCCAATTGCCCAAGTTAACACGAGGGCTGCGGAGACGAGGCATGCGGTATGGACATCGGTGCGTAGCGCCGCCGTTAGGCAGAGAGCAACTGGAAGTATGACCAGGAAGACGAACCGATACCCGAAGTAGCTCAGCAGTGATTGATTGCAATCAAATTCCGCGGCGAAAGTCTCACAGCTCGTTATTTGCATCAAAGGATCAGCACTGATCAACATCATATATGCCGCTGTTGCCGCGCCGACTGCTATCCAGCCAATTGCAAATCTCATGATTTGATCCTAATTTGAGGGCGTGCACGTTCGCTGCTCATGAGTTTTTGTGATATACGCACTGCGCGCTTATCCCTGCACAAGGAGGTCGGTAACTGTATTCGTACTCTGGCCGCTGGCTGTAGGTGAATCTATGATTGGGCTCAGCCACGGCAAGCTTATTGATTCTCGCGTCTTTCTTCCGGACGCAAGTTCAAATTCATGCAATGTTGGGTGGTTTGCGTAATCCAACACTTGAACTCTACCTCCGTGTATGGAGAGCCGTGTTCGGGGGCCGGTATGAGGTACTTTCCATTCGAGTTTGGCTGGCTCTAGCAGAGACGAGCTGCTGATAGAGTAAACTGATCCGCTCGAATTGATCCAATAAAGTCTCTCTTTCGATGAGGCAACTCCATTTGCATGGATTCGCCATTCGTCGTTTGCTTCAAGTAATACGCGTTTATCTATCGAGCCATCCTGCAGGTTGAACACCCATTGTTGTAGTGTCGGCAGACTGCCCGCGGGTGTGCCTTGCCGAGAGGCGTACAGAACTGTCATCGAGGTTCCATCTGCTGAACAGACGGCCTGGCGTGAGGCAGGTCGAACGCTGGGGTCTGCTTCCCAAGTAGCGACTTCGGTGCGGGTACCGTTCGTTTCGATACGGTACAGCCAATTCTGGGTCGGCTTGTTCCACGATAGAGAATCGATGTCTTCCACCAGGGCGTAAATAGAAGCACCGCAGAATGCTGATGCTAAAGCCATCCCTTGGATGGTGCCTGTCGTCTGCTGGCCGGTGTGTTCAGTTGACCAGTACGTAGTCGTAGTGGTGCTACCTTGTCGCCCATCATTGAACCAAGTTGCAGTTCGCGTTCTGCCCTCGTCCTGAATCGACGATTCGACAACCTGTTTCTTGATGGGGGTTGCGGTTTTGTGCGTGTTCGATACCGAGATCAGTTGGTCAGCATTCGCTGTTACTAAGCGATTGTCGAGGCCGTCGACTTGAGCGTTCAGCAGTGCGCCGCCGGTGATGCTGCCGAGGAGGTTACCGTTCGCGTCGAACGTCATAAGGCGGGTTACATCGCTTGCAGAATCGAATGGAAACTGCGCTGGCCCAACCACAACAGCTCCCACCGTGTCGCGGTCAATTACGTCGAGTTCTGTTGAAGAGAGTGCGCGTTGGTCGGCCGGCGCGGGCGCACCGCAGGATGCGTTCGGTATGACAACAAGAAGAAGCCCGGGTAATAACAATTTGACGAGACGCATAAATGCTCCATGTTGCGGGTGCAGCTCGCGCGTATCAGCGATTGATACGCGCGAGCTGCTGAGGGTCCGATTTCGGATCGAACTAGGCCGGATACGGCACTGCCAAGTTCGAGTACTTCAAGTCGACTGGCCAAACCCCCAGTCCACCGCCGGCATCCAGGTCGACTGCACCTTGAGACGGACCGTAGTATGCCGCCCAAACGAGCTGTGAGCAGTTATACGCTACTGCATCGACGACCTTGTTTGACCAGAACTGAGGATTGTAACCGGCTCCGACCTTCGTGAGCGCGAAGTCGACTGCTTGCTGTCGCATTGCGCTCGAGGTGTTGACCCAGAACATTTCCGGGCTCTTCATCATGCGGCCGCCGTTCGACCCGATGGTGTTGTCGATGATGTATACGCCGTCTGTGGCCTGGTTGGCCTCAATCGAGTGCGTGAGCGTGATGAACAAGCCGTTATGTCCGTGGTTCACTCGTGCGGTTGCGCTCGCAGAAAAGAAAAAGTCCCCAGGTCCACGCGGTGTTGGCAGGAGGGTATCCACACCGGGGTTCGCATTGCCGACGCCCTCAGCAGCTTCAGTGAGACCCGCCTCGACAATGTCCTGCAGCGTGCGACCAAGTTCGGCCGACAACCGCTGAGCTTCCTGGAGTACATCAGGAGCTGAGGCCCCTGGGTTCAGCACGGCAAGTTGTTCCACCTTGGGGCCGGGTGCGATCAACGGACCACCTTGGAAGTCCTGCCTGATAGTGACATCACCGTCTGTGCTGTACGGCTGACCGGTGGGATACTTGTAAGAGCCTGACTCGTAACCGGACTGGCTCCACGGTGTCAGTACAGGTTCGGTGATTGGCCACGCACCCGTCGCGGGTGACCAGTAGATGACGCCGTTCTGGAATCGTGCCATCTGCCCTTGGCCGTCGGGCAGTGACCGGATGTGGTCTCCGGTGAGGTAGCCGAGGGGGCTGCTGCCGGGGGTGAGTCCGCCGACACTGTTGTACTTGTCGCGGAGTGGTCCGTTCTGGATGGCGGAGCCGATGGCGTTCTGGAAGGCGACGTAGATGGCGCCGTCCTGGAACTCCTGGCGGCGGCCGCCGTCGGGGAGGACGATCTCGTCGGTGGTGGGGTATTTGAGGTAGCTGCCTTCGTAGCCGAGGATGCCCCAGCGGTTGAGGAAGCTGTTGACGACGGGGTGTGCTCCGCCGGCTGCGGACCAGTAGATCGGTCCGTTCATGAACGTGACGCGCTCGCCGGTGTTGCCGGGGTTGACGATGTTTCCGCTGGTGGGCAGCAGCAGGAAGCTGAACGTTCCGCCGAGGGAGTTGTACTTGTCTCGGATGGCGCCGCACACGTCGAAGTTCGACGGCCAGTATTTCTGGCAGGTCGCCGCGGCTCGGGAGGTGCGCTGTTTGGCGAGCAGTCGGGCTTCCCCGATCTCGGCCTGGTCGGCTTCTTCCTTGGTGAACGGCTCGGGCCACTCCTCGCGGTCCGAGCGCATCTTGCCGGGGATCAGGGTGCTGTTCGGGTTCTCTGTCGGTAGCCCGGTGTACGGGATCCGCTCGCCGGTAGGTGTCGGCGCGGTGGCCTCCGCGCTCGGGGTCAAGCTCGTAGCGGCCGGCGGCGTGCTCGACGGTGCGGGCGCCGGTGCGTCAGCGACGCTCGGTGCCTCGGTTCCTGTGGTGGGCGTCTGCGAGGTGGACGGAGCCAGCGTCGGCACTTCAGCGCACGACGTCGGGGCCGCCGGTGTGGTGGTAGGCGCCGTGGTGGTCGTGGTCGTCGGTGCCGTGGTGGTGGCACACGGGTCGGCCGCGACCGGGGCTTGCTGCTGCAACGCTGCCGGCGCAGAGCTGGTCGGGGCGGTGGACGGTTGCGCGGTGGCCACCGCTCCCCCACCGGTGGCGACCAGCATCGCGATCATGCCAACGGTCAGTACCGCCCGCGGCGTCGAGGAGAACATCGGTTTCCGCCGTGGCGGCCGAACAAGGGTCGTCATGGATGCTGCTCTCTCAGAGAGGAATACGACCGGTCCAGTCGCCGGTCGACTCGTGCATCCTGATGACATGTCACAAGAAGCGCAAATTCACCAAGCCTTACAAAACGGCCAAAAGAAACCGATCAGTTATTAGTACAGCTGGGGAACCGTCACCGTCGCCAAGGGGTGGTAGGTCCACAAGTATCTTGTCTGCGACGCGCCGATCGAGTGCGATCGGCGACCCGTGTCGCGTCGTGTCAAGGACTTCAGTTCGCAGCGGCGCTCAGCTTGAGTCGGGCGCCCGCCGTGAATGTAGCGGTCGATGGTGAAGATGACCGTCTGTGCGGAGATGGGGCCGTAGAGCGCGAGCCGGGACATTCGCATCGCGCACGGGGACGGTGGTGTTGCTAACTCCCCGTGAACGCCTCCGGAAAAGTCGCGGCCATCTGCTCGGTGAGTACATCATGGGGAGCTCGCGCAAGGTCGTAGAAACTCATGGTGTAGCTCAGTGCGTTGTAGAACGTGATAAGCGCTGCCATCAAAAGCTTTTCGATGAAGTTGAGGTCCATATGCAGTTCGGAGCCATAGTGGTCTCCGTGGTCGATATAGCGGCGGAGTTGGCGGATCGTGTACAGCGAGGGATGGACATTGCTTGACAGGAAGTCGTACATGCCTTCGGCGACGCCGCCCGTAATCGTGCCGCCGGCGTCGGCGCGCAGAAATTCGAACATTGCAATGACCCCTGCGGCGGGCGAAGGAAGGGTGTCAGATCCGATAGTGCGGCCGGGTGCACCCTCGGCGAGTGCCTCCCTGGTCGCACCTGGAAAGGCTTTCATGGCCCTCTGGCGCACACTAGTCCAGCGTGCTCGAGCAGCCCCGTATTCAGGTGCCGATGTTCCACCACCGAGTCGCTTAGCGGCAGATTTCTGGCGCTCACAACTGTCGAACTCCTCCAAATACGCGCGGGCCAGCACTGCGGCGGGATCAATTCCTTTGCCGAGTACCCAGAACACGCGGGCGCAGTTCTCCATCACCGCGCGCGCTAGAGCGGGCGGTCCGAACAGCTCACCGCCCCCGATGAGGGTGCCAATGCTCTTCAGGTTGCCAGCGGCGATCTCGAGGTAGGACACCACCACTTCGGAGACAAGAGCGGCACCGGCCATGATGCCGTCGCTGCTGGTGGATGGGTCAACGCGATTCATAGCGTCTACGCGGTCAGTGGCGTCCGGGCCGGGCTTCCAGTGACTGGCGGCGCTGACCGCGAGGAAGGCTGTGTGGCACGCGGTAGCGAGGGCCTTCAATTCTTGAAGACGCGCAGTTGGCGACTCTGCCGGTGAACTCGTCATGGCAACCATTGTCCTCCGCCGACTCCTGAAGAGCCTGGGCCCGGCGTCGGAGGGCCGCGGCGGACGATTGCGCGGTTTCGCGGCGAGCCGGGTCGTTTGTTCCGCGCGTCCGGTAGATGTGGTGGCATACTTATGCCTCTCCGGAGCGACCCCGTGGTAGTGCCACAGAGTCACCGGCGGATTCACACACCAACCTGAGTGGTTGCTCTCGCGTACCCGCTTGGCAACGCGTATGCCGCGGTCGGAATGAACCACGTCCAGACGAAGGGCCCCAACAACCATGACTAGCTATAGCGTGCTAGCCGCCACCCAGGGACGGGCATCAATCATGGGAACCTGGCCTGGAT
Organism: Rhodococcus sp. NBC_00294; assembly: GCF_036163995.1. Taxonomy (NCBI): domain Bacteria; kingdom Bacillati; phylum Actinomycetota; class Actinomycetes; order Mycobacteriales; family Nocardiaceae; genus Rhodococcus; species Rhodococcus sp. NBC_00294. The sequence continues at coordinate 5,925 of NZ_CP108045.1, forward strand.
TTGACTTCCAAGAACACTCCGTCAAGGTGACCACGGTAGCTACGCCAGGGCAGGCCCACTACCTGGCGAATCAACTGACTGTTCTGTCCGAGGCTGCGTGGGACGCGGCGATGTGGCTCGACACCTACCCCGCAATCGACACTGCTATCCACGGGTTGATCACCCAACTGCGGTCCACGAACCCTGTTGTCCTACAGTCCCTCGACTACGAAGGCCTGCGCCACGGTGACACGTGGACCGCAACGTCGCTCGCGCGCCAGTTGTCCGAGGGATGGTTCATCTCCGCGCTTGATGACCTCTCCACGGCGCAGCGTCTGTCAGTGGCCGCTGAACTCGCCGCTGACGCCGATCAACGCCGGGACCTCGAGCCCGGCCGAGAGGAGTTCGACGAAGACAGCAGAGTCAACCAGGCCGGTCTGGTCACCCGAGTGCACGCATACGGAGCCACCGGTCCCGTCCCCGAAGGCGCGGCCGGGTACATGCGCACCCACTATGGCGACCAGCTCGATTTCGGCGACCGGTGGTGGGCGGCGAAACAACTTCGCCGCATGGAACAACTCGTCGCCGCCTGTGAACACCATGGCGGCCGCGCACACGTCGAGGTCGACGCATGTGAAGCGCGCTGCGTTGTCGTCGCCGAGCCGGGACGCATCAGCGACGGCGACATACCGTTCTGGATCAGGCCCGCGCGCTACGGACCACACTCGTACACCCCCGGGCGTTCCGACCCGTTGGGCAAGCTCCACGTTCGACGAGGCAGTGACTGGATAGCCGAGCTCGACCCCGACGATGACGACGGATTCGCATGCGCACTCGGCGACTGGGCACTTGCCTACACATCGCGGTCGAAACAGGACGCGACGCGCCGTTGAGCGTCCATATGTGGGATTGGTGGACCCGCACTTACCCCCACATCTAGTAGAAAGGCCGGTAGTTATTTCGCGGCTGGATCGGCGAAGCGACCCTCGCTCTCACCGGTGACGGGCAAGCCATGGTCCAGCCCGCACCCACCCACCCCCGCAGTCCATCCACCGCGGCGGAGACGTGCGAGTCGTTCTGGCCCACCCGGCAGGTATGCGGCGAGATCCTCGACCTCTACAAGTCCCTCGTCGGATCCAGCAGCACTCTGTCGTACCCGCAGGTCCCGGAATCTCCCACCGGCGACGGCATCGACATCCGCCAGGTTTTCTTCGGTGGGGCGCGCCAACCCAATGATTAGCGGTCGACCCCAGGGCCGCCGAGCCCCTGTCCTTGAAGCTCTGCTGATCGCCATCGATCGATGGAACGTGTGCCGCGGCTCGACCGCGGAGAAGCCCCTGGCCAGCTGGGCGGGGCTTGCCGCTTGTCGTGCGCACCCCTGCTGCTGTCGGTGAGGTTTCGTAAGCTTGCCATGTGAGCAGCTGGGAAACTATGGAGCAGCACGAACCAATCGACGGCGACGACAGGCTCGTTCTTCAATACACGGGGACGGACCGCGTATACGCCGTTTCTGTGAGCTATCTCGTGGAGGTAGACACAGATCCGGCAGGCGACGCAGTGATCGGTCCACGGCAGGCTGTGGAGTTCATGTCGGCAGGGCAGTACGCCGCATTCTCCGAAGGGACACCTCTTGCTCGCGTCGTCTGGACGACCGACGGCGGAAAGTCTCACGACGAGGTTGTAGTGCGACAGTAAGGCATCCCTCGGGCCGAGGACGAAGGTTATTTCCTCGTCAAATCCTGACCACGTCGTTGACCCTGCCCGCCGGCGACGCAATCTCGCTGAGTCCGGATTTCGGAATCGGTCCCGGTCTCTAACACCATCGTCATCTAGTGCAATGGTTTGCCGGTTCCGGCCTTGGCGTCTCAGCCCGTGCGCTACGGCTCTCGCTCCCATCGTGAGACCTATCTGCCGCCGCGGTCCATGCTGGAATCGAGATCCCGTCCTCGGTCTCCCGGTGTGGCCGTAGGTGTAGCTGTAGGCATGCGCATGGAGCTGGTGTCGAGTGCGGCGGCGTTGGCGGTGTCGGTGAGCAGGTGGGCGTCGATCGCTTCGGTGTCGAGGCCCGCGATGGTGAGCTCAGTCCGATGCTGCTCTCGGCGCTGCGGGGTGTCCCACTCAAGAGTGGTCAAAGGGAGGTGTTGCGCTGCCGGGGTGCTCCGCGATTCCGGTTCATCGGGCATGGATCGGTCGGTGTTCTGATCGAGCTGGCGTTCGTGTTCGGCACGGTCGGAAAGTTCGCGTTCGACGGCAGCGGTGACGGCAGCGGTGTCGACGGTGTCGCGTAGCGCGGTGAGGTCGATGCCCTTGTCGGTGCGCAGCCGGTCCTCGATGGTGACCGCTGCCCGCTCGGCGGCCGGGGATGCGTCCTTCCAGGTGTGCGCGACTCGGACTGCGTCGATGATCTGCGCATCGTCGGCGGTGGCCCACCACTGCCGGTCACCGGTGCGGCGCAGGAACGCCTCTGCCGAGCGTTGTTCAGCAGCCAGCCGGGCGGTCAGGGCCCGTGAGCGTGCCTCGGATGCGGCGGACGCGGTGCGGAGGTTCTGTTCGCGGCGCCGGGCGAGAGCTTCGGCGACTTGCATCGCGACCTGGACGGCGGTGCGCAGGACCATGCCGGTCTGGCGGGAGAGCTGTTCGTGTTCGTCGTCGGCCATGGGTGTCTCCTCATTCGGTGGTGGGCGGGGCGGGTCTTTGTCACACATGCGCTTTTCAGGCGGGTGCTACCGGTGAATCTGCAGTGTGGAGTGCCAGTAGTTCGGCGGGGATGGTGATGCTCGGGAGTGGGTGGATCTGCCGGTGGTCGGGGGTGCAGTCCTTGAAGGTGCCGTCCGGGGACAGCAGCCTCGACATGTGGTGATCGGCGTGGTCCTTCCACCACACACTCATCCCGGTCGCCGGGTCGAGCCGTAGGTACTCCCATGCCCGCCACAGTGCGTCGACCCGGGCGCGAGCTTCGGGGTGCAGGAACCAGCTCGGGCACCACCGCATCGCCGGGTGGTCGATGGTCTTGCGCCGGTAGGCGGGGGCGAGGAAGTCGGCAAAGAACCGGTACGCGTTCGGGTAGTACGGGCCCCGAGCCTCGGGGTCGGCCTGCTCCCCCGCCGTGTCTGACTCGTCGCCCGTGTCACTGTCGTCCAGGTCGTCCAGGTCGTCCAGGTCGTCCAGGTCGTCCAGGTCGTCCAGGTCGTCGTCGGCGGGTGGCGCATGGCCTGGCCAGGAGCCGTTCGGGCCGGCGTCCAAGTCGAACTCGTCGCTCACGAGACGACCACCGCGGACGGCCGCGGCACCGCGCCAGGACGCTTGGTCGGGGACGGGAGCAGCGATGTCGCGTCCATCGGATCGGGGTCGTCGGCATTGATGTGCACGGCGCTGTCCTGGCCGGCGCGGACCCGCGCGTCGGCTACGGCGCCCGCAAACGGCCCGGTGTACCAGGGCATCGTCTCGATCAGCGCCGGTGGGCATTTCGCGGCCCGCAGGATCGCCCGCCCCGCGGGCATCGCCTCGAGAGCATCCGCGGGCAGGGTGCGGATCTTCTGCCGCTGCTGCGAACTCGACCGACCGGACGAGTTGGTGGAGACGGTCCGGCTCATCTCCCAGTGATCACCGAGGGCAGCGGAGGTGTTCTCGAGAAACCGGCCGTCGTCGGTGGAACCGCCGCCGCCGTACACGCGAATAGTCGACGCACCCCACAGTTTCTTCATCCCACCCTGACCGAAGCACTCCTCCCCCTGGGACCAGGACTGCAGGATGGTGGTGACGGTGATGCCGCGGGAGCCGAAGTGGCTGTACAGGTTCGGCAACTGCCGCCACCGCACCACATTCGCAGCCTCGTCCAGCGCGTACGTCGCCGGCACCCGCAGCCGCCCCGCCGGCAAGCTCCCGTCCGCGGGGGTGGCGGTGGCCCGGTCCACCAGGGCGTCGGTGACGGCGACGGTCAATGCGGTGACCAGGGCGCCGCACTCGTTGGCGGCGTCCTCCATCGACAGGCAGAACAGGGTGGGTGCGTCCTCGGCGGCGAACACGGCCGGGTCGAACTCCGGGCGGGTGTCGCGCTCCCCCATCCGGGAGATCCACGGGTGGATCTCGGCGTAGGCGAGGGCGCCGAGCATGTTCGCCGCGGTGGCGAACACTCCCCCGCGTTGCTTGTCGGGGGCGTTGTACTGGGCGATCATCGACTCCGCCCACCGCCCGAACCCGTGCGCTCGCAGCAGCCGCACCGGTTCCTGGTTCTCCGGTGTCGTCGCCCAGGTGTAGACGATCGGCAGCGGCAGATGCTCCAGCGCGGCGGCGAGGAGGAACCCGGTGACCAGCCGCTGGCCCATGGGGTCGAAGAACGGTTCGCGCTTCGTGTTCTCCCCCGTCAACGACGACGCGAAGATTCCGGCGAGGGTCGCGGCTTTCGTCTCCTGCGCCGACCGACTCATCGTGGCGACGACATCCTCGCCGAGTAGTTTCGCCAACTCGGCACGGCGAGTGTCGGATTCGGCGGTGTCGGTGAGGCCCTGCGTGGTGGACGGCCGGGCGGAGCGCACCCAGGTCAGCGGGTCGTAGAACCACCGGGGCAGCTCCTGCGCGACTCCTTGCGGGTCGAACACCCACACCGGCCCCTTCTCGGCCCGGTACGCGCGGGTGGTGTCGACGACGTCGCGTTTGTTGGAGGTGGTGAGCACCGCGCCGCGGGCGGCGAGGAGTTGCGGGATGATCACGCAGCTCGTCTTGCCCATCCGCGGTCCCCAGATGTGGGTGGCGACGTCCTCCGGGCCGGCATACAGGGTGATGCCGAACTTGTTCGGCCCCAACACCAACCGCCCCAGCGGCGCCGCGACAGGCTCATCGGCGGCGACGGGGTCACCCAACCGGGCGATCTCCGCCTGCAGGGCCTTGTCCCCCAGCCGCGCCACCTCGCGGGGGCGGCCGAGGAACCGGCCGGCGTCGTCGACGCGGGTGACCCGCCGCCGCCGCGTCATCGCCCACACCGTGCCGGCAACGACCATCACCAGGCCGACGATGCCGAATGCGGCGGCGATGATCGTCGCCCCCACCGGCCACACCAGCGACCCCTTCGCCAGCGCTGCCACCAGAGCGAACGGTGACCCGGGAACGTGCTGGTCGATTCCGGACAGCGGGCCGCCCAGGTGCAAGGCGGCTTCGGCCCCCCCGTAGGCGAGGGCGGCGAGGATGATCGCGCCGCCGGTCAGGGCCAGCATCGGGTCGACACCGGCGCCCGGGTTCTTCGCGCCTCTCCCTGTGCTCATGCGATGACTCCTTCTCTCGGGTGTGACTGCGCCGAGCCGACGAGGTCGGCGATCAAGCGTTGCGCTTCCACGAGTTCCGCACGCAGCCGCGCGATCTCGCCGTTCTGCTCACTGGGCATCAGGGGCCGCTCGTCGGTGATGCCTTGGGCTTGCCGGTACCACCACCGGACGGTGTTGGGGTGCAGGGACAGGTGCGCGGCGACCGCTTCGATGGCCGCCCACGTCGAGCGGGCCGTGGGCAGCCGGTCGATGACCATCTGCACCGCCCGGGTCCGGATCTCCGCCGGATACGGCTTGCCTCTCATCGCCCGCCGCCGCCGCCGCCGACGTGGGCGAAGCGGGCGTTCGTGTCGTGGTACCCGGCGGCGGCTTCGGTGGCGGTGATGACGGTTTGCAGCACCACCCCCGGGCGGCGGGCGGTGCCGATGCGCAGCAGGAACTTCCCCCGGCCGGGCGGGGGCAGTTCGCGTCCGGTGTCGTCGATGCCGGCCGGAGTGGACCACGACGACACCAGATCCCGATCCTGCTGCGTGAACGGGATGATGCCGTCGAGCTTGCCCATCTCCTGCGTCGGCAATCCGCCGACGATGACGGCCCCGGCGCGCTCGATGAAGCCCTTGGCGCGGCTGATATCGACGGCGGTGGCGAGAGTTTCCAGGTCCGCGACGGTGTGGGTGATCATCAGCAGCGCCGTTCCCATCGTGCGGGTCAGGCGGGTGAGCTGATCGACGCGTAGCACCATCTGCGAGCCTCCGGCCAGAACCCGCCACAGCTCGTCGAGCACCACCAGGAACGTGCGCTTCTCGCGTAGCCCCACGTCGGCGAGGACGTGGGCGGCTTCGACGGCGCCGAACGCGTCCGACCAGCAGGCGAGCATGATCGCCGCTTCCAGGGTCGGGTCCTCGGTGCCGATGGAGGACACATCGACACACACCGCCACCGGCGGCCGCTCCCCGGCGAGATCAAGTGGCACGGTGGTCTGACGGGAAAACACTTCGCCGAGCTCGCCGTCGAGGAGACCGATCAACGTCTCGAGCAACCCCTCGACCTTGGCGGCGTACTTGTCGGGGTCGTCGACGCTGATCGTCTTACGGGCCAGTTCCGGTGAGCCCTTCTCGATGAGGGTGAACAGATCCGAGAGCAGCGGCGGATGCTCCGGGGTGAACCGGGGATCGGCGTCGAGGACGCGCAACGCCACGGCGAGGACGTTCGACTCGGACTGGGTGAGCGGGCCACCGCGTTCGAGCTCGCACAGCCCCGACACCAAGCGGCGGCGGCGTTGGAGCACCTGGGCAGCGACCTTGCGCTGCACGTCAGGAAACTCATCGAGCAGCGGGAGGATCGAGCCGAGTGCGCCCACAGCGAGCGGGTTGAGGTAGCCCTCGCCGTGGCCGAGGCGGATCACCAGGCCGCCGTAGTACCCGACCAGCGCGGCTTCGTCGGGTTTGAGGTCCGCGGGAATGATCGGGATCTGTCCCTGCGCGATAGCGCCGGCCACGAGGATCCGGGCGACGGTGGACTTGCCCAACGAGGGCAGTCCGAGGATGAACAGGGACGGTGTGTTCTGTTGGCGCGGTGAGCGATACACCGCGGAGACAGGGTCGTAGCAGACGGCTTGCCCGCTGTCGGGGTCCACACCGAGGGGTGTTCCGGACTGGGGGTGGCCGGTGCCGACGTAGAACGGCCACGGTCCGCACGCCTGATCGGTGGTCGCCCGGAAGCTGGCGGGGCGGTCCACCACGGACATCCGGCCACCGCCGCGGCCGTCGAACCCGCGGGTGCGCAGAGGGAGCGCCTTACGCCACCCGCTTCTCTTGCGGTCGGTGCGGGACGGGTCCCGTTCGCGTACAGCTCGTTTGAGCTCTTCCGCTTCGGCCACCGCAGTCGCTTTGGCTTCGATGCGGCGGCGGGTGGCGGCGGCTTTCATCGGGTCTGTGACGGAGCGGGACTGCTTCGCCGGTCGGAGCTGACCGGAACCAGTCAGGTCGGAGATGCGGCGGCGCAGCGACACCGGGCCGAGCGGGGAGCGGAGCATGGAAGGGACCTCCTAGGAGTGGACGACGAGAAACGGCGGTGTCAGCCGCGCAGCGGCATGTGGGTTCAGCCGCGTAGCGATGTGGGGATGGTGCTGTGGTCGGGAAGCAGGACCCCGATTCCGAGTCCGCCGAGGAATGCGGCCGCTTGATACATGTAGGCCGGGCGTGCGGTGATGCGGGCGCCGGAGATCAACCCCCGCATCTCCGGATCGAGGGCGGTCAGCTCCCCGGCGGACTCGGCGGTCGCGGTGATGACCATCGACATCGACACCAATCCGTGCCCGCGCGCTTCGGCGACGCGAGCGGTGTTTGTCGATTCCAGAGCGATGTCCGCGGTGGCGGAACCGATCCCCCGGGCGGTGTTGACTGCGGCGACAGCGGATTTGAAGTCACCTTCGACGGTCTTGGCGGCGTCGGCCGGGGAGTACGGGCGGAAGATCTCGGTGACCCGCTTGCGGGGAACTTGCGAGTTCGGGGACAGCAGCCCGGCCAGGACGCGTTCGGTGGGGAATCCGGATGGTGGTGACGTCATCGTCCACACCCGCGAAATACCGGAGTCGTGCCGGTAGGTGACCTTGTCGACGTCCTCCTCTGCGGTGATCGGGCCGGCGTCGGCCCAGTCGCAGACGTACTCACCGAGGGTCAGGGCGCGCTCGATGTCCGGCTCGGCGGCGGGGTCGAACGCCCGGCGCACCACGGCGGCGTATTCACTGTCGCTCATAGGCAGGGCGGTGACGTCGGTGTGCGCGAGCTGGGAATACAGCACCGGGAGCTGCGCCCCGATCATCTCGGCGGCGGCCATCGGGTCCTTGCGCTGAGCGGGGGTGGCGGCGTCGAAGGTGATCGCCACCCGCCCGTGCACCCGAAAGCCGGTCGCGGACGCGGCGACACGCTCAGCCAGGATCTGGCGCGCGGTGGCGGGAGAGTCCGGGTGGGTGATGGCTTCGACGTTCGCCCGCGCCCGCTCGCCGGTGTCGGGGAGCGTTTCGATGGTCACCGCGGCCGCTGCGATGTTGGGGACCTGACCGAGCATCGCGAGGAAGTTCGCCCACGATCCGACCAGCCCGTCGACGATGTGCTGGTCGTTGCCGGCGGCGCCGCCGATGCGGCACCGCAGCAGCACCGTGTACTGGTGGGTGCTGGGCATCCGCATCATCCCGAAGCGGTGACCGTTGGTGTCGAGCGCCCACCACAGCTCGGTTTCGGCGGCGATACCGGGTAACCGGGAGCGACCGCCCGCCTGGTTCGACAACTGCCCGGCCCGGTAGATGTGGCGGCCGGTGCGGCGTTGCCGTCGCCACTGCCGGCGCAGCAGCAGCATCTCGTAGCCGGTCTTGCCCTGGGGGCCCTTGACCACCAGAGGAACCCAGAGCAGGGCCAGGACGGCGCCGAACCCCAACGACCCCAGGGCGGACCCGGTGATGAACATCAGCGCCAGCGTCACCAGGACGATCGCGGCGATGACCGCGAAGGAGAACGGGGTCAGTCCGAACGCGTAGGTGCGGCGCTCGTCGACGAACCCGGCGTAGGTGCGCACCGGCCGTTCGGTGTCCTGCGCGGTCATCGCGCACCTCCGACTGCGTCGGCGCGGGCGGTCTCGATGGTCATGGGGGTCCTCTCGTCGCTGCGGGTGGTGTGCTCGGACGTCGGCGTCTCGCACGTGGGTGTCATGGCGTGCGTCCGCCTCGCTGGCCGTCTCGATTGCTGTCTCCAGCTGCTGCGCCCGTTGCTTTCTCGGCGCCCTTCATCACTGCGGCCACCGCTGTGGCTCCGGTCTTGGCAGCCGATGCAGCGCCGGCGGCGGTTGCGCCCGGCGAAGCCCCCGACTTACCGGGCGCCGACTGCGCCCCGGACACCGCACCCGCGGCGGCCGCCGGGCTTGCTACGGCTCCGGATCGGCCGCCGCCACCCTGCCCCGCGGTGGTCGTCGGTGGGTTGGTCATGGCCCCGGTGGCTCGGTCGGGTGACTGCCCACCGACGACTCCTGCCCCGGATCGGCCGCTCGCTGCTGCCGCGGCCCCTGCGCTCCCGGCCTTCATCGCCATACCGGCGACTGCGCCAGTGGCCACCGCGGCGCCGGCCAGCGCCGCTGCGCCGGATGCGCCGCCGGAGGCGGCGACGGCGGGCACGATCAGCCGCAGCAGAACCGGCAGGCACAGGCACGACAGCGCCAGCAGTGCCATCCCGCAGAGCTTGCTCATCGCGTCGTCGCCGCCGGCGGACCACAGCGCCAACGCGTACACCCCGGCCGAGAGGATCGGGAAAAGGACCGTCGCCAGGGCGAACCCGATCATCTTCTTGAACGCCTGCTCGCCGGTCGGGGTGCCGGACCCGGCCGCGGCGGTGGGCAAGAACCCCACCACGAGGATCAACATGGCGTACTGCACGACCACGAACACCGCTTGAACCAGCGCACCGACGATGCCCAGGAGCGCGAACACCATCACCAGTCCCGCGGACAGCAACGACGACACCTGCGACAGGTCGAACATCGTTCCCAGCACGTCGGCGACGTTCCCACCGGCGGCGTCCTCGACGATCCACTTCCCGAACTTCACCGACCCGGCGTGCGTGACGATCAGCAGCGGGGCGAACGTCGCCGTCGCGAACACCGTCCGCACCAGGATCTTCGCGGTGTCGGTGGCCCGCTCGGCGCGAGCGGAGGCGTTCGCGGCCGCCAGGCGCACAGCGGCGACAGCGATGGACACCGCGACCAGGGAAGCGTTGATCCAGTAGAAGTAGCTGTGGAACACACCCACCGACTCCGGGTTCGCCAGATCCGGCAACGGAATGTCCAGCCACCAGGTGAACATCAGGTTCACCGCCTGCCCGAATCCTTCCAGGAACGCTTCGGCGGCCTCACCCACAGCTCCGGACGCCGCCCAGTCGACCGCAGCGGAGGTCGCACCGCTCGGATCTGTTGCGACAGTCGCGATCTTGCACAATGTGTCGCCGGACACTCCCGGTAGGAGCTGGACGTTTCCGAGGGTTCCTCCGATCGAGTTGCAGGTGTTGAAGAACGATGGGTCCTCGCTCATCTGCGCCGCCGCGTCAGGATCGGCAGGTGGTGTAGGTTGGGCCGACGCTGGACCGCCCGCGATCATCAGAGCTGCTGCACCCATCAACAACGCGGCGACGCACCTGGTGAGAAGAAGTCGCAGGGTGGTCACCATGTCGTGAACCCGGCCAAGCTCGAGATGTCGGGCAGCTGGGGGTCGGTGGCAGTCATCCGGAGCTTCCAGTCGCCGTCCCATGTCAGGGACTGCTGCACGACCGTCCACTGGTTGCCGCCGGTCGGGAATGCGTAGTGCACGACAGCGAAGTCATCGGTGAAAGCGGTGATCCTGAAAGCGGCGGGGAAAAACATCAGCTTGGTGGCGACAAAATCGGAGCGACCCTGTGCCTCGAGTGCGGCGAGCTTCGATTCAGCGACACCGGGATCCGCGACAACCTGCCGGGCGTACGCCTCGCGGACGTCGGCACCGCTGCGGAGCAACCGAGAGGAAATCTGCCAGCCGGCCAGCGCGGCGCCCTGTGGACTACGAGCGAATCCGTAGGCGAGGCGACCGTCGACACGAGTCGGGCCGTCACTGGTGGAGAACGGTGCAACCGTCGAACCGATTCGTTCCCAACGCATTCCGGACGGAGCCGCGACCGGCACCTCCTTCACGAAGGCCGGTCGGTCGCCGGGATCGGTCTGCGGCAGTACCTGTCCCTGTTCGTTGTTCGGGACGGCGATCTCGCGGCCGTAGGGGTCGGCGAGGGACGGGCCGAACCCACCCTCGCCGCCGGGGGTGACCGGGGTAGAGGGCGGAGCGGCGGTGACGGGCGGCGCTGCGGCAGGAGGGGTGTCGCCGGAATCCCCGCTGCGAACCAGAACGATGGTGACGAGCACGACCACCAGGACGATGAACCCGACCGCGGCCGCGCCGGTGGTGCGTGAGGTCGCCAGCCAGCGGGCTTTGGGGTGCTCGTCGATCCAGTTCGGTTCGGGCGGTGGTGTGGGTGATTCCTGCACGGGAGGCTCCTGTCGGGGTCGGGCGATGACCGGGGTGATGACGCCTGGTCAGGGGGCGGAGAACGCGGTGAATCCGTCCATCGACGGCAGCGGAATCGGGTCCGTCGCCGCCGGTGCGGTGGGATCGTCCTCGGCGCCGGTCGGGGCGGGGAGGGCGATCTTCCAGTCGCCGGTGGACCGGAGGACGGTCACCGGCACCGCGGTCAGTTGGCCGCCGGGCATGGTCGTCGCGACGTCGACCACGGCGCGGGACTCGTCGTAGGACGAGACCCGGAACCCGGTGAACGCCGCGGTGGTGGCGGGGTCGGCAGCGTCGGTGATCGAGGCGGCCGATCGGGCGATCGCGAATGCGTCGCGTCCGTCACCGGGTGCGACAAGTTCCCGAGTGACCGTGGCCCAGGCGGTATCCGGCGCCAACGCCAGCCGGGCCTGTCCCTGGATCGCGGCGAGCACCGCACCCTGCGGGGTGGCGGAGTACCCGGTCGGTGCGGCCGACGAGGTGTCCGCGGCCGGCCCATCGACGCTGCTGAACGGCACCTCGACGCCCTGATACGGCCGCCAGGTCACCTCGGCAGGCGGTGCGTTGACGTCGACGGCGGCGGCGGGTGCATCGCCCACCGCCGCCGGGTCGTCGGAGCATCCCACGACGGTGGCCACGATCATCAGCGCCGCGGCGACTGACGCGCTCACCCGACGCCGAAATTGGCCGGTCACAGGAGGATCCCCGCCCAGCCGCCGGATCCGGCGACCAAGACTGCCGCGACGGCGACTATTCCCGCGCGCTTCTCGCCCTCGCCGAGTTGCCCGCCCCGGTGGTACGCCGTCGCCAGATAGATCCCGGCGGCGACACCGAGCATCGCCAGGGTCGCGATGACACCCCAGTAGAACCAGGCACCGACTTGTTCGAGGCCGGCGGTCACCTCCGCTGGTGGGGTCTTCGGGGAGGAGTCGGTGGGGATCTCCGTGCGCATGACGGCCGCGAGGCTTCGGGTGCTCATGTCATCAGGGTGTTGACGAGGGTGGTCGCGGTGCCGGCGAACACCGCGCCGATACCGACTGCCGCGATGCCCATCTGCTGGCCGCGGGTGTTGGTGCCGTCGGCGTGACCGATGGCGAACTTCACCCCGGCGAACACGCCAACCATCGCGAGGATGCCGGTGGCGACCCACATGCCGATGTTGAACAACTGCTGGTATTTCGGTGCGCCGGGAGGCGCCTCGACGCCGGACGGTCCTACCTGGGCGAGATAGTCGGTTGTCGAGGTCAGTGTGTGCAGCAACATGATTGGTTCCTTTCAGGTGGAGGTGCGGAGGAATCGAGATCAGTGAGTGGTGGTCGGGGGAAGTGGTGGTCGACCGGGCGGGGAGCGGCCACCGCTGGTGCCTCTCATGAGATGCCGAGGGGAAGGTGCGGAACGCCGTGAGCGATGCCGGCCGCGGCGAGGAGCAGACTCGCCAGCACGAGGAGCGGTACTGGGCGATTCGGCCGAGGGTCGCCGCAGTCGGCCATCGCCGCTCGCACACCGACGACCGACCAGGCGAGCGTCACCGTCGCTGTGGCCACCGGAGAGCACCACGGTCACCGTCATCGCTGCCCCGGTTCGGGCGAGGTGCGCAGCGCGGCGACTGCGGCGCTGAGGAGGTCGTCGTGCAGAGCGCGGACCGGTTCGACGGGAACGGTGCGGGTGTCGGCGGCGGCGCGCTTGTCGGTGGGTACCTGAGCGCGCGGTCCCCATTCGGGAAGCTCGTCGGGGCACATGTGCCGCCACGGCTCGACCCACCCGATGTGCCAGACATGGTCGAACACCGAACAGACGCGGGTGATCTCGCGGCGCAGTTGCTGGCTGGGTCGTCGGTCGGTGTCGGCGACGAGGATCAGTCCGAGCAGCTGCACCGGATCGGGTGTCAGCGCGGCGAGGTGGGCCATCGCCCGGTCGTGGGCGGCGCGCAGACCTGCGGCGTGGGTGCGGGCGACCACGGCGACGAGCGGCGAGTCACCGTGTCCACCGGAAGGCCACGCGCGGCCGCTGTCGCCGGCCCACGCCAGGGAGGCCGTGAGGGTGGAGACCGCGGCCCCGCCGTGAGCGCCGAACAACCACACCAGCGGCTCCGCAGCGCAGAGATCGGTGCGCTCGATGCGTTCCTGCCATACCGGCGCCTGACGATGCAGGGGCGGCGCCATGACGCCGGGCGCGGGCCGACGCGCGGCAACGGTCTCGAGGTCGAGTCGGGTCACCGGGGCGCTCATCGGACGGTGATCCCGGAGACGGACCATCCGGCGAGTGCGTTCGCTCGGGTGGCGGTCATGTAAAGCGCGATCGGGGTCAGCTCCTCGACCTCGGCGCCGCCCGAGTCGACGACGCTCTGGTGCACTGCGACGACGCGTCGGGCGAGGGTGTCGGTGTCGGCGGGGTGGTCGTCCGGTGTCACGTTCGCCTCGGCGTCCACGGCCAGGCCCGTTGCGGCCCATCGGTCCCAGTCGGCGCCGGTGACCGGGGCGAGCGCGGAGTAGGACACCCCGAGCTCTCGCACCCATGCGGGATTGAGCAGCGTCGCCGCGGAGTCGATGTTCACTCCCTTCTGGGTCTGCTCGGCGGGGCGGTACGAGTACAGGGCGTCGGCGGCGCCCGCGAGGACGGCGTCGACGTCGCAGGTGTCGGTGCGGGTGACGTGGTCGATGCGGTCGGTGCACACCGCCCTGGCAGGGGCGCTTGTCGACGTCGGCGGCGTGCCGCCGTCGGGCACGCTCTCCTCGGTGGTTGTTCCACATCCTGCGAACACGGCGGCCGTGGCCACGGCGATCACCGCGAACGCGGCCCGGTGAGTGGTGGTCGTGTTGGTCATCCGAATCTCCTGACGTACATGTCTTCTCCGGACCAGCCGGAGAGCGGCATGATCGAGACCACGTCGCCGGATTGCGGGGCGTTGAGCAACATTTCGGTGCCGCCGGAGACGCCGTAGTAGATGCCGACGTGGTGGGTGTTGCCGCCGGACCCGAAGTAGATGAGGTCACCGGGTTTCTTCTGCTCCAGTGGGATCTCCTGTCCGCGTGGGTCGTAGAGCTGGCCCGCGTTGGAGGTGTCGCCGGTGAAGTGCGGGAGGCTGATCGCGCCGCCGGACGCGTGGAACACTGCGTAGAGGGTCAGGCCGGAGCAGTCGAACCCGACCTTGCCGGTATCGCCGTTCGCGTCGCCGGCTCCGCCGCCGTCGCTGATCCCGTTCGTCGGACCATCGGTGTTGCCGCCGCCCCACGCGTACGGGGTGCCGAGCCATGCCATCGCGGCCGCGATGACGTTCGCCCCGAACGGGCCGCCGGGGGTGAAGGTCGGGCCGTTCGGGTTCGACGCCGCATCTGCGCACTCCGTATCCACGGCGCCGCTGCCGACGGTGGCCGCCGTTGCGGCCCCGGCCAGGGCGGCTCGGTCGGCGGCGGACAGGTCCTTGCCTGCACCCTTGAACCGGTCGTAGAGGGTGCGGGCGAGCGGTTCATGTTCGGCGTACGCCTCGGGAAGGTCCGAGCCCTGCACGGTCTGAGCGGCGACGGTGACGGGCATCGACTCCCAGCCGGGGACGGCGAGAAGGTGCTCGTAGAACAGGCGGTTCGCTGTGGCGGGGTTCATCAGTGTGGCGGTGTCGCCCCAGATCGTCGCCTGCTGCTGAAATTGGTTGACCGACAGGTGGTCTGATCCGACGGCGTCGTGTGGGTAGTTCAGGGAGTCGGGGACGTTGGAGCTGGCGTAGAGCTGGAACGTCGATTCCCGTGACGCGGTGGCGAGGGCGACGACGATGCCCCGTTCCGGAATGCCCATCGCTTCCCCGATGGCGACGGTCTGTTCGGCGAGGGAGAGCTGCTTGTCGCCCAGCCCACCTGTGCCGCTGCCGGTTCCGGCTGCGCCGGGCGCGGGCGGCGGCGGTGCGATGCCGGGAGCGACTGCGGCGTCCACCCAGGACGCCGGGTCGAGTGCTGTTCCGGCGCCGTCGGGCAGGCGCCCGCCGTCCCATACCTCGAAGTGCAGGTGCGGCCCGGTGGACTCGCCGGCGTTGCCGATGAGCCCGATTTCCTGCCCGGCGGTGACGTGTTGGCCGGCCGAGACGAGGACTCCGTCGCCGCGCATGTGGCCGTAGACGGTGGAGTAGGTCTTTCCGTCGATCTGGTGGTCGAGGATGATCCAGTTCCCGAATCCGCTCGCCGGTCCGGCTTCTCGGACAGTGCCGTCGGTGAACGCGTAGATCGGGGTGCCGATCGGGCCGGCGAAGTCGACGCCGTTGTGGTTGGTTCCCCAACGGGGGCCGAATCCGGAGGTCAGTGTCGTCGCGGCGGGATCGGTGGGTTTGACGTGCGTTCCCGCCGGGACCGGTGCGCCGGGCGCCCCTGCGCCGGGGAGAGCGCACATGTCGTCGGGGCGGGCGAAGAGCACCACCACCGCGACCACCACCAGGAGTACCGCCAGGGCGGCGGCGACCGCTGCTGCGGCACCACTCTTGGTGCCGGTCGATGTCGACACGATGGGGACTCCTTTCCGGTGGTCGCGGTGGTGGGACGAGAGCAGTGCGGGCGGTCAGGAACCGTCGGCGGTGGAACCGGGCGTCGTGGGTGCGCTGCTCGTGCTCGATGAGGTGGTCGTGCTCGGCCCGGTGGAGGTGGTCGACGTGGTGCCGGTCGCGGGTGCTCGTGTTGTGGTGCTCGTGCTCGTGCTCGACGAGCTGCGGGTCGTCTGTGAGCTGCCGGTGTCGGCGAGGGCGGCGGCGAGGCGGGTGAACCACTCGACGGTGAACTTCGCCGGTGTCTGTCCGTCGGCGGTGACGGGAACCTGGTCGTAGGTGCCGTGCAGGCGCACGGTGTCCCAGTAGCGGACGTCCGTTGCGAGGGTCAGCAGGCCTTTGTTGTCCAGGGCGCCGCGGGTGATCTCGGAGTAGATCCGCCGTTGCACCGACGAGATGGTGGCCGGCGGGAACAGCTGCGCCGTGGCGGCGGTGATCTTCGTTCCCAGCACCGCCAGAGCCGCCGGCGGATTGGCCAGGCCCACGGTGGCGAGTTCGGTGATCGTGGCGGGGGTCAGCACTCTCTTGGCCACGGTGACCGCGGCGCCGAGCCCCATGACTCCGGCTTTGACCACGGCGCGGACGATCTTCGCGTCGGCTTCCGGGGTGTCGGATGTCTGTGCCGAGTTCTCGGCGAGGCGGCCGAGGACGGTGTCTCCGCCGGAGGCGACCTGGAACGTGCCGCCCGTGAAGTCGACGTCCTCGTCGATGACGTCGGCAGCAGTGCGCAGTGTCGCTCCGCCCACGGCCCCGGCGAGATCGACGAGGGTGCGCTGCGGGTCCTGCTCCTGCAGGTGCAGTTGACCGGAGATGTTGGTGGCGATCTTCGCCAGCGACGAGTTCGCCGGCAGTGAGCACGCGAGGTCGCCGGGAGTGCAGAACTGCGCGACGCGGCCACTGAGCTGACCGAATGCCCTGCCCCCGGTTGAGGTTCGGTCAATGGAGTTCGCCTGGGTGGCGGGTGCGGCGAGTGTGGGGGCGATCCCGCCGCCGTCGGCGGGCGGAGCGGTCACGGCCAGGCCGTCGAGATCGGCTGCGGGAACCCCGGGCGGCGGTGCCGGTGCGTCGGGTGTCCTTGATCCGGGGAATGTCGCCGCGCCCGCGGGGCGGGTGGGGTCGGAGAACAGCGCGACCGCCGCGACGTCGGCGGCGGGAACCGGTCCGGTTCCCGCCCCGATGGTGCGGGCGAGTTCGGAGGCGACCTGGGCGCCTTGCGAGTAGCCGGTCAGAGCGATCTTGCTGCCGGGGCACTGGTCGGCGTAGTCGGTGAGGAATTTCTCGGCCGCTGCGACACCGTCGGCGATGGACTGGGCGTAGGGCAGGTCGGTGCTGTCGCCGGGTTTGCCGCCGAAGCTCGCTGCGTACGGGATCAGGGTGCGCCCGACCTCTGCGGCGGCCAGGGAAAGCGGGATGGTGATCGCGGAGCCCAGGAACCCGGAGTCGACGTCGGTGGCCGCGGCGTCACCGGACTCTCCTGTGCCTTGCAACCCGAACACGTGGAGCACGTCGCACCCGGTGGGAGGTGCCGACGTGGGTGCAGCAGAGGCGGTGCCGGTCGCCGCGGCCGCCGCGAGGGCGGCGGTGACGGCTGCGGCGAGGAGCCGCCCCCGCCACGTCTGCGGCGGCACGAGGTGGTGCGGGCGTGGGGTCATGGTCGGTGGGCCTCTCGGTGCAGGTGAGCGCGGGATCCGGACAACACGGCGACAGCGGCGCCGAGAGCGGCGGCCGACAACTGGGAGGGGTCGATACCGACACCGGCGGCGAGTTCGGCGTCGTAGGGCAGATGCACGACCCCGGCGACCCGGCCGGTCAGCGCATCGGCGAGCGGCCCGGTGACGTGGTCGACGCCGGGGCGCTGGGAAGTGACGACGAGCTGCACGCTGCGGCCCATCCCGGCGATGCCGAGGCGCCGGTGTAGCTCCGTCAGTACGGGGCGCGCGGCGTTGGCCGCCCCCGGTCGGTCGTCGATGGTGACGACGATGTGATCGGCCAGGTCGGCGGCGGCGTCGAACCACGTAGACCCGATGCAGGCTCCGGCGTCGACGACCACGAGCCCGTGGCCACCGACCGCGGCGCGGGCGGCGGTCACCGCCGCCGCGAGGTGCGAGGGCGATGCGTCGTCGCGGCGGTCCCGACCCAGAACGGTCCACCCGGTGGACGTGGTCAGTGCGCGGTCACCGGTGAGCCAGACGCTCCACACGGCGGCCGTCTGCGCGACGGGGGCGGGCGTGCGGCGGCTGATGTCCCCGCCGACGGGCGTTCCGTCGAGGACGACGACGGTGTCGTCGGAGACCATCGCCAGCAGCAGCGCGACCACGCTTGTTCCGGATCCGCCGTGGGCGCCGGCGACGACGATGATCGGGGCCGCGGCGGTCGGACCGTCCTCGACGACGACCTCTTGTGCCGGATCGGCCGCCGCGACGGGCTCCGTGTCGGCGGCCGCGGCGGTGGGCAGCCAGTCCAGGTAGGACGGGCTTGTCCCGTATGCGCCGGTCACGACGCAGGGCCGATGGCGGCGATGACGGCAGTGTCTCCGGTGGCGGCCGGTGCGGTGGTCATGGAGCTGACGAACCGCTTCTGCTCGCCGCCGGGTCGACGTTCGATCACCGTCACCCGGAACTGCGACGGCGCCCTCTCGTCGGCGAGGACGCAGTGTTCGGTGCCGGCGGGGATGGCGGCGACGGCAGCGGCGAACGCAGCGGGGTCGAGGTCGATACCGTCGGCGAGCTGCGCGCTCGCCGCGCCGACGTCGCGGCTGCGGTAGTAGGCATCCTCGATGCGGGCGATGGCCGCGAGGTTCGGATCGGCGGAGTCCGCGGAGGCGACCTCGCCGCCGGGCTGCTGGGCGCACCACTGCTCGAAGGGCAGAACAGCCGGCGTGGTCGGGGTCGGTGCTGTGGAGGTCGTGGTCACGGCCTCCGTGGTCGCGACGAGTTCCTGCGCCAGCGAGGGGGCCGGCGCGTCGTCGGTCACGGAGGGCAGCACGGCCCATGCAGCGCCGCCTGCGACGGCCACGAGAGCGGCGGCGGACACCGCGACCGCCAGGGAGGACCGATGGCGGCGTACCCACCCTGCCTCGGAAGCGAGGGGCGCCGCGGGGACGTTCACCGGTGCTGTCGCGGTGGGGAGTTCGGCGAGGACTGCCTGCCACGGGGCGAGGTGGTCGTCGGTCCGCTGGTCCGGTGGGGTCATCACCGCGACGTGTCCGGTGTGCTCGTCGGAGTGGTCGACCACCGGATCCATTGCTGCGACATCGGATTCGGCGGTGGGGTGGGCGGACAACGGGGGGAACCACTCGTCGTCTGCTCGGTTCGAGGTGGGCATCTCCGCGTCTCCTTCCTCGGTGTCGGTGAGTGGGCGTGGTGTGTCTCTGGCGAGGTGGTCGGCCGAACCTTCGGATACGGCCGGATCCCGGTGAGGAGGTCCGGCCGCACCCGGCGATCAGGCGGGCACGAATGATGCGAGAGCGCTGTTCAGGGCTGCTGCGCCCTGCTCGAGCGCGGGGGCGTTGTCGGCAATCACGGTGTCGACCGCGCCCAGGACGTCGGCGCCGCCGGTCACGTCGGTGACGGCCTGGCGGGCCTGCTCGACGTAGGCGGGGGCCGTGTCGAGCACCTGCTGGACGTCCTGCGGCGGTGTCCACACCGGCGCGGCCGCGGCGCGAGCGGGTGCCTCGGGTGCTGGTGCGGGGACAGGGGCGGGCTCGGTGATGATCTGCTGCTCTCCACCGGTGACCGTGGCGCCGAGCAGGCCGCCGAGTGCGGCGCCGGTGACGGTCAGACCGAGGACGATCGGCGCGGACAGTGCAGCTCCCGCAGCCCCACCGGCCAGTGCGGCTGCACCGGGGATGAACACCCACCCGACGGGTCCGCCCCACACGATCGCCCCGCTACCGGTGGTTGCGGCGACGCCGAGCGCTCCGCCGAGTCCTGCTCCGGTGGCGGTGATGACGGTCGCGGGGACGAGCGAGGTCAGGAACCCTGCGGTGCCGCCGGCGACGATGCCGGTGGCGACTCCCGCGGAGATGCGGTCGGCTCGGGGTGCGTCGGCGAATCCGGCGTCGACGAGGAAGTTTCCGCCGTCTGCCTGCAAGGCCTGACTGGTGTTGTTGAACTGTTCCACCAGGTTCGGGTCCACGACATTCGGGTCGTAGGGCACGATCTCGCCGCCGACGCCGATGTAGCCCTCGGGAATGTCGATGGGTGCGATGACCTTACGTTCGACGGTGGGCACTGGAGGCGGCGCGAGCGGTGCGGGCGGCCCGACCTGTGGGGCCGGCTGCGCGGGAGGCGCCGAGTAGTAGACGGCCGGGACGGTGGAAGACTGCTGGCGGCCGGACTGGTAGTCGTCGTAACTGCGCCACTGCGACTGCTGTACCTGCGGGGACGGGGTGTAGCCGGGCAGGAACTCGCGCTGCTGGGTAGGTGCGGGTGCGGTGGTGGACAGACCCGGCTGCTGCGGGAGCGTGGTCGTCAGGCCGGGCTGGACCTCGTCGGCGGCGGCGGGACCTGCGAAAGCGACCGCCACCGCGACCGCAGATGCAGCAACCACGGTGGACCGGGTCGCGGTCTGGCGTCGATGACGTCCAGACTTGTTGTCACTGTTTAACATTCTGCCCTTTCATGGGAGCTGTACGAGTTGAT
Source organism: Rhodococcus sp. NBC_00294 (assembly GCF_036163995.1). Classification (NCBI taxonomy): domain Bacteria; kingdom Bacillati; phylum Actinomycetota; class Actinomycetes; order Mycobacteriales; family Nocardiaceae; genus Rhodococcus; species Rhodococcus sp. NBC_00294. The sequence continues at coordinate 26,400 of NZ_CP108045.1, forward strand.
CGGTTTCGCCGTGGGGAACCGGCAGGTGCGGCTGCCGGTTCCCGCACAGGTCGTGTCAGGTAATGAGTCCTTGTCGGGATGAGTGGCGCGAGGTCACTTACCGGCGAAGAAGCTGAGCCATAGCCACGGCTGCTGGAAGATCCAGAGCATGTGAGGACGTCCTTCCTGTGAGTGCGACCGGGAGATGTCGAGATGCTGGTGGGTGCGGTAATTGAGGCGCCCTGATTAGGGGGAGCGCCTCGGTTCTTCGCGCTACACCGGCATCGTTTACGTGCTGCCCGACGGCGTGACACCAATCGAAATTGCTGCTGCCGAACGGCTTTCGGATACGCGCGTGATCGCGTGCAACCGAAGTCATGAGGCACATGACCGTGCCGCGGAAATCACGACCGGCTGAGACTTTGACGTCCACGTGGCCAGGACGGATCCGTCATCGCAGGTTGACTGGTGGTCCGTGTGCGCAGTGTGCATCGGCCGCGTACAGAAGAGGAGGTTGTTGAGCCCGTCTTGCTGGTGAAGCGAGTTGCACACCGGAGCGTCGACAGAGCGCAGGTGCCCATCGGCGCGGGATGTTGCCATCCCGCGCCGATGGGCTGAAATGCGCGTTAACATCTCATATGCCTCTCACAACCCGCTGTCGATGAGCTTCCGGGCCAGCTTCTCGCCCGTATCCGCTCGTACGAAGTACATTAACACGTTATGAGCGGTTAACTCGGCTCGAGTGGAGGCCCCACGCACGATAAATTGAGACTGTGCGCTGCAAACGAACTTATTGTGAGCGTTAGATGATTGATTCAGCGGCCTGGCGGGGTGTAAAGGCGTTAAACGTGCTCACGGGCGATACGCTCTACCGTGTGCTTGATCAGATCCCGCCGCCTTTGGCGTTCCTCGCCGATGCAGTAACGCTGCGGCGACGCGCTTTGGGGCTCACGCGCGACGGTCTGCACGAAACGGGTGGGCCGGCACCATCCACCCTTGCTCGTATCGAGAGCCCTACCCCGTCCACGGCCTTTCCTCGGCCGACGACTTTAGATCGGCTCGACAAGGCACTGAAGTGGCAAAGCGGTTCAGCGGCCCGATGTCTCGACATGCGCGACCCGGTCTCGCTCGAGGACACCGTCGCCTCTACTGGTGCCTCTGGCGGCACATCGGCGCCGAACATTCCTGTGCCGGGTGATCCACTGGACTTCAGCTACGTCGCAGTGCCGGTGGAAGTGTTGCGAGAAGGTCTGACACTCATCCAGCAGAACCTCGCACCCACGGACCTCCCGGGTGGATCGACCGCGCTCCGCGGTTTGATCCAGTTCGCTCAGAAGCTGAGCGCGGCTCATGCCACAGAGGTACTCGAACGCTTCGGTGGGCCAAGCCGCACGGTGCCAGGTTTCCTGCAAACGACGTTCGCCCCGTATCTCGGGGACGCCGCGCCGTTTGAGGAGTCTTCTCCTTCGCTGGATGATGACCAACGGTATCGACGCTGGTTAGCGGGTCTTTCAGCTGACGAAGGTGGCCGCTATCACGAGCGATGGCACCGCAAGCAGCGTGCGCTACAGACCGCCGCCATCTAAAATCTCCCAGATGACCGACGTGTATGCCCCGCCCAGCACGTCCCTGACGGCCAAGGACGAGTCCCTGTCGTACCGATTGAGCCTGATGGTCAAACTCGCAGCGGCCCCAGGTGACCATGACAGCGTCGTCGACCAGCTCATCTTGAAGCTCGACGGTGCTGATCTCCCCTATTCGAGTCGTGAGGTGCGCGAGCACCTGGCGGGCACCTCTATACCCGGACCGATCGCTCGGCGCGCCTATGCGCAGGCGTGTCAGTGGCATGATGACACCTCGCTTCTCGACGACGATCCTGCGGTGTACCTCAGGCCGTTGATGCAGAGCGAGATCATGCTTTGCACTCGTGTCATCGGCGTTCCCCACTTTCGGGGTGCCGATGGTCCGATGGGCTTGCCCACCAATGCGTCGGTGGACGATCTGCGCGCTCAGTGGGCACAGCTCCGCGCGTCTGGGCGGCTCTGGCGCGTCGAGGCTTAACTATGGCCAGACGCCGGCCGCCCTGTTCGCCCGAGGCGGCCACACCTCGCGAGGTCGCAGAAGCACTCGTCAAGGAACTCGATCCCGGACCTACGTGGTCGATCGAGTCGTTCGTAGCCACCGAGTCACTGCGCCGCGATCGACCGATCCAAGTGGTGGAGAAGCCGTCGGGCATACACGTGAGCGGCGACATCACGGGAGAGCTCTGGCCCTACGCAGATCGCGACGAGATAGTCGTTGCGCCGCACCTGTCCTTGGAGGAAGAGCAGTTCGTAGTCGTGCACGAAATGGGTCACGTGCTTCTCCATCATGACCGCCGGGTCTCCCTGGACGAAGTCGCCTCGCTTTTCGATGCACTCCCTCGCGACCTTGTCGAGTTTCGACTTCGGTCGTTCGCTTGCAAAGTCGGAATTCCGTATTCTGCCACTCCGGAGAGTATGAGTACGTTGAGTCGGGCAGAGCAAGAAGCTGAATGGTTCGCAACTATCTTGCTGGCGCGCATCGACGAGCAACGACGGCGGATAACGTCACGCCATGGGCAACTTAGAGGATCAACAATGATCGATCGGCTTGCTCGTACGTTCGGTTACTACTGAACCGTTTGGTTTCTATTGAACAGTGTTCATGACGGGTACCATGCCTGCGGTGTGGCTACTCGACGCGGTGACAACGATAGGCGCGTTCGGCCTCCTCGCCATCGGCCTGTATCTTCTGGCGCGATCAGGCTCCTTTCGCGCTCCGAAGAGTGGCGCGCACTGGACGGCCATCGCAATCCTGCTGTTCGTGGCGGCGCGCTCACTGCACCTGCCGGCTGTCGAGGACTACATCGACAACTTCCCGATCAGCGCGGACGGTGAGCACCTTTACAATCTCCCCTACATCTTGACCATATTGTCGACGACTCTCGCTCTCGGTTTCTGTGTGCCTGCCACTGCTTGGATCGCGGGCGCCCCGTTCAGGGTCTGGGCTCCGCACGTTCTGGCTTTTTTCACATCGGTCGTCATAATTGGATCATTCGCAATAAGCGACTTGTGGCGTAAGCCTATTCAGTATTTTCCGGATGAGTTCGCCTGGACCTGGCCGCAGATTGTTTTGTGGTCTTATGTCGCGCTCACGATATCCCTTGTTGCCACGATCGCTCTGCGTCTAATAGCTCGGGCTGCGACTGAGTTTGATGGCGCGATCCGCATAATGCTGCTCATCATCGCCTCCGCTTCCGTGACGGCGATATTATTCGCTATCCACATTGTCGTTCGGGTGTTCCTGGTCAACGCCTTTCCTGACTTGTTCTCGAGTGCATACGTACAAAACGCATCGCAGATCGCGGTTGCCCTGACCACGCTCGTGACTGTGCAGCTCGTCGCTGCGCTGCTCGTACCCCAGATTGTGAAACTGCGCGGGCGAGTCAGCAGGTTTCGTCTGCTGTACGAGCGCAAGAACGCTTGGAGACGGTCGCGGGAGACTCCACATCGCAACGCGTTCGACGAGGTGGAGGTCCCTCGCACTGCGGCCGAGTGCTGGTCAGCGGCGGCCAGTCCAGTCACCGCTTACCGGATGCGATTCGAACTCACCGAGGTCGATACTCGGCATCGACCATCCACGTGAGCTCAGCACCGAGCGCCACCTCGTCATATGGCAGCTTTCGTCCGAGGGCGGGCGCGTACTGCGCAATCGAAAGGGCCGTATCAACGCCCCAACGAGACCCCAACCACTGCTGAGGGCTCGTCTCGATCGCAGACTCGAAGCCGTAGCCGTTCGAGGCCACCGCCGCCGACATCGCCTGTGTTTCTGCATCAATGAGGGCGCCACGACCGAAGTGGACCGCTAGCAGATGCGAACCCGGCGCACTCAGGTGCTCGACGTCTCGCAACAAGCTCTGATTGTCGACCTCGCTGAGGTACATGAACAGGCCCTCCGCCAACCACAGCGTTGCGACAGTTGCATCGAAGCCGCTCCCGAGCAGGTCATTCACCCAACCCCGGTCGGTCAGGTCGGCCGTGACCCCGTGCCAATGCTCGGTGTGCTCCCGCCGCAACTCTCGGCTCTTCAGGTCGACCACGTCGCCGCGATCGACCTCGTACACCTCGACGCCGCGACCGAGCCATCCCAGACGTAGAGCACGTGTGTCGAGGCCGGCGCCCAGGAGGACGATCTGCTGCACGAGGGGGTTGTCGATGCCAACGTGTTGCTCGAACCGCTCATCCAACCAGCGCGTCCGTACGGCCAGCGATTCGTAAACACGTTGCCCCGTGACCTGCTCAAGAGTGATCTGGTTGATACCCGTGTTGGTCGCGCGGACGAGCTGGCCGGCCAAGTCGTCCTGAAACAGTCGATCGGGCCGAGACGACTCCAATGCTCGCATTTGTGCTGTCAGTACGGCAGTCGTTCCTACGCTCGAGACATCCATGCGCAGGACGTTACCTAGAGGGCACCCGGGATCGGACTACCGGCAGACGAGCAAGAGCGCTGCCCACCCCCGGCGTGTCGCACCTGTATCAGATTCGTTCCTGTGGCACGATCCTCAAGACCGGCGACAGGAGGGATGCTCATGGCTCAGCCACATTTGGGCGAACGCACGGGGTACTTGCTTCGTCTTCCCGATGAGTTGTGCGTGGAGCAGTTAGCCCATGAGAAGGGCTACAGCGCAGTCTCGCGCTTCGGCGCAGACGTGTTCTGCGATTTGGCGGGTCGTCCGGATCTGAAACTAGGACCGGAGATTTCGCTGCCCCTAAACGCGTTCCCGCTTCCTGTCACCGGCCGCTTCCGAGTATCGAACAAGCCCCGCGCTCACTCCGTTCGAGTGCCCGCCCAGATCGACGCCAAGCAGCTCGCTCGTCGCCATGGATATTCGTCCGTGGCGCGTTTCGGACGTGATGTGTTCTGCGACCTGGCCGGACGAATGGACTTGAGGCTCGGCCCCGACGTTCGTGGTGAGGGAGGTGTGGAGCTACCGCTCACCGCATAAAAGAAACGGTCCCCCTGGGGGCAACCAGGGGGACCGTTGAAGTCTGAGCCAGTGAGCGCCAACTCGCTGGACTCGATGCCCCAAGAAAGGGACTGTCTTGACGGACAGGTCTCAGGGTACATGCTGCCCTGACTCAGTTTCAAGCATCAATCATCGTGTCGCGTCGTCGGCGTCGACACCCGACGCCTTGTGGCGCCGTCTTGCGCCCATGCTCGCGGCGCGCCGATCCATGCGTCTGTACGACGCGTCGGCGCGTGGCTTCGCCTCGTCGCGCTCGTTGACGACGAAACGCCCGCTCGTACCTGCCGCCGTTCCGTTGTTCGCTCACGGCCGGGCACGCGTCATCGCGTTGGACTTCGACGCTAAGACCTACGGCGGTGCTGCTGTCCAGGCGGATGTGGACCGGGCCCTGGGTTGGCTGGCGGAAGCCGGCGGTCGCGCGATCGTCGACGTCTCCACCAGCGGCGGCCGCCATGTCCTGGTCCCCCTGGCCCCGGGCGTCACCGCCGGCGTCGCCGAGCTGCGACCACTGCTGGATCTGTTGGCCGCTCGTCTGCCGACGTTGGACATCGTTCCGATGACCAACGCTGCGACCGGGTGCATCACCGTCCCCGGCTCCGCGTGCCGCGAGGGTGGCCACCGGGTACTGGCCGGCGATCTCACGGCCGCGATGGACACCCTGACCATCGGGTCCGAACCCGCACTGCTCACGCGCCTTACTGCGCTGCTCGGCGGACTCCCCCACACCCGCGCCCGCGTGGCCGGGGCAATGCGCACCGTCGATACCGAGATCCGCACCGCCACGGTCGCTGAGCGGATCATCGGAACCGGCCGTACTGCCCGACTGCACGGCCGCTTCTGCCGTGCCACTCCCCCACCGGCATCGGTCACGACCTTCGCGGCCACCGGCCGACTCGATCGCACACGGTGGGCATCGCGCTCCGAAGCTCGCCAGTCGGTCATCACCCACGCGGTCCTGGCCGGCGCGACCGCCGACGACATCACCGACCGGCTCAGGGCGGACGACTGGGCAGGTGTCCGCGACGCGTACGCCCACTACGGCAACGCCCTCGGCGCGGTCCGGAGGGATGCAGCGCGAGCCCTCGAATGGGCCGCATCGACACTTCCTGAGCTAGTCCGGGATACCGGGCACAAGTTAAAGCACACAGGGGGCACAGCAGACCCGGCTTTCTCGGCGTGGCTCACGACGGCTCAGTCTTGGGCCACCCGTGAATACGCTTCCCGACGCGATCGCTGGTCCACCCACGCTGTCCTGCACGCTCTCGCGTGGGGTGCGGCATCAGGAGGGGAACTGGTCGAGGGTGTTCCGGTGGTGGCGTTGGGCGGACGTTCGCTCTCCATTGCCGCGGGACTGCTCCCTGAGACAACGGTGTGGTCGGTATTGGAGCGACTCAGGGACACCCCTGGATCCCCGGTCTTGCTCATCTCTCGTGGAGTCGGTCAGAACGCTGATCGGTATGCGCTGGTACCACCGAGCGGAGACAAGCCGCCAGAGGGCAACTCAGGGCGGGAAATTCGGCCGGCTGTCATCGACACGATCCACCCGGCGTGGAGCGTCATCGGCCAGCGCCACCGCGTCCTCTACGAGGCAGTCGCGGCCGCCGATGGCCCCATGACCGTCGAGACGTTGGCACAGGCAGTGCGGATCGGGCGATCGAGTGGCTACGAGACGATCCTCGACCTACGCACCGCCGGCCTTCTCACTGTTGTGGGCGGGCACGTGCAGCTCGGAGACGTGAAGCTCGACGACATCGCTCACCGGCACGGCCTGGCCGCTGCGGTTCGCGCCCGCACCGTCCGCCACCGGGCCGAACGGATTATCTGGCGCGAATGGCTGGCCGAACGCGAGGCCCAACGTATTCCCGCTCCCCCGTCGTCGCACGCAACGGTCGTCGTCGTCGACGACGGCATGGCACCACCCGACGAGGGACTTTGGGACTCGGTCATGGCGGATGAGCCGCGGTACAGGCCCGAAGACGACCCGTATGCATCACTGACCGGCTTCCTGGATGAGGTCGAGTCCGCGAGCATGAGGCGGCAACAAAACCCCTCGACATGGAGCACGACAGCCACAGTGTGGGGCGCATGATCAACCGTTCAATCGAATGCACTTCACATGTTAGGGGTGGACGCAGGTAGCTGAGTCGCCGCATAAGAACCATCACCAACAGCGGCGCGTTGTTCGGACGTCGGGTCAGATCAGTCGGTAGCTGGTACCTGCAGATAGAGGCGCAGTGCCTGCTCGACCAATGCGCTTCTACTTCCAGCACCCCAGTCACTTGCCAGTTGGTCGAGGACAACCGCGTCAGCGTTGATCACGCCGGCAAGCGGTACACGTGCACGTGGCTCACTGTGTCGACGACGAGTCGGCCGCCCAGGTTCCGATCTTCGGAACAAACCGGTGGTCGGACTACTTGCCCCGCCGACCCAATGAGCCTTCAGCTCGGTAGCATGACGTTCAACAGCATCCAGAACTACCTGGCCATACGAGCGTGCAGTCGACGGATCGGAACTGCGTTCGTTGAGCGTCAGGGACCGCAGCGAGATGTACACATCCTGCGGTAACGCCACCTCCGGAGGAGCAACCCGGCTCGAGCTCGGCGACGCATCGCGCCGGCTGCCCTTGCGCCGCGCGTCAACACGACGGCGTGAACTCGCCCCGTCGTCAACAGTTCTGACCTCCTCGTCAGCAGCCGTCGAGGGTGGCGATGCACTGTTGCCTGGCAACGACTGCGCCGGCGCACCCGAGGCTGTTGAAGAGTCGTCCAATTTTGGTCGATCCGAGTACACGTTGTTCTGGCGGTCACGGTCTGCAATGTCGGTTCCCACCGATACACGTGCCGAGAGATGTTCGCTCGCATCGTTGCTAGAGCCGGTGGATCCAGATTGCGCTATCGACCTGGGTACGTCGATCGGTGGCAAAACGTCACCTAGATCGCCAAGAAGGTTTGGATCGAACGCTGCACGGCGCTTCCGGCCGCTCATGCCGCACCGCCAGGAACGTAGTCACGCTCAGCCCTCGCGACACGACTCAAGATCTCCTTGGTGAGCGACTGGTAGTCACTTGCCAGTCCTGACGGATCGCGAGACCACAACCGCTCCCCTGGTTTGCTCTTCTGACGGAGACGTTGCAAACGGTTCTTCTGATCCATGTCCGCCGCGTGAACGAGTTCGAGAGGTGTGAGGTGCCGCGTACGAAGATCCACCGCGGCAGCACGGTCCGAACGGATGAAGGCTTCGAACGGGTCGGCGCCACTGCCCTCCAGAAGGTCACCAACCTGTTCGAATACCTCGCGATTACGGGCTGTGGCTCGCGGGTTCGTGTCGAACAAGACAACGCCCAGCAGTTGGATTGCCGATCCGGCCTGACGAGCTCGCATGTACCGCAGCGCAAGAAGCTCCACGCCAGACAAGCTCGCGTCGTCGTCCTTGGTTGGGACCAGAAGGTACCGAGCCGTGCCGAGCAGAGCATCGAGAAGAGGAGCGTCACCGGGACCCGAGTCAATGAGCACCAACTCGTACTGCTCGACCTCACACAACGCGTCCAATGTCGAGTCAAGATTCGCCCGCAGGTCGATACCCGTTTGACCAGCGGTTGCAGCCACGGATGCGACTACCGCAAGAGCCGGTCCACCGGGAACGACGTCAAGGTTCGGTCGGACCTCGCGAACTGGCTCTAACGCGTGCGCGAACTGCAACGCCATGCTCAGGCCTCGTCCCCCGTCGCCTTCGACCCCGAGATCGGACGAACTGACGTTGGCCTGCTGATCAGCATCGATAACCAGTACTCGTCGGCCCGCGGCTGCAACCATGCCGGCAACTGCAGAGACGATCGAACTTTTGCCAACTCCGCCCTTCTGATTCGCTACCAGCAGCGTCCGCGAGTTTCCAGATGTCGTCACGAGCCGAAGGTACTGCACTGACGCCCGAAATCAGGCGTGCGACACGGTCCTTGGGCGGACATAGCGACCAGCTATGTGTGCGGTTGTGCGGCTGGCGTGACATAGAGCCTGACAAGACCGCTTGTACACAGCGGTACGGAAGCCTGTGTCGGCGGTTGCCTGCATAGCTTTAAGACAAGCGTGTAGTCAGGCTGGCAACAAGGTTACAAATACAGCAATGCCAACGTCCGACATCAGGGCTCGATGACTGGAGCGTACTCAAGCCTGTTGCTTTGCCGATAGTGCAGCTGTTGACGCAGCCTTGAGCATGTGCACAAACCCGAGCGCTATGTAAGCTTTGCATACGTGCGTGCGGAAAGCAATTGTACCGATCGCATGTAAAACAATCAATAAAGCGCTAAATATGGCTTGATGTATGGCTGTATGTATGGTCTTAGGTGCGGCCGCTGGTGTTTGCGCAGTTCAGACCCAGATTGTGACTTAAATATTACATCGCGTGTGGCGGGTTGGCGCGAACGGCGGGACAGGGCGCGCCTGCGATGTAGAGTCGGGCTGTCGGATTTCTAGGTGCCCCGTTGTCGCAACCGAGAACACTTTCCATAGCCGATCGCGGTAGTGCACGATCGCAAGTCTGCAAATGCCTACCGACTCAACTTTCGTAGTTCAGCCAATCGCGGACCCGGCGGGCGAGTGGTGTTCCCCCCTGAGCTCAACTGGGGGAGTTCGCAGCAAGCCTGCGTTCGATGTATGAGCTCTGACCACCGTCCACAAGAGGCAAGTGTCAGAACCTTAGTAGGGGCTCGAGCAAACTGCTTCGTTGCACGCTGGAGCAAAGTCGGCATCGCGAACCGCTGGTAGCGCCGCTCCCTGATTACTGGCGACCTCTTGAGCCGCATGTCGTGCCCATCGTATGGCGCTGCATATGGCTGTACGTATGGCCTTACCGGGATCCAAACTTGGCTTGGGTGGCCAACGCCTGACCACGTCGCCCAGGCCGACTAGATTGCCCAGCTCGATCGAGCAAGTGTTACCCATGTGTCACTGTGACGAAATGGGACCGTGGGGTGCCCTGGTTTGCTCGGTGTATTGAGCGGCGGCGGAGGTGCGCGCTGATGACGACAGTGCTGTAGGCCAATCGCGTACTGACGCGGCTGACTTCGTGCGCCCGCGAGCGGTGTCTGCGCCGCACCCACCTGCGCAACATGAGAGGGACTTTGTACCTTCGAAGAGGCGAGACGAAACAATTTGGTTTGGGTGGTACGTAATTACCGCCCCCGACGCCTCAACCACCACAGTCTCCGATCCCCCCCGGCGCGACAATGCTCAACGCTTCTCGGTTCCTGCGAGATGGTGAACCGTCGAGCGGGTATCCGCGGTACTGGTTGCGAGCACTCCGCGTTCGACCGGCCACGCCGAGTCGGTTATCAGCGTTGTGGACGAGCTCGATCTGGCTGAAGCGCTGCGGTGGTGGTCGTTGCTGCGCGGGCGCATCCTTGGGGCAACGACCCCGATGGGTAACTACCCGCGAAAGCGCTGCGTGGGCGCGGATAGGGGAGAGGTCCCCGCAGCATGACCGGTTTCGTCGCCGCCGCAGCTGCTCGGCGCTGCGGGCGCCGCGAAATCGGCGCTGTCTGCGAAGACCAGCCGCCCCGAGTCCAGCGCAATCGCCCACCGGCGAGCCGGCGCTCAGGCACGCCCGGACGACTCGGCCGAAAGCACGCCGTTGCCGTAGTCATCGATTATTCGACCGCGCTCGGTGATCCCGGAAGTGTGGTCGGTCATTGTGATCTCAGCACCCAAGGACGGGGTGACCGTGGTGTCATCTCCCAAATCGCGGCTCACAACTGCATTGAAGCAGACGCCGCGGCAAGCCGTGCTGCCCGCCCGCGTCCGTCGGACGCATGTATCTGCGTACGGTCACGACTCGTCGGGGCCGCCCGCTCAAGGACGCGGGAATCGCCACAGACACCGCTTGAGCTGGAGGTATCTTGCAGCGCACGCGGTAGTTGGTCACCGCAGAGTTATTGCGTGCAGCTCGATCGGTCGGCGCTCAGCTGCAACCGATGAAACCTGCTGTAGTCGCATACATTTGCGTTGATTTGAATGACGTTAAGTTCACTTAACGCACCGTAAGCCTCGAATTGCCAGTTCAGCACAGTTATAGACCGCGACCATGTCGGACGAGGGGTCTACTCTGCGGATATGGACTCCAGACCAGCCGAAACGGCCCCGGTGACCCCTCGGACGACTGTCTCGGGTCCGTCAGAGGGCACGGCAGCGCCGGCGATCCCCGTGGCGGTGGCCGCTCGCATCGCTGCTGCGGTGGATTCGTCCCGGTCGGCCGGCACCCGCCGCGCCTACTCCTCCGGGTGGAAACGGTTCGCCGACTGGTGCGTCCGCAACGGGCACGTCGCACTCCCGGCGCACCCCGTCACGGTCGCCGCGTACCTCGTCGACGCCGCCGACACCGTCACCGCGGTGGGGGAGAGGGCCTACGCCGCCGGCACTCTGTCGGCGTGGGCATCCGCTATCAACCACTTTCATCAGACCGCCGGGTACACCTCGCCCACGAAGCACCACCTGGTGACAGCGGCCCTGGCGGGCATTCGCCGGCAGTACGCCACCGCCGGCGATCGACCCCGCACTCAACGGGCGCCGTTGCTGGTGTCCGACATCCGGAACCTCGTCGAGACCGCCCGCCTCCAGTGCGACGGGTGGGCCGACGACGTCTACGAGCGCCGCGACACCGCGCTGCTGCTCCTCGGTTTCGCGGGCGCGTTTCGTCGATCCGAGCTCGCGGGTCTCGAATGCCGCGACGTCACTCTGCATCGCGAAGACGGGTTGCACATCCGACTGCGGAAGACCAAGACCGACCAGGAAGGCCGTGGCGTCGTTCGGGCGCTCCCGGCGACCGACTCCCACGCCACGTGCCCACCCTGCGCGTACGTGCGATGGGTCCAGGTTGTTGCAGCCTTCGACGCCGGTGGCCGTCCCTCCGTCATCCGACTGCTACGGGGCGGCGATCCGTTCGATAGCCATGTGTGCCGCGGGGGAGTGCCCCGTACCGCCGCTCGTGCGCCGCTGTTCCGAGCCATCGCCAAGAACGGTAACCTCGGCACCACACCACTGTCAGGGGCTGCGGTACACAAGACCATCCGGCGCCGCGCCGAACGTGCCGGATACGACGTTGCGCTCGTCTCTCAACTCGGCGGACATTCGCTCCGCTCCGGGTTCGTCACCCAGGCCTTTCGCAATGGCGCAGACGCCCACGCCATCATGCGGCAGACCGGCCACACCACACCCGCCATGCTCGAACATTATGCGCGCGAGAACGCGCCACTCATTGGTAACGCAATCAACGACATCGGGCTTTGACCGCAATCCGCTTCTAGTGCAAGGGGTATGGTTTCCGTGTTACCGCGATGCCATTGGCGGCTTGTGATCTAGAGTCGCGCGATGCTTGTGATGAGCTACAGAGTTCGTTCCGTTACGCCGTTGAACCTAGCCCCGCTCCGAGGCCACTGCACGGGCGAGAGCACGATTGACCCCGTCTGACTTCTGGTAGATCGACGCCATGGTTTCCGTCACTGATTCGACGTCAATTGCATCACCGCCGAACGTTAGGATTTGCGTTTCGGGATCGAACCCGTGGAACCGCGCGAGCGGACCAGCGTGCTGCATTGAGGATTCAGCCACGTATAAGTGAGAACCGATGTTGCGGTTCGGATCGTCCAGCCAGAATTCTTCGTAACGTTCGTCGATGTGAGCGAAGCTGTGACGGACCACTCTGACTCCGGCGAAATGGCACTCGTCGATCTCGTACAACGCGCACAGGGCTGCACCGCGATCGGGGAACGACTCTTTCAATCCTCGTTTGCGCGAGGGGCTCGGAAGAAAGAATGATGCGACCAAAGCAGCTGCGTACACGAAGAGGTCCGCCGTCCTCCAGAACTCGGCGGAGTTGAAGGATGCAGGATCAGCTTCGGACCGAGCCTCCGTTTCAAGGATCGTCCGACCCCGGTCTGCGGCGGTTGCGCTCAGATCGCGGATCTCGGTCGTCATAAAGGACAATAGCAATTTGGGGGTCTCGGTTTGGCTCACACTGAACAGGATGGAGTAGCTGGGCCCCTACTGGTTCTGAATGGGAAGTTCCGTGTGTGATTCCCTTCCCGGTGCTCTTGGGGCCGTGTCTATACGCGCTGCGCCCTCGCCGCGCAGGCAACTGTGCCGACAGCCTGAGCGCAGAGACGCTGCTCAGGATGCGGTTGCGTAACATGCATGCGCAACGGAAGCCGTCGTTGAGCATTCCTGCAGTCCGCAGAAGACGGTTGAGCCTGCTCAGCCCGTCTCAGTTGCGCACTGTTGCGCGCTACTGAGTGACCGCGGTACCATGATCGCAATCGTTCGGCCCGCCTCAGCTTCGCTGGGTGCGGGCCGGATTTCTATACTGACTAGATGCGCGATCCCAAGCCGTATCTCACGATCGAACAGCAGATTGAGCGGTTGTCATCCCGAGGGATGCTCGTGGCTGACGAGCAGAACGCTGAGCGCTGGCTGAGTATGGTCGGGTACTACCGTCTCAGCGGATACTGGTACCCGTTCTACTCAAGCAACGACGCTGGCCAACGCGTCGATGAGTTCATGCCAGGAACGACTTTCGACGATGTGGCCGGTCTGTACGAGTTCGACCGTCATCTGAAAAATCACCTACTGAGTGCCATCGAACGAGTCGAAGTTGCGATGAGAAGCAAAATCGGCCACACGCTAGGTGCCCGCGGTTCTTTGGCCCACCTCGACGCTTCGAACTTCGACATGGACTTTGTGCAACGGGGCGACCATATGGATTGGCTGGCGATTGCGTTCGGACGGGTGAAGAGGCAGAGAGGCAAAGATGTATCTCTCAAGCACCACTTCCAAAACTATGCCGGCCAGGTGCCGGTGTGGGTCCTGACGGAGGTTCTCGACTTCAGTGATTTGTCAAAGCTGTACGTTGGGCTGAAGGCAGAGGATCGCGACGCGATCGCTCGACAACTCGGCGTCCCGCAACCCGGCGTGTCAGATGTGCCGCGACACGGCCGGGGGTCGTCCGCTCACCGACGGGACCGAAGACGACGTTCTGACGGCCCCAGTGGCGCACTTTCGAAGCCGCTTGAACAGCTTGCCATCGTGAGGAACATCTGTGCGCATCACTCCAGATTGTGGAATCGAAAATTGATGCCAATCGGTACCCCTCTGCTGCAATCACTCCCCGAGTTCGACGGGGTACCAGCCCAAACTGACACGGTGTACGGAACCATCTGCAGTGCGGCGTTCTTACTCGACGCGATTTCACCTGGTAATACATGGGTTACTAGGCTCAGGCTGTTGATCGACGACCGTTTTCCTTACGGTCTACGCTCTTTGGGTGAGATGGGGTTTCCTCCCAACTGGTCCGAGCTGCCCCTCTGGTCGACCACATCGATTTCCAGTCCCTTATCGCTCGGACTCGAAGACACCGGAGAAATACCCTGACTTGCCTTTGCGGCCTGTGCCTCATACCCCGCGCACGGCGAGAACGCGCCATTGATTGGCAATGCAGTCGGAGAGTTTGGACCGCTAGGTCTAGTCCGAACTTTTACCGCTTGTTGCAGTCATTTTCAACATCCCGAGGGTCAGGGAAGGTAGGCCTAGCCTGCCTGTGACATCGTAAACGTACTCACGCGCGTACGGGTACAGCATAAGTTGGGCCGTTGTTGAACTATAGGCTTCGAGCTCTTCGTCCGATGGAGTTGAATCGCTGGCTCGAAGCGACAAAGTGAACAACGCAGCCAAAGTAAATTGGACGTGCGCTACCGTGGTTCGTTGAGCGAGTTGCTCTCCGGTAGCTTCGTGTTCAGGGTTGTTCGATTGACTAAAAATTTCTAGATCATACGATATTTGAACCACGAAAAACGTTTCACCAGGTGAGTGCTGCACCTCGGGAAACGAATTCAAATCGTAGGCAAGCGCAGTCGACCCATCGGGCAACTCCTCCATCTCGACCGCTGACTTCAACAGTCGTATGTCTCTGACCTCTGCGCGGGCATTCAGACGTCTCGCCGAGACGTGCAGATCGGGGTTATCGATGTCTATCACGAAGCGAGGCCGTACTGTTTTTGGTTCGAGTCAGCGGTTGCCCAGCGCGAAATAAAGACATCATCCGCTGTCTTTACGGCTGCGCTATGAGCGGCCGATGAACCCCCCGAATACTGAGCGCGATCAGGAGTAGTTATCCAGTCGCAATGAGCCGGCATTTCGAGTCTAAAGGTAATCTGGCCCTCTACAGCTCTCGCATACCTTTGCAATGTCGACAGGCGTGGGTCACTCGATTCATTCTCGAAGCTGGAGACGGTGGGTTGCCGAACTCCCAACCGTTCAGCAATGTCCTTTTGTGTCAAACCCAGCGCTTTGCGCAACTTCACCAACTTGTCGAGAATCTCGTGCAGACTCTCGGCATCCTCAAGGGCAGCGCGGTACGCGGGATCGGTGTCGTAGCTTTCGTTGGCTAGAGCGGACGCATCATCTGCAAAGATCTTGGCGAGCGCGCTCCTGCGCTTGTCGTCGACACTCATGGTCTCGTCTCCTCCTGGCGTCCGTGTCGAGCTGAACAGCTCGAGGGGAACAGGCCTCACAGTATCGGCTGGAATCTATACCAGTAGCCGGGTGCGTTGCTCGGGTGCCCCGTTCGCACACGTCATTCGGCCTCAGTCGGATCGGCGAACAGCTCCAGCCACCGCGTCCCCCGCTTCGTGGCCCTCTGTAGATCAGTTTTTGGGGTCTTCTGTTGGTTCTTCCGGAACGCCGTGAGCACCACCCTGTGCACACCCCAGCCCATGAACAGAAGTCGATACTGGTTGTTGAGATGCCGCACTCGGAGCTCATAGATTCCATGGCCGAGATGATCGACATCCCCCGCTCTGGAGTCCCCGCGCAGATGGCGGCTCATGGCGACATCCAACTTCGCCCGCGCGTCGACCGGCAAGTTAGCGAACTCTTCGCGGGCTCTAGAGCGGGCGTCGTAGTCGTTCTGGAACCAGACCCACTTACTGGCTGCGGTGCAGGCGAGAAGACGGGGCACTCTGCTCGCTGCCACGCCAGTCGTCTCCGCCTCTGTTGATCTGCATCCTGAAAACAGACCATATACGTCGGACGCGACACTTACCGCTCATGACAAGACCTGAACGGCTCCGGTTGCGTTCGAGGAGCGCGGTTCAGCCTCGTCCGCTCTTGTTCTTAGTCGGATCGACGTTTACCCACTTCTGACCCGCCTTCGGAGGCGGGGGCAGTCGATGCCCCTTCGGAACCGTCACCTCGTTACCACCGCCCGTCGGGCGGTACTGGCCCGATGTCGGAGCCGGCGTTCCAGGTGCTACAGCTTTGCGCGTCATAGTTTCTCTCCTCAGATGGCCGGCCAGCGCACTTTCGGTGTCGCTGATCCCTCCTGCGTAAATATAGAGTATGGTCGATATAGATCGCAACCTATATCTGCAACAAGAAGGGCCACAACCATGCTTGACATCGACTTCCTGTGGGTTGGCGAGAAGGCCAAGACCGGCGACGCGATCACGGCGCAGTTCACCGATCCCGCGACCGGTCGCGACGTGGTCGTCGTCATCGACGGCGGGTTCAGCGACGACGGCGACCGGATCGCGGACCACGTACGGCGCTACTACGGAACAAGGCGAGTCGACCTGATGATCTGTACGCACCCCGACGACGACCACATCAAGGGTCTCTTCGGAGCCATCGAGAATCTCGATGTCGACACCCTCATCATCAACCGACCTGCTGGCTTCGGCCACGTTCGCGACGACGTCAAGTCGCCTCTCACGGAGGACCTGGTGGCCACCGCGCAAGTGAACGGCACCCGCGTTGCCTCCGGGTTCACCGGTGATACCTATTTCGGTGGAGCTCTCAGGATCCTCGGTCCGACTGAGCTCTACTACACGGAGCTCTTGGGTGAGCAGGTCAAGTACGCAGGTTTTGCTGCATCGATCGGCCGGACACTGTCCAAAGCCGCGAGCGCCGTCATGACCGCGCTTCAGGGTGTCAGTCACGACCCGGGAGAGACGCTTGTGACCGATAACGGGGGGACCACACCGCGGAACAACACCAGCATCATCGTCAAGCTCGCCGTAGAGGGTTACGACGCGCTCTTCACCGGCGATGCAGGTGTGCCCGCACTCAACCGGGCCCTCGATCACTTGGAGAGCGTTGGTGAACACCGAGAACTCGACTTTTTTCAGCTCCCCCATCACGGTTCGCGGCACAACCTCGACCCGGCCACGCTCGACCGTGTACTGGGCCCCCAGAACGGTGGAATCCCTCGCGGAACCACATTCGTGAGTGTCGGGCGCGAGGCGGACGATTTTCCTCGATCCGAGGTCGCCAACGCTGCCAAGCGCCGGGGGTATCCCTTCATGGCGACCCGAGGCATTGATCTTCGCTGGAACCGCGGAGGAGCCGAACGAATCGGCTACCGGCCCGCTGAGGCCAGCGGCTGGCTCGCGGAGTAGCCCGTGGATGCTTACGACTATAAGGCGCGTCTCGCGCCTGTCACCGTCATGGCAGTGCCGGCTCTCGCTCTCGGCGCCGCTCTATTCGGACTGGGCGCTTGGCGCGCGGGACTCGGACTCCTGATCGGCGTCAGCGGTCTGCACTTCCTGCTGATGCAGTTCGTGAGGGACCGGGGCTTCGCGCAGCAAGATCGACTGTTCAAGAAATGGGGTGGCTCACCGACAATGCAACTCCTCAGGTGGACGAGCGGAACGAATCGTGTCCTGACCGCCCATCGACATCATGAGGTCAGCAGAGCAACCGGAATTGCTCTACCGTCCGCTGCGGACGAGACGTCAGACCTCGATGCTGCGACGCATACGTACGAAACAGCGATCACAGTACTTCGAGACCGGACGCGGGCCGACGGGTTCGGTCTGATAATGCGCCACAACGCAACCTACGGATTCCGTCGGAATCTTTACGGATGCAGGCCAATCGGCATCACTGTTGCTGTAGTCACTGCCTGCTTGGGTGGCGCTCTAATTGCCTTTCCAGTATTCGACAGTGCTACGACCAACCAGTCGTGGATTGTCGCAGTATTGGTGCTTTCGATCCTTTGGATCCTGATGTGGTCGAGTGCAATCACTGAGACGTTTGTTCGGCGTGCCGCCGACCAGTACGCGAACTCGCTGATTGAGGCAGCGGGAAGATTAGAAGCGGCTTAGTTGATTAACGCGGTTCTGAGTCCAGGGCGAGACCGGGGGTATCTCAGCGACGAGTTTGAGGTCGTCGGTGGTGATGGACTCACCGCCCGGCAGTGCGGATCCGCCGCTGTCTCGCGAGTACTTCTTCGCACGCCCGTCGCGGGTGGGACGGTTCTCGCGCGATGGGTGGGCAACCTGAAGGGGTAACCGAGGAGCCGAAACCGATCCAGTACCACCAAAGCCGCGGACAGTGACCGACGGGACTTAGCGGCTTGACACGGGACCTGCCGTAGCAACCCGTGACGGTGCGTTAACACCCAGGACAGTTGACCCGGCAACACTGCCACCGGAACTTGCTGGTCGCCCGCGCAGTCGCACCGAGAGAGGCCTTGATGCTCGACTTCCTGGATCAGATCTCCGGACTGGCGATCCTCATCGCCGCCGCCAGCCTTGCCTTCACCACATGGTCACACCGGTCCAATCGTCGACTCGCCACGCTGCAGGGCCTCACCTTCAGCACCGGCACCACCGGGGCGCTGACTACATCCGGCGACAGGACCACCCGGCGATACAGGCCGAGCGTGTCCGCCGCCGGCCCCGGTGTCCGTCACGGTGCGCGGACAGTGTTCTGGCGGGGGACCCGACGCCTCGACGAGGAGTGGTGGTCACAGAAGACGTGCGAGCACTTCGATGTCGCGTCGGACGCATTGGAGGGGCAGGTCGACATTCCTGTGGACCAGGTCGCCGATGTGTGGTTCGGCCTGTGCTGGGAATCGGTCGTCGGTGACGGGCTGCGAACCGACTACGTTCGTATCAACCTCGGCACCGAGGAGATCCAACGGTGGCGCTGGTACTGGCACCGCGCGATCCGTCTGCATCGCTGGTGGGGCGCACAGCAGACGATCCGCGTACTCGGCGGTGGCGACCGACGGCCGATGGGAGCGTGGCGCACCGTGTCCACCGGCGCCATGCGGGAATGGCAACTCCCGGTGTAGCGGTTCACGAGCACCGTTCTCGGTCGTCGTGACGGTGGCCCCTTCGTCGTCAGTGGCGGTGATTAACCACCATTACGGGTTCGCGGGCGGTGAGCCTTCACTGAGCCGGGCATCAGCGCAGTCGACGTATGCACCGGTATGGCCCGCGCAGCGTCGGTGGACGTCCATCGGCGAGCGGTGGGTCACGCTGATCGACGAGATGGTCGCTCACGCCGCAGGTGTGTGACTTAGGCGCTGTCGTAGGTCCCCTAGAGCTCATGAACCTTCACCCGGTCTGCTCCAAGCTGATAGCGGTTCGGACCAGATCGGCCATCGTTTCTGCTTGCGCTTTCTCCTTCACGCGGTACTTGTACGTGTCAACGGTGTGGATGCTGATGCCGAGGTTCTGGGCGATCTGACGGCGTGTGTGGCCCGCTGCGAGTCCCGCGAGGACCTCGCGCTCTCGGTCTGAGAACTGTTGCGAAGGAGCCGCATCGGCGTTGTCATTCCGTTGTCGATGCAGGAGTGTGTGTATTCGGTGTCCGAGGTCCCAGACAACCGTGGTGGTCGCTCGTGGGGCCGTGTCGGTGGCCTCGATCCGGGCGACGCATCCGGTCGCGGACACTTCCAGCAGCACGCGCACGTGGTCGGGCAGCGAGGTTCGTTCGGCGGGGTAGTCCGTGACCAGGAGCTCGACGTCGCCCGGTAGGTGTCGAGTGCTGTGCGAGTGGACGGCGACGAGGGTCGGTGTCTGATGTATCGCGGACGAGACGCACCGGCGAAGATCGGTGTGGTCGACGACCACGCCGATCTTCACAACGCCGCTCGCCGCACTCGTGCGACGCCGGGCCGTGTCGGTCGCATCCAGGATCCGTCCCGTGTCGAGGCCGAAAGACACCTGCGTCCGCTGACGGTGAGTCGGGCGCCCGGAGTCGATCGATGAGTGACGCTGCAGGCAGCGACGGCACTGCCAGCCGAACGGCGACGCGCCTAGGGCGTGGGCGTGGCGTCGGTCGCGGTGTCCGTGTGCGCGCGCACGAGTTCACGCCGGCGTAGGAGAGCAACCGCGGCGGCGCAGACGAACATGAGAGTTCCGATCACGGAGACAGCGCCGGCGGCGGAGGTGACATCGAGCAGTGGGCCGAGTGCGAGGCTCCCGAGCGCGAATCCGACACCCAGCGCGGCGTACTGCATCGAAAAACCCGTTGCGCGCCAGGGGACGGGCACGCTGTCCTGGATGTGGACCGACAGGGCGACGACGGTGGGGCCCTCGACGAAACCGGCGAGCGTGAACACCACGATCAGACCCACCACACTGTCGGCCAGCAGGACAGCGGGTACCAGCACTGCCGCCAACAGTGCGAGCAGTAGCGCCGCGTCTCGTTGTGCGTCACGTTGTGCAGGCCTCCGCGCCCCGATCGTCACGGCGCCGATTCCGGTTGCCGCCGCGTACATTCCGAGGGCGAGCCCCGCCAGTCCTGCATGTCCTACCGCAGTGAACGCCGGTATGGCGGCGACCGCGAGGATGCCCAGAGCCAGTCGTAGAATGACTGTGAGAACGAGCGTCGTGCGCAGCATTCGGGCCAGCGAAACCACTCCGCCGGCAGCAACTTCCGGTTCCGATCGAGACTCCGGAAGGGCCAGACAGGTCACGCCCGCGAGAAGCGGAGGAGCGGCCACGAGCAGCAACGCTGCCGACGGAAATGTGGTGACAGCGACAAGTGCGACGACGACCGGCGCCACACCCCAACACACCTGGTTGATCGCGCTGTCGATGGACAATGCTGTGACCACGGTCGGATGGGGCACCATCTGCGTCAGACGAGACCGAAGCGCCCCCGGTACTCCTGCAGCGATCACGCCGATCGCAAGCGCGAGAGTCATCGACGCTGCCAGCGGCTGCTCGCTCGTGAGTGCCCATGACAACACCGCAAACCCGGCGCCCTGCAGGATGAGTACTGCCGCGAGATTCCATCGGCTCGGCCAGAGGTCGGCCACCCTCCCCATGAGAGGAGACCCGGCGATCTCGCCGACGGTATGTGCTGCGACGAGGGCACCGCCGACCCCGTAAGAGCCGGTCGTGTGTTCGGCAACGACGACGAGCGCGAGCGGCGTCATCGCGATCGGAAGACGGGCTCCGATCGTCGCCAATACCCACGGCAGGAACCCGCGCGTTCTGATCACTGTCTCGGTCGGTGTCGATCCCATGGCGTCCGTCCCCCCCAGTGGCACGATATGTAACCATCACGATCACTTATGAAGGTTACATACCGACTGGCATGTGCGGGCGTACCGTTGAACTGTGGTGAAGGAGTACGCGCGCAACCCCGCGCCTGGACTGTTGGACGACGTCCGCACATTCCTCAACACCCGCACCATCTCCCACGACACCCGCGGCCCGGTGGATGACCTGACCGACATCGCCTCCAGCTCGCAGCAGTGGCACGCCGAGTTCTCCGACGTGGTGTCCTGCCCGACCGGTGATGAACTGCCCGGGGTTCGTGCACTGCGAGACGGGATCAGGCGGGAACTGGGCGGACACCACCCCCCGGGGCTGCAGGACTGGTTGGACATGTACCCGGTCGAGGCCTACTTCGACGCTGACACGGCGACGATCCGACATCGCGCCCGCGGTAACACCTGCGCCGGAAACGTCCTGGCGATCGTGGTCGACGCCGTCTCCGACGGCCAGTGGCGGCGGCTGCGGGCGTGCCCCGGGTGCGAGCGGGTGTTTTACGACCGGTCCCCGAATCTGAGCCGCGTGTGGTGCGGGATGTACGCGAACGGCCCCGCGGGGCGGGCATGCGGCACCATCGCCAAAGTCGCCGCCCACCGCGCGAGGCAGCGCCCCATCCGGTGACACCCGCGCCCGGATCGACGATCAGGCGGGCAGTAGTCCCAGCTTTTGCTTGAAGCGCTCGGCATCGACCGTGGCACGCGAGTGGCGACCCCGGCTGATGATGGTCTGATCGCTGCCGGTCACGGTGAACGTGACGTCGATGCGCCGACCATCGATGGATGCTTCGACGTGGTAGATCACCGATTCCCCCAGAAGCGCTGCAGCAGTGTGGGACATCTCCACGCCGGTGCCCACTGTCATTTCCCCGACCTGAAGGGTGGGCGCCAACGCCTCGACACACAGCCGTTCCATCGTTCCCAGAATCGTCGGTGTCGACAACACGTCGAGGCCGTCGTTCCCCCACTGGGTGGCGCAGTCCCGCGGTCCCACCTCGACACTCTGACGCAACTGCACTGTCCTCATGGAGTGCCTTCCTGCTCTCCTGTCGATGCGCACGCGAAGCGCTCGGCGGTGTCCTTGAAGATGTTCTTCTTCTGCATCTCGGTAGTTCCGCCGGCGATCCGGATCGCGACGGCGTCACGGAGGCGCCGTTCGTGGGGCTGTGTCCGCTCGTACCCGGAGTGTCCGAAGATCTGCATCAGCTCGAGCGCCGACTGAACCCCTCCCTCCGACGCTGACAGTTTCGCGCAGGAAGCCAGAACGCTGAAACGATCGTCGCCGCGAATCAGCGAGTCCGCCGCCGCGTAGGCCAGGTGCCGGGACGATTCGATGGTGGTCCGCGCGGTGACGAGTTTGTCCTGGATCATCTGGTGCTCGGCTAGAGGGGATCCGAAGGCGTGGCGTTCGGTGATACGCGCGATCGCACCGGGCAAGGCCGCCTCCAGTTGGGCGGCGACGACGACGCCGTACATGAGGCGGTCGAAGGCGAGGAAGCTGTACAGCGTCGCCAGTCCGTTCCCTGGCCGGCCGACGATGTCGTCGCGGGTCACGGCGACATCCTGCAGGTGGATGGGTCCGGTGGGACTGGTGCGCTGGCCCAGAAGGTTCTCATGCTCTCCTGTGCTCAGCCCGGCGCGGCCACGCTCGACGACGAACAGTGTGATGTCCCTCTTGCCGAGTTCGGGCATGCGTCCGACGATCAACAGGTGGTCCGCAGCGGGGGCGTTGGTGATGTGGCTCTTGTGTCCGGTGAGGGTCCACCCGCCGTGGGCGGCGGGAGTGGCGATGGTCGCCACCGCTGCGACATGGGAGCCGCCCTGAGGTTCGGTGGCCGCCGTCGCACCCAGCGCGCCGCCTGTCAGTGCCGGAATGATGCGGTGCTGCTGTTCCGGTGTTCCGTGCTCGGAGAGCACGTGGATCAGACCGGCGTGAGCGACGGCGCTCAGAACGAACCCCGAATCTTCCGCGCCCGCCGCGAGGCCTTCGAGATTGGCGAGGAAGTCCCACAGCGTTCCGCCATGGCCGCCGAGGTCGGTGCTGACATGGAAGAGCCAGAACTGTGACGCTGCGAGTTCTTTCCAGGCGGCGCGGTGGAAGTCGCCACTGGCGTCTCTGTCCGCGGCACCGGGTGCGACGGCGTTCCGTCCAAAGGTTCGGTACGTCTCGCGTCGCGCGAGTTGTTCGGGTGTCCAGGTGAGGTTCATCGGGTGGCCTCCAACGGCTGAGGTGAGGAATCGGTGGACGCGGCGTGAGAGTCGGAGATTATGTCCGCGCGGCGGGGTGCGAGATCGGTGATCGCGTCGAACGCAGCGTCGACGAAGTCGTCGACGTCGTGTGTTTCATGCTCGGTGGAGATGCAGCCCATGCCTCGAGCGGCCAGGACGAAGCCGCGGTTGAGCATGCCGAGGAAGAAGCGGTGTTGACCGGAAGCGTCGACAGAGCGGGTGTCGCGGAAGGTGTCGACGGCGGTGGGGCCGATGTGCACGTTGAACAGGGACCCTCTACCGGTGACACAAGCCGGGTGTCGGGCGGCTCGGAGGCGGCTGTTCAGGGTGTCGCGCAGCCGATCACCGTGATCGTTCAGCGTAGTGAGCGCCGCAGCGTCGAGCTGCGTGAGCGCTGCGAGTCCTGCTGCGAGGCTGAGGGCATTGCCGGTGAAAGTGCCTCCTTGATAAAGCACGGGACCGCCGGAACGTGCGTCGTAGACATCTGTTCCTCGACCCGGTTCGAGGAGCGCCATCAGGTCGGCGCGCCCGCCGTACGCTCCGATGGGCAGCCCGCCGCCGATGACCTTGCCCATGGTGGTCAGATCGGGTGTGACGCCGTACAGGCTCTGCGCTCCTCCGACGGCGAGGCGGAGGGTGATCACCTCGTCGAAGATGAGCAGGATGTCGAGGTCATCGCAGACCGTACGCAACCGCTGCAGGTAACCGTCGGTGGCAGGAATCATGCCGCCGACACCGAGCATCGGTTCGACGATGACCGCCGCCAGCTCCGTATGGTGCAGACGGAGAACAGCCTCTGTCGCCTCGGCATCGTTGAAGGGCACGATCACCGTGTCGCGGACCCGGCTGTCCGGTATTCCGCGCATCTCCGGTACGGAATGTGGACGGTCGCCTGGTCCAGCGAGGTCGGCGGGCGGCCTGTTCGACACCATCACGTCGTCGACGGTGCCGTGATAGCCGCCCTCCGCCTTCGCGATCTTCGGTCGACCGGTTGCTGCGCGCGCCAGTCGCAACGCGAACATCACTGCTTCCGTACCCGATCCGGTGAAGCGGATCTTCTCCATACCTGGGACGCGCCCCACGATTGCGGTGGCCAAGTGCGTTTCGAGGTTTCCGGAGAAGCTGTAGACACTGCCTGTCCGGAGTTGGTTGGTGACCGCGGTCCGCACGGCCTCGTTGGTGTTGCCCAACGGCAGCGCCGTGTAATTGCCGAGGAAGTCGCGGTACCGATTTCCGTCGAGGTCCCGGAGGTATTTACCTTCTCCCGCATCGATGTACGTCGGGTACGGGGGCCAGGCGTTCAGGCTGCGGGTGACCCCTCCCGGGATTGATCGTGTCGCCGCGGCGAAGTGCCTCCGCGACAACGGAGTGCGGTGTCGGTAGGTGTCGAGGATGGTCATGTCAGTTCCCGCCTGCGGTCGACTGCGTGGGACGCGAACCTGTCGGCCAATCGAGCAGCATCGTGCCCCAGGTCATGCCGCCTCCGAATCCGGCGAGCAGGACCCTGCCCCCGCCGCTCAAGCGGCCCTGTCGGACCACCTCGTCGAGGGTGATGGGTATCGACGCAGCTCCGGTGTTACCGAATCTGTCCGCGGTGACAGCGAGTTGATCGTGGGCGAAGCCGAGGTGCTTACTGACTTCCTCGAGAGGATGCGAACGTTCGCCTGGTGGGGAACGAACAGATCGACGTCGCCCACGACGAGCCCTCGAGCATCGAGCGCATCGTGAATCATCTGGGGGAGTCGATCGTGGACGAAGTCACGAACCGCGCGGCCGTTCATCCGGAAATATTGTTCCCCGGCGGACAGGCGGTCCACGCTCAGTGGCCGCCTGCTGCCACCGCCGATGATTCCGACGTAGTCGGACAGAGTGCCGTCGCTGCCCAGTTTCGAATAATCGATGGCCGCACCGACGTTCGTGCGTGACAACACGACCGCGCCGGCGCCGTCTCCGAACAGCACACTGGTGCGTCGATCGGTGTAGTCGAGAATGCGCGAGTACACGTCGGCTCCGATGACGAGGGCATGGTTCAGATCGGGATCGCCCATCATCATCTTGTGTGCGATGTCGAGCGCGTAGACGAACCCGGTGCAGACAGCGTCGATGTCCAAGGCGACGGCAGATGTGGCACCGAGCTTCGCCTGCACGATGCAGGCGGTCGAAGGCAGTGGACTGTCCGGTGTCGAGGTACCCACGATGATCAGGCCGATGTCGGCCGCACTGACTGCAGCGGATGCCAGGGCCTGTGATGCGGCGATCACCGCGAGGTCCGATGCCGCCTGGCTCGGGGATGCAACTCGACGTTCGAGCACGCCCGTCCGCTCGTGTATCCACCCGTCCTGCAGGCCCAGGCGTTCCTCGACGTCCGCTGATGCCACACATGTGTCGGGCACGTACGACCCCGTCCCGGTCAGGGTGATCGCCCGTGAAGGATCTTCTGCACTGTGCATTCGCTGAACGCTCCCGTTTCAGTAGGTCGTGTATCCGGATCCGTCAGTTGCGACCACAACGCTAGGAGGAACCTGGGAGCGAAACATGTCCCGACTTATGGGGACACGAAGTGGTTCGAACTGGTTGCCCAACAATCATTTCCACTGTTTCTAGTGAGCCGTCATGCACCCTGTCCAGAATCCGTGGATGTCGGCACAGTGCGCCGACCGCCCGCAGTGGCCTGGTTCGACGGACGCCTGATTGCAACGTGGGTGACGTGCGCACCCCGGACGGTGCACCACGATGCAAACCGAAACCGGGAATCTTTGCGTACGGTGGCGGCATGGCGACATCCGTCGATGAGCAACACCGGCCACCTGCGGTGGCGGAAGCAATCCTCGACGACGCTGTTCAGGCGCTTCGCGAGCGTCTCGATGTTCTCCTCGACCGGCTTGCCGACACCGTGCTCGGTGCGCCGACGGCGGGTTCCACCCGGTGGCGTGCACAGTTCGACACACCGGAAGCGGTCACCCGCGCGGTGCGCGCGATGATCGCCGCACGCGCCGGCGTCGTCGATCCTGCTGCACCGCGACCATTGCCGCCGCAACGCCGCAATGGCGCTACTACCGGCGTCTCCGGGCGCCGAAGGCGGGCCCGAATCGACCCGGCGCAGCTGCCGATCTTCTGACCGTTCCGCACTCACACCGGTTGTTCACCGTCACGAAGGTGACGAAACTCAAGCAAATGTTCAACAACAACGGAGGCGCACGTACTGTCGCCACAACGTTCCGTGCCCTCAATGCTGAGGAGCAGCGCAACCTTGGACGGTGCGTTAACACCGCCGAGGCCGCGCAATTGAAGATCGGACCTTTGGCAACCATGAACAACGTTACGACCCCGCCAACAACATCCGAGACGGCCCCCGACATCGACGGGACGGGCGCATCCCGCGGGCACGGGTGTTGCAGTGCTCGCGACGGAACGACCCTCGCCACCACCGTAGGCACGCGGTTGCCGCGGGGGCCGCGGTTGCCGTCGACTGTCAGCGCGCATTCCTGCGCATATGGGCACAACAAACGTGCCGCCAGCGAACGTGGGCAGCGGATGACCACCGGGCAAGAAGTTTTACCTAGGCGGTGGGTCGTTCTTTTTCGGAAGCGGCGTTACGCTTGCGCAGCCGCTCGCGTCTGAAATTCGACTGCAGCTCAAGCAGGTCGCCGGTGGACATTCCCTTTGTAATCGCATCGCGCGTTACGTCCGCGAAGTCTCGGACCTCTTCGGGTGACCATGTCGGGATATGGAGCGACAGACTCCCTTTGAATTTCTTATTTGCTTCGACGGCGTCGCGGGCTTCCCCTTCAGCAATTTTCTGCTCTTGCATGCGCTTTTGCTGTTCATATTCGACATAGGCAGAGAAAACGCCACCCAAAATCAGAACGGCACATGGAGCTACGAAGCCCAGGAGGCCACCCCAGAAGCGGCCGAGCTTAAGTACGTCCAGGAAGCTCAACAAAGGAATTGTGACGAACAGTGCACTGGAGAACGCCATCACTGCGAGTAACGGGCGATCACCCCACTGCAAAAATCGCTCTTTCCACCGAGCCCGCAAGGTGCTTTGGTCGGCTCTTAGGCGCCGGTCGAAATCGACAAGCTCTCGCGCAATGGCACCGACGACAATGCCGTTTGGATCTGCACCGTCGGGCATGTTCTTTGCAATGTCAACCAAGTTCTTCAGCCGCTCGTGAGGCGTCTTACGGGCATTCCGGGTAGCGATCCATGCGGTCACCAGCACGAACGCTGCCGGCGCGACCACGAACCGTACCCACTCACCCCACCCGTCCATGCGCGAATCATCTCAGACTGCCCTTGTTGCGGCCATACAGCGCGAAACTGGGGTGCGCAGAGGCTCGCGATAGAGGTTCAGGATGCAGCTGGGAGTCACCGTGGGTGCGATCTGTATGGTTGAAGAAGCTCTTTGAGTACGACGACACGGGAATGTCCAGTCGACGCCGACCTGAGAAACTAGCGTCAGATCCCCACGCCGGCGGCGGCCAGCGCGAGCCGGGCACCTTCTGATGACAGAGCCGCAACCAGTGCGCCACCGATAGAGTCGGCGAGTCGTCGGAGCGATCTCACTCGGCGGTCGACTACAGCAACATCGGGTTGGTCGACCGACACGGACGTCTCAAGGTCGTCGATTGCTTGATTCACGTCGGCGCGATCGTCTTCGTCGGCGATGCTTTCGGAAGCCACTCTGAGATCCGCAATCAACGTCGCCAGGTGCTCGCTTGCGACCCCGTTTGTCTGTGACTGCAACGAGCCCGTTCCCTGGCCGACCACCCCGCTGTTGCTACCCACGGTGATGCTGTTGTCGTCCTGCGACCCTCCGTACACGTTCACGTTCACGGCAGCATTCACCCTTGCCCTAGTAGGTAGTTCATGGACAGGGACGCCGACGGCAATGTCGGCGACCAGTTCGACCAATGTAGTTCTCACCACGTCCACCATCCCCGCAATCGCAGAGCGGCTCACCTGGTGGTAGATCCTGTCTACCTGCTGAAACATACCCAACTGGCTAGTCCATAGTGCGGCCACCTCGGCGAATCCTGGTCGAGAGATCGCGATGGATCCGTCATCAGAATTCGCCAGTTCAGCCAGTTCTTGGATTGCCTGACGAAACTGAACCGGTCCGTCGAACGCCGACCTAGTCTCCCTCGGGACTGCGAACACCGAGATTTGCTGCCCTCGTACTAGGGTTGGTCCGCTTTGTGAGTCGATGTACAGCGGCAGCGCAAGCTTGCGGTACTCGGGCAAATCAACGTCGTCGTTGTATCCGCGGAGTTCGGCCTGAGCCCAGGATCGCAATGACTCGGACCCCGTCAGCGAGCTCAGCATCACGCACATCCGAAGCAGCCCGGAGATGGACGCATCCTCGTCGAGCACCCGGTTTCTCAGATCACGAAGCACCACATCATCGGCCACGTCTCGATCTTTTCACGCCACTACGACATGCCCGCCCTAAACGGCACTTGAGCGGGGCTCCAGACCGAAGCGATGAGTGAGACGATGAGAAGCGCGACCGAGGGCTAGAGAGCAATCTCGCCTGTAACGAGCAGAGGCTGGGAATTGAAGTTCAGGAGCGGTTGCAACTCGGAGGAGGTCCTGGCCGGAACGTCTCGGTCGACGCGCGGACATCGCGGGGTCCGGCTTGATCGAACGTAACACTGCGGTGCGCGGTTACGAAGATGGATCATGAGCGGAAAAGTGCGCGTGTTGTTTGCCCGCGGCGAGACTGACGACTATAGGGCGGTAACCACGTTCGAGCTAAAGCCCAGCAACGACCTGTATTGGTTTAACGCCGCAGGTGCGCTTGACAGGCCGGCCGTATCGCTTCCTGGCGGATCGCCCACGGTTGGTCTTACCGCCCCGGAAGGCTGGGAGACAATGGAGCAGGTGAAAACTCGGCATTCATACCATGCGTCGGGGCGGATGCATGTTAATTCCGAAGGCGGGAGCGGGTTGGCGGAGATCAGAGACGTCTTACTTGCAAAACCTGGTGAAATCATCGGGCCAGCGCTTCTGCAGTTCATGATAACGAAACCACCTGCACAATTTGAGCCATACACCAGATCACCCGAACGCGGTGGCGCCAACGCCCTCATTCTGCGAGTGCCCGAAGAGGGTTGGCACGAGCGGATGTACCTCGAGATGTACTTGACCCCATCCGGCCGAGTGAGTCTTCCCCCTATGATTCTGAGAATTCCAGGCCAGCCCGACGCCAACTTGGACCTGCACGCAATGACCTTGAACGTCGATCAAGACCGTCTCATCGCGGTCCGATGCGCCCATTACCCGATGCCCCCGGAACTCGATCGAACGGAAGCCATGGTCAGCTGGGTAATGCTACCGGGACCTGAGTTCATCTCGGCCTCGTCTTCGGTCACCGGGTTGCCAGCGACTGGCTTCGAGTAGATCGAGTGCGGTGACGCGACTTGCGACGAAAGAACGGCAGCCCAGTTCATCGAGACACCGATGCCCGTGACCGGCCCTCTCGACCCGCTGACGACCACGATGACGTGGATGCTCGAACACCTCGATGAGCCGTTGACCGTCGAGAGCCTCGCCCGCCGAGCCCACACGAGCCCACGCAGCTTCATGCGGCACTTCGCCGCCACCACCGGGTCGACCCCACATCAGTGGCTGCAACGCCACCGCATCCACCTGGCCCAACGACTGCTCGAGACCAGCGACGCGAGCGTCGAGGTCGTGGCCCGCAAGTGCGGGCTGGGGACTGCTACCAACCTGCGCACACTCTTCCGGCGTCATGTCGGTACAAGCCCGAGTCTGTACCGAGACACGTTCTCGCGGAACGGTGATCGACCCGGAACGCCGGCGTGACGAGCATGTAGTGCCGCACTCGCGGCGACCCGGTCTGGGCGCCCCGAACGCGGCGACGGCGCCGGCCACCGACAGTGCGTGTCGTAGTCACCGTGTGTCGACCTTCCCCGCACCGGACGTCCACGGAGCCGCACGCTCTCCGCGCGCTGGGTGCACTGTCCGGTGTCACAATCGACGGCGGCAACCGACGTTGCGGGCTGCCGCGTGCGCGGGCGGTGGTTCCGGACCGGGAGGGAGGGAGTGCGCGTGGCTCGAGGTGCGTCCGGCGGCCGTTTGATCGCCGCCAGGTTCGACATTCGGTCGTTGGCGGTGGCGTGTGCGGCGTCCGGGGCGGTTCCGGCTCTGGTGGTCGCACTTCTCGTGCCGTCCCTGGTGCGACCGAACTGGGTGTGGGTGTTGGCGGCGGTCACTGTGTCCGGGCTGGTCGCGGTGGGCGTGACGGTGCGGGTGGGTGTGCTCGACGACCGTCAGTTCGTGGTGTTGGGGTCCGTGTGCATGGTGGGGATGGCGGTGTCGGCGTGCGTGGTCTCCGATCCGGCCGCGACGACGGCGATCGGTGCGATGCTCGGTGTGGTCCCGGCGATCTCCGCATCGGGGTCCTCGCGGGCGATCACGGTGTCGTTGACGGCGGCGGCGAGCGCGTTGGCGGTGGCGGTGTGCATCGACAAGACCGACGGTGCCGTACAGCTCGTCGCGGTGGGCGCGGCGATCACCGTGGTGCTGGTACCCACCGTGCTGCTGGCGTCGCTGCGGTCCTCCGTCGACGCGGCGACACAGCGCCTCGTGGAGCAGGTCGACACGGATCCGCTCACCTCGCTGCTCAACCGGCGGGGACTGACCGCGGGTACGGCGGCACTGTTGGATGCGGCCTGCACGTCCGGGGTCCCGGTGGCGGGCTGTCTGGTCGACATCGACCACTTCAAGTCCGTCAACGACGAGTTCGGTCACGCCGTGGGCGACGAGGTGCTCGTCGGCGTCGCGCAGACCCTCCGCGCCGCTGCCGCACCGGGTGCACTCGTGGCGCGCCTCGGTGGGGAGGAATTCCTCGTTCTCGGCCTCGCCCCGGGCATGGTGGGTGTGGAGGCCGCGATCCTGCGCACGCTGCGGGGCTGCGGCGGGGTGACGGTCAGTATCGGGGTGGTGCGCTGCGCCGTCGCTCCCGGTGGGCAGAACACGCGGGACACCGGTGCGGTGCTGGACGCGGTGACCGCCGCCGCCGACCGAGCCCTGTACGCGGCGAAGTCGTACGGCCGGAACCAGGCCGCGTACGCCACCGCGGCACCGGTTCGCTGGTTCGTGACCGAGAGTCCCTGACCCCGTCGCCGCACCGCGCCGCGTGCACCAGGGAGCATCTCCGATGCCGACCGTGTCGGACCCCGGCGGCACGATCAAGACCATGCGCATCCGCACCCTCGCCGGACCACCCCTGCCGTACGAGCTCGTCGTCGACACCGTGCGCGCGATCATGGTGTCGGACACCATCGCCGGGCACTGTGCTCGGGCGTCCGCCTCGTCGCCGGGTCTGCAGAACAGCGGTGCAGCCGACACGGAACCGACGAGATTCATCTGACTCGCCGACCTTGTACGGGCGAGGTCCGCTGTGGAAGCGTTTGGGCGGCGTACGGTGACCGTCATGGCGACACCCGTTGACCAGCAGCGCGACTCGGCACCTGGTGTGCCCCGTGCAGCGGTCGACGACGCGGTGCGGGTGCTGCACGACCGCCTCGACGTGCTGCTCGACCGGTTGACCGATTCGGTGATGGGCGCGCCCACACCGGGTTCGGCGTCCTGGCGGACCCGATTCGGTGCCCCCGGCGCGCTCACCAGCGCCGTCCGGGCGGACGACCGCACCGCTGTCCGCGCGATGATCGCCGCCCGCGCCGGCGTCGTCGACCCCGCTGCGCCCCCTCCGGGGCACCGCCGCGCCGCCTCGGGGGCGGTGGCACCGCGCCGGCGGCGGCCGGATCCGGCGCAACTGTCGATGTTCTGACCCACTCTGATCCGGTCGGCGGGCACGCGGCGACCAAGCGCTGTCGATGCCGTCCTTCCGGTGTTCGCCCCCGGCGCGGGCGTGAGGGTGTCGGTCAGGGGCGATAGCGTCGCCGGTCATGGCGGAGGGTGTTGATGTGCCGGGCAGGTACCGGTACGAGTGGGCGCTGTTCTCGGACTGGTGCGCCGCCGCCGATCTGGCCGCACTGCCGGCGTCACCACTCACGGTGGCGATGTTCCTGGCCGAGAATCCTGCCGGGGACGCTGCCCAGCGTCGGCGGGTGGCCGTCGTCAACCGCGTCCACACCCTTGCCGGTCACCCCGCGCCGGGAACGGTGACGTCGATCCGTCTACAGCTCGACCGGGCGCGCGCCGACCGGGCAACCGTGCTGCGGGGACGGGCGGCGCCGATCATCGCCGCGCTCCCGGTGGCGGGGTGGCCGAGCGGGATGTTCGGGCGCCGCGACGCGGTGATCCTCGGTCTGCACGCGGCGGGGTTGCGTGCGGTCGACATCAGCCGCCTCGACCGGCGGGACATCACCGTCGTCGGGGACGGTGTGCGCATCGGTGGTCGCCACCAGCTGCACCTGCACCCCGACCAGGGCGGCGGCGGTGAGGCGATCATCGACTATGCAGCGGTGTGGCGGCGGTGGGCACAGGTGCTGCGGGTGGTGCAGGAGCACCCGTCGACGCGGGTGCTCGAACAGCACCTACGGGCAGGCAAGCTTCCCGACCCCGACCCCGACCCCGACCCCGACCCCGACCCCGACCCCGACCCCGACCCCGACGACGACGGGCCGGGTGGGTCGGGGCCGGTGGTGGTGCCGATCGACCGGTGGGGCGCGGTCCCGCTCCCACCGGGGGCGATGACACCGGCGGCGATCACGTCCGTGGTGACCAGCCACCTGGTGGGGACACCCGCACGACACCGACCCCTTCCTGCACGTCCCGGACCGAGAAGGTTGTCGGCGGAGCCGTCAGAAGTTCCCGGCGGTGACGACACGGCGGCACTGTCCGACACCTATGCCGCGGGTGTCGCGGCCCGGTCGGCGGCGCACATCGCGCTCGCCGACGTGGGGGACGTCCTCGACGAGGTGGAGGGCCGTGCGGAGGAACTGCTGCGCCGCACCCTCGACCTGCTCGACGACCTCTGACCGCCGTGGTCGCCGGCACGTCGACGAGGTGCCACCCCCTTGGGCAGCGTCCGTGCGTCGGCGCGTGCAGAACCCCAGGGCGAGACAGCGATGATAGCTCAGCTAGCACTGCTGCACGGGGCACCCGGTGGGCGAGGCGCCGGTTCAGTGGGCGGTGTCGAATGCCTCGATGACGTGCTCAGGAATGCGGCCGCGGCCGCTGAGCTCGTACCCGTTGCTGTTCGCCCACTCGCGGATTGCCCGGGTCTGCTCCCGATCCCGCTTCGTCGGCGCGGCACCGGATCCAGCGGTGGACGCCGCGCCCGCCTTCGTCGTGCGACGCTTGCGTCCGCCGATTCGTTCGGCATGGCTGATGTAGTAATCGAGTTTGCGGTGAAACTCGGCCGCATTCTTCGATTTCAGGTCGATGGCGTAGGCGACGCCGTTGACGGAGAACTCGATCGATTCACCGGAACCGTCGTCGATGGCGGTGCCGTCGATGTCATCGGTCAACTGGGTGATCAACTGCTTCGCCACGGTGCATTCCTCGCTGTCGGTACTGATCAGTGCCTTTTCGATCCTGCCACAATGCTTTTTCATTTCGAACCGCATTACCTGTTCGGTTCGATCTTCAACACGCGCAACCCCAGGATGTGCGCCGTGGTACCTGTGCGCTGTTCATGCTCGACGACGAGGAGTGGTGGCCGGACGCCCCGACACCGAGAGCGTTGTTGCTCTCCCGCCACCTAGTGCGGACGAAGCAGAGATGGGACTGCCGCCGGGAGGTGGTGCCCGAGGTCGCCGCCTCGATCATCGCCGTTCAGGTCGGCGAAGGTGTCGAGCGTGTCGCGCTCATCGGCGACGACGTCACGACGCTGCTGGGCACAGGGGATGCGCCAGTGGGTGAGGCGGTTCTGACCGGTTGCTTGGTGTGGGATCGGACTCTATGGATGACTTACCGGACACCACCGACCGGGAGCACCTGGGTGCTGAACCTCGCCGGGTACGTGGTGCAGCAGGTGACGCGGCGCGTGACCTACACCCAGGATGGTTCAGACCCGAGCCGGACGGGCCGCTCGGGACCGCGGACGCCGTGCGAGCAGGTACGGACATCTCGGCCAGGACACCCGTCCCGGCGAAGAGCACGACCATCACGGTGGCGGCGTCACCGAGTACAGCAGGACAGCACAGATTGCAGAATCTATCGCAGTCACGGTGATGAGGAACGCCTCCCGTGAGGCAGTAGGGCGAGCACGAGCCTGTTCGGCAGCCGACGGTGCCACGAGGGCCGCGTACACGGACTTGTGAGGAAATTGTGGGACATCCGTCGAGACAACGTAGCCGGGTCCGGTTCGAGTGCGATCCTGGTCATGAATGCCCGTGTGGACCTTCGTCTCCGGCCTGTGGTGCCACGAGGACGCAGCATTGAGGTCCATCCCGACTGGCCCCCGATAGCGGGAATAGTCGACCCGCTATCGAAGACCCGATCTTGTCACGCTCCTGACACACTTGTCGTGTGCCATGTCAGGTGTTCGAGGACGTCGGCGAGTGGACGTTGCCATTACTGTCCGAAATGGTCGTGGCGACCCTGCCGATCACGCTCCGGTCGGGACCGACAACGCGTCGTCGCAGTCAGAACCATCAGAGCGGGCGCTCTGCTCAGTAATTGCCGATGTTCATTTCCATTTTCCTGAAGCAATGGAGTGGGCATTTATGGAGGTGGGGACGTTATGGGGAAGCACGTCGAGCGCCGACAGGGGTCTGGATGCTCTGAGAATAGCGCGAACTTGTGCAGAGCCTTCAGGGTCGCGCGACTCCTGTTTGGCGTAGTACCCGGTTCTGGCGATGCGGTATTGACCAACTTCGGCGAGATCGACCAGCATTTCAGCCATTTTCACTGCCATCAAGTTTGGATTCATTACTGATCGCAGCGGTAAGTCGAGTGGTGTTTCGCGCAGGGCGATTTCGTAGCATGCCGACACGATTGTGCAGCCGAGGATAACAGTCTCAGCGCTGGTGTCAGCCATTGCCTTCTCGATTACCTTATCGGTCTTGCGCGCGACTGCTGTTATATCGTCGACCATTTCGTCGATGTACCAATCGATGGTTGTCACGCCCTTACAGTTCGGCTCGAAACCGAACTTACGGACCTGATCTTCGATCTCAGTCGCTGCCTTGCGGTGGTCGGTCACCACGGCGAAATTGCGTCCGAAAGCACGTGCAAAACCGAGGGAGGCTTCGAGGGGGCCGATGACTGGTATGTCGACGATCTCGCGGCATTGGGCGACTCCGGGGTCGTAGCAGCAGCCGATGATCAGCCCGTCGTACCCTTCGTCCTCTGCCTGAATCGCCGCGGACATCGTCTCGACTTCGAGTAGGTGTTTCTGTGCCCAGAAGTCAGGTGCGGTGACCGGCCCAGTCAAGTGACGGATGTCGATATCGGTGTCGGGGCGGACGGCGAGATTCATGCTCCGGCGGATGAGGTCATCGTAGAGCGAGCTGCCGAAGGGATTGAGAAATAGCAAACGCGACATTATGGGTCCTCGTCTTTCGCGCGCCTCGATTGCTTCGCAATTCGACGTGCGGTCACTTTTGATCAGTGAGCTCCGTGGGTTGACGGCGGCTGATGCCGCGCAGTGATCAGCGGCGTCGAGTCGGAACAGTCTGTCCTGTTCGTTTCCTGCTCTGGGGCGTCACGATGTCTGCGGATTTGCGAAATCTGGGTTGATGTTGTTTTCCTCGAGGATCGCTGACAAGTCGCCGTTGTCACGGATCTTCATGATGAACGCGTTCAGCGCGTCGGTCATTTGCTGATTGTCCTTGGTGTGCGGGAAGTTGGTCACCGACGGCGTCTTGGTAGTGGGAATGGTGTCCGTTTCCTCCATGCGGACTGCGGACAGGCCGGCGTCACTTGGAGCCGTCGCCAGTCGGGTCGCCGACTCGTTCGACGCCATCACCGCGACATCGATACGACCGGTGAGAAGATCTTGGAAGAGCGCGTCGACCGATGCATAGAGTTTCAAATCATCTCCTGCCCAGCGCTGAAAATCGGGAATCCACAGCATTCCCTGGTTCATGCCGATCGTCTTGCCGGCATAGTCGGTGACGAGTCCAGAGGGGTCTTTCCCGACGATGACACCAGGATCGTCGTAAACAGCTGTTGTCTGGTTGACGAACTCCGCACGCTCGCTGGTCGGGTACCACCCTCCCGCCGCGATATCGGACTGTCCGCCCTTCACGGCTTCGATCACTCCTGCGGTCGGGAGCAGGTTGACAGTGGTGTTCAGGCAACTTTCTGCCGCGAATTGGCGAAGGATGTCGCCATCGACACCGTCGATGTCACCACGTTGATAAGTGAACAATGGTGGGTAGTCGGGCCCTGCGATGTTCAGCACACCATCCTTGATGGTGGGGAAGGTGTACTGCGGTTGACAATCCGATGCCACGGTGTCGGTGGAGGTCGAGGTGCACGCTGTCAAGGCAGCAATTGTCGACAGGGACAGGGCTGCAGCGATGAAGCTTTTGCGAATGTGGGTATTCATGCTGTGGTGCTCCTGGTCAGAGGGTGGGGGTCGCGACAGTGGTGCCGATTGTTCTTGCCTTACGTGGTGACCGATTGTTGAGGCGTTCGGAGATGAGCGACAAAGGAATTGACACTGCGGCGTACATGAACGCGGCGAGGCCGAGCATGTACAGGTACTGGAAGTTACTGGTGGCCAGCGTGTAGGCGCGGCTCATCAATTCTGGTACTGCAATGGCGTACGCGAGCGAGGTGGTTTGAAAGTAGACAATCGACCAACCGATCAGGGGCGGGACGACGATCTTGATCGCTTGGGGTAGCAGAACTTTGCGGTACAGTGCAAAAACCGACAGTCCTATCGACAGCCCTGCTTCGTACTGGCCCACAGGTACTGCAGCCAGACCTGCTCGGAATGCTTCACTGGTGTAGGCGCCGAAACTGATGGCCAGTCCGGCAACCGCAGCGATCATGGCCGTCGGTGTTATCGATACCTGCGGGAGCCCGAAGTACATCAGATAGAGAATGACCAAGACCGGGAAACCTCTGCCGATCTCGACGACAGCCATCGCCGGGGCGCGAACCAGCATATTCGTTTCCCGCAGTCCCAGCGCGAGGACGATGCCGAGCGGAATTCCGAAAACGAGTGTGGCGACTGTCAGTTGAAAACTCACAAGCAGTCCCGGTAGTAAATCGCCGGCGAAGTCGAGCAAAGTGTTGTCATTCATCGTGCGACCGTCCATTGTTGTGCGAGGCGGTTTCCGAGCCATCGTCCGAGAACCGATATCGGGAGACTGATCACCAAGTAGACGAGGCCACAGAGTACGAAGATTGTGAGACCGTCGAAGGTTCGCCGGCTCAACGATAGTGCGGCGGTGGTGATCTCTTGCACGCCGATCACCGAGGCGATGGCACTGTCTTTGAGCAGCCCGATGAAGAACGCCGTCGCGAGCGGCACGATGGTCACGATTGCCTGCGGGAGGGTGACCCGAACGAATGCCGTCATGCGCGACAATGACAGAGCTTGTGCGGCTTCGAGTTGCCCTGCGGGAACAGAGGCGAGTCCAGACCGATAGATCTCCGAGAGATATGCCGCACTGATGATGCCCAGGCCGAGAATGGCCGCGGCGATACTTTCGAGTTGAATGCCGAACTGGTTGAGCCCGAAGTACAGCAAGAACAGCCACACGATCGGCGGAATGCCGCGGGCAATTTCGATGTACGCAACGGCGAGGGTCTTGACCGCAGTGATGGAACTGGCCCGCGCTGCAGCCACTGGGACGGCTGAGACTGCGCCGACCACGAAGCCGGCGACGGTCAGCAAGGCTGTGATCGGAAGTCCACGGGCGAGTTCACCGAGAATGTCGCTGATGGTCATCAGTGCCCCGCCACGGCTCGTAGAAATTTCTGGGTGCGCGGCTGCTGCGGAGACCGTAGAACTGCGGTCGGATCGCCCTCCTCGACGATGCGGCCATCTGCCATGAATACGAGTCGGTCGGCGACGTTCTCTGCGAATGACATCTCGTGCGTGACGACGATCATCGTCATCCCGGACTCGGCGAGTTCGCGCATGACGGCGAGCACCTCGGCCCCGAGTTCGGGGTCGAGAGCAGAGGTGGGTTCATCGAAGAGCATCAGCTCGGGATCGAGAGCGAGTGCTCGTGCGATGGCTATGCGCTGTTGTTGCCCACCGGAGCACTGTGAGGGCCTGTTCTCCGCTTTCGCTGCCAATCCGACACGGTCGAGCAATTCGAGGCCGCGCTCACGTGCGTCCTTTTTGCTGCGTCCGAGCGCATGGGTCTGCGCCAACATCACGTTCTCCAGTGCAGAGAGGTGGGGAAACAGATTGAAGGACTGGAAACACATACCGACTTTGCGGCGCAGCTGCATCAGATCCGAGGGCCTGGGCTTGCGCCCCTCACGGACGCTCCCGACACCGTCGATGTAGATCTCGCCGCTCGTGGGCTGCTGCAGGTGATTGAACGTGCGTAGCAGAGTGCTCTTCCCTGAACCGCTGGGTCCGATGACAGCGCACACCTCTCCTCTGGCGATGGTCATCGAGACGTCGTCGACCGCTCGGTGGCCGTGAAAATCCACCACGATGTTGCGGGCCTCGGCTGCGTAAGAGTTGGTGTTGATGCCGGAGTCGAGGGTGGTGTCAGACATCGGAAAGCCTCCTGAGATTGCAACTGTGACGTGTCGAGCGGCGGAACCCGTGCGCTGCTGCTGATGTGTGGCCCTGGTCGTGCGACCACAGCATGCGAGCAGTCCAGAACTCGCCCGACTGTTCACCACCGGACTCGACATCCCATCTCTGATGGTGCTTCCGGGTCGCATCGACGAGCATCTGTGAACTGGTCCTGCGTGCAACAGCATTTGCTGGCGCATGGTGTTCGTGCCCTCGGATGGAGGGGCTGATTCCCCGCCGACGCGATGCGAGCCGAATGTCCGGGTCGGCGCTGGCGGTGCTTGAGCTCGTAGCGCGGACGAGTATGGGAACCAGTTGATCCGGGCGAGTACCAGGGTTCGCCGAGAAAAGGTCTGATCGAACGATAGGTGAGGCAGTGTAAGACGGCATCGAGGCTCCGAAGCTAGAACGGCCGAGCTTGAGGTCCTGCGCAGCATCCGAGCGGTGAGCTGCGTGGTGAAGACTAGGGTGTGGTCAACATCACGGCTGCTGTGTGATCTCTGACGACAGCGGTCGGATCTCGGAGATCTAACGACCCCGGACAGATGCACGTAGCCGTGGATGCCGACACGCGGGCTACAACAGATGGATGAGCTGTGGTCACCACAACTTCACCGACGATCTGAGCCTCGGTGGCTCCGGCTTAACGAACGCACTATCGCGCGTGATGTTGAACGGCTTCGCCATTCCGGCGTTCCCATCACCGTCACCGCAGGACGGGGCGGTGGGGTGTCCATCAACCACATCGCGTATATCGAACCCGTCGAACCGGACATGCCTGAGATCGCAGCGCTCATGGCTAGCCTCGCCGCAGTCGGCCCGACTGTCAGCACGCCGGTGAGATCGGAGCCGTCGAATAGTCATCGAGCGTGGCACGTACCACCTCGACCGCTAGACCGTGCACGGCAACAGCGCTGTGCGCGCCGACGCAGAACGGACACGAGTTCCATTGAGCGACCATCGCGGCCATGAGCTCTCGCTCTGCCACGGACCACTCGCTCGGACCTCGCATTGCCTGCTGCGTCCACGCGTTGAGATCGGGCCCGGTGAAGTCGCGGTGGTAGAACGCGACCCGAGCGGCATCCGGCAAGCGTGCTCTCGACACAGTCGAGATGAAGCGGAACAGAAGCCTCGTCCGAAGGCGGTCTCCCAGGTCGATCTCAGGCAGACGCATCTTCGGCACCATTGATCGCGCGAGCGGCTGCATCCCACCGCGCCAGGCCGGCACCGACACTGGCAGCGAGGATCAGTTCGAACGCACTCCGGTCGCTACCAGTCACAGCTCGCACAGCCGCGACGTCCTTGTCCGTCACACGGTATGCCGCCTCGCCGATCCGACGAGCCAGACGGTCGTAGGGTTCCGGCATCGCAGGCCCGCCCGACGCGCGCATCACGGCCGTGCGAAGTGCCGCGCTGGTCTGACCCTGCCCGATGATCTTCGCCTCGAGCGCACCGTCAGCAAGGACGACGACGAAGCCGCCCTCGGATGGAAAGTGTTCGGCACCGTCGCGACGACACCGTTCATCGCCGCCACCGACCGCGACACCTTGCAGGCGATCTCGCAGCACACCGCCGGTGACGACCTGGCGGAACCGGACGACACAGGGGACAATGGACCCGACACCGAGACGGAGGATCCGCGATGACCACCACCGAACGCCGCACCGTGAGCGGTGGCCGCTCGATGAAAGTCCGATCCGCAGCCGCCGAAGCGTCGATCAAACTGCTCGAGTACGACAACAAGCCCGTCCCGCAGTGGCTCCGCGACGTCGCCGCAGGCAAAGACGCAGCACCCCCGACCGTGAGCCGATAGACCTCACACCACCGAATCAGGCCCGCACCCACCACAGGGTGCGGGTTTTTTTCGTGTCCGTGTCCGTGTCCGTGTCCGTGTCCGTGTCCGTGGTCTGCCGGCGCGGTCGTCGGGCGTCGCCCCCGGAGAGTGCCGGCGGCCGGCGGAGGGAACGAAGAGCCGGCCGCCGGCCGGGCGTAGGCCACCCTGCGGGCGTCCACTGATCGGAACTCCGCTGCGCTCCGCCGGAGTGAAAAGCGTCGTTCTTTCGACACATCTGGCTACTCCGATGCTGCGTCACCCGTGCCCGTCTTACCCACACCCGACCTCCGCTGCGCTCCGGCCCCTCCGGGGTCCGAAAACTTCTCAGAACGCCTCCGGCTGAGAACTTTTCGTATCGGGTGCAGGACGCCGTTCCCGTGCGCCGCCTCCTCTGCGCCACGCCAGATGACGGCGAAAGAACGTGGTGAGGGACAAGGGCCGAGCCACACGAGTCCCGGAAGGAAGCACCAGTCATGCGCGCACAGCACCCGTCCACCGCAGACGAGATCGACATCCTCGTCCACAAGCAGGGCGCCCCCAAGATTCGCCGCACCGTCAAACGAGCCAGCGCCCGCTACGACCGCCGTAACGCACGCCGCGCACTCCGATCCTGACCGTCCCCCCAGCCACACCACCCGAAAGGTTCACCCTCATGACGCAACCCCGCATCACCCTCACCAGCGCAGCCCAGGTCATCGCCGCCATCCCCGCAGCCCTGCGGCACGTCCCCACCGAGTCCATCGTCGTGCTCGCGTTCACCGGCAAGACCCTCACCTTCGCCGCCCGGTTCGACCGCGTCGACGTCGCCGCGCAGGCGCACAAAATGACCGACGTCCTGCGTCGCCACGGCATCGAGTCGGTCGTCATCGTCACCATCGCAGACCGACCCGGCAAGAAAGCGGCCGCCGTCGAGAACCTGGTCATCGCCGGAATCCTCGCCACCGCCGTCGAGGTGATCGGCACCTACTGGGTCCCCACCCTCGCCGAACCGGTCACCGCCCAGGACCTCGACACCCTCGACACGTTCGACGTCGACCCCATCGCGTCGGAACTGGCCGCCAGCACCGTCGAAGCCGGAACGGTCATCGAGGGAAGCCGCACCGCGATCGGCAACCGTTACGCCCACGCCGAGGAGATCCACCCGGCCGAGCACGCCGACGCCGCGCAGGTGCTTGAGGAACTGGCCGCAGTCGTCTACGCCGACGAGCTGCCCGACAGTGGCCTCATCGCCCGCACCGCCGCCGTCATCACCGCACTGCCCGTCCGCGACGCGATGTTCCGGCTCCCGCTCTACGGCAGCACATCCGCGCACACCGTCATGGCCACCATCGCCCGCCACACCCGCGCAGAGGCCCGCATCCAGGCCCTCAGCATCGCCGGGTGGCTCTGCCACCGCGCCGGAGACGGAGCGGCCGCGAACATCGCCTACGACGCGGCAGAAGACGAAGCGACCAGCGCGGGCATCGCCACCCCGCAGATGCTCCGCCTACTCCGTCAGGCACTCGACGTCGCCATGAGCCCCACCGAGATCCGGACCCTCGACGTCGACGTCGACGCCGAGACGGTCCGCGCCACCACCGGGGCGCACCTTCCCGGGGCACCCGACCGGGACTAGAAACACCGGGCCGGGCGGCTCCCGCAGTCAGCGGGGGACGCCCGGCCACCGGCGGGGGGGGTAGCCGGCGATCGGGCATCGAGCCCTCACTCCGACCTCGACGCACCCACCACCGAGCGAACCTGTCGCTACCGAGCGGGGCCGGCCACCGCGATCACAGGTCGGGCATGTCCTCCGGCACCCACACCACATCCACAGCGCCCGCGGCGGCGGCGCGGGCCAGCGTCTCCTCGACAAGTACCCCCGACACCATTGCCTCGACCGCCAGATCCGACGGCGCACTCCGATCCAACGCCATCGCCACCAACGCCGACTCCACACGCGAATACGTCATCCCGCGATCCTAGACTCTCGCCGCGAACAAACCCGCCAATGACGAGAAAAGCGCACTACACAAACCCGCCCGAATCGGGACCGATTTACATTCCCGAACACCGCCATATCGGTTGCAGCACAACTTAAACGACCGATTCATCGTTATCGAACAAATACACTCCAGCGGTGGAAATAAACCCGTTCGTGAAATAGAATGGAACTACTCCACCGAATAGTCGAAAGGCGCGAGTCATGTCCGGAATCACCGTCTACACCAAGCCCAACTGCCAGCAGTGCCGGTCGACGTTCCGGGCGCTCGACAAGGCCGGCCTCGACTACACCACCGTCGACATCAGCGTCGACACCTAAGCCCGCGACTACGTGATGGCTCTCGGCTACCTCGCCGCGCCCGTTGTCGTCGTCGACGCCGACACCCACTGGAGCGGATACCGGGACGACCGCCTCGCCGAGCTCGTCGCCGTGTCCGCCGCCTGACCGCGCACCGCAACCCACCACCGACCGAAGGAGACCCCGTCATGGCGCACCTCGCGTTCGACTACCAGCCCGACCACGACTTCATCGCCGCCCAGATCGAAGTGGACCTCGCCGCCGAAACCACCAGCGCCGTCATCACCCCCGGCCACTGGACCACCCACCCGCGCCGACACCACTTTCGCCCGGTAAGGCCAGGGAACACGTCATGAGCGCACTACGGGCAGTCCCCGAACCCGAGCAGAACCCGACCGACCCGGTCCTCGACCTCGCACCCGACATCGCAGACCCCGGCGTCGACACCAGCGACGGCCTCGACCCGCGGACCGATCCGGAATCGTTGACCCTCTGCGCGCTCATGTGGTCCACGGACACAGCCGCCGCCGTCCGCGTCACCGACGCCCTCGTGCCGGCCGACTTCGCCGAGCCCGCCTACGCGGAACTGTTCGCCGTCATCGCCGACCTCGTCACCACCGGACAACCGCACGACCCCGCCTCCGTCGCCGCCGTCCTGCACCGAGCCGGGGGAGGACAGAAGGATGCACCGTTGCGCCGAGCACTCGCGGACGTCGTCACCGCCGACATCACCGGGTCCTCCGCCGCCGTGCACTACGCCGACATCGTGCTCTCCCAGTCCTACCGGCGGTCCTTCCACATCACCGGGCAGCGACTCATCCAGGCGGCTGAACAAGGCCCCGAGGATGAACTCTTCGACTACATGGTCGAACTGGGCACCGCTCAGCGGGCAGCGTGGAAGCGGCTCAACACTTTCCGAGCAGGAGGGGCGCACGCATGACTCGCGACGAGCTCGACGGCGAGGGTCCGGACCGGTATCTCACCGCCGACGGGATGCTCACCGCGGACGGTGACGACGCCGGTCGGTGGCTCGACACCGAACGCGCACGCGGCGCTGACTGGGACACGCTCGCCGACACTCTCGAGGTGCACCCGCGCGTTGCCCGGCACCTGCACACCCTGTGGTGTGCCGCCCGCGACCGCGCCGCCGACGAGGCGCAACACG
This sequence comes from Rhodococcus sp. NBC_00294, assembly GCF_036163995.1. Taxonomy (NCBI): domain Bacteria; kingdom Bacillati; phylum Actinomycetota; class Actinomycetes; order Mycobacteriales; family Nocardiaceae; genus Rhodococcus; species Rhodococcus sp. NBC_00294. The sequence continues at coordinate 70,919 of NZ_CP108045.1, forward strand.
CATTGTTCTGAACTTGCCTCAGCCGCTGGTGGTGCGTCCGCCCAATGCTCAACGCCCGCCGATCCTGACCACCGCGACTGTGACAGTCTCCGGCTCGGACGAGGAGGCCCCAGTGTTGATCGACATGCTCACCGGCACGGACGCCGAGCCGGCTGTGATGATGAGTACGTCGGTGTCGTGCACGATAGGCTCGCCTGGGAGTTGTCGCCCACTACCGGATAGGTCTGCTGCGTGTGGCCGTGAGCGATGTGACCGGCCTGGGGAAAGTGGCTTCCTGGCGTCTTTCGCGTCGACCATGGTTAAGAGTTCGAACTAATCGGTCACGGCGTGGTGGCACTTGCCCGACCGTTCGCGGATGCTGTGTCGGGATGCGCGATGTGTGTAAGGCCCGTCTGCGGTATCGGCGCGCCCGGTAATTTCTCGGTCTGAGGTGTATTGAGCTGCGCATCGTGCACTTGTCTTCGGTCGAGAACAACTCCGACGGCCGCCGTGACTGATCCGACCATGATCACCGCGAAGCTGACGATGCCCAACATCAGCCCGATGAACGTGTGGAGTGCGATAGAGATGCACAACGTTGCTCGGGCGGTATTCCGAAACGGCATCAGCACTAGAATTGCGATTGCAAACTCGGCGACTATCGATCCCCACGACGTAGCGAGGCTCACCAGAGGGATTGCCACCACGTCTCGGAACGAGTCCCCGAATATCCCTGCCGACCCGAACGACTCCATCCGCGCGACGTAATATGTCGCAGACCCTTCCTGCCATTGCGGCACGGACAGTTTTGCAAGTGAGCTATTGGCGTACAAGTATGCGACCTGAAGTCTCAAGGCCCACGCTCCGGACCAAGAGACGGCCCGTAATGCCGAGGGAGCGAACGTCTCCGCCGCCACTTCGTGCTTCGCCCAGTGCCATCTTCTTCGGTCGCCTGCGAGTGCAAACACCAGGAAAAAGGTCATGACTTGAGCGACGGATTCTCCGCCATCTGGCAACGAGATGGACGAGGCCATAGAAAAGCTCGCCCAAAAGTGAAGAGGCGCTGTCAGGCGTGGCAGTAACCCGCTCGCCACCAGGGCCAGTATTGCCATCAACACATATGACGTGGTTTGCGGGCTCCCCGGAATAATACAGTAGGCCGACGCACTCCGCACTTGATCGCATGCCATCTCGAATGTTTGTGAGCCGACCGGAACAAACAGGTACTCGGAGGGTGTGAAAACAAGAACGGACAATTGGCTGACGGCTATGAGAGTGCGACCGAGGCCGATCAGGCGTGATTGGTAGGCGTGCGCTCGGATGGCCTCCAGTATTCGATTTTGTGTCGCTGTCAACATTCGACGTCCAAATAAGTTGTCATATCTTCGTTTCGCCACCCGGTGTACAAGTTTCGATAGCTCCACGGGACAGGGCTGGTGGATGCAAGCACCAGTTCGCCGCACAAGGTGGGGACTGTGGACAAGTTTTTCACAGATAACGGCGCGTTGCCGTCCACTGCTGCTGTCACACAATCTCCTGCTATTTGTTCGCAGTCTACCCACAGATCGGTATCAACTTGAGAGAACAGATTCGCCATTTCAGGGCCTTGTGCCCGCTGTTTTCTCGTGAGCCCCCACATGTTGTCGGGCCGGGAGTTCGGTAGCGAAGTGAGTGGTGCTCCTTCCGGCGAGAACGCGGTGTACTCGGGAGAATCCAGTGGTTTGGTGAAGAAAGCCCAGGACTCTGGCAGGATCGCCGTTGCTACGGTTCGCTGAAGCGATCCGTTGCGCTGGTCGACGACATTGCTCGGGAGTGAGAAGAAGATCCCCGCGCCGAGAATCGATGTAAGCACGAGCATGCTGAGCATGCCCACAACCACCGCGCGAACCGGCGAGGCCTTGCTGGCCCCGCCGGTTCGCGCAGCAGTATCGATATCAGCGGAGCGCGGTCGCAATTTGCGCGATTCGGTTCTCGTGGTCGATGGGATCGCCGGCCATGCCGCTACCGTCCGGGAGGTACCAGGTTACGAAGGCAATCGTCGCAAGTGCCAATGTGGCGACACCGACGTTGGCGTAGCCCACGGCGTTCGCCACGCCGACAGCATTGGCGTAGATGACGACGTTGGCACCTGCCCATGCCCAACCGCGTGCCGTCGCCCCACCGTCCTGGCCGACAACGGCTGGGTCAACCTCTCGCCCACTCTCGTCGAGGAAGCTGTTGAAGTTTCGTGTCAGAGTCGCCAACGCGGAGTCGATTCGCGCTGGATCACCACTTTGGAAGGGGACGCTGACGGTCTCGTGGAAGTCAGGGTGCGCCGAGAGATAGTCGGAAACCACGCGGTCCAGCGCACCCTCGTCCGACGCTGGTTTGTCGGCAGAGAATCCGAGAACATTGAGTAGTTCCGGTCGATCGGATGCCAACTGTCCCTGACCAGCGAGGAGAAGCTTCAGTACGTCGCGATCTGAGTAGCTTGCTTCCGTCGATACAGGGCTGCTCAAGCTGGCTCGCGCCGGCGCAGCTCCAGTAGACCCGCTCTGTGGGTCGGAGTCCTGTGCGGTAGCCGTCGGAACCACCGCTAGGCCCAGTGTCAATATGCCGGCGGCCGCACCGGCAATAAAGCGTGTCTGCATACCTGAGAACCTCCAGGGTCGGTCGTGAACAACTTGGGAGGGCTGTTCACGGTGATGTAATCGATGGACTTCAGCGAGCGGATTTGGCCGCCTTGTCTGCTTGCGCGGTTGCCAGGATCAGGATCACTACTTCGACAGCGAGACCAATCGCAGGAATCGCAACAGCCGCGTGGTCGGTCACCGTGGAGTCAGACAGGGCTGACGCTATCGTCGCCCCGATCGTGAGTACAACAACGGTGACCGCTGTGATGACTGCGGCCATTAAGAAGGGCGAGGCGGCCTCGTGACCAACACGCCATGCCGCTGGTGAAGCCTTTGTTGCTTTGGTTCTGATTCCCACTGCGGAGTTGGGGCCCAGATTCTCGTACCCTTTACGCATGAACGCTGCGAGCGCCCCGATCAGCACAACCCCCAGCGTTAGTGATATTACGGCTGGAGTGTTCATGTTCAGTCTTACGCATCCCTTCCAGGTTGCGACACGCCGAGCGGTAGTCGGCCGCATCGATGAGGAGGGTCACCGTTCGTGACCCGCTGACTCCTAAAAGGTAACACAAGGTTTGGTATCCAGTAAGTAAAGACGTGGGTGATCCATCGTCGCGGATCGCACCGGAGTTAGCACCGTGGTGGTCTGCATCATGTTGCGCAACAGAGCATTACAAATCACTGGCTTCGTCGAGCGATACCTTCTGTTGTCACCGAATAGGACCCAGTTGTATCAGTTGCGCGGACCCGTCTTGTCCCATCGGATTCGCCGATGAATCCAGAAACGCGCGTCGTTAGATGGAACTCGCCCCATCCCGCCTGTAATTCAGGGAATGCGCCCATTTCGGGGTCTACGGTCTTTGTTCGGTACGCGATGAACCACCGGTGCGGGTAAGACGCGCCAGGCTACGTGCGGGCACGCACTTCCTGCGAACATTTGACTCCAGCCGTGCGATCGAGCCCGCCGCGTGCGATGTGCGCTCCGCGTGAACTGGGCTATTGCGTGCTCTTACGGACGCACCCATCCGCTTAGCCGAGACGGGCATGATGCTTGTTCCGGCGGATGATTGGCAGAAGGGAGGTTCTCATGCTCGGCCACCGTCCATGTCGAGCCCTCGCCAGTCCCCGGTCGGTCGAACCCGATGTGCGCGGCGCCGCTCTTGCGCTGAATCGGCGGTCGACGGGCGAATCGCTGGATGAATCTATACATGGTGCCAGGCCCGCGAGCCGCGGTTTTCGTCAGCGAATCTCGTATGGAGCGTCGCTGAGTCCGTGGCCGCGACCTTCGAGCACAGCGCGCAGCGTCAGCAGGAAGTTCTCGCTGGTTGCCGCTGTCGACCAGGGCCGGTGATCGAACCGGTACATCGAGCATTCGTTGCGGATGGCCCACCACGGGTCCTCGTGCGCGGAACATGCGTCGTCCCAGATCGCGAGCATGCCCGCCAGCTCGTCGCCGGCCGCACGCCTCTTCACGAGGTCATCGCAGAGTGCTGCCTGACGGTAGAAGTCGATGATCGACTCGCGTTGACGTTCGGACTCCACCGCCACCCCCTTCTCGACGTTCCCCCTGGACAGGGTCGATTCAAGCACTCCGATGGTTCCGGCTGCCGTGACCGTCAGACACTGCCGCCGCAGGGCGCTCCCCACAGACCGACACCGGCGGCCTGTGCCCGGTCCTCGGCGGCGGCGATGTCCGAAGCAGCGGACGATGGGTTGTTCCGGTCGTAGACGTAGGCGCGGGCTGCGCCCGCCTCCGAGGACCGGGCACGGAGTGGTCCGTCTCCGCGGGACCGATCCGCAGGTACCGCAACGCCCGGCCGTCGTCATCGACGTCGTCCTGTCCGGCGTCGGGAACCATTCGGACGCGTTGTCCGTCGAGCATTGCCCGGGCGAAGTTGGTCGCTTCCGGTCCCCAGCACTGCACCGGTGTGTTCGGCCGGTTCGTCTCCGGGGTGTCGATCCCGATGACCCGCACTCGCACCGTGCCCTCGACCGCGGTCTCGACGTCGACGACGCGGGTCACCGTCCCCACCGTGCTCGGCGGACCGGCATCGGCGGTGCCGCCCGGCAGGCACCCAGCGGTCGCGGCGACCACCACGACCGCGCCGGCCGCCACTGCGCCGACACGGCGACGTCGGGTCATGACGCCACCTGTTCGTCGGTACTGGTCTGCCCTTGTGCGCGGTCGCGGTAGCCGCGGCGGGCGGCATGTTCGGCGGTGATGAACGCTTCGACGTCGACACCGCCGTCAGAGGTGCGGTGCGGGAACGTGTCGGGTATGTACCCGCACCCGGGCAACGGGGTGAGGGCGAACGCGTGGTCGTAGATCGGTTCGAGATCCCCGTCGTCGAAGAACTCCGTCTCCTCCGTCGACACCACCACCGGTACCGACTCGCGCATGCCCATCCGCCGCGCCTTCTCCGTCGCCGCCGCGGTCCACGCGGCGAGGTAGGCGGCGGTGTCCGCGGCGTAGAGCCGGTCGACGGCGACCAGCTCCGCGCCGAGCTCGGTCACCACCGAGGACGGTAGTTCGGCCGGCCGCATAGCCGCCCGGATACTCGTCCGGTCCCGGTGCCACAGTTCCTGGATCCCGTAGTCGGCGAGCTGTTGGTCGCGGGTCTCGAGGTAGAGCACCACCGGCGCTGTCCGCTTCGCCAACGGCAACTGCGGGTCGGTCCCGAACGCTGCCAGTGCGGCGACGTGCTGCGCCGACTCGGACTGCGGGGACGCCGCCAGCAACGTGTCGGTGCCGCCGACGTTCGCCGCCGCCGACGCGGCCGCATGCTCCAGGACCGCGGCGACGTCCACGCTGCGGGTCTGCGCGATGCGGGTGAGGACGGAGGAGATCGCGTGCGCCGCCTGGTCGGGATGGTCGAGATCCGCAAGTACCGATTCGGTGGACCCGACGATGTTGCGCGTCGGCCGTGCCGGACCGTTGCCGTCGACGGTGACGAGTTGGATCATCACGTCGTCGACGCCACGATCGGGGAGCGTCTGCACCTGGTGGCGGACGAACTCGTGCGCGCCGACGTCGTCGACGAACACCCCGTGCGCCAACGGTGTGCGGCCGGGTTCCCCAGCAGGGGTGCGCCGCCACACCGTCGCTTCGACTCCGCCGCTCATGCCGCGCTCGACTCGTCGACAGCGGTCTGCTCGGCGTCCGCCGTCGTCTCGACGGCGGGAGTGCTGGTGTCCTGGGGCCGGCCGGACGCGGTGTCGGTGCCCCGTCCGCGGCCACCGGTGGTGCGGGCGGCGCGTTTGCTGGGCCGGGCGACGGAGTCCGGGACGGACAGGCCCGCCTTGCGGAGCTCGGCGACGGTCCACCCGCCAGCGACAGCGGTGCGGAACGCTGCGGTCTCGGCGGCCGCGAGCGCCGCTTCCCGTGCCTGCGCCGCTCTCACTTCCTCGGCGGCGGCGGCGCGGTCGTTCTGCGCGGTGACGATGGCGTCGATGTGGGCGAGGCGGTCGTTCAGCGCCGCCTCGGCGGCGGCGCGAACTGCGGCCGGGTCGACAGGAGTGACAGTGGTGACAGACATAATGCGGGCCTTTCGGAGGCGGTCAGTCCGGGTGAGTCACCGCGAGTCCGCGTGCTGCGCACGCGACTGCTCGACTCACCCATGGAGGAGGGCTGACCGGGGCGGCCCGCACGGCGTCCCGATCGCCCACGACTCTACAAACAGTCGTGCGATGCGTCTATCTGCCCGGTGGCCTCCGGTGTTTTGCGCGGCGGTGTTCGGCCACTACCTGGCCGACGAAGCGCCTCGTCGAGACAGTTGAAGTAGAGACGTCGGTGCCGCTGTCACCCCGCCCAGAACCGGCACTCGTGCCAGACGGTTCCGGCGCGTCGTCAGCCGCGGTTACCTTGCGCTTCGACCGGTTGATGGGAGGCCACAGCCTGGGCTCGAAGTTCGGGAGTGCACCCTTCTCCTCTAAAAGAACTTCGTCCTCCCCGAGCAATGATGGTTCGACGTCAATCGAGCGCAGTGCTTTGAACTCAACCAGCTTTGCTCGTTTCAACGTCGCTGCACTGAACATGACCGCGCCATCGAAGCTCGCGTTTGTGAAGCTGACGGTGGTGCGAGGGTCGAACTCGGCTTCCTGGAGATAGGTGGAACTGCCGGACTTGAAACGTGCGAGTTTGAACCCGCAATATTGTCCACTGAAATTTGCACCGTCGAAGGAAGTTTCCATGTGGAAGTGAGCGCAGTCGAAGAGTGCGTTGCCCTGGAACTGAGTTCTGGTGAACGTTGATCGGAACCAGAAGTACGCGGCGTGGAACGTCACTGTGTCGGTGAAGACGGCATCCGTGAAATCGTCCGACGTCAGGTAACAGTTGGCGAAGTTGGCGACTCCGGTGAACACAGTTCCGCGGAACAGCACACGGTTTGAGAAGCGTGCATGAGAGAAGTCCACCTCGTCGAGCCTGGCGGCACTGAAATCGAACGCGCATGTCGACCACGGACCCTCCCCAGGGTCCGGAAAGTCGCTGACCTTGGCAGCAATCACAGCGAGGATGGCGCCTCGCACTTGGCCCTCTTGCGCTGCTCGGTTGTCCGCCTCAAGATCCGGTTTCGGTCGAGGGCCAATCCAGCGGCTGAGCGTCCGGATTGAGGGCTTGGGTTGCGTAGCCGACTCTGTGACCTTGAAGGGAATGGAGGGTGTGCGCAGGTACGCGCAGAGTACGTCAACGCACACCTGGCGTTCCGTCTCGAAGCCCGCCTCCGCCCAGTCGTCTGCCAGGCTTGAGAGTGCATAAACGCCGGCTAACCGGATCGCGAATGAATCCGATCCAAGTTGCGCGGCGGCGGCGGTGTAGCGCTCCCTGAGTGCTCGCACGGAATTATGTTGAAACTCGCTCTGGCTGAGCGTCAGCGCACCGCTCGCGGTGAGTTGGGCTTCCCTCGCGGTGAGTTGGGCTTCCTCAGTGCTGCGCTGCCGGCGGAAGGCGATAAACGCGGCTCCGCCGAGGCCGATGACGCCGACGAGGGTGACAGTGGTTCGGGCCGAGTCGAAGATTTGCTGGCCAGTGGTGTTGTCCAGGAAAAAGTTCCATTCAGGGCCAGCCTGCTGCCAGGCGAACGCGTAAAACAGGGCGAGCCCTGTGATCGTCGACGCGAGAATCCCTAGGGCGGTTAACCATCCCAGGTGGCGCGGCTCCTTGTCTTTACCGTCCGGCTTCTTACCCATTGCGATATGACACCGCGGTAAGGACCACAGACAGTGCAGGCGCGCCGCGATGAAAAACGTGGGCGATTGACCCCAGCCGTGGACCGACCGTGTTCCTCGTGTGGATGCCCGATATTTCTCGGTCGCTGCGCTCGATCTCAGGCACCCACAAGTCGGGGTCGGACGCACCACCGGGGACAACCGCCGGCCGCGCAGCTCTCGCCGCCCGTTGCGGAACTCGCTGCGCTCGTCCTGAGCTTCTTTCACGGCGACCCGCTCCGCACGCTCCACGGCCCACCGTCATGCCCCAGGCGGAGCAAGCTATTACTTGGGTGCCCTAAACCTGGCGGTTTCGGCGGGCACCTGCCACACTGAGCGGTGTGGGTCCCCGGTTCGGGGTCGCTGCGCTGGGCCGAAAAGGTGCGGGATGAACGTGAGGAGCGGGCGGTGAGTGAGAGCCGAGCTGACTGGCTGCGCAGCCGCCAGGCCAACGTCATCGGGGGCCGGGTGCACCGGCATGTGGTGAAGCTGACCGACGAGCAGGAACTCGCCGTGCAAGCAGCTGCTCGGGTGCAGGGTGTGACGGTGGCGCGGTTGCTGGCGGACTCGGCGCTCAAGGCTCCGCGGGCGTCGGTCTCGCGTGAGGATCTGACGGAGCTGTTCGCTGTCACCAAGCTCATCGCGGCGCTCGGGCGCAACGTCAACCAGCTCGCGAAAGTCGCCAACGCGACGGGTGAGTTGGCGCCGGAGACGGAGGCGACGCTGGCGGCGGTGCTCCGTGTCTTCGACCGGATCCGCACGCTGCCGCGGGAGCTGACCGGGACGTGATCCCGAACATCACGCGCGGCGCGAAAATGACGGGACTGGTGTCGTACCTCGCCGGTCCCGGCCGGTCGAACGAGCACGAGAACCCGCACATCGTCGCCGGCCACGACAGCGTGATTCTGACTGCACCAACCGGAGAGCTGTCGCACGCCGAGGCAATCGAGCTGGCGCACGAGATCGACACGGCGCGCGTCGTGTTCGGCACCGAGGTCTCGTACACGAACCGCCGCCGGATGAACGCAGCAATCGAGGACGGCACGCCCCGGTCGGTGGCGCTCGCCGACGCCACCAGTGACCGCAACGTCTGGCACTGCTCGCTGTCACTCAACCCCGACGAGGGGGAGTTGTCGGACGAGAAGTGGGGCGCCATCGCGGCCGACTTCATGCGCGAGATGGGCTTCGACGACCCGGAGTCTCCCCGCCCGTCTGCGCGGTGGGTGGCGATCCGGCACGGCAAGACCACCGCGGGCGGCGACCACATCCACATCGCCGCATCCGCGGTCCGCGAGGACGGCACGAAAGTCGACACCTTCAACGACTTCACGCGCGCACAGGCTGCGTGCAACACCCTTGAGCGCACCCACGGGTTGGTCGTGTTGACTTCGCGTGAGAACGAACGCGGCACCCGCGGAACCAAGCCGGCGGAAGCAGCTCGCGCCACCCGAGTTGGTGCACCGGAAACCTCGCGGGCACTGTTGGAGCGCACAGTGCGGGCGTGCGCCACAGCGTCGAAGACCGAGGCGGAGTTCGTTCGCCGCCTGCGCGGGCAAAAGGTGCTCCTGCGCCCCCGCTACGACACCGGAACTACAGGCACCGTTATCGGATACTCCGTCGCCACCACGCTTACGGCCACCGAGCGTGCCGCCGGGACCAAGCCTGTCTGGTACGGCGGCGGACGGTTGGCAAAAGACCTAACCTTGCCGCGACTGCGCGACGAATGGGACACCACCGGGACCGCCCCGCAGGACGCAGCCGCGGAGTGGTCCGCTGCTAGGCGCGGCGCCGCGGTGACCATCACGACCGGGCGCGAACGTATGGCGCTCGATCCCGAGTTGGTGGCGCGGGCGGCAGAGGACATCAGCAAGTGGAACACCTACCTGATGTCGATCCCGGTCGGGGACACCGCGCAGTGGGCGCGCGCCGCCGGCCGTACCGCGGGCGTGTTTGCTGCATGGTCTGCGCGCACCGAGCCGACACCGGGGCCATTGGCGAAAGCGGCGGCGGCGCTGTCGCGGTCCGCGCAGATCCCGGCGCACCAACGCATCACTCCGGACCCGGAACGGCGTCATGCGGGCGGGGCAGCGTTGATCGTGTTGCAGGCTGCGCTCGCGACTCATGGCGGTGCGGCAGCGAACGCACTCCTGCTGCGGCAGATGATGCGGACGATGGAAGCGTTCGCTGACGCCGAGCGTGTTGCCGGCCATGCCCACCAGGCGCACACGCTGACCCTCGTGCGGGAACGAGAACTGACGATGCTGCGCGACCGACTACTTGTGCGAGTCGGTACCGACGATGCCCATCCTGATCGTGCGCCGACGCAGCCGACGGGTAGCGCGGCAGGTGAGATTGCAACGGGTTCGGCGGCGCAGGGCGCACGGGGTACTTCTATCGAAGACCTACCAGCGGAGGAAAGAGACGAGTTGCTGGCGACGCTCGAACGGGACAAAGCGCTGGCAGTGGACGAACGGCGCATGCGGCGGGGCCTGGCGGGCGACGGCGCCCACGGTGCGAACCCCACGTCGCCTGAGCGGGATCGCGACTGGAACGGGCCGGGACGCTAGGCCTTCTATACGCGGCAGCATCTGCGCTAACCAGAGCGGCGGCCGCGGCCGTGAACGCAATGAAAGAGGTTCGGGGCCCGAGAGAACAGTGGCAATTTACGTGCATTGTGGTTCTGCGACCTCAATGACGCGGGCACCGTTGTCCACGGTCACGGATCCGAGTACGCAGATGAGTTCGGTTCCCGAGCGGACGATCATGGGGGAGTAGGCGTTGCCTACGCCAGGTTCCACGGCACGCTGAGTGTCGCTTCTGGTTGGGTCATTCCCACGATAAGTGACGACCGTGATCGAGTCGCCAGCACCTGATCCATCCGTCCGCTCGACCTTTCCCCACACAGCATTGCAAGCAGGGGAGTAGATCACGAAGACAGTCATGCCTTCGGCAGTCTCTGGTGCGTTCGCACGGACGGCGTCCATGCTGCATCCGCTGGTGAGAGGGTCTTCCCCTGTTTGAGGTATCGCCTCATGTTCGACGGAGGGGTCTACCGTGCGGGGGGTTACCACTGCCGAAGTGATCAACGCCGTGATGACAGCCGTTATCAACGCCGTGCCCATGACCAGTGCGCCGAGACGACGTCGGGTCCAGTGGCCGCCCTGTGGTGGCTCGGCCTCATGAGCGCTTTCGCGTCTCAGTTTGGTTGCGATCGAGGTGCGCCACTCGATGAACTTCTCGACGAGGGCGGCGTCGTTGTCGGTTACGGCGGCCACGTATGCGGCGACGGCACCCGAAGCAGGAAGTCGGACACACTGCTGAACTGTGTGCATCGTGGACTTGCTGTTCGGTGTGCGGCCGGCTTTCTTCGCGGCCCTAGACAATGCCTCGACTGTCTTGTTCTCCGCATTGAGGTCTTGTAGTGCTCGGCGGAATGGGCACAGGAGCTGCTCAAGAGAGACTGCCTCCTCCGTGTGCGTCGTGTCCGACACCGGTTCGGTTCTCGCTTGCTTGTCAGCTGCCATGTCGGCCCCCTGGTCGCTCCGCCCTTTTCCGATTCTTCCAGATCTGCTGCTCAGAGCACCTGGATGGACGCAATCGGTGGTTGTGTGGGAATCCCTAGAGCAGCACCCGGATCAACCAAGGAGCGTGGTTTCGATGAAGATTCTCCCCTCGACCGGAGACAGCAAAGCGGTTGCGGCGACAGCAGCGACAGCAATCGCCATGGGTGCCAGCCTCTTCTTCGGAGGCCAACTGGTTGCGGACGCTCCTGCCCACGCTCAAGATCGGAGCTCCGGCTACTACGGACGCGTGTGCACGGTAAAGGCGCTGAGCGGTGACGGCATGATGGGTGGTGGATGCAATTCGTACGGCCCGGCGCACTGGATCCCGGGCAACTCCGGCAGCGCCGAGATCGCGGGATGGATTGAGGCATGCGCGACGGGCGTCGGCTGGGCTGTCGCTGCGGTGCCGTTCGCGAAGATGTCCCCACAAGGTTTGATCGGCTCAGCGTTCTTCGGGTGTGCGACATCCGCGGCCGATGAGCTGCTCGACAACTGATCGACCTGTTCGTCGCCGCCGGGGCTCGAGGTCTGGGCGAGGTGCCTCCGACTTCGTCCCGCTCGATTCCCGACTCGACCGTTGCACCGGCAGTCGCGGCACGGACCGCGCCCACTCCTCTGACTGCTAGGTGACGGGCGAGGAGGCCGTGACCGTGTGCGTGGCGCAGGCGGTGCCCCGGCGGGGTGCCCAATCTATCTCCTGGGCATGGGGCAAGTTTGTCACCGCTATGGCTGGGTAGGCGCCTCGGTGTCCAGACCAGGCGCCTCCGCCGAGGCTTTGTGCAGCGCGTGCACCAGAGTGATCTTCGGGCGCAACAGGGCGAACCGATACAGCAGCGCAACCAGCGTGACCGCCTCGGAGTCGTCGCTGGCAGCGCGGTCTCGCCACTGATCGTGCTGCTACAGCAGAAAGACACGGTGTTCGGGATCGTCGTCGTAGCTCGTGCTACCGACGCTACCTGCGACCCGTCCAGCCACGGCGTCGTCACTCCATGATTAATCGTCCAGTGCACGACGTAGGCGGCACTGAGCAGCCGGTTGGACCAGGGTGACCGGCGGATGGCCACAGCAGCAAGCCAGGATTACGCTAGAGGTATGGCCGAAGAATCGCGCACTTTGTATCACTACACCAATTTTCGCGGGCTTGAGGGAATTCTGCGTACTCGATCACTATGGGCGACGGACATTCGCTACCTGAATGACGCAAACGAGCTAGTATACGGTGTTTCCGAGATGTCTGCTCTGCTCGCAGGAATAGCTGAAGAAATGCCGGATCTGGCGGGTGATGATCTCGTAAAATATGGCACCCTTCACAAACCCGGCGAGAACGTTACCAACCACAAAGACCCCAATGCACTCGGACCGGCTAATAGAGCTGTGAATGCGGCGGCGGCCATGCTAGCTGCCCTCGTTGACCCCTCACTGCCGCAGATGCCGCTTGACTGGAAATGGGGAAACGGTTACGTCACGTGTTTGTCTGCACGTCCCGATTCTCTCGGGCAATGGAGGGGTTATGCGGGAGGTGACGGGTTTGCGATCGGCTTCGACCGTGCTCGGCTGGGCCAACTGACCGTAAAGGGATGGGATTATAAGAACGGGGCTGTCGACGCGCAATCTGACCGTTGGCTCGACCTGCCGGTGCCAGCGCCTCAGGCGGTGTTGTATGGGGATGAGGCCCGCGACTCCACAATGGGTGACGTCAAAGGGCTGCTTGAGAAATTCATATCAAGTAACGACAAAGTAGTTCCATACACACACTTCGCGACGCAGGTTTTCACTATAGCTATGCGCCTTTGCGCCATCCTGAAAGACGGTGCATTCGAAGAAGAAGACGAGTGGCGTCTCGTAGTGCACGACGCGTTCACTGGGAAGCTGGAATTTAGACCTGGTAGCCGCGGCAACGGTGGCGTCGTTCCTTTCAGGAGGATTGGTTTTCCGACGGAATCTATAAGTAATATAGTAATTGGTCCGGGGAGTGCTTCGGAGCTTCGTGAACGGGCAGTCCATCAGCTCCTAGAAAGCTACGGTTTTGGTTATAACCGAGTTAAGGTCGTCCACTCGCAAGTGCCGTTTCGCGACTAGTTTGGTGGCGAATCGTGGCGTGAAGCGTCGACGAAACTTGTCTCGCAGTCGAGAGGCGACGGCCGCAAGGTCGGGGTCGTCGGGTGCGCACGGTGGATGCCGCGGTGTGCATACCGGTGATTTGATCGGGGTACAACGCACTCGGATATAAGGCGCTGCAACCCTAAGTCGGTATCACGCACCTCATGGCGACGGTTTTTTTGACTCATGAATGGCTTCTGAACAGCGCATATGTCATAATATTAATTATCGGCAATGATTATCGATGTGAATAAGTGCCCACGCCGACGACTTCCAGGGCCGCCGCAAGGCCGTCTAGCGAAGCTGCGGTCTATGTGGGTGGACCGTGATTGCGAGCGAAGCCGTCTTTGTCTGAACATTCTTCCGAGTGTTCTGCGTTCAGACGAATACAGCACGCTCACCGGACTACACACGACCTTAGTCGTCTAGCTCTTCCCAGAGAAGAATTCCGTCTTCAATCGACGGAGCGAATTCCCCGTGCGCCGAACCAGCTTCCACGCTTTCGGCCACCTGTCGCACAAATTCGGACAGCGACTCGTACGCTGCTGCGCCTTCGTCCGCCGACTCGGCAGAGAAGAATCGAACGCACCCACTGTGCACTCCGCCCCGGGTATCGATGTAGGCAAGCGACCCGGCCAGGCCCTCAGCGACAGGTATGTACTCGGGCAGGAACATGGCGGCGCTCTCGCCCGCACTCTGCGTACGCACCTGTTCGGACCAGGTAGGCCCTAAGGACTCGATCGAGTGAGGGTGCTCCTGCCACCAACGATGAAGTGCCACGGCTTCGTCGAGCGGAAGTATCCGCAGTTCGGGCAACACCTCTCCACGCGGGGTTGCACCAGAATGGAGGGGGTCCTGGCCGTCCTGGAGCAAGTAGAACTCGCGCAATTCGTTGGTCCATGAGCCGACCGTGCGTTCAGCCTCACTCACATCGGTTGCTGGGCGCGGAGGTCGAATCGACGAGGCAGTGACCGGTGCTTTCTCGCGTAAAACATGCATGTAGTTTGTCCACACTTCAGCGAGCGTCATGCGGTGATCATACCCAGCAAATCTTCGTGACTTGCTTGTGGTTGGCACATAGTGGCATCTCGGAAGTTCGCGTCGGGTATATCATCGTGCAGGTTGAGTCAGTTCGGCTTGTATCCCGTCAACGTCCGAGGCTCTCGTAATGGCGTTGAACTGCTTCACCCATATTTCTGCTGCCTGGTTAGCGACATCTACCGCATCGCCGTCGTCTCGACCGGTCGCCGTTACCTCTACGCGTGTGTCAACTACATCTATCGACAGCCGCTCGAAGTACTCGTCGACCGAGCCGCCTCGATCGACTGCGAGCTGTATTGCGACATTCCTAGCATTTTCGAAGTCGCTTAGGTCGATCAGTTGGCCCGAATAGATTGTGGGTGGATCCATGGGCCTTTGTTCATTTTCTGTCGGATGACCTTGCGGGAAACTAATGGTCGCTGTTCGGGCGTGGAACTGCGGTTCTCTCTGCCACAGGACAAAACAAACAAGAGCAGCGGTCGTTGCAACACCGAGAATGAGCAGAGTGGCAGTCCTGCCTGTCGGTTTCATTGCCGTCTCCTGTCAACGAGGAGGTACATCTCGCCCGTACTCCGAAGTAGATGGACCCTAATGGTACGCCGAGACAAAGTAACCATCGAGAGGGTCATCAGCTCGCAGAAGAATGCGATTCTCGCGGTTGAAGGGAGCGATTAGCTGACCTCCGGCCTGATTCATATCCTTCGGTATGTAGCACGCGCTCCATCCGCCCGGGCTCTGTATATTGATCGGAAGATTCTGGATGAAACACCAGTCCCTTGTTCGGCCGTTGCTTGGATCTAATCTAGCGCCTTGGTGAGTTGAGGCGAAGGGATACTCGTCGCACTCCCAAGCATTGTAGCCGCCGACACCGGGGGCGGGCCGGTATGCGACCCGCTTAGAGCACGCTGTCCGCCTGTTCTGTCGCGCCTGCCGACCTGCCTCGCCTGCCTGGTCAGCGTTGGGGATTCGCTGGAGGGCGACTCCGGCGCCGGTAAGAGCTGCCAGCGCGACAGGTTGCCCCGGAACACCTGAGTTCTGCGCCGTCAGCACGTGATCCCAGAACTGTGTCGCCTCCGAAGGGGTGGGCAGGTTCCGTGTGGTGGTGAGGTCCATGACTGGGAGGTTGCGGCGCATGAACGTGGGTGCCATGACGCATCCAGGATCATTCGCAAAAATGTACTGAAAGTTGTCGCATCGCGCTGTAGGCAGAACAAGATCACTCTCGAGTAGCACCGAAACCGGGGTTTCCGTATATCTAGGGCTTGCCCACTTGAGGGAGCCTTGTACGGTGTCCCACTCCCAGCGTTGGGAGTACGATGCCTCTCCCGGCTTTGGCAACTTGGCTGTTACTTTCCAGGTAAGAGTCTGGCCGCCAGACGATAATGAGACTACCCGCGGAATATTAGCAGCCGGCGTGATTTCCCCTGTTCGGCTCTGACTACCTCCGACCGAAGTTTTGAATACGGCCGTGTTGCCAATTGTGTCACCGGTTGATACGGCACGTACGATCCTGACCCTGTAATCGATTACTTGCGATTTAGCTGACGCATCTGCTTTACCGTCATGGTATACGAAGCCCTTTTCTGACCCAGCCAACTCCATGACACCGTTGACTGTTTTCCAACTGTTCAGCACGTACCTCATTGTCCCACACAGATAGAATCGCTTGCCGAAGTAGTAGCCAAAAGCTGCGCCTGCGCACGATCCACCTGAGTTGTAGAACGCTGTTTCTGCGGTGAGATTTCGCGCTGGGTCCGGAGGAATAGTAAAGGCGGCCTGCGTCCGCAGTGGAGGCAATGCCGGGAACGGTCGATTCTGGGGAGCAGGCTGTTGACTTGAGGTCGTTGCGGGCAACGATGAAGGTGCCGAAGCTTCTGGGGGAGGGGCCAAGGAGTCCGCGGGCGCCGGTGTGCACGAAGAATCCGCCGTTGTAGGTGTTGGCAGGGTTGTCGGCGAGGGTTCTGTCGTCGTCGGGCACGATGGCAGTGTCGCCGAGTTAGTGGCCGTCGTGGCTGGGGGGAGCGTTGTGGCATTGGGAGTGCTGCTCGACGGCATCGGCTCCGAGGTCGCTCCAGGTGATGTTTCGCTGGGTGACGACGATTCTTCCGGCATGGATCCTTGAGGGGCGGACCGGGCAGGCGAAGGTGAAACTGGCGTCGGAGCGGCTTTGCCGACGCCGAAGCAGATAATATCCCCGTCTGCATCCGGTGTGGAGCATCCGCTAGTGGACGGGATGGGATCTGCCGTCCGTCTGGGGAACCGATTGAAGGGATCGTCGGCACCAACCAGTGCGTTGGTCTGATTCGGGTCACCATCCGGAGTTGGTCCTACGTTCCACGAGATCAAGCCATTTTGGAACTCCTGCTGGTAGCCGCCGTTCAACGGATATTCCTCGCTGACTGGGTATCCGTAAGTGGAGTTCTCCCAGCCGGCCTGAGCCCAGATGTCCTTGATGGCCCCGTTGACGATCACTGCGCCGGTTGCGGCAGTGTAATAGATTGAGCCGCCCTGAAAGTGGTTGAACCTGCCGTTCTGGTTCGACAGCGTTCCCTCGCTAGTAGTGGGGTAGCCTAGGAACCCATTTTCCCAATTGACTTGACCCCAACGATCTCTAATCAGACCTCCAACTAATTTCGCGAATCCGCCCGCGACGTTTCCGTTCCAGTAGATCGAAGCGTTGTTCTGGAACGTCTGGAATTTTCCGCCGTTGAACGCGTTGGATTCGGGCGATGTTGGATTTCCTACGACATTCGGACCACCCCGGGCGAGATACTCTTGCTCGATTCGGCCGCCAACGACATAGTTCCCGTAGACTGCATCCGCGTGTGCAATGGGTGTTGCAAGACTGATTGTGACCACCGATGCAATCAGCAGCGACATCACGCGGGCAAGTGACCGTGCACCTCGCCATGCGGGTCTGCAGCCATCAATTTTAGGTCGTGCGCCACTATTAGTCGCTGAACCCACTAGTCCCCCTGAGAGAGTGATTATGCGAACCTAGGCGCCGTCCACCGCTATAGAGGTGACTGTATGGCACGGTCCCGTTGGCTTTGGCTCAGTAAAGACCGCCATGCGGCAATTCGCAACAGAAACCTATGAACAAAGAATTTTCAAGCAATATGGCGCGCTAAAGCGTGTCGCGAGCCAATACCTTCGGTATATACGGCAACCGAGACTGTACAATGCTCGAAACCGGTGTTGCGTGACACTGGGTATGGTGAAGTAGGGCTATGCACCCGTTAATGTGTGCGAAAGCAGTCCCGCAGGAGGGATTCCGAGCCTTGAGGCCACGAGTCAAGCGAAGCGCCGGTGGTTGTGGATTGCGACGAACGGGACCAAACGGAACACGGACAGCGGTGTCCTTATGGATGGAAGGCCGATGGCACTCGGTTCGCGCGGATACCGTCCATGCTGCACCTGCCGGTGAGCGGGTCATCTGCCGTCCGAGCCAGCCGTCCTCTAAGTGAGCGCCCTCTCGTAGGCACTCATGTCGATTGCAAGCACTGTCCCGAGTTGCTGAAGCTGGCGGAAGAGTCGAATTCCGAAGTGGATCAACTGGTCGGTCTCATCGCTGAACTCCAATGGGATGTCGTCCTCCCGGCTCCCCAGTTCGACCGGGACGGGTGTGTAGTCGAATGCAACAGTGTCGTAGCGACAGAGGGTCAGATCTGAGACATCACGGGTCGACACCATCAGATCGAAGGCACTGCTGTCCGGCGCAGCGCCGTAATCGAGGTTCGATTCCGACGTCTAGGTGAACACGTAGCCGCTCGAGGAGTACAACACTCGACGCCGCCACAGCGCACTCGGCGGTCACCCACCCATCAGCCGCCTGTCACCAACCTGATGGCCGGGTACAACTAGAGCCGAGGCCGGGCCGTTCGTCTCACTCCGGACGGCCCGGTATCAACGCCACCGGGTTCGCCACGATCCCGGTGAGTCGGCATGGCGCCGATAGATCTCCGTGTGCGGAAACGCCTTGGCCCTGATGTAGGCGTCCTGCCACAGCTGTTGCGAATCGGTCGACTCCGCGACAGCGCGTTGCGAATCGGTCACCGGGAAGTGGTACCGCACTGCGTCCATCAGCGTCTGCTCCACAGACAGGATGCGCCGTAATCGGAGCCCCAGACCGTCCAGCCAGTCGTCAACGGAGAAAACGGGCTGCTCGTATCCCGGGGGGCGCGGTCCCTCACGCTCATGCTCCCCACCCTCTTCGAAGAATGCCCTCATCTCTGTCAATTCGGTGGCGATGTGGTCGATGTGATCGAGAAGCCGGCCGGTATCGATCACCAGCCGCGCGTAGAACGACGATGCTTCTGCTGCCGTGAGTGCATCTTGTACGTCACCGGACAACCGGTCCAGCTCGCGGGAGGGAACGCCGTCAACGAACGAGTTCGGTTCGCGCGCAACGGCGTCGAACGCCGCGAGAGGTCTACGCACCGCCACGATCGTGGACCACAGATCCGCAACCGCTCTCGCCGTCTGCTGGTTCGCAGTGAACGCGCGGTCTCGTCTGTTCGTCGTGAGCGCGACCACGACGGCGCCGGCTGTCAGAATGGCGCCGACCCAGGCTGCGAGTGGTCCGAGCACCTCGAGGGTGAGTGCCCCGTATGCAGCGGTAGCCACGACAACCGAGAGCACGTAGCCGACCACCAGCACGATGGCCGCGGCGAGACGATCGGTCTTGATCCGAGCCCACCACCCGCCGACTGTTCTGCCCGCTGCCCCTCGACCAGCTTCCGTGGAACGCCGCCGACGCCACTTACGGCCCATGTCGATACCTCCGGATAGGCGCTCAGCCCTTCGGGGGGTGCGGATCCTTCTTGCCGATCGTGTCGGTGTTCCTGATCTGGTTGTTGTCCTTGCGGTGGTCCCGTACTTCGCCGCCGCCGCTGCGCTCGGCGTACCCGGTGGCCGCGTCGTGCGCGTCGGCCTGCGTATCGAACCTGCCTGCTGCTCGGGACGCCCCCGCCCGCTTCGCGGTCCAATCACCGGAATCGTGGTCGTACTGCACGTCGTAATCAGCCACCTGCACTCCTCTGCAAAGGAAACCGTCGAACTCGATGTACCGACCGTACCGTTCGGCGTGGTCGCCAACGCTGACCTTTCGTCCGTGTCACGGGTTGCCCCGACAAGGACTCAGCCTTTAGCTGACAGAACCCAATTATCGGCGATGTGTCCTCGTCCAGTATCGACCAGGTGTGACTAGTGGATACGTTCTGCTAGGCGTCGTTGACGGGTTGGCGGGCGATAAAAGCAGCCATTCCGGGGACGGTGAAGCTAATCCTGCCGTGTTCTGGCGAGTAGACGATGCCCTTCTTGATCAGCGCCGCCCGAAAGGGCCCACTAGCGCTCTGTGAGATCGACAGCGATGCGGTCTTTGGTGCTTGTTCGCCGGTGTCGGCGATGGCGCGCAAGTAGCGCCGTTCTGCGGGGGTTGCACGGTCCCACCGCGAGGGGAAGAACCCTTGGTCGAGTTGGGTGGTACCCGTTTCGATAGCGGCGGCGGCGTCAGCGGTCGTGAACGGTGATGCTGGGGCGACCTCCCACATCGCGGCCCCGAACTCCTGCAGGAAATACGGATAGCCGTCGGCTGCATCGACCAGCATGTCGAGTGCAGGTGGGTCGAAGTGTCCACCCATCTTGGCCGCGGGGTCATCGAGTGCGTTCCTAGCGGCCCCCTGGTCAAGCGGTCCGATCGTGCTGAACAGGAAGAGTCGTTCGGCGTAGGATCGTGATTCGGCCAGGACGGAAGGTAGATTCGGCAACCCGGCACCGATGACGTAGAATGGCCACCCTTCCTGGCCGGCTCGGTGTTGCGCGACGAGCAGCGCGGCGATCAGATCCGGGTCGAGGCCCTGCATCTCGTCGACGAACACCGCAAGTGCTGACCCCTTCGGTTTCACGAGTTCACTGATGGCCTCGACGATCTCCTCGATGTCAATCAGGGTGTCTTCCGGCGATTTCGCCTGTGGGGCGGACATGCTGACGCCCGCCACTGAGAGCGAGGAGCCTTCGATCAGGCTCAGGACGTTTTCGCCCGCTTGTTTCAGGGCGTATTTTCTGCTGAATTTCCGCAGACCAGTGCGCAGACCCAACGCGAGCTGTTTGTGATTGAGTCGAGCTCCGGCTGCGGAATCCTGCGCCTCGAGTCTGACGGTGTACCAACCGTGATGCTCGGCGTGGTTGCGTAGATGATTGAGCAGGGCGGTTTTCCCCACTCCGCGCAGCCCGCTAAGGATCATCCCACGGTCGTAGTGCCGGGCCTTGGCGCGGGCCACGAGGCGATCGAATGCGTCGATCTCACGATCTCGACCCTGCAGGGACGGTGGCATGAGCCCCGAGCCGGGGGTGTAGGGGTTCAAGGCCGGGTCCATCCGTCAAGACTATAGCAATTTAGACGTCGCTATAGCTGAAACGTTACAGTCTGCTATGAAATGTTCGAGTTGGTTAAGGTGTCAACCGGTGGCCCAGGCGCCGGGCGCTTTGTGCCCAGACGTAGGGAGTCATGTCCAGTTCTCCGGAGCGCGGCCGAGACGACCTCCTGGTGTGCAACATGGGATCGGCGAGCTCTATCGCCCGCAACGCCGTTCCGATTGGCTCGCCACCAGTTGGTAGTTCGGTGAGGTCTCAACCTCGTGCATGGTTGGGCTGATCTGTTCGTGGCTGTACTGCGGCATGAGATTGCTTGTGGCCTAGGTAAGGCCGTGCGCGAAGCCGGAACAGATTCGCTACGCCAGGAGCATCGACGTGCCGTCGTCCGGCAGTCGTCCGCCGCCTTCTGGCCGTCGACGTGCATGCGCGACCCGCGGTTCGACAGGCCCGTTCCGGGCGGGTTCAGCAGGTAGTGTGAGGCGACTGTGGTGTTGAGATAGGGCCCCGGGCGCACCACGTAGCCGGGACCCTGGGCCTTGCAGGGTGGGTCATCGTGCGTTGGGTGCTTGCTTCTCGTGCCCCATCCTCATGGGAGAGGATGGGGCACGTTGCGCGAGCGAGCCACGGTCGAAGCCTTCTAGGACGGGAGTGCTGGCCAGCTGCAAGCTTCGAAAAGTGACCTCATATCCGTTTCGATGTGTCCGCGTGAGTCACTAGAGCTTGCCTTCCAGGATTCCAAAAGTCGTTTCGACTCGTTCATCACTCCAATGCCTGACAACCAGTCTGTCGTTTCGTACTCGAAAGTGTGAACGCGGTCCGCGGCTACGACTGGATGAAGTAATCCGTCCGATACTCGCGACGAAATGACTCGCGCAAAGACATTGATCGCAGCATCTCTTGCATTTTCCGCTGGGGCACCGAGCGGCGTTAGCATTTCCCATCGTTTATCCGGTCTGTTCTCTTTTGTCACCGATCGTGCAACGGAGATGAAATGACGCCCAATGCCATTGGCAAGCACCCCCTCCCATTCTTCTGGTTCACGCTGGATCGCCCGACCGGTAGCTTCGAGTTCTGCTAGTCCCGAGGAGCGACCCGCCTCACCCATGGGGTGTGCGCACAAGTGCATGAGCACATTGTCTCTGAGATCGCGAAGTAGGTCATTCGCCTCAAGGGGAACCCGAAGTGCGCGAGCTTCCGACACTGTCACCGTGCCGGCCAAGAGGAACTGCTCTGCCCTCTGGTTCAAATCCTGGATCATGTCGGTGCCCGTCTACGGTCTGGGTTCGTCGGTTATGTAACCGTCTGCGCAGTTACCCCAGTCGTTTCCATTGAATTCTTTGTCATCGCTCTCGGGGCCGGCAAACGCTGTAACGATTTTAGCCCGCGCGGGCGTGTCTTCCCACACCACGGTACTCTTGACATTTGTTTTCGGATTTGTCCATTCGCGGGCCTTTCTTGGGGCCTGCCTGTGTACTATCCGGTGCAGCGGCCGCTCCGCTACCGAAGTTATAGACCAAACCGATGCAGGCGAGCGCATTTTCGGGGTCTTGATCGGCACGGTGCTCGTTTTTCATGTGCCTGTAGCGTCCGCACGTCAAGTAGAGCTTTGGATCGAGATTCGACGGAGACTTGATGACTGCTACGACAACTTCGGGATCGCGCTTTTTGGCGTCCGAGGAGTACAGGCAGTCCTCCATGGCTTGCAGTGCGCCCTTGAAATCAGGGCTATTGATATCACACTGCCCTGCATTCAGTTCGATCGCATTGCAAGGGTCTCCTGCTGAGTTTTCCAGGGAGTCGGTATTTGCGACGGCGCGTGGTACGTCAAACTCGGTGTCGTAGATGCTTCCGTTGACAAAATTGTGGTACTTAGTTGTGCCGATACTTAGCTCATCTGAGGTCGGATAGCCGAGCCATCCCGTGTGAGCTCCAAGCGCATTCCACTCATTGCGGATTGGTCCGTTGGCGATGGCGGAGCCGATGGCGTTCTGGAACGCGACGTAGATGGCGCCGCCGGTGAATTCCTGTCGCCGCCCAATTGCGTCGGGGTGGACGATCTCGTCGGTGGTGGGGTACCCCAGGAATCCGCCTTCGTAGCCGTGGATGCCCCAGCGGTTGAGGAAGCTGTTGACGACGGGGTGTGCTCCGCCGGCTGCGGACCAGTAGATCGGCCCGTTCATGAACGTGACGCGCTCGCCGGTGTTGCCGGGGTTGACGATGTTTCCGCTGGTGGGGAGCAGTAGGAAGCTGAAGGTGCCGCCGAGGGAGTTGTACTTGTCGCGGATGGCGCCGCATACGTCGAAGTTCGACGGCCAGTATTTCTGGCAGGTCACCGCGGCGCGGGAGGTGCGCTGTTTGGCGAGCAGTCGGGCTTCCCCGATCTCGGCCTGGTCGGCTTCTTCCTTGGTGAACGGCTCGGGCCACTCTTCGCGGTCCGAGCGCATCTTGCCGGGGATCAGGGTGCTGTTCGGGTTTTCGGTCGGTAGCCCGGTGTACGGGATCCGCTCGCCGGTAGGTGTCGGCGCGGTGGCCTCGGCGCTCGGGGGAAGGCTCGTGGCTGTCGGTGTTGTCGTGCTCGACGGTACGTCCGCGACACCCGGTGCCTCGGACTCGATGACGGGTGCCTGCGAGGTGGACGGAGCCAGCGTCGGCACTTCAGCACACGACGTCGGCGTTGCCGGCGTGGTGGTCGACGGAGGCGCTGTGGTGGTCGTGGTGGTCGGTGCCGTGGTGGTGGCGCACGGGTCGGCCGGCGCTGGTGCCTGCTGCTGCAACGCTGCCGGCTCGGAGCTGGTCGGTGCGGGCGGGGTGGTGGACGGTTGCGCGGTGGCCACCGCTCCCCCGCCGGTGACCATCAGGACTGCGATCATGCCGGCGGTCAACACCGTCCGCGGGGTCGAGGAGAACATCGGTTTCGGCCGTGGCGGCCGAGCAAGGGTCGTCATGGATGCTGCTCTCTCGGAGAGGAATACGACCGGTCCGATTGCCGGTCGCGCCTTGCATCCTGAGCACAAGTCACGAGAAGTGCAACTTCACCAAACTCGCAAACTCAACGAAGCTGACTATCCGGTCGATAGGAGGGTGTGGAACCGCCACTGCATCCGAGCGCGGGGATTTCCACAGGTTTTTCGACCGCGACGCGCCGATCGAGCCGATCAGCGACCCGTGCCGTTTCTGTCAAGTACTTCAGTCACAGAGGCTCACTGGCAGCCCACTACCTCGTTACCGCGCACGTCCATATTGACCCGCCCCAGGGGTGACGTCGTTCACTGAACACGGTACGAGCGCGCTGCGAATCTCTATGTCACCGGGGTGGGGGTGGCCGAGCCATTGCGCGAGGGGCTCGTCGATGTACAGGCAGTCGAGGGTCAGTGTGTCCGTTCCGTTCTTGTCGCGCCGAGCGCCGGAGCCGTAAATCGGGTCTCTCGTCGTGTGCAGGTCGGTGTCTCCCGCGACAGTCAGTAGTTCGTCGCGCGTCCACCCTGGACTGTCCGGGTAGGTCACGAGCACAGTCGCCTCGCCCGGGAAGGCGGGCCTGTCGAAACGCTGGACCGAGTCCACGTCGACCCCGCCGTGGGCGAAGCGGCCCACTACGTCGGCCCATGCGCCGTCCCACTCTCGATCGAAGCCGTTGTAGCGCAGCGGTATCTTCCTCGCCGCCTCTCGCGGGTCAGGGAACGGTGTATTCGGGGCGAGGTGAGCGGCACCGGACTCGTCCATGACGACGACGCCGGTACCGGTGACAGCACACCCTTCGCGCACCACATATGGCTGCAAGTCCATCAGTGGAGTGTGCTCGCACGCTGTCTGGAGCGTCAACGACATCATGCCTGCCGAGTCGGGAGCCCCTAGAAACCGCGGCACACCACCTCACGAAGGTTCTCCCCACGCCGGCCGCTGGTGCTTCTACACTGCCTCGACTCCCTTGGTGCGATCACACCCATAGTCGCGCGTCATCCTCGGTGTCACGGTGCGCGGCCGGATTCGTCGCCGCCGACGACGACGACGACGACGACGGGATTCTGCTCGCCACCCACGCAGCGGTCGCCCTCGTCGCGGCGGAGCTAGAAGCGCAACTCGAATTGGCGTTGGCTACCCGCGATGTCATCGGCCAGGCCAAGGAATCATCATGGAACGCTACGACCTGCGAGCCGATGCGGCGTTCACCATGCTGGTGCGACTCTCGCAGGAATGGCACACATCGGTCATCAAGCTCGCCGAACGCATCACACAAAGCGATCCCGACTGATCGTCGCGAAGTCGGTTGGCGCCGGTGTTCACTGGTAATGGCGATAATGGGTGTCATGGATGCGAAGGACGCGGATCGGGCGACGCAGAACTCGGTACGTGCCATGGAACCCGCCGACGTCCGGTGGGGGCAGGTGGAGCAGGACGCCGACGTTCGAGCGGCGCTCGGGGCGGTCGTCGACACCGACGACGGACTCGACCGTGCGCTGCGATCGCTGGTGGCGCTGTCGTCGAAGACCATCGACGGCGCCGCGAGTTGCGGGGTCACCGTGCACGTGGGTCAGCGAATGTTCACCGCTGTCCACAGCGACTCCCGCACCTTGCGCGTCGACGCCGACCAATACGAAGTCGGTTCGGGTCCGTGCTTGCACGCCGCCAGCACTGGAGAGGTCGTGCGCGTCGATTCTGTTCAGGCCGAGCGGCGGTGGCCGCGGTTCGCGGACACTGCCCGCGAGGAGAACATCCGCTCGTTTCTCGCGGTCCCGCTGAGCACCGGGCGCATCCGGTTCGGGTCGCTCAACCTTTACGGCGAGGCGGAGGCGGCGTTCACCGACGCCGACGTCGACACCGCCGTCGGGTTGACCTCGGTGCTCGCGGAGGTCCTCGGTGACTACGACCGATTCGACTCCCTCCGCTCCGAAGTCCAGGGGCTGCGGGAAGCAATGGAGCACCGCGCACCGATCGAGCAGGCCAAAGGCATCCTCATGGCCGTGCACGGCGTCACCGCCGAGAAGGCATTCGCGGTACTGGTGGAACGGTCGCAGCACACGAACCGGAAGGTCCGGGACCTCGCGCAGGAGCTGATCGAGTCTGTACGGAATCCGAACAGACGCGAGAGCTGAATGGCCGACTCTGTCTCGCCCGAGGTGGCCGCAAGGCCGATCACGGGTGCCAAGTGGACGGTCGGCGCGGTGGGATTGGTGGTGGTCCACAGCGCAGACACCAGTTCATGGGTTTCGTTCATCTCGGTGGGCGGGGTGAACGCAGCTCCACGGTGTATACGTACGACAACGGGACGTCCACTGCGATGAGCTGTTCCCATTTGTCAGGTTCGACGATGACGCCATCGGGTCCCTCGATGTGGCGCATGCTTCCGCCCCACGCCGCGCTGTGAGCGCGGGCCACCTCTACTGCCGCGGAGAATGTCGCCGCCGCTCGTACCACGACGGTGTCGCGGTCTCGTCGACCAGCCGCACCAGGACTCGAGGGGGGCGGTGGCCGTGGGCTGACGACACCGGGCGCGACCAGGCCCCGAACATTCCCCAGTGCACGGCCCACAGGCTGAGGGCGTTGTTGCCACGGGTCCGGGCTTCGGCGGCGAGCATCGTCGAGCAGCGCGCCGCCCACGATCTGAGCGGTCGTGCATTGCTGCGTGAAGGCGGTGTCAGTGCACAGCGGGCGCCTTCCCGAAGGATGGGCCGAGCATGAACAATATCTGCTCGCGGATGCGCCGAAGGTCGCTCCACCGGAACTGACCATGCTGGTGCTCAGGACTGACGGTGTACGAAAATTTACGGCTTTGTAATCGAGCGACTTTCCCAACCGTGCATCCAGGGCCTCGCGATATACTGACCAAGCCCAAGTTGACGGTGACGAGATTTCGTAGTTTCGGACATGAATGACGTACTTACCGTGAAATACGTTTGGGCCGATTCGATCATAAAAGACCCGTCTAGGATGGAAAAAACCCATTTATCAAGATCTTCGATTTCCTCGGCGAACGTTTGCATATTGCGAGATTCCTGTACATGAACTAACTGGATTTTAGTTTGATCGATTATTGCAAATGCTGTTACGCCGCAGTCAATCCGACCAAAATCTGCGTTCGTTATCTGAAAAAGGAGAGGAAACGCGTCCTTGGCGAATGGGATAAGCGAGATTTCTTGGCGATGGCCCTCAAATGCGTCGTCGTCGAGCTGAGCCCAGCCGCGATTGACGGCGACCGTGCACCATGCTCTTGCCCGCCGTGTAGCGGCTGAGTCCGAACGCGTCGACGAATCGGCGGCCAACAAGTGGTATGCCTGGTCGACGTCATCAAGCAGGCTGCAAATTTCAAAGGACAAGGTGGATGCACAACCTGCAGCATTCTTACGCTGCAGGTTCCTGATGCCTTTGTTGTAACTAGTCCACCAATCCAAGCTCGTCATTGTTCTATTCTACACCTTCAGATAGTTCTGGGGGGCGCCATCGAAGGCGCCCCCAGAACTATCTGTAAATGTCGAGTGAGCGAAAGCTAAACCTCGCAGTCGAACTTTTTGCGCGGCGGGTAGACGGCAGCGTAATACTCCTTACCGCCTACATTGATTGTGCCCAGCGTGCGTCCGCCAAACCATGTTCCTGTGTCACCCGTGCAGTGAAACTCCACGTTCTTCTGTTGGAGATTCTTGACTCCGTAGTTGTTCGAAGAGTAGGAGTCAGCAATTCGCCAATAACCGAAGTATTCGTAACGCAGATCGGTTTCGTGCTTGATTGAGGTCATCGGCTCGTCACAGCGTGTGACCGGTTTATAACCGACGATAGCTCCGGGACCACTGTCTGTCCGCCAGTGCAGAAATTGTGGTATCAAAATGCACGGTCCGTATTGGACAGAGCCTGGGGGAATGCGTGAGGCCGTAGCGCTCTGACGCGCTTGCGGGTCACCCGCCAACGCCTCCTGACTGTCGAACCATGCAATTGCGGCTTCGCGACTGTCGAAGGAGTAGAAAGCCCCTTCGGGTCCCGCTATCGGAGGGGTCATCTCGCCCGAGAGCGGCCCGTTCGCAAAAGTTTGTGTGAACCATCCTGTGCCGTCATCAATCGCATCGCTGCGGGGGTATCCATACTTGCTGGCTTCATAGCCGAGGTGGCCCCACAGAGACAGGATATCCCCGCGCACTGGCCATGCTCCGTGTGTTGGGTGGTAGTAGATGACGCCGTTCTGGAATCGTGCCATCTGCCCTTGGCCGTCGGGCAGTGACCGGATGTGGTCTCCGGTGAGGTAGCCGAGGGGGCTGCTGCCGGGGGTGAGTCCGCCGACACTGTTGTACTTGTCGCGGAGTGGTCCGTTCTGGATGGCGGAGCCGATGGCGTTCTGGAAGGCGACGTAGATGGCGCCGTCCTGGAACTCCTGGCGGCGGCCGCCGTCGGGGAGGACGATCTCGTCGGTGGTGGGGTATTTGAGGTAGCTGCCTTCGTAGCCGAGGATGCCCCAGCGGTTGAGGAAGCTGTTGACGACGGGGTGTGCTCCGCCGGCTGCGGACCAGTAGATCGGTCCGTTCATGAACGTGACGCGCTCGCCGGTGTTGCCGGGGTTGACGATGTTTCCGCTGGTGGGCAGCAGCAGGAAGCTGAACGTTCCGCCGAGGGAGTTGTACTTGTCTCGGATGGCGCCGCACACGTCGAAGTTCGACGGCCAGTATTTCTGGCAGGTCGCCGCGGCTCGGGAGGTGCGCTGTTTGGCGAGCAGTCGGGCTTCCCCGATCTCGGCCTGGTCGGCTTCTTCCTTGGTGAACGGCTCGGGCCACTCCTCGCGGTCCGAGCGCATCTTGCCGGGGATCAGGGTGCTGTTCGGGTTCTCTGTCGGTAGCCCGGTGTACGGGATCCGCTTGCCCACTGCGGTCGGCGCGGTGGCCTCCGCGCTCGGCGTCAAGCTCGTGGTGGTCGGTGTCGTCGTTCCCGAAGGCGTGGGTGCCGGTACGTCAGTGACGACCGGGGCTTCTGACTGTGTGACGGGTGCCTGCTGCGGGGCAGGTGCCGGCGACGGCACCTCGGCGCACGAGGTCGGCGTCGCCGGTGTGCTGGTAGACGGGGCCGCTGTGGTGGTCGGTGCCGTGGTGGTGGCGCACGGGTCGGTCGGGACCGGCGCCTGCTGCTGCTGCTGCTGCAGCGCTGCGGGCGCGGAGCTGGTCGGTGCGGCCGGGGTAGTGGACGGTTGCGCGGTGGCCGCCGCTCCCCCGCCGGTGGCCATCAGGACTGCGATCATGCCGGCGGTCACTGGTTACGGCGGACGATGCAGCAGGCAACACGCGCGGTCGTCCTGATCGAAGTGGGTTCGTTGATCGTCCGATCACCGTCAGTCGGGACGGTTGCGGCGGTTGGCTGATTGCACGCCCCTCGATGTTGGCGAGCCGGCGAACCTATAATCCGTTCATGAAGCGTGAACAGGAACGGACCGAAGCATTGACGCAGGTTGCGCACATGGCTGCGGACTTTATGTCCAAGTTGCTTGATCAGAATAACAACGTACTTCTCGAAGACTGCCTGAATAGAGTCGGGTCTCCCCTAGACGCCGCTTTGGTGGAACGTGAGTGGCTTCGTAAATACCGGATTCCTGGCATGCCGGCACAACAAGAACTTCAGTCCCTACGAAGTATGCAAATCGCAAGTGAGGACCTGGTCGATCACCTGGGGCCGCGATGGATCCTCATTCTGGATCGTTTGGATCATCTCATAAAATCCGATTACGAGCAGTTTATCGAGACAAGCTCCGATATAAGTATCTCAAGATACATAGATATCGCAGAATACCGTGGGGGAGTCTCCCGGGATGCATCTGAAGTGGCCAGCATCGCGGCAGAGGCGGGGATGGAAGCGGAATGGGAAAATTCGGTGATGCTAGCGACTGTCATATCTCAATACCACAGCAGTAAATATCTGACTAAGCATTACGGAAATGGTATGCGCGAATTGAACTCGGAAAAAGCTAACCGCGCCGAGCTATTGATGACTGCAGAACTGTGCCAAGTGTTCAAAGAGGGCCTGGCCTCCTGAGCCTCGGCCGTCGTTCACTGTGGCGGGGTGAAACCACCGCCTCCGTCTAGGCGGGTCGGAACCTCATTCGGATTTCGTCCACTTCGAGCGTCCTCAGCGAAGTCGCTGTCCGAGGTTGGAGTACGCCCGTCTTCGATAACGGCTTCCTCGGGGTCGAAATATTCGGGATCGAGTTCACTCATGTCGTCAGCCTCGGTTGGTCCGTCTGCGGTGGAGGGCGGAGGAGCCGTTACGGGACGTTCGGCCGGCAGCTCCGTCCGGGTGACCGCCGGCGGCGACAAAGGATCCGTAGAATCCCCTTGACCGCCGCCGACGACCATGAAAGCGGCAATTCCGGCGGCCGCAACGAGTATGCCCGCTAGAGCGAGCGCTCTCGTTGACCTTACTTGCCCAGATTGCATCCTTCTATGATACCGCTTCTACAGCCGCAGGTCACGGCACAGGTGGCAAGTTGCCACTCACAGGGTCGACCCAGTAGCTGTCTTGATGAACCACTCGGTTGCGGCCGTAGAATCCGCCGAGTTGGCCACCGGCGCGGAGGTTCTCGGAGTTGTCGATCATGCACACGCTGTAGCCGGTTCCGGGATTGAGCAGGTCGGGGACGTGGCATTCCGGGTTGAAGGAGCGCCCGTTTCCGTCCTTACCAGCTGCGCCTTGTATCGTGCTGGCGAAGGGGTACTCGTCGCAGCTCCGAGTCGGGACACCCTCGCGGCGCTTGTCCGCTTTCTGGTTGCCTCGTGGGCAGGCTTGATTGCGATTGTCGTTTCGACTCGCCACGTTCGTGGTTCTCTGGAGCATCGAATCCAAGGATCCGCCCGGTAGGCCCACACCCTGAGCTGCGAGAACGTGACCTGCTGCTTCGTCAATGTCACCATATTCATTCATTGCCCACGAAGCAGGATGACCGGCAATGACGCATCCTTGTCGGTATTGGCCGCCTGACGTCCGCATCGTGTTGTCGCACCTGACGATGTCGGCGTCGAACTTCCCGTCCGAGGACGGGCTAAAGATCTGGGAATCGTCGTTGGTAAACCAATAGCGGAAATTATTTTGCCGGCTATCGATCTGTCCTTGAGGAACGCCCTCGAAGTTCCACTTGATCTTGAAGGTGACGGTGGTGTTCGAGTAAAGAACACTTCCCGATTCGAAGTCGGATTCGACTTCTACCTCACCGTCTTCGGCGTGATCGCCGAAGACCTGGTAGTTGAGACGTGCGATGCCGACGCGTCCGGTGTGTTGGCCGAAGGAGAGTTTGACCTCTTGCACAAACTTTCCCGATAAATGAGATGTCGTGATGGAGGAGTATCCAGAGGCAGGTATGCGTCCGACTACTTTCGTCGGATCCTGGGGGAGTTTGACCGTGTAGCCGGCTGTTTCTGTCAACAAGCAGGCTTGTTTGCGAGTCGCAAACCAAACGCCAAGATTGGTTGACGTATCGGCAAAGCAATCCTCGGGGGCGAGGATTGATGGCGCTGGTGCGTCGACGATGGGCTCTTCCGGGTCTCCACCCTCGACGCACGTTAGCGTCGACTCGCAAGAGCCTGTGCTGAACCCACCTCCATTGGAGATTGCGCGGAACCCGTCTGCGGGGTTTTGCCCGTCAAGTGCATCAGTTGCGTAGTCCTGGTCGGTCGTGGGGGTCCGGCCGTCTACGAAAATGGGCTCAAGATCCCCGTCGTCCACCACCGCTGCTGCGTTGGTGTACGGCCAGCTCATCAAGCCGTACTGAAACTGCTGGCTTGAGTTACCGGCTGTAGTTGTAGCGTCTCCTGTCGGGTATCCCCAGGACCCCTGCTCGTAACCGGACCAGGTCCATCGGGTGAGCAGATCGCCGGTGACCGGATACGCTCCTGTTGCCGGTGAGTAGTAGATGACGCCGTTCTGGAAGCGTGCCATTTGGCCTTGGCCGTCGGGGAGGGTGCGTTTGTGGTCTTCGGTGAGGTAGCCGAGGAAGCTGCTGCCGGGGGTGAGTCCGCCGACGCTGTTGTACTTGTCGCGGAGTGGCCCGTTCTGGATGGCCGAGCCGATGGCGTTCTGGAACGAGACGTAGATCGCGCCGTCCTGGAACTCCTGGCGGCGGCCGCCGTCGGGGAGGACGATCTCGTCGGTGGTGGGGTATTTGAGGTAGCTGCCTTCGTAGCCGAGGATGCCCCAGCGGTTGAGGAAGCTGTTGACGACGGGGTGTGCTCCGCCGGCGGCGGACCAGTAGATGGGTCCGTTGAGGAAGGTGACTCGTTCACCGGTGTTGCCGGGGTTGACGATGTTTCCGCTGGACGGGTAGGAGAGGAAGCTTCCTGGTCCGCCGAGTGAGTCGTATTTGGCCTTGATCTCGCCGCACACGTTGAACCACGACGGCCAGTAGACCTGGCATGCGGTGGCGGCCCGCGAGGTGCGTAGGCGCGCTTCGGCGATCTCAGCGCGGTCGGCGTCCTCCTTGGTGAACGGGGCGGGTACTTCCTCGCGGTCCGAACGCATCTGGCCGGGGACGAGTGTGGAGTTGGGGTTCTCGGTCGGCGTGTAGTCAGGGTCTGGTTCGGCTGTCTTGGAGGACAGTTCGTCGTCGGTGGGTGCGACAGGCTCGACAGCGGCGGGCTCAGCCGGCAGCTGCGCGGGGGCGAGCTCCGATGCCGGGGCAGGTGCGGTAGCGGCGGTTGTCGCCGGCGCAGGTGCGGCAGGTTCTGCGCTAGGGGGCACTGCCGACGCGGACGGGGTGGTCGGGACTGTGGTGCATGTCGCCGGGACCGCGGTCGTCGGTGTTGTGGTGGTCGGGGGCGCCGTGCTCGTCGAGGTAGGCGTTGTGGTCGTCGCGCACGGATCGGCAGGAGCCGGCGCTTTCTGCTGCAGGATCTGCGGGGCTGCTGTGGTGGTCGGTGCGGCCGGGGTAGTGGACGGTTGCGCAGTGGCAACCGCTCCCCCGCCGGTGGCCATCAGGACCGCGATCAAGCCGGCGGTCAACACCGACCGCGGCAACGAAGTGGATATCGGTTTCGGCCGTGGCGGCCGAGCAAGGATCGTCATGGACGCTGCTCTCTCGGAGGGATTGCGACCGGTCTGAGCGATGGTCGCCAGAGCATCCTTAAGCGGATTCTCAGAAACCGCAACTGTCACTGTGGTCCCACTGGTCACTAAACGAACCATTCGTCACGCTGACTTGGTTGAAAACGGAACGATTGTTCTCGGTTCTCGTCTGGAACGGTGAAGATGCATGCGACGCGCCGAGTACCGTTGTTTCGCAACCTGTTTCGGATTGCGCCAAGGACTTCGGCCTTGGAGTCATTGTCGCGACAGGGGCTCGTGAGTGCTGATAGCGTCCGACAAGTCCGACATCAGACTCCGCGGTCTCGCTTCGCTTCGCGGCGTGGTCGGTGTCGGCGCACCCGTGAGCTCATCGCATAACCCGGTAAAGGAGCCCTCCTCGTGACCACCACACGCACCTCCACCCGCCGCAGCACCGGACTTCGCGTCCGCTTCACGGCTGTCAGCGTCCTCGGCGCCGCCCTCGCTCTCGCTGGCGCAGGACAGGCCATGGCCCAGCCCGCATCCGCCGCCCCGCAGGCCACTGCTGCGGCGACGTGCCAGTCGTTCTGGCCCACCCCGTACCCGGTGTGCGGTGAGATCCTCGACCTCTACACCTCCCTCGGTGGACCCACCGGCACTCTGTCGTACCCGCAGGGCCCGGAAGCTCCCGCCGGCGACGGCATCGGCACCCGCCAGGCATTCCTCGGTGGCTCCGTCTACTACTCCCCCACCACCGGCGCCTACGTCGAATAGTCAGGTCCTCGAACGCAACCGGACAGCAAGGAGCACACCGTGCGAATACCCAGACGCGTAGCAGTGGTCGCAGCCATCGCAGTACCCCTGGCGCTGGCCGCACCCGGCAGCGTCTCCGCTGCCGAGCCCACCGACATCACCTACTCCTACGACGTCGTCGGCGATACCGTCACCAACACCATCACCAACACGGCCGACGGCACCGTCCTGTGCACCACAGCCCTGGCATCGGCACCCGAGGGTGTCCTCCCTCCGGTCGAGACAGTGGTGTCGCAGACGCACGAGTACTACGAGAGTGGTTCGATCGCAGCCGGCGCCACCACGACTCAGACGGTGACCGACATCCCACCCGGCTCGTACGTCGTGCTCGCCACCTGCACGCTCGGCGAGTTCGACTCCACCGAAGCCTGGTGGTTGTCCGACTACCCGGGCATCAAAGAACACGTGGAAGACCTCGTGCCGTGGACGACGTACACCGTCCAGCAGAAGTCCGTCGTCATCACCATCGATCAGGCGTCGCCGGAGCCGGCGCTTCCCGCGATCAGCGATCTCACGGACGCGTTCGGCAGCTGAGGCCGATACCGGGCCGTTCGCCTCACTCGGGACGGTCCGGTGTCAGCGCCACCGGGTTCGCCACGATTCCGGTGGGTCGGCTTAGCATCGATAGGTCTACGTGTGCGGGAACGCCTTGGCGCGGAGGTAGGCGTCCTGCCACAGTTGTTGCGAATTGGTCGACTCCGCTACAGCGCGTTGCGAATCGGTCACCGGGAAGTGGTAGCGCACTGCGTTCATCAGCGTCTGCTCGACAATCAGGATGCGCCCCAATCGGAGCCCCGACCGTCCAGCCAGCCGTCGACCAAGACAGGGCTGCTCGTATCCAGGGGTGGGTCGCGGTCCCTCGCGCTGATGCTTCTCCGCCCTCTTCGAAGAACGCCCTCATCTCTGCCAGTTCGCTGGCGGCTTCTCGATGTGACCGAGAAGCCGGCCCGAGTCGATCACGAAACGCGCTTGTGCGGTGTCCCGTCCTCGGACTCGAATCGAAGACGGGACACGGCACGCCCGATCAGAAAATCGGCAACGACAACAAATTGTCGTCCCATTCTCCGTTCGCATACGTGCGGAGATACGGAGTCGCACCGGACTCGTGCACGGTCCCCACCTGCGACCGCGACACCCGGCCCTGAACGTAGGCCGACCCGTTCTTGTTGTCGATCCAGTCGACCATCGTTGCCTTGGTGCTGGAATTAACGCTCCCGTCGGCGTCGCTCCGCCACTTCACCATCGTGATGTGCTCATTTTTCGTACCGCCCGGGGACATACGGCGATGCGTGATTTGAACTGCCATGCGCTGACCTCATTTTCAGTAGCCCGACCGACCGGTTTTATCACGGCTCACCGACAGGCCGCTGTAGCCCGGTAGTTGGTGAGTCCTCACGCTCATTAGCTTCAGCCGACGTTGGATAATCGACCTGGGCGAGAACTTGTCGTCGTTGTGGAGTTGCTCGCCGAAGTTGACCGCTTGGCCCCGCCCGGCAGGGCAGGAAAGGGCGGGGCGTTGGGTCATGGACCTCGAGTAGCAGCGCGTTCGGCTGATCCATCGGGTTCTGACGTGACGGTCTGAGTGTCCTCCTGACTGATCGCGAGTGCGTCCAGGCGTCCGGAGGCGGTCATGACCTCGTGTACGACATTCTGCAGTTTGGCGATGAACAGTCCAGCTCCGGCATCGGCCGTGGTTTGACGGCGTCGGTGGGCGACCACGTTGTAGGTGTCGGCGGGTTCGTCCGGGCGGGCTCTGAGCGGTACCCATGCCCAGCGATCGGCCTGAGCCGTGCTCGCGAGTGGCGCGTCCCATGCGCTGTCGAATTGCAGAGCAAGATCGGAAGGTAGGACGGCCAAGCCGAGCCCGGAGTACGCCGCCATGATGAGTACCTTCGATTCGTACTCTGCGATTCGCACAGTGGGAGTGAGTCGGGCCTGCGCGAACAATTTCTCCAGTTGCCCCCGGGACCGGGTTCCTACCGGTGCAACCAACAACGGCAATGGGTCGTTGGCGAGATCAGCGACGGTGATGTATCGGCGTTCTGCGTGAGGCCCACCTTTCGGCACCATCACTTCCAGCCACGCTCTGTACAGCGGCGTCGTGGTGAGTTGATTGGTGACTGTCGCATAGGACTGTGCCACCTCCGCAGAGCTTCCGAAGTCGTGTGGGTCGATCCCGATAGCGACATCGAACAATCCGGCCACCAGCGGCCTGAGTGCTCGGTCGACGAAGTGGTCCACAGCGCGGTGGTGCTCGCCGAGCACGCTGAGCTCCAACGGATAGTTCTCGGCGATCATCGCCGCGGCGGCCGGCATCACCGTCGGGCTGTGATGCGGCAGATAACGGACCGCCGTCGTGCGCCGCTGGTGCACCAGACTGCGCTGGGCCATCAGAATCTCGTCGAAGCGTGCAGCGACACTGCGGCCCAGCTCGGTGATCGTCACCTCGGCGTTGCCTCGGTGTGCCACCGTCAACGGTCCAAAGAGTGCATTGAGAGTCCGCAGGTGCTTGGTCACCGTGGTCGGGTCGGCGTTGAGATTCTCGGCCGCGGTACTGATCACCTTCGTGCGTGCCACCTCGACGAGTACCCGCATCCGCACCGGAGTCAAGGTGTCGACACCTCGGGCGATCTCGATCTCACGGGCCACAGCTTCCGGTGTGGACTCTGCACGAGAGTTCATGGCGCTGAGCTCCTCAGACGATACAATGTCGTTTGAAATGAGTTTCTAGTCGCTCAAGCTCAGATTACTCAGATATGCGACGGCAAAGTCGCGTTATCCCTGGTGAATGGGGGTTCCCGAAGCCGTGGATGCGGGTAAAAATAAGGTGGCGCCCCGGCCAGGGCGCCACCAGTAGCAGAATCCTCCCTGGAAGAAGGTTCGCCATGTCGCAGTCTATAACCGAGGACCGGCTTCTCAAGCTCTCGGTGGGGATAAAGTTCGAGGTCAAAACGTTCGAGCCCACCATGCAGACCGTCGTCGGCGCGATCGCGGTGATGACCGCACTGCACAGCATCCCGGGGTGGTCCCTCGAGACCATCGCGATCCCGCTCTACGTCGGCAGTATCGCCGCGGCGATCGCCATCGGATTCGGATTGGCCGTAACTGCCAAAAGACTCAAGCGGACCTGGCTCCCCACTACCGTCGCCGCGACGGCCAGTGCGTTCCGGTTCGTCACTGATGCAGCAATCATCGAGGCCGGCGTGATCGCCGCGCTTGTCCTGCTCTCACTCATCGGCATGGCAGTCATGAAGGGGGTGACCGCACCGACCGCGGAGGCTCCCGGTGCCCTGTCGATGACCGGCTCGCCCGCCGCCGCTCCTGCGAAAGCGCTGTAAGGGTCCTGACTGGGCTCGGGCCGAGTGCGCCATGTGCGTGGCACTCGGCCCAAACGCCTCGTCGGGGTCGATGCCTCGGCCACAGTGCGGTGACCAGCTCGTCACGTTCGGTCGAGCGGAAACCGGAGCGCGGCGACCGAACATCACCGCCACCGCCACCGCCACCGCCACCGCCACCGCCACCGGGGATCTGACCATCGGGACAATTGGCGCCGAGAGAACGAAGGTGCTGGCGCGGTGATCGATGGACATGGACGCCGCTCTGCTCTTGACCTAGACGTTCTTGCCGGGGGTCGTGGACGGTGTCGACCTCACCGGCACGGTCGCGGTCGTCACCGGCAGATACCCCGGCCTGGGGCTGCACACCACCACGGCGCTCTCCCGCTCCGGCGCCCGTGTTTCTCCTCCCGGCCCGCCGTGTCGATTCCGCCCACACCGTGCTCGGCGGCGTCACCGGCGTGCAGGTCGAGGAGATGGACCCACCGACCAGGAGAGCATCCGCGCCGCCGCAGCGACGATCGCGGACTTCGGCAACCACGTCGATCTGCTGTTCGCGACCTCCGGGATCATGGCTACCCCACTCGAACGGACGGCTCAAGGGTGGGAGGGCCAATTCGCGGTCAATCACCTC